>CAVTXB010000007.1:0-55210 GCA_963738535.1 uncultured Actinomycetota bacterium
GATGTCCACCGCGCCGCTGAAGGCACGGCGGCCGCCCGCACCCAGCGCCTGCCCCAGTTCAATCTCTACATGCTTGGCGGAGAATGCTTGCGCGACGTCGATTTCACCATTCCCCATAGCAGTTGCTGGACACCATACGGAACGTCGGGACCATCCCCCACCCAAACCTCCACCATCACCACGCCGCGCTTTTTCACGGGCCTCGTGCTTGCCCAAGCCACCCAGCCGCTCTCGCAACTTTGGAAAGTTCTGCCACCTCGGCGTGCTCCAATCGAAGCTCGCCGAACAGTTGGCGCAGGAGCAATTGCGCCAGCAGCAACTCAACATTGCCCACTCCGTCCGCGACCTCTACTACTGGATCGCGCAAACCCAAAGCCGGATCGAAAGCGCCTCCGCCAATGAAAAGTACCTCGTCGATCTCCAGGCCGAGACCGATCGCAATCTGGCGGAGCAGACCGTTCTCAAATCCGACAGCCTGAACGTTCGTGCAAAATTGAGCCAGCAGCGTTACCACGTTGATCTCCTGCGCGATCCCTCGAAACCCGCAAGGAAGCGCTCAACCGCCTCCTGGGCCGCGAACTTTCCGCAGACTTCTCCGTCGAGGAGCAACCCCTTCCCACGCCCGAGACCGATCTCCCCGCCGCCCGCAAAGAGGCCGCGGGCGCTCCGAAATCCGCGAGGCCCGTCTGCAATCGAAAAAGACCGAACTCGAAATCCGCCGCCAACGCGCCGAATACATCCCCGATCTCAGCCCCCAGTTCACGTATCTCTCGCTGCCCAACATCAGCTTCGTTCCGAAAAACATCGTGTCCGTCGGATTCCTCCTCCAGTGGCAGCCCTTCGATTGGGGCCAAAAGCGACACAGACCGAAGAGCTCAGGGAACGACCAAACAAGCTGCCCTCACCGCACAGGACGCCGAAGAGAGTTCCCTGGATGTCAACGCCAAATTCCGCGCCTAGCTGAGGCCCGCGCCCTGCTCGATACCACCGCCCTGCAGCAGGAAGCCGAACGCGAAAAAATGCGTCACGTGACCAATCATACGGCCAGAAAGCCGCGCTTCTGGCCGACCTCCTGCAGCAGGAAGCCGCGCTGGCGCAAGCCAACGCCGAACATGAGAAAGCGCTCGCCTCTTTCTGGACCTCCAAAGCCGGCTTCGATCCCGCGCTGGGAAGGCAGTAACATGCGACGCCCACTTCCATCCTTCTTACTCTCGCAGCCGCCCTGTTACTCGGGCTGCAAAACGGCCCCGCTCGAGCCCCTCTCCAGACCGTCCGCGGCGGCGTCGTCCAGCGCGTCCAGCAGGATTCGCCTGAGCGCTACGCCGCCATCATCGCTCCGGTGGCGCATGGATCTCGCCTTCAAATCCGCCGGCCTTATCGAGCGTATCCATGAAGTTCGCGGCGCCGATGGCCGCAGCGCGACGTCCAAATCGGCGATATTGTCCCCCCGGCGCGGAACTCGCATTGGTCCGCACCATGGATTACGAACACCGCGTCGAGCAATCCACAGCCCAGCTCCAGCAGGCCCAATCCCAGCAAGCGCAGCTTCGCGCACAGTTGGCCCAAACCCAGGCAAATTTCCGCGAAGCCGAAATCGAATATACCCGCGCCAAAAACCTGTTCGAATCCGCGAGCCTGGTGAAGCCGCAATACGACCAAGCCAAGGGACGCTACGAATCCGCGCGGCCTCCGTCGGGCGCGCAGGCCGCGGTCGAAGGCTCCGAAGCCGCATCGCAACGCGCGCGCTGGGTCAACAGCCAAGCTCTCCCTCAGCGACACCGCCGTCCGCGCGCCCTTCACGGGCTGGATCACCGCCCGTAACGTCGAAAGCGGAAGCCTGGTGGCAACGCCACTATGGGATTCAGCATGATGGACACGCACTTGGTCAAAGCCGTCTTCGCCGTCCCCGACGCCAGCTTCAACGTCGTTCACTTGGGCGACAGACAATCCGTCGCCCTGACCGCAATCTCTCTCCTAGAAGGCGTCGTCACTTCCATCTCCCCGCAAGCCGACCCAGGGGACGCGTCTTCCTGGTCGAAGTCACCGTCGATAATCCCCGCGAGGAAATTCGACCTGGCATGATCGGCGCGCTCGTCCTGGGCGCGCCGTGGACTCCACCGCGGCTGGTCGTCCCCCTCGGCGCCGTGGTCCACTCCCCGACCATCCCGACGGCTTCGCAGTCTACACTCCGCGACCGCGGCGGCAAGACGTTCGCCGAAGCGCAGGAAATTCAGATCGGTGAAACACTATGGCAATTCCATCGAAGTGACCTGCGGGCGTCACCGCCGGCGAGCGTATCGTCTCCCTCGGCGGCTCCCTGCTCCGCAATGGACAGGAGGTCCGGCTGCTGCCCTAAGGACTGCCATGGCCCACATTACCGACGAAGAACGCATCCGCACATCCACAACACCTCGCGCTATTTTGTGGAGCATCGGCAGATCGCCTGGGCGTCGCTCGTCGGCGTCGTCATCTGGGGCGTCTACGGATACTTCTCGATGCCTCAGCGCAAGGATCCGGAAATTCCGGTGCGCGTCGCGGTCGCCGCCTGCCAATGGCCTGGCGCATCGGCGCAGGAAGTGGAGCAACTGGTCACCCGGCCCATCGAACAGACCATCGCCCAGAATAAAACCATCCATCCGCCCAGCGCCGCCGATTACGGTATCCGCTCCATCTCCTTGCCCGGCGCGTCGTTCGTCTACGTCCAGCTGTCGGAAGCCACACAGGACAGCCGCACCCAGTTCAGCGATATCAATCTCAAACTCCAGGCTCTGAACGGACGCCTTCCCTCGGGAGCCACGCGCGTGCAGTTCCAAAGCGATTTCGGCGACACCGCGGCGCATGATGATGACCGTCGCCAGCCCGCCCATCGACGATCTGGAAATCGAGATGCGCGCCCGCTCCGTCGAAGATGCCATCAAAGCCGTCCGCGCCTCCGGAAAGAGTTCGAAGCTCCCGTCGGTCAGCGTGGTTTATACGTATCCTCTCTCGCTATCGCAGGCCGGAATCGCCGCCATCACAGAGGATTTTCGGCGCCGCGCCGAAAACGCCGGCATCCTGGAACACTCGCGCACTGATCACCGGCCGAGGATTCACCGGAGTGGACGGCGCCACCAAAATCGACGACGCGCGCGTCGCAGAGTTTCTCGCGCACGTTCATCGCCACCCGCCTCCAGGCCTCCGAGTTCGACCCCGACGTCTCCGCGCCCGTCATCATTCGCGAACGTCTCCGAAACCCGCGCCAAGCTCGCATCCGTCGCCGGTCTCGAAATATTCCTACGCGCAGCTGGACGATTACACAGACCTCATCGGCCGCACGCTGCTCGGCGTCACCCAAACCTCGCGCGTGGAACGCAAAGGCGTGCTTCCCCAGGCCGTCTATCTGGATTATTCGCAGCAGCGCCTCGCCGCCTACGGCTTTCAGGCGGGCGATCTGAGCCGCATCCTGAACGCCCGCAACATCACCCTGCCAGGAGGGTCCATCGAAGCCGGCGGGCGCGATATTCAGATCGATCCCTCCGGGCAATTCGAAAACGCCAACTCCATCGGCAACGTCATCGTCGGACCAGTCGGCCCTGGCGCGCCCGGTTTATCTGCGCGATCTGGTCCAGATCAGCCGCGCTTATCAGACTCCCGCGACTTACCTGAATTTTTATTCCTGGACCGATAAGGCCGGCGCGCCCCACCGCAGCCGCGCCATCACGCTGGCCGTCTACATGCGCTCCGGCGAACAGATCCAGAAATTCGGCGCCTCCGTCGATCAGAAACTGGAGCAGGTCCGCGCCACTCTGCCTCCCGACCTGATCATCGCCCGCACCTCCGACCAACCCCTGCAAGTGAAAGAGAATATCGACCTGTTCATGGAAGCCCTCTACGAAGCGATCCTGCTGGTAGTGCTGATCGCGCTCGTCGGCTTCTGGGAATGGCGCTCCGCACTGCTCATGGCGATCTCCATGCCCATCACGCTCGCGATGACCTTCGGCATGGCGCATCTGGTCAATATCGATCTGCAACAGGTCTCGATCGCGACCCTGATTATCGCGCTCGGCCTTCTGGTGGACGATCCCGTGGTGGCCAACGATGCCATCAAGCGCGAACTCGCGGCGGGCATTCGCCCTCTGAACGCCGCATGGCTCGGGCCCACGAAACTCGCCCGCGCGATTCTCTACGCCACCGCGACGAACATCATCGCGTATCTGCCTTTCCTGATGCTCACCGGCAGCACTGGCGACTTTTTGTACAGCCTGCCGGTGGTGATGACCTCCGCCCTGGTTTCCTCGCGCCTTGCGTCCATGACGTTTATTCCTTTGCTCGGCTACTATCTCCTCCGCCCCAGCAAGAAGCAGAGCCCACCATCGCCGAGCGCCGACCAGAGAGGCTTCTACGGCTTCTATTACAGCCTCGCCGGCAAGGCGCGATTCGCTTCCGCTGGGGCGTGCTGGCGCTCTCGCTCTTCTTCCTCGTCGGAGGGGGCTTGGTCGCCACGCATCTCAAAAGCCAGTTCTTTCCCGAAGACATTCAATACTGGTCCTACGTCGACGTCTGGCTCCCCAACGATGCGCCCTTGTCTCTTACCAAACAGACCGCGCAGCGCGTCGAATCGGTCATCCGCCGCGTCACCCGACTCCCAAACCGCCCATGAGGCGCCGCGTCCGACCCATTCTCCACTCCGTCACCAGTTTCGTCGGCGGAGGTGGCTCCCGCTTCTGGTTCTCCGTCTCGCCCGAACAGCAACAGCAAAATTACGCGCAGGTCCTCATCCAACTCAGCGAAAAAGAGGCTACTCCCGGCTTAGTCGCCCAGTTACAGCCTGCACTATCTAAGGAAATACCCGGCGCCTATGTCACCGTCCACCAGTTACAAACCAATCCGGTGGAATTCACGGCGCCCGCCAATACAAAGGAATCGATGGCGCCCAGTAACTCGACTTTCTCCGCAATATCTGAATCGGCGCGTAGGTCTCGGACGAACGCTTTCTCATTCGAGTTTGCCGCGGTCTTTGGCGTGCCCTCCGGGAGCTCCTCGAGGTCGTGGAAGGCCTTTGCCCCCATGTAGGTCGGCGCTGGCTCCAGATTGATGATGAAGTCCTTGGGGAACACATCGGTGGCCTCGGCAGGCGAAGCAAAAACATTCGCGTACGGCGTCGCCGTATAAGCGAGGTATTGCGCGCGCGGAAGCTTCTTCAGTAACTCACCGATAAGTTTGTTGATGGCTGTGCGATCGCGAATCTCGCCCGCCTCGGGCTTCTTTGTGTTTATCGAGGCCTGATCCGCCTCGTCGTCGATTATGAGCACTGGAATCTCGGCCATGTTTGCTTGGATGTCTTGCAAATCGCGAATGATAGCTTTCAGTGCAGTCTTATTTTTCAACATCACTGCAATGCGCGCGTCCACGCCGAACAAGTTCTCGGGGTCGTAGACCGGCTTGGCCGGATTGCGCCAGCTCGCCTGTCCGGGCAAAATCTAATGCATCCAGTCCAAGCCTGAGACGCCGATATCCCTTCTCCATCGTCGTTAGACGCTTTATCCCGGGAACCTCGGGATGCCTGTTGATGTCGATACCGTGACGTAAAAACTTTCCCGCTAAAAGATCGGCGTCGTCGGCGCCAAAATAATCGAGGTCTTTGATCGCTTCCGGATCATTTCGGTCGCGTCCTCCCAGAATGTTTTCCTCGCCAACAAGCTCCATGTCTAGGCGACGCTGAGTCTGTCCTCGTAGCAACTCGATGGTGCCAGTGAGCACGATTATCAACCGGTAGCCCGCATCGACCGCCTTCGCGATGATTCCAGTGAAGTTGGCCGTTTTGCCGCTCTGGACATACCCGACCACGAGCCCTTTGGTTTGATATGGCTCGGAGCGGGTAGGGTCGGCGAGCCGGCCGATTATGTCGCGAGTTGCGACGTCAAGGTTCGCGAGGGCCTCGGGTTCCCAAGCGGGATTTTTGGCTTCGAGCACGCCCTTGTACGCGCTCCAATAAAATCCATGAGCGTCCTCTCGTTCGGGCGTGTACCACAGGTCCCAGGGCGCCGGAGCGGCCAGAACTACATCGCGGCCCAGCGCGATTGGGAAAGAGGCCGTCAATACTTCGGTGGAGGTTTCAGAAACTTTTAGGATGTCGTAAATCCGTTCGCGCCTCGCGACTGAACGACTCGCTGTTTCAGCCCCCAATCCGGATCAACGACCGCGTCCCACACGGCAAGGGCCATGTGCATGGCCATGCGCGGTGCATGATTGAGATCAGGCCTAGCTATGATCGCGATCACGGCTTCCTCATCGAGCTCCACCTCCGTTTCGTCGTCGAGCTGGAAGGCGATAGCTCGGAGCAGCGATCGAGGTTTCGTCGCCCTCATCGCAGCAACGGCATTTTGAATGGCGAGCGAAAGCTGTTCCGTGTTCAAAATGAGTCCTCACAAAAATCGTCAATGGGCGCGGGCACGGAGGTGTGTTGAGGCCGCCGACGTCGACGCGGTACCTGACGTCGGAAAGGTGCTGCGAGCCCTCTACTACCGCCGCCAAACGCGGCCTGGTAATTGCAGGGAAGTCGTCGTCGACGAGATAGGCGCGAGCTTGAGTTCGCAGCTGAAAACTCGTCTGGTATAGATCTGCGTCACTTCGGTAATAGCCCAGACGGTCAAGCGTCGCATAAAACTGAGAATCGGATTTCGTCAAATTAGCCCCTATTTCGTTCACGATTTGCGGAAGAGTGCGCCCGGCATCTGCGCCGCCCGCAAGCGTCAACTGCAAGGAGAGCAAGAACAGAGGACGATTGGGCGACACCTCAAGCTGGCTCTCACTGCTAATGAGATGTCGGCGCGATTCGCTTCTCGTTGTTTTCACCTCTACCTCGAACTCATCGAACGAAAAATCATGCTCGGCCGCCGATGGCCCGAGCCAAGTGTCGATCGCTGCTGCTTCGCCGGATCGTTTGATGACGTGCTCAAGAACTAGGAGTTCCCCCCAGAGCCCGACGACTTCCTCTGGACTGAGCCGCGCTCGATTCGCTAGCAGGTCCTTCATGTCGGCGATTGACGCCATCACCGCGTGGCCGAATGAAAAAGCATTTCGCATGAGCGCCAGGATCGCTTCAATCAATTGGTAGGCGGGGTAATGCATGCGCCTGGCATCAAATACCAGTCGAAACCGAGGGTTACCCTCTGGCCCACCAACTCGGTCCACCGTGATCCGTTCGAACGCCGATACGTCCGGCTGTTCACCTTCTGCGGGGACGAAAAGTCTCAGCTGTTCTGATACAGGATCGATTTCGAGGCGAGCGTCAAAGCCGCGACCGAGTTCAAAAACCGATACAGCGGCAACCCTGAAGTACTCTTCGAGCGAATCAGGGTTCAAACGACCCGCGTCATCGTCAGACATCGATGCTCCAATGTGAGGTTGACTCCGAACCTAGGACATCCTCGATGATCATAGGCGTGTCTTTGGTCGTTGGGCGCGGTGTCGTTGCCTGTCATTAGGATCTGAAGTCATGGGGGATGAAGAAAGTGATGTTGCACAAACCGTCGAACTAGTTCCTGACCGCAGCATCACGGATGCAATAGGACGCGGTCACACCCTGACCACTGCGGTCGCCGACATCATCGATAATTCTCTCGACGCGAAGGCGGAGAGGATACTCATTCGATTCGTTGTTGAGGACGATCGACTGGTTGCCGTCAGGATCCGAGATGACGGCGAGGGCATGGTTCCGGCAATGTTGCTCGACGCGATGACGCTCGGCAAACGACATCAGCGTAGTGAGGCGGCCTTAGGGCATTTCGGTATTGGGCTCAAGGCCGCCTCCTTGAGCCAGGCGCTGACGCTGACGGTGTTCACTCGACACTTCGATGCCGCGCCGTGTGCGATGAGAATTCGCCGGGGATCTTTCGCGGGCGCGGTTCTGGACGAGGCTGCGGCACGGCGCGGTTATGAATGGGACTCGCGGGGGCCAGCCTCCACCGGCACGGTCGTGGAGTGGCGCGACCTAGAGACGATCAGCTACTCGCAAATTGCGGCAGAACGGCGCTCCTGGCTTGAGAGAACGATCACGGGCCTCTCTCATTCGCTCGGGCTGACATTCCACCGCCTGATTCAGCAGCGCGGCGTGCGTATCACCATCGATGTCTGGGACCAGCGCACTCAGACTGCGGGGCCGCCTCGGACCATAGAACCTCGTGACCCGTTTCAATTTAGCCTGACTGGGAAAGCTGCTTATCCCACCGTCATCACGGCGTTGACGAGTGACGGTGCTCCTGTGATTGCGGAATGTTTCATATTGCCCCCTCGATCCGACTCGTCTTCAGTCTGGCTGCTCGGGCGAAGCCCAGTCGAATGGCAGGGCGTCTACATATATCGGAATGATCGCCTCTTGCAGGCGGGTGGTTGGCTGGACATTCGACCGAGCGACAAGCGCCTGCGATTGGCGCGACTTCGAATTGACCTGACACCAGCCCTTGAACGCCACCTTCGCTTGCGTCATGAGAAAAGTGGTGTGACTCCGACCCCAGAGTTCAGTGCCGCCCTCGAGGCAGCGACGAATGATTTCGGTGTCACCCTCGACAGCTTTCGTGCCGACGCACAGGAAGTACTTAGGGTTTCAAATATGCGCGCTTCGCGCGTGAAGCCAGCCGTGCGTGTTGAAGAGGGGCTGCCAGATCGCGTTATCGAGTCTGTGCGCGAGGAGCTTGGCGAAGGTAACGAGGACCCGATCCGCATCGAGTGGGAAATGCTTCCCGAGGGTCGAATCTTCGAGATGGAGTTAGAGCGGCGACGAGTTGTTTTCAATCTTGGATATCGAGGCGCTCTCGGCGGAGGTGACGCGGTCCTTGTCCCCACACTCGTCTACCTTTTGCTTGAGACGTACTTCACCAAGGGCTGGCTGAGGGAGGGCACAAAAGCGCAGATTGATGCGTGGCAGAAGATCGCCGCCACCGCTATGTTGGTCGATTTGGGCGATTCCGCTTACGACTCTTTGGCCAACTGGAGTCGATGGTTTAGCGCGCCGATCGCTGCGGGTCAGCACGATGAAGAGGGCTCGGCGCCCTCCTTAGGGCCGAAGCCATCACCTTCGTCGGCCGACCTCCGCTGGGCGCACCTGGGTCAACGTGGGGAGACCATCGAGTTCCAGGCGGTCGACGACTCGGGAGCACTGCCCGAGGATTTGCCGAACGACGGGCCCGAGAGTGTTATCGAGCAGGTCGGCGTCAAGCCCGATCGCCCCGTTCAGGCTCGAGATCACGCTAGCGCGGGCCGCTCTGAAGCCAGTTCCGAGCCCGGCGCCGATCAACGCGACGACGATTCGTCCGCGTCGCAGACCGAACACGATGTCAACCGCTCTGCAGGAAAGTTGCCTTTCCGTCTGGGAGCCCTTCCGACGAATGTGCAACCCGGTGACCGCGAGATCGTGGCGATGTACCGCACCGAAACCGATCTCGAAATGATCGCCAGTGCTCTCGGCGTGGAGCCTCGCCATGTTGCATTCCGTCTGTGTGCGCTTCTCCTTGACTTGGCGGGCGACGACGTGGACGACGTAAATCTAGCCGCAATGCACGGCCAGCCGTACACTCCTGGCGATCGCGAAAGGATTCTCGAGATGTATCGCGGCGGGGCATCGGTGCGGCGAATCGCCGCTCAGCTAATGCGGACGCCATTCGCAATCGCGTGGCAGCTGCTGTCGAGTCCGAAGCGGCCAGTAGAGGTGCCCAAGGAACCTTCTGTCGGATAGACCGTGCGCTCGAGATCACGGCCGGCGCGCCGTCAAGCCTGGCTTCCCCACCACGCGATGCTGGCTAACATAATGAAAATGACGCCGCACAAATCGTCAATTCGGGTCCTCGACCTTTTCGCCGGAGCGGGTGGACTCACTGCCGGATTTCGGCAAGCGTCGAGACGATTTGAAACAGTGAGAGCTGTCGAAATGGATCTTGCGGCGGCTGCGTCATATGAGGCGACATTCGGCAGTGACATTGTTTACGCCGGATCAATTCAGCGTTGGTTGGAATCCGAGCCGGTGCCCGAGGTTGATGTCGTTGTCGGGGGGCCTCCTTGTCAGGGATTTTCGGCGCTTGGTAAACAAAACGTCCAGGACTCTCGAAACTTTCTTTGGGAGGAGTACGCGAAAACCGTCGTTCGCGCTCAGCCGAAATACTTCATCGTTGAAAACGTTCCTCAGTTTGTCCAATCGTCGCAATACCAGGACTTCGTTGCGTCCACCGCGCTCGGCGGGCAGCTGCAGGACTACGACTTTCAATTTAAAGTTCTCAACTCCGCCGATTACGGAGCACCGCAGGCTCGAAAGAGAACCGTGATAATCGGGCACCGGCGAGGTCTTGATTTTCCTGGGTTTCCTGAGCCGGACCGAACACCGCAAACGTATGCGACCGTTCGGCAGGCATTCAGCGGCGTTCGACCTGAGCCGAACGGTATCGAGTTGCCTGATAGTGACGGCGTGCAGCTCGGCGGAAAAACATTTGCGGGCGCGTACCGTCCCGCCCAGCTTCATCTCGGACGTAACTATGCACAGTTATCGAGAGATCGCTTCGAGGCAATACCTGTTGGAGGGAATCGCTTCGATTTGCCTCAGAGTCTCCTCGCTCCTTGCTGGGTAAATCACAAATCCGGCTCAGGTGATGTGATGGGGCGCCTTCATTGGGACCGCCCGTCGGTGACGATTCGAACGGAATTCTTCAAACCTGAGAAAGGTCGTTATCTTCATCCCGCAGAAAATCGGGCAATCACTCACTATGAGGCAGCCCTACTCCAGGGTTTCCCCGAGACGCATAGGTTCGTCGGGTCAAAAACGGCGATCGCGAAGCAGATCGGCAACGCTGTACCAGTCGCGTTGGGCGCAGCCGTTGCTCGCCAAATCCTGGCCCAGTTTGTCAACTGACCGAATTAAATCCCCGACCGCACGTCGAACGGCGGATACACAGGTCACGCGGGCCAAGTTCGCAGCTTTTACAGACGGCTGCTTCGGATATGGGCAAGTTGATCGATGCACGCCGTGTTGGTTCGATCTCGACGCCACCCACCGGCATCCCTGGCGCGGCTCACTCCGATTCAGAATTAACGGCGCCCCAACTGACGCGGTTCGGGCCGCGCGTGATCCGTCGAGATCGACGGTGTTTACTGCGGGGCGCCCGATGGGTTTGCGGCCAGCACGTTCTTGAACCAGAACTACCGACGCCCCGGATGTTGTATCGGCCCAACGTGGGTAACTGACGTGGTCGTCGCTTCGCTTCGTCAGCTCGACCGAACCGCCTGCTGTACAGCCCGACGACGTGAAACCAGTAGTAGATCCGCGACGGGCTGTTGATGATCGGGCCTGCGATCATCC
The DNA here is from genome assembly GCA_963738535.1 of uncultured Actinomycetota bacterium. GTDB lineage: Bacteria > Actinomycetota > Actinomycetes > Actinomycetales > Microbacteriaceae > Galbitalea. The sequence continues at coordinate 11,324 of CAVTXB010000007.1, forward strand.
ATCCGCGGCCAGCGGGCCGGGAGCCGATGGAGCGCATTTGTTCCTCTTTCGCGAGGCCAATGATGCAGACGATGGTCGCGACGATGGCGACTACGCCAATATGTCGATCAAGAGCGCGCCGGGCGCGGTCGTCGCTAGGAAGTTCGACCTTGGGGTTTCCATACGCGGGCTCGATCCTCGCGCGCTACTCGACCACCAGAGGGCGGGGTCTCGATACGCGGGCTCGTTCCTCGCTCGCTACTCGACCACCGGCTAGTCCTACGCGACGCCCCCCAGACCCCAATGCGGGCCCGGGTCATCCCCAGATACAGCTGGGCGCGTTGGTCCTCCGCGTCATACGTCGACGACCACGCGGTCGCAAGCAGAGCGGCGGAAGCACCAGCGACGAGCACCTGCTTGAAAACGTATCCGGTCGGCGGCGCGTAGGGATGCTTGGCGTCCGCCCACGGATGACTCTGACCGGAAAGCCCGGGATCCGGCTCATCCGCACGCGACTGTCAGGTGTCAGGACGCCCCAACCGCCTGGCCGACCGCCGCGACGACGCGGCCCCAGTACCAAATCACCGACAGACAGCCGATGACCAGCCCCGCAACGAGCCACCCACGCCCCGCGGCCTGTCCGCCCATCCGGCGAATCTGCTCGTCTTTGATGAGACCAATGATGCAGAAGATGATTGCCACGATGGCGACCAGGCTAAACGGGTCGACGATCAGCGAGCCGAGTCCTACTGCGACCCCCGCGAACCCGAGCGGGTTGGTGCGCTGCAGGCGCTTGGTCGACGAACCAGTCGAGACATAACTAGCAGGCCCCAGCGTGTAGGGACTCATCTGCTGTGGAGCAGCGTCGAACCCCGGGACCGCACCAAATTGCGGAGCGGCGCCGTATTGCGGGCCGGGGTTGAACTGGGGGACGGTCGGCAGAGGTGGGGGCGGCGCAGCGACCAGCGGCCGCGTCGTCTGGCTCCACTGCACGCCATCCCACCAGCGCTGGCTGCCGGGGCCGGCCGGGTCGGGATACCATCCCGCGGCGGGAGTAGTCACGCGACCCCCACCCACACCCCATCGCGGGCTCGCGTCATCGCCACATACAGCTCGCGGCGGTCGAGCTCGCGGCGTTCGGCCTCCGCGTCATCCGTTGATATCCAGGCGGTCTCGAGAAGAGCGGCGGACGCACGAGCGACGAGCACCTGCTTGAACTCGAGGCCCTTCGCGCGCTTGATGGTGCCGACCTTGACGGCCGAGGTGGTCTGACCGTCGTAGTCGACGAGGTCCATGCAGAGGATGCACGCCTCCGAGAGGGCATCGCGCACCTCGCGAGCGACGAACGTCGTCTGAGTGAGCACGGCGATGTCGCCGCCGGAGACGCCCGACGCGATCAGCGCCTGCACCTGGGCGACCAGCGACCGGTCGTGGCCATCGTGCGAATTGAAGCGCGAGACGCGAGGGCGCGAGCCGTGGCGCACGACCTCGGTCGCGACATCCGGCCTCGACCGCTCGCCCTCGATGTCCATGAATTCGTCACCCAGCACCATGGATGCCGCAAACTCGGCGATCTCGACCGTGTTCCGATAGTTGGTGGTCATCACGACGCCGCGACCCGAGATCTTCACGTCGGCCTCGGCGAGCGTGTAGCCGCCGGCATAGATGGTCTGCTGGCCGTCGCCGATGAGGTTCAGCCCGTCCGGACGATCACCCACGATCGCATGCAGCATCCGGATCATCGAGCACGACAGGTCTTGCGCCTCATCCGCGATGACCGCCGAATAGTCGTCGAGCGGGTTAGCGCGAAGTGACTTCTCGGCGAGCAGGATGACGTCAGCGAAATCGTGGATGCCCGACTCGCGCAGGGCCACGTTGTACTCGCAGTACAGTCCCCACACGGCCTTGCGGCTGTCGATCGAGAGCGGGCGTCGACGCCCCGCACGCGACAGCTCCGCGTACTGGTCGAAGCGAGTGAGGCCGCGACCCTTGATGACGCTGAGCACCTCCTCCTTCCAGTACTGCATGTTCGGGTCGATGTCGGCCGAGAATCCCGTGCGCGCCCGCCTGCTCCCAGGCGGCATCGAACGCGTAGTCGGCGGCGCGGTCATTGACGTGCACCGGAACCCCGCGAGCCTTCAGCAGCCCATACGCGAACTGCGTGGATGCCGACAAACTCGATGCGGTCCGCGACATCCGGGGCCATGCGCTCCATCAGCGACGACAACACCGTCGGCAGGGTGCGCACGAGGGTGGTGACGAGCACCTTGCCGGGACGGTTGCGGGCAAGGTACGCGGCGCGGTGCAGGCCGACGACGGTCTTGCCGGTGCCGGCGGCGCCACGGATGCGCGACGGACCATTGAACGAACGACGCGCCAGCTTCGCCTGGTCGGGTGCGAGAAACGCCATCCAGTCCTCGATCGGCTTCGCCAGGATGGATGTGAGCAGCGCACGCTCGATCTGCTCGCATCGTGATGACCGGCTCCGGCGCTTCCGACCGGCATGGCCACATCGCGGCAGGTTCAGCTCGACCTCTGCGCCGGCCGACCGCCTGCGGGGCGAACAGCCGCTCGACCACGTCGAGGGCGGCATCCACCAACCTCGGGCGCAACCGCGCGCCACGATTGAGGATGTAGTCGAGCGCACCATCCTCACCAATAAGGTCGACGCCGCCCGCAGTGCCGTGGAGGCGGCTCTTACCCATGAGGACGGCGACGACGCGGATTTCGCCGGGCGCCATGCCGATCTCGGCAAGCGAGATCTGGGCGCGTTCGGCGAGGCTGTTGAGGTTCGCGAACCGATCGGTCACATCGGTGGAACCCTGAAAAACCCGGTCGTTGGCGAGGTGCACATCGCCCCACGACTTGGCATCGATGATGATGACGCCCGAGGGGCCGACCACGATGAGGTCGACGTTGGCGTTACGAGAACCGGGCCAGAGGCGGTCGCTCAGGATGTGGAAACCCTGCTCCTCGAGCGGGTCGAGCAGGTGCGCGAGGCGAGCCTCCGAGTGCGGCGGTGCTCGCGTATCGGCGATGCATCTCGCGGGCGATCATCGCCGCGTACGTCGCCTGCTCGGCCTCGAGTTTGAAACGGGCAGCCTGATCGGCTGCCGAGTGGCCTGCTGGCATTGAAAATTCCCCCGAATTTACAGCGTCCCCCGACCGGATTGCTGCACGTTCATTCTGCGTGCTGGGGGCCTGTGGGCGCTGTGCCCCGAGAGGGGGGTTTGTACGTGCTGTCGGGGCGGCGAGGGTATCCCGACCGTCGCTGAGTGAAAGATGCCGCTCCTCCACAGCACTGGGTGCTGGGCATGTTTCCCACTGCTATTCGAGACTGGTACTTTTCGAGAATGAGTGCCGCACATTCCTCTCGAGTGGGAAACAAGGGACGATTGGTGCTTCCGGCCGGGCTTCGAGAAAGTCAGGGTTGGACGGAAGACACCGTGCTCATTTTCATCGAGGACGGTGACGGGGTCCGAGTGCTCAGCCGTGACGATGCCGAGGCGTCGATCCGGGCGCAGCTCGCGGGCACCACCATTGTGGAGGAGTTGATAGCCGAGCGCCGTGCCGCCTCTGCGGTTGAGGACTCGGAGTGAGCGTTTTCGACTCTTCGGCGCTCATTGCGATCCTGCGCAACGAGCCCGGCTCATCGGGTGCCTCCGAGTATCTCGATGGTTCGGCTCACTGCAGCGCGGCAAACTGGTCGGAGGTTGCGCAGAAGATCCGGCACTATGGCATCGACTGGCCAGTCGCTCGCGAAGTTCTCCTCAGCCGGGGTCTCGAAGTGGTGCCCGTCACGGCGGCCGATGCGGAAGACGCGGCGGGGTTATGGGCGCCGGGCTCTGGGCTGTCGCTCGCCGATCGGCTTTGCATCGCGTTGGGTCGCCGACTCGGAGAGCAGACCATCACGTGCGACTCCGCCTGGGCCGTGCATCCGCACGTCGTGGTCATTCGCTGAGGCGGACTGAGGCGCACTAAGGCGAACTGATGCCGACGGTTGTGAGATCTCGAGTTCTCCGCCCTGGTTCACAGCTCGCCTGATGCCCGCCGTGACCCGCTCCCCGGCAGCGCGAACGCGACGATCGCGATGCCGAACGACGTGCCGAGCTGCTGACGATGCCGTTCGATCTGGTGCGCCAGGACCTGCTCATGGAACTCAAACCGCTGAAGCCGGCGCGCATCCAGTCGATCGTCGACGAGATCTTCCTGCCACTCGTGAATGCCTACCAGCTGCAGCCCGGCGCGACGCCAGCGCGTTGAACTTTCAGGAGATCCGTTTGCGGTCCCGCACCTCGGGCCACGCCTCGAATCCCGCCGACCGGTAGGTGGCGACCGCGCCGAGGTTCGAGCTTTCGGTGCACACGAGTGCGCTCGACGAACCCAGCTCACGCAGCGTTGCCGCGCCGGCGAGTGTCATCGCGCGGCCGTAGCCATGGCCGCGATGATCGGGATGCACGGCCAGCGGCTCGATCAAACCGGGCTTTCCGGCGCCGGCGCACCAGACGGTGATCGCAGCGACCGGGTTGTCGTCGCCGTCGAAGCCGAGCAGGCAGCGGGCATCCGAGTAGGCGACACCGGATGCGAGCACCCGCCACCGCTCGCCCGTAAAGCTCGACGTGGCGAAGGATGCCCGTTGGATGTCCGCCCGCACGTCGGCCTGCTCGGGGCCGACCACCTGGAACCGAATGCCTGAATTCTCGACCGGGTTGGTGAGGTCACGGTGCAATGGGGTCCAGGGTTCGTCGGTGGGCCAGCCGCGGTCGGCGAGCACGTTCTGCAGCAGGGCATCGCGCGGGGCCTCGACGAAGACCTCGCCCGCCGGCAGCACCCCGCGCTCGGGGTCGGCGATGTCGTCGGCCAGGCGGTCGGCGAGTTCGGCATCCTGGCGCACGTCGGGTGCCGTCGTCATCCGCAGCAGGTCGTCACCGTCGAGCAGGCCCACGGCCACGATGCGTCCGTCGCGACTCCAGGTGCGCACGGCGGCGGCCGTCGCATCCGCACCGAAACGCCAGAACCAGCCGATGTCGCCCGGATGCAGCTGCATCGCGGCGCCCTCGACCTGCCACTCGCGCAGGGCGTCGATGGCGGCGGGCAGCTCGGAGACCGGCGGGGTCGCCAGAGTGACGTTCATCGACCGCGCAGGGCGGCGCGCTGGGACGCGACGACCGCAGCGATCCCGGGAGCGGCATCCCGGGCGAACCGCGGAAAATTCAGGAACCCGTGCGGCATCGCCGGGTACTCGCGCAGCTCAACCTCGACGCCGGCGGCCCGCAGGGCGTCGGCGTACTGCACCCCGTCGTCATGCAGCGGGTCGTGCCCGGCGACCTCGATGATCGCGGGCGGCAGACCCGCGAACGAGGCGGCCAGCAGGGGAGAGACCCGCCAGTCGTCGTGGTCGCCTGCATACAGCTCGTCGAAGCGCCTCATGTCGGCGGCCGTCAGGATGAACGCGTCCGCGTTGACGCGCCGCGACTCCGAACCGACGGCACCCGTTACGGGGTAGAGGAGGGCCTGGTGGTGGATGGCCGGGCCGCCCTTGTCGCGCGCCATCAGCGCCACGACGGCGGCCAGGTTGCCGCCCGCGCTCTCACCCATCACGCCCACGTGGCCGGGGTCGGCGCCCAGCTCGTCCGCGTGGGCGACCGCCCAGACGGTCGCCGCGAAACAGTCGTCGACGCCGGCGGGAAACGGGTGTTTGGGTGCCAGCCGGTATGCGACCGACACGACCACCGCATCCAGCTCGTTGGCGACAGTTCCGCACATCCAGTCGCCGCCGCGCAGGTCGCCGTAGACGAAGCCGCCGCCATGGAAATACACGATGAGGGGTTTGACTGTGCCCGCTCCCGAGCCTGTCGAAGAGCGGTACACCCGAATCGGGATGTCGCCGGTCGTCGAATCGGTGCGGGTCACCCCGCGCGGCGCCTTACCCTGCAGAATCGAGGCGAAGAACTCGGGCGCCGCGGCCCCACCACTGTTGCGCTCGATGTCCTTGTCACTGGCGGTAGCGATCGAGGCGCCCGGCATGCGTCGCATGACCTTGCCGGTTCGCCGCATCCCCGGGGCGAGAGGTTCCATGACCGTCACCCTACGCCGCAGAATCGCCTGTCTTGCGCCAGACACCGTGCAGCACCAGCGGCAGCAGAATGAGCGACCGCAGGTCGACGAGCGCGTGCGCCACGATCACCACCCAGATCGATCCGGTCAGGAGGTAGACGAGCGAGAAGACGACACCCAGGATGGTCGCGCCGAGCACGCCCCAGAACTTCTGGTAGACGTGCAGCAGCCCGAACAGAACGGATGCGACCAGGAAGGCGACCACTCCGTTGCCGGTGATGCCGAACAGCAGGGCGGGCATACCGAGCCGGAAGAGCAGCTCCTCGACCACGCCGGCGTTGATCGAGAGCCCGGCGCCATACCTGAGTTCTCCGCGCGTGCGAGGCAGCAGCGCCGTGATGTCGCCGACCGCCGGCAGCTCGGTGACCTGGCGACGCAGCGCGAACACGGGAACGACCAGCAGCACCGCGACGACGACGGCGACACCGATGCCGACCGCGAGACCGACACCACCGCTGAGCGTGTGGTGCAGCCACCGCAGCGGCGCCCAGGCGAGTGCGCTGCGGGATGCCGGTGCGATGAAGTTCCAGGATGCGAGCAGCACCGCCGCCGCGATCCCACCGTTAAGAAGGAACGACTCGCGCAGCCACTTCGCGAACACCTTCTGGCGCTCGCGGGTCGACGTCAGACGCTTGAAGCGGCGGTAGTCGCGGCGGTCCCGATTGGCGGCGCGCACCACCAGCAGCACCGCGACGACGAGAAAGAGAGCGAGGAGGGCGAGCTGCACTGGGCAATTGTCGCAGTGTGAACCACGAAGCTCGGTGAGAGTTGCGGCATACCGGCCATGATCGCCGGCCAGCGGCGCACCGATGGGCACTATTCGGGAATGCCGGTCGTGGCCGGTAACTTGAGTCAATCGTGACTTCATCAGTGACTGACAGCGTCGGCTTTCGCTCCGAACGAGGACCAATCCTCATCGCGCTCATGCTCTCGACAGCGCTCGTCGCCATCGACTCGACCATCATCGCCACCGCCGTGCCCACCGTCGTGAAAGACATCGGGGGCGCATCCGCGTTTCCGTGGCTGTTCTCGGTCTACGTGCTCGTGCAGGCGGTCACTGTGCCCGTGTACTCGAAACTCGCCGACACGTTCGGCCGCAAGCCGATCATTCTCGTCGGCATCGCGCTCTTTCTGCTCGGCTCGGTGCTGTGCGGTGCCGCATGGAGCATGCCGTCGCTCATCGCCTTCCGGGTGGTGCAGGGACTCGGCGCCGGAGCCGTGCAGCCGATGTCGATCACGATCGCGGGCGACATCTACACGGTGCAGGAGCGGGCGAAGGCGCAGGGCTACATCGCCAGCGTGTGGGGCATCGCCTCGGTCATCGGGCCCACCCTCGGCGGAGTCTTCTCGCAGTTCGTCAGCTGGCGGTGGATCTTCTACGTCAACGTGCCGCATCTGCATCCTCGCCGGCCTGATGATTGCGCGCGCACTGCACGAGATCCGTCACACCGAAGAAGCACAGCATCGACTACCCGGGCGCGCTGCTGATCACCGCGGGCATGACGCTCATCATCCTGGCCGTGCTTGAAGGCGGCGTCGCGTGGGCCTGGGATGCTCCCATCAGCGTCGGCGCATTCGTGCTCGGCGGGCTGCTGCCTCATCGCGTTCCTCATCGTCGAGACGCGGGCGGCGGAGCCCATCCTTCCGCTGTGGGTGTTCTCGCGACGGCTGCTGTCGACGACCTCGCTGGTGAGCCTGGGCGTGGGAGCGATCGTGATCGGGCTGTCGGCGTATGTGCCCACCTACCTCGAGGGCTCGCTCGGCGCGACGCCGATCGTCGCCGGGCTCGCCCTTGCCGCCCTCACGCTCGGATGGCCGGTCTCCGCCTCGCAGGCCGGGCGGCTCTACCTGCGCATCGGTTTCCGCAACACCGCGCTCATCGGGCTGGGGTTCGCGACTCTCGGGTCGCTGTCGCTGGCCGCCTTCGCGCACACGCCGTCGCTCGCAATCGTGGCTGTGTCGTGCTTCGTGATCGGAATCGGCATGGGGCTCTGCGCGGTGCCGACGCTGATCGCCGCACAGTCGAGCGTCGAATGGAACCAGCGAGCGCGTCGTCACCGGCGCCAACCTGTTCTCGCGCTCGATCGGCAGCGCCGTCGGCGTGGCCATCTTCGGCGCGATCGCCAACGCGCTGATCGTCTCGTCGGGGGATGCGCGCACCTCGACGGCGGCAGCGATCTCGTCGTCGTCCGCAGTCTTCGCCGCGGTCGCGATCGTGGTGATCGCGACGGTGGTGGCGGCACTGGCGATGCCGCGTGATCGGGTGGCGGTGCCGGCGGTCGCGGGGGCGTAGCGCGGCGGCGGTCGCCGGGGGGTCTGCGTAACCTTTTGCGCCGTCGGCGTCGTGTGGCGTCTTCTTCATTCCCTGTGCCGGTGGCGTCTCCTGCACTTCGGTGCTGTGATTTTTGTTGTCCACAGAGTGGGACTCCACCTTCCCGTCATTCGAACATATGTTCGATACTTGGGGTATGGATTTCATCGACACCGGGGACGCGTTCCGGGCAGCCGCCGGGCAGCGGGAGCAACTCGCGGGCGATCCGCTGGTTGCCGCCTTCGCGTCGGTGGTGTCGGCTCTGGAGGCGGTCCCGGCCGAGGTATCCCAGTATCGGGGACTTCCCGAGGCGGCGTTGCTGGCACTCAACAGCATGGGGGCCGCGTGCCAGCGTCTGCTGGACTCGAAGCTGGCTTTGGTTGCGGGGGAGATCGCGCACCGCTCCGCGCCCGAACTGGGTTCCCAGGGGCTCGCGCAACGCAATGGTCACAAAACGCCGGCGCAGTTCATCACCATGACCACCGGGTCGTCCAGGCGCGCGGCGACCACCGCGGTGCAGGTCGGGGTGTTGATGCACGAGGCCGCCACCGCCGGGCACCTCGATGAGACCACCGGTGAGGTGTGCACCCCGGAACGGCCGTGGCTGGCCGCGGTCACCACCGCCGTCACGGCCGGGCTGATCGCCGCCGACGCTGCGGAGGCGATCCGCGCCGGTCTCGGGGTGCCGAACTCCGCCATCACCCCCACCCAACTTGAGGCCCTCGCCGGTGAGCTGGTCGATGCAGCGCGGGTGCGCCCCGACGGGACCGCGGGCCTGGATGTCGACCAGCTGCTGCGATTCGCGCGGCTGCGACGCGAAGAACTCGACCTCGACAGTGTCCCGGTGCGCGAAGACGAACAATACGGCCTGCGCGGCATCAAACTATTCGAACGCGACAACGGCATGGGGCGCCTGGTCTGGGACCTGAACCCCGAAACATTCGTGCTCGTGAAGCAGGTCTTCGACCGGGCCGTGTCCCCGAAACTGAAAACAGTGCGCTTCTTCGACCCCACCGACCAGGCCAAAGCCGACACCATCCTCGCCGATGACCGCACCCCCGCCCAGGTCGCCGCCGACGCGTTCGAACAACTCCTGATGCTCGGCGCCGGCGCGAACCCCGACGTGCTGCTCGGCTCCGGCGCCCCACAGATCCGGGTCACCACCACCCTGAAAGCGTTGCAAGCCGGCACGGCATCGTGCGCATCGAAGGACACTCGGCCCTGTTCTCCATGCGGTCCCTGAAACGACTCGAATGCACCGGCGGCATCACCGCCATGATCTACGACCACCACCTCCTGCCCCTCGACATCGGGCGCGAGCAACGCCTCTACACCCCAGCCCAACGCGCCGCCATCGCCGTGAAATGGGGAGGCTGCGCCGCGTCCGGATGCGCCGCCCCGATCTCCTGGACCGAAATCCACCACATCAACGAATGGGTCAAAGACGGCGGCAAAACCGACGTCGCCGACGGCATCCCACTCTGCAAACACCACCACCTCCTCTTCCACAACAACGGCTGGAAAATCACCCGCGACCATGAAGGCCGCTACTGGCTCCACCCACCCACAACCATCGACCCCAACCGCACACCCCGACAACTCACCCCCAAAACCCGCACCATGACACGACCTCCAACACGAACTCAACCAACCAGACGAAGAATCTGAGCGAGTAGCTAGAGTTTTGGCGTGAGCGACGCGACCCCTCCCGGCGACGGGATCGGGCGCGGAGACGCCGACGGCACCGAGGGCGCGGAGGTTCGACAGCCCCACCCACTCAGGGCGAACTGGCGACAGCCGGTGCTCACCATCATCGGGATGTCGGTCGTCGTCGGCGTGCTCGCGCTCATCGATCCACGGCCCGCACCGCTTGTGCTCGCAGCCGTGTTGGCGATGACAATATCGCGCAACAAACTCGTGCACACCTGGCGCGGCCGCGCAGAGGCGCTCGTGCTGTTACCGTTCATCGGTTTGGCGACCGCCGGGGTCGGGTACCTGCTCGTGACCCTGCCGATCGTCGGTGCGTCCGCGTATGTGGTCGCCATGTTCCTGTCGATCTTCCTTCGACGGTTCGGACCGGCGTGGACACGGGTCGGGTCCCTGATCGCGCTGCCATTCATCACGTTGCTCATCGCGCCGGGCGGGGGAGTCACTACGACGCCTCTGGAGGTGGCGTTGCTGTCGGTGGGAGTGCTCGCAACCGTTGTCGTACTGCGTCTGCTCGCTGAAGTCGCGCGCTTTGTGCCACAGGCCCCGCCGTCCGGACTGCGCGTCGCGTCCACGACGAGTGCGCCGAAGCCTGCCACGGCAACACACCCGGCGAAAGCAAAACCCCTCGCCGTGCCGAGCACTCGAATGGCGATCCAGATGGCGATAGCACTGGCAGCGGCGTTCATCCTCGGTGCGCTCGTCTTTCCCGAGCACGTGACCTGGGTGGTGCTCACCGCGTTCATCGTCTGCAGCGGCAACCGGGGCCGAGCCGACGTGCTCTACAAGAGCGGACTGCGGATCGCCGGCGCAGCGGTTGGAACGATCGTCGCGTCGGTCGCCGTCATCTGGCTGACGCCGGCGCATCCCTTTCTGCAGGGACCAGCGCTCGTCGTGACACTGCTCGTCATCATCGGCATCGGGCTCTGGCTGCGCGAATGGACCTACGCGGCATGGGCAGTCGTCATGACACTGGTCATCACGCTCCTGCAGGGAGTCGCAATTCACGTGGGAACGGTGGCGACAGGCGAGCAGCTGTGGATCCGGATCCTGGCCATCATCGTGGGTGCCATCTGCGGGGTCGCCGCATCCTGGTTCGTTCTGCCGGTGCGCTCCGAGGGGGTGGTGCGAAAGCGGATCGCCGAGGCACTGGCGGCACTCAGCGCCTTCATCGGCGATCGCAACCCCGCGACCGACGACGAACTCGCGACATCCCTCGACCACCTCGACGAGATTGCAGCACCCTGGAATGCGCTCGAACGAGTGACCGGCTGGCGCGCGACGCTGCGCAAGCCGGGAGCAGTGGATCGCCCTCGTGCACGAATGCGTTCAACTGGTGCGGGCCAAGCCGCAGGTCTCCTCCGGAGCACGTCGAGCACTCGGAGACGCGCGAAAGACCCTGCGCGATCCGGACGCGATCGGGGCAAGGCTGCTCGCGTTCCGTGACGAGCTGCAGGCCAGCTAGCCACGAGGGGCAAGATGGTTCTATGACGCAGCAGGAGCAGCCCGGCCAGCAAACCACCGGTCAGCCGGCAGACCCGAGCCGAGAGCTGGCTGCACCGCAACCGCACCCCGAACTGGATCAGCTCATCGCGGTGCTCGAGCAGCTGCGCGCGCCCGGCGGCTGCGCCTGGGATGCCGAACAAACACACGAGTCACTGGTGCGCTACCTCGTCGAGGAGACCTACGAACTGATTGATGCGATCGAGAGCGGCAATCGCGACGAACTGATTGAAGAACTGGGCGACGTGCTCTACCAGGTCGTCTTCCACTCCGATATCGCTGCGCACACACCGGGCGAAGAATTCACTCTCGACGATGTCGCCGCCCACATGACCGCGAAAATGGTCGGCCGTCATCCCCACGTATACGGCGCCCTGGCATCCGAGCTGGCGGAAGCGAACATCACAGACACCGCGGCCGACGTGAACGCGCGCTGGGACGAGATCAAGAAGATCGAGAAACCCACTCGCACCAGTGTTCTCGACGGTGTACCGCAAGGGATGCCGGCACTCGCCCTCGCCGACAAACTGCTGGGCAAAGCCGCAAAGCTCGGGATGGCCGCACCGAACACGCCTGTCGTTGCCGACGATGGGGCCGACAACGAGCGAGAACTCGGCGAACAGTTGCTCGGCATCGTCGCGACGGCACGGGCCAAGGGGCTCGATCCGGAGCGGGCACTGCGAGCGGCACTGCGAGACCTGCAGCTCGAGATGCGGGCGGCCGAAAGCGTCTGAGTGGTGGGACGATGCCCTCCCGAAACCCGAATTCAGGAGGGCATCCCATCCAGCACACCGCGCGCACACTACAGGCTCACGGGAGCCGGAATCGAACCGGCGGGAATACCCATAACCGTCGGTTCTGTCCGGCGGACCAGCACCCCCGCGCTGAACCATAACCTTGCGTCTGCGATCCGTGACCCTCTTTGGCACAAACGAGGTCGCTACTGACGCAGCACCAGTGTATATCCATAACACTCGTTAGCACAACGCGTGTTATGTATCACACACGTTTTTGCTCACAGGTGTTATGAAAACGTCCAAAAGTGCTGCCATAGTGGGAAAGTGCCTCGTCATCCCGACCCACTGCGCAAACCGCAGCTGTTGGCCGAGATCCTCGAGTACCTGCTCGACAAGTCGCTCGCATCCGTCTCATTTCGCACCATCGCGCAGGCGCTCGGCTTCAGCACCTACACACTCGTGTACCACTTCGGAACGCGCGACCAGCTGCTGAGCGAGATCGTCGCAGCCGTCTCGACGCGAGCTGTCGCCGTCGAAGAACAGATGCTCGACTCCCCGGACACACTCGACGCCTACTTCGCGGGCTTCGAGGCATCCTGGCGCTGGACGCTCGAACCGCGCAACCGCCAACTGCAGCGACTCGAGTTCGAGGCATCCCTCATCGAAGCCCTCGAGCCCCACAACCACACCTTCAGCCGGGAGCTGTACTCGACCTGGCAGCGAATTGGCGAACGGGCACTTGTCTCCCTGGGAATCGGCGAGAACGACGCGCAACTCGAGGTGCGGATGCTCGTCGACACCTTCTACGGCATCCAGTACGACTACGTGCTGAACGGCGACGCGCAGCGGTCGACCGCGGCATTCGAGGCAACGATGGCACGCCACCGGGCGCGCATCGAGGCCCTGCTGCCCGACACGGTTGTCGGTTAGCTCTCTGCCACACTAGAACTGTGGCAAGCCAGGTGAACCCTCCCCGCGGGATGCGCGACTTTCTTCCAGCGGACAAGGCGCGGCGCGAGCACGTACTGTCCGTGATCCGACGGACTTTCCGCGACACACGGGTTCGACGAGATCGAGACACCCGTCGTCGAAGACAGTTCGCGACTGCACGCCGGTCTTGGCGGCGACAACGAGAAGCTCGCCTACGCGGTCATGAAGCGCGACCTCGAACAGGAGAACCTGCGTGAGGCGGCCGAGAGCGGCGACTACCTGGAGCTCGCCGACCTCGGGCTTCGATTCGACCTGACGGTTCCGCTCGCGCGGTTCTACGCAAGTCACCGGGCGGAGCTACCCAAGGTGTTCCGCGCGATCCAGATCGCGCCGGTGTGGCGGGCCGAGCGACCACAGAAGGGCCGCTACCGCCAGTTCGTGCAGTGCGACATCGACATCATCGGCGAAGCCGGACCGCTCGCCGAGATCGAGCTGATCACCGCGACGGCGGCAGCCCTCGACGCGCTCGGGTTCACCGGGTCGAACGCCTGCACGATTCGCATCAACGACCGGCGCATCCTTCGGCGAATCGTCGCGACGCCTCGGCATCGCCGACGAATCCTACGAACGCGCGCTCATCACGATCGACAAAGAAGACAAGATCGGCGTCGACGGTGTCGTCGAACGAGCTCGTCGAGCTCGGCCTCGGCGAGGCGGCGCAACTGACGCCCATCCTCGAGAGCCTCAGCGCGCTCGGCGGCGACGGCTGGGAACTGCTGGATGCCGCCGCCCGAATGGCTCGACGTCGACGCCTACCGCGACCTGCTGGTGATCCGCGACGCCGTCGATGACACCGCGCAATCTGGTCTTCTCGCCCAACCTGGTGCGCGGCATGGGCTACTACACGGGAACCATCTTCGAGATCGCGCACCCCGACCTGCCCTACTCGCTCGGCGGCGGCGGTCGCTACGACGGCATGATCGGCCGGTTCCTCGGAACGGATGTTCCCGCCGCCGGCTTCTCGCTCGGCTTCGAGCGACTCGTCGACCTGGTCGAACTGCCCGACGACGCGGCCGCGAACTCGATCGTGCTCATCTATGACGCCGACGTCGAGCCGCGCACGCTCGCAGCGCTCAAGACCGAACTCGTCGCGCGCGGGGCACGGGCCACACTCGCCGAACGCCCCAAGAACCTGAAGGCGCTCATCGACCAGCTCGGCGCAACCGGATGGGCGCAGTTCGCGTTCGTGACAGCCGCCACGGCCAGCGCCGACGACCTCGACGTTCGGCAAATTTCGGCACGTGAGCCCGCGCAGTAGGCTTTTGCCGAACCCTTCTACCACCACCCCACTACCGACCTCACACCAACCAGGAGACCCCCGTGGCCCTCGTCGAAGCAGTAATCGCCCGCGAAATTCTCGACTCCCGGGGCAACCCGACCGTCGAGGTCGAAGTTCTTCTCGACGACGCAACCGTCGCGCGCGCGGCAGTGCCGTCCGGCGCATCCACCGGTGCGTTCGAGGCCTACGAACTTCGTGACGGCGACAAGTCGCGCTACGGCGGCAAGGGCGTCGAGAAGGCCGTCGCAGCGGTCATGGATGTGCTCGGCCCGGAGATCGAGGGGATCGAGGCAACCGACCAGCGCCTGATCGACGCGACTCTCATCGAGGCCGACGGCACCGACAACAAGAGCAAGCTGGGCGCTAACGCGATCCTCGGAGTTTCGCTTGCGGTTGCGAAAGCGGCGGCCGCGTCATCCGGTCTCGAGCTGTTCCGCTACGTCGGGGGAGCGAACGCCCACGTTCTGCCGGTGCCGATGATGAACGTCATCAACGGTGGGGCGCACGCCGACTCCAACGTCGACGTGCAGGAGTTCATGCTGCTGCCGATCGGCGCATCCTCGTTCAAGGAGGGCCTGCGCTGGGGCACCGAGACCTACCACGCGCTCAAGGCGCTGCTCAACGAGAAGGGCTACTCGACCGGCCTCGGTGACGAGGGCGGTTTCGCGCCGAACCTGCCGAGCAACCGCTCCGCACTCGAACTGCTCGTCGAGGCGATCGAGAAAGCCGGATACAAGCCGGGCGCCGACATCGCGCTCGGCATGGATGTCGCAGCAACCGAGTTCTTCAAGGACGGCGTCTACACGTTCGAGTCCAAGCCGCACACGGCGGAGGAGATGAGCGCGTACTACAAGGAGCTCGCCAGCGCATTCCCGCTCGTCACAATCGAGGACCCGCTGAGCGAAGACGACTGGGATGGCTGGGCCCACTTCACCGCAGAGGTCGGCGACAAACTGCAGATCGTCGGCGACGACCTGTTCGTGACGAACCCGGTACGACTCGCGAAGGGCATCGAGCAGAAGGCCGCGAACTCGATCCTGGTGAAGGTCAACCAGATCGGAACGCTCACCGAGACACTGGATGCTGTGGCTCTCGCGCAGACCAACTCGTACACGACCGTCATGTCGCACCGTTCGGGTGAGACCGAGGACACCACGATCGCCGACCTCGCGGTGGCGACCAACGGTGGCCAGATCAAGACGGGTGCACCGGCGCGATCCGACCGCGTCGCGAAGTACAACCAGCTGCTGCGCATCGAGGAAGAGCTCGACACCGCGGCAACCTACGCGGGCCGTGGCGCGTTCCCGCGGTTCAAGGGCTGAAGCGCTCTGCCCCACCGGTGGTCGAGTAGCGCGCTCTGCCCGACCGGTGGTCGAGTAGCGCCCTTTGCCCCACCGGTGGTCGAGTAGCGCGCTCTGGCGCGCGTATCGAGACCCGGCCCGCCTTGGGGTGGTGGGGTCTCGATACGGCGGCTCGTTCCTCGCGCGCCTACTCGACCACCGAGTTACTCCGGTGGTCGAGTAGCGCGCTCTGGCGCGCGTATCGAGACCCGGCCTCCCTCGTACGCCGGGTCTCGATACGGCGGCTCGTTCCTCGCGCGCCTACTCGACCACCGAGTTACACCGGTGGTCGAGTAGCGCGCTCTGGCGCGCGTATCGAGACCCGGCACGCCTTGGGGTGGTGGGGTCTCGATACGGCGGCTCGTTCCTCGCGCGCCTACTCGACCACCGAGTCACTCCGGTGGTCGAGTAGCGCGCTCTGGCGCGCGTATCGAGACCCGGCCTCCCTCGGGTACGTCGGGTCTCGATACGCCCGGCCTCGCATGCTCGGTCGTGCCTACTCGACCACCCGCACACTCCGGTGGTCGAGTAGCGCGCTCTGGCGCGCGTATCGAGACCCGCTCGCCTTGGGGTGGTGGGGTCTCGATACGCCCGGCCTCGCAAGCTCGGTCGCGCTACTCGACCACCGAGTTACTCCGGTGGTCGAGTAGCGCGCTCTGGCGCGCGTATCGAGACCCGGCACGCCTTGGGCTGCTGGGGTCTCGATACGCCCGGCCTCGCAAGCTCGGTCGTGCTACTCGACCACCGGTGTGGCGCGCGACGCCGCCGCAACCGAGACGCTCCCGCCATTTACCAGTTCGTCCGCTTAACATCGCTGTATGGCTGAGAGACGAACCGCGCGCGCGCGGCGGCGCCCCGAGAAGGTTCGCGTGCCTGTTGCGATGCCCGATGGCTCCGCTCCCGAGCGGTGGCTCAGCAACATCCGGGTGTCCAGTTTCACTGTGATGATCCTTGCGCTGCTTGTGCTGGGCGTGGTTGTTCTTGCGCCCTCGCTGAAGCTGCTCATCCAGCAGCGCACCCAGATCGCGGGCCTTGAGAAGTCGGTGACTGAGCAGAAGAACAACGTGTCAGACCTCAAGAGCCAGGTTGCTCGCTGGAACGACCCCGCCTACATCGAGGCGCAGGCGCGAAACCGACTGCTGTTCGTGATGCCCGGCGAGTACAGCTACCTGGTTCTGCCGCAGGCGGGACTGGATGTCGGAACGACGACGGCTCCGATCAGCAAGCACATCCTGACGACCCAGATCGACTGGGTGCAGGCTCTGACGTCCTCGGTTCTGAGGGCGGGGCTCTCCTCGGAGACGAAGAGCCAGCTGCAGTCGCCGTCCACGATTCCTGCGCCGACGTCGACGAGCACGGGCAGCACGAAGTGAGTCGTCCGCCCTTCGAGCCGCCGACGGCGCTCGACATCGCGACCGTGTCCGCACAACTGGGACGGCCCGCTCGAGACGTCATCGGAATCTCGGCACGTTGCGTGTGCGGTGCGCCGACCGTCGTCTCAACGGCACCGCGTCTCGCCGACGGAACACCATTCCCGACGCTCTACTATCTGTGCCATCCGGCGGCGACGGCCGCGGTGTCGACCCTTGAGGCGAACGGGGTCATGCCCGAACTGGCGGAACTTCTTGAGGGCGACGTCGCGGAGGCGTACCTGGCCGCCCACGAGTCGTACCTGGCCGACCGCAACGGGATCGAGTTCGTCGAGGAGCTCGACGGAATATCGGCAGGCGGGATGCCGACGCGGGTGAAGTGCCTGCACGCCCTGGTCGCGCACACCCTCGCCGCCGGTGCGGGGGCCAACCCGATCGGCGACATTGCACTGCCAGGGCCGCGTGGAGTCCACTGGTGTGCGAGTGCGCCGACTACGGGCTGGCGCCGTCGGTGGTGGAGTCGCAGTGAGGATGCGCGCCCTCGCAGCCACGCTCGCGGCGGCGAGCACGGCCATCCTGGTGTTGAGCGGGTCGAGTGCGCCGACGGTCGCCCACAGCGACGACGTCCGCTCGGGCGAGTACTGGCTCCAGCAGTACGGCATCCAGAGCGCGTGGTCGACGACCGAGGGCAAGGGCGTCACGATCGCCGTCATCGACACGGGCGTCGACGGCACCGTCCCCGACCTCGCGGGGGCAGTGACCGGAGGCATCGACTATTCGGGGCTGGGTGCGCCGAACGGCGAGAAGCCGGTGGGTGACGCGGATGAGCGCAGCCACGGCACGATGGTGGCGTCGCTTGCGGCAGGTCGCGGAACCGCCGACGGCTCTGGGCTGATCGGCGTCGCACCGCAGGCGAACATCCTGAGCATCTCGATCGGCTTCGGAGCGCAGACGACGAACTCCGACGACCAGATCGCGGAGGCGGTGACCTGGGCGACGAACCACGGAGCCAACATCATCAACATGTCGCTGACGCGCAACACACTCGCGTGGCCGGAGAGCTGGGACAAGGCGTTCCTCTACGCGATGCAGCACAACGTGGTGATCGTCGCCGCCGCCGGCAACCGGGGCAGTGGAACGACCGAGGTCGGGGCACCCGCCACGATGCCGGGCGTTCTGACTGTCGCGGGAGTCGACCGCAACGAGAAGGCCAGTGTGGATGCCTCAGCCCAGGGCATCACGATCGGGGTGTCGGCCCCGAGCGAGCAGCTGCTCGGCGCTGTTCCGGGCGGCGGCTACGTCGAGTGGGAGGGCACGAGCGGGTCGACCCCGATCGTCGCCGGTGTGCTTGCGCTCGTCATGGCCTCGCATCCGGGTATCACCGCAGCCAACGCGATCAACCGCGTCATCTCGACCGCGACCGATGCCGGCGTCAAAGGCGTCGACCCGATCTACGGCTACGGTCTCGTCAACGCGGCGGCCGCGGTGCGAAATTCGGTGCCCAGCGTGAAGGCGAACCCGATGGGTGACCTCGCCGCCTGGATCCGACTGAACCGGCGCGCCGAGCCCACCGCGACTCCCACCACCCCGCCGACATCCACCTCGACGGCGGCGCCCGTGACCACGCCCGGCGCCGCCGAGAACCCGCTCGGCATCCTGTATCCGACGGCGACCCAGCTTCGGGATGTCGGCCTGCCGCTCGGCATCCTGCTCGCGTTCGCCCTCGCCGCCGTCACGATGATCGTGCTGGCTGTGCGTCAGTTCGGGAGACTTCGCCGGAGGGACTAGATTTGGTAGTGACTACCACCCTCTAGGAGACTCGTTCCTGTGCCCAAGATTCTGATCGTCGGCGGCGGTTACGCCGGTTTTTACACAGCCCTCAAACTGGAGAAATGGCTGCGCAAAGGCGAGGCCGAGGTCACCCTCGTCGACCCGCTTCCGTACATGACGTACCAGCCCTTCCTGCCGGAGGTCGCCGCCGGTTCCATCGAGCCGCGCCACGCGGTCGTTCCGCTCCGTCGCCACCTGCTGACCACTCGCGTGCTCGCGGCGAAGGTCACGGCGATCGACCACGCGGCCAAGACCGCGACGATCACGCCGGCCGACGGCGAGCCGTGGGTCGAGAGCTACGACACCGTCGTGGTCACGGCCGGTGCTGTCTCGCGCACCTTCCCGATCCCGGGCGTCGCCGACCAGGCATCGGCCTCAAGACGATCGAGGAGGCGACCGCCATCCGCGACCGCCTCACCGACAACTTCGAGCGCGCATCCACGATGCCCGCCGGCCCCGAGCGCGACCGACTGCTGACCGTCGTCGTCGTCGGCGGCGGCTTCGCCGGCATCGAGGTCTTCGGCGAACTGCGCAGCTTCGCGTCGTCGCTGCTGGCCTACTACCCGTCGCTGACGATCGACGACACGCACTTCCACCTCATCGAGGCCATGGGTCGCATCATGCCCGAGGTGTCGCTGAAGACCAGCTACTGGGTGCTCAAGAACCTGGCCGAGCGCGAGGCGATCGTGCACCTCGAGACGCAGCTGAGTTCTGCAGTCGACGGCAAGATCGAGCTCTCGACGCGGCGAATCGTTCGAGTCCGACCTGATCGTCTGGACGGCCGGCGTCATGGCCAGCCCGATGCTCAAGAACACCGACCTGCCGACGGATGACCGCGGTCGCCTCACCGTTCTGGCCGACCTGCGCGTGAAGGATGCCGACGGCAACGTCGTCGAGGGCGCCTGGGGCGCCGGCGATGTCAGCGCTGTTCCCGACCTCACCGGCGGTGGCGTGGGCGGGTTCTGCGTGCCGAATGCGCAGCACGCGGTTCGTCAGGGCAAGCTGCTGGCGAAGAACCTTGCGGGGTCGCTGCGCGGCGAGGCTCCCGCCGACTACTTCCACAAGAACCAGGGCGCTGTGGCCGGCATCGGCCTCTACGTGGGCGTGTTCCAGAGCAACAAGATCGCGGTCAAGGGTCTGGCGGCCTGGTTCATGCACCGCGGGTACCACGGCCTCGCCATCCCCATGTGGGAGCGCAAGATCCGCGTGTTCTCGAACTGGATTCTCGCGTTCCTGCTCAAGCGCGACATGACGGGCATCATCGCTCGCGACCATCCACGCGCCGCGTTCGAGGAGTTCGCGTCGCGCCCGCGTCCCGCAACCGCCGCTGCGCCGGCTGCCGCACCTGCTGCCGCGGCTGCCGCGGCACCCGCCGCTGCGAAGGCTCCGGCTGCAGCCAAGGTGCCCGCTGCAGCCAAGGTGCCCGCCAAGAAGTAACGGTCGCCGCTAGGCTTCGAGGGCACGCCCCGGTAGCCCAATTGGCAGAGGCAGACGACTTAAAATCGTCCAAGTCTGGGTTCGAACCCCAGTCGGGGTACCGCCGTCCCCCGGGTTGCATGTTTTCGCGGCCTCGGGCGTCCCGAAGCCGCGAAAACATGCAACTCGGGTGCGTGTCCACGTCCTGAACCCGCGGTGCGGTCGCCTCGCCGCAGCGGATGCCGGTGTACGCGAGCACCCGGACAATCGAGTCGTACTTGCCGGAGTTCATCGCGAGAAGATCGACCTGCTCTCGTGTCAGGTAGGTGTGTGGCAGTCGAACTTTGCGGGGGAGTCAGATGTCGCGAGCGGGGTTCGCAGGGATGCGACGGACGCGAACGGCTGTGTCGAGCATGGTGGCGAGGACGCCTTAGGCGCGGATGACGACTGTTGCGGAACGAGGGCCGGACTTCGGACGGGCTGTGACGGCTGTTCCCCGCCCGAGCTGCGACACCCAGGTCTGAACTTCGGAAAACCGAATCTCGTTGAGCTGAGTCGATCCTCACCGGGGCTTCACGTAGAGCCGCCACGTGATCTCGATCGGCTCGAAGGCTGATGACTTCAGATGAGTCTGTGAGGCGAGCCACTGAACGCCGAACTCGTCGATCTTCGCTCGGGTGGCTCGGACGTCGATGTACTCGCTTCGCGCGAGCGACAGCTCGGTCGAAGCCATGAACACCTCGGCCGCGCGCTTGGTCTTGAATCCACGCTTGTCCGTCTGCGTGTGATCCGGACGTCGATAGCGCACCCGATAGCGCTTGCCGCTGGACGTCCCGTACGACTCCATGCTCCCCATTTTGATCACCCTCCCGAGCCAGAAGTTGCTTTCAAAGCAACGCATTTGCAAAATCCCAAGTCGGGCCAATTATGCCGGGCCGGGGTTTGGGGCGTACGAACGAGGCTGGTCTACATTTGCCTCATGGTCGTCGACAGCAGTGCTTCGCTCGCGATTTACAGTGACACCCACACGGCTGCGGAAGTAACCTCGCTGCTGGGTGTCGAGCCAACGGGCGGAGGCGAGATCGGGGAAGCTAAACACCCACCTCGGCTAGATCGCGAAGGGCAGCCCGCGAGGCAGTTCTTCTATAAGCAGTCCACGTGGCTGTTCGATGTTCCGGACGGTGCCGATTCGGATGATGAGTCCGGGTTCGCAAGTGTTCGTCGGCTCCTGGATATTTTTGGTCCAAAGTCCGAGGTGCTTGGGGAACTCAGACGCAACTACCGCACCGTCATCTGGTGGGCGGGTTATTCCGACAGTTCGCAAGGTGGTTTCGTGATTCCCGCCGAGCTTCTGTCAGATCTCGGCGAACTTGGCTGCGATCTCTTTGGAACGGTCTATACGGAAGAAGACGACCCGGTTGACAAGCGTTCCGACAGCTAATCTTCAACCGTGAGGGAGGACACCGACCGAAGGAGAGCTCAGCTACGTCGTCATTGGGAGTCGTTCATTGACGGCAGTGAGAGCGCTGCCGCAACAGCCGCGTGGGCAGGGGACCAGCTCGGAGATTACGGCGAAGAGGAGATCATCCATCACGGCCTTCAGAGTCTCAACGATCATTCGTGGCGAGGACTGCCAATAACCCACGCTACCTGGGTTAGCTACCAAAACTGGCTTGAAGTCGTCCATTGGTACGACGATGACCCGGATGCCCGGAACTATAACTATTGCGGAGCTACTTGTCGAGATGGCTGCCGGTCGCTCGACGCTGACGCCAGCGCATCACGTGGTGTTCCGAGTGTCTGGACGACTCCACAATTAAGGTGATGTCATCAAAGCCCACGCGAAAAGGCGGGTCGTGGCTTCCCGTGCAACTCCTCGAGATGGACGTTCACAGCTCAAAAGAACTAACGCCCAATGCGATTACACGCGAGCGCCACATGGGCTCGATCGCTGGCGATGGAGTGTGGCCGGTTGTCAACGACGGCGCGATTCAGGAACAGTGATTCGTCAGAATCTGGCTGTGGGGCGACGATAACCCACAGCCAGCCCTCCGGCGAGGCCCATCCGCACACCGAAGAGCTCGAGTCCTGGCTTCGACACTAGATTTGTGACTGACGCCCATCCACACTGCTCGCGGCCAATTTACAAAATGGCCCTAAGTATGAATCCTGCGCCAACCGCGATAGCCACGATCCCAGTCACGATCGCTGAATGGATCGTCACAATAGGAGTCGTTCCCACTCCGCCACGAAGTATCGGTTCGGGTTCGCGATCAAACTGGTTCTCGCCCTCATGTTCCTTGTCCGAGCGAACGATTTGCCTTCGAAAGATAAGAACTACGATGCCGACCGCCAGCGCGAATATCCCCACGCAAAGGGGGACACCACAGTACTGCGTGACCATCGACCATGGATCTGCTCACGTCACGACGCGGCGAAACGTCAGAGACGCGATCAGGAGCTGGCTTCGCTTCGTCGCCGCCTTACAGCTCGTTTGCGTGCGCCACGCACCCACTTTCGAATCCCTCATGCGAAAACGTTAGCGTGACGAGGTCGACACGAATCAAGGACACGATCACGCCGAAGTCCCCTGTTTGAGATCGAGTTAGCGCCAAGCGCCTTGACCCAGACGAAGATTTCGAGAACCGCTTACAAGCGCGCTCCGCCGTGCCCTCATTCCGCCCATAATCGAGGAACATCACCTTGATTTCATTGGGTCTCATTGGTTATAAAACCAGTGATTTTCCGGGATTTTCTCTCGAGAAGCGCGCCCACTCAGGCCGTGTCTCTGGGCTCGAACTCCAGTCGGGGTACCGTCATCCGAGCGATCAGCTCGTGGCGATCGCGTTTGCGATTGCAGCGAGCACCGATGAACGCCGAGCGACACCCGGATCCTTGAACTCGACCTCGACTGCAGTCGACCCGACGGCCAGGAACGCGTCGCAGGCGCCGCTGACGCACGCCACTTTCGCCGATGATGCGCCCGCCACGGTGAGCGTCAAATAGTCCTGCGCCACGAAAACTGAATCGCCGATCGGCACGGGGGCGAACGAGGGGAAAGCCCACGATCCGCCTGCGAGCAGACTGATCTGCAGGTACCCGTATGACGAACTGTTCCAGGTGCAGGCCGCATAAGGGCCGACGAGCCCGATGGCGGATGCGGTGATACCAGGCATCGGGGCTGGCGCTGCTGTAAGCGTTGAGTCTCCGAACACTGAGCGCACGACAGCCGTGCTGGCCGACGCAGCGCAGAAGCCCGGCGGGGTGGTCGCCGGTGCGATCCACTGGGCGGGTGCGTCGCCCGCCGCTTTTAGCCGGTTGGCGATGTCTCGCATCGCAGCAGGCACAGCTGCCACCAGCTGCGCACGGGTCAGACCGTTGACGGTGTCGACTTGCACACCTACCCAGTAGCCGGATACGAGTAGCTCGCCATCGCAGATCGGCAGGCTGAAGTCTGCCCCTAACGCGTCGACTTCGTTCGCGCACCAGAACCCGGACTGATCGCCTGCGATGTTCTCGGTCGCGACGGGATGGGTGCTGAACGACTGGTCCGCCATGATTGCGGCGAACCGGCTTCTGAACACCGACTGGGCGTTGGGCGCGACATCCACTTGAAGATCTGCACCGGTGGCGGTGGTGTGCTGCTGGAGCCAGTCGCACTCGAGCGCGCCGTACTGGTCCTGGGCGATATCAGCGAGGTTCGTCGGCGTGGTGTTCTGGTCCTGGTAGAGGTGAGGGGCTTCGCCGGCAATTGCGCTGAGGGAGGTCGCGCCGATCAAATCGGCGCATCCCAGAGGAACGCGGGATCCGGGGGCACTCGCGGCCGCTGTAGTCGGAGTCGTGGTCGGTGCAGCGGCCGAGTGGGTCGGGGACGAGGAATGCGATGGCACCGCGGCCGAGCAGCCGGCCAGGAGGACTATGAGCGAGCCAAACGCAACGAGGTGGACTAAGCGAGAAATACCTCGTTGTGAGATCACGTCGCGAGCCTAGCAATGGGAGAGAACGGCCATCCCCCGGGTTGCATGTTTTCGTGGCCTCGGGCGTCCCGAGGCCACGAAAACATGCAACCCGGGATGTCATTTGAGCCCTAAGGTGAGCAATACTAAGTGTGTCTGCCGGGGTAAGGAAAGCCCGTCTTCCCTTACCCCGGCAGAACCCTGATCCCTGCGCACGCGCAGCCCGGTGGGCTGCGCCCGCGCAGGGTGGCTCATCATGCGGCCGGGAGTGCCACAGAATCCTTCGCATTGTCGGCGAGAGCTACCGTCGACGGCGCGGACGGTCGACCGAGCGCACGGTACTCCCAGCCGGCCGCGCGATAGCGGTCGGCGTCGAGCGCGTGACGTCCGTCGACGATGTTCTTCGCGGCGACCAGAAGTCCGAGCTCGTGGGGGTTCGCGATGCGGAACTGGTCCCACTCGGTGAGAAGCGCCACGACCTCGGCACCCTCGACGGCCTCGGCCAGCGAGCCCGCGTAGTCGAGGTCGGGGTACACGCGATGTGCGTTCTCGTTCGCCTCCGGGTCGTACACGACGACGGACGCGCCCTCCAGGTAGAGCATGCGAGCGACATCCAGCGCGGGTGCGTCACGCACGTCGTCCGAGTTCGGCTTGAACGCGGCACCGAGAGCAGCAACGCGAACGCCGCTCGAGGTCGCCACCCGCAAGCTCGCGGATGAGGTCGACCGTGCGAGCGCGACGGCGAAGGTTGATCGCATCCACTTCGCCGAGGAACGCGACGGCCTGCCCGACACCGAGCTGCTCGGCGCGGTGCTTGAACGCGCGGATGTCTTTGGGAAGGCAACCTCCGCCGAAACCGAGGCCGGGCTTGAGGAACCTGCGAACCGATGCGGGCGTCGTAGCCGAGAGCAAGGGCGAGAAGGTTCACGTCGGCACCCGTCGCCTCGCAAACCTCGGCCATCGCGTTGATGTACGAGATCTTGGTCGCGAGGAACGAGTTGGCGGCGACCTTGACGAGCTCGGCGGTGGCAGGTCGGCAACGACGAGCGGCGTTCCATCGTTCGAGGATCGGGGCGAACGCCGCGCGCAGCTGGGCCTCCGCCCAGGCGGATGCGACACCGAACACCAGGCGGTCGGGGTGCAGGGTGTCTTGCACCGCGAAACCTTCGCGAAGGAACTCCGGGTTCCAGGCGAGCTCGAGCTCGGTGCCGAGGGGCGAGGTCCCGGCGACGAGCTCGGTGAGCCGCTCCGCGGTACCGATCGGCACGGTCGACTTGCCGACCAGCAGCGCCTTGCGGGTGATGCGGCTCGGCGAGCGCGGTGAACGCGGAGTCGACGTAGGTCAGGTCGGCGGCATCCGAGCCCTTCGCTGGGGGGTTCCGACGCAGATGAAGTGCACGTCGCCGAACTCGGCGGCCTCGTCGAAGACTGGTCGTGAAGCGCAGTCGACCGGAGGCGAGCGCGGTGGCGAGCTGCTCGGGCAGTCCGGGCTCGAAGAACGGCACCTCGCCCGCTGAAGCTGTGTCGATCTTGTTCTGGTCGACGTCGACGCCGAGCACGTCGAAGCCCAGGATGGCCATGCAGATCGCGTGGGTCGCACCGAGGTAGCCGGTGCCGATGACAGTGATTTTGGGGCGCGCCACGACGTTCGGCTGGTCGGCTGCGCTGGCGGGGGTGGTGCTGGTGGTGATGTCCGAGTTGTTCATGTCGGTCTCCTTGAATGGGGGTGGGTGGAGATCTCCGAATTTCACGGGAGGCGGGTTAGGTGGAGCGATAGTGCGGTGGAGCGGTAGTGCGGTGGTGTTTTTCGGGTTGACGCTTTCCGGTGGTTCTGTCGGGGGAGCTGCCAGGCGGATGTTCGGATGGGGAGGGGTGGTTGGGTCGGGGTGTCAGTTCATGGCGAGCACTTCATGTTGCTGAGCCCGGCTCGTGCGCCGGTCGCGGTGTTGTTGCACTTGCAGCGATGTTGCCGAGCGGCTTCGTGACGTGGATGCCGTAGCCGGGTCCCGTCGACATCCGCGGTGTTGTTCTCGAAGATGTTGTCCGGTGCCCCAGCCGGCGAGGATCTGGTGGGTCTGGAATCCGTCGTTGACGCTGTCTTTTCCGATGTTGTCTTCGATGGGCCAGTCGTTGCCTTTGACGTCGACCCAGGAGTCGGCGGCGGTCATCCCGGTTCCGTCGAAGCGTGTTGTCCGGTGAGGATGCCGCCGGTCGTTCCCTCTTTGATGTCGACGTTTTCGGCGGTCGTGTTCGAGATGTGGTTGTCGGAGATGACGTTGTGGTCGCTGGCGTCGACCTTGCACTGGCTGAAGCTGCACCAGTTGCTTCTGGGCCGTGCCGATGTAGATGCCTTCGCCGTACTTGGCCTTCAGCATTCCGGTGTCGCTGACGGTGTTGCCGTCGACCGTGTTGTTGGAGCTGAAGTCGCGCAGGTGGATGCCTTCGTCGCCGATCCCGTGCACGGTGAGCCCCTGGATGAGGGCACCGGTCGTCTGGTCGGCGACGACGCCCTTCTGGCCATCGGTCACGGTGAAGCCCTCGAGATGCCAGTAGTTTGCGGAGTCGAGGTGGAAGACGTAGCCCGACTTGATGCTTCCGCCGTCGAGGATGCTTGTCGGAGCTGCCGCAGAGCGAGATCGGTGAGGTCGCGGTGCCCGACACGGATGCCACGAAGTTGCCCGTGTAGGTTCCGGGCGCCATCAGGATCACCTGTCCGGCGTGTGCTGATCCGAGTGCCGACTTGAGGGCCGAGGTCGACGAGACCTGGTCGTCGGGTTGGAGCAGGCGGCCTCGACGAGAGCCGCGGTCGACTTACCGGTCACCGCGATCGGGGCGCTCGTGGCAGGCGCCGAGGTGGAGCCGTCCCGACCGAGGCGCTCGGCTGCGATGTCGCTCCCGCCCGGCGGGGTGCCTCCAGCTTTCCGAGTTCATTGCGATTGCCGTCCACATGATTCCTGTGACGAGTGCCAAAGCCAAGACGACCGAGATGATCGTTCGAAGGGGATGCCGCTTCATCGCAGTCGATCACGCGGCTCCTCTTCTCTTCCGTCGTCCAGCGTGCGTTGCGGGACTTCATGGCCTCCTCCGGCGTGACGATGCCGCGGGTGAACGATACTGAGCGGAGCCATGTTCGCGTACGGGTGGCTGAATCTCGCGCCGGCGGCGTCCGACGCATGGCCATCGCACTGATGATGAGCACGAGGGCGATCACGAGCCACATGATGGTGAGCGGTTGGAAGATCGCGCCGAGCACCACGTTGAACGGCTTGATGTTGCGCCAGTGCTGCAGGTCATTGACGCCGATCACGGCACCGGTCGTGCGCGAGGTGTCGATCGCGCTGTAGCCGGTGCCCTGCACCGTGTTCTTCTGCACGGTCGATTTGCCGGTGGCGCCGACGAGCGCGATGGCGTGGGTGGTGCATCCTGGATCGTGTTGTGGTCGATGTTGCCGCCGGCGTTGCGAGCGTAGATGCCGATGTTGGCGCCGTCGATCGTGTTGCCCTGCACGAGCGTGTTGGTGCCCGCGGTCGCGCAGCGCGATGCCCTGCTTCGACGAGTTCTCGATCAGGTTGTTGCGAACCGAGGTGGAGGTTGCAGCGTTGCTCACGACGACGCCGGACACGTCATTGGATGCCGTGTTGCCGGTGACACGCATGTTCGTGCCGCCGACGACGGCGATTCCGTAGTGCGCGTTGTCACTCGCGTTGCTGTTGGTGACACCGTTGTTGCCGTAGGTCGACGTCGGGCACACCGGTCGCGTTGGGGCCCTGCGCCAGCGCCCCGCCCTCGATCGTGATGCCGTTGTGGCCGTTGTGCTGCGCTGTCACGGTGTCGAGTTCGACGCCGCTTGTCGCCCTGGTCAGGATGATGCCATCGACGCCGTTGTGCGACGCAACCGTGTTCTCGATGGTCGAGTCGGTGACATCCCGGTGGAAGACGATGCCGTCGACGAGGCTGCGGGTCACGTTCACGTGCGACACCGCGACGCCGACGGCGCTGCTGACGAACAGGCCGAACGCGTCATCCGTGACGTTCACGTTTTGAACCAGGGCGGAGACGTAGCTGTAGCCACTCAGGTCGGCGTGATCGACAGTGTGCCGGCGCCCGCGGCCGCTCCCGTCGCCGGGAGCAGCGTCGGTGCCGAAGATCTTCGGCAGCGCAACGGGAGCCGGGGCGGTGGTCGTCGCGGAGCCGGCGGCCCCGCCCCGGCAGTCGCTGACCCCGTGTTGGCGATCGAGTTGCTGAGGTCCGCCTTCTGGGTGCCCGTGAGGGAGACCCCACCGGTCACGCCACTCCAGAAGCCCAGGTGGTTGAAGTTGACGTAGGTGAGCTTGGCGTTGCCTCCGATGACGCGGATGTACGAACGTCCGTCGGAGGTGTCGTTGTCGACTTTGCCCGTGGTCGCATCCCAGCTGGTGATCGTGATCGGTTGCGTCTGCGGTGCCGTTGATCTCCAGCGAGCCGCCCAGCGTGACGATCGAGGTGAAGGCGTCGCTGGTGGAGCTCAGCTTCAGCACGAGCCCGGTGTCGCTCTCGATGTCGAGCGTCGCGCCGGCATCGACGACGATGTTCTCGCCGAGGAGGTACGAGCCGTCGGGCTCGCGCACCAGCGTGCTCGGTTCGAGTGCCTGCAGGTCGGCGAACGTGTACGCGGTCGCCCGGGCGGGCAGAACCAGCGTGTAGGTCTTGCCGGTAATGAGCCGGTAGGGGCCGGCCGCGGAGGCGCCGGTGATGTCGGCCTGGTTGACGATCGACCGCACACTGATCAGTCGGGTCTGCTCGGCCGCGGTAAGGAGGGCCTCCGTCTTGGGGTCGCCCGGGTAGGTCGCGCCGGCGGTGATGGTGTCCGACCCGGCGCTCGTGTTCGTGGTCGTGCTGGTGTTTGTCGTTGTGCTCGGGCTCGACGAACTCGACGGTGTGACCGGCGCCGGGGTGGATGCGACGGCCGACGCGGCGGGAATCACCACGGCAGCGCTCGCGCCCAGGACGGCACCGACGACAAGGCGGGCGACCATGCTGCGGGCGGTCATGCGAGCGCCTCGATTCCGCGGTCGGAGGGGATCTCTGTGGTGAGCGACCGCGCCGACTGGCCGTCGCCGCCGACCGTGTCGGCGTGGCGGGTGAGCCAGCCCTGCCGGTTCATCGTGAGGAACGCGTACAGCTTCACCGGCAGCGCGATGAAGATGACGGTGAGCGTCAGGATCGGAAGCAGGAAGATCTCCTGCGGGTGGCGTCGCAGGTGCGAGAAGCCTCGGATCGCGCGGGTGAGCAGCACCCAGCCGATCGCGACCTCGATGCTCAGGGTCGTGCCATCCACCCGGCTGAAGAGCAGGTAGGCGAGGGTGAGACCCATCGTGACCGGGGTGAGCAGGATCTGCAGCACCGTCACCTTCGTGACGAACGGCACCTTCCACAGCCAGCCCTTGCCGATCGCCGTCAGGTAGCACGCGGTAGGAGTTGCGGCTCCAGCGCACCCGCTGCTTGACGAACGCCGCTGAACGTGTCGGGGAACATCGACAGCGCCTTCGCCGAGCGCTGGTGCACGGTCTTGTAGCCCGGAGGCCAGCACGAGCCAGGTGAGCCGGCCGTCGTCGCCGGAGATGCAGCGCTTGCCGAGGAAGAACTCGTTCTCGAGGTTGTCGAGCACGGGCAGGACGACGCTGCGGCGGTAGGCGGCGGTGCGGCCGGAGAGGCACGGCGACGGCGCCGACGCGACCCATCGCGGGCACGTAGTTGTAGGTAGCGCAGGTTGACCAGCCAGTCGGCCTGCCGGCGCCAGATGCTCGTGCGGCGCTGGTAGACGTTCTGCTGGGTGCCGACGCCGCCGACCTTCGGGTCGACGAACGGCATCTGCACGTTCGTCGAGCAGGCCTGGCGTCCACGACGTGTCCGAGTCGGTGAGCACGAGGATCTCGCTGGTCGGCCTCGCGAATGCCGACGCCGAGCGCGGAGCGCTTGCCCGCGTGGTGGAACAGGATGCGGCCGGATGCGGTCGTCGCCGAGCGCCGTGATGCGCTGGTACGCCTCGAGGTCGGCGACGTCCAGCACGATGATGATCTCGGTCGGGTCCTGCTCGCGCCACGATGTCGAGGCAGCGCATCAGGATGTCCGGGTCTTCGTGGTACGACGGCACGACGACCGAGGTGGTCGTGCGGAAGTCGCTCACGATCGCGCGGGGCGGTGGCCGAGCGAACGACCCGGTAGAGCCAGAGCAGCCAGACGATCGTGCCGGCTATGGCGATGGGGACGTACGGAAGGATCGTGACGAAGAAGTCACCGAACCTGTCCGAGAGTCGGCGTGAAATCGGTGCTGGGAAACGCGAGTAACGCACTGAATTGTAGTGCCATGGGGATCGGGTTCCTTTGAGCAAGGCGTACGGGGTTCACCGTACGACACGTCTGCCAGAACGCACCGCGATCGCCATTGACCGTAAACGAGGTAGCGCTCCGACGGCTGGGAATTGTTCGGCCCACGCGTCCGACGCGATTGCCCTGCTGACACCTTGTGCGGGAGGTGTCGGGCATTCGTTCAACGGCTAGGGGTTCAAGCTAGGTAGGCCCCTGCGGCCGTTGCAACCCCTTCGGGGGACAGTTAATCCAGCGTTAATACGATGGAAACGCGCGCGCAATCGAAAACACGCAAAAAAGGGAAGACACGAAACCGTTTCACTATTATACTGGGGCTAGCCTTGCGACGTCAGGACAGACTTTGTGGTGAACGCCACAACATCCCGCGTTTCTCTCGCCGCATCCCAAGGAGCCGCACGTGACCGCAACAACTCCCGCAACACGTTCCCCCTTCGCCGAGCCGACTCGTCGAGTGGGCGGCGGCTGGATCGCGCTCTTCGCGACGGCGTGGCTCGGAATCTGGATGGCGCAGCTGACACCCATCCAGCTGCTGCTTCCGCAGCAGGTCGAGGATGTGGTGCACGGCGCATCCTGGACCGACAACGTGCTCGCGTTCGGTGTGATCTCGGGGATCGCCGGCGCGTGCGCGCTCATCACATTCCCGCTTACGGGGGCGCTGTCCGACCGCACCACCTCGCGGTTCGGGCGTCGTCGACCCTGGATCTTCGCGGGCGTAGTCGTGTTCGCGATCTCGCTGGTGCATCCTCGACTTGCAGACGACCATCGTGGGCGTCGGCATGTTCTGGTCGACCTCGATCATCGGCTTCTGCATCGCGTCGGCGGCGACGACCGCGACGCTCTCCGACCAGGTGCCGGTCAACCAGCGCGGCTTCGTGTCGGGCTGGATCTCGGCGCCCCAGGCGATCGGAACCATTCTCGGACTGACCCTCGTGACCACGATCTGGGCCAGCATCAGCGCCGAGCAGGCGTTCGGCTACCCGCTCGTCGCGATCCTGCTCATCGTGCTCGCGCTGCCATTCATCGCGACCCTGCCCGACCAGCAGCTTCGCAAGGACCAGCGTCCGCGCGGCGGGCTCGGCACGATGCTGCAGGGCTTCTGGATCAACCCGGTGAAGCACCCCGACTTCGGCTGGACCCTTCTCGGCCGCATCCTGGTGAACCTCGGCAACGCGCTCGGCACGACCCTGCTGCTCTACTTCCTGCAGTACGGACTCGGCCTGTCCGCGAAGGGCGCCATCAACGGCCTGCTCTTCCTGACCGTGGTCTACCTCTTCTTCTTCGTGCTCGCCGCGCTCGTCCTGCGGTCGCATCAGCGACCGGATCGGACGCCGCAAGGTCTTCGTCTACATCTCCGCCTGGATCCAGGCGATCGCGGCGCTGGTCCTGGCCTTCGTGCCCGTCTTCGGTGTCGCCGTCGTCGCCGCCGGCACTGCTCGGCCTCGGCTACGGCTGCTACATGGCCGTCGACCAGGCGCTCGCGACGCAGGTGCTGCCGGATGCGCACTCGCGCGGCAAAGACCTCGGCATCATGAACATCGCGACCGCCGTGCCGCAGGCCGTCGGCCCGCTGCTCGGTGCGCTCGTCGTGCTCGCGTTCGCGTCGCTCGCGACCATGGGCGCGGTGAGCACGACAGCGATCACGAAGGCGGGGGAGACGGCCGGCTTTGCGGGGCTGTTCGTCGCATCCGGTGTGCTCGCCATCCTCGGCGGCGTCGCGATGATCCCCATCAAGAGCGTCAAATAGGCGCCCGGTAGCGAAAGTATGAGTTCCAGCGCGTGAAGTTAGTTCAAACCACCGAACGACCCTGGACCTCTCCCGCAAAGCTACTGGACCAGCCTCACCGCGGCGACCGCCGGGCTCGAGACGCCGCTCGGCGCGATCTCGCTGGCGGCGCTGTCGCACAACGCGTTCGACATGCTCGCGCGCGCCGGCGGCAAGCCGATCCGAGTCGCGAGCAAGTCGGTTCGCGTGCGCGGCATCGTCGAAGAGGTGCTGCGGGTGCCCGGATACGCGGGCGTTCTCGCCTACACGCTGCCCGAGGCGCTGTGGCTCGCCGAGACCATCGAGGATGTCGTGGTCGGCTACCCGACCGTCGATCGCGCGGCGCTCGCCACCCTCGGCACCGACGAGAGGCTGGCGTCGCGGGTGACCATCATGGTCGACTCGGTGGCGCAGCTCGACCTCGTGGATGCGGCGATCGCGCCCGTCGGCACGAACGCCGATCCGGGTCGCCATCGAGCTCGACGCCTCGTGGGATTCCGCGCTGCTCGGGCACACCGGCGTCTACCGGTCGCCCGTGCACACCCCCGAGGCGGCCCGCGCGCTCGCCGAGGTCGTCGTCTCGCGGCCCGGCTTCACGCTCGTCGGCATGATGGGGTACGAGGCGCAGATCGCGGGCCTCGCCAACAAGCCGGCGTCGAGCGTGCGCGGAGTCGCGGTGCGCTGGCCATCCAGCGCCGCTCGATCGCCGAACTCGCCGACCGGCGCGGTCGCGGCAGTCGCGGCGGTGCGCGAGGTCGCCGACCTCGAATTCGTGAACGGCGGCGGCACGGGCTCGCTCGAGAGCACGTCCGCCGACGCATCCGTCACCGAGATCGCCGCGGGCAGCGGCCTGTTCGGGCCGCACCTGTTCGACCAGTACGTGCACTTCGCGCCGGCGCCGGCCGCCGCGTTCGCGCTCTCGGTGGTGCGCAAGCCGACGACCCGACATGGCGACGCTGCTCGGCGGCGGCTGGGTCGCATCCGGGCCGCCCTCGCGCGACCGGCTGCCGCAGCGGCGTGGCCGCAGGGCCTCGAGATGCTGCCGCAACGAGATGGCGGGCGAGGTGCAGACGCCGCTTCGCGGGCCGGCGGCGGCGAACCTGCAGGTCGGCGACCGGGTCTGGCTGCGTCACACGAAGGCGGGCGAACTCAGCGAGCACCTCGACGCGTTCGCGATCGTCGACAATGGCGCGATCGTCGAGACCGCTGCCGACCTACCGCGGCGAAGGCAAGGCGTTTCTGTGACATGCGGCAGCCTGTGATTGGCTGGGGTCGTATGAGCACCACCTGGCGCAACTGGGGACGCAGCGAGACGGTCACCCCTGTGCGAGCGACGTCGTCCCCGGTCGACGGAGAGGTCGTCGCCGCGGTGCGCGCCGCGCGCGACCTCGGACTGCGGGTCAAGGCGGTCGGAGCGGGCCACAGCTTCACCGGAATCGCGGTCGCCCCGGGCATCCAGCTCGACATGTCCGGCGCTCACCGGAGTGCGGGCGGTCAACGGCACCGAGGTCACCCTCGGGGCGGGAACCGTGCTGCACGACCTGCCGCCGCTGCTCGACCCGCTCGGCCTCGCGCTGCAGAACATGGGCGACATCGACGTGCAGACGATCAGCGGGGCGACCTCGACCGGCACGCACGGCACGGGCGCCGGATTCGGCGGCCTCGCCACGCGCATCACCGGCGGCGACTCTCGTGACGGGCGACGGCAGCGTGCTCACGGTCAGCCGGCACCGAGAACGCCGACCTGCTTCCGGCCGTCGCGCTCGGCCTCGGCGCGCTCGGGGTGCTCGGTCGACGTCACCGTCGACTGCGTCCCGAGCTTCGTGCTCAGCGCGGTCGAACGGCCCGAGCCGCTCGACGAGGTGCTCGACGGCTGGGAGCAGCGCGTCGACGAATCCGACCACTTCGAGTTCTACTGGTTTCCCGCACACCAGGGCGGCACTCACCAAGACCAACACCCGCATGCCGGTCGGATGCGCCGATCCGCGCCGCTGTCGCCGGCAAAGCGCTGGTTCGACGACTCGCTCATGTCGAACACGCTGTTCGCGGGCGATCGACTGCGCTGCAGCGTCGGATGCCCGCGATGACGCCGCGCGATCAACCGACTGTCGACGCGGCTGACCGGCAATCGCGACTTCTCCGATCGCTCCCACCGCGTCTTCGCCACGGAGCGCAGGGTGCGATTTCGTGAGATGGAGTACGCGATGCCGGTCGAGGACGTGCCCGAGGTGCTGCGCGAGATCGACGCGCTGATCGAGCGGAAGGGCTGGACGATCTCGTTCCCGGTCGAGGTGCGCGCCGCCGCAGCCGACGACCTGTGGATGTCGACCGCCACGGCCGCGCGACCGGCTACATCGCCGTGCACCGGTATTTCCGCGAAGACCCGACCGAGTACTTCACCGCCGTCGAGGAGATCATGAAGGCGCACGGCGGTCGCCCGCACTGGGGCAAGATGAACACTCGCACGGCGGCCGACCTCGCGCCCGCCTACCCGAAGGTTCGTCGACTTCCTGGCGCGTGCGCAACCGGCTCGACCCCGACCGCGTCTTCACGAACGCCTACCTCGAGCGCGTGCTCGGAAAATAGTCGCCGCGACCCGGGAACGAGTCAGACCGCGAGGATCGAGCGGATCTCGCGACCCGGGAGCGCATCCCGGCCGTGGAGGTCGACGAGCTCCTGCACGACGCTGACGCCGGCGACATCCCAGCCGGCGCGCTCGATGAGCTTGATGGACGCGGCGAGCGTGCCGCCGGTCGCGAGCACGTCGTCGAGAATCAGGATGTGCGAGCCCTTCGGAAGCGTGCTCGGCTGCACCTCGAGCGTCGCGCTGCCGTACTCGAGGTCGTAGCTCTCCGAGAGCACCGCCTGCGGCAGCTTGCCCGGCTTGCGGATGATGAGCACCCCGATGCCGAGCGCGTAGGCGGCAGCGGCAGCGAGCACGAACCCGCGGGCCTCGACGCCGGCGACCGCATCGATCCGCCCGACGAATGGGGCGGCGAGCGCATCCGTGATCACCCGCAGCGCGGCTCCGTCGGCGAACACCGGCGTGAGGTCGCGAAACTGGATGCCCGGCTTCGGGAAAGTCCGGAACGATCACGGTCAGGTCGGCGACGAACTGGGCGGCGGTGCGGGACTTTTCTGGCATGGGTCAATCCTGCCAGCCGGCGGATGACCGGCCCGACCGTTTCACGGCCCACCTTCGCGGGGTCCCGGCGGCCACCGCGAGCCGCGCAGGGAACGCACTGCCAGCACACGGAATATAGGGAACGATTGCACAGGGAAGATGTCCGCCCATTCGCCTATAGTTCTAGGCATGGGCTACGTCTATCATCGTCATCATCGTTCGTGCTGCTCATCATCATCGGCATCTACCTGTGGGCGACCTACAACTCGCTCATCACGCTGAAGAACCGGGTGGACGAGGCGTGGAGCGACATCACCGTGCAGCTCAAGCGGCGAGCCGACCTCATCCCGAACCTGGTGTCGACCGTGCAGGGCTATGCGGCGCACGAGAGCGGCGTCTTCGAGGCCGTGACGGCCGCGCGTGCCGCGACCATCAACGCCACGACACCCGGCGCAGGCGTCCGTCGCCGAGAACCAGATGCAGGGCGCCCTCAAGTCGATCTTCGCGGTCGCCGAGGCGTACCCGCAGCTGCAGGCCAGCCAGAACTTCCTCGAGCTGCAGGCGCAGCTGGTCGACACCGAAGACAAGATCCAGGCCTCGCGTCGCTTCTACAACGGCGGCGTTCGCGACTTCAACACGAAGATCCAGACGTTCCCGAACAACTCGTTCGCGAAGCGCCTCGGCTTCACGCACGCGCGACTTCTTCGAGGTCGACGACCCGACTGCGATCGCGGAACCGCCGCCGCGTGCAGTTCTAGTCGCGCCGCCCTTTTCGCGTAACGAGAATCCGCACTGTCATGTATAGGGCGATCGCAGCCAACAAGCGCAACACCGTCTTCATCATCCTGCTGTTCCTGGTGATCATCGCTGCCCTCGGCTTCGCGATCGACTACATCTGGGGTGGCGGGTCCGACCGGCAACTACTTCATCTTCTACTGCGTCGTCATCGGCGCCGGGCTCTACACGCTCATCCAGTACTTCGCGGCGGGCAGCCAGGCGCTCGCGATCACGGGCGCGCAGGAGATCCAGAAGGCCGACAACCCGCGGCTCTACAACATCGTCGAGAACCTGTCGATCACGACGGGCCTGCCGATGCCGAAGGTCTACATCATCAACGACCCGGCGCCGAACGCGTTCTCGACCGGGCGCGACCCGAAGCACGCGTCCGTCGCCGCGACCACGGGCATCCTCGACCTGATGGATGACTCGGAGCTGCAGGGCGTGATGGCGCACGAGATGGGCCACGTGCAGAACTACGACATCCGCGTCTCGACGCTCGTGTTCGGCCTGGTCGTCGCGATCGGCTTCATCGCCGACATCGCGCTGCGGCTGAGCTTCTTCGGCGGCGGCAACAACCGCAACAACAACAACGGCGGGGGCAACCCGATCGTTCTCGTCATCGGCCTCGCGGCGCTCATCATCTCGCCGATCGTCGCGGCCGTCATCCAGGCGGCCATCTCCCGCCAGCGCGAGTACCTCGCCGACGCGTCGAGCGCCATGATCACCCGCAACCCGCCCGAGCTCGAGAGCGCGCTCGCGAAGCTCGGCCAGTACGGCCGCCCGGTGGCCCGGCAGAACTCGAGCATGGCCCACATGTGGATCGCCGACCCCAACAAGCCCGGCTTCATCGCCAAGGTGTTCGGCACGCATCCCCCGATCCCGGACCGCATCGCGCGGCTCGAGAAGATCGGCGGCTCCTTCTAGTCTTTCGCCTCCCTGAGGGGCGTCATTCGAGCCTCCACGCGACCGCCGGGGGCACCGATTGACGCCCCTCAGCGCGGAGGGCTACGACAGTTTGGTGACGATCGCCTGCGCCACAGCGGTCGCGGCCGTGCGCTTGTTCGGCGCCGTGCTGGTCGCTGGAACAGTCGACTCGATCCAGTTGCCGCCCAGCACGAGGTCAACGACACAGGATGCATCGCCCGCCGCACAACGGATGGATGCACTGTCATTCGCTCCCAGCCCGGTTACGTGAAGGGCCTGCAGCGGGGCGTCGGCCAGCGCCTGCGACCTGTTCTCCGCCCACGCCCACGCGCCACCCGGAAGCCAGGAGAGTTTGGCCTGCACCGTCGACCCGGTGCTGAAGACGCACGGGTGATCCTTCAGCGCGTCCTGCGAGGGAAACCAGATGGGCGTCTCAGGGTCGGTGCCGGTCTGGCCCTGGTCGGGGGTGCTGGCGGTGACCGCCGACCCGACGGCGGCCTGGATGGCGGCGGGATCCGCGAAGTCGGTGCACTGGCTGCCCAACGGCGTCGTTCCGGTTTCGGGAGCGGCAGTGCCCGTCGGGTTGCCGGCCGCGGTCAGCGCTGCGAGCACGGAGTCCTCGATCGTGCCGATGCCGTTCAGACCTGCGCCGGTCCCCACCGCGTGACGACTCAGGATCTCGACCCAGGTGCCGGAGCCGACCAGGTCGTCGTTCTGGCAGATGCTGCCCGGATCGTCGACGTCGCACTCGCCCGCGCGGTTGCCACCCACGACCCCCAGCCCGGGCGCGTTGAGCGCATACTGCGAGCCGGCGTTGAACTGCACGGTGATGAGCAGGTACGACGGCTCGGGCGCATCGCCGGTGCCGAAGTCGTCCACCGGCCCCGCTGACCAGAGGCAGACGAGGCCACCGGCGTCACGCACATAGTCGGCGGCCGGAATCTGGATGCTCGTATCGGCGAGGTCTCCCGCCGCGATCAGGGCGGGCGCAACCGCCGCGACTCCGGAGCCCTGCCAGTCGGTGAGTTCCTTCGGTGTAATGAGCGAGGAGCACGGCGTTGACACGAGCTCGGCGGGAGGCGTCGTGTCGAGAGCGGGAGCGGACTTCTTCGCCGGCGAATGCGCGGCCGGGGCGTGGGTCGCCGGAGGTGTCGATCCGCCGGGTGTGGTCGCCGGCGCGCACCCTGCGAGAGCGAACGCGGTTGCTGCGAGGGCGACCAGGGCGAAGGGCGCGCGGAGCCGGTGCGGTGTCATGCTCACATCGTGCCGGGTTTCCCGTCCCGGTCCCATAGGGAATGTGTCTCTAGTTCTGTGCCCGCCGGCGGCTCGCGCTACTGCTGGCGTCCCAGCTCGGCCGCGAGGGTGGGGGCGAGGTCGCCGCGGTCGACGCACCTCGACGCCGCCGAGGCCCTGCCAGGCCGCCGTCTGCGCGCAGCAGCGCGGCGAGCCGCTGCCTCGTAGCCGGGCGGCTCGCCGGCCTCGTGCCAGGCGGACTGCACGCGCAGCACGCCGTTCTGCCGGTCGCTCTTCAGGTCGATGCGGGCGACGATGCGATCATCCACCAGCACCGGCAGCGTGTAGTAGCCGTAGATGCGCTTGGGCGCCGGCGTGTAGATCTCGATCCGGTAGTGGAAGCCGAACATCCGCAGCGCGCGATCGCGCTCCCAGACGACCGGGTCGAACGGCGACAGCAGCGCCGTCGGCCTCGATGCGGCGCGGGATGCGCGCGTCCGGGTGCAGGTAGGCCTTCAGCGGGCGACCAGCCGCGGTCCCAGCCCTTCACCGTGACGGGAACGAGCGCTCCCTCGTCGGCGAGCTCGTCGAGCACGGTGGCGGCGTAGGTCTGGGGCAGCCGGAAGTAGTCGGCGAGGTCGCGCGACCGTGCCGATGCCGTGTGCCTGCGGCCGCATGTCAGCGAGCAGCTGCCGGATCGGCATCGCGCTCGGTCGACCTCGACGTCGAGCAGCTCGCGCGGCATGACCTGCTCGGCGAGCGCGTAGGTGCGCTCGAACCGCGTGCGCCCGGCCGAGACCGACCTCGCCCATGAAGAAGAGGAACTCGAGGCCGGTCTTCGACCTCCGACCACTCCCACCAGCCGCCCGCGCCGCTTGCCGCCCGGTCTCGTGCTCGATCTTGCCCGCCTGCTGCGGGCCCTTCTCGGCGAGTTCGGCGCGCAGCCAGTCGAGCATCTCGGGGTTGCGCGGAGACCCAGTGCGTCGGGTCGCTCGTCCACTTGTGGCGGTACTCGCCATCTTCCAGCGCCACAGCGGCCAGGTCTCGACCGGGATGAGGGCCGCGACGTGCGCCCAGTACTCGATGTAGCGCGGGCCTTTGTCGGCGACGGGTGCTGAAGGTCAGCCGGTCGAGGTCGGCCTTGTCGTAGGCGCCGAGGCGCGCGAAGAGCGGCAGGTAGTGGCTGCGCTCGAAAACGTTGACCGAGTCGAGCTGCAGCACCCCGAGCCGGTGGAGCGCGTCGTTCAGCTGGCGGGTGCCGACGGTCGGCCGGATGCGGTCGGCCGAAACCCTGCGCCGCGAGCGCGATGCGCCGAGCCTGGGCGGCGGTGAGGGTTGCTGCGGGCGCGGTTCGACACCCCTCGAGCGTAGCGAGCGACGGCCGACAGCTGCTCAGCCGCGCCTACGGCTGTCGTGACAGCCAGCCCCGGGCAGCGCGGCGACCGACTGCAGGATGTGGTCGTGCGGATGCTCCGCCAGCTGCGCTCGAGTGAGCGCGCCGGTCAGCACGCCGACCGCGATGACCCCCGCGTTGCGCGGCGGCCAGCAGGTCGACGACGGTGTCGCCGGCGGCGAGCACGCGACGAACATCCGTCGACGCCGGTCAGCTCCATGGCGTGGTGGATCAGGTAGGGCGCCGGTCGACCGGCGCTCACGTGCGAGGTGGTCACGACCGCGTCGAGCAGGTGCTCGTCGCCGGGGCCGACCGTCCAGCCGAGCGAACTCGAGCAGCGGCAGCGCGACGTCGTCATCGAGAAGCCGGTGGTCAGCGAGATCAGGATGCCGCGCGAGCGAAGCTCGAGCAAGGGCGTCCTCGACGCCGGGAAGCGCCGACCGGCGGGTTCGTCGATGTAGGACTCGCGCGAGGATCGCGCGGAACCGCTCGAACGCGGCGGCGACCCGTTCGGCGTCAGGCTGCTGGCCGCCCAGCTCCATGAGCGCGGTGATGGCGGTCACCTTGTCGGTGCCCATCCACTTCTGCAGGTCGGCCTCGGCGACGGTCGCGCCGGTCTCCTCGACGGAGTGCTGGAGAGCGACGATAGACCGAGCCGTGATCGTCGATCGTGGTTCCCGCCATGTCAAGGGCGACCAAGCTGGATCACGCCCCAGCAAATCGCACCGAGACGAACGAGCGGTGAACAGTCGGCGAACACCCGTCTGTCGACTTGGCGGCAGGCGCCCGGGTTCAGCCATAGTTGCGTCTCTGTGAGCCACCCGATCGCCGAATCCGACGTCCTCGTCGTCGGCGCGGGGATCGTCGGGACTCGCGCACGCATCCGCCGCGCTCGCCCGGGGCCTCACCGTCACGATCATCGACCGCGACTCGCGGGCGGTCGGTGCATCGGTTCGCAACTTCGGCCACGCCTGCGTCACGGCGCAGTCGGGGGAGCTGCTCGACCTCGCCCTCGTCGCCCGCGAAAAGTGGCTCGAGCATTCCGCCAGCCGCCGGGTTCTTCTCCGTCCAGTCCGGAGCGCTCGCGCTCGCCCGCAGCGCGACCGAGCTCGCCGTGCTCGAGGAGCTCTCCGCATCCCGCGAGACCGGCCAGGTCGAACTGCTGACCGGCGCCGCCAGGCGTCCGAGCCGAGTGCGCGAGGGCGCGGACCCGACAATCGTGGGCGGCGCGCTGCTGCGCGACGACGTGCGGGTCGACCCGCGCGAGGCGGTCGTCGTCGATCGCGGCGTGGCTGTCCGCGCAGCCGGGCGTCACCATGCTCTGGCAGACCAGCTACTTCGGCGCGAGCCGACGGGGTCGCGCAGACCAGCCGCGGCGACGATCCGCGCCGACGCGCACCATCGTGTGCGTCGGCCACGACCTCGACTACCTCTATCCCGGAGCTCGCCGCGCAGCGCGAGGTGGAGCGCTGCGCGCTGCAGATGATGCGGGTCGAGGCGCCGATCGGGCATGGTGCTGCGGCCCGCCGTCCTCACCGGCACCTCGATGCTGCGGTATCCCGCGTTCGCCGAGACGCAGGCGGCCGACGCGCTGCGGAAGCAGGTCGGCAGCCGACCGACCCGACCTGGTCGAGATCGGCGCCAACGTCATGTTCACGCAGCGCCCCAACGGAACGCTCATCGTCGGCGACAGCCACCGCTACGCGACGACCATGGACCCGTTCCAGGCGGAGGAGACGTCCGACATGCTGCTGAGCGAGATCGAGCGGATTCTCGGGGTCGGCAGGCTGAGGGTCGAGAGCGCTGGCAGGGCATCTACGCGTCGAGCCCGCGGCAGCCGTTCCTCATCGAGGAGGTCGCGCCCGGCGTCACGGTGGCCATCGTGACGTCGGGCGTCGGCATGACGATCGGTTTCGGTCTCGCCGAGAAGACGTTCGCCCGCCTGTTCTGAGCCCGGCCACCCGAGTAGCGTCGAGTAGCAGGTCCACCCGGTGGTCGAGTAGCACGAGCCGACGGAGGAGGCCCGGGCGTATCGAGACCCGGGACGCTGCCTCGAGGCTGGGCGGGTCTCGATACGCGCGCCAGAGCGCGCTACTCGACCACCGCGCGTTGGGCCAGAGCGCGCTACTCGACCACCGGGTTATCGGGGTGGTCGAGTAGCACGAGCCGACGAAGGAGGCCCGGGCGTATCGAGACCCGCACCGCCCGAGGCAGGCCGGGTCTCGATACGCGCGCCAGAGCGCGCTACTCGACCACCGCGCGTTGGGCCAGAGCGCGCTACTCGACCACCGGACTTCGCGGTGGTCGAGTAGCACGAGCCGACGAGCGAGGCCGGGCGTATCGAGACCCGGGCGTTCGAGGGCGGCCGGGTCTCGATACGCGCGCCAGAGCGCGCTACTCGACCACCGCGCGTTGGGCCAGAGCGCGCTACTCGACCACCACGCGTTGGGCCAGAGCGCGCTACTCGACCACCACGCGTTGGGCCAGTGCGCGCTACTCGACCACCGCGCGCTACTCGACCACCGGGGCGCTCAGCCGGCGAGGGACTCCGCGAAACACGCGTCGAGGATGTCGAAGGCGCGGTGAAGGTCGGTCTCGCGAATCGTGAGGGCGGGCGCGAGCGTCAGCACTGTGCCCATCGTGGTTTTGAAGCTGAGGCCGCGACGAAGCGCCGCATACAGCATGCTCTCCGCGAGGTCGGGGTTCGGCGAACCATCCGGCTTCACCAGCTCGAGCCCGAACAGCAGCCCCCGTCCCCGAACGTCGCCGATCGCCTCGTAGCGCGTCGCCAGCTCGCGGCCTCGCGCGAGGGCGACGAGCCCGAGCCGCGCGGACCGTTCGACGAGCCCCTCGTGTTCGATGATCTCGAGCGTGGTCAGTCCGGCCCGGGCCATCATGGGGTTCTTCTCGTGCGTGTAGTGGCCGAACGCCCAGTCGGCCCCGACGTCGAGCTCGGCGCGAGCGATCACCGCGGCCACCGGGATCATGCCGCCGCCGAGACCCTTGCCGAGCACCAGGATGTCGGGAACGACCGCCTCGCCGTCGACGGCCTCGTGCTCGTGGGCGAACATCCGGCCCGTGCGACCGAGGCCGGTCGGGATCTCGTCGAAGATCAGCAGCGTGCCGGTCTCGTCGCAGCTTCGACGAACCGCCTGCCAGAAGCCGGGCGCCGCCATCTCGGGTACGGCGCGCATCGGTTCGGCGATGAGGGCGGCGACATCGCCCTGGGTCCTGAGCACGTAGTCGATGAGTTGTGCCAGCGGTTTGCCGCACTCGGCCGTGTGGGGTTCGTCGAAGCGGTGGCCCGACCCGAACCGGTCGCGGAAGCAGCCGAGCGGCGGCACGTGCTCCGTGCCGGTGAGCAGCGGCCCGATCGGACCGCTGCGGAACAGCTGCTCGCCGCCGACGCTCGCGGCCCCGAACCCGGCACCGTGGAACGACTCCCAGAACGACACCGTCTTGAACCGACCTGTCGCGGCGCGCGCGATCTTCAGTGCGACCTCGACCGCATCCGACCCGCCCGTCGTCATCAGCACCCGGTCGAGGCCCGCCGGGGTGACCTCGATGAGTTTCTCGGCGAACTCGACGCTCACCGTGCTCGTGAAGCGGCGCGGCACGAACGGCAGTGTCGACATCTGCTGCTTCAGCGCATTGACGAGCTTGGGGTGCCCGTAGCCGATCTGATGCGACGAGTTGCCGTGGAAGTCGAGGTAGGGGGTGCCAGCAATACGTGGTGCTGCCGGGCCAGCGACGCGTACGTATTGCTG
>CAVTXB010000008.1:0-584165 GCA_963738535.1 uncultured Actinomycetota bacterium
ACTGCTGGTAATGTTTCTGTGTGTGCACTGCCCGTTTGTGAAGCATGTGGAGGAGGAACTGGCGCGGATTGGGCGGGATTATGCGGGGCGGATTGCGATTGTCGGCGATCTCCTCAAACGATGTGGAGGCGTATCCGCAGGACGCGCCGGCGGAGATGAAGAAGCAGGCTGAGCGGCTTGGTTTCCGCTTCCCTTACCTGTATGACGAGACACAGGAGGTGGCGCGGGCTTATGACGCAGCCTGCACGCCGGACTTCTTTCTGTTCGATGCGGGG
Organism: uncultured Actinomycetota bacterium; assembly: GCA_963738535.1. Taxonomy (GTDB): domain Bacteria; phylum Actinomycetota; class Actinomycetes; order Actinomycetales; family Microbacteriaceae; genus Galbitalea. Next base: position 276 of record CAVTXB010000008.1, read on the forward strand.
ATGAAGCTGGTGTATCGCGGGCAGCTGGATGATAGCCGGCCGCGCAGCGGGGACTTTGGGAACGACCTTCCGGTGACGGGCAAGGATCTGCGAGCGGCGATGGATGCTGTGATCGCGGAAAGCGACCGGATACGAATCAGCGGCCGCAGATTGGGTGCAATATCAAGTGGAAGGAATAGACGCAGCATGCGCCGCGCGGCGTGAGAGAGGGAACATATGGATACGGTGCTGAATGAGTTGAAGGCGGGGATCAGGAAATTTCGGTCGGGAGTGTACCCCGAGAACAAAGACATCTATATCAAAGCGGCGAGCGAACCGCAAAAGCCGCATGCGTTGATTGTGACTTGCGCGGACTCTCGAATTGATCCCGAGTTGATTACACAATCACAGCCGGGTGATGTATTTGTAACTCAAATGTCGGCAATCTAGTACCGGCTTACGGGGAGATGCTTGGCGGCGTGAGCGCGGTGATTGAGTATGCCGTTACGGCGCTGAAGGTGCAGCATGTGGTGGTGTGCGGCCATTCCGATTGCGGAGCGATGAAGGGTCTGCTGCATCCCGAGGCTTCTGGAGAAGATGCCGACCGTGAAGAGCTGGCTGAGGAATGCGCATGCGGCATTCAATGTGGCGAGTTCGCTGGCCAAAAGCGATGAGCCGCCGAGTGCGTTGATGCGACGTGTTACGGAGGAGAACGTTTTGCTGCAGATGCAGCATCTGCGAACTCATCCTTCTGTGGCCGGAGCGATGGCGCGCGAAGAGCTGACCATCTCAGGTTGGATCTACGACATTGGCACGGGTGAAGTGAGAATCTCCGAGGACGGCGGCCGGATATTTGCGCCGGTAAAAATTGAGGGCGAGGGCGAATGATCGTTCCCAGCGGACGGCAGCTGACGGCGATGCTGAAGTACGTTGGCTTGCCGTTACTCCTGCTCGTTCTGTATGACCTGGCGGTGGTCGCGGCGTACAAATTGATGCACTGGAATTGGGTGGCGATGCCTCACATTCCGTTGACGCTGTTCGGATCGGCGATCGGTATCATTGTCGCGTTTCGGAATCAGTCTGCATATGGCCGGTGGTGGGAGGCGAGGATTCTGTGGGGTTCGGTTGTTAATAATTCGCGTAGCTGGGCGCGGCAGGTGACGACGGGAATGCTCTCCGTTGAAGGGTAATGACGTCGCGGAACTAAGGGCGGTGCAGAAGCGGATGGTCTATCTGCAGATTGCGTTTGTGCATGCGCTGCGACAACATTTGCGAAGGCTGGAGCCGTGGGCCGAGTTGGCGCCCCTGCTGGACGAGCAGGAACTGGAGGCACTGCGAGGGGAGAAGAATGTTCCGCTTGCTATCCAGCAGATGATGGGGAAGTTGTTGCTGGAGTGCCAGGCGCGGGAGTGGGTGGATGCGCTGCAGTGGCGCGCGATGGACGAGAGTCTGAACGATCTGGCTGATGCGCAGGGCGGTGCGGAGCGAATCAAGAACACACCGATGCCGAAGCAATACGACTACTTCCCACAACTATTTATACAGATCTATTGTATGTTGCTACCGTTGGCGCTGGTAACCAGCATGGGATGGTTTACACCACTCGGTTCGACGCTGGTTGGTTTTATTTTTCTCGCGATGAATAGGATCGGTCGGGATCTTGAGGATCCGTTTGAAAACACCATCTTCGATGTGCCGCTGACTTCGATCAGCACGGCGATTGAGGTGAATCTTCGGCAACTGCTGGGAGAAACCAATTTGCCTGCGGCGACGACACCTGTTGATGGAGTGCTGTGGTAAGCACCAAATACTGAGGAAGAGCCCCGGTTCTGCACCGGAGCCCTTTTTGTGGAACGTCAGGCGTGAGAAGCGCCATCGGAGCCATGAAGTTTCACGAGTTTGTTGTAGATGCCAAGGATCAGAAAAGGCGCAGCCCACTGGCCGACGAACAGGGCGTCGTGGTGCTTCTTTGCGGCCTGGAAGCCGACAGAAACGGCCATTGAACCAAGTGCCAAGGCCAGATAGACGCTGGAGGGCACTTGCGAAGTCACCTTTTCGATGGCTGCGGTTATCTGATCTTCCTGGACATCCCCTTGGCTTACACGATAGTCGGTCATGAACGAATCTCCTTGGCGGCTTTGCCGTCGTATCTCAAAGGATGCAGGATTGTGGCCGGCTGCAAGAGTCTGTCTCAGGCTAGTTTTGCTGGGGTCAACAGGCGTTTGCATTGCTTTGATGGGGTGGAGTCATAGGCTAGAGCCAGTCCAGCTTGCGAAGAACGTAAAGGAGGATTCCGGTGGCAAGGACGGTTATGCCGGCGACCCATTCGGCTCCATGGGGAGAGTCTTCGAAGGGCAGACCTTTGAGGTTCATCCCATAGATGCCCGAGATGGCTAGCGCGGGCAACGCGATGGTACCGAGAACGGTGAGCACTTTCATCACCTCGTTCGTGCGGTTCGAGACAGATGAGAGGTAGATGTCGAGAGTGTTGTTCAGGAGGTCGCGCTGGGTTTCGACCGAGTCGAGCAGGCGCGCGATGTGATCGTAGGTGTCGCGGACGTAGGGCTGATAGTCCGCCTCGATGATGGTGTTGGGATCGCGCTGGAGGTGGAGCGCGGCATCGCGTGTATTGACGAGGACCCGGCGAAGATCGATGAGCTCGCGTTTGATGGCGAAGACTGCCTGGAGGATCTCCGGGGAGGGATCGTCGAAGACTTTATCCTCAAGCTGGTCGATGCGGTCGTCGAAGTGGTCGATGGCGGGGAAATAGAGGTCGACGATGGTGTCGAGGATGAGGGAGACGAGTTTTCCGGGGTGCTCGTCGTCTCCATCGCGACGGGCGCGAGCTAGAGCCTGCTCGGTGGTGGGACAGGGTGGGGTCGGAGATCGTGATGAGGAAGTCTTTGCCGGCGAAGATATCGACTGGGGAGAAGGAAGGCATCTCTTCGCCGGGGTTCTCGGGGTCGGGGATGAGATGGACGGGTTTGAATACAGCGAAGGTGTAGTTGGGTCCGGAGTCAACCTTGACGCCCTCGTCTGCGTTGCGCGCGTCTTCGAGGTGGAGAGGGTGAAGGTTGTACTGTTTGGCGAGCGCGTCGAGTTTTGGGTCATTGGCGTCGTCGAGTTGATACCAGGGCATGGGATTTCCTTGTTTGCGATTCGACGCCAGAGATTGGTTGCTCGAGTCCATCGTACTGCGGCTTGCGTCTATGATCTAGACACACCCTCAGATTCTAGAAAGCGAGACCACCCCCTGATGCAGATCCGGTGCGATGTTCGTCTATTCGTTTTGCTGTTGGCTGCTTTTTGGTTTTGTTTGAGCGCGGAGTTCGTTCCAGCGCAGACCTCCGCCAGTGCGACTTCTGGGTATGATCCGCGGCTGACGTTTGCGCCGCTCACCCTGCCGAACCCGGTGAATGCATATCGCTCGAGCAATGGCGCTCCGGGGCCAGGCTATTGGCAGAATGAGGCAGATTATGAGTTGCATGCTGATCTCGACACCGAATCGAAGCAGTTGAGCACGACAGAGATCATCACTTACACGAATAACAGCCCGGACGTGCTGCCCAGTTTGTGGGTGCAGCTGGAGCAGAATATCTACCGGAAGGATTCGCGATCGCGAATTGCAAATGGGGGAGCAAGACGGAGGCGGGGTGGCGATGAGACGGGTCCGAACGCCTTCGACAGAAGGCTACGTCTTCGATTCCGTAGAGATTGAACAAGGGAAGCAGACAACCAAGGTTGACTATCTCGTCAACGATACGAGGATGCAGATACATCTGGCGACGCCGCTGAGTGGACGCGGCGGGGAGTTGAAGATTCGTCTCAAGTACCACTATGAGATTCCTGGTGTCTGGGGCGGCCGTACTTCGTGGGGGCGAAGTCGAAGAGCGGGCGAGATTTATGACATGGCGCAGTGGTATCCGCGCATGTGCGTCTACGACGATTTGCGCGGATGGGACACGCTGCCTTACATCGGCAGTGAGTTCTATCTCGAGTATGGGGACTTCGACTACTTCCTCACTGTGCCGTCGAGCATGATCGTCGCCGGCTCCGGAGAGCTGGTGAATCCGAAGGAGGTGCTGACGAAGGCGGAGATTGGCCGGCTGGAGCAGGCACGAGCGAGCGACAAGACGGTCTACATCCGCAAGCCGGAAGAGGTGACCGACCCGGCGAGCCGGCCGAAGCAGGGCGGGACACTCACGTGGCACTTCCATATGGACCACACGCGTGATGTGTCGTGGAGCGCGTCGCCCGTGTTTGTATGGGATGCGGCGCGGATCAATCTGCCGGATGGCAAGAAGGCGCTTGGCGAGAGCGTCTATCCGCCGGAGAGCGTGGGGCCGGATGCGTGGGACAAGTCGACCGAGTACGTGAAGGACACGGTCGAGCATTTTCGAAGCAGTGGTATCCGTACCCGTGGCCGGCGGCGATCAACGTGGCTGGCTTCTCGACCGGCATGGAGTATCCGGGCATGGTCTTCGACGGCATTCGAGGACAAGGGGGCATTCTTGTTCTGGGTCACGGCGCATGAGATCGGCCATGACTGGTTTCCGATGATCGTGGGCTCGAACGAGCGGCGCCATGCGTTTATGGATGAAGGCTTCAACACCTTCATCGACATCGAAGAGTCGGCGAGTATGCGGGCGGCAAGTACGGTCCGAAGCGAGACTCGGAATACTCGGCCGGAGGAGAGCCGCCAGACACGATTCTGAAAGTGCTGGACAATGCCAGACGCGCCGACGCTTGTTGACGCCGGCGGATGCGTTACCGGATGGCGATTGGGCATCCGGTCAGCTACTTCAAGGGCGCGTATGGAATGGTGCTGCTGCGGGAGCAGATTCTCGGGCCGGAGCGGTTTGACTGGGCCTTCCGCAAGTACATCCGAGACTGGGCGTTCAAGCATCCTTCGCCGTCGGACTTTTTCCGCGAGATGGAGAGCGAAGGCGGCGAAGACCTGAGCTGGTTCTGGCGCGGGCTGGTACATCAACAACTGGAAGTACGACGTGGCGGTGGATAAGATCGAGGGTTCGACCGTCACGCTCAGCAATCGCGGCCAGCTGGTGCTTCCAACTCCTGTCGAAGTTACGTTCAAGAGACGGGACAAGGTGCGCGTGACGACTTCCCGTGGAGACGTGGCTGCAGAAGGGAACCTATACCTGGACGCTGGAGAAGAAAACGCCGATTGCTGAGGTCGTGGTCGATCCCGACCATGTTCTGCCGGATGATGATCGCAGTAATAATGTGAAGAAGCTGGAGTAGCTGTGGTTTGTTGCCTCGGCAAGAAGAATCCCGCCGTGGCGGGGATTTTGACGTAGCAGATGATCGGGAACTACTTGTTTTGAAGTCCCTTGAGGGTCTTGGTAATTGTCTTGGCGCCAGTGAAGACGGCCATCTTGGTGTTGTCGATGACCTTGCTCTTGCCTGGAGGGGTGGGATTGAGACCGAGTTTGCGTAGCTGATGATTGACGCGGAAGAGATCACGGTCAAACGCAATCGATTCGTAGCCGATGCTGAGCGACATGGAGGAAGTGGGGCCGCTTTCGACCATATGCGGGAAGTGCATGGGAATGTGCACGCCTGTACCGGGTGACATATCGAAGCGAACGCCGCGCGATCTGATCTCTTCGCGGAATGCGATCTCGTTCTGCGCCCAGTATTTTTCGATGTCGAGGTCTTTGAGAATCTCTTTGTCGCTGCCATCGAAGATGTAGATAGTTTTTGTGCCTTGAATCTGCAAAAGGAAGCTGTCTTCACTGTCGATGTGGTAGGGGGTGAACTCATTTGGAGAGGTAAGGAAGAGGGTCTCCATGGGAGCACGATACTCCTTGCCTAGGTCGACATGAGTGAGCTCGGAGAGCTCTTGCGTCATGGTTTCGAGAACCTTGTCGTACTTCGGCTGGGTGTGAATGAAGCTGAGCTTCATCCTCATGCGGCTCAGGTCGGAGTGACGGAAGGCTTCGACCAGGCTGGCCTTGTGATCTTCGCTGCCCCACTCTCTGAATTTTCTGTCGAGATAGAAGAAGCCGGATTTGGTGTTGTCACGGCTCCAGATGTCGGCTAGCTTCTCCACCGACTGGGTTGAAAACAGATCGTCGGAGTTCAGGTTATGGGAGAAGAGAAAGGGCTTGCGCCGGAAGCAATCGGAGAATTCTTTTTCTGGCTGAAAGTAAGTGTAAGTCACAGGAACCCCCGGCAAATCGCTGCAATCAAAATCTAGTTTCGACAAGCGAATGGTACAGGGGGTGAGAATCTACTTCAATTTTAAAGTGATTATCCTGCGCGATTTGTGCAGTACCATCAGGGTTTTTCGCGTAAGTAACCAAATCGGTAGTTACTATTTCTAACTCTTGGCCAGCAAGGAGTTACTTCGCAGGCTGGTCATTGCATAAAGCACATTAGCGGGTAACAGTTTCAATATGAGTGATTTCGCCATCGCGCATGTGGAGGATGCGGTCGGCTATCTGGGCGGCTTCGGGGTTGTGGGTGATCATCAGGACGGTCTGGTTGAGCTCGCGGCTGGAGGTGCGGAGCATGTTGAGGACGGCGTCGGAGTTCTTGGTGTCGAGGTTGCCGGTGGGCTCGTCGGCGAGGACGATGGAGGGGCGGGTGATGAGGGCGCGGGCGATGGCGACGCGCTGCTGCTCGCCGCCGGAGAGCTCGTTGGGGCGGTGATCGAGGCGGCCGCTGATGCCGAGCAGGCCGGCGAGGTGGTCGAGGAGGGAGTGGTCGAGCGGCTGCTTGGTGGAGCGCCGAGGTTGGCGATGTCGTGGGCGATCTCGATGTTGCCCATGGCGGAGAGGGTGGGCAGGAGATTGAAGCGCTGGAAGACGAAGCCGATGCGGGCGCGGCGCATCTTGGTGCGCTCGGCGTCGGAGAGCGTGGCGAAGTCGGTGCCGTCGATGGTGACGCGAGCCGGTGGTGGCGGCGGTGAGGCCGCCGAGGATGTAGAAGAGGGTGGATTTGCCGGAGCCGGAGGGGCCGACGATGGCGACGAACTCGCCGGGTTCGACGGAGAAGCTGACGTTGCGGAGGGCGGGGACTTCAAGTTTGCCGGAGCGGTAGGTCTTGCCGAGGTTCTGGGCGAGGATGATGGGCGGCGGCGCTGGCTTCGGTCGTCGAGTGATGAGGCGATAAAGGAGCAGGGTCGGGATTTGGTGGACAACGTGGAAGAGATAGGAAGCTATGTACGTATAAGAGGTCTATCGCGAATGGGGTGGGGATTAATTTTCCGAGCTTTTGCTGTTGGCAGTTGGTGGGGTGGACGGCGCTGGGCGTGGTGGGGGTGTTGGTCTCGTGGGTCCGTCGTCGGGGTGGGGCGGCGGAGCAGGAAAGTGCGCGTGGGATCGCTTGGCTGGTTGGGGTTTGGGTGGTGTATCTGATGGTGCTGATGGGGGTCTCGGTGATGCAGCAAGCAGCGAGTGGTTGCGGTAGGGCAGGAGCAATGTTTCGACGAGATGTGTTTTGCGGTGATGGGGGCGGATGAGGTGCCGCGGTTTCTGGGGCCGGGAGGAGTGGGGATGGAAGCCGGCTGGTGCGGGTTGCTGTACGGGTGAAGAACAAGGCTCGAGGGCGAGATGCAGAGTGAAAAATTGATTCGGGCTTATCTAATGGATGGGCAGGGGCGGCGGTGGGAGGAATCTACTGGAGTCAATGGAGTGGGGGCTGACCGGACGGGTGGGGGCGGGCGCGGAGATGATGAGTGAGCCGGTATTCAAGGTGGCGGCGGATGCGTCTGGCTTAGAGCTGGTTTTCACGCACGGGCGATGGCAGCCGGGGGTGCTGGTAATTGGGGACTCAGATAGCTGGGGGCATCGGCGGACAGTGGTGGAGCTGGGCGTTGACTGAGGATTCCCCGCTGCGAGAGCCAATGGGCTGAATATTGCCCACACGACAAACCTCACCACCATGCCGACTCTTTCGTATACGTCTAATTTTGCTGGTAGTCGTAGAGTTTCGGCGAACGATCCCAACAACCCGGCGGCAACGATGGTGGGACACTCAACCCCGGGGGACGCGGTGGGCTTCCAGCTCGGGTCGATCCTGGCTCTGAATCAGGAGGTATCGATGACCCTGGACTGGGATCAGCGGTTTACCCGTTCTACTTCGTTGAACGGGGTGGATATTCCGGCGTCGTACCTGGTGGAGGGCGCGTTGCGGTTGGGGACAACCTATGTGTACGCGCCGGGGCGGACGATCAATCTAAGCTTTGGAGTAGGGCTGAGGCCGAGATGCGCCGCATCTGCAGTTCTCTGTGGGTGTGCCGTTTCGGTTTGGGCTGTGGGGACAAACAAAGCTGGATGTGCATTAGGACTTATGGAGGATGATCAGGCGCACTCTCCTGCGGTGAGAAAGAGAGACTGGAGGGTCGCGTCTTCCAGGAAGCCTGTACGCGACGGATGGTGATGATCTGGCCCAGGTCGGCCGGAGTGGTGAGATTTTTGCGACACGTGCACAGGTGAGTAAAGCCGAGGTGGCCGGCACGGGTGAGTTCGAGACCCGAGGAAATGATGGAGGCGTAAAGGTCGATGACGGCGCGAAGTTGGATTTCAACGCGGAACTCCACGGTGGTGGGCGAGAGGGTTCTGCGGTTGAGGATCCAACCTCCACAGTCTGCGAAGGCTGAGGTGAGCGAGGGCAGGAGACCTTGGCGCTCTTCGTAGCTGAAGCCCTGAATATCAAGCGATTGCATCGGAATATTGAGCCTCTGCCGATCGAAGTGTGCTTGCCGATAGGGTGTTCATGGAAGGGGAGGGGCGGAGCGTGAGGACGGGGCCGGGTACCGTGGTCATGTGGCGCTTGCGATTTGATAATGTTGAAAAGAGATGACTTGCGATCTCACTTCAACTTTCGTTCTTCGACGACGGTTGTCTGCGTTTCGTTCCGTAGGTGTAGGACATAGCGGGAGCGGGGTTCTTTATGGTGCTGGGAGTGGGAACGGATTTGATTGAGACGAAACGGATCGAGGAGAGTATCGACCGGTTCGGCGAGCGGTTTCTGGAGCGGGTTTTCACTCCAGGAGAGATCGCCTACTGCATGCGCAAAAAAAAGAATGCCGCAGAAAGCTTTGCCGCCCGGTTTGCTGCGAAGGAGGCTGGCGCCAAGGCGCTGGGGACCGGGATCGCTCGGGGCGTCAGGTGGACGGAGCTTGAGGTCCGGCGGGGGCGAGCGGCAGACCGACCCTGCATTGAGGGCCGGGCGGCGCAAATCGCTGAGGGTATGGGGGTCGAAGGGTCAGTGAGTTGGCACACGCGGGGACTTCGCGATGGCGGTAGTGGTGGTTGAGGACTAAGCGCAACGGAGTGACGGAAGATGAAACCATTAGCCCGGATACGGCATCAATAAGAGATCAAGCACTTTAGCGCGACGCAATTCCCTGGCTTTTCCTGAGGTGACCGACTGGGAGGATAATGTATTCTCCTAGTTAGTGACACCCTGATTGCCCCCAGACGGGAGGCGGTGCGAACGTCGCAGTGAAGTATTGCAAAAAGGTCTCAAGGAGAGCTATGCCGAGCCAGCAGGAAGTGAAGTGGTCGCAGCTGAAGGTGGGCGTGATCGTGCTGGTGTCGATGGCGCTGCTGACGACGCTGCTGTTCCTGATGACCGAGCGCCTCGGGCATGAGCGTCTTCAGCAAGAAGCTGATGGTGCACGACCTACTTTGAGAACTCCGCCGGCCTGAAGGAGGGCGCGCGCGGTGCAAGCTGCAGGGCGTGACGATCGGCGAGGTGAAGAACGTGCACGATCGTCGACCGACCCGGCGCGCAAGCTGACGCCGGTGAAGGTCGATCATGAAGCTGGACCCGAAGTTCCAGCCGAGCCTGCATAAGGATTCGAAGGCGTCGCTGTCGACGGTGGGCGTGCTGGGCGAACGGTGGTCGACATCAACAGCCAGACCGCGACCGGGCCGCAGCTGCAGAACGGCGACGAGCTGCAGACGCTCGAGACGCCGAACCTCACGGACGTGGTGAAGGCCAGCCAGGGGACGATCGAGAGCCTGAACGTGATCCTGGCGAAGATGAACAGGATCGTGGACAACATTCAGAACGGCAAGGGATCGGTCGGGCAGCTGATCAACGATCCCGACGCTGTACAACAAGGCGAACGACGACGGTCGACGAGCTGCACAAGCTGGCCGCGAACCTGAACGCCGGCAAGGGCTCGGTCGGCAAGCTGATGAACGACGACGCAGCTGTACAACCGGCTGAACGACACGGCGAGCGAAGCTGGACAACATCGCCACGGCGCTCGACAGCGGCAAGGGCACGGCGGGCAAGCTGCTGAAGGACGACGCGCTGTACAACAACCTGAACCGACGCTGGCGCATGCGAACTCGCTGCTGGCGGAGGCGGATGCGGGCAAGGGCAGCGCTGGGCATGCTGATCAAGGACCCGACGTTCGCGAACAAGCTGAACGACACGGTGACCAAGCTGGACACGCTGCTGACCGGCGTGAACGACGGGCAAGGGAACGCTGGGCAAGCTGGCGACCGACGATCAGGCGTACACCAACCTGAACAAGCTGCTGACCGAGAGCACGACGCTGGTGACGACGATTCGGCAGGACCCGAAGAAGTACCTGACGATTCACATGAAGATCTTTTAGAGCAAGATGCGGCAGGGTGACGGGTTTGGGCTCTGGCCTGAGCCCGTTTTTTTGCCTTTTACCGTCCCGAAACTTTGCGGTACGGTGTCTCGTCTTCGTAGAACCGCGGAGGGTCACGTTTTGGAAGAGACGAAAAATCGCCTCGCTCTTTCCATCGTTGCTCTTCATGGAGAGTTCTTGTGAGGAGAGAGATGATTTCTAAGTCTGTTGCAGGTCTGTTGATGCTGTGGGCGGGAGTGTGTCTCGGGCAGGCGTCTGCGAACGCAGATTTAGCGGGTGGACCAACTTCGGAGCCGAAGCAGCCCATACATCTTCGACCTTTCCGCAATCGATAAGACAGCGGACCCCTGTACCATTTTTATCAATACGCCTGCGGCAATTGGCTGAAGAAAAATCCTATACCTGCCGACCAGGTACGGTGGGGAAGGTTCAACGAGTTGGCGGAACGAAATAATTATTTGCTGTATACCGAGTTGAGGGTTGCAGCGGATTCTCCAAAGACTCCGCTGCAACGGAAGTACGGGGACTACTTCGCTGCGTGCATGAATGTGGATCTCGCGGACCAACTGGGAGTCAAGCCGTTGAAGCCGGTACTGGCAGCGATTGAATCGCTAAAGGAGAAAAAGCAACTGGCGACGACTGTCGCAGACTTACAGAGAACATATTCTGTGGGCGTGTTTTCTATGGATTGAATGTGCAACAGGACCAGAAGGACTCGAGTCAGCAGATTGCGAGCGCGATCCAGGGGGGCCTTTCGCTGCCGGACCGGTCGTACTATCTGACCGGCGATGAGAGGAGCCAAAAGCTACGGGACGAGTATGTTGAGCACGTCGCGAAGATGTTCGTCCTTTTGGGCGATGCTCCCGAGAGAGCTGCGGATGAGGCCAAGAGTGTAATGACCATCGAGACGGCGCTCGCCAAGGGCTCCATGGATCGGGTCGAGCTGCGGGACCCGGCGAAGCGATACCACATTATGTCGAGGGAGAGCCTCGAGGCACTGTCTCCTGATTATGACTGGCAGGCCTATTTGAAGGATCGTCGCGCTCCCGCAACTACCAGGGCCTCGGCCTGTTCCGCGTGGCACGGGTCTCGCCCGCTGCCGTCATCGCGGAGCGCAGCTTCACCTACTGGCTGCGGGATGCGCGCTACCACGCGTCGCTGCGTGGTCATCCCGGTCATCCCGTTCCTGCTGATGGTGCCGTTCCTGATCATCGGGGTGCCGACCCAGGTGCTCGCGCTCTCATGCCGGTGCCGATCATGGCCCTGTTCCTCGGCTGGCTCGTGCACAACGACACGGCCTACGACAACACCGCGATCTGGCTGCACCTCGCGTCGGCAACGACAGGCCGCGCCGACCGACTCGGCCGCGTGGTGCCGCCGCTCGTGGTCGGGGTGCCGCTGCTCGTCATCGCGGCCATCCTGAGCGCCGCAGTGTACGGGAGCGGGCGCATCCTGCCTGCGCTGCTCGGCGTCGGCCTCGGCGTGCTGTTCACGGGGCTCGGGCTCTCGAGCGTGGGCTCGGCGCGGTTCCCCTACCCGGCCGTGCGGCCCGGTGACAGCCCGTTCGCGGCACCGCAGTCGGTGGGCACCGCCTCGTCGCTCATCCAGTCGCTGTCGTTCCTGGTCACGATCATCCTGGCCTCGCCGACCCTGTTGTTCGCGGCGCTCGCGCTGTTCATCCCGGCATGTGGGCGTGGGCGTCGCTGGCCAGCGGAATCGTGCTGGGCTCGCTGTTCCTCTGGCTCGGGATCGCCTGGGGCGGCCGCATCTTCGATCGACGCTCCCCGGAGATTTTGAGCGCCAGCGTGCGAAACTAGACGCATGAGCGAAACCGAGCAGACGGGTCCGGGGGTCGGCGGCGGCGCGGGCACCGACACGCTCGATCGCGAACTTGAAGAGCTGCTCGGCAACGAACAACTCGAAGACGGCGATCACGAGCGTTTTTCCCACTACGTTCCCAAAGACAAGATCATCGAGTCGGCACTCACCGGCAAACCGGTTCGCGCGTTGTGCGGAAAACTGTGGACGCCGGGTCGAGACCCGGAGAAGTTCCCGGTGTGCCCGACCTGCAAAGAGGTCTACGAGAAGCTCAAGCCGTAGCGGCCGGGCCCTCTCGGCCGCACGACGCTAGCGGCTGAATTCCAGCACGTCGGTCTCCGAGCCTCGCCAGATGTGCACGAGGTGGAGGCCCTGGCGCTCGATGTAGCGCTGCTGCTTTGTCGACGCGGGCGACCAGGCACCCTGGTGCTCGATCACGGCCCACAGCACCGGCGTCGTCTGCAGCAGAGCTTTCGCGTGGGTCAGCGGCCAGTTCCTGCCCCACAGCGACGCCACCTGGATGGGCGAAGACCGCTGTGTGATGTCGTGCAGGCTCGACAAGACGGCCGGGTAGGCCTGGGCGAGTTTGTGCATCGAGACCTTCGAGCCGTCGCTCGCCGGTCCGTAGTAGATGTCCTGTCCCGCAGTGGCGTGCGCCTGGATGATGGCGGCCGCCTGCTGCCAGTCGGTGCCGTTCTTCGAGGTCGGCTCGCGCTGGGAGAGGTAGACCGGAACGACCAGCACGGCGAGCAGCCCGAGTGACGCGATTCGAAACCACGGCAGGCGCAGCGCCGACACCGTTGCGCCGATAAGCAGCGCGATCGCGGGGGTCGTGAATGCGAAGTAGCGGCCGCTGTACATGGGGTGACCCACCGCGGAGTAGAGCACCACCAGGGCGGTCGGCACGACGAACCAGGGCACGACCACGCCCAGGAAGCCGAGAGCAACCGGCTGCGGGGCGACGGGCCGAAAGTAGCGGCGCGCGATCGGGGCGAGGATCATGATCCAGCCGAGGGTCGCGGCGAGGATGACCGCGATGGCCCAGAGGCTTGTCGGCGGCACCGGCACACCGCGCGCCACTGTCGGGGTCGCGCCCGAGAAGTACTGCTCGAAGACCAGGGTGTTGAGAGTGCCGGTGAAGCTCAGCGGACCGAACGGCAGCTGTCCGGTCTGGGTGAGCGAGAGCCGGTCGACGGGGAATGACAGGATGGCCGCGCCGACCGCTCCGGCGCCCCAGCCCACGAGGATGCGCCTCACGTCCGGGATTCGGCGGCGGGCGAGAACGAGTGAGACGCCGTGCGCGATGACCAGCAGCGCGAGGTAGATGTTGAGCAGCACCGCCGATGCCGGCCAGCCCCGCGTAGAAGACCCACCAGCCAGCAGCGCGACGCTCGACGGCCCGCAGAAGCAGGATGGTCAGCCACACCGCAACCACGGCGGTCAGGGCCTGCGATCGCGCCTCCATGCCCATCCAGGTGACGCGGGGGAGTATCGCGAAGGCGAGCCCGGCGAAGACGGCGAGCCGACGGCCGCCGAATCGGCGCCCGAGCACCACGACGCCGGCGCAGGCGACGCCGACGGCGATCATGGAGGGCGCGCGGAGGGCGAAATTCGAGATTCCGAACGCCGCGATCCAGAAGTGCATCAGGAAGTAGTAGGTGCCGTGCACGGCGTCGATGTTCTGCATCATCTGCCAGAGCTGTGGCAGGGTGCGCGACGCCGCCGTCTGGGTTGCGGCCTCGTCGTTCCACTTGGAGGGGATCCACGCGCCTGCGGCGGCCACGATGGCGGCCAGGGCGCCGAGCCAGAGCGGATCCAGCCAGGCGCGGCGCTCAGCGGGCCGCAGCGGCGGTTGTGCTGGGGCCGCGGACGATTTCTCACCCACGGCCCGACTCCCGGCCCGAACGCCTGCTGGGGAGCCCACGAGTCGCTGAGCACTCGTGTCGATCACACTCCACATCCTCGCGCGTGCGCCTGCGCGCCCTCTGTGCTGGCTGACCTGTGCGCCTGAGAGATCTACAAGGTGCTGTCGGCACCCGGTACCCTCACCGGACGGGTGGTCGCGATGTGCTGCAGGCATCGCTCCACCTCCGCGAAGAACCGGTCGAACTGGGAGCTTGCGAGGTCGCCGAGGTACCGCTCTGCGAGGGGCGCACGGCCGGCCGCGTGCGGATCGTCGGCGAGCGCCCGATCGATGACGTCACCGAGAGCGGCCGCCGACCCGCGGTCGATCACGTCGCCCGCGCTCGCCGAGGGATTCGCCGCGACGAAGGCCGCCAGGTTGGTTCCCGTGGGGTCGAGCACGACATACGGGCGGTCCAGGGCCAGAAAGTCCACCGTGTCGCTCGAGATGTCGGAGATGAGCAGGTCGGCCGACGCCAGTGCCGCATACCGTGCGGCCTGCGACCCCGCGAGCACGATGCGGCCGCCGCCCGCGGCGACGCGCGACGCGAGACGCCGGTTCGCCTGCTCGAATTCGGGGTTCAGGGTGCCGAGAGCCGGATGCGGCACGTAGATCACATCGAGGTGGGGGCGGGCGAGCAGGGCCGCCACCACGTCGGGCCCCAACGCGGCCACCGACTCGTAGCCGTCGTCGGCGTAGTAGCCCTCCCAGGTGGGCGCGTAGGCGACCGTGCGTCGCGAGGTGGTCTGCTGCTTTTCAGCCCCATGGCCGACGGCTCGCTCACGCAGGTCGTCGACCTGGGGGCGCCCGACAACGCGCAGCTGCTCCTCGCGCACCCCGATGTCGGCAGCGAGGTACCTCTCGCGGGCGGCGTCGCCGGCGATCCAGATCTCGTCGAACGCCCGGGTCGCGGGATTCACCGCCTCCTGCTTGTCGCTCTCGCCGTGGCCGATGTACACGTCGAACAGGCCGGGAACGCGCAGCAGGTTCTTGTTGGCCGACGTGTCTCGCGGGTAGAGCGCGAGCACGAGTGACGGAACGAGCTCGACGAACCTCTCGATCGCCTCGGCGCCGTTCAGGTGCACGAGCGGAATCGTGTCGCCCTCGATGGTGTCGAAGTGCCAGGGCTGGCGGTCGACCGTCAGGATGACCACGCGGTGGCGTTCGTTGAGCCTCGCCAGCACGGGCATCCAGTCGTTGATCGCGTACGCGCTCGCGGCCCGCGCGTTGAAGTGCACGAGCACCTCGGGCTCGACGGCGCGAAGTGCGGCGGCAAGCGCGTCGAGGCGCACCGGCTCCGAGGGCAGACGCAGGTTGTGCAGAAGAGCGCCGGCGATCGGGATGAACGTCAGCACCACGAGCGCGAGCGACAGGATGCCGAGCAGCAGGTACACGACGGGGTCCGCCGCGTACACAGCGCAGATCGGCGCCGCGATCCACACCGGGATCGGCACGAGCGTCGGGCCCGCGACCGGCTCGACCCGTTCGGGCACGGCGGCATCCACGGCGATGTTGCGCCAGTCGGCCGCGCCCCTCCACCGCCGGAACACGAGCACCCGCAGCACGTGGCGCCCGAGGTGCAGGGCGTGCAGCACGGCGAGCAGTATCGCGACCGACCAGAGCTCGGCCGGGTCGGCACCGGCGTGCAGCACGACGATCCCGGTCGCGACGCTGAGCACGATGGCCGCGCCGGTCTGGTCGGCGTCGCCGCTGCGACGAACGGTGCGCGCGACGAGACCCATGACGACCGTCGCGCCGTAGAACGCGACCGCGAGAAGCAGGACCGACCAGTGCGTGACGGTGGAGATCGCCGCCGCGATCGCCGACAGCAGCAGCAGGATACGGCGGATCATCCGGCCGCTCCTTCGGCGGCGTCGGATCCCGCCGTCGCCGTGACCGGTGCGCGTCGCTCGCTGGCCGGCGGCGCTGGAACGATTCGGGGCGCCGGGTACCGCCTGCGGGCGCGCTCGACGGCGCTCGCCACCTCGTCGACGAACGACTTCACCGGATCGGCGGAAACCGGGCCCAACAGGTAGTCCGCGAGCGCGATCCGCGCCGGCCGCCCGGCGGGGTCGCCGTCGAGCGCCCTGCCGATCGCCGCGACGAAGGCGGTGCCCTGCTGGCTGCCGAGGTCGGTGTCGATGATCGCGCCGGCCGCACTCGACGGGAAGGCGAGCAGGAAGTCCTGCAGTGCCTCATCCCGAGGGTTCGTGACCAGGTAGGGCTTGTGCGAGGCGAGAAAGTCGGTGAGCACGCTCGAGATGTCCGTGATCATCACGTCCGCGCTGTTGAAGGCGGCATAGAGCGACACCGTGCCGTCGGCGAATACCTGGTGGTCGCTGCCCGCTTCCACGAGCAGGCGTTCGATCTCGTCCTGTGCCGCGAGCATGTCCGCCCGCCGGTGACCGGACGACGGATGGGGCTTGAACAGGATGCGCGGCGGGTTCGGCATCGCCAGCATCGCCTTGACCATCGGAACACCCATCGAGGCGAGCGAGGAGTAGTTCGACTGCTCGAGGAAGCCCTCCCACGTGGGCGCGTACAGCACGGTCGGCCGCGGCACAGCGATGTCCGACGACCCGTCGGCCGCCACCGTGGCGATCTCGGCGAGCTGCGGGCGACCGACCGTGACGAACTGCTCGGGCCGAAACCCCTCGCCGAGCGCGGAGTAGCGGTCGATGCCCGCGGGACCCGACACCCAGATCTCGTCGAACACTTTGCTGTACGGGTTGAAGCTCGACACCTTGTCGCTGTCGCCGTGGCCGATGAACACCTGCAGCAGTCCGCGGAGCCGCATGACCTCGAACACCTTGTTGGCGGTCGTCGGATGCAGCACCACCTTCACCGTCGGCACAGTCAGGAACTCGATGTCCCGGGCCCGCGACGCAAACAGCACCGGCACCGAGGTGGGCTCCATCCGGGCCAGGTGTCCCGCCTCTTTGCTCACGATGACCGTTCGCGAGGTGAAGGCGTTCACGGTCTGGATCCACACATTCAGCGCGTATGTGCCGCTCGCGGGGGCGCTGAAGAAGATGAGCACCTCGGGCGAGTACGACTCGAGAGCCGCGCGGAGGCGCACGACTCGTTCGGCGCGACTGCCGGCCCGCACGAGTCGTTCGCGCAGCACCACGCTCGCGACACAGGAGGCGGCGCCGGTGACGGATGCGATCGCGCCGATCACGACCAGGTCGGCGTACGGGCGATTGAGTGCGAGCACCAGCGGGATTCCCACGGTGAGCACAGCGGTGCACACCAGGGCGAGGATGGCGGTCGCGCGCCCGTCCGGTGCAGGCTCGGAGTCGGCGAGCCCGTGCTGCGCCAGACCGCGCCAGGCGAGGCCCTCACCCTGGTATCCGAGGGCACGCCACTGGTCGGCGAACGTGGCCAGGAAGCAGAGCGCACCGGCGAGCGGAAGCAGCCACACCGTCGAACCGTGCCGGAGGTTGTCGGCGGCCGCCTGCGAGGCGAGCGCCAGTTCGAGGAACACTGCCAGCAGCACCAGGATGAGCACGCGGATAGCCCTCGAGATCCCGATGTAGCTCAGGGCGCGGTTCAGGGGCGAGCGCAGCACGGTGATGGCCACCTGCGAGCCGACCCAGAGCACGCTGCCGACGACGGTCAGCCACGGCGAGGGCGGGGCGAGGGCGCCCGTGGCCGCAAGAACGAGGCCGACCACCTGCCCCGCGAGAAGCCCGAGGTCGACGAACGAGATCCGGGTGACCGAGCTGCGCACGCTGGCCCGCTGGGGTCTCGGGGGCGGCGCGGCCTTCTCCCGCTGTGCGGCTGGCGCCCTCATCGCGCCGTGTCGTCGTCCTCGTCGGTGGCGAGGCCGTCGACGGGGCTGCCGTCGCGACGAACGTCGATGACGTGGCCGGTCGCGCTGGAAATCAGGGTGTCGATCGAGGCGAGCGCCACGACGTGCGCACTCAGAAGGCTGCCGGCCGGCTCACTTCCGAACGCCCTGGTGCGCATCGGGGTGCCGGTGCGGTCGGGGTTGACGACGTTGACCCTCACCCCGTCGGGCACCCACTCGTCGGCGAGGGCCTGCGTGAAGTTGACGATGGCGGCCTTGGTCGCCGAATAGAGGCTGTACCCGCCGCGTCCGCGCGTGTACGAGCTCGAGGTGAAGTTGAGCAGTTGTCCCGACGTCTCGCGCAGGTAGGGGAGCGACTCCTGGGCGATGAGGATGCAGCCGACCAGGTTGACGTCGATGGTCTCGTAGACGATGTCGTCCGAGGCGTCCTCGAGCAGCGAGATGGCGAGCAGCCCGGTCGAGTTGACGACGTAGTCGATGCGGCCCGTGGCATCCGCCGCCTGCCTGAGAGCGTCGCGCACCTCCTGGCGGTTCTGCACGTGCGTCTTCGTCTCGGAACGGCTGTACGAGAAGACGTTGGCCCCGAACTCCCGTGCGACGGCACAGACCTCGGCGCCGATGCCGTAGCCGCCGCCGAACACCACCACGGTCTTGCCGGCCAGGCCCGCGGTGCGGGCATCCGTGGCGAGCTCCTTGGCGGTGGACGACCGCAGTTGGAAGAGCTTGTCGGCCATCGCGATATCGATGGGCTCGGTGACCTTCATGTTTTCGTCGGAGCCGGCGACGACGGCGATGCGCACGTCGGGCGTGTACCGCAGCACGACCGTGCAGTCGTCGGTCGCCGTGAAATTGGGATCGAGTCGGGCCTTCTCGTAGGCGGCGCGGATGGCCGACAGCCGAAAGCCCTGCGGGGTCTGCCCTCGACGCAGCTTGGAGCGCGGCGGCACGTCGATCAGGAACCCGTCGTCCGACACCTCGATGATCGTGTCCGCCGACGGAATGGCCGTGTCCACCGCGCTGTGCTCGTCGAGCGCCACCACGCAGTCGTGGATGATGCGGTTGTCGACGAACGGACGAACCGCGTCGTGGAACAGCACCTTGACCTCGGTATCCCCCAGCGCGTCGATGGCCAGCTGGGTGGTCTGGTTGCGGTCGGCGCCGCCCTCGTAGATGTGGGTCAGCTTCTGGTACTTGCCCGTGCTGCGGATCGCGAGAATCGGGTCGAGGTAGCCGGGCGTCATCATGACCAGGATCTCGTCGACATCCGGCGGAGTCGTTGAGCGCTTCGATGGTGTGCTCGACCACCGACTTGCCGGCGATCTTGATGAGCTGTTTCGGAAGGTTGAACCCGATGCGGGCACCGACGCCTCCGGCCAGCACGACGGCGACGGTGCGCAGGCCCGAACCGGACGCTGCTGCCGAATCGGACGAAGTCACAGTCTCTCTCCGCTCGATTCCACCGGGTGTGCCTCGCCGGTGTGGCCGGCCTGGTTACACGCGCAAGTCTAAATGAGAAACAGATCGGGCGATTATTGGCGCGAGCTAGGCGTGCCTGTCACGCACGTAGTTGGTCGGGATCGCGGGCTCGCCCTTGCTGAGCCGCAGCGCATCCTCGGGCAGCTCGGCGACCGCCTGCGCCCGGTGTTCCCGGGCGCGCACGCGTACCGTCGACGCCCACGTGGCGCTCGTCGATCGACGCCCGCGGTGATCAGCGGCACGAGCAGCGGCGCGCTCGGTCGGCGGACGCCGCGGGTGCTGCTGCCGACGTAGATGGTCTCGGCATCGGCGACGCCGTTCGACGAGCGATGCGCACCGGCGTCTTGCGGCCGCCGATGGTGGCCTTGGCCGCCGACTTCTTGGCGACCGATCGCCATGCGCCCGCATCGTCGCGGCGCGCGACGAGCTTGTAGACGAGGCCGGCAGCGGGATGCCCGGACCCGGTCACCACCGACGTGCCGACACCGAACGAGTCGACCGGCGCGGCGCTGAGCGCGGCGATCGTGTACTCGTCGAGGTCGTTGGTGACCGTGATCTTCGTGCCCGTCGCGCCGAGCGCATCCAGTTGGGCGCGCACGGCGGCAACCTGCGACGGCAGGTCGCCGCTGTCGATGCGCACGGCGCCGAGCGCCGGTGCCGGCGACCTTGACGGCCAGCTCGACGGCGGCGGTGACGTCGTAGGTGTCGACGAGCAGGGTCGTGCCGGCGCCGAGCGCGGCGACCTGGGCCTCGAACGCCGCCTCTTCGTTGTCGTGCAGGAGCGTGAAGGCGTGCGCGGCGGTGCCCATGGTCGGGCACGCCCCAGGTGCGCCCCGCCTCGAGGTTGCTGGTCGCGCCGAAACCGGCGATGAAGGCGGCGCGGGCGGCGGCGACCGCGGCGCGCTCGCTGGCGCGGCGCGAGCCCATCTCGGCGAGCGGCCGACCGAGCGGCCGCGGTCACCATGCGGCTGGCGGCGCTCGCGACCGCGCTGTCGTAGTTGAGCACGCTGAGCGCGAGGGTCTCGAGCACGACCGACTCGGCGAAGCCGCCCTGCACGACGAGCATGGGGGAGCCCGGGAAAGTAGACCTCGCCCTCGCGGTAGCCCGAGATGCTGCCGCGGAACGAGTAGTCGGCGAGCCAGTCGAGAGTCGTCGGCGTCGACCACGTTGTTGTCGCGCAGCCAGGCGAGTTCGGCGTCGCCGAAGCGGAAGTCCCGCACCAGTTCGAGCAGTCGACCGGTGCCGGCGACGACGCCGTAGCGGCGACCGTCGGGCAGCCGACGCGCGAAGACCTCGAACACGCACTCGCGATCGTGCAGGCCGCTGCCGAGCGCCGCGTCGATCATGGTGAGCTCGTAGCGGTCGGTGAGCAGCGCGCTGGTCATGCGCTAAGCCTACTGTTGTCGCCGCAGACTAAACTTGGGCCTCGTGAGCGACGCCCCGATCGGAGTATTCGACAGCGGCGTCGGCGGACTCACGGTGGCGCGGGCGATCATCGACCAGCTTCCACGGGAGTCCCTCCTCTACGTCGGCGACACCGCCCACTCGCCGTACGGCCCGAAGCCGATCGCCGAGGTGCGCGAGTACGCGCTCGCCGTGCTCGACGACCTGGTCGACCAGGGCGTGAAGCTGCTGGTGATCGCCTGCAACACGGCGTCGTCCGCGATGCTGCGGGATGCCCGCGAGCGCTACACGGAGGCGCGCGGAATCCCCGTCGTCGAGGTCATCCATCCCGCTGTGCGCGCGGCCGTGCGCCAGACCCGCACCAAGCGCATCGGGGTGATCGGCACCGCTCGGCACCATCAACTCGCGCGCGTACGACGACGCGTTCATCGCCGCATCCGACCTCGAGATCTTCTCGCAGGCGTGCCCGCGCTTCGTCGAATTCGTCGGAGTCGGGTGTGACCAGCGGCGCCGAGCTGTTCGCCGTGGCGGAGCAGTACCTGGCCCCGCTCAAGCACGCCCGCATCGACACCCTCGTGCTCGGCTGCACTCACTATCCGCTGCTCGCCGGCGCCATCCAGTACGTGATGGGCGAGGATGTCACGCTCGTGTCGAGCGCGGAGGAGACCGCCTACGACGTCTACCGCACGCTCGTGAAGCACGGGCTCGAGCGCACCAGCCCCGATCGGCCCAGCTACCGGTTCGAGGCGACCGGCGACAGCCAGAACGATTTCCTCCGGCTCGCCAGCCGCTTCCTGGGCCCGGAAGTGAACACCGTCGACCTCGTCCAGACCGGCACCATCCCCATCTCCGGCACCCTGTGACCGCACTCGACCCGCCCGCAACCAGCACCAGCAACGAAAAGGACCACGACATGACCCGCTCCGACGGCCGCGCAGGTCGACCAGCTCCGCGAGATCACGATCGAACGCGGCGTGGAGCAAGCAGGCGGAGGGTTCTGCGCTGATCTCGTTCGGCAACACCCGCGTGCTGTGCACCGCATCCTTCACGAACGGCGTTCCGCGCTGGCTGACCGGCAAGGGCAAGGGGTGGGTGACCGCCGAGTACTCGATGCTGCCGCGTTCCACCAACGACCGCATGGACCGCGAGTCGGTCAAGGGCAAGATCGGCGGGCGCACCCATGAGATCTCGCGGCTCATCGGCCGCAGCCTGCGCGCCGTCATCGACATGAAGGCGCTCGGCGAGAACACGCTGGTGCTCGACTGCGACGTGCTGCAGGCCGACGGCGGTACCCGCACGGCCGCCATCACCGGCGCGTACGTCGCCATGGTCGACGCCATCGAGTGGGCGCGCGAGAAGAAGTTCATCGGCCAGAACGCGAAGCCGATCATCGACAGCGTCTCCGCCGTGTCGGTCGGCATCATCGACGGCGTGCCCATGCTCGACCTCGCCTACGTCGAAGACGTGCGCGCCGAGACCGACATGAACGTCGTCGTCACCGGCCGCGGGCTCTTCGTCGAGGTTCAGGGCACGGCCGAGGGTGCACCGTTCGACCGCGCCGAACTCAACTCGCTGCTCGACCTCGCCCTCGGTGGCACGGCAACGCTCGCCGAGTTCCAGAAGGCCGCCCTGTCGTGACCCCGCCCGCTCGGCTGGTGCTCGCGACCCACAACGCGCACAAGGTCGACGAGCTGCGACGCATCCTGGGACCACGACTCGGCGGCATCGAACTGCTCGGCTACGAAGGGCCCGAGCCCGTCGAAGACGGCGACACCTTCGAGGCCAACGCGCTGATCAAGGCGCGCGCGGCGTTCGAGTTCACGGGCATCCCGGCGATCGCCGACGACTCCGGCATCTCGGTCGACGCCCTCGGCGGCGCGCCGGGCATCCACTCGGCGCGCTACGCCGGCACTCGCGATGACGGAGACAACCTTCGCCTGCTGCTGGAGCGGATGACCGGAGTCGACGACCGCACGGCCCACTTCACCTGCGCCGCGGCCTACGTTGCCGAGGGTGTCGAGCACGTCGAGCTGGGCATCTGGCCGGGAACAGTGCTCACCCAGCCGTCCGGCGCGGGCGGGTTCGGTTACGACCCGCTGTTCCTGCCCGACGGGCTGGCCGTCAGCGCGGCGCAGCTCACCGCTGACGAAAAGAACGCCGTCTCGCACCGAGCGCAGGCGTTCGCGCGGCTCTTCGACTACCTGAACGCTCTCTAGGCTCACCGCATGGCGACGACTCCGCGGCCGAAAGTGCGCGGGTTGCTGCTGCTCGGCCCGGCGTTCGTCGCCGCCATCGCCTACGTCGACCCGGGCAACGTCGCCGCGAACCTCAGCGCTGGCGCACAATACGGCTACCTGCTCGTCTGGGTACTCGTCGCCGCGAACCTGATGGCCGGCCTCATCCAGTACCAGTCCGCGAAGCTCGGCCTCGTCACGGGCCAGAGCCTGCCGGAGCTGCTGGGCCAGCGCCTCGGCACGGGATCGCGCCGCGCCTTCTGGGCGCAGGCCGAGCTCGTCGCGGCGGCCACCGACCTCGCCGAGGTGGTCGGCGGTGCCATCGCGCTCTACCTGCTGTTCGACCTTCCGCTCGTGCTCGGCGGCCTGATCGTCGGTGCCGTCTCGATGGTGCTGCTCGGGCTGCAGTCGAGGTATCGGGCAGCGCCCGTTCGAGTTCGCGATCATCGGGCTCCTCGCCGTTATCGCGATCGGCTTCCTGGCCGGTCTTGCGGTGCGCCCGCCGGATGCCGCTTCCGTGCTGGGAGGGCTGCTCCCGCGTTTCTCGGGCGGCGGGTCCGTGCTGCTCGCGGCGAGCATCCTGGGCGCCACGGTGATGCCGCACGCCATCTACGTGCACTCCGCCCTCGCCCGCGATCGGCACGGTCGCGGAGACGGCGAACCCGCGACGACGCGCCTGCTTCGCATCACCCGATGGGATGTCGTGATCGCGCTCACCCTTGCCGGCCTCGTGAACATCGGCATGCTTCTGCTCGCGGCGACCAACCTTCGCGGCGGCCCCGGCGTCGACACGATCGAGGGCGCGCACGCCGCGATACAGGCGGCGCTCGGCCCGGTGATCGCGGTCGTGTTCTCGATCGGCCTGCTCGCGTCCGGTCTCGCGTCCACGTCGGTGGGCAGCTACGCGGGCGCGACGATCATGTCGGGGTTGCTGCGTCGGCGCATCCCGATTGTGATTCGGCGCATCATCACCCTCATCCCGGCCCTGGCGCTGCTGGGCTTCGGTGCCGACCCCACGGCCGTTCTGGTGATCAGCCAGGTCGTGCTGAGCTTCGGGATCCCGTTCGCGCTGATTCCGCTTCTTCGGCTGACCAACGACGCCACCGTGATGGGACCGTTCGTCAACCGAACGGCGGTCACCATCCTGCTCGTCGTGGCCGTCGTGCTCGTGATCGGGCTGAACATCGCGCTGCTCGTGCTGGCGGTCACGGGAGTGGCGTAGCGCGCTGGCCGCATAGGGTGGGGGAGTGCCAGACGACCAGAGTGTTCCCCTCGACGCCTCGCCCGGCGACCGCATCGCCCTCGCCGTCGAACGATTCGGCGAGCACGAGGTCGCCGATCGCGCCGCGGCGCTGCTGCGCGGAACGAACGAGGGCGAGGAGTTTCTGCTCTGGGTCGGCGGACGCCACGCGCAGGGCATCCTGGATGGTGCACCGCCGCTGTACTGGCCGGAGGTGTGGGGCGCACGCACACTGCTGTACGCCTGGGAGGATGCGGCGGCGCCAGCCATCCGGCTCGGCCTCGCCAACCAGGCGTGGCGGGTGCGCGAGATGTGCTGCCGTGTCGTCGCTGCGCGCGAACTCGACCTCGGCGCCGACCTGGTGCCGCTGCTGACCGACGAGGTCGCTCGCGTTCGTGCGAATGCGGCTCGGGCGCTGGGCTTCGTGGGCGACTACGAGCAGGCCCTCGAGGTGGCGAAGCTGCTGAAGGATCCCGAGGTCGATGTGCGCAAGCAGACCGGCGCAGCCCTCAGGCAGCTCGCCGAACGCCTCGGCCGCACCATCCCCTGAGGCTCGACGCCGTGGCCGTCGGCTTCTGCTAGCTGGTGCTCGCGGACTTGCGCACGCGACGCGTGGCCTGCACGTAGTGGTACACCGTCGGGATCGACAGCGACGAGGATCGCGCCGATGAGGATCAGGTCGATGTAGTGCGTCACGAAGTGCGCGACCGGCGGGATGTAGCCCAGCAGGTAGCCGCCGACCGTGATCACGACCGCCCAGAGGAACGCGCCGATCAGGTTGAACAGGCCGTACCGCCGGTAGCGCATGCGCCCGACGCCGGCCGCGACCGGGGCGAACGTTCGGATGACGGGCACGAAGCACGCCACGATGATCGCGAACCCGCCGAACCGCACGAAGAACTTGTTGGTGCGCTCGACGTTCTCGCGGCTGAACAGCCCGGTCTCCTTGCGTTCGAAGATGCGCGGGCCGACCTTGCGTCCGATGAAATGGCCGACCTCGCCGCCGAGGAACGCGGCGAGACCGATCGAGAGCGCCACGATGTAGATCGGCAGATGGATGAGCTGGGTGTCGTGGCCGTGGCTGTCGGGCGGCGTCGGAAAGCAGAGCAGGCCGGTGATCAGCAGCAGGGTGTCGCCCGGCAGAAGGAAGCCGACCAGAAACGCGATCTCGACGAAGATGACGACGCACACACCCAGCAACGCGTAGCTGCCGAAATCGTGCAGCAGCGCATATGGACTCAGCCAGGGGATGAGCGCGGTGGCAATCACAGAATCTCCATCGGGATTTCGCCGGTAGTGGCGTAGCCCAGAGTACCGTCAACGGTGGGGAACGATCGCGGACCCCCGCTCAAGCTCACTACGCAGAAAAAGGTCCCATGGCGCGCGAAGTCTTCTCGGCTGAACTCACGAGCATGATCGAGCAGGTGAAGGCACTGACTTCCGACCAGGCGGATGCGCTCGGCACGGCGTGGACCTCCGAGGAGGGCGTCACGTTCGACCCGGCATCCTTTCTGTCGCACACGTGGATGCACGAGATTCCGCACATCCAGAACCTGGCTCTGCAGTACGCCTGGCAGCGCGTGTCGTCGGTTGCCACCGAAGAGGGTCGCGCCGACGAACTGGATGCAGCCATCGCCGCCGAGAAAGCGGCGGAGCATGCCGTCGAGCACATGAAGATCGGCCCTCTTCCGAAGGCCGGTGCGGTCGAGGCTGCGCGGGCGGCCGTGCTCGCCGTCGGCGTGCGCGATGTGATCGACGACAAGGTGTATGAGCTGCTCGTCGGCCCGTGGCAGCAGGTGCTCGGAACGCTCTGACGCGCTGGCTGGCCGGCTGGCTGGGGCATTGCGCGCGGGATCCCCGTTCTGCGATGCTTGTGCCGATCGCCTGGGGTCGTGCTTTGGCCAAGATGCGTCGAGAGCTTCGCTCTGCTTGCACGACTCTGCCCCACTGCGAGCCGTCGACCTCCGCGATCAACAGCGAATCACAATTCGTCGCAGAGTCTCGCCCAGGACGAATAATGTCGCTCGCATGGAGACGATCTCCGCCGTGATCGCATTCGACTAATAGATTTGCTCCATCACCGGATCGAAGGTACGCCGTGACGTCCACAAAAGCATCGAAAAAGCGCACCCGCGCGTTCGCCGGCACCATCGCCGCCGTGGTGGTGAGCGTCGTCGTTGCCCTTCTTGTGCTCAACATCATCTATCAAAAGGAATTCAGCCCCGCCGGACTGATTTTCGGGATAGCAGTGGTGGGGGTCATCCTCGGTCTTTTTTGTTTCTCCAACGGGTCGAGGCTGAACGCCCTCCAACGCAATCATCCGGGGGCTTTCGCCACCAACATCGTCATGTATCCCCAGTTTCTGCAGCAACTGTCGGATGCGGGTCGCGCTTTCGGCATAGACGTGAGCGCAGTCGGAAGAAGCAAGTCGGGAGCGCTTCTTGTCGACCGTCAGGCGATTCGAATGTTCGTCGGTTCGGGTGCTCCACGGGAGGTGGCGTCGTTTCCTGCGCTGTCTGTCCGAGGCGTCCGAATCACAGACTCCGCCCAGGGAAGCTGGACTCTCAGTTCATTGGAGGTCGAACTAGGCGAGGTCGGACAGGCCTTCCTGCTGGATTTTTGCGTGACGCGCAAAGCCTGGCCTGGAATCCTGCCGCCGCGAGCGCTCGAGCTGCAGGTTCAGGCTGCGCGGGCTCAACTCCCCGGGCCGGCCCTGTAGATACCAGGTGCGAGCTATCCTCGCGGATGCGTTATCAAGCGTCGGGCCGGGTGAGCGGGAGGTTATCCTGGTCGACGGCGATTGACGTGATTGCCATCCCCCCTCGGCTCAGCTACGAGGACTTATCCCCGATCGAGTGGCACTGCCTAAGAGCTTCGATCGAGATTCGCGCCACGTGCGGGAGAAGGGACTTGAACCCTCACGCCCGAAGGCACAGGAACCTAAATCCTGCGTGTCTGCCAATTTCACCACTCCCGCGGGCGTGCCTATTGTATCGACGGCACGGCGTCCCTCTCTTTTTGCCGCTCGGTTAGGCTTGAGACATGCTCAGACGTGCCGAAGGCGTCGCCCTTGCGGTGGTGCTCGCATTGACGGTCGCGCTCGTCGGGTGCAGTGCGGCGAAGCCCGGGGTGACCGCGACTCCGACGGCCTCGCATGCTGTCGCGAGCCAGTCGGGGGCTCCGTCCATCCGAGTACCGACGACGTGTGCAAAGTTGGCGGCCCCCGCGGATGTCAGCAGCGCCCTCGGCGTCACGGTCGGCGACCCGCAGACCCTCACCCCCGCCGGGATCAACTCACTGCAGGCGGCGAACAGCCCTGCAATCGTCAGCGCTGCGTTCATCCAGACCGGCTCACTGGACTGCACGTGGACAGTCGGCCCGGCGTCGCCGTTCCAGGGGCTCAAGATCGACATCCGCCCGGACAACCCGAAGGGCTGGGAGGCCGACGCGGCCACCTCCGGCGGCACGCGGGTCACCGGGTGGGGGCTGGGCGCGTACGAGTTGTGCGATGCCGCGCAGCTTCCCGCCCTGTCAGCGGTGTGTCACTACAGCGTTCTCACGAGATCGGAGTGGGTGGGCCTGAGCTTCTTCGCGGCATCCCCCTCCGCACAGTTTCCGGCGTTGACCAAGTCGCTTGCCCGTGCGATCGTCAGCACGGTGCAGGCCGCGCCCGCACCCGCCGCCCAGTGGGTCGCGCCGAAGTCGAGCGTCAGAGTGCCCGCAACATGCGCCGACATCATCGCGGGCGGTGACACGGTCGGAAGCTTCACCAACCTCGAACTGGAGTCGCCCACAAAAGCGCAGGACTTCACCATGGGCATCGGCACGCAAGGCGCCGACCTCGACCTCGACGGCGGTCTCGCCTGCGACTGGATGTCGCCGAACCAGCCCCAAAGCCTCGTGAGCGTTCTCGTATTGCCGGGCGCCGACTGGGCCTGGAAGCAGGTTGCGCCCGGTTTCGGTGGCACGCCCGCGCTGAAGCCTGTTGCGGGCCTCGGCCAGCAGGCCTTCGCGGGCTGTGACGGCGACCAGTGTGAGACGAACGTGCTGCTCGACGGGTACTGGATCGCACTCCAGACCGTGCAGGGCGGCTCCGAGCTTCCGGTGGCGAAACGGGTCGTCGCGGCGTTCCGCTAGGGTCGCGCGTTCGGCACGGCGGCGGCGCGTCGCGTCGGGGGAGTGGTCGTGCGCGAACGGATGGTGCTGCCCGTGCCCGCGAGCACGTGGGCGAGAGTGGTCATCGCACTCGACGGCTGGGTGATGACCTCGAGCGGCTGCTGGGCGCCGGCGAGCACCAGCTCGATCGGAAGCCCAGTATCGAAAACGTGCACGCCGGGCAACTCGGCGACCGCGAGCAGCGTCGCATCCTGTTCGCGGCGGTGAGGCAGGTAGGCGACGTCTCCCTTGCGCGCCTCACCCGCAACCCACGCGAGGTAGTCCGCCAACGGCATCAGGCCGTCAACGGGCCGAGCGCTGCCGAGCAGCACGCGGTTGCCGGGCACGTCGATCGGCCGAGCTGTGGCGCGCACCCACTCGAGGGTGTGGGGTGTGACGCGAACGCCGCGGTGCGCGAGCCCGGTGAGCCGCTCCTCGCCGAGGTCGAACGCGGTCTCGATACCCAGGCGCTCCCGCGTCGCCAACCGCAGCATCCGGGAGCGCGCTCGGGCGCCAAGCACCGTGGCGAGGCCGGACTCGTGCTGGCCGGGCCGCGAGAAGCCGGTGCGTTCGAGGAGCGCGTCGGCAAGAGCGACGGTGTGCGCGCCATCATCCAGCAGGGTGATCGTGCGCGCACGAACCACGGATGACGCGAGCCGGAACTGCCCGGAGAACCCGTCGCCGATCGCCCAGTTGCGATGGCGCGACAGCAGCTGCCAGGGGATGCCGTAGAACGGGATGCACTCGGCGAAGCGTGCACCGCGGGCGAGCAGCTCCTCGGCGGTGGCCGCCATCTGGGCGCTGCCGATGCGCAACGCGACCACGATCGGCTCGCGCTGGTGAGAAGCCCACTCGGCGGCGGCAACCAGCTGCAGCGGTGATTCGACCCAGGCGAGCGGCGTTTCGGTGCTGTGCTCCACGAGAGCCTCGATCCGTGTGGTCAGCAGAGATACTGTGCGTTAACCGTCCCAGCCGGGCGTGACGCACACGTGAACGTGGCTGATACGCGACGTTAACTTGGACCGTGGATGAGGCGGGCGGTGCTGCTGCGCTGCACGAAAACGGCATCGGCGCGAATGGATGTTCGCCTCGAGAGCTCGGTGCCCGACAGGTCTTCGAGCAGGATGCGCGCGCCGAGCGCCCCCTGTTCGAACGGGTCCTGCGCCATCGTGGTGAGGCCGAACGACTCGGACAGGTCGTGGTTGTCGATGCCGATGACCGACAACTCCGTCGGAACCGATATTCCGCAGTCGCGGGCGGCGAGTATTACTCCAATGGCCATCTCGTCGGAGCTCGCGAACACCGCGGTCGGGCGCGGGCCGGGGCGAGCGAAGACCTGGTTCATGACCTCGCGACTGGCGGTGAGCGAAAACCGGCCCGACAGAAGCCACTCATCGCGCACGGGCAGGCCGGCCGCCAGCATGGCATCCTGAAAACCGAGCCGGCGATCGACGGGCACGCGACGGTTGAGGCCGTCGTCATCGTCTCCGCCGAGGTGGGCGATTTCGCGGTGCCCGAGCGCGATCAGGTGCTCCGTCGCCTGTCGTGCCACGGCCCGCTCGGCGATGCCGATGTGGCGGATGCCGCGAACCGGTCCACCGATCATCATCATGGGGTGGCCGACCGAGAGCAGTTGCTCGCGTTCCTCCGCGGTGAAATCGATCCCCACCGCGATGAGCGCGTCGGTGCGCTTACGCAGGATGGACCGATGGAACACGCGCTCGCGTTCACCGCCTCGGCTCGCCAGGTTGTACAGGATCATGTCGTAGTTGGCGTGCCGAAGTACCGAGTCGACGCCCTCGATCACGGTGGTGTAGAACCACCGGCTCACCGAGGGAGCAACCAGGCCCATGGCCAGGGTGCGTCCCGAGGCCAGGCCGGATGCGCTCGACGAGGCGACATACCCCAGCTCGTCGGCGATCGAGTGGATGCGGGCTCGCGTTGACTCCGAGACGTTGGGCAGGTTGCGCAGCGCACGCGAGACCGTCGCGATCGACACCCCCGATGCTCGGGCTACATCCTCGATACTGCTCACGTCGCGCTCTCACCTCGCAGGTTGCGAATTGCTCGATTCCGATCCATCTTTCGAACCCGACAAGCCTAACGAGCGCTAAAGCCGTGCCGTACTGTGCCGCTGCACGAGCCACGCCGCGGCGCGCAGCGACGTCTTGCGCGACATCCCCTCGAGGTTGAGATCGTCGAGAAGGATGCGGGCTCCCGAGCGCCCCCTGGCCGTAGGGATCCTGGGCCATCGTGGTGAGGCCGAACGTCTCCGCGAGGTCGTGGTTGTCGATGCCGATGATGGAGATGTCTCCCGGCACGCTGAGCCCGCGGTCCTGCACGGCGAGAATCGCGCCGATGGCCATCTCGTCGGAGTTGGCCATGATGGCGGTCGGCCGTGTCGCGGAGCGTGCCAGAAGCTCGCCGATCACCTGGCGGCTTGCCGTGAGTGAGAAGCGACCCGACAGCATCCACTCGGGTCGTGCGGTGTAGCCGGCCGCCGTCATCGAGTCGAGAAAGCCGAGCCGGCGATCCCGCGGCACCTGGCGGTTGAGACCCTCATCGTCGTCGCCTCCCAGGTGGGCGATGTCTCGATGGCCCAGTTCGATGAGGTGACTGGTCGCCTGCCGGGCGACATCCCGTTCGTCGATTCCGATGTGGCGGATGCCGCGCACGGGCCCGCCGATCATGATCGTGGGGTGCCCCACCGAGAGCAGCTGGTCGCGCTCGGCGGCGGTGAAGTCGAGGCACAGCGCAACCAGGGCGTCGGTTCTCTTGCGCAGGATCGAGCGATGGAACACGCGTTCGCGATCGCCTCCGCGGCTCGCCAGGTTGTAGAGGATCATGTCGTAGTTCGCCTCACGAAGCGCGGCGTCGATGCCCTCGATCACGGTCGTGTAGAACCACCGGCTCACCGACGGGGTGACGACGCCCATCGCCAGGGTGCGGCCCGTGGCGAGTCCCGACGCGCTCGAGGATGCGACGTAGCCGAGGCGGTCGGCGACCGACTGGATACGGTCTCGAGTCGCAACTGACACGTTCGGAAGCCCGCGCAGCGCACGCGACACGGTCGCGATGGAGACACCGGAGGCGCTGGCAACGTCTTCGATACTCGGCGCGGTCGTCGACATTCGTCGCCTCCGGATCGGTTTCGGGACGTCGAGACCTCGCATGGTTCTGCGAAATCACCTGCGTCAGCATTGACGACGCCCATTGAATCAGAGTTCGCGTCGAATTGGAAACGCTTTCTGTAAGCGCTTGCATTTCGTTGACTTCATCCGATATGTTTCACAACTACTGGGACTCCGACGGTGCCGTTCTTCGGGATCGGACGCGAGGGCCACGGCTAGTCTCCCCGACTAGCAGGCGGTTCAGACTCCACGCTGCGCCGTCAATTTCACTCAATGAGGAGGAAATATGTCGGCTCTCTTGCGCCGCCGAATCGCATTGCCAATTGCCATAGCAGCCGCAGCCGGTCTCGCACTCACGGGGTGCACCACGGCCAGCCCGGGATCAGGATCGACAGGGTCGGGAACCGCCAAGGGCGGCACCGTCTCCATCTACGGTCCATGGTCGGGAGCGGAAGCCGTCGAGGTCCAGGCCAGCTGGGCTTCGTGGGCCAAAAAGAACGACATCACCATCAAGTACTCGGGCGACGCGAACTTCGCTTCGAACATCGCCACCAAGATCCAGGGCAACTCCGTGCCCGACATCGCGATCTTCCCGCAGCCCGGACTGCTCGACGCCGCCATCAAGTCCGGCAAGATCGTCGAGTCGGATGCCACCACCAAAGCCAACGTCGACAAGTACTTCTCCACCGACTGGCAGAACTACATCACCGTCGGAGGCAAGCTCTACGGCACGCCGCTCGACGCCAACGTCAAGGGCTACGTCTGGTACTCGCCGGCCGAGTACACGAAGCTCGGAATCACCGTTCCGAAGACCTACTCCGAACTGCTCAGCGACACCGCGACCATCGCCCAGAAGGTAGGCGGGGCACCCTGGTGCGCCGGCTTCAACTCGGGCTCCGCGTCCGGGTGGCCGGGAGCCGACTGGCTGGCCGACCTCGTACTGCGCGACGCTGGTCCGACGGTCTACGACCAGTGGGTCGCCGGCAAGGTCAAGTTCACCGACCCGCGAATCCAGGCTGCCATGGACGACCTCGGCAAGATCCTGAAAGACCCGACGTACGTCAACGCGGGCTTCGGCAACGTCGCATCCATCAACTCGACAGCGTTTGGTGACGTCGCGGCTCCGCTTGCCGCCGGCAAGTGCATCATGACCCACCAGGCGAACTTCCTCGAGGCACAGTTCGGCACGGTCAAGACCGCGTCCGGCGGAACCCCGAAGGTCGGACCCACGGGTGACATCTGGGCGTACATGCTTCCGCCGACCAAGGCGGGCGCGGGTGAGTCCGTCACCGGTGGTGGCGACTTCGCGGCAGCCTTCTCCAAGGACGCAGCGACGACCGCGGTCATGAACTACCTGTCAAGCCCGGCCTACATCAACAGCCTCGTCGGAGCGAAGGGATCCTCGTTCATCAGCGCCAACAAGGGCGTGAACGCGGCACTCGTCACCGACCCGCTGCTGCACAGTGCAGAGCTGACCCTGACCGACCCGAAGACCACCTTCCGGTTCGGTGCCGACGACCTCATGCCGGAAGCGGTCGAGGCCGCGTTCTGGAAGGGAATGGTCGACTGGATCAACGGGATCTCGACATCCGCGGCGACCACAGAGATCCAGGCCGCCTGGGCAACCAACTAGTTAGCCGGTAACACCAAGTACCACCGCTCCAAAGCTGCCGTGGTGGGAAGCCGGGTCGTCCCGCGAGGGGTCCAAGCCTCGCGGGACGACCCACTATCCGCCACGGCAATTCACGCATACGCTCTGATCTACGTCGTTTGAGTCCAGTGCTGCACTCGAAAGGTTCCCCGAAATGACTGCGTTTTTCACCTGGTTGGCGGGCCTGCCGCCGCTTCTGCAAATACCCGCAATCCTCGTCGCCTTCGCGGTGGTGGTCGGCGTCGTGCTCTTCTTCGTCGAGATCGCCCCCCGCAGCGGTCGGCGATACACGATCATCCGCCTCGCCGTCGCGATCCTGGTGCCGGTGATCCTGCTGCTGGTGCTGGGCATCTACACCTCGGCCTCGTGGGTCATGCTGGTCGGCGCCGTGCTCGGCGGCGGACTGTTCCTTCTCGACTATCGATCGCGAGAGGGCAAGGGCTACCTGCTGCAGCTGATCGCCTTCCTCTCGCCCGCGATCGTGCTGCTGCTGGTCGGCCTCGTCTATCCCGCCATCAAGACGATCATCGCGGCCTTTTTCAGCAACGACGGAACGAAATTCGTCGGTTTCCACAACTTCGTCTGGGTCTTCTCGGGTGGCAGCCAGGGCCTCGTCGCTGTGCTCAACTCGGTGGCCTGGGTGGTCATCGCCCCGATCGCCGCAACCGCGATCGGACTCGCTTACGCGGTGTTCATCGACCGCTCCCGCGGTGAGAAAGTGCTGAAGGTGCTCGTGTTCCTTCCCGTCGCGATCTCCCTCGTCGGCGCGTCGATCATCTTCAAGTTCTTCTACGACTACCAGCAGGGCACGCAGATCGGCCTGCTCAACCAGGTCGTCGTGTGGTTCGGGCGGTCATCCCGTCAACTGGCTGCAGGTGAGCCCGCTCAACTCGCTGCTGCTCATCGTCATCCTCATCTGGGCCCAGACCGGGTTCGCGATGGTCATCCTCTCGGCGGCCATCCGCGGCATCCCGACTGAACAGGTCGAGGCGGCGCAGCTGGACGGCACGAACGCGTGGCAGAGGTTCTGGAACGTCACCGTTCCCGGCATTCGCCCCACGCTCATCGTGGTGCTGATCACCATCTCGATCGCCTCGCTGAAGGTCTACGACATCGTGTCGGCGACCACCGGCGGATTCAACAACACGACCACACTGGCCTACCAGATGGTCAACGAGTTCCAGCTTCTTCCGCCGCAGAGCGGATACTCCGCCGCTCTCGCCGTACTGCTGTTCATCCTCGTCATGCCGTTCCTCATCTTCAATGCCCGTCAAATCAGAAAGCAGAGGGAGATCTGATGACCTCGACAGTTGCCACCCCCGTGATCAAGTCGGAGCCGAAGGCACGCGTGCGGAACGGCTCGACGCTTCGCGAATCGAAGAAGTCGCTCACCAGTCCCGGCGCCACCATCGGTGCGGTCATCATCGCCGTGCTGTGGACGCTTCCCACCTTCGGCCTGTTCGTGACGTCGTTCCGCCCCGCGGCCGACATCAACACGTCGGGCTGGTGGACGGTCTTCACCAAGCCCGAGCTGACCATCGACAACTACATCAAGACGCTGAACTTCGGTGACACGCTCTCGGTCGGCCAGTCGTTCCTCAACTCGTTCGTGATCACCATCCCGGCCACCGTGTTCCCGATCGTGATCGCGGCGCTGGCGGCCTACGGTCTGTCGTGGATCAACTTCAAGGGTCGCGACGCGTTGTTCATCGCCGTGGTCTCGCTTCAGATCGTGCCGCTGCAGATGGCGCTCGTTCCGTTGCTGAGCCTGTTCTCGAACGGCGTGTCGATCGGCTCGTTCAACCTGTTGCCAGGCCTGAACCTGGGCACCGCCGGCCAGAGCTTCGCCGAGGTGTGGATCGCCCACACGATCTTCGCGATGCCGCTGGCCATCTTCCTGCTGCACAACTTCATCTCGTCGCTGCCAGCCGAGATCATGGAGGCAGCACGAGTGGATGGCGCTGGCCACGGGCAGATCTTCTTCCGGATCGTGCTCCCGCTGGCCAAGCCCGCGCTGGCCGCCATCGGCATCCTGCAGTTCCTCTGGGTGTGGAACGACCTGCTCGTCGCAACCATCTTCACGTCGGGTGAGAACCTCCCGATCACGAAGGTGCTCAACGACCTGTCGGGTCAGTACGGCGCCACCTGGTACCTGCTGTCTGCCGGATGTTTCCTCGCGATCATCGTGCCCGTGCTGGTGTTCCTGTTCTTCCAGCGCTTCTTCGTTCGCGGCCTGCTCGCCGGAGCTACAAAGGGTTAGAACACATTTGTCCCCGTTGCGCCGGCCGCTCGTGCGGCCGGCGCAACGCTGATGCGTGCCCGATCCCCGCGCGCCCGAAGAGAGCACCTCACCTATGTCACTGCACGAAACCACCGCGCGCCATCGGGCGGAAGCAGCCGGATCCACACCCTGGTGGAGAAGCGCCGTCGTCTACCAGATCTACCCCCGCTCATTCGCCGACAGCAACGGCGACGGCGTGGGCGACCTGGGCGGCGTCATCCAGCACCTCGACTACCTGGCCAGCCTGCACCTCGACGCGTTGTGGCTTTCACCGTTCTACGTGTCGCCGCAGGCCGACGCGGGGTACGACGTTCAGGACTACCGCGACGTCGACCCGCTGTTCGGCACACTCGACGACTTCGACCGCCTGCTCGCCGCCGCACACGATCGCGGGTTGCGCGTGATCATCGACCTGGTGCCCAACCACACGTCGTCGAAGCACTCGTGGTTCACAGCGGCACTCGCGTCGCAGCCGGGCAGCGCCGAGCGGGCGCGCTACATCTTCCGAGACGGCCGCGGCGAGAACGGTGAGCTTCCCCCCAACAACTGGCAGTCCGTCTTCGGCGGCCCCGCGTGGACACGGGCCGCCGACGGCCAGTGGTACCTGCACCTCTTCGACTCCCAGCAGCCCGACCTCGATTGGCGCAACCCCCAGGTCGCCGACGAATTCGACGACATCCTCACCTACTGGCTCGACCGCGGCGTCGACGGTTTTCGGGTCGACGTCGCCCACGGCATGATCAAGGCCGATGGCCTTCCCGACTCAGAGGTCGCCACCGCAGACATCGTCGCGGGCGGCAACTCCGGGCCCATGTGGGACCAGGACGGCGTGCACGACATCTACCAGCGCTGGAACCGGGTGCTCGCCGGGTACCCGGGGGATCGCATCCTCGTGGCCGAGGCCTGGGTGTCGCCGTCTGAGCGGCTCAGTCGCTATGTGCGGGCCGACGAGATGCACCAGGCGTTCAACTTCGACTACATGACCGTGGGCTGGAATGCGCTGGGGCTGCGTCGCGCCATCGACGAGTCGCTCGCATCCAACCGCGCGGTGGGGGCGATGCCGACCTGGGTTCTGTCGAACCACGACGTCGTGCGCCACGCGTCACGCTTCGGGCTGTCGGATCCGACGAGCTGGCCGAAGGGCATCGCCTGGGACGACGAGCAGCCGTCGGCCGAGCTGGGCCTGCAGCGTGCTCGAGCGGCATCGCTGCTGACCTTCGCGCTGCCCGGGTCGGCCTACATCTTCGAGGGCGAGGAGCTCGGGCTGCCCGAGCACACGTCGCTTCCGGATGCCCGTCGTCAAGACCCGGCATTCTTCCGCACCGGCGGTGCTGAGGCCGGGCGCGACGGATGCCGCGTACCGCTGCCGTGGGTGGGCGACCAGCCCGGCTTCGGGTTCGGGCCCAGCGGCGAGACGTGGCTGCCCCAGCCGCCCGAGTTCGAGCAGCTCGCGGTCGACCGGCAGGACGGCGTCGCGGGATCGACGCTCGAGTTCTACCGGGCGGCGCTGGCGCTGCGGCGCGAGCTGAGGCTCGGCGAGGGTGACCTCACGTGGCGACTCGCGACGAAAGACGTGCTGCACTTCTCGAACGGCGACGTGTCGGTCGTGGCCAACTTCGGGCACGTTCCGATCCCGCTGCCGCACGGGCTCGCGGTCGTGCTGGCCAGCCAGTCCGACTCGATCGCGGATGGGGAGCTGCTGCCCGCCCGAACCGTCTGGCTGCGCCCCCGCACCTAGCCCCCCTCCCCCCACCGCTCTCCCAATTCAGGAGGTGGTGTGGTTGGTGAGGTTGGGTCTGGGTGACGTGGCCGGATATCACTCCCTGTCGACCTCACCCTCCTGAACCACACCACCACCTCCTGAATTGGGAGAGGGGCGGGAGGTGTGGAGAACTTCGGATGCCCAGGAGCGGCGCCCGCCAAACTGGGGCGCATGTCACGGGCCGTCGCGATCATCACCGACCTGGTGCGTGAGCGGGTGCGGCGCGACGGTGCCGACCTGGCCGACGACGGGGTTGCGCAGCGCTACATCAGCGACGAGGTGCGGCGCTACAGCGAGCAGGCGCTCGGCGGGTCCTTGCCGCTGATCGCGGATGAGGCGCACGCGGCGAGCCAGGTGCTCGCGACGCTGACCGGCTTCGGCGCCCTGCAGCCCTACTTCGATGACCCGGGCGTCGAAGAGATCTGGATCAACGCCCCCGACAAGGTCTTCGTTGCGCGCGACGGCGTCGCCGAACTCACTGACCTCGCCCTCACCGACACCGAGGTTCGCGACCTGGTCGAGCGGATGCTGCAGTCGTCGGGCCGGCGAGTCGACCTGAGCTCGCCGTTTGTGGACTCCTCGCTGCCTGACGGATCACGCCTCCACGTGGTGATTCCCGACATCACGGCTCGGCACTGGGCGGTGAATGTGCGCAAGTTCACCAAGCGCATCCGCAGTCTGCCGCAGCTCGTCGAACTCGGCTCGCTGACGCAGCAGGCCGCAGAGTTTCTGCGCATGTGCGTGCTGAGTGGGCAGAACATCCTGGTTTCCGGCGCGACCCAGAGTGGCAAGACGACCATGCTGAACGCGCTGCTCTCGGGTGCGCGGGCGTCGGAGCGGGTCGTGACCGTCGAAGAGACGTTCGAACTCGACCTCAGTGCTCCCGACACGGTCGCGATGCAGTGCCGCCAGCCCAGCCTCGAGGGCACGGGCGAGGTGGGGCTCCGACGGCTCATCAAGGAGGCGCTGCGCATGCGTCCGGACCGAATCGTGGTGGGGGAGGTGCGCGAGGCGGAGGCACTCGACCTGCTGATCGCCCTGAACAGCGGGTTGCCGGGAATGTGCTCGATCCACGCGAACAGTGCGCGGGATGCGCTCGCCAAGCTGTGTACTCTGCCGCTGCTGGCGGGCCGGAACATCGACTCCGATTTTGTGGTTCCGACGGTCGCGGCCTCGATGGACATCGTCGTGCACTGCGAGTTGGAACGCGGCGGCAGGCGGCGCGTCGCCGAGATCATCGCGCCGAGCGGCCAGGCGACCGGGCAGGTGCTCGAGGCGAGCACGATCTTCGCGCTGCGGAACGGGCAACTGCAGCCGACCGGCGGATACCCGTCGAAGATGGCAAAATTTCGTCGAGCCGGCTTCGATCCCGCCGCCGTCCTGGCGCATGGCGTGGCGCCCGTATGAGCGACGCCGTGGGGTTGCTGCTGGGAATCGGGCTGGTGCTGGGAGTCTCGCCGATCCTGTGGCCCGCGGTCGAATCCGATGGAGGTCGTGCGACGCCCGCCGCGCGCGCCCGCGAAGTCCTCGCGCAGGCGGGCCTGTCGCGCGTGGGCCTCGGCCCCGTTGCCGCGGCCTCGATCATCCTGGGTGTGGGCGCGAGCGCACTGGTTCTGGCGTTCATCCCCGTCATCGCGATCGGCGCCGCGGCGGGCATCCTGGCGCTCTGCCTGCCCGCAGCCGTGATCGTGTGGCGAGCTCGCACGACGCGGCGGGCGACCCGCGTGGTCTGGCCAGACGTCGTCGACCAGCTGGTGTCGGCAGTACGGTCGGGCCTCGCCCTGCCGGACAGCGTCGTCACGCTCGCCGCATCCGGCCCGCCGCTGACCCGAGCCGCCTTCGCGGCGTTCGAGCGCGACTATCGTATGACGGGGGCATTCGCAGACAGCCTGGACCGTCTCAAAGACAGGTTGGCAGACCCGGTTGCCGACCGCATCATCGAGACCCTGCGCATGGCCCGCGAGGTGGGCGGCAACGAGCTGACGACGGTGCTGCGGAACCTCGCCACCTATCTGCGCCAGGATGCCGCCATCCGCGCCGAGGTGGAGGCGCGCCAGTCGTGGATCGTCAACGCGGCGAGGCTGGGGGTCGCGGCGCCGTGGGTCGTGCTGGTGCTGCTGTCGACCCGTGCGGAGGCCGCCGCAGGCATACAACTCGCCCGCGGGCACCGCGGTCATCGGCGTCGGGCTCGCGGTGTCGATCGTGGCCTATCGACTGATGGTCGGCCTCGGTCGGCTGCCCGACGAGAGGCGGTGGTTCGGATGACCGACCCGGTTCCGCTGGGCGTGCTGTGCGGGCTGGCGTTGGGCCTGGGCCTGTGGCTGCTTCTCGGCACGGTGCCCCGACTGAGTCGGCCGCGGCTCGCGTCCCGGGTCGCCCCGTACGTTGTGGATGTCTCCGCGAGCGCCCGTGACCTGCTCGATCGTGCCGCCGCAGACCCGTTGCCCGTGCTGCAGGCGTTGGTGCAGCCGCTGGTCGGTCGGCTGCGTCGAATCGTGAACGGCGTGCTGGGCGGAGCCGACGTCACAGCACTGAGGCTACGGCAGGCCGGGCTGGCGATAAGTGTCGATGAGTTTCGAACGCGCCAACTTCTGTGGGCGGCCGGCTGCGGTGTGGTGGCGATTGCCGGCGGAATCGTCGTCGGAGCCACCCAGGCGGTTCCGTTCGGCGCCCGCGCCGCCTTTGTCGTTGTGGCGGCCGTGGCGGGCTTCCTGCTTCGCGACCATCTGCTGCAGCGCGCGGCACGCGCGCGGATGAGACGCATGGCAAGCGAGTTGCCCACCGTTCTCGAGTTCCTCACGCTGAGTCTCTCCGCCGGCGAGGGCATCCTCGATGCGACCCGTCGTATCGCCAGGATTTCGCGCGGGGAACTGGCCGCGGAGCTGTCGTCGGTGCCGCGCGAGGTGAGCACGGGCGTGCCTCTCGTCGAATCGCTCGAACAGCTCTCCGCTGCGCTGCAACTGGCACCGCTGACGCGGGCGATCGATCAGGTCACAGGAGCGATCGAGCGTGGCACCCCGCTGGCTGAGGTGCTTCGCGCCCAGGCGCAGGATTCGCGCGAAACGGCGAAGCGTGAGCTGCTGGAGTTGTCGGGCAAAAAGGAGGTCGCGATGCTCGTGCCGCTGGTCTTCCTGATCCTGCCGGTCACCATTGCGATCGCGATCTTTCCCGGGCTGTTCGTGTTGCAACTGGGGTTTGGATGACGCGTCGTGCTCGCCGAGCTGGCCTGGACGCCGCGACTAAGGTGATGATGAGGATCGATGCCGTCGACGTCGGCAATACCGATTTGGCAAGATGAGGTCCGCGATCGTGCAAAGCGTGGAAGCGGTGCGCGAAAAGCTGGCTGTTTGTCGCGCATCCGACCGTAAAGGCCCGCAATGCTGCTTGCACCGAGTGGGCGCTGGGAGGGCCGTGACTGCCCGGTAGAGTGAGCGCGGTTCGACCACAGGAGGCGAAATGGCGAAGGCCAAGATTAGGGTGCTTACGGGCTGCCGCGATTGCGCAATGTGCACGGGTGGTGCGTTTACGGGAGGCGGACGCTCCATCGGACGCGGCGCGGCCAACATCGCATCGTTCGGTATCGCCGCCGCCGCGCGTCACAACTGCAAGGGCTGCGGCCATCCCATGTCAGAGCACCATGCGCCGGTCGCTCCCACAGCTGCCCAGACCGCAGCCTTGAACCCGCCGCGCTGGATCAAGAGTGACAACGGCAAATACCGCTGGTGGAACGGTGAGCACTGGACGGACTACTACGTCACAACGCCGACTCCCAGTGCGGAAGAGCTTGACGCGGCCAAGGCAGCCGTGGAATCTTTTCCGCCCCGCTGGCGGCAGCAACCAGATGGCCGCTTTCGCTGGTGGGCCGGCAGCCTCTGGACGAATGACTACACGCGCGACCCAACTGGTGAGATCGAATACGCCACGGAAACTGCCGCGGAACCGGCTGCTGCAGGGACGAGTGCCGCGGACGAGGTTCGGAAGCTCGCTGAGTTGCACGCTGGCGGGATTTTGACCGATGACGAGTTTGCGGCCGCGAAGAAGAAGGCACTCGGCATTTAGCAGGCCGCCTTTCGGCCCCCACCTGCCGCAAAGATGGAGGACATAATGAGCAATGTACCCGGCCAGAGCCAGCCGACAGCGGGCTGGTACGTGCACCCGCAGGAACCCGGTCGCGAACGGTGGTGGGACGGCAACGGTTGGACCGAGCATTCCCGAGTGACAAATGCCGTCGCACCCGGCACGCCCGCTCAGGCGACGCAGCGGCCGGGGACGCTCGCCTGCCCGACGTGCGGCTCGCAGGACGCGAAGACCCT
This sequence comes from uncultured Actinomycetota bacterium, assembly GCA_963738535.1. Lineage (GTDB taxonomy): Bacteria > Actinomycetota > Actinomycetes > Actinomycetales > Microbacteriaceae > Galbitalea. Next base: position 42,041 of record CAVTXB010000008.1, read on the forward strand.
CAAGATCATCAACGCGCAGGGCACGAGCAAGGGGTCCGCTCGGACGACCGGGTACCTGCAGAACGGTGGCGTGGCTTCGTTCAGCACGTCAACAAGCAGCTCGACCTCCGCCGCGCGTGCGGCCGCGGCACCGCGGAAGAAGTACAACGGCATCGCGCTTATCGTCATCGGCCTAGTGGTGGGAGTCGTTCTTGCGTGGATCGGCGGTCAGGTCGGGCTGAGTGTGTTCGGCAGCGTCCGCTCGAGCATGCTCATGGCCCTGATCATTGGAGTCGTCATCGTGATCATCGGGGTGGTGGTAGCGCTGCGTGATACCGGCTACAACCGCGAGGTGTTCCCTGACGCTCTCGCCCGCTGGGAGCGCTCGTGGCAGTGCCAGCGGTGCGGAAGCGTCTTCGTCGTCTAACGAACGTCGGCCCGGGCGCAAACGCTCACCACACGATGACGCTGACGCCGCGGATTTAGCCGTCGGGCTGGGCCGCCTCGGTTTCGAGCTCTTTGGCAGCAGTCGCCATCGCCTCGACTTCATAGCGCTTGTACCAGCGACGCACGAAGAAACCCACGACAACGAACGTGGCACCCATGATGAAGAATACGGTTGGCTCGCTTGACGACTTCATGGCACCGACGAGCACCCCGGCGACACCAATAAGCACCTCAACGCTGCCGAGGACAACGAGGGCAAGCCAGTTCCATCGCATGCTGCGCACGCCTAATGGTGGCACGCTAACGCCGCGTTGGTCTGCGACTTAGCGACACCACACGGCCGACCGTTGCCACAGTAGTCTCGTGCCATGCTTGCAAACGCGCTTGGTTTCATCGTGCCGGTTGCGCTCTTGGCTGCGGTGATAGTAGCCGGGCTGTTCTACTTTCGACGGTTAGGCAGGCGACAAACGGAGCTCAGGCGGCGCCAAGCAGCTGGGGAAGCGCCGCCCGAGACTCGAAGACATCGCCGGGTACGGATAACACTTGGCATCGGATTTATGGCGCTTGGACTCGCTGCTGGCGTCGTCGATCTTTGGCATTAGGCAACGTTCTAGCGACACGGCGACCGACGTGGACTGGCCAACGTAAGGCCTGCTCCGGCCGCGGCCCGCGAGTGAGTCCATTGCCTCCGGATAAGCTCGGCGGCCGCTCGCGTTTGCGATCTATGACCCGCTCAAGAACCAGAGCGGGTGTGTCCCGCCGATGATCAAGGCGAGCCCAACGACGCAACCGATCGCGCAAGCGATGATCACTCGCCTGGTTAGTTTTGGTTGGTCTTGGCCTCGCGTGAACGTCACCCGCTTCCAGCAAAAGGGAAAGAGCGATGCGGCGAAGATCGGGCCGCCGACCCACAACATCCAGTTCGTGAGTGTGATGACGTCGGACGAGGACACCGTTGAAGCGTAGTGGAGCGCTATGCGATGCCGAGCGACTTGAGGATGCCGCTCACGGTTGCCGGATACCAGCGCACGCCACCCTGCGCCGTCGGCACACCGTCAGCATTGAGCGCGTCGGCGATCTTGTTGACGGACAGCCCGGCACGCGCGCCGTTGCGATGCGTGCTCGAACGTCATTCGGCAGCGTTCTCTGACGACCTGCAGCACGGCCCTGAGGGTTTCGAGCAGTCTTCGACCAGCCGTCCGCCTTGCGCTGAGCCATGACTTCGCGAGTGCGGACCGAGATCAATCTCCGCTCGTACTGTGCGGCGCTCGCGAGCAAGTTGGCTGTGAACTCGCCTGCTGGGTCGCTGGTGTCGATGTTCGGGCTTTGCAACACGAAGGCCCAAGCGCTTCTTGATCGAGCGATCGGGCACCCCGGCGAAGTCCGCGACACAGCGCGATACACAGTCCAATCGCACGGCCAGCAGGATAACGGCCTCTCCCGCATCTAAGCGCCGAAGGGAGCTTTGCAGCTGGACGATTGAGGTTTTTACCGCTGAGTCCCTCGTCAGAAACGATCTCGATGTCCCAACCGCGTCGCTCGGCGCCGCCGAGGAGTGCAGCACGCTGTGGGGGAAGCGACGCACCGTCTTTGACTTGATTGGCGGTGCTGACGCGGATGTATCCGAGAGCGAGCGAGCGAGCCGGTGCGAGTTGTGGTGTCGTAGCCCGATCGAATACCAATGGTTCCATTGCTATGCAAGTCAGCTTGCAGACTGCTCAGTCGCCACGGCTTCGAGTGCGTCGACAGTGCCCTCTACGCACGCACGCTGCACAGCAGTTGCTTCCAGGTCGCCGTCATCGATTTGCTCGGCGAGCTCGCGGAGCGCCTCACGCGCTCGCTGCGCGTCATCCGGCTTGACCACTACACAAGGGTAAGACTCCCTCGCGCGCGCGGATATTGGCGCAATGTCGCGAGCCAGGTTGGACGGGTGCGCGCGGTAGTGTCGCGATCGAGCAGATCGAGTCCCTGCGAGAGCGCTTCGGGCTCGCACAGAGCAGAGGAGAAGCGATGCCTGCACCGTATCGAGCGCCGGCTACACCTGAGCTGCTGTCGATGATCCAGAGCATGATCGACCTCTCGGACACGCACGCGAATCGGGCTTGGGAAGTGCCAACCGACAGCATCCCGCTCAACGTCTTTCTCGTCCATTCGAGCGTCCAGCACGTCATCAATCTCTCTCGCGGAATCGTGACCTTGTATCGCGCCGGGCAAGAGTGGGAAGCGCTGCCGAGCTTGCGGGTAGCGATGGAGTGCGCGGTCACTGCAGCGTGGTGCGCCGTTGCTCCCGATCAAACTGGCGGCGTCGTTCTGCAGGGCGCGAAGGAGCGCAAAGCGTTGCTCAAAGCGGTCGCGCAGTTCGGGATCGACACGTCTATCGAGGCCGCAAGGATGGAGGAGACGATCGACCGCTTCTTGCCCGATCACACACCGGCCGCCGAGGTCTTCCTTGAGCGAACCCGGGAGTTAACGGGCGGCGACACGTTCTACACGTCCTATCGCACGATCTCCCGGCTCATACACCCCGGAACCGAACTAACCGACTTCTACACTGAGCCCGACGACAACCCGGCCAACCTGTTCAAAATGCGGCTGCTGTCACGCCCATCGTTCGGCGCGAGTGAGGCGCACTCGTGGCTCGGGCATCACGCCTGCATGATGGTCATCGCTCTTCGAGCGGCCGAGTCGCGACTCGTGAAGCCTCGACATAGCACGCAGATCGAGCGCTGGGCAAAGAAACTTGGCGGCATCGAGGATGTGCTTTTCGTCAAACCCGAAGCAAAGCAGCAGCCGAACCCCCTCCGCTCTTTCATCCAATCGACCGAGGCGCGGGCTCTCAATGCAAAGTTGGATCCTGCGGAGCTCGCGACCGACCTGCGACTGGTCGCGGACCGTTTCGACAAGCGAGCCGAGGCTGCGGCTCTAGCCGGCCCCGATAGCTGACGCCCACACCCATGCCCGCCGCTAGCCCTCTAGACTCGGCCAGCGAATTGCAACGGCGTGCTCCGTCCACGCGACGGCCTCGGCATCGATGACCACCGGAACGCCACCGTAGCGCACCCAGGCCTCTACCGGACGAGCGATCGAGGTTGCGGTTGAGCGGCTCATTGTCGAGTAGTAGCTCGGGCGGCGTCAGCGTCTCGGGCTGTTTGTCGCGCATGAACGACCGCTCGACCTGCGCATCCATCCGGGATCGATCGATGTTCAACCCTTGTTCGTGCCCAGTGTTGCTTCCGAAGTCAGCGCAACGGCCTGGGCAACTTCAGGATGTTGCAGTGCTCCGACAAACTGGCGCGGCTAGTGCGGGTGCCCGAATACGCCGAACAGAATGAAGACCGCCCCGATGACAATGGCGAAGATCGCGGGGACTCCGACGGCCAGCATGGGATTGTTGTTGCGCTTCATCATGTCGCCGACCTTTTGGCCGAACATCGAGGTCTGCTGGTCGAGGAAAAACTTATTGGCCGCTATACGAAAGCGAAAAAGGAGCACGCCGAGAAGGACGGCAGCAATTCCAATCACGACAAGGACGAGGTTGGCTGATGTCCAGTGCATGTTTCACTCCTGAAGGTCAACACGCCTGCCCGTGCTCACTAAGGATATGTGAGCGATCCGAATTGTGCTCACGGCGTGGGAGACGATGAATCCCCGCCCGCGCCGGAGGTGAACCAGTCCGTGTAGGGCTGGATGTGTCGAGGGCAGTAGTCACCGATCGCGCTCGGGACGACCGCGAGTGCGAAGCGGTACTCGTTTTGGTTATCTCCGGACACAAACAGCGCCATGAAAGCGGCCGGTCCACCGTCGCTCGCGAGGCCGCTGCAAACGTCGTGGGCAAATGCGACGAGCCCGGTCTTGGAATATGTATCGGCTATCCCTTGCGTCGTCAGATTCTTATGCGCCTCTTGGCGGAAGGTCTCCTCGGTTCCGCTAAGGGTGTTTGCGTGATCAGTAGCCGTCGGCGTCGGCGCACGCGCGGACGAGCATCCTGCGAGCGCCAGCATTCCACCCGCGGCGGTCAAGCTGGGCACAACCTAAAGCCGAGATCGATTCACGGCCGATCACTAGTGGCGTCGCTGTGGGTCGTTGGCCGTGCCGGGCACAACGTGCCCGAGGCCAGCCCGGCGCTGAGCCTCGTTCTGGTTGCGATGTATGTGCCCACGGATGGAGCCTTAGACCCAAGGTGGGTTCGAGTTGGAAAGTCCTCTACTTTCGGCCTTCTCTTCCGCGTGTAGACCGAGGCGCGTCTCGACCACGCGTTGGGACACGGATGACTCAAACGCCCCCTTAAAGCCGGGCGCGCTTCGAGTCCCGGGCCACTGTTATGTAAGTGCTGCCTGAAGGAGAAAGCGGCGCTTAAATCGCTCCGCGCAGCACTGCGGAATGCTGCGAATGCTCGCGGGGGTATCGAGTCGGAAAAGGCTGTTGGTATTGCAACTGGGGTTTGGATGACGAGTCGTGCTCGCCGAGCTGGCCTGTGGAGAGCGGGCGACGCGGCGGAGCTCGACGTGGCAGGCTCCCCGCATGAGGAAACTGCCATGAGAAAACTGCTGATTAGACCGGGGGAACTGGTTCGCGACGACCGCGGCGATGTCGCGGGCTGGGTGCTGATCACGCTGATGACCGCGGGACTCGTCATCATCATTTGGGGCCTGGCCGGCCCCGCGCTGGCGAACGTGTTCCAGCAGGCCATCAGCCGTGTCACCGGGTTCTAGGCGGCCCGCACGCACCGACGACAGCGGTTCGGCGGTGGTCGAGTTCGTGCTCGTCGGCACGCTGCTCACTGTGCTGACGCTGTCGGTCATCCAGGTGGGCCTGGTGCTGCTCATTCGCAACACGGTGCTGGATGCGGCAGCGGAGGGCGCACGATACGGCGCGCTCGCCGACAACACCGTCAGCGACAGCATCCCGCGCACCCGCGACCTGATCACCACCGCACTCGGGCCGTCCTACGCGCGTGACATCACGGTGGCCCGGGGGAGCTACCTCGGGCATCCCGCCGACATCGTGACGGTGAAGACCCCGCTGCCCCTCCTTGGTCTTGCGGGCATCCCGAACGGTTTGGAGGTGCACGGTCATGCGGCGATCGAGACGCTGCCCTGACGACGGTTCGGCGTCGCTCGAGTTCATCACCGCGGGCCTCTTCCTGCTGGTGCCGATTGTGTACCTGATCCTCGCGATGTCGGCGATCCAGGGCGGCGCCCTCGCTGTGGAGGGGGCCTCGCGCCAGGCCGCGCGGGTATTCGTGCAGGCTCCGAGCGAGGGTGCTGCGCACGCCGCCGCGCAGACGGCGGTGGATTTCGCGCTGGGCGACTTCGGGCTGTCCGCCACGCCGACCCGGGTCACATTCTCGTGCAGGCCGGTTCCCGGCACCTGCCTCACCCGTCGCGGCTTCGTCACCGTCACGGTGACGGCCATGGTTTCGTTGCCCCTCGTTCCGAACATCCTGTCGTTCAGGGCGCCGCTCGCCGTGCCGATGACCGCGACATCGACCGAGCAGGTGTCGCGTTTCTGGGGCGCGGGATGAGACGGCTCGGCCGTGACGACGGGTCCACGCTTCCGTTGGTGTTCTTTTTCGCGGCACTGTGCCTGGCGCTTGTGTTCGTGGTTGTGGCGGCAACCTCGCTGTACCTCGAGCGCAAGCGACTGTTCACGCTCGCCGACGGCGCCTCGCTTGTGGGCGCCGAATCGTTCACTCTGCAGCAAGTGACGCCGACCGCCGCCGGCGTTCATCCGACCCTCAGCTCGGCCGAGGTCGCGGCAGCCGTCTCGTCGTACCTGGCCGACAATCCCGCCGACGCGTTCACTAACCTGGCCGTCGACAGGGCGGTGAGCACGGATGGTCGCAGCGCCACCGTCGAGCTGTCCTGCGACTGGGCACCACCGGTAGTGACGCTCTTCGTGCCGCACGGCCTCCGCATACGGGTCACCTCGATCGCGCGCTCCGTGTTCTCGTGACACCTCTCGGCGATTTCGCGAACCCCAGCCGGTGAGCGCGCTACTAGAGTGCTGGAATGGACGAGTTTCCCGAATACATGGCCGGATTTCCTGAGACGCTCCCCGCTGCCGGAGAGTCGATCGGGCCGATCGGGGAGCACGGCACGGATTACACGTTCCGCGGCATCGACGAGAACTACTGGATCATCGACGGACCGGTCGGCGTGCGCAGCGAAGTGCGGCGCCTCGACGACGGCACGTTCACCATTTCTCGCACCGACGGCAAGACCGTCAACGAGGGCAGCGGCGACAGCTGGGAAGAAATCGCGGTCCAGTATTTTTGATCCCCGCCCCGCGCGGGTTTGTTAGCGATGCGCCCTCGATGGAGGGCACGCGGGTAACAAACCGCCGCATGAGAGAAGCTCTGCCGGGAAACGGCGGTGGCTCTATCGTGGGTACATGGCATACGACTGGCTCGACCTGCAGATACGCGCGCACAACGAGTTCGGCCGTCGGCTCCTCGCTGTGACCGACTGGCACGCGTCGACGCCCGACACCGACTGGGACGTCACCGACCTGGCCCGCCACGTCATCCGAGAGCAGCAGTGGGTTCCGCTTCTGCTCGCGGGCAAGTCGATCGAGGAGGTCGGCGACGACATCGACGCGATCGACGACGACGACCTGGTGGGCGAGTGGCAACGCTGGTCGAGCATCGCGACCATCGCGTGGGAGTCGGCCCCGTTCGACATGACGGTGCAGCTCTCATACGACACCGTCGACATGATCGACTACCTCAAAGAGCAGACGGCGGATGTCGCCATCCACAGCTGGGACATGGCCCGGGCCACCCACTCTGACGAGCACCTCGACGACCTGCTGGTCGAGGCCACCTGGACGATCTTCGAACCACAGCGCGAGACTCTCGCGGCCACCGGACTGTACGAGGACCCGGTGCACATCGACCCGGATGCGCCGCTCGAGTGGCGGCTGCTCGCCATCACCGGGCGCGATCCTCGCTAGCTGCGGGCCACATCCACTCGATTGGAGCCTTGTCGAATCGCGGCGCTCGCGAGAGCGTTGGAGTGTGAGCGATTCCATCGAGGTCAACGTTGTCAGGGTCTTCACGACCGATTCGGGCGACCTGGGCAACAAACTCGGCATCGTGTGGGCATCGGATGCCACGCGAGGGCGCGAGCAGCAGCTGGCGGCGAAGATCGGGTTCAGCGAGACCGTTTTCATCGACAGCGTCGTCGGAGGCATCGCAACCGTCGCGATCTACACGCCGGCGGCCGAGCTGCCGTTCGCCGGTCATCCGAGCGTCGGAACGTCGTGGTGGCTGGCCCGGAAGGGTATGCCGGTGACCACCCTGGTGGAGGGCGCCGGTGACGTCGCGGTGCGCTACGACGGCGACGTCACCTGGATCACCGGTCGACCGGAGTGGACTCCGGCGTTCGTCTGGCGCCCGCTCGCGACGCCGGCCGACGTCGACGCGCTCGACCCCGACGAGGTCACCGAGGGGCCCGATTACGCCTACGCCTGGATCGACCAGGATGCGGGCGAACTGAGGGCGCGGATGTTCGCCCCGCACCTCGGCGTGCGCGAAGACGAGGCGACCGGGGCCGCGGCGGTTGCGCTCACAGCTCGCCTGGCTCGCGATCTCGAGATCACGCAGGGTTCGGGCAGCCGCATCCGCACCATGCTGCTCGCGGACGGGTTCGTCGAGGTCGGCGGCCGCACGGTCGCCGACGAGCCGTTCGCGGTCTGACCCCGCTCTACGGTCTGACTGGTTTGACGCGCGCCCTCGGTCGCGCGATGTAGCGGGGCACGTAGCGCAGCAGCAGCCCCGCGCCCACGAGCCCGATGAGGCCCATCACCCCGCTCGCGACGGCGATTGTCGCGACACCGGTGAGCAGTGACACGAGCAGCGGGGCCGCCGCACTGCCGACATCCCCGGTGAATCGCCATGCGCCGAGGAACGGCGCAGGGTTGGCTTTATCGGCAAGGTCGGAACCGAAGGTCATCAGGATGCCGCTTCCGATGCCGTTGGCGAGGGCCATGAACATCGCGATGGTGACGAACCAGACGAACCGGTCCGGCAGGCCGAAACTTACGGCCAGCACCAGGTGGGCGACGCCCAGCCCGATCATCGAGGGCAGCGCACTGGCCAGCCGGCCCCAGCGGTCCATGATCCAGCCGCTCGTATAGAACAGGGCGAAGTCGATGGCGCCCGCGATGCCGATGATGAGCGCCGTGTTCGAGTCGCTCACCGCAATGCTCACCGCCCAGAGCGGCAGGATGACCTGTCGCGAGGCTCGGATCGCGCCCACGAGCCCCGCGCCGGCCCCCAGCCGGGCGAGCACCCCGCGGTTGCTCCACACGGTCGCGAACAGCCCGTGCGCCTCATCCGGCGGCGTCCGGTTGGACCGGGCCCCGCGATGGAGCGTCCCCAGGCTGCGTCGACTCGCGGCGCTGGGCCGCACTGTGCTCGGCGCGCAGGGCGCCGAGCGCCTCGGACGGGTCTTTGACAACGAGCAGCACGACCGCCGCGCCGACACACCCCACGATGTCGATCCAGAACACCGACGAGGTGCGTCCGGTCAGAGCGATGACAGCCGACGCGATCAACGGGCCCACGAAGTAGCCGGCACGAAACGTGCCGCCCAGGGTCGAGAGCGCGCGAGCTCGCATGTGCTCCGGAACGAAGCTGGTCATGAACGCGTGCCGCGCGAGCGCGAAGACCGCCGTCGACAGCCCCACCAGCAGGATGCCCAGGCCGAGCACGAGCGGATTCGGGGCGAACGTCGCGACGCCGAGGCCGACGACGGCCACGAGCGCGCCGCCGATCATCGCCGTGCGCTCCCCGACGCGGGCGACGAGCCAGCCGCTCGGAATGTCGCCGAACACCTCGCCCACCATGATCATCGACGCGATCAGTGCGGCGATCGCCAGCGTCGCGCCCATGCTGTGGGCGACGGTCGGGATGATCGGAATGATCGCGCCCTCACCGGTCGAAAACAACAGCGTCGGCAGAAACGCGGGGAGTGCGATCGAGCCCCACCGGAACGGGAGTTGCTCGCTACTCATCGTTAAGCAACCTTACGCCGCGCCCGCCCGGTGCCGCCGACCGGTCGCCGCGCCGGTCGGCCCGGTAGGCTGGACGCCGATATGGACGAGCTCGATTTTTCTGCCGACATTGCCGCGCTCCGCTCGACCTTCGCGGACATCCGGTCGGTCATCGGCGTCGAGCGACTCCAGGCCGACATCGCGAGCCTCAGCGAGCAGGCCGGCGCCCCCGACCTGTGGGACGACACCGAGAACGCGCAGAAGATCACCAGTGCGCTCAGCCACCGCCAGTCGGAGCTCGCCCGGATCGACAGCATCCAGTCGCGGCTCGACGACCTCGAGGTGATGGTGGAGCTGGCCAACTCCGAGTCGGACGCCGAGGCTGCCGCTGAGGCGAAAGCCGAACTGGCGAGCATCCAGAAACTGCTCGGCGAACTCGAGGTGCAAACCCTGCTCAACGGCGAGTTCGACGACCATCCGGCGGTCATCACGATTCGCGCGGGTGCCGGGGGAGTAGACGCCTCAGACTTCGCGGACATGCTGCTGCGCATGTACCTGCGCTGGGCCGAGCAGCACAAGTATCCGGTCACCATCATGGACACGAGCTACGCCGAGGAGGCCGGCATCAAGTCGGCGACCTTCGAAGTGGATGCGCCGTACGCGTTCGGCACACTGAGCGTCGAGGCGGGAACCCACCGGCTCGTGCGCATGAGCCCCTTCAACTCGGCCGGGAAGCGCCAGACCAGCTTCGCCGCGGTCGAGGTCATCCCTCTCATCGAGGCGGCCGGCGAGATCGACATCCCCGAGAACGACATCCGCATCGACGTGTTCCGTTCGAGCGGGCCGGGCGGCCAATCGGTGAACACCACCGACTCCGCCGTGCGCATCACCCACCTTCCGACCGGCACCGTGGTCTCGATGCAGAACGAGAAGAGCCAGATCCAGAACCGCGCGGCGGGTATGCGGGTGTTGCAGTCGCGGCTGCTCCTGCTGCAGCGCGAACAGGAGGCGGCCCAGAAGAAGGAGCTCGCCGGCACCATCACGGCCAGCTGGGGTGACCAGATCCGCAGCTACGTGCTTGCCCCGTACCAGATGGTCAAAGACCTTCGCACCGAGTACGAGGTCAACAATCCGTCGGATGTTTTCGACGGCAACCTCGACGGCTTCATCAACGCGGGCATCAAGTGGCGTAAGAGCGCCAAGGACTAGCCCCGAGTTGCAGGTTTTGGTGGGTATGCGCTCCCGCTGGGCACGAAAACGTGCAAGTCGTGTTAAAGGTGCGTCGGTCCTCGACAGAACGTGACCCTTACCTAGGGTTGGAACGTCATGATTCGGTTTGATGCAGTCTCAAAGTCGTACCCCGGCACCTCCCGACCGGCGCTGAACGGCGTAAACCTCGAGGTGCTGAAGGGTGAGTTCGTGTTCCTGGTCGGGGCGTCGGGCTCCGGAAAGTCGAGCTTCCTGCGGCTGATCCTCAACGAGGAGCGGCCGACCAGGGGCAACATCCACGTGCTCGGCCAGCACGTCAACACCATGCCGTCGCGCAAAGTGCCATACTTCCGGCGCAACCTCGGAGTGGTGTTCCAGGATTTCCGCCTGCTGCCGCAGAAGACCGTCTTCGACAATGTCGCCTTCAGCCTGCAGGTGATCGGCAAGAGCACGCGGCTTCATCCAGGAGGCTGTCCCCGACACCCTGAAGATGGTCGGGCTCGGCGGCAAGACCGCACGCTTCCCACACGAACTCTCGGGCGGTGAGCAGCAGCGCGTTGCCATCGCGCGCGCCATCGTCAACAAGCCGGCCATCCTGCTCGCGGACGAGCCGACCGGAAACCTCGACCCCGCGACCTCCGCCGGAATCATGACGCTGCTCGAGCGCATCAACATGGGCGGAACGACCGTACTGATGGCGACCCACGACGCCGGCATCGTCAACCAGATGAAGCGCCGCGTGATCGAACTGATCAGCGGCCAGATCGTGCGTGACGAGCGCGGCGGCGGATACCAGACCACCACCATCCCCATCCAGCACTTCGGCGACGCGGAGCCGCTGCCCGAGACGAGAGTGCGCACAGCATGAGGTTCGGGCTCGTACTCGGCGAAGCGGCACAGGGGCTGCGGCGCAACGTCGCGATGGTCATCTCGGTCATCCTCGTCACGTTCATCTCGCTGACCTTCGTCGGCGCCGCCATCCTCATGCAGATGCAGATCGTGCAGATGAAGGGCTACTGGTACGACCGCGCCCAGGTCGCCATCTACCTGTGCACCAGCATCGACAACACGGGCAACTGCAGCGGATCGGCGGCCACACCGGCCGAGATCGCCGCGGTGAAGGCCCAGCTCGAGTCATCCACGCTGAAGCCCTACATCAAGGCCATCTCCTTCGAGACCAACGCCGAGGCGTACAAGAACTTCAAGTCGCAGTTCGCGGGCAGCCCGCTGCTGGCATTCACGACGCCGTCGATGCTCAACGAGAGCTACCGGGTCAATCTCAAAGATCCGAACCAGGCCGACATCGTCATCGAAGACACCAGTTCCCTCGCGGGGGTTCAGGATGTCGAGGACCAGCGCGCCTACCTCGACCAGATCTTCGCGGTGCTCAACGCCGCCAGCTTCACGGCCATCGGTCTCGCATCGCTCATGCTCATCGCCGCAGTGCTGCTCATCGCGACCACAATTCGTCTGAGCGCGTTCAGTCGACGGCGGGAGATCGGCATCATGCGCCTCGTCGGGGCATCGAATCGATATATCCAGACGCCCTTCGTGCTCGAGGGCGTCTTCGCGGCACTCATCGGTTCCCTGCTCGCCGGCGGCGCCATCGTGGCGATCGTTCAGTTCTTCGTCAAGGGCTACCTCGCCTCGCCGTCGGTGCTGGGGTCGTCCACGACGCTCATCGGGCCCTCGGATGCGTGGCTCGTGGTGCCCATCCTGATCGTGCTCGGCGCTCTGCTCGCCTCCCTGTCGGCGAGCGCCGCGATCTCCCGCTACCTGAAGGTCTGACCCGCTCTCCTGGGGTGAGGCATATCGACCCTCGTACGCCTGGGGAGGGTCGATATGCCTCACCCCAGGGGTTGGCGGTATCGTGGTGGGTTGCAAGAAATCCAAAACAGGAGTGAACCGTGCCCAGGGAACGCGGCGAGAAAGTCGTCGCCACCAATCGCAAAGCCCGTCACGACTACACCATCGAAGACACCTATGAGGCCGGACTGGTTCTCACGGGCACCGAGGTGAAGTCGCTGCGGGCTGGTCGTGCATCCCTGGTGGACGGATACGCCTTCGTCGAATTCGGCGAGGCGTGGCTGGATGCGGTGCACATTCCCGAATACAACCAGGGCACCTGGAACAATCACCCGCCCCGCCGCAAGCGCAAGCTGCTCCTGCACAAGCAGCAGATCGTGAAGATCCATAACAAGGTCAAGGAGGGCGGGTACACGCTCGTGCCTCTTCGGCTTTACTTTCTGGATGGCCGAGCCAAGGTCGAGCTCGCCGTGGCCAAGGGCAAGAAGGAATACGACAAGCGCCAGACCCTGCGCGAGCGGCAGGACAAGCGTGAGGCCGACCGCGCCATGGGAACCCAGCGCAACCTCGGCGACTGAGTCAGCACCGGGTCGAAATTAGTCGTATGCTGGGAGGCTGCGTGGCCCCGGTCGCGCAGCGTTTGACAACTCAACAGCGTGCGATAGCGACCCACCTCTCAGGTCCAACTGAAGGTGATGCATGGGGATGATCGGTTTCGACATTGCCTGCAAAACTGCGAGAAGCGGGTCGAGGATGCAGGGTTATCTCGTTAACGCAGCCTGCAAAAAATAAGTGCGAATAAATCACGCGCTGCCTACACTCTTGCTGCCTAAGCAAGAGCACTAGATAGGCTGTCGATCCGGGAATGCTCTCTACCCGGGTTTCGGCATCATCTTAGAGAGATTGCTGCACAGTTACGCCTTAGGGCTGTGTGGGACGTGAACTCAGGCTGGGCTCGTTGACCTAGATGCTTGTGGCAAAGGTCAGAGCCGAGTAGAACGCTTTCACAAGCTACGCCCGTAGAAGGCGCAGGATTACAGCAGTGGACGGGGGTTCAATTCCCCCCATCTCCACCACTGGTCGCTATCGCACGTTGTCGGTTCTGCGGGAAACTGGGGTGGTGCCTCTCGCCTCGCCCGACGTTCTCGTCGCCCTTCTGGACACCATCATTCCGTCCAGCGACATCCCGTCGGCGGTGGATGCCGGCGGTCTCGATTTTCTGCAGCGGTGCGTCGATGATGGCTCAGTGGATGCCGCACGCGTGAGTCTGGTCGTGTCTCTGGTCGAGCGGGCCAGCGTTCCGAACGCATTCGCGGATCTCGCGGCGGAGGCGCGCCTCGCCGTGCTCGACACCCTGGTCGACGACGCCGACTACCGCTGGTTCGCCCTGCTCGTCGCCGACGGCTTCTATGCCGATGAGGCGAATGGCGGCAACCGGGGGGCGGCCTCCTGGCGGATGCTCGGCTACGAGCCGGCGGCCGTCGGTGGCTTCGGGCAACCGTTCGCCAGCGCGCCGACGGCCGGCCTGGTCTCGCCCGCCCAGCTCGCCGGCCGCTACGACGTGATCGTCGTCGGCTCGGGCGCCGGCGGGGGAACGGCGGCCTGCGTGCTGGCGGAGGCCGGCCGACGGGTTCTCGTGATCGAGCGCGGAGGGTGGCCGGATTCCGCCGACCTGTGGGCGGACCACCTGCGCAACCCGCGCGCGGATGCCGGCTTCGACTCTCTGTCGGGCCCCCTGTCAGCGGGGAATCCGCGCATCCTCTCGGGCGACGGGGATGTCGAGGTGTGGCCGCGCGAGCTGCGCTGGGGCAACAACGCGATGACCGCGGGCGGGGGAACCCGGGTGTACGGCGCGCAGGCGTGGCGGTTCTCGCCGATCGATTTTCGGATGGCCAGCACGTACGGGGTGCCGCACGACAGCGCGCTGGCCGACTGGCCGATCACCTACGACGACCTGGAGCCGTATTACTCGCGCGCCGAGCGCGAGATCGGGGTCAGCGGACTGCCGACACAGGACCGGTGGTCGGGACCGCGATCGTCGCCCTTTCCGATGCCGCCGTTCGCGCCGACGCGCGCAAGCAAGGTGCTCGCGCGGGGCGCGTCCGCTCTGGGGCTCATCACCGGCCCGGTGCCGTTGCTCGTCAACTCCGTGCACTACGACGGGCGGCCGGCGTGCGCGCGCTGCTCGGCGTGCATCGGGTTCGCATGCCCGGTGGATGCGAAGAACGGCAGCCAGAACACGGTGCTCCAGCGCGCACTCGCGACGGGCCGGTGCGACGTGCTGCTGCACACCACGGCCGAGCGGGTTCTCACCGATTCCGCGGGACGCGTCAGCGGCGTGGCGGTGATCGTGGTTCGAGACGGACAGGTCGAGCGGCGCGACATCCTGTCGGGCGAAGTCGTGCTGAGCGCGGGCGCGACCGAGTCGGCGCGCCTGCTACTCAACAGCGGCAGCGATCGTGAGCCGAACGGCCTCGGCAACACCACCGACCAGGTGGGCAGGCACCTGCAGGCTCACGTGTATGCGGGCGCGATCGGCCTGTTCGACGAGGTCGTCTATGACGGGCTGGGTCCGGGCCCGTCGATCTCGACCCGCGACTTCCTGCACGGAAACGCGGGCGTCATCGGCGGCGGCATGCTCGCCAACGAGTTCGTCACGACACCGGTCAACGTGCTGCAGTACCTGGCCGGAGCCGGGCTCGCCCCGCTGCACGGCCTCGCCGCGAAGGAGCGCATGCGCGACGCCTTCCCACGGCTGCAACGCATTGTCGGCCCGATCCAGGAGGTGACGCGCAGTGACTCGCGCGTGCGGGTCGACCCGGCGGTGCGGGACTCGCTGGGCATCCCCGTCGCGCGCCTAAGCGGCGGTGTGCATCCCGAGGACCTGGTGGCGCAGTCATTCCTCACCGACCGCGCGGAGGAGTGGATGGCGGCCTCCGGCGCGCGCGAGGTACGACGCCTGGGCGCCAGGTCGCTGGGCGGCCCGAGCACCGGGCAGCATCAGGCCGGCACCTGCCGAATGGGCACCGATCCGGCCACCTCGGTGACCGACCCGTTCGGGCGCGTCTGGGGCCACGACAACCTGAGGGTGGTGGATGGCTCGACCCACGTCACGAACGGGGGAGTCAACCCCGTGCTCACGATCTTCGCCAACTCGTTCCGGATTGCGGAGCACATGGTGCGATGAGCTCGGACGAGTCGATCAGGAGGATTATCGAGCACCACTGGAGCGCGTCGGAGTCCGGTGATTCCGTCGCCGAGCACGCCATGTACTCGAACGACGCGGTGCTCGACTATCCGCAGTCCGGCGAGCGCTTCCGAGGGCGCGCGACGATCGCCGAGCAGCGTGGGGGACATCCCGCGGAACGACACTTCACCCTGCAGAGAGTGGATGGGGCGGGCCGGCTCTGGGTGAGCGAATGCGTCATCACCTATGACGGTGCCCCGACGTACTCTGTGTCGATCATGGAGTTCGACGGCGACGAGATCGTGCACGAGACGCAATACTTCGCCGACCCCTTCACCGCTCCGGTGTCGCGCCGCGCCCTCGCGGAGCCCATGCCGGGTCGGCAGATCGGGTCGGCATGAACGGCACGCTGCTCGACTGGATGCTCGACTCCGACCCCGCGCTGCGCTGGCAGGTCGAGTGCGATCTCGCGCGCGCGCCAGAAACGGTGTGGCGAGCGACGCGCGTCCGCGTTGCGACCGAGGGGTTTGGCGCCCGACTTCTCGCCCGACAGGATGCCGATGGCCAATGGGCCGGCGGATCCTACTTTCCCGGCGACTTCGATTTCCATGGTCCCGAGGCCGCGCCGGGCGCCGGGCAGCCTTACACCGCCACGACCTGGTCGCTCAACACCCTGCGCGACTGGGGGCTCGATGCCGCGGCGCTCGCCGGCACCGCAGACCTGCTGGCCGCCAACAGCCGCTGGGACTACGACGGCGCGCCCTACTGGCAGGGCGAGGTCGACTGCTGCATCAACGCCTTCACGCTCGCCAACGGGGCATGGCTCGGCGCTGAGGTGTCGGGCATCGGGCGGTGGTTCGTGGAACATCGGCTGGCGGACGGCGGCTGGAACTGCGAGTGGGTCGAGGGCTCGACGCGGTCATCCTTCCATTCGACGCTGAATTCGCTCGGCGGTCTGCTCTACTACGAGATGCGCGACGGGTGGCACGGATGAGCTTCGCGCTGCGCGCAAGGGTGCCGAGCAGTACCTGCTCGACCGCGCGCCTGCTCTTCAGCAGGTCGACCGGCGAGCTCGTGCTGCCGTCGATCACGCGCTTCGCCTACCCGTTCCGCTGGTTCTACACGGCGCTGAGGGCGGCCGACTACTTCCGCGCCGCGGCCCTGCACGACGGGGGTTCGCCCGATCCGGCGATCGCCGATGCGGTCGAGGTGATCCGCGCGGCCCGGCAACCCGATGGCACGTGGCTGCAGGGCACCGTACCTCTCGGTCGCACGTGGTTCGAGGTGGATGTGCCAGAGGGCCAGCCATCGAAGTGGCTGACCCTCTACGCGACACGCGTACTCGACTGGTGGGATGGCCGCTAGACCCCCCGTCAGGCGTTGATCGGCTCGAGCTCTGCGGCTTCGGTCGCCTCGGGCTGGCTGACCTTCGTCGAGGGCGACAGGATGGCGATGACGATGTTCGCGGCGGCGAAGATCGCGGCGATCAGCAGACCGTAGTCATACCCGCCCACCGCGGCGTTCACCTGGCTGGTGCCCGACTTCAGCGCATCCGTGACGTGCGTCGTCGCGAGTGTCGTGATGACCGCGAGCCCGAGCGCGCCGCCCACCTGGTAGAACGAGTTGAGCACGCCCGACGCGGCGCCCGCGTCGTCGTTGGCCACCCTGGAGGTGGCGCCGACCTGGGCGGCGACCCCGATCGCGGTGATGCCGATCCCGAAGAGGATGAAGCCGGGCAGCAGGCCCGTGGCGTACGCATCCGTCGCTCCGACCCGCGAGAGCAGGAGCAGCCCTGCGACGCTCAGGAGCGCCGACACGATCTGCACCGGGCGGGTGCCGAACGTCGTGACGAGTCGTGAGGCCAGCAGTGCGCCGACGATCGCCGCGATTCCCATCGGAAGGAACTCGAGGCCGGCGTTCAGTGCCGACAGCCCGCGCACATCCTGCAGGTAGATCGCGGTCAGGAAGAACATCGAGAGGAAGCCGGCGGAGTTGAGCGCGAGCGTGATGACCGCGTAGGTCAGGCTGCGAGTGCGGAACAGTCGGAGCGGAATGAGTGGTGCCTTGGAGCGCGATTCGACGAGAACGAACGCTGCCAGCAGCACGACTCCGCCGACCAGCAGTGCGATGACCTCGAACGAGCCCCAGCCGAGCGGTTCGGCGCGGATGAACCCGAGCATGATGGCGAGCAGCCCGGAGGTGCTGAGCAGTGCGCCCGCGACATCGAACGTGCGGGCGGTGCCACCCAGCGAGGCGCGGCTCTCGCGCAGGATGAAGAAGGAGGCGACGATCACGAGGATTCCGAACGGCACGTTCACGAGGAACACCCAGCGCCAGCTGAGGCTGTCGACGAGCGCGCCACCGACGACGGCGCCCATGGTTCCGCCCAGGCCGGCGAGGCCGCCCCAGATTCCGAGCGCGATGTTGCGCTGGCGTCCGTGCTCGAAGGTCACGGTGAGCAGGGTCAGTGCGGCGGCCGACAGCATGGCGCCGCCGAGGCCCTGGATGCCGCGGAACAGGATGAGCTCGAACGGCGGTGGTCGCGAGAGCCCCGCGGCGAGCGACGAGGCGCCGAACGCGACGAGACCGATGACGAAGACGAGCCGGCGGCCGATGAGGTCGGCCATCCGTCCGCCGAGCAGCAGGAAGCCGCCGAAGATGAGCGTGTACGCGCTGATGACCCACTGCAGGTCGTTGGTCGAGAACTTCAGGTCGGTCTGGATGTGGGGCAGTGCGACGTTCACGATCGTGACGTCGAGCACCACCATGAACTGGGCGATCGCGAGCACGACCAGGGTGCTCCAGGGGCTTCTTCTCATTGGTCTATCCCTCGTGTCCGCCGTTGCCCTATGCAACGTACATGTACAAGGTACATCTACAACGTATAGGGCGCAACCGCAGACGGAGAAAACGGCCGGCGACCCGTCTGTCGCGGGGCGTCAGGCGGGACGAACGCCGCGGGTGCCGTCGACGAGGAAGTCCATGCCGCGCGCGAAGTAGCTCATCCTCGTCGTCGCAGAACAGGAAGAACTCGGCCGACTCCAGCAGGTGGGGAAACAGCTTGGGATCGAGGGCGCCCAGCTGCGGCGCGCTTGCTGACGGTCGGCCTCGGCCAGGTCGTCCGCACTCAGCGGGGTCTGCTTGCCGGGCTCCGACGTCACCAGCGTGACGATCGAGCACAGCAGGAAGCTGGCGGTCTGCGATGCCTGCGAGGGCGAGAATCCCGCCTCGCGCAGCATCCCGATCACGCGCTCGGCGAGCACCAGCCCGGCTTCGGATTTCATGACGCGAGGCGCGAGCAGGTCGGCGGCGAGCGGATGGGGGCGGATCGGCATCGAGCACTGCCTGCAGCACCGTGCGCAGCTGCACGTCCCAGGCGGCGTCGGTCGGCTCCGGCAAGCACGACCGATTTGTAGATCTGCTCGGCGATGCCGTCGAGCACCGCATCCTTGTCTTTGAAATGCCAGTAGAGCGCCATGGGCGTCACCGAGTTGTCGGTCGCCAGCCTGCGGATGGTGACGGCCTCGAGTCCCTCACGGTCGGCGAGGTCGAGCGCGCCTGCCGCCACGACGTCGCGGCTCAGGCGCTCCCGGGTTGCGGGCGCTGATGATTGCATGCCACAACTGTACTACGTACAGTGCTGCGTCGTCCGACCATGAGTTGCATGTTTTCGTGGCCACCGGGATGCCCAGGTCGCGAAAACCTGCAACTCGTTGGTTTTAGGTGAGGATGCGAAGCTGCGCGACAAGGGCGTTGACGGGGACGATGGCGAATGCGCCCGCGCTGCCGAGGATGCGGATGCTGTACGTGATGACCTGGATGCCCAGCCAGGTCGCCGACCGCGAAGAGGGCGACGGCGAGCAGGCTGAACACGAGTACGCCGACAAAACCGCGCACGGTCTCGATGAACAGGGCGGCGAATCCCGCCCACGCGAAGACCAGGCCGATGTCGACGATGAAGCCGTGCACGCCGAAGATGTTGGAGAGGTTGGCGATGGACCAGGCGACGATGGCGATGGCCCAGAACAGCAGGAAGATGAAGACCGCAAGCGGCTTCGGAACCTTCGGGCTGACGCGCTCTACGGTCATTGGTCACTCCTTGAATCTGGTCGTGTTCACGCCAATTCTACCGTGCGGTCCAGCCGCCATCGATCGCCAGCGTCTGGCCTGTCACGAGCGATGCGGCGGGACTGCAGAGGAAAACGACGGCGCCGGACACCTCGGTCGGAACGCCGATCCGGTGCAGCGCGGCGATGCGCTCGACGGTGTCGGCGCGGAACGCCGGCATCGGCCAGCGCGGCAGCCGTGCCGTCCGTCTCGATGAACGTCGGTGCGACCGCGTTGACCCGGATGCCGTACTCGCCCCACTCGACGGCGTGCACGCGCGTCATGTGGATGACGGCGGCCTTGCTCACGCAGTACGAGGACTCGCCGGGAAGCGCGACGAGGCCGGCCTGCGAGGCGACGTTGACGATCGAGCCGCCGCCCGGACTCGCGCATGGCGCGCGCCGCGTGCTGCGAGATGAAGAACGTCGACCGGGTGTTCAGCTGCCAGACGGCGTCGAAGTCCTCCTCGGTCACGTCGATCGCCGCGCCGCCGATGCCGCCGCCCGCGTTGTTGACGAGGATGTCGAGCCGACCGAATTCCGCGACGGCGGTGTCGATCGCGGCCCGGCTCTGGGCGAGGTCCGTGACGTCCATGGCGAGCGGGAGCGCACGCCGACCGAGGGCTTCGATCGCCGCGACCAGCTCGTCACTGCCGTCCGGGTCGCGAAGCCCGAGCGCGACATCCGCGCCCGCTTCGGCCAGGCTGAGCGCGATCGCGCGTCCGAGGCCTCGCGCGGCGCCGGTGACCAGGGCGACGCGGCCGGCGAGGTCGAACGGGGCGGTCATCCGAGCTCGTCGAGCATGCCGCGCACGGCCTCGACCGCTTCGACCCGGCCAGCCGTCGTCTGCGCGAGGGGCATTACGACGATGGTCGTCGCCCCGGACGCCGTTAGCGCAGCCAGCCGTTCGCGCACGTGCGACTCGCTGCCGATGAGCGAGGTCGCCGTCATCAGCTCATCGGGCAGCGCGGCTGCCGCGGCAGCCTTCTCTCCCGCCAGGTAGAGGTCCTGCACGGTGGCGGCCTCATCGACGTAGCCGTAGCGCACGGCGAGGTCGTTGTAGAAGTTGGCGTTGCGCGCACCCATCCCGCCGACGTACAGCGCTATGCGCTGGCGGTAGGCGTCGAGGTACGCGTCGACGTTGTCGCCGATGAACAGCGGCACCGACACGATGGTGTCGAGCGGCCCGAGCGCCGGGTCGCGGAGCGCCGCGCCGGCCGCGAGCGAATCGCCCCAGGCCAGGTGCGCCTTCTCGGGGTAGTAGAACAGCGGCAGCCAGCCATTGGCGATCTCGGCCGTCTGCGCGACGGCCTTCGGGGCGAGCGATGCGAGGGAGATCGGGATCGACTCGCGCACGAGCGTGTTGATGATCTTGAGCGGTTTGCCGAGGCCGGTGCCCTGGTCGGCGGGCAAGCGGGATCGTGTAGGCCTTGCCGGTATGCTCGACGCGCTCGCGACGCCACACCGAGCGGCAGATCTCGACGGTCTCGCGGATGTGCGCGAGCGGGGTCGCGAACGGGAACGCCGTGGAAACCCTCGATGACCTGCGGCCCTGAGGTGCCGAGCCCCAGCTCGAAGCGACCTCCCGACACGGAGTCGAGTCCCGCGGCGGTCATGGCGATCAGGGTCGGTGTGCGGGAATAGAGCGGCAGGATGCCCGACGCCAGCGTGATCGTCGACGTGACCGCCGCGAGGTAGCCGAGTCGCGATGACGGCGTCGAACGAGTAGGCCTCGGCCACCTCGACGACGTCCGCGCCGGCGCGCTCGAACGCGACGACATCGGCGGCGACCGTCGTGAAGTCGTCCGAATAGTCCATGGTGATTCCGAGGCGCGTCATTGGGTCCTTCTTGTCGGGGAACTGCGGGGTGCGGTCTAGTCGCGGAACAGCACCGCATCGGCGAAGTCCGTGAACGCACGGCTCGCGATCTCGCGCATTCGCGCCGCCGCCGCGTCGAAGTCGGCCTGGATGGTCAGCCGGGTGGCGGGGTCGAGCTCTTCGGCCATCTCGTCGACGGCGAGCCAGCGGCCGAGCATGTGTTTGTCGACCTCGACATGGAACTGCGTCGAGAAGATCGTTTCCCCGAGGCGGAAGGCCTGGTTGGGCGTCTGGTCGGTGCTGGCGAGCACGGTGGCGCCATCCGGCGCTTCGACGACGTCGTGGTGCCAGTGCAGCACCGGCGCGGTCTGCCCTGCTGTGCCGAACACGTGGTCGTCGGCGACGAGGTCGACGGTGCCGATTCCCACCTCATCGGCCGCGCCGATGTGCAGCGTGGCGCCGAGGGTGGAGGCGATGATCTGGTGCCCCAGGCAGATGCCGAGCAGCGGGATGCCCGCGTCGGCGACCTTTCGAACGAGCGCGGATTCGGTGCGGAGCCCGGGGTGCTTGTCGAAGTCGAGCGCATTCATTGGCCCGCCCAGGATGGCGAGGCCGGCGATCTGCGGGAGGTCCTCCGGCGGCGGGCCGTAAAGGAACGACCGCGACACCCACGGGATGCTGTTCGCGCTCAGGTGCTCACCCAGAATCGCGGGACGCTCCCACGGAACGTGCTGCACGATGAGGACCGAACGCGGCATGCCTCAAGTATGCCGGGGATCGCTGAAAATCAGCGGCCAGTGAAGAGCACGTCGACCAGCGAGTCGGCGGTCGAGTCATCCAGGGTCCAGGGCAGGAAGATGACCCGGTAGATGATGGGCGCAACGAGGTGGTCGAGCACCTCGTCGGGCGTGACGGGGCTGGCGGCGCCGTAGCGTTCGACCATCATGACCGCTTCGGCGCGGCGGTTGCGGGTGCAGTCGGACTCGGACTCGCCGGCCGACGCCGCGCCACCCCGCAGCAACGCCGCGTTGGTGGGGTTGCGGTAGTGCTCGACGATTTCTCGTGCCCATTCGCGCAGGTCGGCGCGCAGCGAACCGAGTTCGGGGATGGGACGCGCCGGGTCGAGCCGGTAGGTTGCGATGTCGTTGATCATGGTCTGCAGGTCGCCCCAGCGGCGGTAGACGCTCGTCGGGTTGACGCCGGCGCGCTCGGCGACCATGGGGATGGTGACGCGCTCGCGGCCTTTCTCCTGCACGAGTTCTTCGACCGCGATCTTCACCGAATTGAGGACGGCTGCGCTGCGGCCCCCGGGTCTTTTCTGCACGGTGTTCGTACTCATGCCCTCATCCTACCGCTGTTTTCGTCATCTAAGGCAATTAGAGTTGCATTTAGTGCGAGATCGGTATACCTTCCTCATAACGCAAACATAGTTGCTTTAGGAGTTTCGGATGTCGACAACACTGCAGGTTCCCACGGGTTGCATTTCGGTACCGGCGCGATCGCGTCGCCTGGCCCTCCCGCCGACGGCCGCATTCGTGGGCACCGCCATCGCCTATGCGGGCCTCTACCTGGCGGCCGGCGCACCGAGCCCGCTGTTCGTGCAGTACCAGCAGCAGTGGGGATTCCCGGCCGGCCTGCTCACCATCGCGTTCGCGGCGTACGCATTCGCGCTCGTGGCCGCGCTCGTCGTGGCCGGGTCGCTCTCCGACTTCATCGGTCGTCGCCCGGTGCTCATTGGCTCGCTCGTGGTCGAACTCGGCGCCATGCTCATGTTCCTGGTCGCTCCGAACATCGGCTGGGTCATCGCGGCTCGCGTCGTGCAGGGGCTCGCGACCGGGGCCGCGACGAGCACCTTCTCGGCCTCACTGCTCGAACTCGCTCCCGACCGGTACAAGAAGGTCGGCGCCATCATCGGTGGCGCGGCGCCCGCCGGCGGACTCGGGTTCGGTGCCCTTCTCGCCGGATTCGCCGTTCAATTCAGCACGTCGGCGAGTGCGATCGTGTTCGCGACCCTGGCCGGCGGTCATGGTGCTCGGCGCCATCGTCGCGATCCTCAGCCGCGAGACGGTGACGCGGCAGGCCGGCGCACTGCGCTCGCTCACCCCACGGATCGCGGTGCCCGTGGCGGCGCGCAAGGAGTTCGGTGGAGTCATCCCGGTGCTGCTGGCCGGCTGGATGTTCTCGGCCCTGTTCATCGGGCTCGCCCCCACAATCGTCAGCGGAATCTTCGACATCCACAGCGGGCTGGTCGAAGGAGCGACCGTGTTCGTCGCCCCCGGATTCGCGGCCATCAGCGGCTTCGTGCTCGGCCGATTCGCGCCGCGCACGACCCTGCAGGTGGGTGGTGTCGGCATCGCCGTCGGGATGACGATCGTGGTCGCGGGAATCGCGCTGCAGGTGCTGCCGCTGGTGTGGCTGGGCGGCATCCTCGGCGGGTTCGGCTTCGGCGCATCCTTCTCGGGAACGCTGCGCCTGCTCGGCCCCTTCGCGGCGGCACACCAGCGCGCCGAACTGTTCGCCGCCGTGTTCCTGGTCGCCTACCTGTCGTTCGGTGCCCCGGCGATCGTCGTCGGCCAGCTCGTCGCCCCGCTCGGACTTCTTACGACGGTGATTGGGTTCGGCGTGGCGACGATGGTCGTGGCTTTCGTGGGGATCGTGGCGCAGCTTCGGCTGGCGCGGCGGTCGGCAGCGGCTCGCTAGGTTTCGCTCGCAGGCCCAGCTCACGCATGATGCGATCGACGACCAGCTGGGGGTCGGGGCCGGCATCCACCTGGATGGCCGGCTCTGCGGCGGTTGGTGGCTCGAGCGTTTCGAGCTGGCTGTCGAGCAGCGACGCGGGCATGAAGTGCGCCGGACGGTGGCTCGACGCGCTCCACCAGCTCGGCCCGGTCGGCGGACAGGTAGACGAATTCGACGCCCGACCCACGACGGTTCAGGATGTTTCGGTACGAGCGCTTCAGAGCGGAGCACGTGATGACACCGTTCTCGCCCGCGTCGAGCCGGCCGTCGATCCAGTCGGCGACCTTGGCAAGCCAGGGCCAGCGGTCATCATCCGTGAGCGGAATGCCGGCAGCCATTTTTTCGACGTTGGCCAGCGGATGCAGCGAGTCGCCCTCCTCGAACGGCCAGCCCAGCCGGTCGGCCAGGATGCCCGCGATCGTCGACTTGCCCGACCCCGAGACGCCCATGACGACGAGCACGACGGGAGACGGCAGCTCGACCATCGGCGCGCTAGAAGGCTGCGCTGGAACGGAAGCGGCTTGCGCATCCGCAGCAGCAGGATCAGCGGGAACAGCACGTACGGGCCGTTGTAGAGCAGGAAGATCACCGGGTGGGGCGTCACGTCGGCGGCCGGTCCGAAGAATTCGTCACCGAAGATCGGGATCGCGGTGAGACTGATGATCATGGTCGCGTAGATGACCGCGAAGATCTGGATGCGGTTCCAGCCCTTGACCAGCGAGATGATCAGGATCACGTAGAACCACGAGTAGACGAACGCCGACGTTCCCGAGATGAACCGCAGCCAGGTGTCTTCGCGCTGGTAGAGCGGGTCGTTCGGCGTGCGAGTAGGTGTAGTTCAGCTGCACCAGGATGTTGCTCGAGTTGGCGACCTGCGGCAGGCCGAGGCCCTCGACCGAGTCGCTGATGATGCAGGTGATGATCATGGCCGAGAAGATGACGATGAAGACGATATCGATCGGCCGCTTACGCAGCGGGAGGTTAGCCGAGACGGTCTGCCCTGGTGCGCTGCTGACAGTTGTAGAAGTCACTCGCCAACTTTAGTCAGTTGTGCGAGCTTTGATTCAGCCGCGACAAGACCGTGTCGTGCAGCACGCCGTTGGTGGCGAGTGCGCTGCCCTCCCACGGCCCGTCGACGCCGTCGACCGAGGTGAACCGGCCGCCGGCCTCCTCGATGATCGGGATGAGCGCGGCCATGTCGTAGGGCTTCAGGTCGAATTCGCCGACGATATCGATGGCTCCCTCGGCCAGCAGCATGTACGACCACATGTCGCCGTATCGCGCGGGATCGCCACACCGACCGCGACCAGGTCGATGACCTGGTCGAGGCGACCCTCGTCGTCCCAGCGCTCCGAGGCTGTTGTAGCTCAGCGAGGCGCCCTCGAGGTCGGCGACAGCGCTGACGTGCAGGCGCCTGGCGGCAGCACCCGTGTCTTCGTGCTTCGTCGGGGCGGTGAACGCGCCGTGGCCGCTTCGCGGCCCACCAGCGGTGGCCGAGTGCGGGCGAGCTGACCACGCCGACCTGCGGGACGCCGTCGATAGCGAGCGCGATGAGGGTGCCCCAGATCGGGCACGCCGCGCAGGAAGTTCGCGGTGCCGTCGATCGGGTCGAGGATCCACTGGCGGCCCGGCTCGCGGCCGCCGCCGTACTCTTCGCCCAGGATGGTGTCGTGCGGGCGCGCCGCCTCGATGCGCTCGCGCAGGAGGCGTTCGACGGCCTGGTCGGCATCCGTCACGGGCGTGCGGTCGGGCTTGGTCGTGATCACGAGGTCGACGGCCTCGTAGCGGTCGAGCGACACCAGGTCGGCTTCGGCGGCGAGGGCAAGGGCGAGGCTGAGGTCATCGGCCAGCGAGTATTCGGTCACCCTGAAACCCTATCCACCGATCCCGCCTCTGAAAATTCAGGCATTTCCCGTGGGCTATCCCGCGATGGCCGCTCGACCCCCGGATTCGCCTGAGTTTTCAGAGTTGGGCTAGATGTTCGTGGCGAGAGTGGTGAGAAGGCGCTGCAGGGAGTCGAGACGGAGGCGGCCGATCTCGCCCAGGTCGCCGCGGTCGGCGGCCTCGACGATGGCGCAGTCCGGGGCATCCGGAAGGTGCGTGCACCCGCGCGGGCAGTCCTCGGCAATCGCTGCGAGGTCGCCGAACGCCTTGAGGATGTTGTCGGGGTTGATGTGGCCGAGACCGAACGACCGCACCCCGGGTGTGTCGACGATCCAGCCGGTGCCGATCCGATACGAAATTGTCGACGACGAGGTGTGCCGGCCCCGCCCCGTCACGGTGTTGACGACGCCGACCGCGCGGTTGGCGTCGGGCACGAGAGCGTTGACCAGCGTCGACTTGCCCACACCGGAGTGCCCGACGGCGACCGTCGTGTGGCCCTGCAGCAGCTCGGTCAGCTCCTCGAGCGGGAACTCGTCGGAGCGGCTGCGGATGACCCGCAGCTCGAGTCCGGCGAAGTTGGCGAGGAACTCGCTGCGGATCCTGCAGGTCGACCTTCGTGATCACGAGGATCGGCGTGATGCCGGCGTCGAACGCGGCAACCAGGTAGCGGTCGACAAGCCGCGGTCGCGGCTCGGGATTGGCGGCGGCGACCACGATCAGCATCTGGTCGGCGTTGGCGACGATGATGCGTTCGACCGCATCGGTGTCGTCGGCGCTGCGACGAAGCAGGGTGGTGCGTTCCTGCACGCTCACGATTCGCGCAAGACTGCCCTCGTCGCCCGTCGTGTCGCCCACCACGTTGACGAAGTCGTTGGTCACGATCGAGTAGCGCCCGAGTTCGCGCGCCTTCGTCGCGACGACCGTGTGTTCGTCGGCGCGTGCCTTCGCCGACCAGAACGCTGAACCGCCCGCGGTCGACGGCGTAGACCCGACCCGACACCGAGTCGGCATGCCCCGGTCGCGTCTTGGTTCGCGGCTTGTTGCCCTTGGGGTTGGGCCGCACCCGCGCGGACGACTCGTCGTATTCGTCGTACTCTTCGGGCTCGTCCTCGGTAAGCCAGCTCATGGGGTCGGCCACCTCATCGGGTCAGCCAGCTCGCCTCAGTCGACCGGTTCATGGGCGGCGAAGTCCCAGTCCACAGAGCCGCGAACTGGGGGAGCGTCTTCGCCGTCGTGCCGATGTCGTCGATCTCGATGCCCGGCACCGCGAGGCCGATGATCGCGCCCGCGGTCGCCATCCGGTGGTCGGCGTAGCTGTGCCATAGTCCGCCGTGCAGAGTCGCCGGCCGGATGACGAGTCCGTCGTCGGTCTCGGTGACGTCGCCGCCGAGCGCGTTGATCTCAGCCGCGAGTGCCGCGAGCCGGTCGGTTTCGTGGCCGCGAAGGTGCGCGATGCCGGTGAGCACGGTTTCGGATGTCGCCAGCGCCGCGATCGCCGCAACCGTCGGCGCGAGTTCGCTCGACTCGTCGAGCGCGATGCCCGTGATGCGGCCCGGTGCCGCGTCACGGTGAGGTCACCCGTCTCGTCGGAGGTCGGCACGAAGTCGACCGTCGCCCCCATGTCGCGCAGGATGTCGCGCATCCGGGCGCCGACCTGGGTGGTCTGCTTCGGCCATCCGGTCGAACCGTGACCGACCCTCCCGCGACGAGCGCGGCGGCGAGGAACGGTCCGGCGTTCGAGAGGTCGGGCTCGATGTCGACATCGCGCGCGGCGATCGGACCCGGCGGCACGATCCAGGTGCCCGGCGCAGGCGTCTCGACCACCACACCGCGCTGCGGCCAGCGTCTCGATGGTCATCTCGATGTGCGGCAGGCTCGGCAGCGTGTCACCGGTGTGGTGAAGCACAAGGCCCTCGGTGAACCGCGGCGCCACCAGAAGCAGGCCGGAGACGAACTGGCTCGAGGCCGAGGCGTCGATCGACAGCTCGCCGCCCTCGACCGCTCCCGTTCCGTAGAGGCTGAACGGCAGCGCGCCGCGGCCGTCGTCGCTGACGTCGATTCCCAGCTCGCGCAGTGCGGTCGAGCATGGCCCGCATCGGGCGGGTTCGCGCGTGCGGGTCGCCGTCGAACGCGACCGGGCCGAGCGCCAGCGCCGCGACGGAGGCAGGAATCGCATGACCGTGCCTGCCAGTCCGCAGTCGATCGAGACGCCGCCCTCGAGCTCGCCTGGCGTGACGAGCAGGTCGGGGCCGTAGGCGCCCGCGCCCGGCACCTCCTCGATCGCACGCCGAGCGCGCGCAGGCCCTCGATCATGAGCGCGGAGTCGCGGGAGTGCAGGGGCGCCCGCAGCAGCGAGGGCCCGTCGGCGAGAGCGGCGAGAACGAGCTCGCGATTGGTCAGGCTCTTCGACCCCGGAAGCTGGATGCGTGGCGGAAAACGGGCCGGTCGCCGAGCGGCGCCTTCCACGGGCCGCGCAACGGCCTCGGGCACCGGCGCGTCATCCCCGTACGGGTTGAACTGCGGCTGCATGATCTTCGAAATCGCCATCGCTCACAAGAGTATCGAACGGCTCCAACCGACAGCGGCGGAATAGCGAGCACGAAATCGCGGTTGTCGATGAGGTCAGGCGGTAATTCGAGCGAAAGGATGCGCAATGACGGTCGGTTTCCGTGCTATCAGAGCGCGACATTCTGCACGACCTAGAATTGGCCCTGATGAGTGACACGACGAAGTCGGACGAAGCGGCCCAGGCCGATCCGAAGGCCCTGTTCGAAGAGCAGGCCCTGCAGTACATGGACCAGCTCTACGCTGCGGCGATGCGCCTGACGCGCAACCCCGCCGACGCGGCCGACCTGGTGCAGGAAACGTTCGTGAAGGCCTACCAGGCCTTCGGGCAGTTCCAGCAGGGCACCAACCTGAAGGCCTGGCTGTACCGCATCCAGACCAACACGTTCATCAACAACTACCGCAAGAACCAGCGGAACCCCTACCAGGGCACAATCGACGACCTCGAGGACTGGCAGCTCGGCAATGCCGAATCTGCCACCGCCACCTCGGGTCGTTCGGCTGAGGCCGAAGCGATCGACCATCTTCCCGACAGTGCTGTCAAGGATGCCCTCCAGGCCATCCCGGAAGACTTCAGAATGGCCGTGTACTTCGCCGACGTCGAAGGCTTCTCCTACCAGGAGATCGCCGACATCATGAAAACACCCGTCGGAACCGTCATGAGCCGCCTGCACCGCGGCCGGCGGATGCTGCGGGACCTGCTGGCCGACTACGCGCGCGAGCGCGGGATCGTCGTGCCGGCGGCAAACCTTTCCGGGAGTACGAGCACGATTAAGAGCGCAAAATGACTGACTGCGGCTGCGACAAGGCGAAGGCCGAACTCGAGGAGTACCTGCACCGCGAGGTGAGCGAGGCCGACTTCGTCGACATCACCGAGCACCTCGCGGCATGCACGGACTGCTCCGACGAGCACCTCATCGGCATTGTCCTCACCGAGCGCGTGCGCTCGGCCTGCCAGGAGAAGGCGCCGGACGAGCTGCGCGCCGCCGTGCTCGGCCGCCTGGAGCAGCTCGCCAACTAGTCACACCCCGAGTTGCATGTTTTCGTGGCCACGGCCTGCGCGGGGCCACGAAAACATGCAACTCGTGATGATGGGTGATGGGTGTCGGGCGGTTCCCGGCCTAGGACAGGTCGAGGGCGTGCGCGATCAGTTCTTCCTGCTCGCGTGCGCTGCGCTTCGACGAGCCGGTCGCGGGCGAGGCGGATGCCGGCCGCGACGAGACGGCGATCGCGCCGGCCGGCACGAGCGAACTCGTGCGACAGGAACGGCCACGCGCCCTGGTTCTCGGGCTCATCCTGCGTCCAGACCAGGTCGGCGTTCGGGTAGCTGTGCGAGCACCGCGTTCAGTTCCGCCGCGGGAAGCGGGTAGAACTGCTCGAGGCGCACGATCGCGATGTCCTTCACGCCGTCGGCGGCCTCGCCGCTTCTCGACCTCGCCGAGGATGTCGTAGTAGATCTTGCCCGCGGTCAGGATGACGCGACGCACCGCCGACCTGTCGTCGATGCGTGCATCGTCGATGACCGGCTCGAACTTGCCCGAGGTGAAGTCGGCTGACACGTCGCTCGCGGCGCCGCGCAGGCGCAGCATGGCCTTCGGGGTGAAGACGATGAGCGGGCGGCGCGGGCGGGCGTAGGCCTGGCGGCGCAGCAGGTGGAAGTACGACGCCGGCGTCGACGGGCGCGCGACGGTCATGTTGTTCTCCGCGCAGAGCTGCAGGAAGCGCTCGATGCGGGCCGACGAGTGGTCGGGTCCCTGGCCCTCGTAGCCGTGCGGCAGCAGCAGCACGAGGCTCGAGCGCTGGCCCCACTTCTGCTCGGCCGACGAGATGAACTGGTCGATGATGATCTGGGCGCCGTTGGCGAAGTCGCCGAACTGGGCCTCCCACAGCACGAGCGCGTCGGCACGCTCGACCGAGTAGCCGTACTCGAAGCCCATGGCGGCGTACTCGCTCAGCAGCGAGTCGTAGATCCAGAAGCGCGCCTGCGAGTCGCTGAGGTTCGCGAGCGGCAGCCACTCCTGGCCGTTCACGCGGTCGTGGAAGCACGGCGTGGCGCTGCACGAAGGTGCCGCGCCGGGTGTCCTGCCCGGCCATGCGCACCGGGGTGCCCTCGAGCAGCAGCGAACCGAGAGCGATGAGCTCGCCGAAGCCCCAGTCGATCCCGCCGGTGCGGCTCATCTCGTAGCGCTTCTTGAGCAGCGCCTGCAGCTTCGGGTGCACGGTGAACCCGGCGGGCGGGTTGTCGTGCGCGTCGCCGATGAGCTGCACGACCGCCTCGGCGACCGCGGTGGTCGCCGGTTCGCCGACCGCGTCATCCTGCTGCGACTCCGGGCGCTCGAGGTCTGCCACCGCGCCGCCGTCGGTCGGGATGATCGGCATCGAGCCGGTCTGGGCGGCGTGCGTCTCGGCGAAGGCGCGCTCGAGGCGGTCCTGGAAGTCGTGGTGCGCCGCGTCGTACTCTTCTTCGGTGATGTCGCCGCGGCCGACGAGCGCCTCGGTGTAGAGCGTGCGAACCGAGCGCTTCGCCTCGATGAGGTTGTACATGAGCGGCTGCGTCATCGACGGGTCGTCGCCCTCGTTGTGGCCGCGGCGGCGGTAGCAGACGAGGTCGATGACGACGTCGCGCTGGAACTGCTGGCGGTACTCGAAGGCCAGCTGCGCGACGCGCATCACGGCCTCGGGGTCGTCGCCGTTCACGTGGAAGATCGGGCACTGGATGGTCTTGGCGACATCCGTCGAGTAGACCGACGTGCGGCCCTCGCCGGGAGGCGTGGTGAAGCCGACCTGGTTGTTGATGTTGACGTGGATTGTGCCGCCGGTGCGATAGGCGCGCAGCTGCGACATCTGCAGCACCTCGTCGACGATGCCCTGGCCGGCCATGGCCGCGTCGCCGTGCACCATGATCGGCAGAACGGAGAAGCTGCCGATGGGGTGGCGGTCCTGCTTGGCGCGGACGATGCCCTCCATGACGCCGTCGACGGCCTCGAGGTGCGACGGGTTCGCGGCGATGTAGACCGGGATCTGCGTGCCGTCGGCGCTCGTGAAGGTGCCCTCGGTGCCGAGGTGGTACTTGACGTCGCCCGAGCCCTGCACGGTCTTCGGGTCTTGCGTGCCCTCGAACTCGCGGAAGATCTGGCCGTAGGTCTTGCCGGCGATGTTGGTGAGCACGCTGAGGCGACCGCGGTGGGCCATGCCGATGACGACCTCGTCGAGGCCGGCGTGAGCCGCATCCTGGATGATCGAGTCGAGCAGCGAGATCGTGGACTCGCCGCCCTCGAGGCTGAAGCGCTTCTGGCCGACGTACTTGGTCTGCAGGAAGGTCTCGAACGCCTCGGCCTCGTTGAGCTTGCCCAGGATGCGCATCTGCTCGTCGTGGCTCGGCTTGAGGTAGGGCTTCTCGACGTGGTCCTGGATCCACTTGCGCTGCGCCGGGTCCTGGATGTGCATGTACTCGATGCCGATCGTGCGGCAGTACGCGTCACGCAGCGTGCCGAGGATCTCGCGCAGCAGCGCGACCTTCTTGGCGCCGAAGCCGCCGGTGACGAACTCGCGGTCGAGGTCCCAGAAGGTGAGCCCGTGGCTCGAGATGTCGAGGTCGGGGTGGGAACGCTGGCGGTACTCGAGCGGGTCGATGTCGGCCATGAGGTGGCCGCGAACGCGGAACGAGTTGATGAGCTCCTGAACGCGCGCGGTCTTGCCGACCTGGTCGGCGAGGTCGACGCGAGATGTCGGACGCCCAGTGGATCGGGTCGTAGGGGATGCGCAGCGCGGCGAAGATGTCCTCGTAGAAGTCGCGCTCGCCGATGAGCAGCTCGTGCACCTTCTTGAGGAACTCGCCCGAACCGGCGCCCTGGATGACGCGGTGGTCGTAGGTGGAGGTGAGCGTGATGGTCTTGCCGATACCGAGGTCGGACGAGCGTGCGGGTCGACGCGCCCTGGAACTCGGCCGGGTACTCGAGAGCGCCCGCGCCGATGATGCTGCCCGCGCCCTTCATCAGGCGGGGCACCGAGTGCTCGGTGCCGATGCCGCCCGGGTTGGTGAGCGAGATGGTGTTGCCCTGGTAGTCGGCCATCGTGAGCTTGTTGTCGCGGGCGCGACGCGACGACGTCTTCGTAGGCGACCAGGAACTCGCGCGAAGCCCATGGTGTCGGTGCGCTTGATGCCGGGAACCACGAGGCTGCGCGTGCCGTCGGGCTTCGGGCAGGTCGATCGCGATGCCGAGGTTGATGTGCGCCGGGGTGACGACGGACGGCTTGCCGTCGATCTCGTCGTAGAAGACGTTCTGGCTCGGGAACTCCTTGAGCGTCTCGACGATCGCCCAGGCGATGAGGTGGGTGAACGACACCTTGCCGCCGCGGGCGCGCTTGAGGTGGTTGTTGATGACGATGCGGTTGTCGATCATCAGCTTGGCCGGGATGGTGCGAACGCTCGTCGCGGTCGGAACCGTGAGGCTGATGTCCATGTTGGCGGCGAGGCTCTTCGGCGACGCCCTTGAGCACGGCGACGACGTCGTGAGCTTCGGGTTCGGGCTCGCCGTCGTCTGGACGGCGACGGGTGAGGTCGCCGGCGCCTCGGCCGGGATCGGCGCGGGCTTGGCCTGGATCGACGTGGTGCGGGCGACCGGCGTGCGAGCCGGTCGGCGGCGACGGGTTGCGTCGGCGGGGCGTCGTCGACGAGCTCGGTCGGTGCGGCGGTGTCGATGCTCGGCATCGGGCAGCGTGATGGTCGCGGTCGGCGTCGGATCGGAGTCGACGGCGGCGGATGCGCGGGCGTCGACGGCGGGTCGTTCGGCGCCTGCATCGACGGTGGGCTTGTAGCTCTCGAGGATCGGCCACCAGGTCTTCTCGACCGAGTCCTTGTCGACGATGTACTTCTCGTACATTTCGTCTACGAGCCATTCGTTGGCTCCGAATTCGCTCGAGGCACCATCCTCGACTCCGGTCACGTGGCTTGACACAGCCGACCGCCCACTCTCATCCGCTTATTGCACGCGCTGTCGCGCGGCGCCTCTAGGAAGGTGCGGCAGCTGCGCCAGCACCGCCGTTAAGACTAACCGTTCACCCGGTGGCATGCTGTCGCCAGTACGAGGGTCTAGCGTTAAATTCATGCAGTTTTATGAGACATCTCCCGTCCACGACCTGACCTACTCGGACGTGTTCCTCGTGCCGAACCGCTCGGCCGTTTCGAGCCGCCTCGACGTGTCGCTCGACGCCGCCGGACGGCACCGGCGCGACCATCCCGCTGGTCGCCGCGAACATGAACTCCGTGACCGGCCCGCGGCTCGCCGCGACGCTCGCCCGCCGCGGCGGGCTCGGCGTGCTGCCGCAGGACATGCACCACGACGACCTCGTCGCCGCCATCCGCTGGGTCAAGGACCAGCCGGTCGCGTGGGACAGCCCGCTGATCGCGTCGCCGGACGACAGCGTCGCCTCGGCCCTGCAGCGGATTCCCGCCGTCGACGGCCACGGCATCGTGCTGCACGGCGACGACGGCGAGTACCTCGGCACCATCCAGGCCGGCCGCCTCGGCGACGGCGCTGCCGGATGCTCGCCTCGGCGACCTGCTGCACGGTGCGCTCGCGTCGCTCGAGGCCGACGACATCGACGGTCCGCGCGCCGCGTTCGACCTGATGGTCGCGGCGAACC
This sequence comes from uncultured Actinomycetota bacterium, assembly GCA_963738535.1. Taxonomy (GTDB): domain Bacteria; phylum Actinomycetota; class Actinomycetes; order Actinomycetales; family Microbacteriaceae; genus Galbitalea. The sequence goes on from CAVTXB010000008.1 coordinate 76,424, forward strand.
TCGAATTCGCGCCCGTGCTCGAGGACGGCAAGGTCGTCGGCACTCTCAGCCGCGCGCAGCGCGCTGCGCTCGACCCTCTACGAGCCGGCCGTCGACGCATCCGGGCGACTGCGGGTCGCCGCGGCGATCGGCATCAACGGCGACGTCGCGGCGAAGGCGAAAGACCTGGTCGCCGCCGGCGTCGACGTGCTGGTCATCGACACCGCGCACGGCCACCAGGAGGGCATGCTGCGCGCCATCCGCACGGTCGCGGCCCTGAACCTCGGCGTGCCCGATCGTCGCGGGCAACGTCGTGACCGCGGTGGCCGTGCGCGACCTCGTCGAGGCCGGCGCCGACATCATCAAGGTCGGCGTCGGGCCGGGCGCCATGTGCACGACGCGCATGATGACCGCCGTGGGCCGCCCGCAGTTCTCCGCCGTGCTCGAGACCTCCGCGGTCGCGCGCGAGCTCGGCGCCGCCGTCTGGGCCGACGGCGGCGTGCGCTACCCGCGCGACGTCGCGCTGGCGCTCGCCGCGGGAGCGGCATCCGTCATGGTCGGCTCCTGGTTCGCCGGCACCATCGAGGCGCCGGGCACGCTCAACACGGATGCCGACGGCCGCCTCTACAAGGAGAGCTGGGGCATGGCGTCGACCAAGGCGGTCAAGCAGCGCTTCGACAACCTCGACCCCTACGAGCTCGCCCGCAAGACCCTGTTCGCCGAGGGCATCTCGCAGCTCGAAGATCTACCTCGACCCGCTGCGCCCCTCGCTCGAAGACCTGCTCGACATGATCACGTCGGGCGTGCGCAGCTCGTTCACCTACGCCGGGCGCATCCACCGTCGACGAGTTCCACGAGCGCGCGCTCGTCGGCATCCAGAGCGCGGCAGGCTACGAAGAGGGCAAGGCGCTGCCGGTGTCGTGGTGAGTCGCTCGATATACTCGGGTAGATAATGGACGACCCTTTCAGTCGCCGAAGCCCGGGCATCAATGCCTGAGTGGCTGCTGCTCGTCGTCGGGTGTGCTGCTCACCGTCGGCACCGGCTTCTTCGTCGCATCCGAGTTCGCCCTGGTCAACCTCGATCGCTCCGACCTCGAGTCGCGGCAGCGCGGGGCGAACGCAACCTCGGCATGACGATCAGCGCGCTCAAGATCACCTCGACCCACCTGTCGAGCGCGCAGCTCGGCATCACGCTCACGACACTCCTCACCGGTTACACGCTCGAGCCCGGCTTCGTCTGGCTGCTGACGCCGCCGTTCGGCGGGCCTCGGCTGGGCGCACGGCTGGGTCGTCGCGGTGGCGGCGATCCTCGCGGTCGCGATCGCGACGCTGATCTCGATGATCCTCGGCGAGCTCGTGCCGAAGAACATCGCGCTCGCCCTTCCCCGCGAGACCGGCAAGGTCGTCATCCCGTTCCAGGTCGGCTTCACCACCGTCTTCAAGCCCGTCGTGTGGCTGCTCAACGTCACGGCGAACGGCATCCTGCGGTCTGGTCGGCATCGAGCCGAAAGAGGAGCTGAGCTTCGCCCGCACCGCCGAGGAGCTCACCTCGCTCGTTCGCCGGTCGGCGCGCGAGGGCAGCCTCGACAGCGACACCGCCACACTGCTCGCGCGCACCCTCGCCTTCTCCGATCTGACCGCCCAGGACGTCATGACGCCGCGGCCGCGGCGTCGAGAGCGCTCGAGCGCACCGACACGGCGCAGGACGTCATCGACCTCGCGCGCCGCACCGGATTCTCGCGGTTCCCCGTCATCGACGACGGCATCGACGACGTCGTCGGGCTGGTGCACATCAAGCAGGCCGTCGCGGTGCCCCGCGAAAAGCGCGGCGACGTGCCCGTCGACCGCGCTCGCAGAGCGAGGCACTGCGCGTGCCCGAGACCATGAAGCTCGACCTGCTGCTCGGCGAGCTGCGCGGCCGCGGCTACCAGATGGCGATCGTCGTCGACGAGTACGGCGGAACCGCCGGCGTCACGACCCTCGAAGACCTCGTCGAGGAGCTCGTCGGCGAGGTGTCCGACGAGCACGACCGCAGCCGGCCGGACGTCGTGCGCAGCCGCGACTGGTTCACGTTTCCGGGCATCCTGCGGCCCGACGAACTGCTCGAACGCACCGACGTCAACGTGCCGGAGGACGGCCCGTACGAGACCGTCGCCGGCTGGATGATGAGCGAACTCGGCACGACTGCCGGTCGTCGGCGACACCGTCACCGTCAACGGCGGCGTGTTCCGGGTCGAGCGGCTGGACGGCCGCCGGATCGACCGCGTGCGCTACACGCCGCGACGTCGAGACCGTCCGGGCGGTGAGCGCGATGAGTGACTGGTGGGGGATCGGCTGGCTGGTCATCCTGCTGTTCGTCAACGCGTTCTTCGTCGCGCGCCGAGTTCGCGATCATCTCGGCGCGGCGCTCGCAGATCGAGCCGCGCGCCGACACGGGATCGCGCGCGGCGAAGACCGCGCTGTGGGCGATGGAGCACGCGACGCTGATGCTCGCGACCACCCAGCTCGGCATCACGGTGTGCTCGCTGCTGATCCTGAACGTGTCGGAGCCGGCCATCCACGACCTGGTCTCGAAGCCGCTCGACGCGCTGCACTGGACGGTCGCCGTCGTCGAGACGGTGTCGTTCCTCGTCGCGCTGCTGATCGTGTCGTTCCTGCACGTGATCTTCGGCGAGATGGTGCCGAAGAACCTCTCGTTCTCGATCCCGGAGCGCGCCGTGCTGATCCTCGCGCCGCCGCTCGTCGCGTTCGCCACGATCTTCCGGCCGATCATCGTCGCGCTGAACGCGACCTCGAACGGCGTCGTGCGGCTCGTTCGGCATCAAGCCCAAGAGCGAGGCGAACAGCGCCTACACGGTCGACGAGGTCGCCAACATCGTCGCGCAGTCGACCCGCGAGGGACTGCTGACCGACACCACCGGCACGCTCAGCGCCGCGTTCGAGTTCTCGACGAAGCGCGTCGCCGACGTCGCGGTCGGGATCGCCAAGCTCGTCACCCTGCCCGAGGATGCGACACCCGCCGACGTCGAGCGCGCCGTCGCGCAGCGCGGGTTCTCGCGCTACGTGCTCGTCGACGACGCGGGGCGAGCCGACCGGCTACCTGCACCTCAAGGACGTGCTCGACCTCGACGACGACGAGTACACCGAGCCGGTGCCGCCGCGTCGCATCCGCAAGCTGATCTCGATCTCCGGGGCGACCGACATCGAGGACGCGCTCGCGACCATGCGCCGCACCGGACTGCACGTCGCGCGGGTGTTCGACGAGTCGGGCGCGACGCAGGGCGCGCTGTTCCTCGAGGACATCATCGAGGAGCTCGTCGGCGAGGTGCAGGACGCGACGCGCGACGCCCTGGCCGCTGAAGGCGCCGGCAGTGCCAGGCGCGCTACTCGACTCAGCCGAGCGCGCTTGGGCCAGAGCGCGCTACTCGACCACCGGGGTGCTCTAGCCGATCGCTGGCTTCGCGCGAAGGTACTGGCCGGGCCAGTAGTCGAGGTCGACGCCGAGCTCGTGGGCGGCACGAAGCGGCCAGTGCGGGTCGCGCAGCAGCTCGCGGGCCAGCATGACGACGTCCGCCTTGCCCGATGGCGACGATCTCCTCGGCCTGGTGCGGGTCGGTGATGAGGCCGACCGCGCTGGTCGGGACCTCGGCGTTCGATCGCACGTACTCGGCGAACGGAACCTGGTAGCCGGGACCAAGCGGGATCGTTCGCCGCGACATTTCCGCCCGACGAGATGTCGAAGAAGTCGGCGCCGGCAGCCCGGGCCCAGCCGGCGACGGTCGAGGTCTGTGCCTCGTCCCAGCCGCCCTCGGTCCAGTCGGTCGCCGAGAAACGCACGAGCAGCGGGACATCCGTCGCCGACGGCTGCGCGAATCGACGCCGACGACGCCGCAGCAGCAGCCGGGCGCGGTTCTCGAGCGATCCGCCGTACTCGTCGGTGCGCTGGTTGCTGAGCGGCGAGAGGAACTGGTGCATCAGGTAGCCGTGAGCGGCGTGGAGTCTCGAGCAGGTCGAACCCGGCATCGATCGCACCGAACCGCCGCGGCGACGAACGCCGTCGACGATCGCGTCGATGCCCGCGGCGTCCAGCGCGGCGGGAGCGTCGTAGCCGGGGAACGCGATGGCCGATGGCGCAGACAGTCGGTCCAGCCGCCCTCGGCCGCGGGAACAGTCCCGTGCTGCTCGTATCCCCACGCCGGGTAGGTCGACGCCTTGCGGCCGGCGTGCGCGAGCTGGATGCCCGCGGCGGCACCCTGCGAATGGATGAAGTCGACGATCGGGCGCCACGCGTCGCGCTGTGCGTCGTTCCAGATGCCGGTGTCGCGCGGCGAGATGCGTCCCTCCGCAGTCACTGCGGTCGCCTCGGAGATCACGAGCGCGGAGCCGCCGGTCGCGAGTGCGCCGAGGTGCACGAGGTGCCACGGGGTCGGAACGCCGTCCTCATCGAACACCGAGTACTGGCACATCGGGGCGACCCAGATGCGGTTGCGAAGGGTGAGGTCGCGGACGGTGAACGGTTCGAACAGTGCTGGCACGAGGGGTCCAATCAGGAGGGTGCGGCAAGCGATTCCAGGAACCGCGCGAGGCCGTCGACGCCGGTGAAATGGTGCACGGTGATTCCGAGCAGCGGCTGCGGCATCCGTGTTGACGCTCTTGTTATCGATGAACACCATCTGGCTCGGCAGTAATTCCGAGCTCGCGTCGCGACCTCGAGGTAGATCGCTGGTTCCGGCTTGAGCGCGTTCATCTCGGCGCTGACGAAAATGCGCTCGAAGTACTGCCCCATGGGCGAGAAGCGGAACGGGTCCGCAGAAGTCGAAGCCGGCGTTCGACAGCAGCGCGAGCCGGGTGCCGCCCGTCGTGCATCTCGGCGAGAAGGTCGACGGTGCCGGGCTCGACGCTGATCCAGCTGCGGAAGTCGGCAGCCCACAGCTGCTGCACGGTGGCGGGAGTCCAGGTCGCGCCGACCTCGCGTGGCGATGGTCGCGCCAGTAGTCGGTGATGCTGAGGTCGCCCCGGTCGAGCGCGTCGCGGTGCAGCCAGTAGCTGCGCCAGAACGGCTTCGGCGTCGACCCCGGCTCCGGCCTGAGCGACGAGCGCCTCACGGTCGGCGTCGCTGGGGGAGCGCGAGATCACCTCGCCATAGTCGAAGACGACGACACGATCAAGGATGCGAAGTGGCACGCGCTCCAAACTATCGTGGGACCATGACCACCGAGTACACCGCACTGGACCGCCGCGGGATGCGCGCGGCCCAGATCGCGGTGCCGGGGCAGGACGACGACAAGTACACCCGAGGGGTGCTCGGCGTGATCACGGGCAGCACGCTGTATCCGGGCGCCGCGGTGCTCGGCGTCGAGGCCGCGCTTCGCACCGGCGTCGGTATGGTGCGGTACCTCGGCCCGGAGCGTCCCGGTCGCCCTGGTGCTCGCGCGACGTCCCGAGGTGGTGACGGCTGAGGGTCGGGTGCAGGCGTGGCTGATCGGCTCGGGCATCGACAGGGTCGAGGGCAGCGAGTCGGGTGCCTGGATGGCGGAGGCCGCCGCCCAGGGTGTGCCGCTCGTGCTCGACGGCGGTGCGCTGTCGCTGGTGACGTCGGCGACGGGACCCGTCGTCATTACGCCACATTTTCGAGAACTGGCGAAACTCATCGATGGCGACGCCGAGACGATCGCGAACGATCCTGCGTCGGCGGCGGCGAGCGCGGCCGATTCCCTCGGGGTCACGGTTCTGCTGAAGGGCCACACCACCTATGTCGCCTCGCCGGGCGGTCTTCGGCTGTCGGCGAGCGCTGCGCCCAGCTGGCTGGCCACCGCGGGCGCCGGCGATGCGCTCGGCGGCATGCTCGGCGCGCTTGTGGCGACCCACTCCGACGAGGTCGCCTCCGATCCGCAGGCCCTCGCGCGGCTCGCCGCAACGGCGTCGGTGCTGCACGGGCTGGCGGCGGCACGGGCATCCGGCGGGGGTCCGCTCACGGTTCTGGATGTCGCCACCGAACTTTCGGCGACGATCGCCGCACTTCTCTCGGCTTCGTGACGCGAGAGTCCTGACGGGGCTGCCCCGGGGCGCGGGATACGCTTGATGCGCATGTCGTCGCCGCCGCCGCGCTGCCGCGCTGGCGCCGGGTTTTCGGCTCGCTTTCCCGCAGTCCGACGGTGCTCTGGAGCGCTTTCGTGCTGACTCACCTGTGGCTGGGTTACCTCAACCTGATCGCACCGGGCGGCCCCTGGGCGACGTGGTCAACCAGTACAGGTACTGGACGGAGCAGGCCGACCTGGGCAGCTTCTATGTCGGCATCGACAAGGCCTGGGTCTACCCGATCGTGGCGCTGGTGCCGATGATCCTTGCCGGCACGTTCGGTTTCGGCAACTACGCGAGCACGTGGCTCGCGCTGGTGTTCGTGCTCGATGCGGTCGCATTCGCGGTGTTGGTGGGATGGCGTCGGCCGTCACGTCCGGTGGCGCTCGGATGGTGGTGGATCGCTTTCCTGCTGCTGCTCGGTCCGATCGCGCTCGGTCGCATCGACTCGATCTCTGTTCCGGTCGCCATCGTGGCGGTGCTGATGCTTGCGGCCCGTCCGCGCCTCGCCGCGTTCCTGCTCACGATCGCGACCTGGATCAAGGTGTGGCCCGCGGCCCTCATTGCCGCCGCGATCATCGCGAGCAGGGCGCGCGTTCGCATCCTCGTGACCGCGGTGCTGACGAGCGTCGTCATCGTGGCGGTTCGCGCTCGCCCTCGGCTCGGGCACCAACGTGTTGAGCTTCATCTCTCAGCAGACTTCGCGCGCGCTGCAGGTGGAGTCGCCGGCGAGCACCGTGTGGATGTGGCTGTCGTACCTGCACATCGGCGGTTCGTTCCCGTATTACAACGAGGACCATCAACACGTTCGAGGTGAACGGTCCCGGTTCCACCGCGGTCGCGGCGCTCATGAACCCGCTGCTCGGTCTGGCGGTCATTGTGATCGCCGTGCTGGGCATCGTCGCCGTGCAGCGCGGTGCGGCGGTGACCGAGCTCCTCGCGCCGCTGTCGCTCGCGCTCGTCACGGCGTTCATCGTGTTCAACAAGGTCGGGTCGCCGCAGTACATGACGTGGCTGGCGGTGCCGATCATCCTGGGCCTGGCGACGCGAAGCATGGGTCATGGCCGCGTCGTTCCGGTTTCCCGCGGCGATGGCCCTGGCCGTCGCGGCGCTCACGCAGGTGTTCTATCCCGTACTTCTACGCGCAGCTGCTCGACCTCCAGCTTCCGCTGCTGCTGGCGCTCACGCTGCGGAATATTCTGCTGCTCGTCGCTGTTTGGTTGGTCAGTGAGTGTTCTCGGCGGACTGCTTCGACCGTTCGTCATCCATGAGTCGCTGGACGACAAGGATGCCTGGCTGCCGGCGGCGTGGCCGTTCACCGACCGCCCGAGCGCAGCGCGGCAACTCCCGACGACGACCCACGCCTTGAGGACAGCACCGCCCCAATGACTTCTGCACTCCCCACCGCGCACGACCACGGCCTGAGCCGAGCACGAGTGCGGCTCGCGCTTCTCGCCCTGGCGCTCGGCGGCTTCGCTATCGGCTGCACCGAGTTCGTCGCGATGGGCCTGCTGCCGAACATCGCGCGGCAGCTGATCCCGACCGTCTACGCGGTGTCGCCCTCGGGCGCGAACGCCCAGGCGGGCCTGCTGGTCTCGGCGTACGCGGCCGGGTGTCGTCGTCGGTGCGCCGACTATCGCGGCCCTGTCGGCGCGTTTCGCCGCGCAAGACGCTGCTGCTGTGGCTGCTGGTCGCGTTCACGTGTCGCGACCGTCGCATCCGCGGTGCTGCCGACCTTCGGACTCGTGCTCGCCGCCCGGTTTCTCGCGGGCCTGCCGCACGGCGCCTACTTCGGCGTCGCCGCGCTGGTCGCCGCGTCGCTCATGGGGCCGGGCAACCGCGGTCGCGGCATCGCCTTCGTGCTCGGCGGACTGACGGTCGCCAACATCATCGGCGTGCCCGCGATCACTCTGCTCGGGCAGGCCGCCGGATGGCGCGTCGCCTACCTCGCGGTCGCGGCCATCTTCGCGCTCACCTTCGTCGCGGTGCTGGTCGTGGTTCCGAAGCAGCCCGGTGACCCGGCGGCCACGGTTCGCCGCGAGCTGTCGATCTTCGCTCGCCCGCAGGTGTGGTTCGCCCTGGGGATCGGCGCGATCGGCTTCGGCGGCTTCTTCGCGGTCTACACGCTACATCGCGCCCATCGTGACGACGGTCGCGGGGCTGCCCGAGGCGTTCGTGTCGATTGTGCTGGTGCGTCGCCGGGGTCGGGATGACGGTCGGCAACTTCATCGGCGGCCACGTCGCGGATCACGCGCCTGAAGCGCGGGCTGTTCGTGTTCTTCGGCATTCTGCTGCTCGCGTTCGCGGGGCTCGCGCTCACCGGCTCGAACCCCGTTCGCGGTGTTCGTCGGTCGTGTTCCTGATCGGCGTCGCATCCTCGGGCCTGTCGCCCGTGCATCCAGACCCGGCTCATGAACGTCGCGGGCGACAGCCAGACGCTCGCGGCGGCCGTCAACCACGCGTCCCTCAACATCGGCAACAGCATCGGCGCAGCGCTGGGCGGCGTGGTCGTCGCGGCCGGGCTCGGCTACCTGGCGGTCGACCTGGATCGGCCTCGTGCTGTGCGTGCTCGGCGTCGCTGCTCGCGATCACGAGTTTCGGCGTCGAGCGCCGCAACGCTACATCGGGCCGGGGGCCTCGGTCTGCAGCAGGATGCCGTCCTGGATGGCGCGCTTTCGTAGCGCCACCTTCGTGCCGACGTCGATCCCGGCGACGCGGTACTTCTCGCGGATGCGCTTGAGGTAGCTCTTCGCGGTCTCCTCGGAGATGCCCAGCTGGTACGCGACGGCCTTGACCGGCTCGCCACCGCCGTACAGCGCCATGACGCGGCGCTCCTGCGCGCTGAGCTTGGGCGCGCCGCCCACCTCGCCGGAGTTGAGCGCGAGGTCGAGCTCGGCCGACACGAAGGACTCGCCCTCGGCGGCGGCGCGGATCGCCTCGACGATCATGCTGGCGTCTTCGCTCTTCACGAGGTAGCCGAGCGCGCCGGCGGCGAGCGCCTCGCGCACGACGTTCGGCTCGGAGTACGTGCTCATGAGCACGACGCGAACGCCCGTGGTCTTCAGCGTCGAGATCTTGAGCGAGACCGGGATGTTGTCTTTGAGGTCGAGGTCGAGCAGCACGACGTCGACGGGGAACTCCGGATGCGTCAGCAGCTCGGGCCACGAGGCGACGGCGGCGACCATGTCGATGTCGGGGGCCGCGTTGCGGATCCACTCGGTCAGTGCGCCGAGCAGCATCCGGTGGTCGTCGACGATGGCGAGGCGAATTCGATTTTCAGCTGGTGACACGTGAGAACCTCTTTGTCTTTCCGCGAGATGGGCTTATCGCGAGTTTGGTTTCCATAGGTAGTGCTCGGGTCCCGGTTGTACGCGCGATCACTGGTCAGCCGGGTTGTCGACGATGCACTCGATGTCGACGCGCAGGCTGGACTTCTCGGTGGAGTCACTGTATCGCCCCACCCGCGAAATGGAGGCCCAGATCGCCGGGTCGACGCGATTTCGGGGCACATCCGTCGTGGTGATCACGATCGGCACGATGATCTGGTTGTTCTCGAGCCGCACAGCGGTGGGGGCGACCGGTCCGAGTGTCAGCGAGAGGGTGCGTGTGACGTTCTGCTTGCGGGTGTCGCTCATCAGCAGCCAGACGCCGAGAGCAGGCCGTCGCGCTGGTCGGGGTCGAGCAGGCCGGCGAGGCTTCCCTTGTCGCTGAGCGTCACCGCCTTGCCGAGCATCTCGGATTCGGAGACCGCGTGGTACAGCCAGGTCTCGCGGCGGCCCTCGATGAGGTGCAGGCGAAGCTCGGTGGCGAGGGATGCCGCGACCGACGCGGTCTTCGGGTCGAGCTTGAGCTTGGTGCGGCCCGTCGCGACCGATTCGAGCAGGTCTTCGGCGGCGAGGTCGAGGCGGGCCAGTTCTTCGGAGGCGAGCATGCCGACCGCGAAGCGCGGCGCGGAGACCGTGCTCTGCACGAGCACCCGGTCGAGCTCCTGCTGCACCATCCGGCGGAACCCGCGAACGACGAACACGCCGATCACGGTGGGCAGTACCGCGAGCGCGAGGGCGTTGAGCTGGTTCGGGAAGGTGGCTGCGCGTGAGGTGGCTGTCGATGCACGATGGCGACCACGAAGGCGAGACCGAGCACGCCGGCCGCGGCGAGCACCTCGCGACCGCGACGCAGGGTGACGACGATCATGAGACCGAAGCCCGCTGAGACGGAGGCGGTCGCGAAAGCGCCGATGTTGTGCAGCGGCCAGATCGCGAAGAAGTCGAGAGCGACGACGCCCGCCAGGGCGACCAGGTAGACGACGAACAGCCAGAGCGGAAGCCGGTCGCCGCGCACCGACACCGTGATGAGGGCGGTGACGAATGCGGCGACGTAGAGCACCCAGGCTACCGCGGCCAGCCACGGGTCGGGGTACAGGCTCCACTGCGAGGCGAACAGGCTGAGGCCGTACAGCGCCTGGATGGCGCTGAGCACGCCCGCGCCGACGCCGAGGTATCCGGTGCCGAGCGTCGCGCCGCGCGCGCTCGCCTGACGGAAAGCCTTCGCCACACCGGGCGGGCCGCCCTTGTTGCGGCGGCCGAAGATGACGCCGAGCGTGTTCTCGTCGGGGCGAAGGAAGCTGCTCATTTGGGAACCTCGAGAACGACGGTCGTGCCGGAGCCGGGGCTCGAGAACAGGCGGGCGTTGCCGCCGACCTCGCGGAGGCGGCCGATCACGGATTCGCGGAACCCGAACTTGTCGTCGTCGATGCCTTCGAGGTCGAAGCCGACGCCGGCAGTCCGTGACCATGGCGCGCACGGTGGTCGCGTCGTCGGTGATGGTGACGTGCGCCTGGGTCACGCCGGAGTGGCGGCGAACGTTCTCGAGGCATTCGGCGAGCGAGAGCAGGAACGCGTCGAGCACGTCGCTCGGCAGCAGCACCTGGCCGGTGCCGTGCCAGCTGACCTCGAGGCCCATCCGGCCGAAGCGCTGCTTGACCGACTCGAGGGTCGTGCCGAGCGGGGTCTCCTCGACGGGCGTGAGGTTGTAGGGCCCGGACGCCTGCGGGGTCGGGGTCGCGCCGAGCCGCAGCTGGCGCAGCAGGCGGGCATCCTCGGAGGCCTGCTGGCGCAGCGCCTCCGGGGCGACGCCGACGCCGGAGTGCGCGAGCAGGGTGAGCGTCGCGAGCACGGTGTCGTGCAGCAGGCGCGCGCCCTGGCGACGCTGCGCCTCGGTCTCGCTGGCCTGGCGCTCGGCGCGGTGGGCCTTGCCGATGCTGTAGATGCGGCGGGCTGCACGCGGAACGCTGGCGCTCAGCCAGTAGCCGAGCACGGAGGCGAGCACCCAGCCGAGGATGACGGCGAGCGCCGTCGGCGACAGAACACCGGTGTGCAGGGCTGGCGAACTGCACGAGTCCGGTGCGTGGCGGCGGCACCGACGATGATGAGCAGGACTCGCGGGACGCTCGACACGAGCACGAGGGCGAAGCAGGCGATTCCGGCTGCCCCCAGCGGTGCGACCGCCGACGCCGAGCGACTCCGACGGGGGAGTGTCGAAGCGGCAGCCGCACGACCGACGAGCGCGGCGACGCCCGACAGCGATTCCGACGGCCGCCCACAGCACCGGACGGCTGCGCGCCACCATGAACTGGCAGAGCGTCAGGATGCAGCAGCAGCGGGATGGTCGCGACGAAGATTGTTCAGTGGAACGACGCCCGGGAAGCACAGGCTGATGAGCGTGAGGATCGTTCCGCAAGGCCGAGGAAGCGCGCGGTGCGCTGCAGGAGGCGATCCCGCTCCTTGGCAATGAGTTCCATGTCGGTCAAATCGTCGCAGATTGCCACCACAAATGGGGGTGCCACACCGGTCGCCGCCAGGCACAAACTTGCGGATACGGTTGAAGTGCAATCAGAGGGGTGCGCCGCAGTAATCTGCGCCGCCACAGTAATACAGCCGCAAAGCCACTCCGGTGGGGATGCGGAACGGCGTTTCGCCCGATAGAACGACGCCAGCAATTCCGGATTAGTGCTCCGGAGTTGCTAACCCGGGGGGTAGCAGGGGCCGCTGGACCAACAGCGGCCCCAGCTACGGGCCCGCCCTGCCAGTGAGCCGCCCTGCCAGTGACCTACTCCGGCGTCAGCCAGCCTTCGCGGATGCCGTAGCGGCGCAGCAGGATGCGCGTGCCGACGTCGATGCCGACCTCGCGGAATTTTCGGCGCGCGCGCTTGATGTACGACTTGACGGTCTCTTCGGTGGTGTCCATCTCGGCGGCGACCTCTTTGATGGATCGGCCGGATGCGTAGAGCACGAGCGCGCGCTGCTCCTGGCGGCCGAGGCCGGGGTCGGGCGAGGCGGCGAATCCGGCCATCGCCTCGGCGAGCGGCGCGGAGAGGTGCGGCGTGCTGTCGGCAGCGGCGCGGATGGCGGCGGCAAGCTCGTCGGCGGAGTCGGTCTTGGGCACGAACCCCATGGCGCCCGCGCGCATGGCGGCGGTGACGGATGCGGAGTCGGCGTGCCGGCTCATGACGATGGCTGCGGTGCCGATCGTGCCGAGCGCGCGGAGCTTGGTTCCGACGGGATGCCGTCTTCGAGGTGAAGGTCGAGCACGACGACATCCACCGGGAATTCGGGGTGGGCGATGAGGCCGGCCCACGTGGTCTCGGCGGCGACGATGGAGATGCCGTTCGCGGGGTCGTGAAGGCGCGCGGAGAGTCCGTCGAGAACCAGTCGATGATCGTCGACAATCGCCACTCTGATGGCGGCGTTGGCTGCGATCTTCCCATGCATGCTCCTGTCTGCGACAGCATAGCGAACATGACACAGACTCGTTTGTATACCCGAAACGATTTCGCTTTCCGGCGCATTCTGCCCGAACGGTCAGGAGCGCAGTAGGCGCTCCAGATGGGCGCCGACGAGCTCATCCTCGATCAGGAATCCGTCGTGGCCGAACGGCGACGAGATCACGACGACGTCGCCGTCGTCGATCGTCGACGGCAGCAGGCTGGCGATCAGGCGCTGGTGCTCGAGCGGGAACAGCCGATCGGTGTCGATGCCGAGCACGAGCGCGCGCGCGGTGACCCGCGGCGAGCGCGCTCGGCCACGCCACCGCGGTCGCGGCCGATGTCGTGCGAGTTCATGGCGTTGGCGAGCGTGATGTAGCTGTTGGCGTCGAAACGGCGCGTGAACTTGTTGCCGTGGAAGTCGAGGTAGCTCTCGACCGCGTACCGGCCGCCGCCGCCCAGCGGGCTGATGCCGCTCTGCCAGCTGCGCTGGAACCGGTCGTTGAGCTCGGTCGGGGAGCGGTAGTTGAGCAGCGCCATCCGCCGGGCCAGCGCGAGTCCGCGGTAGGGGCCGTCGCCGTCGTCCGCGCCGTAGTAGTCGCCGTCGGCGAACTTCGGGTCGAGCTGGATGGCGTCGATCTGCACGGTGTTCAGCGCGATCTGGTCGGCGTTGCTCGACTCGGGCGACGCGAGGATGCCGATGCGCTCGACCCGCTCCGGGTAGCGTGATCGCCCACTCGAGCGCCTGCATCCCGCCCATCGAGCCGCCGATGACAGCCGCCCAGCGTCGAGATGCCGATCGCGTCGGAGAAGGCCGCCTGTGCGGCCACCTGGTCGCGGATCGTCACGAACGGGAAGCGTGCGCCCCACTCGGTGCCGTCAGGAGCGGTGGATGCCGGCCCGGTCGAGCCCTGGCAGCCGCCGAGCATGTTCGGCGCGACGACGAACCATTCGTCGGTGTCGATCGCCTTGCCGGCGCCGACGATGCCGCTCCACCACCCGGCCGTCGGGTGGCCGGGCGCCGGGTCCCCGACGACGTGGCTGTCGCCCGTGAGCGCGTGCAGGACGAGTACGGCGTTGTCGCCCGCGGCATTCAGCGTGCCGAACGTCTCGTAGGCGATGCGCACGTGCGGCAGCTCGTCGCCGCGTTCGAGCTTCAGCGCGCCGATGCGACACGAACTGGCGGTCGCCGACGGGGTCGCCCTCGCGCCACGCGCCGGTCGCCGGCGGCTTGCCGAGAAGCGCCTTGGCGTTCGCCTCGGTGATGAAGGCCGAGGGAACGGTGTCTTCGGGAGTCTGCCAGTCCATGTCAGCCTCAAGTATCGCGGAATGCGGAACGCGCCGCCGCCGTGTTACGGCGGTCGGCGCGTTCGCGGTGGGTCGGGGTCAGGCGGATGGTGCTCGCCGTGGCTCCGGCGTTGCGCGCGGCCGCGAGGCCGGCCTCGAGGTCGGCCTTCAGGTCGTCGACGTTCTCGAGCCCGACCGAGAGGCGCACCAGGCCGGGCGTGACACCCGTGGTGAGCTGCTGCTCCGGGCGTGAGCTGCGAGTGCGTCGTCGACGCGGGGTGGATGATCAGGCTGCGCACGTCGCCGATGTTGGCGAGGTGGCTGAACAGCGTGACCGTCTCGACGAGCGCGCGACCGGCGTCGACGCCGCCCTTGAGCTCGAACGAGACGACGGCGCCGACGCCCTTGGGGGCGTACTTGTTGGCGGCGGCGTACCACGGGCTCGACGGCAGGCCCGAGTAGTTGACCGAGGCGACGTCCGGGTGGTTCTCGAGCCACTCGGCGATCTCCTGCGTGTTCTGCACGTGGCGCTCGATGCGCAGGCTGAGCGTCTCGATGCCCTGGATGAGCGCGAACGCGCTGTCGGGGGAGAGCGACGCGCCGGTGTCGCGCAGCAGCTGCACGCGCGCCTTGATGACGTAGGCGATGCCGTCGCCGAGCACGGTCGTGTAGCTGGCGCCGTGGTACGACGGGTCGGGCTCGGTCAGGCCCGGGAACTTGTCGACGTGCTTCGACCACGGGAACTTGCCGCCGTCGACGATGACGCCGGCGATGACCGTTCCGTGGCCGCCGAGGAACTTGGTGGCGGAGTGCACGACGATGTCGGCGCCGTACTCGAACGGACGGATGAGGTACGGCGTCGCGATCGTGTTGTCGACGATGAGCGGCAGCGCGTTGTCGTGCGCGACCTTGGCGACGAGCTCGATGTCGAGGATGTTGATCTTCGGGTTGCCGATGGTCTCGGCGAAGAGCAGCTTCGTGTTGGGGCGCACGGCTGCGGCCCACTCGGCGGCGTCATCCTGGTCCTCGACGAACGTGACCTCGATGCCGAGCTTGGCGAGCGTGTACTTGAAGAGGTTGTACGTGCCGCCGTAGATCGACGACGACGAGACGATGTGGTCGCCCGCGCCCGCGATGTTGAGCACCGCGTACGTGATCGCCGACGAGCCGGAGGCGACGGCCAGCGCCGCCGTGCCGCCCTCGAGCGCGGCGAGGCGCTGCTCGACGACGTCGTTGGTCGGGTTCATGATGCGCGAGTAGATGTTGCCGAACTCGGCGAGCGCGAAGAGGTTCTTCGCGTGCTCGGTGCTGTCGAAGACGTACGAGGTCGTCTTGTAGATGGGCGTCGCGCGGGCGTTGGTCACCGGGTCGGGCTGCGCGCCGGAGTGGATCTGCTTGGTTTCGAACTGCCAGTCGGCCATGGGGTGCTCCTTGAATCGGATGGTACGCGGAATTCTTCGGCGGGCGGACTCTGCCCACTCGACTGCGAGCCTAGGCAGGTGCCCCCTGAGTACCAACAGAGTCGACGCGAAATACGGCGTAATAGACGGGCTTGACACGCAAAACTACTTCTGCGAGAGTAGTCGCGTGTCCAGCATCCGGCTCTACATCCTCGACGCCCTCGTCGAGGAGGGTGCCGATGCACGGCCACCAGCTTCGGCTGCTCGCCGAGAAGGAGCACGTCCACGACTGGACGGACATCAGCGTCGGCGCGCTCTACGGCGCGCTCAAGCGGATGGCGACGCGAGGGCCTGATCGAAGAGGTGCGGTCCGAGCGCGAGGGCGCGTACCCCGAGCGCCAGATCTACGGCATCACCGAGGCCGGCCGGGTCGCGCTCGCCGTCACCAAGCGCGACGCGCTCCGCGAGATCGTCGTGCGCTCCGATCCCTTCGACCTCGCGATGTCGCGACTCGACCGCGACAAGCTCGACGCGCTGCCCGACATGCTCGCGGCGCGCATCGCACCGTCTCAAGGCGATGGTCGCCGAAGCCGAGGCGCACCTCGCCACGATCGCGCAGTACCTCACCTTCACCGAACAGATCGTCATGAAGCACAAGGTCGCGCGGCTCGCCGCCGACGTCGAATGGCACGAAGACCTGTTCAAACAGCTACCGCGAAATCATCGCCGACGAGTCGGCACGAAAGGAACGCTAGTCATGTCAGCACACCTCCGCCACCCGCGGCCGCCTGGGGCACGGCGCCCGCGCCCGTCGTCCGCACGCCTGGCGCGCCCTCATCGTGCTGCTCATCGGCATGTTCATGGCGCTGCTCGACACCACCATCGTCAACGTCGCGCTGCAGACCATCCGCGAGCACGTCAACGGTGCCGGGCAACGCCGCCGGCGAGGACGTGCTGTCCTGGATCATCTCCGGGCTATGCGCTCGCGTTCGGTGTCGCGCTCATCCCGGCCGGACGCCTCGGCGACCGGTTCGGCCACAAGTGGGTCTTCTTCAGCGGGCTCGCGCTCTTCACGGCCGCGAGCCTCGCCTGCGGTCTCGCGCAGAGCGACGTCCAGCTCATCGTCGTTCCGCGTCGTGCAGGGCCTCGCCGGCGGCATCTTCGTTCCCGCCGTCACCGCCTACATCCAGATCCTGTTCCCGGGCCGAGTGCGCGGCACAGGCCTTCGCGATCATGGGCGCCGTCATCGGTGTCTCGAGCGCGCTCGGCCCGATCGTCGGCGGTCTCATCATCCAGGCGTTCGGAACGCACGAACGGATGGCGACTCGTCTTCGGGGTGAACCTGCCGATCGGTGTCATCGCCCTGATCCTCGCGATTGCTGCTCATCCCCGGCGCGAAGAAGATCGCCGAGATCACCAGCCAGGCACCACGCGCAGCCGCGACGGCGGCGTCGACTGGCTCGGGCTCATCCTGCTCGCCGGCGGTCTCGTCGCGATCCTCGTTCCGCTGATCGAGGGCCAGCAGAAGGGCTGGCCGCTGTGGACCTACCTGACGCTCGCCGGCGGCGTCGTGCTCATCGTGCTGTTCGCCGTGTGGGAGGTCGCGTACACCAAGCGCGGCCGCAGCCCGCTGGTGCCGCCGCACCTGTTCAGCCACCCGGCGTTCTCGGGCGGCACGATCCTGGCGCTCGTCTACTTCGCGGCGTTCACCAGCATCTTCTTCACGATCTCGCTGCTCTGGCAGGCTGGCCTCGGTCACACCGCGCTGGAGTCCGGCCTGGTGTCCGTGCCGTTCGCGATCGGCTCGATCATCGGCTCGTCGCAGAGCAACCGGCTGGCGCAGCGGCTCGGTCGCAACGTGCTCGTCATCGGCACCGCGCTCGTCGTCGTCGGCCTTGCATCGCGCTCTGGCTCATCCTGCTGAACGTCAAGCCGGCCAGACCTGACCAGCTGGAGCTGCTCGCACCGCTGTTCTTCGGCGGCCTCGGCAACGGCCTGTTCATCGCCCCGAACGCGCAGTTCATCGTGGCGACCGTCGACTCGTCCGAGGCGGGCGCGGCGAGCGGCGTCATCTCGACCATGCAGCGCGTCGGCGTCGGCCATCGGTATCGCGGTCATCGGCAGCGTGCTGTTCGGCGTCGCGGACCTGTCGAGCATCAGCGGCGAGGTCAAGACCAAGGTCGCGGCAGCACTCAAAGACGCGCGGCACTACACCTCGGCCAGCAGGCGGCGCGGCGCAAGGCGGCGAAATCACTTCGGCGGTCGTCGATCGCGAAGCACGAACTCGCCGCGCACTTCACGGATGCCGCGGCCGCAGCCATGGGTGTGAGTGTGATCTTCGCTCTGGTCGCGTTCGTGCTCGTCTTCGTGCTGCCGCGTCGAGCTGCAGCAGTGGGGCGCGCCCCAGCGGCGGCCACTAGCGAGCCAGTCGAGACCCGAGTGCGGTCCTCACGGCGCCGGTCGAGTAGGCTCGACGCATGGCAAAGCGACGCGTGGTTGTGACCGGAGCGAGCTCGGGTATCGGTGCGGCGACCGCCCGGCTGTTCAGCGCTCACGGCTGGGATGTCGTCGCCGTCGCGCGGCGCGAGGACCGGCTGCGGGCGCTCGCTGCGGAGACCGGGGTCGACGTCTTCGTCGCAGACCTGACGAAGCAGGCGGACGTCGACGCGTTGCGCGACCACGTGGCATCCGGTGGTGCCGCTGCACGGCCTGGTCAACAACGCCGGCGGCGCCTTCGGACTGTCGAGCGTCGAGGACAGCGATCCCGACGACTGGCAGCGCATGTTCGACATCAACGTGCTCGGCACAAAGCGGGTCATCTCGGCCCTCCTTCCCCTGTTGCGCGTGGGGGCGGCGGACGGCGGCAGCGCAGACATCATGACGGTCACCTCGATCGCGGGCCACGTCGCTTACGAGGGCGGCTCAGGCTACAACGCCGCCAAGTTCGCCGAACACGCCATGGTCGCCGTGCTGCGGCTCGAACTCAATGGTGAACCCATCCGGGTGCTCGAGATCGCGCCGGGCATGGTCAAGACCGACGAGTTCTCGCTCACCCGGTTCGGTGGCGACCAGGCTCGCGCGGATGCGGTCTACGACAACGTGCCCGAGCCGTTGACCGCGGAAGACATCGCCGACACGATCGTGCACACCATGGAACTGCCGGCGCACATCAACCTCGACCTGATCACGATCAAGCCCGTGGCTCAGGCCGCCCCCCACAAGCTCACCCGGGGCCCGCTCACGCCCAAGCCCTGACCCGCCCCTAACGGTTGTGCAGGAGTTTCGGCGAAAAAGCGCTATTTGGGCAGCATTCGTGTGACGAGTGGGGTGTAACTCCTGCACAACCGTTAGGCGGGGTGAGTGGGGTCGGCGTCGGGGAGCGCGTCGGCGAAAGCGAGTTTGGGCACCAGGAACAGCAGCACCGCGGCGACGAGCGCGCCGCATCCACAGATCGTGAACACCGTCAGGTAGCCGCCCAGCGTCGGGGTGCTGTGACCCAGGAACTGCGACGGCGCTCGAGGCGAGCACGATCGCGAAAGTGGATGACGCGAACGAGCCGCCGATGGTCTTCGTCGTATTGGTGAGCGCCGGTTGCCACTCCGGTCTGGCCGCGCGGGGCCGCCGCCGCAGCCGCCGACGGGAAGGGCGCCCACGAGGGCGCCCGAGCCGAGCCCCGCGACGATCATGTTGAGCAGCGTCTCGGCCTCCGTCGCGTGCAGCAGGAGAAAGTCGAGGTAGCCGGCAGCGACGAAGAAGGTGGCGACGATGAGCGCGACCCGGGGCGACGTGCGGTTCGACAGCAACGGGAACAGCACGGCCCCGACGATCAGCGAGATCAGGTAGATGCCGACGACGATCGAGATGCCGCCCGAGCTGAGCCCGAGGCCCGCGCCCGACTTCGGGTTCGCTCCGGCGAACGTCGCGAGCGGCGTCTGCGCGCCCAGGATGCTGATGCCGATCAGCCCGGCCGTGACCTGCACCGGCCACATGGTGGGCTGGCGGAAGACCCGGATGTCGACGGCGGGGTCTTTCTGGCGCAGCTCGAACAGGGTCCACGGGATGAAGACGAGCACCCCGACGGCCATCATCACGTAGACCCACCAGGCTGCCCGGGCCCGCCGATCCGCAGGAATGCCAGGCCGCCGGTGATGAGCAGCAGCCCGATGGTGAGCAGCACGAACCCTCCGGCGTCGAGGCTGCGTCCCGGCAGCGGCTGAGACTCGGGCACACCGAACAGGATCGCGAAGAACACCAGCGTTACCGCGATCGCCGGGATCATGAGCGTCAGGGGAACGTTGCCGCCGAACACGTCGATCAGGTTGCCGCCCGCGAGGTCGCCGATGATCGCGCCCAGCTCGAGCGCGACGACAAGGAAGCCCGCCGCGCGCCTGGTCTGCGAGGCGCTTCGCCCGCGACCGGCGACCACGGTCGAAGATGAGCGCGACCTCGAGCGGCAGCCAGACGACGTAGAAGCCCTGGAGTGCGAATGCGATCAGGTAGGTCGTGAAGTTGCCCGCGAAGCGGCAGCGCCCAGGTCGCCAGCGCGGTGAGCACGGTCGACACCAGCAGGATGCGCTTGTGGCCGTACATGTCGCCGAGCTTCGCCAGAAACGGCACGACGATGGCCGAGAGCAGCAGCTGCGCGGCCTCGAACCAGTTGTAGCTCGGCGGTGTCGATGTGCAGGTGCCGGATGAGCGTCGGGATGAGCGGGATGTAGTAGCCCTGCAGGATGCCGCTGGTCAGCTCGAGCAGGAACAGGAAGCCGATGAGACCGAACGTGACGCTGCCGGGACGCGCCTTTGCGTCGGCGGTGAGACCGTCGGGCCCCGGGTTTTGGATGCGTGCCATTCTCGGATGCTAGTGCAGGCGGCGAACGCAATACGCACGAAACGTGAGGGGTATTAGCGTTGGCGAATGGACGAGGAGCGCGAGGTGCTCGGCTGGCTCGAATTCGGCGATGCGGCCCGCCACCTGGCAACAGATGTGCTGGAGAGCGGGTTCCGACCCGACTTCGTGATCGCAATCGCGCGGGGCGGGCTGCTGCTGGCGGGCGCGATCGCGTACGCGCTGGGCGTCAAGAACTGCGGCA
Organism: uncultured Actinomycetota bacterium; assembly: GCA_963738535.1. Taxonomy (GTDB): domain Bacteria; phylum Actinomycetota; class Actinomycetes; order Actinomycetales; family Microbacteriaceae; genus Galbitalea. Next base: position 97,021 of record CAVTXB010000008.1, read on the forward strand.
GCCTGAACGTCGAGTTCTATACCGGTGTCGACGAGCGACTGCCGATGCCCGTGGTGCTGCCACCGCTGCTCGACCAGGCCTCGCTCGCGGGTGCGCGGGTGCTGCTCGCCGATGACGTGTCCGACTCCGGCAGGACGCTCGCGCTGGTGGTCGACCTGCTCGCCGCATCCGGGGCGGAGGTGCGTTCCGTTGTGCTGTACACGAAGCCCGGTACCGTGCACGAGCCCGACTACACGTGGCATCGAACCTCGCGCTGGATCGCGTTCCCGTGGTCGGCCATGCCGCCGGTTTCGCTCGAAACCGCGTAGCTTTCTGTGCTGTGACTCCCCAGCCGCTCAGCGAACTCCTCGACCCGGGCTGGGCCGCCGCCCTCGCGCCGGCGCAGGGCGAGGTTGCCCGCCTGGGCGACTTTCTGCGGGCCGAGACGGCGGCGGGGCGCGGCTACCTGCCGAGCGGCCCCAACGTGCTGCGGGCCTTCACCTACCCGTTCGACGACGTGCGCGTGCTGATCGTCGGGCAGGACCCCTACCCGACCCCCGGGCATCCTGTCGGGCTCTCGTTCTCGGTCGAACCGGGCGTGCGGCCGGTGCCGCGGAGCCTGCAGAACATCTACAAGGAACTGCACGACGACCTCGGCGTGCCCGTGCCGTCGAACGGCGACCTCACGCCGTGGGCAGCGCACGGGGTGCTGCTGCTCAACCGGGTGCTCACCGTAAGGCCCGGCGCATCCGGTTCGCACCGCGGCATCGGCTGGGAGGCGGTGACCGAGCTCGCGATCCGCGCGCTCGTCGCTCGCGGCACGCCACTGGTCGCCATCCTGTGGGGGCGGGATGCGGGCACCCTGCGGCCCCTGCTCGGGTCGACGCCGGTCGTCGCGTCGGCACATCCCAGCCCGCTCTCCGCGAGCAGCGGATTCTTCGGGTCGCGACCGTTCAGTCGGGCGAACGAGCTGCTGGTGCAGCAGGGAGCGTCGCCGATCGACTGGTCGCTCTCCGCGTAGGCTTCAGCCGTGCTTGAAGAGGAATACGAGACGCGGCGGGTACTGCCGCCGCACCTTCGGCCCGCGCCCGAGCCGGAACCCGAGTTCGAGTACACGATCCGGCCGGCGATCGAGGATGACCTCGCCAGCGTTCGAGAGATCTACAACCACTACGTGCTCAACTCCAGCATCACGTTCGACGAACGGCCGATGACGCTCGTCGGCGTTCGCAAGAAATTCGCCACCGCCGAGAAGCTGCGCATGCCGTACCTGGTCGCCGAGAGCCCGCGCGGCGAGCTGCTCGGGCTTCGCCTGGGTTTTTCCGTGGCAGGGCAACTCGTCTCGCTGGAAGACCGTCGAGGTGTCGATCTACCTGGGCCCCGCCGCGACCGGCAAGGGGCTCGGCAAGGTGCTCCTCGAGCAGCTGCTCTCCGACGCCAAAGCGCGTCGGCATTCGAGTAGGTCATCGCGGTCATCGCCGACAAGGGCGCCGAGGCGTCCATCGCAGATGCACAAGAAGCTTCGGCTTCAAAGAGACCGGTCGCATGGGCAAGGTCGGCTTCAAGTACGAGCGCTGGCTCGGAACCGTCACCCTGCAGAAGACCCTGAAGTAGCCCCGCCCCGGTATGCACCGGTGGTCGAGTAGCACGACCGAGCTTGCGAGGCCGGGCGGGTTACGTCGGTGGTCGAGTAGCACGAGCCGACGAAGGAGGCCCGGGCGTATCGAGACCCGGCGTTCACGGAGGGCGGGGTCTCGATACGCGCGCCAGAGCGCGCTACTCGACCACCGGAGTGTTCGGTGGTCGAGTAGCACGACCGAGCTTGCGAGGCCGGGCGTATCGAGACCCCATCACCCAAGGGCGGGCGGGTCTCGATACGCGCGCCAGAGCGCGCTACTCGACCACCGCGCGTTAGGCCAGAGCGCGCTACTCGACCACCGCGGCTAGTGCCTGCCGCCCAGCTCGAGCAGGCCGACGCCGCCGATGACGAGCACCATGCCGACGATCTGTTGCCAGGTCAGTGACTCGTGGAAGACGACCCAGCTGATGATCGCGACGGCGATGACACCGACGCCGGCCCAGATCGCGTAGGCGATTCCGAGCGGCACGCCGGCGCGCAGCGTGATCGACAGCAGCACGAACGAGAGCACGTAGCCGACCGCGACGATGATGTACGCCCACCACACGTTCTTGGGCCCGCTGGCGTACTTGAGGAAGCTGGTGGCGACCACCTCACTGACGATTGCGGCGGCGAGGTAGAGGTAGCCCATACGGCCAAACTACCAACTCCGCGCCTCAGTTCTTCGGCGTCGCCCTGCGCAGCACGAAGTATCCGGCGACACCGCAGACCAGCGTCGGGACGATCGTCCAGAGCGTGACACCGATCGGACCGGACGGTGGCGAACCACTGGCCCGACTGCCGGCCACTGGTGGTCGAGCGTGAAGTAGGCGACAGCGGCCGAGCAGCACCACCGCGATGATCCCGAAGAAGCCCGTGAGTCCGGTCGCCCGCCAGCGCACGAAGAATGCGGCCCCGGCGCATCCGATGAAGAGCAGGAACAGGAACGCCAGGAAGTACATGACGAACCGCAGCAGCCAGAAGTCGTTCGTGAAGTAGGCGGGCGCGAACATCCGCCCGCCGACGCCCCATCCGCCGGTGGCGATCTCGATCACGCTCATGATGGTGAGCATGACCGCGAATCCGAGCGACAGCAGCACGAAGGCGAGCACGGAGCCCAGGTAGAAGTCGCGCCGGGTGACCCCGAATCCGAGCGAGAACGGGAACGTTCGCGCGATCGCCTGCACGGCGATGATGATGCCGTACACGTAGATGTACGAGACGGCGCCCGAGTAGCCCAGGTGGATGTGGTTGGCCGTGTTGTTGTCGCCGGTGGACAGGGTGATGATCCACCAGATCGCGAGGTTCAGCAGGAAGATCCGGCGAGAACGATGAGCGGCATCCAGATGATGCCGAACCGGTTGACGAAGTGCAGCCTGGTCGACGGCGAGGATGCGGCGCGGCGATTCGAGTGTGCGCGACGCCGGTCAGCGCCGGCGAGAGTGCGGTCATGACTGTGGCTCCAAATTCTGTTGTCGGGGATGCTGGTCTTGCGAACGATGAGCTGCTGCAGTGAGACCGGGACCGAGTTCGAGTCCGGCTGCGGCGGCCGCAGCCGCGGTCGGCGGCGGTCGAGGCTCTCCACGGTGACCGAGGCGAGCCCGCCGAGGCCTTCGCGGTGCAGCACTGTGCGGGCGCCGACGAACGCGTCGACGGCGGCCCGGGTGCCCGAGATCGTGGTCGCCGATCCGCGCAGCGCGTCGGCGTTCTCGTCGATGATGATGCGGCCGTCGTCGATCACGATCACGTGCTCGAGCAGCGCGCTGACCTCGTCGATGAGGTGGGTCGACAGGATGACGGTGCGCGGATGTTCGGCGAAGTCCTCGAGCAGGCGGTCGTAGAAGATCTGGCGAGCGACCGCGTCGAGCCCGAGGTAGGGCTCGTCGAAGAAGGTCAGTGGTGCCCGCGAGGCGAGTCCCACGATGACGCCGACGGCCGACAGCTGGCCGCGGGAGAGCTTCTTGATGCGGCGGTTCAGCGGCAGCCGGAAGTCGGCGATGAGTCGGTCGGCGAATTCGGCGTCCCAGTTCTGGAAGAACCAGGGCGCGCTTGCGAAGACGTGCTTCGGCCTGAAGTCTTCGGGGTACGACTGGCTCTCTTTGATGAAGCAGATGTTGCCGAGCACGGCGGCGTTTTCGACGGGCGACTGCCCGAACACGCGGATGCTCGCCGGCGCTCGCGAACTGCTGTCCGGTGAGCAGCTGCATCATGGTGGTCTTGCCGGCGCCGTTGCGGCCCGAGCAGGCCGTAGATGGTGTTCTCCTCGATCGGCGAAGCTCGCGTCGTCGCACTGCGGTGAATTTGCCGAAGCTGCTTGGTGAGGCCGTCGACCTCGACGACGGCGGTCATTGCGTTGCCCTTCGCGGTGTTCCTGGATCATGCTGACGAGTTGCGCCTGGCTGAGGCCGAGCTTGGCTGCCTCGGCGATGAGCGGCCGAACGTATTCGGCCTCGAACTGGTCTCGACGTTTTGTCGGCGAGGCGCGCCCTGCGAGCCGGCTGCGACGAACATTCCGATGCCCCGTTTCTTGTAGAGGATGCCGTCGTCGACGAGCAGGTTGACGCCCTTTGCCCGCCGTGGCCGGGTTGATGCGGTAGAACGCGGCGAACTCGTTCGTCGACGGCACCTGCGCTTCTTCGGCGAGGGTGCCGGCGAGGATGTCGTTCTCGATCGCTTCCGCGATCTGCAGGAAGATCGGGCGCGAGTCATCCACGGGTCAGCGACTCCGATTGGCTTCGCTGGTTCATTACTCATGTAACTAACCAACCAGCCTTCGGCGAGATTGTCAAGAGATGTCAGTCAAGTAGGGTGGAGCCGTGTTCGAACTCCATCACCTGTCGGCCCAGGAGCAGTGGGACTGGCTGCACCGCGGGCGAGATCACGCCCACTGAGCTGGTCACGCACTACCTCGACCGCATCGAGCCGGCTGAACGGCGAGCTCGGCGCCTTCACGACCGTCACGGCCGAGGCCGCGCTCGAGCGCGCGGCACAGCTCGCCGACCTGGTGCCGTCGACGGCCGCGCTCTGGGGCCTGCCGCTCGGCGACAAGGACCTGGTGCGCCGCGCAGGCGTGCGCACGACCTTCGGGTCGCGGCTGTTCGCCGACTTCGTGCCCGACCGCTCCGACGAACTCGTCGAGGTGCTGGATGCCGCGGGCGCCATCAGCCTCGGCAAGACCAACGCGCCCGAGTTCGGGATGCCCGAGCTACACCGAGTCGCTCGTTGCGCCTCCCGCGCGAAATCCCTGGCGACCTGGACCTCGGCGCGGGCGGCAGCAGCGGGGGAGCGGCCGTCGCCGTTTCTGCGGGCCTGCTGCCCGTCGCGCCAGGATCGGACGGCGGAGGATCGATCCGCATTCCCGCGGCCGCGACCGGCCTCGTCGGGCGTGAAGCCGGGGCGCGGCGTCGTGCCGTCGGGCTCGGGACTGCACCTCGCTCGGCGGCCTGGTCACCACCGGGCCACTGGCGCGAAGCGTCGCCGATGCCGCCATGCTGCTCGACGCAATGATTGCCGGCTCCGACTACCAGTTCTCGGTGCGCTCGCCGGGCTGGGACGGCGGTGCTCTGCTGGGCGCGGCGACGCGTGGCGAGGGACGCTTCCAGCTCGGCGTGATGACCACATCGCCGTGGGACGACGCCTACGAGATCACGATCTCGCCGGAGGCCACCGCCGCGCTCGAATTCGCAGTCGGCGAGATCACCGGCGCTCGGCCACGGCATCGAGCAGTTCGGCCTCGAACCGGACGACAGCTACGCGCCGGCCTTCCGCACGGTCTGGCAGTCCGGCGCCTCCGAATCCCGGCCGAGGGCGAGCAGCTCGACCTGCTCGAACCGCTCACGCGCTGGCTGGTCGAGCGCGGCCGTCAGCTGACGGCGCGCGAACTGGTCGGCGCGCTCACGACTCTGACGACGTTCGAGCGGTCGATCATCCGCCAGTTCGAGAGCTTCGACGCCGTGCTGACCCCCGCCATGGCGCTGACGCCGCGTCCGATCGGCTGGTACTCGGCCGACGACCCCGAACTGAACTTCGCCCAGCAGGTGCAGTACACGCCGTTCACCTCGTTCGCGAACGTGACCGGTCTTCCCGCGATCACGCTGCCCGTGTACCAGGCCGAGGGCGACATTCCGATGGGCGTGCAGCTCATCGGCAAACCGGGCGGCGAGTCCACGCTGCTCGCCATCGGTGCACAGCTCGAGCGGCGGATCGGCTGGCAGCGGCGTCATCCACCGGCCTGGTGACGCCGGCTAGTTGGGTGTGACGAACACGTTGTCGACGATCAGCTGCATCACGGCGTCGCTCGACGCCTGGAACCAGTAGCCCTGGATGAACAGGTATTCGTCGGGATAGTCCGCGGTGTCGGTGTTCGTGTAGAGCGTGCCGTGGTCCTTCGCGCTGCCCACGTAGCCGTTCGTCGTGAGCGTCTGCTGCTGGGTGCTCGCCTGGGCGCCGGTGATCGCCGAGAAGGCGTAGTCGACACTGTTCTGCGAATCGGGGTACGACCACTGGCAGAGGATTCCGCCGTAGGTCGAGAAGGCGACGAGGTTCGAGCCGATGTTCTGCATGCGCTGCAGGTAGTCGCCCTGGAGGGTGAACCCGCTCGACTTCTTCGAGTTGAAGACTGCGAGCGTCGCGGGCGGAAGGATGCTGTCGCAGGTGTAGCTGCGTACGGCGAAGGTCGGTGTCGGCGTGGGGGTCGGGGTCGTCTTGACGACCGCGGTCGACCTGGTCGGGGCCGGGCTCGACGGTTTCGCACTCGGGGTGGCCGAGCATCCGGCCAGAGCGGCCGCTGCGGCGAGTGCGAGCACCCCCGCCGCGATGCGCGTCGAGAGCGGAGGGGTCGCGCGAACTCAGGGGGCGGGACATACGCAACAGGATAGGCCAGGAAGCTCTACGCGACCCCAACGAGGGCGGCGCTCGCCTCCCACAGCCGGGCCGCCAGGTCGTCGTCGGTGCCCTGCCGTGCGGTCGCGCCACCCGGCTTCAGCCCGTCGAAGTAGGTGCCGTTCGGCACATCCAGGTGCCCGCTCGACGCGAGCTGGATGAGGGGCACCGCGCCGGCCTCCGGCGAGATCTGGCTGACCGCAGCGAGGCGCATCGTCGCTCGTCCGAGCGCTGTGTCGGTTCCGAAGGCGGTCTTCACCGAGCCGGGGTGGAACGAGTACGCCGTGAGGTTCGTGCGCCGTGCGAGTTCCCGGATGAAGAGGATCGTCTCGAGCTTCGACGTGCCGTACGCCTGCCATCCGCCGAAATAGGGGCGGCGCTTCCAGTTGAGATCGTCGAGGCGGATGTGGCCGAGGCGGTTGGCGACGCTCGCCGTCGACATGACGCGGCCGTCGGATGCGGTCAGCCGCTCGGTCAGCAGCGACGTGAGCAGGAACGGGGCCAGGTGGTTGTGCTGGAACGTGCGCTCGTTGCCGTCGGCCGTGGTGCCGCGCTTTCCCACCAGTCCGCCCGCATTGTTGGCCAGCACATCGATGTGGTCGTAGTTCGAGAGCAGGTCCGCCGCGAGCGACCGCACATCGTCGAGGCGGTCGTAGTCGGCGAGAAAGGCCGTGCCGCCCACTTCGGCCGCGACAGCCCGGGTTCGCTCGGGGTTGCGGCCCGACGACGGCCACCGTCCAGCCATCCCTGGCCAGCTCGCGGGCGGCGATCGCGCCGATGCCCGAGCTCGCGCCCGTGAGAACAATCGTTTTCTGCAATGCCATGGCTAGCCATCCTGTCGGTCTTTGCACAATACAGTGGCAGCATGACCGGCGGCTTACGCAGGATCGCGATGGTGTCGATGCACACCTCGCCCGCGGATGCGCCCGGAATCGGCGACGCGGGCGGAATGAACGTCGCCATCCTCGCGCTCGCCAAGCAGCTCGCTCTGCGCGGCGTCGAGGTCGATCTGCTCACGCGCGCATCGGCGATCCCGCAGGACCGGGCGCTCGCCGACGGCGTGACTCTTCGCGCGCTGGCCGCGGGTCCGCCGTCGCCGGTGCCCAAGAATCGGCTGGTGGATGTCGCGGACGAATTCGGTGAGGCCGTCGCGACCCTGGTCGGCAGGCCGCAGCCGCGGTACGACCTGCTGCACTCGCACTACTGGCTGAGCGGGCTGGCCACGCTCCCCGTCGCGATCGAGCTCGGGCTGCCGTTCGTGCAGACCTTCCACACGCTCGCGGCCATGAAGAATCGAAGCCTCGCTCCCGGCGACGCGCCCGAGCACGAGGGTCGGCTGCGGGGTGAGGCGTTCCTCGCCGGGCAGGCCGACGCCATCGTCGCCGGTTCCGCGGCCGAGGTCGGCACGCTCATCGACGACCTGCGCACCCCGGCCGAACGCCTCTGGGTCATCCCGCCCGGGGTCGACACCGCGCTGTTCAGTCCCGACCGCGTCCGCAACGACGCGGTGCTTCGCGCACACCTCGGACTCGAGCCAGACCGCGCCATCATCGTGCTCGCCGGACGCGTGCAACCCCTGAAAGACCAGGAGCTGGGCATCCGGATCCTTGCCGAGCTGTCGATGGTGTCGCCGTCGCCGCTGCTCGTGATCGCCGGCGAAGCGACGGATGCGGGGTACCGCGCCCGTCTCGAGCAGGCGGCCATCGTGCACGGTGTGGAGCCGGATGTTCGCTTCGTCGGCGCCCTCGAGAGGGAGACCCTGGCCGACCTGTTCGCGGCGGCCGAGTTCACGCTCGTCACCTCGTATTCGGAGACGTTCGGCCTGGTCGCGCTCGAGTCCGCGGCCAGCGGCACTCCGGTCATCGCGTATCGGGGGACCGGGCTGGTCGAATCGGTCGGCGACGGTGAATCGGGTTACCTCATCGACAGCAGGGATCCGGCAGACTGGGCGGCCGCCATCCTCGCCCACCGGGCGGACGGAGCCCGCGTCGCCGCCATGCGCCGCTCGGCCCGCAGCTTCGCGGAGGGCTTCACCTGGGGCACGGCCGCAGCCTCGCACCTGGCCCTCTACGAGTCGCTGGTTCGCTAGCTGGGCCGACCGTAGGTTTCGAGAAGGCGCAGCCAGATCTCGTTGAGCGTCGGGTAGGCGGGAACCGCGTGCCAGAGGCGATCGAGTGGCACCTCGCCGACGACGGCGAACGTCGCGGCCTGCAGCAGTTCGCTGACGTCCTGGCCCACGAACGTCACTCCGAGGATGACCTTGCGCTTCTCGTCGACGACCATGCGCGCTTGTCCGGTGTAGTCGTCGGCCTGGATGGATGCGCCGGCGACCCAGCTGAGGTCGTAGTCGACGACGCGGATGTCGTAGCCCGCCTTCTTCGCTGCCGCAGCCGTCAGCCCGACGGACGCGACCTCCGGGTCGCTGAACGTGACCTGCGGCACGGCCTCGTGGTCGGCCGTCGCCACGTGGGTGCCCCACGGCTGGTCGTGCACGGGCTTGCCGAGGGCCCGGGCCGCGATCACGTCGCCCGCCGCGCGTGCCTGGTACTTGCCCTGGTGGGTCAGCAGCACGCGGTGGTTGATGTCGCCGGTCGCGTAGAGCCAGTCGAAGCCCTTGACCTGCATGGTGTCGTCGACATCGAGCCAGCTGCCCGGTTCGAGGCCGATGGTCTCGAGCCCGAGGTCGTCGCTGCGCGGCACGCGGCCGGTCGCCACGAGCAGTTCGTCGGCCATGATGGCCGGTCCCTTGTCGAGTTCGATGACGAACGAGCCGTCGTTCTTCGACACCTTCGTGGGCGAGACGCCCAGCAGCACGGTGGCGCCGAGCTCCGTGAGGGCGTCGCCGACCATCTCCCCGGCGAAGGGCTCCTGGCCGGCCAGCAGCGCCGAGCGCGCGATGATCGTGACCGCGGTGCCGAAGCTCGCGTAGGCGGTCGCCATCTCGACCGCGACGACACCGCCACCGATGATCGCCAGCGACCGCGGTGCCTTCTTCGCGCTCGTCGCCTCCCGGCTCGACCACGGGTTCGACTGCCGGAGCCCCGGGATATCCGGCATCAGGGCGACCGAACCGGTGCTGACGCAGACGGCGTGACGTGCGGTGTAGACGGTGTCGCCGACTGTCACCTCTTTGACGCCCGAGATGCGCCCGTGCCCTCGCGCGAGGTCGATGTGCGCGCCCTCGAGCCACTTCACCTGGCCCTCGTCGTTCCAGTCGTGGATGATGCTGGTGCGGCGCGCGAACGTGGCCGCGACATCCAGCGGTTTCGTGATCGTCTCGCTCGCGCCGCCCACCTTCTTCGCGGCACGGTAGACCATTCCGCTGCGCAGGAGGGCTTTCGAGGGCATGCACGCCCAGTACGAGCACTCGCCCCCGACGAGCTCGGATTCCACGATGAGGGCCGTCAGTCCGCCCTGCACGGCACGGTCGGCAACGTTCTCGCCGACTGCCCCGGCGCCGATCACAATCAGGTCGTACTCGGTGGTAGTCATGAATCCACCCTAGGTTCCGCCGACGACGAAAGGGACCCCGTCGCGCGAAACAGTTCGACCGCTATTTCGCGGTCAGGGCCCCGATGATGCGAAGGATGGTCGGCAGGTCTGCGGCCGCATTCTCGGGCGAGCTGGGCGCGAATTCGGTGATGCCGGCTCCGGCCAGCTCGAACTCGGCACGAACGGCCCGTATCAGCTCGACCAGTGTCGCCGCGGTCAGCCCGAACGGCACGGGGGAGTCGAGCCCCTCGAACTCCGCGGGGTCGAGCACATCCAGGTCGATGTGCAGGTAGACCCGCCTCGCGCCCGTCTTAGTGAGGGCTGCGACGAGCTGCTCGGCCGTCACCTGGCCCGCATCGAGCAGCGGAATCCCCGAGGTCGCGAGAAAGGCGTCTTCCGGCGGGTCGAGCTCGCGGGCGCCGACGAGCACGACCTTCGAGGCGTCCAACGGACGCGCAGGAACGAGCCCGGGAGCCCCGTCGCCGAGCAGCGTGCGCAGCACCATCCCGTTGAAGATCGACGACGTCGACGACTCGGGGGAGTTGAGGTCGCCGTGCGCGTCGAACCACACGAGCGCCACGTCACCCTGGTCGGCGACGTGCGCCACCGACGCCAGTTCGACCCCGCAGTCCCCGCCGATCGTGATCGCGATGGTTTCGAGCGTCGAGAGCGCCATCGCCAGCCGGTCGCGCACCAGTTGGATGGAGCTGAACCGGGAGACGGTGGTGCCCTGCGCTTCGCCGGCCTCGAGGGGCACGGCGCACGGTGATCGTGCTGGCGGACGGGAGATCCCCACGAATCGCCTCCGCGCCGTCCACGAGACGCATCGCGCGTGTGGAACCGGAGCCCTGCCATTGCGGTACGACGACGAATGTTGCGGCCATCGAATCAGTGTGGCACTACGCGCGCACGGCCTCATCCAAGTTTCGCTCGTAGCTGTGCTGCGTCGAACTGTCCGCCGTACCCCGGCATGTCACGGTCGATGCGCCAGCTCTCCGAGAGCGGCCCGACGTTGACGGTGTCGAAGCCGATCTCGTCGATAGAAGCGCGTCACCAGCTCGATGGCCTCGGCAAAGTCGCTGGCCGTCGCCAGCGCTCGGCGGCCGGGCGTTCCCGACGGCTTCGCGTCGGTCAGAATCTGGTCGGACTGGATGTGGTTGAACCCTTTGGCGACCTTTGCACCCTCCAGATGGCGCTGCAGAAGGCCGGTCACCGTGATCTCGTGGTTGTCGATCTCGGCGACGTGCCCGTCGCGTTCGAAGTAGTAGTTGTCGGTGTCGATCACGATCTTGCCGGCCAGCGGCGCGACGGGAACGGTGTGCTCCGCATTGAGCGGCACGCTCACGACGACGAAGTCGCCGGCGGCTGCCGCTTCGGCAGTGGTCGCGGCCCTGGCGTGTTCTCCGAGCTCTGCCACGAGCTCCGCGAGGGTCTCGGGACCCCTCGAGTTGGAGAGCACGACGTCGTAGCCTGCAGTGATGGCGGCGCGTGCGACGTTGCTGCCGATGCGTCCTGAACCGATGAATCCGATAGTTGTCATGCCAGGGGCAACCGGATCGCTGGCCGAGCTGTTCCCGGTTGGCAGATTTTCTGGATATTGGCGCGCGCTGTCAAGCCCCTCAGGTGGCCGCCGAATTGCTGGCACGACCCCCTACTATGCATGAGGCAGCGATATTCACGAGCGTCTGCCCAGAAAGGTTCGCGGGATTGGGTAAGTTGCTGTACGGCTCATCACGGCTCGAAGTCGAGTTCGACGACCGTGTGCTCGCGCACCTGCAACTCGTCATCAGCACGAAGCTGCGGCGCGACGAGGGCTTCTTCTTCTCGTGGCGCGACGACCCGGCGCTCGGCGACGGCCGCAGCAGCATCTGGCTGGAAACATCCATTCCGCTCTACTTCCGCTACTCGACCGCACAGCGCCACAATCTCAACCGCGAGTGGCTGGAGCAGCTCACCCAGTCGGCCAACTCAGTCGGCGGGGCTCAGCCTCTCGACGGAACCTGGCGAAGACCTCAGCCCGCCCAAATCACACGTCTGACGCGGCCCGCCCGCGTTAGGACGACGAAGCGCTCGAATCGCTTCTCGGGGGCGGTTCCTCGGTGAGCTGAAGGCCGCCGGCCTGGGAGGATGCGAGCAGCAGCTGCTCGAGCCACTCGCGGTTGATCGTGGCCGGTCGTGAGCCGTTGTAGAAGAAGTGCAGGGGCAGGCCGTTGTCGATCCAGATCGCGTGCCGGCCGCTGCCGCGCTCGATCGGCTGCGACCAGCATGAGAAAGAAGTTCTCGTGCCGACGCAGCTTCGTACTGATCACGATCTGCAGGTGCACGAGCACGCGATCGTCGAAGTCGTACTCCTCGTCGTCGTACTGAAGAACGCCCACGTGATTCCTTCTCGCTCAGCGCATGCAGCGCGCATCCTTCTAGCAGGCTATCGCTCCGGAGCAGCGCCGCTAGCCTCGTTGCTGCAGGTGCGGAACGCGGTAGCGTGGAGACAAGCACCGCACCCGCTCGTCACGTTCCCGAGAGTCAGGCAGTCGTGATCATCAATCGCCTCACCGTCGACGGCAAGGACTATTTCCTGCCCGAGCCCGTCACCGAACTGAAGAGCAAGATCCTGGCCGCTATCAAGGCGGGCGGCGACTACGTCACCATCCCGCCGCTGCGCGGTGGCCCGGGCCTCGACATCCTGTTCTCGCCGGGCATGCCGGTGCTCTGGGCGCAGATCGAGGTCGGCGGCGAGCAGACCGACGAGGAGACGTCCGATAGCGACCTGACGTCGATCAGGACCTCGACGTCGACCAGTTCGGCGACGCTCTAGCTGCGTCGAGCAGCGCTTGTCGAGCTCCGGCAGCGGCATCGGCTCGCCGATCAGGTAGCCCTGCGCGCGATCGCAGCCGAGCTCGCGAACGCGCTCGAGCTGTTGCTTCGGTCTCGACGCCCTCGGCGACGGTGCGCAGTCCGCGATCGCGCACAAGGCGCACGATGGTCGCCAAAAGTGCGCCGTTGGTCGCGTCTGCGTCCTGCACGATCGTGCGGTCGATCTTGAGTTCGTTGGCGGGAAGCGCCAGCACCTGCTCGACCGAGGAGTGGCCGACGCCGAAATCGTCGATGGAACACCGATACCCGCGTCGCGAAGGCGCTCGAGTCGTCGGAGACCGCGGGCGGTTGGCGATGAACCGCGACTCGGTGATCTCGAGGGTGAGCGCACCGGGCGCAGCCGCAATCGGCGACGAGCTGCTCGAGGTGCTCGAAGAATGCGGCGATCGCCAGCTGGAGCGCCGACACGTTGACCGCGACCTCGATGTCGCATGCCTCGGCTCGCGCAGGTCGCGCGCGAGCTGGCAGGCCTCGCCGACCATGAAGTCACCGAGCTCGTCGATCATGCCGAACTCCTCGGCGATCGGGAATGAAGACGAGCGGGGACTGCATTCCCAGTTCGGGATGCATCCACCGAGCGAGTGACTCGACGGCCGACGATCTGCCCGGAAGCGACGTCGATCTGAGGTTGGTAGTACGCGACGATCTCGCCGCGTCCCACGGCCCCGGCAAGGTCGGAGACGAGGCGGTCATGCGGATCTAGCTTGCGTCGCGTTCACGTCTGCCTCGATCTTCCCTCGTGTCGTACGCTCTGTCGCCCTCCCATGCTGTTTTGCTCGAAAAAACTTGTCAACGCCCGATCTCGCGCCCGATTTCAGCGCGTATACTCCCGCCGCTTGTCAAGCCCGTTGTTCATGGCGCCAATCCCTGTGCGCACCACCGTATGCCTGAGGCGTGCGTCTACCGACGAGGAGATTCGATGACGCTGGCCCAGACGGGCGTCGTCGATGCGCGGCGACGCAACAACGTGAAGGTTTCGGGCAACCCCGCCGGTCGCGCCATCGTGTTCGCGCACGGCTTCGGGTGCAGCCAGGAGGTGTGGCGCGACGTCGTGCCCTTCTTCGAGCACGACTACCGGGTGGTTCAGTTCGATCACGTCGGGGCAGGAGCGTCGGATGCGAGCGCCTACGACCGCGGCAAGTACGACTCACTGCACGGCTATGCGGCTGACCTGCTCGAGATCCTCGAAGCCGAGCACCTCACTGACGTCGTCTACGTCGGGCACTCGGTCAGCTCGATGATCGGCGTGCTCGCCGCCAACCGCGACTCCTCGCGGTTCGGCGCACTCGTGCTCGTGGGGCCGTCGCCGCGCTACATCAACGACGACGGCTATGTCGGCGGGTTCGAGCAGGCCGACATCGACGGCCTGCTGGATTCGCTCGACGCCAACTACCTCGGCTGGTCGGCGGCGATGGCGCCCGTGATCGATGGGCAACACCGACCGCCCGGAGCTGGGGCAAGACCTGGCCGGCAGCTTCTGCAGCGTCGACCCGGCGATCGCCAGCCAGTTCGCTCGGGTGACATTCCTCTCCGACAACCGGCGAGACCTCGCCGAGGTGACCGTGCCGACGCTGGTGCTTCAGTGCACCGATGACGTCATCGCGCCCCTGCCGGTGGGCCATTACGTTCACACCAGCATTCCCGGCAGCGAATTCGCGCTGCTGGCCACGACCGGTCACTGCCCGAACCTCTCGGGCCCGCGCGAACTGGCCGAGGCCATCCGGGCCTACCTCGGATGACCGGCGCTGACCCCGAGTCATACCAGGAGCTCTACGAGCATGCTCCCTGCGGCTTTCTGTCGATGACCCTCGGCGGGGTCGTGGTGCGCGTCAACGAGACTCTGCTCGAGTGGACCGGATACTCCGGCGCGGAGCTCGTCGGTCGCTCGATCACGTCGCTGCTTGCCCCCGGCAGCCGCCTCTTCTACGAGACCCGGTTCGTGCCTGTGCTGCGCCTGGAGGGCGAAGCCCGCGAGGTGGCGCTCGAGCTGCGACGGGCCGACGGCAGCGCGCTGCACGTGCTCACGAACGCCAAAGTCGCCACACCCGACGGTGCCGACCCGATCGTGCGCATCGCCGTGTTCGATTCGACTGAGCGCCACACCTACGAGCGCGAGCTTCTCTCCGCCCGGCGGCAGGCCGAAGAGTCGGAGGTGCGCGTGCGAGTGCTTCAGGACGCCGCCAGCGCGTTCGCGCAGAGCAACTCGGTGATGTCGGTGGCCACCGCGCTCGTGGAGGTGTCGAAGGACGCGTTCGCGGCTTCGGATGCGGCGGTGCTGCTGTTGAAGAACTCGGTCGCTCTCGACGTGGTTGCGGGCGTTCATCCGCTGCTCGAGTACATGCCTGCCGACACGCTCGAATCGGGGTCGGAGGCGTTGCGACTCGACGGGATGTTCTCGCTGTCGAACGTTGAGGCGGCCGACGAGTTCTCGCCTGCCGTGGGAGAGGCGATGCGGCTCGCTCGGGTCGAGGCTGTCACCTCGACCCCGATCGAGAGCGAGAGCGGCCTGTTCGGCATTCTCGTCTGTTCATTCGGACGCAGCCGGGAGTTCGACTCCGCCTATCGAGAACTCAATCGCGCCCTCGCCCGGCAGGCCAGCCAGGTCATCGGTCGACTGCTGCTGCAGGAGCAACTGGCGAGCGAGGCCCTGCACGACCAGCTGACGGGGCTGGCGAACCGCACTCTGCTTCAGGAACGAATGGATGAGTCGATCACTCGCGCGCTCCGTTCGGGCTCTCCGCTCGCCGTGCTGTTCGTCGACCTGGATGGCTTCAAGGCCGTCAATGACCACCTGGGGCATGTCATCGGCGACTCTGTGCTGCGCGAGGTGGCGGGCAGGCTGCGAGACAGTGTGCGGGCGAGCGACGTGGTGGGCAGATTCGGCGGTGATGAATTCGTGATCGTGTGTCCCGACACCACCGAGGAGACGTCGATGGCCGTGGCGGAGCGCATCCGTGCATCCATCGCGCAGCCGCTGGAGCGCGTGGCCGACCGGTATCGCGTCACAGCTAGTGTCGGAGTGGCGCTCTGGGAGCCCGCCGAGGTCGCGGTGGAGGCGGACGCCCTGTTTCGACTCGCCGACGAGGCCATGTACCGCTGTAAGGATGCGGGCAAGGACTGCGTCACGCTCGTACGCGCCTGACCATCCCGGCGCGCGCCGGGCGGCCCGGGCGTTCAGTCGTTCTCGACCTCGAAGTCCCACGCGGCCACGGGGTGCGTGCCGTCCGGGGCCCAGCGCATGAGGCCCTCGCCGACCACCATGACCGCGCGCAGCTCGAACGTCGTCGTGGTGTGCGGAGCCACCGAGGCCGCCGGCACCGGTTGGCCCGGTACGAACGCCGGCCGGTAGACCGCGCCGAGATGGTCAGTGCTCGAGAAGTCCGCCGCGGAGACGGGAACCGCCCTCGAGCCCGCGGTGATCGTGATCGTCCACGTGCAGGTCGTCGCGTCCGTCTGGTAGGGCAGTCCCTCACCCGGCACCTCGGGGCCGCTCACGGTCACCAGCGCGGCCGCCGACCCCGACCCGAACCGCACCGCGTCGCCCTCGGTGGTGAGAGCGGGCCGCGCGACCGAGCCGGTGAGCACACTGTCGGTGTCGAACGACTGCTTCGGCAGGAACGTCGGGAGCGACCCGTACTTCGAGTCGGCCTTGGCTGCCGCCGCCGCGTGCGCCTGGCCCGCCGAACTGCACCCCGACAACGCGCCCGCGAGCACGGAGACGGCGAGCAGAACGGCGGCGACGACACCGGGGCGCCACGCGTTACGCGTGGCACCCCGGTGTTCGCGAGTGGTGAAGATCACCAACGGTGCGACAGGTTGGTGAACACGTCCCGCCCGAAGTCGGCGAGACCGGGCTGGGCCGCGAAGCCGAGGTGACCCTCGCCGTCGACGCCACCCGAAACCGAGCCCGCGGGCAGCTTCGTGTGGTCGTTGCCGTCGCTCACGTCGAAGATGTCCTCCATCGTGCGCAGCCAGTCGTAGTGGTTGTAGTAGACGTTGCTCACCGTGCCCGGCTTGATGAACGGGCTGATCAGCACGCTGCCGGTGTCTCCACCGCCGGGCGTCGCATCCTTCGCGTCGTACAGCGGGTCGGCGGTCTGGCCGGCGGCCAGGTAGCCGGGTGCGCCCTCGGCGCTGAGCGTGATGCCGCTGACCGCGCCGGTCGGCGTGACCGGGTTTCCGGACTGGTCGACCAGCTGGAACGACCCGTCGATGACGGAGCCCGTCGGCGACGAGGCGAGCTGCGGGCCGGTGTCGCTCACCGTGCCGACGAACGTGTTCGCCGGGATCGGGCTGGTGCCGCCGGGGCCGGTCGTGTCCTTCGTGTCGGTGACCTGGCGACCGGTGTCGTCCGCAAGGATCGCCGGGTCGAGCACGTAGGTCGACGTTGAGCTCGCCGCGACCGTGTCGTTGCGCGCGGCGGGCGAGGTGCCCGAGCCGCCGCGCACGATGCCCGGCACGCAGTTCGCGGGCACCAGGCGGCGCCGTCGAGGTGCAGACCGGCGGTCGGTCGATGAACGAGTTGTTACCGGGACCGGGGTAGAGCTGGTTGCCCGCCGAGTCGGCCTGCAGGGTCGAGTTCGGGCCGGTCGGCTCGGTGTGCACGGTCTTGCCGAAGATCGTCTCGCCCGCCGCATCCGCCGCGATTCCCGCCGACGCATTGGGCTGGTCGCCCAGCGTCGGAGCGTACGCGTTCGCGTTGTTGAAGCTGTTGCCCGAGTAGGTGAACGGCGGGTTGCCCTCGTCGAACGTGATGTCGATCAGGCCGCCGTCCTTGAACGCCGCCGACTTCTCGATCATCGGGATGTAGTACTCGAGGAACAGGTCGGAGGCGTAGAGGCCGCCCGTGTAGTTCTTCGGGGTGGTCGACTCCGGGTTCGGCGTTCCCGCCTGGTAGATCGGCGCGCCGGCCGCGGTGAACGAACCCGAGAGGTTGTTGCCCTTGCAGATGGCGTCGTGAGCGTCGCTGCAGTTGTTCGGGCGTGATCCAGCTGAACGCGGGAGTCGTCGACTCCTTCTGCAGGTCGTGGAACAGGCCGTTGCTCGAGCTGTCGAGGTTCGCGATGTGCGCGGCGTCGCAGTCGGTTCCGCCCTGGGCCGGCGTGGTGAGAGCGGGCGTCGTGCCTGTGCTCGTGACGGTGCCGGTGAGGCTCTCGAACCACGGGAACGGGAAGTGCTTGGCCACGTACTGGTCGTTGGCCTGCGCGCCCGTGAAGCTCGTGACTCCGGCGGGCAGCGGGTGCGCGGCGGTCGCGCTCAGGTAGGTCGGGTTGGTGGTCGGGTTGTTGGCCGCCGTGCCCGGGCCGCCGCAGGTCGCGTCCTCGCGGCCGGTCTGGTTGCCGAGATCCTGGGCGTAGCCCTTCCAGGTCTTGCCGGCCGCATCCAGCTGGTTGAAGAGCGTCGGCGTATCGGTCGGGTAGGTGCATCCGTTCGCGCCGTTCGGGGCGTTCGCACCGCTCGGCTGCGCGGCGTTGGCGGACGACGCGACCTGTCCCGCGTTCACCCCGCTCTTGACGATCGTGCTGTTGGAGCCGAAGTTGGTGTTCGCGACGCTGCAGTCGGACTGGGTGTCCTCCTCGGGCGCCTGGCCCGACACCATCGAAATGTAGTTGTCCATGCTGGAGTGGCCGGTGCCGTAGTAGTTCGTGAGGAGCACGCCCTGGCTCGGGCAGCGTCTTCCAGAGGTAGCTGTTCTGGTTGAGTCCCGTGAACGTCGCGTCATACGACTTGTTCTCGAGGATGATCAGCCAGACGTGCTTGATCTGTCCGTTGCCGACGCTCGCGCTCGTGATCGTCGTGCCGATCTGCTTCGAGGACGCCTCTGCGCTTGCTGATGTGATTGCGAGACCCGCCGCGACGAGTCCCAACGATGCAACGCCGACGAGCGCGCGTTGCAGTGCCTTGTGTTTTCCTAGGATGCCCATGAGACGTGTCTAGCAATTGCGACAGATCGGTCTCCACCTGTTTGAGGGACGTGACGGTGAACGTTCGGTGAACGGGTTTCGGGCTGTCGCGCGACCTGACGCAGATGGCTGGAAAAGGCGCTGCATTCCCGCCATCTGCGTCACCTGGATGAGGGCGGTTCCAGCAGTCCGAGGTCGCGCAGGCTCTCCGCCGTCTCGACGATCGTGCTGTCCGCGGGGCGCGGACTGAACGCCAGTTCGCGCTTCGCCCGGTCGTTGTGGATGACGAGCGGTGGCAGTTCGTCGCCCGGCGCCTCCTCGGTGGGCACGCGGTCGGCGAGCGGACCCAGGCGGTCGCGCAGCAGCTGGGCGACCTCGAGAAACGTCGTCGTCGGCCCATCCGCGAGTGCCAGGTAACGCTTTCCGGCGGCCTCCGGCGTCGCCATGGCGGTGATGTGCAGCTCGGAGACGTCCCGCACATCCGCGATTCCGAAGCGCTGCCGGGGCACCATCGGCATGTGGCCGTCGAGCATGGCCGTGAACAGCTGCAGGGATGATCGGGCGCTGGCCGTCAGGGTGGGCCCGCGATCCAGGTGGGGTTGATGACCACCAGTTCTGTGTCGCCGCCCTCCCGTTCGATGAAGTCCCACGCGGCGCGCTCTGCGACCGCCTTCGAGAGCGGGTAGGCCGGGAGGCCTGGGGTATCGGGGTCGGTCCAGTCGTCTTCGGTGTAGTCGCGCACCGGCTTGGGGGAGTAGCCGACCGCCGCGAACGACGAAGTCAGCACGACCCGGCGGATGCCGGCATCCCGGGCCGCGCGCAGCACACGCAGCGCCCCATCCCGCGCGGGGACCACGACGTCGTCGGGGTTGCTCGACTGGATCATGGGCGATGCGAGGTGGTAGACGCCATCCACCCCGGCGACCGCGTCGGCCCAACCGTCGTCCTCCGTGAGGCTGGCGGTGACCAGCTCGAGGCCCGCATCATCCGCACCGCCGCGCTTCACCGCCGCGCGCAGGTCGGCCTCGGCATCGAGCGAGCGCACTGTGGTGCGAACCTCGGTGCCGCTCTTCAGGAGATCGGCGATGACTCGAGTGCCCAGGTATCCGGATCCGCCGGTGACGAGAACCGTGCTCATCGCGCCATCACCGCTTCGAGGCTGGGAGGATCTCGCCGAGGCGTGCGGTGGCCTCAGCTTCATCGGCCATGTCGCCGCGGTCTCGGGCATCCCACAGTGCCGACTTGGCCTCCAGGTATTTCAGGTGCACCTGAAGGGTCTCGATCTCGTGCTCGATCCGCGCGGCGTGGCGCAGCAGGATGTCGCGCTGGTCGCCGGCGGCGGCGTGGCCGAGCGCGCGGTTGGCCTGGTAGGTGCGCATGTCCCCGATTCCGACGCCCATCGCGCGCAGGCAGGCGAGGGCCTGCAGGTTGTCGAGGTCCTGTTCGCGGTACCGGCGGTGACCGCTGCTCTCGTCTCGACCGATCGGGCCGACCAGCCCGACCTCCTCGTAGTAGCGCAGCGTCGGCTCGCTCAGCCCGCTGCGGCGGGACACATCCTGGATCGTCATCAAGCTCATGACCCCAGAGAAACACACTTCAAGCGCTTGAGGTCAAGCGCGCCAGCCAAACCGGGGCCAAAGCGGACACCAGGGGCATCCGCGGATGCCCCTGCAGCCCGCATTGCCCCCGCCGCGGCCATTGCCGCCCGATTCCCCACAGTGCCCCCACGCAGATTCGAACTGCGGCCCCTGCCTCCGGAGGGCGAAAAGTGGGTTGATTTGGCGCGGCGTTTCGTCAGAAATCCCAGTGTTTATAAGGGATTGAGATCAACAGAGAATCCAAGTAAATCAAGGTGATTTAGCTCAAACGTTGCCATTTTGTTGCCACGGGGCGCCCACGCCACACTTGCGGCGACCAAGGGCACCACTCGGTTTGCGCTCTCAGGCGTTCTTCATTTGCTTCCTCGGTGCACATATTGTGGTGCTGTGCCAGGAATCGCGAGCCCGAATACCATCGACACCATCACCGTAAGCAAGGACGGCGCGACCTGCACTCTCTACATCGTCGAGACCGAACAGTGGGGCGCTCACGCTGACTTCGAGCTATTGAAAGAAAAGCTCGAGAACTACGTGACATATGCGACGCAAGGTCAACTGCAGTCGCAATACCCGCAGCTTGACGGCGCATCGGTGCGCATTCAGATAGATCTCTACTTCGAACTGGAACAAACCGCTGAAGCGGATTTGGAGGTCTGGCGCGAGGCCCTCAAACCGTATGGCGTGGGTCTTGACTGGTCCGCTGGGCTCAGTCTCGACGCTGAACCGTAACCAGTTCCGAACAGATTCAGTCGAGCTCGACCGCGCTAGGGGCGCTTGGTGCCGGGGGCAGACCGCTTGCGAAGATATTGCCCAGTAGACGAACTGTCCGCTCAGGCAAAGCATCGCCGGGGTAAAACGACTCGAACAGGTTTTCTGCGTCGCTTATCGACTCGAGGTTGTTCAATACCAAGAGCTTCGCAATGTCGTCGGTGTCTCGGCCTGGGTCTCGCCGCGTTGAGCTTCATGGCGAGCAGCGCGTCAATCGGCGCGACCGAGATCGACACGTTGTCATCGTCGAAGATTGGCACCCAATCGACTGTCTGACCCCACGCGGGGATGAAGCCTACAGCCTCGTTGTTCAGCCAGTCGCTTGGCCATCCGCGATCCCAGCGCAATCTGTTCGATGATCGGCGTGAGCTCGGCGATTGGTTCGATCTGAGCGTCGATGTCCGCCGTAGTCGCTCGCTCGAAGTGAGCGAGTCGCAGCGCAGCGCCACCAACGATTCGAATCGAGACGCCTCTGATGCCCTGCTCGTGCGTCTGGTGGACGACCTCGCGCAAACCCTCGATGAGGTCGTCTCGATCTAGCTGCAAGGCTTCAGACGCTTTCTAGGGTGGCTCGTTCGATCAGCACATTACGCCGGAGAAACTCGGCGGGCACGTTCGCGCGATCGGGCTCGAGATCGTATTTGCCGAGCTGGGGCGATTCTGCCTTTGGCAAGGTGCGGCCCGCTGCACTTATCCACCCCGGCTTCGGCAGCTTGGACTTGGAGAGCCAGTAGTCAGCCAGCGCGGCTAGGGCGGCGTCCCACGCTCGTGAGCCGGTGGGGTGCGGCTCCGTTACGGTCAGCACCACCCGGTCGACGCCCTTCGCGCGATGAAGGCTGTCCGAGTAGTCGAGGAACGCGCGGAGAGCCGAGTCGGTCGAGTTGGGCTTGAGCGCAACCGAGATCCGCTCCGCAGTCTCGATTGCATCGGGGCCGACGCCGGGTACAGCGATGATGCGGTGGCCGGTCTGACGAAGGAGACGTTCGAGGGTGTCGACGGTTGGCGTGCGCTTGCCGGCTTCGATGGTCGAGATGTCCGGCTGGCTCGTTTTCGTGCGCGCGGCCAGGTCGCCCTGACTGATGCCACTCGTCAGGCGCGCGGATCGGAGCAATGTCGATGCAGCCATTCGAGCCTCCAAAACTAATATATCTAAGTCGATATATTAGCTCATCGATCACAGGTAGTCGAGATGCCCTAATTCCTTACCGAGTGACTAGTCGTTTGACCCGGCGCTTGAGAGCGACGGGTCAAACGACCGGGTTAAGGGGCTTGGATCCCTGTCATTCCGCCACTCCTGCGCGAGGCGCACATCCCAACCCCCCACACACATCACAAGTTCTGAGCATGGGGGGTTGGGATGCAAGGGAGTGGCGGAATGACAGGGATCCAAAAGAGAAAACTGTTGTAGGAATGTGCGAGCGCGTAGAGGCGAAGAAATTACCTAGCTCAATTCCCGGATTGCCCTAAATGTCGGTTGTGACGTCGTTTCCCAGTCCCACCCGTGGAGCCGTCGATCCCACTTGTACCATCCGTTCCGCAGGGATTCGATCCACCAGGTGACGGGAGTGCACAAAGACACCACTTGGTGAAGCGTGTCGCCTGCCTGAGTGCCGTATTCAAGGCCAGCCGATATCCGCCGAATAAGCGGTGCGACTTCGGGGCTGCTCCCGCACGACACGGCGATACCGTTGTTGTCCCCGACGAAGTGAAGCCACTGCGGATTCCATTGCCAGGCCTCGGGCCCCTTCGGCACTCCATTGGGATTGACGTACCTCCGGATGGTTTCGTCTGACGACCACATTTCAAAAATCGGTAGAACGCGATTTCCGATCGGGCGATTGACGCCGTCGTGCCAACCGAACCAAACGACTATTTCATCGGGGACTGCGACGCCAGCCGATGCAAACGCGGCCCGAAGCTGTGGTGCTCTGGCACCTGGCCGAAAGGCCGTATCGACGGGCACGCCAACCTTACGCAATTCGGACTCCAGCTCCTGGAGCAGTTCACCAAGCAAGCCTGATGAAGCGCCCTCAACACTTGGCCCGTCTGGCGTGCCAATGGTTTCCGGGAGTTGCTCGAACCGTCTGTTCCCCGAGGATCGCATGCGCCAACCCTAACTAGCGCGAACGCCGAAACGCGGCGCACTGGGTACGTCAGAGGCGTGTTTTAGCTTCGATTCATGGGGAGTGTAAACGCGTACGAGACAACTGCTGGCAGGCGATACCGGGTGATCTATCGCAAGCCCGACCACATCCAGACTCAGAAGCGCGGCTTCAAGACCAAACGTGATGCCGAGTTGTTCCTGGCGAAGGTCGAGATCGACAAGAGCCGCGGAGCGTACGTCGACCCAGCCAAGTCGCGAGTGCTGCTGGGGGAGTGGCTCGATGCCTGGATGGCAAGCCGATCCGACTGGCGTGAGACCTCACGTGAGCGTGTCCGCGGAATCGTCGTCCGGCACATCAAGCCAGAGCTCGGTGGCTACCCGCTCGCCTCGCTGAACCATCAGCTCGTCCAGAACTGGGCCGGCGCGCTCTCAAAGACGCAAGGGCCAGCGAGCGTTCATAAGATCGTCAACGTGCTCTCTGGAGCGCTGCAGATGGCCGTCAAGGATGGACGACTACCTGCCAATCCAGCGCACGGCCTGAACCTGCCGAAAGTCTCGAAGTCATCCAAGCGATATCTCACGCATGCCGAGGTTAGGGATCTCGCCGACGCAGTAGACGCGCTCGGCCGCGGTATCTATCGCGGGCAGCCGAACGGGTACGGCTTGCTGGTCCTCGTGCTCGCATATTGCGGCCCTGCCTCGCGAGGCCGAAGCGTGGCTTGAAATGGCGCTGGAATCGGCCAAAATTCGAGTGTTTATAAGGGAATATCATCAACCAAGACTGAAGCAATCAAGGTGATTCATTTCAAAGGTTGCCATTTTGTTGCCACGGCGCTAAGTCTCGCGCCGCAGAAACTCCGGAATAAGTTCAGCCTTCGCGAGTGGACGCGGGTAATGCCCCGGGGTAAAGGGCAGCTGAGTCGCCGTCAGCTCCTTGGGCAGCCACGGCGACGTGACCTTTCGGAAGAGTCCGGATTTTGGAAGTGTGGCGCTTAGAGCGTCGCGATCCTGAGGGTAATCCGACCAGGTGCGAAAAATCGTTGCTCCCGTGTCGTCGACTGAGTCTGCGTCGAGATGTGGTCGAACAAGTTTCGCGTAGTCCGGGCCAAAGAGAGTCAACCAGACAGGGTACGGCGGAAGGCCCATCCAGCCTTCGCGATAGCGCAGTAGCCCGTCGACGTTCTCTTGCTGGCCGTCGTACCAAACCGATCTGCCGCTCCAGGACAAGTTTCGCACTACCTCGGCCGAGGCAAAGTACGCGCCGCCAACTCGTCCGAAGTCGAGAAAAAGCGACCGGAGGGCGTCTCGCCACTTCGGTTCCTGAAAAGCAGATCTCTCAAAGGACAGTTGGAACGTCGGAAGCGGTCGAGGGCTGCCGTCTGAGTTGCGTAGCGAAAGGTGTCCGTCGATGACCGGGAACGCTCCTTTCCAAAAGAGCAGTCCGGTTGCCGCCGTTGCTGCATCTCGAAACCCTGCTTCACCCACGAGTTCGAGCTTGTTCTGAAGCGGCTCAAACTCCCCGAATCGTCGCGGAATTGCTTCGGGTAAATACTTCCTCGCGGCGGTCAGATACAAAGCCACAAGGTCTCTGGAGTCATCCGGAAAGTACCAACGGATTTCTATGACGTCGATTCGTTCGTTGGCCTTCGGCCGCGCGACCGTCCTGTTGTTCTTCGACCACACCACGTCGGTCTGTTGGTCGAACATCGCGCCGTTCGTTTTCTCGGCCAGTCGTTTTCCGAATCGAATGGCGTTCGGAATCGAAGCCTCCGCGCTTCCCTCTACGAGCACCTGATACATCGCCTCCGAACCGATGGTCACGGCGGTAACTTCTTCAGGCACGTCTTCGATCTCCACGCCGAAGGGACCGTCGACGGTGAAACAGTACGCAGCCCGCTTTCCGCGGAGCACCGTGAGACTGCCGTCCTTTTCCTCCGCAACGTCCAGGCCTGGAATTTCGCGAACTAACTCAACAACGTCGGAGGACGGAAGGAGTCGCTCACCGTAGACAGAGAGGTCGTAGGACATGGGCAAGAGTCTTCCACGCGCGGTAAGTACTTCGTGCGCGAGTTCGCAGCGTAGGTTCAGACGCTCCCGAGGGTGGCGCGTTCGATCAGCACGTTACGCCGGAGAAACTCGGCGGGCACGTTCGCGCGATCGGGCTCGAGGTCGTATCTACCGAGCTGGGGCGATTCTGCCTTTGGCAAGGTGCGGCCTGCTGCATTTATCCACTCTGGCTTGGGCAGCTTGGACTTAGAGAGCCAGTAGTCAGCTACCGCGGCCAGGGCGGCATCCCACGCTCGTGAACCGGTGCGATGTGGCTCGGTAACAGTCAGCACCACCCGGTCGACGCCCTTCGCGCGATGAAGGCTGTCCGAGTAGTCCAAGAAGGCGCGAAGCGCAGAGTCGGTCGAGTTGGGTTTGAGCGCAACCGAAATCCGCTCCGCGGTCTCAATTGCGTCGGGTCCAACGCCGGGTACCGCGATGATGCGGTGGCCGGTCTGTCGAAGAAGGCGTTCGAGCGTGTCGACCGTTGGCGTACGCTTGCCGGCTTCGATGGTCGAGATATCCGGCTGGCTCGTTTTCGTGCGTGCCGCCAGATCGCCCTGACTGAGGCCGCTTGTTAGACGTGCTGATCGTAGAAGTGTCGATGCTGTCATTCGATCTCCTAGTTAGATATATCTAAAGCGATATATTATCTCGTCGCGGTGGTGGACGCGCAGGACCGTAATTGCATGCGGAGTAGGCGTTCGTTTACCCGGTCGTCCGGAGCGACCAGGTAAACGACTGGGTTAGCGATCCAAGAAGAAACGCGAAGCCGTCCAACGTGATCGGTGGTTGGCGATATTAACAAGCGAAGAAGTGGTTGGTACTGGTCATGTTCTAGGCTCTGCCCGTGCCCGATGTGCCTTTCACGCGATCTCGAGACGACGTGGCGCCCACGTCGGGTGCGTATCCGGCCGTGGCTCATGTCAGGCGCACGGCCACGATGGTAGTGGCTGCATTCAGTCTTCTCTTCATAGTCATTTTGGCGGGACTCGGGGAGCTTCTCGCGGGAGCTATGCAACGCGATGGGGCCGCCCATTTCGTTCCCGTTGTCTGGATAACACTGGGCGCGTCGGTGGTGCTGCTCGCCCTGATCATCCCGCTGACGTACTTGGTCCGGGCTGCCTGGTGGGGTCGGAGTCTGTCGCGCGTGCGTTCGCAACATCCGGAGTCGGAATCATTCTTTGCGAGAATGACACCTGAGTTGGGTGAGGCGCTTCAGGGAGTGAAGCTCAATCAGAGCCGACTGCCTCGTCAGCTCATCGTCACCATCGATGATCAACGACTGGAGCTCAGGTCGAGACGATCTAGTGCGCCGCTGTGCGTACTGGATACATCCGACTCGGGGTTGCTGTTGCCTGGGATGCTTCCGGTTCGAATGCGTCGGATCACGCTTCCTGCGCGAGCATTCTTTATCAGTGGGGTGATCGACGGACGTCAAGCGACCATCCCGTTGGTTCCCGTAGGTGATCACGGAATTGCGATCGCGAGTGCTGCAGATGCGAATCGACTCGTTGACCGCATCGCGATGTACGTGAAACTGACCCCGGCACATTAGACAGCCCTCGGTGCAGGCGGCTCGCTTTCCGGAGGCCCGTTACGGTGACGATGAATAAGGCGCCGAACGTCGTTGACAAAAAGTATGGTCTCGACATGGGGAGCGTGACGGCATACGAAACAATTGCGGGCCAGCGATACCGGGTGATCTATCGCAAGCCTGACCACATCCAGACTCAGAAGCGCGACTTCAAGACCAAACGTGATGCTGAGTTGTTTCTGGCGAAGGTCGAGATCGACAAGAGCCGCGGAGCGTACGTCGATCCCGCGAAATCGCGCGTGCTGCAGGGGAGTGGCTCGACGCTTGGATGGCGAGTCGATCCGACTGGCGTGAAACCTCGCGTGAGCGTGCCCGCGGAATCGTCGTCCGTCACATCAAGCCTGAGCTAGGCGGATATCCGCTCGCATCGCTGAACAATCAATTGATTCAGAACTGGGCGGGCGCGCTGTCGAAGACGCAGGGGCCGGCGAGCGTGCGCAAGACATCAACGTGCTCTCTGGAGCTCTGCGGATGGCTGTCAAGGATGGACGGCTGCCAGCGAACCCGGCGCACGGCTTGAACTTGCCCAAAGTCTCGAAGTCATCCAAGCGATATCTCACGCATGCCGAGGTTAGGGATCTCGCCGACGCAGTCGACGCGCTCGGCCGCGGTATCTATCGCGGGCAGCCGAACGGGTACGGCTTGCTGGTCCTCGTGCTCGCATATTGCGGTCTGCGCTGGGGCGAGGCGTCAGGGCTTCGCGTCAAGGACATCGACTTCAAACGCGGACGCCTCGAGATCCAGCACACTATCGTGGAGATCGACGGCGTTCAGATCGACTCCGAACCAAAAGACTACGAGGCACGATCCATCCCCGTGCCGGCCACGATCCTCGCGGAACTTAAAACGCATGTCGAAGGCGAAGAAGCTGGGTCGCCAGTCTTCGCGGCAGCGCGAGGGTGGGTGGTTGCGAGGACGAGTGTTCCGTCGAGGCTGGCTGGACGAAGCCGCAGAAACCATAGGTCAGTCGGGACTAACACCTCACGAATTGCGCCACACCGCAGCAAGCCTCGCGAAAGGCGCCGGCGCAAACGTCAAAGCGGTCCAGCGGATGCTTGGGCACGCATCAGCCGCCGTAACGCTGGACGTGTATTCGGATCTGTTCGACAGCGACCTTGACAGCGTCGCCACAGCACTCGACGGCCAGCTAATCGCCATCGCTCGAGACGGTCGTTAGACGTGTTTCCGGTGGGCGGTGGATCGTCGCCACTGGATAGCGATGACGAGGATGGACTTCAGCTTGAGGACTTGGAAACGTTGATTTGCAGCTTCAGCCTCCGCGAGCGCCAGGACTAGCGATTCTTCGAGAGCGGGCGTCCATGCTTTGCCGACCATATTGCCGACTAGAGGAATCTCGCGTTGTGCCGCGGACTGTGCGTACCCAAGTGCCACGACTCTCACACGGTCTGCGTAAGGGACGAGGTCCGACGTCTGCACGAGCCGCTTGATAAGGCGCTCCGCGATGTAACCGGAACGGAAGAACCGAGGCCGTTCCTCGAGATAAGTCAGCGCAGCGTCTATTGCGTCGGAATCACCGGTTGCGGCACGATTGCCAATTTCGCTCCAGCGTTGCTCGGTTTCTCCAACGCGCTCAATGAACCGCTGGCTATTGCCCACGCTATTGCGAGACATCTGGCGAGCCAGATGCGGCGCGAGATGCGCGCGTTCCAATTCGTGCGACTCGGACGTTCGCTTGACTTCATCTTCCAAAGCACGGAGAGACGCTGCTTGCTCGTTGAGCTCGTCTCGCAGACTCATGCGTTGAGCGTAACGATCGACGGTTGCTTTGGATGACCGCGAAGTCGTGCAATTGTTGCCAAAACGTTGCCACGGGGCCAAAAAGCCCGTTCGGCGAAGAAAGCTAAGTAGCCTCTGACCAGCTATTTCTTACAGTGCCCCCACGCAGATTCGAACTGCGGCCCCTGCCTCCGGAGGGCAGTGCTCTATCCCCTGAGCTATGGGGGCCCAGCGCCTAGCTAGATTAGCAGCATGGGTGAGATGGCTCCGTTGCGCGATCGACTGCGGCGGTTGCCGCCCGTGGATGCCGAGTTCCCCTACTTCGACACCGACGCCGCGCCCGACGAGCCGATCGCACTGCTGCTCGAGTGGCTGGAGGCCGCGATCGAGGGCGGCGTGCTGCAGCCGCACGCGATGACGCTGGCGACGGCGACGGCGGACGGGCATCCGTCGGCGCGCACCCTGCTGCTGAAGGACGTGGATGCGACATCCGTCTGGTTCTCGAGCCTGAGTTCCGGTCCGAAGGGTGTCGAGCTTGCCGAAAACCCGGAGGCGGCACTCGTGCTGTTCTGGCGGGAGCAGGGCCGGCAGATCCGACTAGTGGGAACGGTGGAGGAGGGGCCGCGCAGCGTGAGCGAGCAGGATTTTCTGCAGCGCCGGCCGACTGCCCGGGCGAGAGTCATCGCCGGCCGACAGAGCGAGCCCGTCGAGGACTTCGACCGGCACCTGAGGATCGGCCAGAAGAAGCTTCAAGCTGACCCCGACTACGTTCCCCTCGACTGGGTCGCCTACCGGCTCACCCCCTGGAGTGTCGAGTTCTGGCAGGCCGAGCGCGCCCGCGAGCAGGTGCGGCTGCGTTACCTACGCGAGGCGGACGGCTGGGTCAAGCACCTGCTGTGGCCGTGACCTTCTGACATGATCTGAACATGCAGCGTTCCGTCAACGTCCACCTCGAACTTGCGACGCAGGGCCGCACGAACATGGTGTTCAGCATGACGCCCGCTCTCGGCGCTGTCATCGCGTCCGAACGCCTCACTTTCGAGCTCGACGGCACGCCGCAGGATGCCCGCGAATTCCTCGACCTGCACGGCACCCGGCTGCACACGTTCGTCACCGAGAAGGGCAAACTTTTCGTCGACTACAGCCTCGAGATCGGCGGCGCGGCAACCTACGAGCCCGCGACCGAGCTCGACCTGGTCACCTACCTGCGTCCGAGTCGCTACGCGCAGTCAGACAGCCTCACCCCTTTCGCGCGGGCGCAGTTCAGGGGGCTGTCCGGCTACACGCTCGTGCAGGCGGTCACCGACTGGGTGTTCGAGAACCTCAGCTATGTGCCCGGTTCGAGCCTTCCCACGGACGGCGCGACGCGCACGATCATGAGCAGGCAGGGCGTCTGCCGCGACTTTTCCCACGTCACGATCGCGCTGCTGCGAGCGTTGGAGGTGCCGGCGCGCATGGTGTCGGTGTATGCCCCGGGCCTTTCGCCCATGGACTTCCATGCCGTCACGGAGGCGTACGTGGATGGCGCCTGGTGGGTGGTCGATTCGTCGCGCCTCGCACCGCGGCAGAGCCTCATCCGCATCGCCACCGGTCGCGACGCCGCCGACACCGCCTGGCTGACGAGCACCTGGACCGACCTCGCCGTCATGTCGATGCTGGTCACGGTGTCCGCGGACGCGCTGCCGTTCGACACGCACTACGACCGGGTGCAGCTCTCCTGACCGGGGCCGTCCCGGAACGCCCAGCCGCGCTCCCATAGACTCGTTGGCGTGAATCCTGCCGACCTTTCCGCATCGCTCCTCGCCGTCGTGTCGGGGATTCTTGCGCGCCGCGGGTCCACCGAAACCGTGACAATCGAGGATGTCCCGCTCGAGCGACCGCGCTCGCGGGAGCACGGCGACTGGGCGTCAAACATCGCGATGAAGCTCGCAAAACCGCTGGGTGTCGCGCCGCGCGAGCTGGCCGACGAGATCGCGTCCGACCTCGCGAGGGTCGACGGCGTCGCGAGGGTGGATGTCGCGGGCCCCGGTTTCATCAACATCACGCTCGACGCGGCGGCCGCGGGCGCGCTCGCGAAGGTGATCGTCGAGCAGGGCGGGCGACTACGGCCGCGGCGACCTCTACGCCGGCATCACGATGGACCTCGAGTTCGTGTCGGCGAACCCGACCGGGCCGATCCACATCGGCGGTGTGCGCTGGGCGGCCGTGGGCGACAGCCTCGCGCGAATCTTCGCGTTCGAGGGCGGCATCGTCACGCGCGAGTACTACTTCAACGACCACGGCGCCCAGATCGACCGTTTTGCGCGCAGCCTGCTGGCGAGCTGGGCGGGTGAGCCGGTGCCGGATGACGGCTACGCGGGCGAGTACATCGCCGAGATCGCGGCGCGCGTCGTGGAGGCCTACCCGGGCGAGCTCGAGGACATCCCCACCCGAGAGGAGATCCAGGAGGTCTTCCGCGCGGTGGGCGTCGAGTTCATGTTCGGCGACATCAAGAAGAGCCTTCAGGACTTCGGCGTGAACTTCGACGTGTACTTCCACGAGAACGAGTTGCACGAGTCGGGTGCGGTCGAGCACGCCATCGACCGCGTCTGCGCGAACTCGGCGCGATCTATGAGAAGGACGGCGCGACCTGGTTCCGCTCGACCGACTACGGCGACGACAAGGACCGCGTCGTCATCAAGAGCGACGGCGAGGTACGGCTACATCTCGGGCGACCTCGCCTACTACCTCAACAAGCGCGAGCGCGGGTTCGAACGCAACCTGATCATGCTCGGCGCCGACCACCACGGCTACGTCAAGCGCCTGATGGCGATGACGTCGGCGTTCGGCGACACGCCCTACTACAACCTCGAAATCCTGATCGGCCAGCTGGTCAACCTGGTGCGCGACGGCGAGCCGGTGCGCATGTCGAAACGGGCCGGCACGGTGCTGTCGCTCGAAGACCTGGTCGACGCGGTCGGGGTGGATGCGGCCCGGTACGCCCTGGTGCGGTCATCCATCGACTCCCAGATCGACATCGATCTCGACCTGTGGAGCCGCAAGACCAGCGACAACCCGGTGTTCTACGTTCAGTACGCGCACGCCCGCACGAACGCCGTCGCCCGCAATGCGGAGGCGAGCGGTGTCGATCGCAGCGCGTTCGATGCGTCGCTGCTCACGCACGAGACCGAGAGCTCGCTGCTGGGCATCCTTGCCGAGTTCCCACGAATCGTGCGCCAGGCGGCCGAGCTTCGCGAACCGCACCGGGTGGCGCGCTACGCCGAGGAGCTCGCCGGCGCGTACCACCGCTGGTACGACAACTGCCGGGTGACGCCGCTGGGGGATGAGCCGATCACCGACGTGCACCGCACGCGCCTCTGGCTCAACGACGCGACCGGCGTGGTGCTGCGCAACGGCCTCGGACTACTGGGCGTGAGCGCGCCGGACCGGATGTGATGACCCAGGTCGTCGAGGTTCCCCGCGAGAAGCGTCGAGGCAGGCGCGCGCTGGTCGTGGTGCTGGTCGTCGTGCTCGTGCTGGTGGCGGCGTTCTTCGTCGCTGACTATTTCGTCAAGAAGTACGCCACGAATTATGTGCGTGACCAGGTCGCGAGCTCGCTGGGCCTGCCCTCGACCGCCCCGGTCACGGTGGATCTGGGCTCCGGGTCGATCCTGGTGCAGGCGGCATCCGGTTCGATCGACACGGTGAACGTCGGTGTCGACCCGCTGGTGCTCGACGGGCTGTCCGGCTCGGCCACCCTCACCGCAACGGGCGTGCCGCTGAACCAGACGACACCGGTGAAGACGCTCGACGTCAAGGTCTTCATTCCCGCGACGACGATCACCGCGGCGATCTCGCGGATTCCGTCGATCGCCGCCCTGAAACCTGTCGTCACGCTCTCGGGCCAGACCGTCACCGTCACCGGCTCGGTGAGGGTCTTCGGTTTCCCGCAGGCGATCGGTGCCACCCTGCGGCCGCGCGTCTCGGCCGGTCAGCCCGGCTTCGTCATCGAGACGGCGACGTTCGACGGCGTGTCGGTTTCGGCGGCCACCCTCGACCGCTACCTGCCGGGAGTCACGGGCCTGCTCGAGTCGGGCTCGTCGTTGTGCATCGCGAACGAACTTCCCAAAGCGTTCACGCTCACCGGCATCACGCTGCAGGGACAGACGCTCGTCTCCGACTTCACGGGCAACGGGGTCGAGCTCGACTCGGCGTCGCTCGCGCAGAAGGGCACGTGCAACGCAGGCTAGGCGGGGCCGCCCGGTACTATTGACGGGGCTTACGGCTTTGGATCGCTGGGCTCTTCGTGTCGTTCGTGAGGTCATCCACCGTGTCAGCCAATCCGCTCGCTCCCGCGTGGCTCGCCGTGCCCGCGGACGCCAACGCGCTTGAGCCCACCGTGTGGTCGCGGGGTGCGTCGCGCGCCGCGTCCGGCGTGATCGAGATCGCGGGAATCCCGGTCGACGCGCTCGCCGCCGAGTACGGCACTCCGCTCTACGTGGTCGATGAGGCGGATGCCCGTGGCCGCGCCCTCGAGGTGCGCGAGTCGTTCGATCGCGAGTTCGCGCGCGTCGGCTCGAGTGCGAAGGTCTACTACGCCGGCAAGGCGTTCCTGACGACCGAGGTCGCCCGCTGGATGATCGCCGCCGGACTGAACCTCGACGTGTGCAGCGGGGGAGAGCTCGCGGTGGCGCTCGCCGCCGGCGTCGACCCGGCGCGCATGGGCCTGCACGGCAACAACAAGAGCGTCGCCGAGATCGACCGGGCGGTCTCCGTCGGGGTCGGCGCGATCGTGCTCGACAGCCTCATCGAGATCGAGCGGGTTGCCGCGGCCGCCGCACGAAGCACGGCCGCGTGCAGCCGGTGCGACTGCGCATCAACAGCGGCGTGCACGCCTCGACCCACGAATACCTGGCGACCGCGCGCGAAGACCAGAAGTTCGGCATCCCGCTCGCCGATGCGGAGGCGGCCGTGGCGCTCATCCGGTCGCATCCGCAGCTGCGGTTCCTCGGGCTGCACTCGCACATCGGCTCGCAGATCTTCGAGTCCGACGGTTTCGCCGAGGCGGCCCGTCGGCTGTTCGCCGTGCACGCCCGGCTGCTCGCGGGCGGCCCGGTTCCGGAGCTCAACCTGGGCGGCGGCTTCGGCATCGCCTACACGTCGGTGGATGTCGCGCTGTCGCTCGACGAGCTCGCCCGACGTTTCGCCGACATCGTGGCGGCGGCCGCGCTCGAGCTCGGCGTGCCGGTGCCCGTCGTCGCCGTCGAGCCCGGTCGCGCGATCATCGGCCCGTCGACGGCAACGATCTACGAGGTCGGCACCGTCAAAGACGTGCTGGTGACGGTCGACGGCCCTCCGACGGGCTCCGCGGGCACCGCCGTGCGCAAGTACGTCTCCATCGACGGCGGCATGAGCGACAACATCCGGCCGGCGCTCTACGGAGCCGACTACACCGTGCGCATCGCCTCGCGCGCCTCCGATGCCGAACCCGCCCTGGTGCGCATCGCCGGCAAGCACTGCGAGAGCGGCGACATCGTTGTTCGCGCCGACTACCTGCCCGGCGACGTGCAGCCGGGCGACCTGCTCGCCGTTCCGGCAACCGGCGCCTACTGCTGGTCGCTGGCGAACAACTACAACTATCTCGGGCGACCCGCCGTGGTCGCCGTGAACGACGGCACCGCCCACCTGCTGGTGCGGCGCGAGACCGAAGCTGACCTGCTGTCGCGAGACGCAGGAATACCCCCACGATCGGAGACACCATGATCGAGTACCGCAACCTGCGCATCGCCATCCTCGGCGGTGGCAGCGTCGGCGCGCAGGTCGCGTCGCTGCTGCTGGAGCACGGCGACGAGCTGGCCAGCCGCGCCGGCGCGGGGCTCGAGCTGATCGGTGTCGCCGTGCGCGACCTCGACGCGAAGCGCACCCCGCCGATCCCGGCAGACCTGCTGACGACCGATGCGGCGTCGCTCATTCTCGGCGCCGACATCGTCATCGAGCTGATGGGCGGCCTCGAGCCGGCCCGCACGCTGCTGCTCGAGGCCATCAACTCGGGTGCCGACATCATCACCGCCAACAAGGCGCTGCTGGCGACCCACGGGCCGGAGCTGTTCGAGGCGGCCGAGCAGGTCGGCGCACAGCTCTACTACGAGGCCGCCGTCGGCGGCGCGATCCCGATCATCCGCCCGCTGCGCGACAGTCTCGCCGGCGACCGGGTCAAGCGCATCCTCGGCATCGTCAACGGAACGACCAACTACATCCTCGACCTGATGGAGCGCGAGGGCGCGACCCTCGAGGACGCCCTCGCGCAGGCGACCGAGCTCGGGTACGCCGAGGCCGACCCGACCGCGGACATCGAGGGCTACGACGCGGCGCAGAAGGTCGCGATCCTGGCCAGCCTCGCCTTCCACACCAACGTCCCGCTGGATGCCGTCTACCGCGAGGGCATCACGGCGGTCACGATCGAGCAGGTCGAGTCGGCGCGCAAGGCGGGCTACGTCGTCAAGCTGCTGGCCATCTGCGAGCGACTGACCGACGCCGAGACCGGCGACGACGGCGTCAGCGCGCGCGTCTATCCCGGCGCTAATCCCCGCCACGCATCCGCTCGCCGCGGTTCACGGGGCCAACAACGCGGTGTTCATCGAGGCCGAGGCCGCCGGCGACCTCATGTTCTACGGTGCTGGCGCCGGCGGGCTGCAGACGGCATCCGCGGTGCTCGGCGACCTGGTCTCTGCCGCTCGCCGCCACGTCATCGGCGGACCCGGCGTCGCCGAGTCGAACCACGCCAACCTGCCCGTGCTGCCCATCTCGAGCATCACGACGCGCTACCAGATCACCCTGAAGGTCGCGGACCGGCCCGGCGTGCTCGCCGCGATCGCGAGCCTGTTCAGCGAGCACGGCGTTTCGGTCGAGGCGCTCACCCAGTCCGCGGGACTCGGCACAGACGACCCCGACGCCACCGCTACCCTTGTCATAGGAACCCACGAGGCCTCGGAATCCGCGCTCGCCGCAACCGTCGAAGCGCTCGAGGGCAACGAAGTCGTGAGGGCCGTCGTGTCCGTGTTGAGAGTTGAGGGACTGTAGTTATGGCAGGCCAGTGGCGCGGAGTTCTGCGCGAATACGCCGACCGGTTGGATGTCACCGACGCGACCCCGATCATCACGCTCGGTGAGGGCGGCACGCCGCTCATCCCGGCGGACGCGCTGTCCGCCCGCACGGGCGCGCGGGTCTGGGTCAAGTTCGAGGGCATGAACCCGACCGGCTCGTTCAAGGACCGCGGCATGACGATGGCCGTCTCGAAGGCGGTCGAGCACGGCGCGAAGGCCGTCATCTGCGCCTCGACCGGCAACACCTCGGCCTCGGCCGCCGCCTACGCGGCGCACGCGGGCATCACCGCGGCCGTGCTCGTGCCGGAGGGCAAGATCGCGATGGGCAAGCTCGCGCAGGCCATCGCGCACAACGCCCAGCTGCTGCAGGTGCAGGGCAACTTCGACGACTGCCTCGAGATCGCCCGCGACCTCGCCGCCAACTACCCGGTGCACCTCGTCAACTCGGTCAACAACGACCGCATCGAGGGCCAGAAGACGGCGGCCTTCGAGGTCGTCGAGGTGCTGGGCGATGCGCCCGACTTCCACTTCATCCCGGTCGGCAACGCGGGCAACTACACCGCATACACGCGCGGCTACGCCGAAGACCTCGAGCGCAAGGCCACCACCAAGCTGCCCCGCATGTTCGGCTTCCAGGCCGCGGGCAGCGCACCCATCGTGCTCGGGCACGTGGTGAAGAACCCCGAGACCATCGCCAGCGCGATCCGCATCGGCAACCCGGCCTCGTGGGAGCTGGCGCTGCTGGCTCGCGAGGCGACCGACGGCTACTTCGGCGCGATCAGCGACGAGAAGATCCTCGAGGCCCACCGCATCCTGTCGTCGGAGGTCGGCATCTTCGTCGAGCCCGCGTCGGCGATCAGCGTCGCCGGCCTGCTCGAGCGCAGCGAGGCCGGCGAGGTGCCGAAGGGCGCCACCGTCGTGCTGACGGTCACCGGCCACGGCCTCAAGGACCCGCAGTGGGCGCTGCGCACCGCCGACGGCTCCGAGGTCGCGCCCACCGTCGTCCCGTCGACACCGCGCAGATCGCCGACGTGCTCGGCCTGCAGCGCGCGATGACCCGAGCGGCGCAGTGACGCTCCCGATCGGGTCTGTCGGTGCTGGTCAAGGTGCCCGCGACGACGGCCAACCTCGGCCCCGGCTTCGACACGCTCGGCCTCGCGCTCTCGCTCTACGACGAGCTGACGGTGACCGTGCGCGATGCGCCCGGCGCGACCGTCGACGGTCGAGGGCGTCGGCGAGGGCGAGGTGCCGCTCGACGAGACCAACCTCGTGGTGCGGGCCATCGCCCACACGTTCGCGCACTACGGCCAGCCGCTGCCCGGCCTCGACCTCGTCGCGCACAACGTCATCCCGCACGGGCGCGGGCTCGGGTCATCCGGCGCCGCCATCGTGTCCGGCATCATGGCCGCGAAGGGGCTGCTCGAGGGCGTCGTCGAGATCGACTCGCGCGAGCCTGCTCGCGCTCGCGACCGAGCTCGAGGGTCACCCCGACAACGTCGCCCCCGCGCTGTTCGGCGGGCTGACGATCGCCTGGATGACCGGCGAGGGACCGCAGTACAAGAAGCTCATGGTGCACCGCGGCGTCTCGCCGCTCGTCGTCGTGCCGCGAGACGACCATGTCGACCGCGCTCGCGCGCAGCCTGCAGCCGACCTCGGTTCCGCACGAGGACGCGATCTTCAATGTGTCGCGGTCGGCGCTGCTGATCGCCGCCCTCATCCAGAGCCCCGAACTGCTGCTGGTCGCAACCGAGGACCGCCTGCACCAGGGCTACCGCGCGGCCGCGATGCCCGAGACGGATGCGCTGCTGCAACTGCTTCGCGAGAACGGACTGCCCGCCGTGGTCTCCGGGGCCGGCCCCTCGATCCTCGTGCTGTGCAGCGATCCGGCGCAGCGGCTGGTCGCCGCCGACCTCGTCGCAACCACGACGCACAACGCCTGGGAATCGCTGCTGCTGGCCGTCGACTTCAAAGGTGCTACAGTCATAACGCACCCGGTAGAAGCTCTGGCAAACGCCAGAAGCTCCCCAGGTAGCAATTTATCTAGCACTCGCTGACCCGCAGATCTGAACTGCACGACATGCGCTGTGAAATTACACCGCCTGTGTCTCTCGCCTCCAGTACTGCGAACTAGTGAGCGCATACCTCCGGACCACCAATCGGCCGGAGCCGAAAGGAACCCTTTTTCGTGACTGATGTCAACATCGGTGCGTCCAGCACCGATTCCCGCGCCGCTCTGAGCGCCCTTCGCCTGCCGGAGCTTCTCGCCCTGGCGAACGAACGCGGCATCGCCGGCGCATCCAAACTTCGTAAAGGAGAACTCGTGGACGCCATCACCGGTGACAACGATGAGAACACCAGCAACACCGCTACAGACCTGACCGTCGACGCCGAGCGCGGGGATGCACCCGAGGCGGCCATCGAGGCCGCTCCCGCTGAGGCGGCCATCGAGGCTGCTCCGGTTGAGGCCGCGATCGAGGCACCGCGCAAGCGCGCCTCGCGTCGCGCCACCACCGCGGACGCTCTCGCAGCCGCAGACGCACTCGCGGCCCAGGCCGCGGCCGTCGGCGACGAGAACGCACCCGTTTCGGCCGCCGACCACGTCGCCGAGCACGAGCCCAACATCGACGCAGCGACGCTCGAGACCGACTCGGGCGACCAGCTGGTGCCGATCGACTCGACCGCGAACCACGGGCGACAACGCCGACGACGTCGCGAGCCGGCGGCGAGCAGGGCGACGGCGGCGAGCAGGCTCCGCGCAACTCGCGCAGCCGCAACCGCAACCGCGGCCAGAACGCCGCCGGCGGCAACCAGCCCGCGCGCCAGAACCAGGGCGGCCAGAACAACGGCAACCAGAACAACGGCAACCAGAACAACGGCCAGCCAGAACAACGGCAACCAGAACAACGGCGGCCAGACCAGGGCAACCAGAACAACGGCGGCCAGAACAACCAGAACCAAGGGCGGCAACCAGCAGGACGGCCTCGAGGGCGGCAGCAGCCGCAGCCGCTACCGTGACCGCAAGCGTGGCCGCGGCCCGGCATCCGAAGACTTCGAGCCCGAGATCACCGAGGATGACGTGCTCATCCCGGTCGCCGGCATCCTCGATGTGCTCGACAACTACGCGTTCGTGCGCACCAGCGGCTACCTGCCGGGCGCCAACGACGTCTACGTCTCGCTCGGCCAGGTCAAGAAGCACAACCTGCGCAAGGGCGACGCCGTCGTCGGCGCCATCCGCCAGCCGCGCGAGGGCGACAACAACCAGGGTCGCCAGAAGTACAACGCGATCGTTCGCATCGACTCGGTCAACGGCCTGCCCGTCGACGAGGCGGCGAACCGCGTCGAGTTCGGCAAGCTGACCCCGCTCTACCCGACCGAGCGCCTGCGCCTCGAGACCGAGCCGGGCAAGCTCTCGACCCGCATCATCGACCTCGTCTCGCCGATCGGCAAGGGCCAGCGCGGCCTCATCGTCTCGCCGCCCAAGGCCGGCAAGACGCTCGTGCTGCAGGCCATCGCGAACGCCATCTCCAAGAACAACCCCGAGGTTCACCTCATGGTCGTTCTCGTCGACGAGCGTCCCGAAGAGGTCACCGACATGCAGCGCACGGTCAAGGGCGAGGTCATCGCCTCGACCTTCGACCGCCCCGCCGAAGACCACACCACGGTCGCCGAGCTCGCCATCGAGCGCGCCAAGCGCCTGGTCGAGCTCGGCCACGACGTCGTCGTGCTGCTCGACTCGATCACCCGCCTCGGCCGCGCCTACAACCAGGTCGCGCCCGCCTCGGGCCGCATCCTCTCCGGCGGAGTCGACTCGGCTGCGCTCTACCCGCCGAAGCGTTTCTTCGGCGCCGCGCGCAACGTCGAGGAGGGTGGCTCGCTCACCATCATCGCCACCGCGCTCGTCGAGACCGGCTCCAAGATGGACGAGGTCATCTTCGAGGAGTTCAAGGGCACCGGCAACATGGAGCTCCGCCTGTCGCGCCAGCTGGCCGACAAGCGCATCTTCCCCGCCGTCGACGTCAACGCATCCGGAACCCGCCGCGAGGAGATGCTGCTCGGCGACGAAGAGGTCAAGGTCACCTGGAAGCTGCGTCGCGCCCTCGCCGGCCTCGAGCCGCAGCAGGCGCTCGAGATCGTGCTGGGCAAGCTCAAGGAGACCTCGTCGAACGTCGAGTTCCTGATGCAGATCCAGAAGTCGCTGCCTGCGGCCACCAACGGCACAGCGCACAAGGAGGACTAGGTGTTCGAGTCAGTAGCGACGCTGCTGGCCGAACTCGAGGATCTCCAGACCCAGCTGTCTGATCCCGAGATCTTCGCGCGATGCGGCGCGAGCCAAGAAACTCAACCGCCGCTACGCGGAGTTGAGCAAGATCGTCGACGGCGTACACGAACTGGCAGCAGGCCGGGGAAGACCTCGACGCCGCTCGCGAACTCGCGCGCGACGACGAGGCCTTCGCCGCCGAGGTGCCGGCGCTCGAGGAGCACCTGGTGCAGGTGCAGGAGGCGCTGCGTCGACTCCTGATTCCGCGCGACCCGGATGACGGCCGCGACGTGATCATGGAGATCAAGGGCGGTGAGGGCGGCGCCGAGAGCGCCCTCTTCGCGGCCGACCTGCTGCGCATGTACATGCACTACGCGGAGTCCAAGGGCTGGAAGTACGAGCTGCTCGAGCGCAACGAGAGCGACCTCGGCGGCTACAAGGACGTGCAGATCGCGATCAAGTCGAACGCGACCGACCCGTCGCAGGGCGTCTGGGCGCACCTCAAGTACGAGGGCGGCGTGCACCGCGTGCAGCGCGTGCCGGCGACCGAGTCGCAGGGGCGCATCCACACCTCGACGACCGGCGTGCTCGTCTTCCCCGAGGTGGATGAGCCCGAAGAGCTCGAGATCAGCCAGAACGACCTGCGGATCGACGTCTTCCGGTCGAGCGGCCCCGGCGGCCAGTCGGTCAACACGACCGACTCCGCGGTGCGCATCACGCACATCCCGACCGGCATCGTCGTCTCGATGCAGAACGAGAAGAGCCAGATCCAGAACCGCGAGGCCGGCATGCGCGTGCTGCGCGCGCGCCTGCTCGCGCGCCAGCAGGAAGAGGCGGATGCGCTGTCATCGGCCGCGCGCAAGAGCCAGATCCGCACCATGGACCGCTCGGAGCGCATCCGCACCTACAACTTCCCCGAGAACCGCATCGCCGACCACCGCACCGGCTACAAGGCGTACAACCTCGACCAGGTGATGAACGGCGCCCTCGAGCCCGTCGTGGAGTCGTGCATCCAGTTCGACGAAGAGGCGCGGCTGGCCGACATCGGCTCCGACGAGTAGCCGGCGGGCCCTGCGGAATGACCTCGCTCGCCACCTTCCGGGACCTCGCGATCGTGCGGCTCACGGATGCCGGCGTCGCGACCCCCGAGGCAGACACCGACCTGCTGATCGGGCACGTGCTCGACCTCAGCCGCGGCGAGGTGCAGGCAAAGGCAATCGCCGGCGTCGAGCTGCGCGGCGACCAGCTCGACGAGCTCGAACGGATGCTCGACCGCCGGGTGGCCCGCGAACCGCTCCAGCACATCACCGGTCGTCGCGTACTTCCGCTCCCTCGGCCCTGGCCGTCGGCCCGGGAGTTTTCGTGCCGCGGCCGGAGACCGAGCAGGTGGCGCAGTTCGCTGTCGATGCGCTGCGGGCTGTGCCGGGGCCGGAGCCCGTCGGAGTCGATCTCGGCACCGGCAGCGGCGCCATCGCCTTCGCACTGGCGACCGAGGTGCCGCACGCCAGGGTTTACGCGGTCGAGGTGTCGCCGGACGCGTTCGAATGGACGACGAGAAACCGCGAGCTGACGGGTGCGACCAACGCGACGATCCTGCTCGCCGACCTGGCCGACGCCCTCCCGCGAGCTCGACGGCACCGTCGACGTGGTCATCTCGAACCCGCCGTACATCCCGAGCGACGCGGTCCCGCGCGACCTCGAGGTGCAGCTGCACGACCCGCAGATCGCGCTGTACGGGGGAGCGGACGGGCTGGATGTGGTGCACCGTGTCTCGGCGACGGCGACTGCGGCTGCTGCATCCGGGCGGCACTCTGGTGCTCGAGCACGGCGAGCTGCAGGGTGCGGCGATCGCCGCCCTTCTGCGCGCGGACGGCTGGACCGCCGTCGCCACCCACCGCGACCTCCTCGGTCGCGACCGCGCCACCACCGCCCTCCGCCCCTGAACCCGCCCCCTCTCCCAACTCAGGAGTTTCTCTCCCACCTCAGGAGAGTGGGCTGCGGGATCGACGGGCCCGGCCGAGCGTGGCCGCCCCAAACCACACCAGTCCCACCACCTCCTGAAAAAGGAGAGCAGGAGGGGTCAGCGGGCGGCGAAAGCGCGGATGGCTGCGTCGAGGGCGGGCACCTGCGAGGCATCCGTGTAGTGGAAGGTCGTGATTCCGTCCGCCGCCGCCCCCGCGATATTCGACGCCGAATCGTCGACGAAGAAGGTGTCCGCCGCGCGCCCGCCGTAGTGCTGAACGGCCGCCAGGTAGGCCTTCGGGTCGGGCTTGCGGATGCCGATCTCGCAGCTCACCAGCACGTTCGGCCCCAGGATGGCCGCGACATCCGGTGCCATTTTGGCGAGCGTGGCGACGAAAGGCGGAGGGTTGTTCGAGAACAGCGAGACCGTGCCGAGCGTCGCCGCCAGCCGCAGCGCGTCCACCACTCCGACATTGGGGGTGGATGCGGCGTGCCGCGCCTCGCACCACTGGTCGAGCGTGATTCGCGCACCCGTCACATCGGCGAATTCGTCGAGGTAGTCCTGCGCGGTGGCCCACTCGCCGAGTTCGGCCCGCACCTCGTAGCCGGCGGCCCACCAGGTCTTCGCGAGGTGGTACTGGCTGACGCCGCTCACCCGGCTGAGAGCCGGCAGGCGCTTGCGGAAGTCGTACGCGTAGAGGGTCTTGTCGAAGTCGAAGAGATACAGATCCACAGTGCTCTCAACGCTAGCGTGCGCGGGAGTGCTCAGGTTGGCCCGAATCGGCTGCGACTACGATGGAGGCGACATGGCCCCTGAATTCGACTGCTCGGACGCGTCCGAGTTGCTCACCGGTGTGCGCACCGCCCGTGCGGCGATCGCCCGTGGCGAACTCGTGGTCATCCCGACCGACACGGTGTACGGCATCGCGGCCGATGCGTTTTCACCCGCCGCCGTGCAACGCCTCCTGGACGCGAAGGGCCGCGGCCGCGATTCGCCACCGCCTGTTCTCATCCCCTCGGTTGCGGCACTCGACGCCCTCGCCGAGTCGGTTCCGCCCGAGGTGCGGGCTCTCGTCGACAAGTTCTGGCCGGGTGGTCTTACCGTCATCCTGCCGGCCCGTTCCTCGCTCGACTGGGACCTCGGCGATGCGCACGGCACGGTCGCCCTCCGGATGCCCGCGAGCGAGGTCGCGCTGGCCCTGCTCGCCGAGACCGGCCCGCTCGCCGTCTCGAGCGCCAACCTCACGGGAAAACCTGCCGCGCGCACGAGTGCAGACGCGATCGCCGACCTCGGCGACAGTGTCGCCGTGTACCTCAACGGCGGCGAGGTCGGCACCGACAATGCGGGCGCTCCCGACCCGAGCTCCACCATCGTCGACGCGACCGGCCTGCTCACCGAGGGCGGGCGCCTTCGCATCGTGCGGCACGGCGTCATCGGCGACGATGCGATCCGCGCGCTGGTCGGGGCCGACGATGCGAATAATCTTCTACGTCCTCACTGTCGCGATCGCCGCGATCGTCACCTGGGCCTTCTCGCTGCTCATCCTGCGCCTCAGCCACCGCTACCGGCT
Organism: uncultured Actinomycetota bacterium; assembly: GCA_963738535.1. Classification (GTDB taxonomy): domain Bacteria; phylum Actinomycetota; class Actinomycetes; order Actinomycetales; family Microbacteriaceae; genus Galbitalea. The sequence goes on from CAVTXB010000008.1 coordinate 140,491, forward strand.
CTACCCGAAGATCCGCTCGCGGGATGTTCACACCCGCCCGACGCCGCGGCTCGGCGGGGTGGCGATGTTCCTCGGCGTGCTCGTCGCGATCGGTGCGGCGTGGTTCATCCCGCCGCTGCGCTGCCGCGTTCGGCGACACCTGGCAGGTGGCGACCATCCTGCTGGCGGCGCTCATCATCGTGGTGATGGGCGTCATCGACGACCTCTGGGACCTCGACTGGGTGACCAAGCTCGCCGGCCAGTTCATCGCGGCGGGCGTGCTCGCCTTCGGCGGAACGCAGATCGTCGCGCTGCCGATCGGCGGCGATCCTGGTCGGGGTCGTCGCTGCAGTCGCTGGTGCTGACGGTGTTCGTGGTCGTACTGGTGATGAATGCGGTCAACTTCGTCGACGGTCTCGACGGGCTGGTCGCGGGCGTCGCGATCATCGCCAACGGCACGTTCTTCGTCTACACCTACGTGCAGCAGTCCGCGCACAACCTCAACTACTTCAACCTCGCGGCGCTCATCACCGCCGTCCTGATCGGTGTGTGCGTCGGGTTCCTGCCCGTCAATTTCCACCCCGCGAAGATGTTCATGGGCGACTCCGGGCGCCCTGCTGGTCGGGCTGCTGATGGCGGTCTCGGCGATCAACGTCACGGGCCGGATCGACCCGGTCTACATCGGCACCGGCCGTGTCGACCACAGCAGCGTGCTCGTGGCGTACATCCCGATCCTGCTGCCGTTCGCGATCCTGATCATCCCGCTGCTCGACTTCGGGCTCGCCGTGCTGCGCCGCCTGCGCGCGGGCAAGTCGCCGTTCAGCGCCGACCGCAAGCACCTGCACCACCGACTGCTCGACATGGGGCACTCGCACCTGCACGCCGTGCTGATCTTCTACGCCTGGACGCTCGTCGCCTCGGTGGGCCTGCTCATCGTTCCTGTTCGTCCAGTGGTGGTGGGCCGTACTGTTCATCGGCGTGGGATTCATCGTCACGAGCGCCTTTACTCTCGCCCCGCTCGAGCCGCCGCAAGCAGCGCCGAAGCGGAGGCCCAGCTGACCGAGGTCTCCGACGACGGATGCCGCGGTGGCCGCGGATGTCGCGAAGCACGACCCGCTGGATGCGGCTGCAGACTGCGATGCCGGGCACCGAAGGAGCCGATCGATGAACAACGCCACAGTGCTGCGCCGGGCACTGCGCTACGGGATCATCCTGACGATCGCGGTCATCGTGATCGGATCGGCCTGGTCGGGCCTGCTGCTCGGCGGGACCCCTCGGGCTGGTGAGCGCACTGCTCGGCGCGGGCGTGACGGCTGTGTTCATGGGACTCACCGCGGCCAGCTTCGTCGTCGCGGCGCGCGTCGGCCAAACTGCCCGAGGGCATCGTCGTCTACTACGGGATCATCCTCGGCACCTTCATCCTGAAGTTCGTCATCTTCCTCGTGCTCGTGATCGCGCTCCGGAGTGTCAGCTGGCTGAACCCGACCATCTTCGGGTTCACGACGATCGCCGCGGTGCTCGGCACGCTCATCGTCGACGGGCTCGCCGTGCGTCGTGGTCGCGTGCCGTACGTCGACGCGGTGCTCGCCCGGTGAAAGTGCCGACCTGACCGAGAAATCGCCCAGCGATTCTTGATAGGGTTGAGGCACCTCATCTTTGTGAACGCTGCGCGCTGCGCCCCGATTCAGGAGTAAGCACTGCTCACCTCCGTTCTATCCAATGCACTCCTGTCTGTCGCCGCTGACAACTCAGGGAGCGGCTTCAACCCGCCCTCTATCGAGGACTTCTTTCCGCCGGCGGTCTTCTTCGCGGGCACTCCGTTCGCGCTGAACCGCATCGAGCTCATCCGCCTCCTCGTCCTCGTCGTGCTCGTCGTCTTCCTGCTGGTCGGCACCCGCCGGCTGAAGCTGGTTCCCGAGCGCGGCCAGGTCGTCACCGAGTTCATCCTCGGCTTCCCGCGCAACAGCATCATCATCGACACCCTCGGCGAGAAGGACGGCCGCCGCTTCATGCCGATCCTGATGACGGTCTTCTTCGTCACCCTCGGCATGAACCTGACCGGCATCATCCCGGGCCTGCAGATCGCGGGCACGTCGGTCATCGGAATCCCGCTGATCGAAGCGGTCATCCTGTACGTGGTCTTCATCTACGCGGGCATCAAGAAGCACGGCGGCGGATTCTTCAAGGCGTCGCTGTTCCCGCCCGGGGTGCCGTGGCCGCTGTACATCCTGCTGACGCCGGTCGAGTTCGTCTCGACCTTCATCGTGCGTCCGATCTCGCTCACCCTCCGACTCCTGATGAACCTGGTCGCGGGCCACATGCTGCTCGCGCTGTGCTGGGCGGCGACCCAGTTCTTCCTGATCACGCTGCTGTTCACCGCAGGGCAACCTCCTCGGCCTGCTCGGGCTCGGCACCTTCGCCTTCGGCGTCGTCTTCTTCGGCCTCGAGCTCTTCGTCGCGCTGCTGCAGGCGTACGTCATCACCATCCTCGGCGCCATCTACATCCAGCTGTCGCTGGCAGACGAGCACTAAGCATCCTCACAACCACTCGCGAGCTCGCGAGGCGAGCAGGACACAACCACCCTCGAAAGGAAAACACCAATGGCTACATCAATTGACGTCGTCGGCCAGCTCGCGCCGCTCGCGTTCGGCCTCGCCGCTATCGGCTCCGGTATCGGCGTCGGCATCATCGTCGGAAAGACGATCGAGTCGGTCGCTCGCCAGCCCGAACTGCAGGGTCGTCTCCAGACCCTGATGTTCCTCGGTATCGCACTCACCGAGGCGCTCGCGTTCATCGCGGTCGGTGTTGCGTACATCCCGTTCCCGCATCCGTAACCAGTACTGACGAATCACTAAGGAGTAGAAATGCATCACGCATTTCTCGCCGTGGCGACAGCGGATACAACCCGCTGCTTCCGCAGCGTGCCCGACCTCATCTATGGCGGGTTCGTGTTCGTCGTCGTGCTGGTCGTCTTCATCTGGAAGGTGCATCCCGCGACTGAACACGATGCTCGACGCCCGCAGCCGATGCCATCGAGGGTGGCATCAAGCGCGCCGAGGTCGCCGAGGCGGCGGCAGAGGCCAAGAAGGGCGAGTACGAGGCCGCACTCGCCGAGGCTCGCGCCGAGGCCGCGAAGATCCGCGACCAGGCTCGCGCCGACGGAGCGAAGATCGTCGCCGAGGCGAAGGAGCAGGCGACCGTCGAGGCCGCTCGCGTCACCGCGAACGCCCAGCTGCAGATCGAGGCCGAGCGCACCGCCGCGCTCGTCTCGCTGCGCGCCGAGGTCGGATCGCTCGCGATCGACCTCGCGTCCGGCGTCATCGGCGAGAGCCTGTCGAGCGACAAGCGCTCGAAAGACATCGTCGACCGCTTCCTTGCCGACCTCGAGGCTCCGGCCGCGACGTCGTCCAAGTCCAAGTAAGTCCAAGCAACAGGAAGTCACACGACATGGGTTCGGCAACACGAGAAGCGATCACCGCGGCCAACGCGGCGCTCGCGAAGCAGGGCACGGTTGATCTCGCCACGGGCGAGCAGCTGCTGGCCGCTGCGCTCGTCGTCAGCGGATCCCACGAGCTGCGCGCCGCGCTGGCGGATGACACGGCGAAGGACTCCGACCGCAAGGGCATCGTCGACGCGGTATTCGGCAAGTACACCGCGGCGCGCGCAGGCCGATTCTCGAGGCGCTCGCCACGAGCCGCTGGTCGAGCGAGGACGACCTCGTCGCCGGCATCGAGGAGCTGGGCATCCGGGCGCTCGCCGCGTCCGCGCCGAAGGGCGCTCTCGATCGACGACGAGCTGTTCGAGTTCGGCGTGGCCGTCGACATCCGACTCCGAACTCGAGCTCGCGCTCGGCAGCAAGCTCGGGGGAGTGGACGGCAAGATCTCGCTCGTCGATGCCCTGCTGAGCGGCAAGGCGAGCGACGCAGACCATCGCGATCCTGAAGGCACTGCTCGCCCAGCCGCGCGGGCGCCGCATCGCGGAACTCATCCGCTACGCGGCCACCATCGTCGCCGACGAGGCCGGCAACGGCATCGCCACCGTCACCGTCGCGACCGCGCTCGACGACGCGCAGCGCAAGCGGCTCGTCGACGGCCCTCGAGCAAGCAGTACGGCCGCGACATCCGCATCAACGAGATCGTCGACCCGGTCATCCTGGGCGGCATGCGCGTGCAGGTCGGCTCCGAGGTCATCGACGGCACGATCTCGAACCGCATCGCCGACCTCAGGCTTCGGCTCGCGAGCTGAGACTCGCGGCCACCCAGAACGTCACCACAACAAGCTTCACCGATAAAGGAAACACAATGGCAGACATCACCATCAGCCCGGACGAGATCCGCGACGCGCTGAAGGACTTCGTCAAGGCGTACGAGCCCGGCAAGGCTGCGGCCACCGAGGTCGGCTACGTGACGGATGCCGCAGACGGCATCGCGCACGTCGAGGGACTGCCCGGCGTCATGGCGAACGAACTCGTGCGCTTCCCCGACGGAACGCTGGGCCTCGCCCAGAACCTCGAGGAGAGCCAGATCGGTGTCGTCATCCTGGGTGAGTTCAGCGGCATCGAGGAGGGCCAGGAGGTCACCCGTACGGGCGAGGTTCTCTCTGTCGCCGTCGGCGACGGCTACCTCGGTCGCGTCGTCGACCCGCTCGGCAACCCGCTCGACGGCCTCGGCGAGGTGGCGACCGACGGCCGCCGCGCGCTCGAACTGCAGGCACCCGGCGTCATGCAGCGCCAGAGCGTCAAGGAGCCGATGCAGACCGGCATCAAGGCCATCGACGCGATGATCCCGGTCGGTCGCGGCCAGCGCCAGCTGATCATCGGCGACCGCCAGACCGGCAAGACGGCCATCGCGGTCGACACCATCATCAACCAGAAGGCCAACTGGGAGTCGGGCGACCCCAAGAAGCAGGTTCGCTGCATCTACGTCGCCATCGGCCAGAAGGGCTCCACGATCGCCGGCATCAAGGGCGCGCTCGAGGACGCCGGAGCCATGGAATACACGACCATCGTCGCGTCTCCGGCCTCCGACCCCGCCGGCTTCAAGTACCTCGCGCCGTACACGGGCTCGGCCATCGGCCAGCACTGGATGTACGACGGCAAGCACGTCCTGATCATCTTCGACGACCTGTCGAAGCAGGCCGAGGCCTACCGCGCCGTGTCGCTGCTGCTGCGTCGCCCACCGGGACGCGAGGCGTACCCGGGCGACGTCTTCTACCTGCACTCCCGCCTGCTCGAGCGTTGCGCGAAGCTGTCCGACGAGCTCGGCGGCGGTTCGATGACCGGCCTGCCGATCATCGAGACCAAGGCGAACGACGTCTCCGCCTACATCCCGACCAACGTGATCTCGATCACCGACGGCCAGATCTTCCTGCAGTCCGACCTGTTCAACGCCAACCAGCGCCCCGCGGTCGACGTCGGAATCTCGGTCTCCCGCGTCGGTGGCGACGCCCAGGTGAAGTCGATCAAGAAGGTCTCGGGAACGCTCAAGCTCGAACTCGCGCAGTACCGCTCGCTCGAGGCGTTCGCACTGTTCGCCTCCGACCTCGACCAGGCCAGCCGTCGCCAGCTCGCCCGCGGCGCACGCCTCACCGAGCTGCTCCGCCAGCCGCAGTACTCGCCGTACCCGGTCGAGAACCAGGTCGTCTCGATCTGGGCCGGAACCAACGGCAAGCTCGACGACGTGCCGGTGTCCGATGTCCTGCGCTTCGAGAGCGAACTGCTCGCCTACCTCGGCCGCAACACCGAGATCCTGACCACGCTGCGCGACACCAACGTGCTCGACGACGACACCGCCGCCGCGCTCGACGCGGCAGTCGACAAGTTCTCGCTCGAGTTCGTGACCGGTGACGGCAAGACGCTCGCGGGCAAGGAAGAGTTCGCCGAAGTCGAGCCTGAGGACATCACGCAGGAACAGATCGTCAAACAGAAGAGATAGTGGCGGGGCGGGTCTCGATACGGCCGGGTCTCGATACGGCCCTGGCGGGCCTACTCGACCACCATTAGTACGACACAACTAATAGCTGGAAAACAGGAAGACACAGGACAGGCAACATGGGAGCGCAACTTCGGGAGTACCGGCAGCGGATTCGTGCTGCCCAGACGACCAAGAAGATCACGCGGGCCATGGAGCTCATCTCGGCCTCGCGCATCCAGAAGGCGCAGGCGCGGGTCGCCGCATCCGGGCCGTACTCGCGCGCGGTCACTCGTGCGGTGTCGGCTGTCGCCACCTTCTCGAACGTCAACCACATCCTGACCACCGAACCCGAGAAGGTGACCCGCGCGGCCGTCGTGCTGTTCACCTCCGACCGGGGCCTCAACGGCGCGTTCTCCTCGAACATCGTTCGCGAGTCGGGTGAGCTGGTCGCACGACTGACCGGCGAGGGCAAAGAGGTCATCTACTACGTCGTCGGGCGCAAGGGGGCGGCGTACTTCGCGTTCCGCCAGCGCCCGATCGAGCAGCTGTGGACCGGGGGCACCGACCAGCCCGAGTTCGCCACCGCGCAGGACATCGGCACGGTCCTCGTCGACAAGTTCATCCAGGATGAGTCGGAGGGCGGCGTCAACGAGATCCACATCGTCTACAACCGCTTCAAGAACGTGGTCACGCAGATCCCCGAGATCGTGCGCCTGCTTCCACTCGAAGTCGTCGAGGGCACCGACGCTCCGGAGCCAGGCGACCTGCTTCCGGCCTACGAGTTCGAGCCCGACGCCGAGCACCGTGCTCGACACGCTGCTCCCCGTCTACATCGAGAGCCGCATCTTCAACGCGATGCTGCAGTCCGCGGCATCCGAGCACGCGGCACGCCAGCGCGCGATGCACGCGGCGAGCGACAACGCCGACAAGCTCGTCCTGAACTACACCCGACTGGCGAACAACGCCCGCCAGTCCGAGATCACCCAGCAGATTTCCGAGATCGTCGGCGGCGCCGACGCCCTCTCGGCCAAATGAACCAAGTCACGTAGGAGAGACATCATGACACCCACTGCGACAGCCAAGAAGACGGACAAGGTCGAGAAGGCGCCCGGCGTCGGCCGCATCTCGCGCGTCACCGGCCCGGTCGTCGACATCGAGTTCGCCCACGACTCGATCCCGGCGATGTACAACGCGCTCAAGACCACCATCACGCTCGATGGAGTCGGTCGCGAGATCACCCTCGAGGTCGCCCAGCACCTCGGCGACGACGTGGTTCGCGCCATCGCGCTGAACCCGACCGACGGCCTGGTCCGCGGCCAGGAGGTCAGCGACACCGGTGCCGCGATCTCCGTGCCGGTCGGCGACGTCACCAAGGGCAAGGTCTTCAACGTCATCGGCGAGGTGCTCAACACGGACGCCGACGACCACACCAAGGTCGGCGGCAAGTCGTTCGAGATCACCGAGCGCTGGCCCATCCACCGCAAGCCGCCGGCATTCGACCAGCTCGAGGCGAAGACCTCGCTGTTCGAGACCGGCATCAAGTCGATCGACCTGCTGACCCCGTACGTCGAAGGTGGCAAGATCGGCCTGTTCGGCGGCGCGGGTGTCGGCAAGACCGTGCTCATCCAGGAGATGATCCAGCGCGTTGCGCAGGACCACGGTGGTGTGTCCGTGTTCGCCGGCGTCGGTGAGCGCACCCGTGAGGGCAACGACCTCATCGGCGAAATGGAAGAGGCGGGCGTCTTCGACAAGACCGCCCTCGTCTTCGGCCAGATGGATGAGCCGCCGGGAACGCGTCTTCGCGTGGCACTCTCCGCGCTGACGATGGCGGAGTACTTCCGCGATGTGCAGAACCAGGACGTGCTGCTGTTCATCGACAACATCTTCCGGTTCACGCAGGCCGGTTCGGAGGTGTCGACCCTGCTCGGCCGCATGCCGTCCGCCGTCGGCTACCAGCCGAACCTCGCGGATGAGATGGGTGTGCTGCAGGAGCGCATCACCTCGACCCGTGGCCACTCGATCACGTCGCTGCAGGCCATCTACGTGCCCGCCGACGACTACACCGACCCGGCCCCGGCGACCACCTTCGCGCACCTCGATGCCACCACGGAGCTCTCGCGCGACCTCGCGTCGCAGGGTCTCTACCCGGCCATCGACCCGCTGACCTCGACCAGCCGCATCCTCGACCCGCGCTACCTGGGCGCGGACCACTACCGCGTCGCGACCGCGGTCAAGGCGATCCTGCAGAAGAACAAGGAACTGCAGGAGATCATCGCGATCCTCGGTCTCGACGAGCTCAGCGAGGAGGACCGCACCACGGTCAACCGCGCGCGCCGCATCCAGCAGTTCCTCTCGCAGAACACCTACATGGCGAAGAAGTTCACCGGTGTCGAGGGTTCGACGGTTCCGCTGAAGGACACCATCGAGTCGTTCGACGCGATCGCCAAGGGTGAGTTCGACCACGTTGCCACGCAGGCGTTCTTCAACGTCGGCGCGATCAGCGACGTCGAAGAGCAGTGGGCGAAGATCCAGAAGGAGAACGGCTAACCATGGCCGCAGCGCAGCCCGGGGTTCTGACGCCCGGAGACCACGAGCTGGCGGTGAGCATCGTCTCGGCCGACCAGGAGGTCTGGTCGGGCATCGCGAAGCAGATCATCGCGAAGACGACCGTGGGCGAGATCGGTATCCTGGCCGGCCACGAGCCGGTGCTCGCGACCCTGGCCGCGGGCCAGGTGCGCGTCACGCTGACGTCGGGCGAGGTCGTCACGGCGCAGGCGGACGACGGGTTCCTGTCGGTCGACCACAACCGCGTCACCGTGGTCGCTCGCGACGCAGCGCTCGTCTGATTTCGCTTCACCGAGCCGAGCGGGTGCTGCTCCTTCTGCCGCCGTCCGAGACGAAGCGGGACGGCGGCGCGGATGGGTCGTCGCTCGACCTGGCAGCGCTGTCGTTTCCGTCCCTGACGGCGCCGCGACGCAGGGCGCTGGCCGGTCTGCGAGCCATCTCGCGGAGCGTCGCCGCGTCGACCACCGCGCTCGGGCTCGGCCCGACCCAGCGTTTCGAGATCGACCGTAACCGCGCGATCGGCTCGTCGCCCACCATGCCCGCGATCGAGCGCTACACGGGCGTGCTCTACGACGCGGTCGGTGTCGAGCACGCTCGCCCGGCCGGCGCGCCGGTTTCTGGGCGAACACGCCGTCGTCCACTCCGCACTGTTCGGTCTTACCGGGGCGGATGACCCGATCCCCGCGTACCGGTTCTCGCATGACACCCGCGTCCCGGGAACCTCGCTGCCGAAGCTCTGGCGTGAGGCGAACGCGGCGGTGTTGCGTGACCAGACGCAGCTGGTGCTCGACCTGCGTTCGGAGGCCTACGTTCATCTGGGGCCGGCCGCCGCGGGGAGCCTGTTCCTGCGAGTGGTCACCGACGACGGGGGCGGCACGAAGCGGGCGCTGAACCACTTCAACAAGCACGGCAAGGGCGAGCTGGTGCGCGCGCTGGCGCTGGCCGGGATCGATTTCGCGGCGGTCGACGACCTGCTCGACTGGGCTCGCGGTGCCGGCCTTCGTCTGGAGCGCGGCGCCCCGGGAGAGCTCGACCTCGTGGTCTGACAGGTTGAATCGGGGCAGCGGTCAGTAGTCTTGGCCAATGTCCTACGACTCCGGCGCCTCGGTCGCCCTGCTGTTCGCCCTGTACGGCGTGGTGCTCGGCTTTATTTTTCTCGTGCTCGTCGTGGACTACGTGCTCTACGGGATCGCGCTCTCGATGTTCTTTCGCAAGGTCGGTGTTGAGCCGTGGATCGGCTGGGTGCCCTACTACCGGTACTGGAAGTGGCTCGAGGTCGAGGGCCAGCCGGGTGCGTACGCGCTGTTCGGGATCGTGTCGTCGCTTCGAATCGTCACCGATGTCTTTGTCATCATCGGGATGTGGCAGACCGGAAAGGCATTCGGCAAGGATGTCGGCATGCTGATCCTCGGGATCTTCCTGCCCTTCGTGTGGCTGTTCGTTCTGTCATCGAGGAACGAGGTGTACCGCCCCGAGCTCAGGATGGCGGCAGGCTACCCGCCGCCTCTCGCGGGCTACGGATCGGCCGCCTATGCGGCGGCCCACCCGGATGCAGCCGTGGGGCCCCCGCGCGAGCCAGCCGAGCTAGGCGGCCCGCCAGCAGCCTTCGACGTGGTCGTCGACCATGCCCGACGACTGCATGAGCGCGTACATGGTGGTGGGGCCGACGAAGCCGAAGCCGAGTTTTCGCAGGTGCTTGCTCAGCGCTGTTGATTCATCGGTGACGGCCGGTACCTGTGACATCGAGGTGAGTCTCGATGATCGTCGCGGCGGAGCGAACGACCACATCAGCTCGTCGAGCGCGCCGGGCTGTTCTGCGGTGAGTTCGAGCGTGAGCCGTCGCGTTGCTTGATCGTCGAGAGGATCTTGGCCCGGTTGCGGATGATGCCCTCGTTGGCCATCGCAGCCTCGACTTCGTCGTCACCCATGGTCGCGACCAGATGCGGATCGAAATCATGGAACACCCGCCGGAACTCGGCACGCTTCCGCAGGATCGTGATCCACGAGAGGCCCGCCTGGAATCCCTCCAGGCACATCTTCTCGAACAGCGGGCGGTCACCGTGCAGCGGTGTGCCCCACTCCTCGTCGTGGTAGCGCTGGTATTCCGCGTCGGATGCGGCCCAGCGACAGCGGCCGCGGCCATCCTCACCGACGACGATGTCGCCGGTCACCTTGCCGCCGGTCACCTTCTCGCCGGTCACTTTGTCGCCTGCCTCTGCGTCGCGGGGCACCACGTCACTCAAACGACGGCCTCGATGCCCTCGTGGTCGAGCAGCCACAGCTTGGTCGGTATTCCGCCGCCGCCGCTGTAGCCGGTGACCTTGTTGTTGCTCGCGAGAACCCGGTGGCACGGGATGATGATCGGGATCGGGTTGGCGCCAACGGCGCCGCCCACCGCGCGCCCCGCACTGGCGCGGCCGGTGAGGATGCCGAGTTCGACCGTAGCTGCGTACCTCGCCCCACCCGATGTCGGCCAGCTGGTTCCAGATCGACTCCTGGAACTGCGGTGCCGCGCGGCGCCAGGGGGAGCTCGAACGTGTGTCGTGAGCCGCTGAAATATTCGTCGAGCTGCTGTGCGGCGAGATCGAGCAGCTGCGAGGGGTTCTCGTCGAGCTCGTCGTAGGGGAGGCTGCCGTCGCGCTCGATGGACAGCGAGGTGATGGCGTTGCCGTCGCTCGTGATCTCGATTCGGCCGACCGGCGAGTCGATGCGCTTCAGATAGGCCGGGGGAGTTGCTGCGGAGGAGGGACTGAACATGTGCCCACTGTATCCACGACCGCGGACACGGCTCTGGCATAAATCGGACACGGGGTAGTACGCGGACGAACCGATGGTGGTGGAGGATTGGAGAGTGCCTGATCTCGAATACCGATCCCTCGGCCGGTCCGGACTGCGGGTCACCACAGTCGGCCTCGGCTGCAACAACTTCGGACGCGCGAAGACCGCGACCGAGACGCAGGAGGGCACGACGGCCGTGGTCTCGGCTGCGATCGACGCCGGCATCACCCTGTTCGACACGGCCGACATCTACGGCAGCAGCCGCGGGCTGAGCGAGACCCTGATGGGCAACGCCCTCAAGGGCCGACGGCACGAGATCGTGCTCGCCACCAAGTTCGGCATGGACATGCAGGGCGCCAACGGGCCCGACTGGGGCGCGCGCGGCTCGCGCCGCTACATCCGCATCGCGGTCGAGTCGTCGCTGAAGCGCCTGCAGACCGACTGGATCGACCTCTACCAGCTTCACCAGCCCGATCCGCTCACCCCGATCGAGGAGACGCTCGCGGCTCTCGACGAGCTCGTGCGGAGGGCAAGGTGCGCTACATCGGGCACTCGAACCTGTCGGGCTGGCAGATCGCCGATGCCGAGTACGTCGCGCAGCTGGCCGGGCACTCGAAGTTCATCTCGGCCCAGAACGAGTACAGCCTCATCGAGCGCGGCGTCGAAGCACGAGGTGCTGCCCGCGGTCAACGCTACGGCCTCGGTTTCCTGCCGTTCTTCCCGCTGTTCCAGGGGGTCTTCACGGGCAAGTACACGCGCTCGGGCGGTGCCGCCGGATGGACGGCTGACCGTCATCCGGCCCGAGCTTCTGACGGCCGTCGACTGGGACGCGATGGATCGGTACCAGGCGTTCTGCGACGAGCGCGGCATCACGATGCTCGAGGCGACGTTCGGCTGGTTTCTCGCACAGCGGGGCGTGACCAGCGTGATCGCCGGCGCGACGAAGCCGGAGCAGGTCGTGCAGAATGTCGCGGCGGGCACCGCCTGGACGCCGTCCGCCGACGAGGCGGCGCACATCTCTGCATTCTTCCCGCGCTGAGTCGCCGCACGCGCGCATTACTCCCCGCGGAGTATTGCGGAGTGAGTGCTCACTCACTTAGGGTCGAGTCGTGACCAGGATCGACGAGCAGGCGCGCACCCGCGCCAAACCGCTGTCGACGGATGATCGTCGCGCGATGATCATCGACGCCGTCATCCCGCTGCTGATCGAGCAGGGCCGCGAAGTGACCACCCGCCAGATCGCCGAGGCGGCGGGCATCGCCGAGGGCACCATCTTTCGCGTGTTCGCCGACAAGGATGCGCTGTTCGAGGCCGCCGTCGAGAAGTTCCTCGACCCCGGGTCGCTCAACGAGCGCCTGCGGGCCATCGACCCGGAGCTGCCGCTCGAGGCCAAAGTCGCCGACATCCTGTTTCAGCTGCGCAGCCCGGATGACCGGAATCTTCGGCATCATGCACGCCGTCGGCATGCACCGGCCGCCATCGCGGCCCCGCGAGGAGACCAGCTTCTCCGACGTCATCGAGCAGGTGCTGCGGCCCGACCTCGAAGCGCTGCACGTTCCGGCCGACCGCATCGCGTCGTTTCTGCGGCTCGTGTCGTTCGCCTCGGCCATCCCGCAGTTCAACCAGGGCCACGAGATCTCGACGGCAGAACTCGCCGCCTACATCACCTACGGAATCGCCGGAAACCCGGCGGGAAGGGGAAGCGACATTGCTTCTTAGACTGCTCGGACGCTACCTGAAGCCGCACTGGAAACTGCTCGTCGGAGTCGGGGTCTTCCAGATCGCGCAGTCGGTCGCGTCGCTGTTCCTTCCCAGCCTCAACGCCAGCATCATCGACGACGGAGTGCTGAAGGGCGACACCGGCTACATCCTGCGATTCGGCGGCATCATGCTGCTCGTCACGCTCGGGCAGGTCATCTTCTCGATCGTCGCCGTCTACTTCGGTGCGAAGGCGGCCATGGGCTTCGGTCGCGACCTGCGGGGCGCGATCTTCCACCGGGTGAGCGTGTTCTCCGAGCGGGAGGTGTCGAAATTCGGCGCCCCATCGCTCATCACGCGCACAACCAATGACGTGCAGCAGGTGCAGATCCTGGTGCTCCTGACCTGCACGTTGCTCGTGTCGGCCCCGATCCTGGCGATCGGCGGCGTCATCGCGGCCCTGCAGCAAGACGTCGGGCTGTCGTGGGTGCTCGCGATCGCGGTGCCGCTGATGCTGATCGCGATCGGGTCGATCATCGTGCGCGTGGTGCCCCAGTTCCGCGCACTCCAGACGCGCATCGACACCGTCAACCGGGTTCTGCGCGAACAGCTCCAGGGCATCCGGGTGGTGCGCGCATTCGTTCGCGAGCGGGTCGAGGTCGACCGGTTCGACCTGGCCAACCGGGATGTGACGGCGAGCGCTCTTCGCGCCGGCCGGCTGTTCGCGCTCGTCTTTCCGCTGGTGATGCTCATCATGTACTCGACATCGGTCGCAGTGCAGTGGCTGGGCGCCTTCCGCATCAACGACGGCACCCTGCAGGTGGGCACGCTCAGTGCCTTCATCGCGTACATCATCCAGATTCTCACCGCCGTGATGATGGCCACGTTCATGGCGATCATGATTCCGCGTGCCGCCGTCTCGGCGGATCGCATCAGCGAGGTGCTGTCGACCGAGTCGAGCGTCGTGCCGCCGCTGGCTCCCGTGACGAAGCTGCGGTCGACGGGCACGATCGAGTTCCGCAACGTGAGCTTCGCGTATCCCGGCGCTGACGCACCCGTGCTGCGCGGCCTCGACTTCCGCGTCGAACCGGGAACCACGACGGCGATCATCGGCAGCACCGGCGCCGGCAAGACGACGCTCGTGGGGCTGCTCCCGCGGCTCTTCGACGTGACAGACGGTGCCGTGCTGGTCGACGGTGTGGACGTTCGCGATCTCGAGCCCGACCTGCTCTGGAGCCGCATCGGCCTCGTGCCCCAGAACGGGTACCTGTTCAGCGGCACCATCGCCTCTAACCTTCGGTACGGCAACCCTGACGCGACCGACGACGACCTGTGGGCGGCGCTCGAGACCGCCCAGGCCAGGGACTTCGTCTCGGAGATTCCCGAACAGCTGCAGGCTCCCGTCTCGCAGGGCGGAACCAACTTCTCGGGCGGCCAGCGGCAACGGCTCGCCATCGCCCGCGCTCTCGTCAAGAAGTCCGAGATCCTGGTCTTCGACGACTCGTTCTCGGCCCTGGACACGGGAACGGATGCCCGCCTCCGCGCCGCCCTGACGAAGCGAGCGCGAAACGCGACCCGTGTGGTGGTCGCGCAGCGTGTCTCATCCATTCTCGACGCCGACCAGATCCTGGTTCTCGACCACGGCGAGATCGTCGGTCGGGGCACCCACAGCGAGCTCCTCGCCGGCAACGCCACCTATGCCGAGATCGTGAACAGCCAGCTGAAGGCCGAGGAGGCCGCATGAGCACCGCGAACCGCGAAGAGTCCGCACCGCGTCCTCCGGCTCGCCGCGGCCCCGGCGGCGGTGGGCCCTGGGGCGCCGCCGGGATGCCGGTCGAGAAGTCGAAGAACTTCCTGCCCTCCGCGAAGCGGCTGGTCGGACGCCTGCGACCCGATCGTGCCAGCGTGGTCTTCGTGCTGCTGCTCGGCATCCTGAGCACCCTGCTGAGTGTCGTCGGGCCGAAGCTGCTGGGCACGGCGACCAACGTGATCGTCGCCGGTTCGGTGGGCAAGAGCTTTCCGGCGAGTGAGACGAAGGCCCAGGTGATCGCCCAGCTGCGGCAGAGCGGGCAGGGTTCCCTCGCCGACTTCCTGCGCGGCGTCGACTTCCACCCCGGCCAGGGCATCGACTTCATGTCGCTCGGCAACCTGCTGCTGTTCGTGCTCGCCCTCTACGTGTTCTCGTCGATCTTCGGCTGGGCCCAGGCCTATGTGCTCGCGGGCGTCACCCAGCGCACCATGTATCGGCTGCGCCAGGATGTCGAGGCCAAGATCAACCGGCTGCCGCTCAGCTACGTCGACGAGAACACGCGGGGCGACCTGCTGAGCCGAGTCACGAACGACATCGACAACATCTCGCAGAGCCTGCAGCAGACACTGTCGCAACTGATCTCGTCGGTGCTGATGGTGCTCGGCACGCTCATCCTGATGTTCACGATCTCGTGGGAGCTCGCGCTCATCACGCTGGTGATCGTGCCGCTGACCCTTCTGGTCACGACACTGGTCGCACGGCGCTCGCAGAAGCGCTTCGTGGCCCAGTGGCGGTACACCGGTGAGCTCAACGGGCAGATCGAGGAAGCCTTCACCGGGCACGCCCTGGTCAAGGTGTTCGGCCGCCAGAAGGAGGTGCAGGCGAAGTTCGATGCCAAGAACGCGCGAGCTCTACGACGCGAGCTTCGGGGCGCAGTTCATCAGCGGCATCATCATGCCGTCGATGACGTTCATCGGCAACTTCGTCTACGTCGTCGTCGCGGTGGTGGGCGGGCTGAAAGTCGCGACCAACACTCTCAGCCTCGGCGACGTGCAGGCCGCCATCCAGTACACCCGGCAGTTCTCGCAGCCGCTCGGCCAGCTGGGTTCGATGGCCAACCTGCTGCAGTCCGGTGTCGCATCCGCAGAGCGCGTCTTCGAGCTGCTGGATGCGCCGGAGCAGTCGCCCGACGCCGACCCGGCCGAGTCGCCGGCGTCGACCTCGGGTCGCCTCGCGTTCGAACACGTGAAGTTCAGCTACGACCCGGAGAACCCTCTCATCGACGACGTCTCGCTGGTCGCGGAGCCGGGGCAGACGATCGCGATCGTCGGCCCGACCGGCGCGGGCAAGACGACGCTGGTGAACCTGATGGAGCGGTTCTACGAGCTCGACGGAGGACGGATCACGCTCGACGGGGTCGACATCGCGACCATGACGCGCGACGACCTGCGGTCGCGCATGGGCATGGTGTTGCAGGACACGTGGCTGTTCGGGGGCACGATCCGAGACAACATCGCGTACGGGCGAACCGGAGCGACCGAGGAGGACATCGTCGAGGCGGCCACGGCAGCCTACGTCGACCGCTTCGTGCACTCCCTGCCCGACGGCTACGACACCGTGCTCGACGACCAGGCCTCGAACGTCAGCGCGGGGGAGAAGCAGCTGATCACGATCGCGCGCGCGTTCCTCGCCCGGCCGAGCGTGCTCATCCTCGACGAGGCGACCAGCTCGGTCGACACCCGCACCGAGGTGCTGGTGCAGCAGGCCATGAAGGCGCTGCGCAGCGGTCGCACCAGCTTCGTGATCGCCCACCGGCTCTCGACGATCAGGGATGCCGACCTCATCCTCGTCATGGAGCACGGCTCGATCGTGGAACAGGGCACCCACGCCGAGTTGCTCGCCGCGGACGGCGCCTACGCTCGCCTCTACCAGGCCCAGTTCGCCGCGCCCGTCAGCGCCTAACCTCGAGTTGCATGTTTTCGTGGTCTCCGGCGTCGGATAGCCACGAAAACGTGCAACTCGTTGGGGTGTGGGTTGGAGGCATGCCACAGGACGCGCCCGTTCGCGCCGAGCGTCGTTCGAGAATGGGCACATGACGGACAACGCTGATCGCACGCTCACTGTGACCTGGGAGGACCCGATGATCGGGGCTGCGCAGGTGAAGGACATGTCTGGCCTGGAATACCTGCAGGCCATGGTCGCGGGCAGGATCCCGGCCCCGCCCATCGCGAAGCTCATGGGGTTCGACCTGGAGTCGGTCTCCGAGGGACGCGCATGCTTCACCGTCGTGCCGCACGAGTCGCAGTACAACCCGATCGGAACCGTACACGGCGGACTCGTCTGCACTCTGCTCGACTCGGTGGCCGGATGCGCCGCTCAGACCACGCTGCCCAAAGGGATGGGCTACACGTCGCTCGAGATCAAGGTCAACTATCTGCGACCGGTGCTTGCGACGAGCGGCAAGCTGACGGCGGTCGGCACGGTCACGAAGCCGGGGCGTCGCGCCGCGTTCGTGGATGCGACGGTCGTCGACGCCGACGGCAAGCTGGTTGCGACAGCGAGCAGCACACTCCTGGTATTCCCGATCGAGTAGGCCGGGCGACCGGTCGACCGCGCGGCCGCACGGGCGCGTACGCATTCATAGCTTTCGCATAGCGGCCCCATAGCCCGATTGCGAGTTCGACCACGAGACTTCGGGTGAACCGCAGGAGGTCACCCATGTCAGGTCAGGTCGCAACACTCACTGCGCTCGATGGCGCGCTACCGGCACGCAGCGACCGACCGCTCATCGCTCGTGTCGTCCTCGGGGCGCGCGATGACGCACCCTGGGCACGACCGGCGCTCTGGCTGCTGCTCGTCGTGACCGCCGTACTGTACCTCTGGGACCTGGGCGCGAGCGGATGGGCGAACAGCTTCTATGCCGCTGCTGTGCAGGCGGGCAGCAAGAGCTGGGAGGCGTGGTTCTTCGGATCCCTCGATTCCTCGAACTTCATCACCGTCGACAAGCCGCCCGCGTCGCTGTGGATCATGGGGCTCTCCGCGCGCATCTTCGGTTTCTCATCGTGGAGCCTGCTCGCTCCGCAGGCGCTCATGGGCGTCGGCTCGGTGGCGCTCGTCTTTGCGACGGTGCGGCGCAGCCTGGTGGGTTACGGCGCGAAGCTGAGCGCGGTGGGGGGCCTGCTCGCGGGCGGCATCCTGGCGTTCACTCCGGCGGCGGCGCTGATGTTCCGCTTTGACAACCCGGATGCGTTCCTCGTGCTGCTCATGACGGCGGCCGCCTACTGCACGGTTCGCGCGCTGGCGAAGGGCAGCTGGCGCTGGCTGGGCCTCGTCGGTGTCGCGCTGGGGTTCGCCTTCCTGACCAAGATGCTGCAGGGCCTGCTGGTGCTGCCGGCGTTCGCACTCGCCTACCTGTTCCTGGCCAACACGACACTGGGTCGGCGCATCGTGCACCTGCTGGTCGCTGCTGCGGCCCTCGTCGTTTCGGCCGGGTGGTGGGTGCTCGCTACGGTGCTCTGGCCAGCTGCGTCCCGTCCGTACATCGGCGGCTCGACCGACAACTCGGTTCTGAACCTGGTGTTCGGCTACAACGGGTTCGGTCGCATCTTCGGCAACTCCGGCGGCGGTGGCGGTGGCGGCGGCGCCGGCGCCACCGGTGCATCCGGGTCAAGCTTCGGCGGCGCCGTGGGCCTGCAGCGCCTGTTCTCGAGCGAGATGGGACTCGAGATCTCGTGGCTGCTGCCCGCCGCTCTGCTCGCGCTCGTCTTCGGCGGCATCGTGCTGTGGCGGAGGCCGCGCGTGAGCGCTGCCCGCGCGGGCCTCGTGGTGTGGGGCGGCTGGCTCGTCGTGACCGGTCTCGTGTTCAGCTACATGAGCGGCATCGTGCACCCCTACTACACGGTCGCGCTCGCGCCCGCGATCGCCGGCCTGGTCGGCGTCGGTGGCGTCGTGCTGTGGCACAGTCGCGCGACTGTGCTGGGATGGCTCGGCATCGCGACAATGCTCGCGGTGTCGGGAATCTGGGGATTCAACCTGCTGTCCGAGAACTCGGACTGGATGCCCTGGCTGCGCTGGACGCTGCTGGTGCTGTCGCTGGGCGGCTCGATCGCGTTCATCGCGGCGGCCGCTCTCGACCTGAAGCGGGTTGCGTCCGTGGCGCTGGTCGTCGGGATGCTGGGCGGGCTGGGTGGCACCGCCGCCTACTCGATCGCGACGGCGTCGGTCGCCCATTCCGGGTCGATCCCGTCTGTGGGCCCCACGTCGTCGGACACGGGTGCGGGCGGTGGCTTCGGCGGTGGGCCGGGAGGGGCTGCTTTCGGGTCGTCGACATCCACGGGCTCACTCGATGCGCTGGTGGAGAAGTCGACCGCCCGCTGGGCCGCCGCTGTTGACGGTTCGCAGTCGGCGGCGAGTCTCGAGCTGTCGACGGGTGCCGCCGTGATGGCGATCGGCGGCTGGAGCAGTGACCCGGCGCCGACTCTTGCACAGTTCGAGGCGTGGGTGAAGGCCGGCGACATCGGCTACTACATCTCGGGCGGCCAGGGCGGCGGCGGTGGCATCGGCGGCGGCATCGGCGGCGGTTCCAGCACAGCCAGCGAGATCGCGACCTGGGTCGCCGCGCACTACACGGCCCAGACGATCGACGGCGAAACCGTCTACGCGCTGAAGTAAGGGTGCTGGGTCAGGCGCTGATCACATCCGACAGCGGCGTGAGCTCGATGTTGAGGCTCTTCACCAGGCTGAGCGCGGTCTTATCGAGACCCGTCAGCCTGGTGAGGTCGGCGTTGAACACGTCGATCTGCCCGTTGATCTGGGTCACCGTCGCCTCGAGCGTGTTCTGCCGGGCCACCAGGGCGGCGCGGGCGGCATCGAACTGCCCCTGGCTCGTGAATCCTCCGGGTCGCTGGGCGCGCGCGTTGAACGCCGAGACATCGGCGTCGAGGGCATCCGCGGCGGTGTTGAACGAGCTGACCTCGGTGTTGATCGTGTCGTTCAGGCTGTTCAGCATCGCGACGAGGGCGTCGACCTTCTGGCGCAGCGCGATGAGGTAGGCGTTGGCGTGCGCGTTGAGCGCGGTAACCGTGCTGCGTTTGACGAAGTACTGCGCGTAGCTCGATTCGAGAACGCCGCCGATATTCGATGCCTCGGTACCGACCGTGGCATACAGCTCGCCGTCGTAGTCGGACGGGTCGTCGTGATGGACGGCGCTCATCTGTTTCGCGAGGTCGAGGTTCGGTTCATTGTTGGTCGCAAGCACGTGTCGCAGCTGCACGAGCAGCGGTGCGCGCTGGGCCGGTGTCATTCTGTCCCAGGCGGCCCGCAGCATCTCGTGAGCGCCCATGACCTCTTCGGTGCCGTCGACCCGCTTGTCGGTGACGTGGAAGAGGTAGATGCGCTTGCTCCCCTCGAGATAGCAGCCGAGGATGCTGGTGTCGGTCGTTACGGCACTGCAGGTGTCGTTGAACGCGCTCTTGGACTCGACTTTCGGAAAGCTCGCGAGGTACAGGAAGCGCCCCTCGGGCGACATATTCGTGCGCCGAATCTGCTCGATCACGGCCGCCGGTGGCGTGAAGTGCCATACCCGGATCTGGTCGGCCACGCGACGAGTGTTCAGCGCCAGGTAGCCGGTGAAGCCATACAGCAGGATGCCTGCCACCAGTCCGAGGCTGAGCACGACAAGCGCGCCACGACTGCTGCGTGCCACCCGGATCCTCCTTCGACGTCCGAGGCTACCAGCATGACGAGAGCCCCACCCACGGCATGTGGATGGGGCTCTCGTTCAGGTCGGCTGGAACTACTTCTGCAGCACGAACTGCAGTTCGAGGGTGATGGTCACGTCATCGCCGAGGGTGAAGCCGCCGGCTTCGAGGGCGGCGTTCCAGCTCACGCCGAAGTCCTGGCGGTTGATCTTGGTCGATGCCGTCGCGCCGGCGCGCACGTTTCCGTACGGGTCGTCGATCACGCCGCCGAGCTCGCCCTTGAGGGTGACCGGCTGGGTGACGCCACGGAGGGTGAGGTCGCCGACGATGGTGAAGTCGTCTCCGTCGAAGGTGACGTTCTCGCCCGTGGCGGTGAAGGTCATGTGCGGGTGCTGCTCGACGAGGAAGAAGTCGCTGGAGCGCAGGTGGTTGTCGCGGGCCTCCTGGCCCGTGTTGACGGAGGCGACGTCGATCGAGGCCTCGATGGTCGTGTCCTTCGGGTCCTCGGCGGTGACGATGGTCACGTCGAAGGTCTCGAACTTTCCGCGCACCTTGCTGATCGCGAGGTGGCGCACCTGGAAGGAGATGTCGGAGTGGGTCGGTTCGATCTTCCACGTGCCGACGGTGTACTTGGGGTGAAGGAGTGTCTCTGTCATGACACGTGCAAGCGATGGAGCGCGGCAGGTATTCCCAAAAATGGTGACATGTCACCAAATGTTCATCTTGCCGCGAGTCAGTGGCCCGTCAGTGGCCCGTCGAGCGGCCCCATCAGCTTCGCGGCGACGGATGCCCGCGACGTCGCCCGCTCCTCGACATCGGCGGCCTGCATGGCGAGCATGCCGAGGTTGGCGCCGACGAAGCGCAGCGGCTCGACCTCCCAGTCGGGGGAGTGGTGGCCGACCCATGGCAGCCCGGTCAGCGGAGTGTGCTCGCCGCGCACCAGGTCGGCCAGGGTGCGTCCGGCGAGGTTGGTGGTCGAGAGCCCATCGCCGACGTAGCCACCGGCTGTGGCGATCCGGGTTTGCGGATCCCTGCTGACGCCGGCGTGCCAGTCGCGCGGTACTCCGAGAGGGCCGCCCCAGCGGTGGGTGATGCGCGCGTCCGCGGCCTGCGGAAACAGCCCGGCCAGCGCGACACGGAGATGCTCGAAGACCCGCGGAGCACGGTCGTACCCGGCATGGATGGCACTGCCCCAGTGGTACCGCGCCCCGCGCCCGCCGAACGCGAACCGGTTGTCGGCCGTGCGCTGGCCGTAGATCAGCAGGTGCCGGTAGTCGGTGAACGTCTGGCCGTGCCGGATGCCCATCGCCTCCCAGGTGGCCTCGGGCAGCGGCTCGGTGGCGATCATGAGCGAATAGAGAGGCAGCACCCGACGGTGCGTCTGCGGGATGGTGGCGCCGTAGCCCTCGAGCGCCACGACGATCTCGCCGGCGGTCACATCGCCCCGCGCGGTGGTCGACGGTACCCGTCGACCACCCGGTCACCTCGGTCTGCTCGTAGATCTCGCCGCCCATCCGTTCG
The DNA here is from genome assembly GCA_963738535.1 of uncultured Actinomycetota bacterium. Lineage (GTDB taxonomy): Bacteria > Actinomycetota > Actinomycetes > Actinomycetales > Microbacteriaceae > Galbitalea. The sequence continues at coordinate 162,395 of CAVTXB010000008.1, forward strand.
ACGACGCGCGCCAGCCCCCGCACGAGTTTGGCCGGGTGCACGCGAGCGCAGTTGGGGTCGAACACCGAGTCGGCCCGACGTTCGAGCGCGTCGACACCGTAGTGCGCCGCCTCGGCCACGTCGGCGTCCGCCGCCCGCGACTGCACGGGGGTGCGAGCGAAGGCGATCGTGCCGCCCTTCACGTAGTCGCAGTCGATGCCCTCCGCAGCGGTAACGGCCCCGACCTCGTCGACCGTGTCGATCATCGCCCGCCGCAGTGCGAGTGCCGCGTCACGACCGTGCGCCTTCTCGAGCGACGCCGTCGACCTCGGAAACAGCGCGCTGCACCATCCGCCGTTGCGCCCGGAAGCGCCGAATCCGGCGATCTCCTTCTCGAGCACCACGACCCGCAGAGTCGGGGATGCGCGCAGCAGGTAGTAGGCGGTCCACAGTCCGGTCAGGCCGCCTCCGACGATGGCGACGTCGGCGACGATGTGTCCGGGCAGCGCGGGGCGCGGCGCGAGGTCGTCCGGCACGGATGAGTGCCAGAACGACAGCGAGCGGTACGCCGTTACAGCCTCGACCACGCCTCAGTCAGCACCGTGCGCAGGATGCCCTCGATCTCGTCGAATTCGGCCGGTCCGATGGTCAGGGGTGGCGCCAGCTGCACGACGGGGTCGCCGCGGTCATCCGCCCGGCAGTACAGCCCGGCGTCGAAGAGCGCCTTCGAGAGGAACCCGCGCAGCAGCCGCTCGGACTCGTCATCGTCGAAGGTCTCTTTGGTCGCCTTGTCTTTGACGAGTTCGATCCCGAAGAAGTAGCCGTCGCCGCGCACGTCGCCGACGATGGGCAGGTCCATGAGTCGCTCGAGGGCCGCCCGGAACAGGGGCGAGTTGGTGCGCACGTTCTCGTTGAGCTTCTCCTCCTCGAAGATGTCGAGGTTGGCGAGAGCCACCGCCGACGAGACCGGATGTCCGCCGAACGTGTAGCCGTGGTAGAACGCGGTGGAGCCGTGCTTGAACGGTTCGTAGATGCGGTCGCTGATGATCGTCGCGCCGATCGGCGAGTAGCCGCTCGTCATGCCCTTCGCGCAGGTGATCATGTCGGGCTCGAAGCCGTAGGTGGTCGACGCGAACCAGTTTCCGATGCGGCCGAAGCCCGTGATGACCTCGTCGGCAACGAGCAGCACGTCGTACTGGTCGCAGATCTCACGAACGCGTGCGAAGTACCCGGGGGGCGGCGGGAAGCATCCACCGCTGTTCTGCACGGGTTCCAGGAACACGGCCGCAACCGTGTCGGCGCCCTCGAACAGGATCATCTCCTCGATGCGGTTGGCGGCCCACTGCCCGAACTGCTCGGGGGTGCCCGAGAAGCCGGCCTCTTCGGCACGGTAGTAGTTGGTGTTGGGCACGCGGAACCCGCCGGGTGTCACGGGTTCGAACATGGCCTTCATCGCCGGGATGCCCGTGATGGCGAGCGCTCCCTGCGGGGTGCCGTGGTAGGCGACCGCGCGGGAGATCACCTTGTGCTTGGTGGGGCGACCCTGGAGCTTCCAGTAGTACTTGGCCAGCTTGAACGCGGTCTCGACGGCCTCGCCACCGCCCGTGGAGAAGAACACGCGGTTGAGGTCGCCGGGTGCATACGAAGCCAGGCGATCGGCGAGCTCGATTGCGGCGGGATGCGCGTACGACCAGATCGGAAAGAACGCGAGCTCCTCCGCCTGCTTCGCGGCGACCTCGGCCAGGCGACGGCGCCCGTGGCCGGCGTTGACGACGAACAGGCCCGACAGTCCGTCGAAGTACTTGCGGCCCTTGGAATCCCAGATGTGGTGGCCCTCGCCGCGCACGATGATCGGTACGCCACCGCCCTCCTCCATCACGGACTGGCGGGAGAAGTGCATCCAGAGGTGGTCTTTGGCCTTCTGCTGCAGCTCGGCTTCGCTGAACTTGCCGCCGCCGGGGTTCGTGGGAAGTACTGTCGGCACTGCCTGCTCTGTCGTTGTCATTGTCATTCCTTCATTTGCGTATCTCGTGCGTGGTACAGGTGCCGGGCCTAGCGTGTGCCCCAGTTGTAGAACTGCTTCTCGAGCTTGAGGTAGACGAACGTCTCGGTCGACTGCACCCCGGGTATGGCCCGGATCTTTTTGTTGAGCAGCTCGATGAGGTCGTCGTCGTTCTCGCAGACGATCTCGGCCAGGATGTCGAAACTGCCCGCGGTGAGCACCACGTAGTCGACGGCCGCCAGCTTGCCGAGTTCTTCCGCGACGATGGTGGTGTCTCCGGAGACGCGGAGCCCGATCATGGCCTGGCGGTAGAAGCCCAGCTGCATCGGGTCTGTAACTGCCACGACCTGCATGACGCCGGCGTCGGTGAGTTTCTGAACGCGCTGGCGAACCGCGGCCTCGCTGAGGCCGACGGCCTTGCCGATCTCGGCGTACGAGCGCCGCCCGTCGCTCTGCAACTGCTCGATGATGGCCTTCGACACGTCGTCGAGCTGGATCGGCTTCGCCGGACCCGCCGAACTGTTCTGCGCCGGTCGACTCTGAGGGCTCATGATCCGATTCTGTCAGCGTCTGGAGATCGCGACAAGGGAATCCGCATGTTTCGTTAGTTTTAACTGTCGAAATCCGCAGCCCGCACCCTAGAGTGCTCCGGGTCTTCTCACTACAGTGGTTGCTATGACTGAGCAGGTTATTCGAAACTTCATCAACGGCGAGTATGTCGAGGCCACGGCGGAATCGAGCTTCGAACTGCTCGATCCGGCCACGGAGAAAACCTACGGTTCGTCGCCCGTGTCTTCCGCCAAAGACGTCGACACGGCCTTCAGGGCGGCGGCCGCCGCCTTCGAGACCTGGGGCGAGACCACTCCGGGCGAGCGCCAGCTGGCGCTGTTCCGCATCGCGGATGCGATGGAGGGCCGCGCCGACGAGTTCGCCGACCTGGAATCGCGGGACACCGGCAAGCCGCGAGCGAGCCTGGTGGCGGATGAGATCCTGCTGTCGGTCGACCAGCTGCGGTTCTTCGCGGGGGCCGCGCGCAACCTCGACGGCAAGGCGTCGGCCGAGTACATGAAAGACCACACCTCGTTCATCCGGCGCGAGCCGATCGGTGTCATCGGGCAGGTCACGCCGTGGAACTACCCGCTCAACATGGCGGTCTGGAAGATCGCGCCCGCCATCGCGGCGGGCAACACCACGGTGTTGAAGCCCAGCGACACGACCCCGCTGTCGACGCTGCTGCTCGCCGAGATCTGCGCCGAGTTCCTTCCGGCCGGTGTGCTCAACGTCATCACCGGCGACCGCACGACCGGTGCGGCGATGATCGACCACAAGATCCCGCAGATGGTGTCGATCACGGGGTCGGTGCGGGCCGGAATGGAGGTCGCGAGGGCGGCGTCGAGCGATCTCAAGCGGGTGCACCTCGAGCTGGGCGGCAAGGCGCCGGTCATCGTGTTCGACGACGCCGACATCGAGGCCGCCGTCGCGGGCATCGGAACGGCCGGGTACTTCAACGCGGGGCAGGACTGCACCGCCGCCACGCGGGTGCTCGTTCATGAGAACGTGCACGACGAGTTCGTCGCCGCCATTGTCGCGTGGGCGAAGGAGAATGCGAAGACGGGAACGCCCGACCGCGAGGACATCCTGTTCGGACCGGTGAACAACGCCAATCAGCTGGAACGCGTGAGCGGCATCATCGACGCGCTGCCGTCGTCTGCGACCGTCGAACTCGGCGGGCACCGGCAGGGCACGAGCGGCTACTTCTATGAGGCGACGGTGGTGTCGGGCCTCCTGCAGACGGATGACGCCATCCAGAACGAGATCTTCGGCCCGGTGATCACCGTTCAGAAGTTCACCGATGAGAAGCAGGCGCTGGAGTGGGCGAACGGCGTGCAGTACGGCCTTTCGTCGAGCGTCTGGACGAAAGACCACGGCCGCGCGATGCGGTTCGCGAAGAACCTGGACTTCGGGTGCGTGTGGATCAACACCCACATTCCGCTCGTCGCGGAGATGCCGCACGGTGGCTTCAAGCACTCCGGCTACGGCAAGGACCTCTCGGCCTACGGCTTCGACGACTACACCCGCATCAAGCACGTCATGAGCTACATCGGCTAACCCCCGCCCTCTCCCAATTCAGGAGGTCACGCTCCGAAATCGGGAGCCGGTGTGACCCATGGGTACTGGTGTCGACCAGTGGGGGCCCTGCAGGTATTGGAACCACACCACCTCCTGAATTGAGAGAGCGGGGTGCGGCGGCTGGTGGACAAATGCCCGCATGGCCGCGCGGCGGCGGATAATCGCTATGTGGACGATGAGATTGACGATGAAACCATTGCCGTGCCCCGGCGCTCCATGGTCCGTCCGGTCATCTCGCCGCTGGGGGATTTAGAAGACACTGCTGTTCCTCACGCGGTCGAGTTGCCGAGGGACCTTCCGGAGCCGCCGCGTGACCTCGCCGCGCCGCCGCCCCTGGTCGAGCCCGTCGCACGCCCGCGGCACCTCGAACATTCGGGCATCGAGCTGACCGCCGAGCGGGACCCCGAGGATGTGTCGACCAAGCCGTTCACTCGGGGCGAGTACGACGAGGCGACCTTCAATCCCCGCATGTTCTACCGCTTCCGAATCGGGCGCACGGTCGTGTGGCTCGACGCGGTGTCGTATGTCGGTCGCCGCCCGAGCAGCCCCCGCATCATCTATGGCCAGATGCCGCGTCTGGTGCGTGTGCCGTCGCCCCGTCAGGAGGTGTCGAGCACGCACCTCGAGTTGCGCCAGCTCGGTGCATCCGTCGTGCTCACCGACATGCGTTCCACGAACGGCTCGATCGTGTTTCCGCCCGGCGGTGAGCCACGAAAGCTGCGGCAGGGTGAGTCGGTCGTCGCAACACCGGGCACGTTGGTAGATATTGGTGACGGAAACGTCATCGAGATCCTCCCGCTTGAGTCCAGGCCTCCGTCGGAGGGGCCCAGCCCCGCGGCGAGCATGGAAGGCCAGTTGTGACCGAAATCGGCGGAAGTGTGGCGAGCTACGAGCTCGCCCTGCCGGAGCGACCCGATTCGATCATCAAGCTCACCTGGGCGGCGGCCACCGATCGCGGGCATCGTCGTGCCGCGAACGAAGACAGCTACGTCGCCCAGTCGCCGGTCTTCGCCGTCGCCGACGGCATGGGCGGCCATTCTGCGGGCGACCTCGCGAGCGCCGCGGTGGTCACCCGTCTCGCGGAGGTCATCACCGACGGTTTCGCCACCACGGCCGCGATCGACCGCGCGCTCGAGCGCGCCACCGACGACATCGAGATCGTGGGCGAGGGCAGCGAGCTCGGGGTCGGCACCACCGTCACGGGCGTCGTGCTCACCCTGCAGGGCGGTGAGCCCTACTTCGCGGTGTTCAATATCGGCGACTCGCGGGTCTACCAGTTCGAGCGCGGAGAACTCCGCCAGGTGACCGTGGACCACTCGGTCGTGCAGGAGATGGTGGACTCCGGCCTCATCGACCGGGCGCAGGCCGAACACCACCCCGACAGCAACGTCATCACCCGCGCCGTGGGCTTCAACATGCCGCCGACGGCCGACTACTGGATGCTGCCGCTGCGTCCCGGGTTCCGCCTGCTGATCTGTTCGGACGGCCTCACCAAGGAGCTGGGCGACGATCGACTGCTGCTCTACATGTCGGCCGGGATGGGCGCCGGGACACCGCGCACGCCCTCGTGGATGCCGCCCTGGCCGCGGGCGGACGCGACAATGTGACCACAATCGTGCTCGATGTGGTGCGATGCACCGACCGAATATGAATTCAATTCGACGGCCCCCCGTTCTGGGGGAAGGACGGTCTAACCGGCGGTTTTCCCCACCTACAATTGACAAGTTCACCGATCCGCGAGGGGGTATTGTGGCGCGCCGATTGCCTTCGCAACCGCCCGTGCTACCTGGTTTCTCGCACGTGCACGTCCTGGGATCGGGTGGCTTCGCCGACGTGTTCCTCTACGAGCAGAACATGCCGCGGCGCCAGGTGGCGGTCAAAGTCATGCTCAGCGAGGTCGTCAACGACCAGGTTCGACAGATGTTCCAGGCCGAGGCCAACCTCATGGCCCAGCTCTCGGCGCATCCGTCGATCCTGACCGTGTACCAGGCGAGCGTCTCGGCCGACGGTCGGCCCTACCTCGTCATGGAGCTCTGCTCGTCGGCCCTGAGCGCGCGCTATCGCTCGGAGCGCATCCCGGTGCCCGAGGTGCTGCGCATCGCGGTCAAGATCGGCAGCGCGATCGAGACCGCGCATCGCGCGGGCGTGCTGCACCGCGACATCAAGCCCAGCAACATCCTGATGACCGCGTACGGGCATCCGGTGCTCTCCGACTTCGGCATCGCGGCGACCGTCGCCGAGTCGCAGGACCAGGACACCGTCGGCATGTCGATCCCGTGGTCGGCTCCCGAGGTGCTGATGGATGAGACGCCCGGCTCGGTGCAGTCCGAGGTGTGGGCGCTCGCCGCGACCGTCTACTCGCTGCTGGCCGGGCGTTCGCCGTTCGAGATCCCGGGCGACTCGAACAAGTCGACCGACCTCATCTCGCGCATCAACCGGGGCAAGCCGCAGCCGATCGCGCGCGCGGACGTGCCGGCGAGCCTCGAGAAACTTCTCGCGAATGCGATGTCGCGCAACCCGAAGAATCGTCCCGCGACCGTGCTCGAGCTGGTGCGCTCGTTCCAGTCGATCGAGACCGAGCTCGGTGTTCCGCAGACCCAGATCGAGGTCGCGATGGATGACTGGGCGCTCGCCACCGTGTCCGACCTCGAAGACAAGACTCGCGTGCGCGGTGTCGCGGGCGCCCTGGTACCGGCCGGCCAGAACCGTCGCCGTCGTCGACGGGTCGACAACCAGTACAGCTCGATCGGCACGGTCGTGCGGGAGTCGGTGGGCCAGCGCTCATCGACCGTTCGTCCGGTGGCGAACGCCAGGCTGCGTGCGCTCGTCTGGGGCATCGTGCTGGTCGGCGTGCTGGCCCTGGCACTCGGTGTCACCGCGGTCGTCGTGCTCGTGAACGCCAACGGCGGCATCCCGGTCGTCTCGAACATCGCGGCGAGCGTCACCGGCACCTCCGTGAAGTTCACCTGGCAGAACCCGGGGCTCGCGGCACAGGACCAGTATTCGCTCACCACCAGCGACGGCGATTCGAGCGTGCAGACCACCAACTCCTTCGTGGTCGACGCCACCAAGGGCGAGCACGTCTGCCTGACCGTCACCGTCAACCGCGACGGCAAACTGGGCTCCGCGAGCTCTCCGAAGTGCGTCGACGTCGGCGGCGGATGAGACCCGGCGATGTTTAGGCAGTGGTTTGCGGCTCACCGCTCGTTGGTTCTCACCATCACGGGCGCGGTGGTGGTCGCTGCCCTCGTCACTGCGTTCGCAGTCGCCTCGACGGGATACACGGCTCAGCAGCTCAACCTGAACGACTCCTCGGTCTGGGTCGCCAACGGCGCGCAGCAGGCGATCGGTCGGGCCAACACCACCGTTCGCCAGCTCAACAGCGTGGTCGCGACCACCGGCAACAACCTCGACGTGCTGCAGAACGCCTCGACCGTGATGCTCGTCGACAACGCCGACAGCAAGCTGCAGCTGGTCGACCCGGCGACATCCACCGTCACGCAGACTGTTCCGCTGCCGCCCAACCAGCCCGAGGTGTTCCTCTCGCCGCAGAACGTCGTCATCGTGGCGACGACGACCGGGCAGGTCTGGATCACCCCGCTCGGCCAGATCGCCAACTTCAACTCGCAGTCGGCGCCGACGCTGAGCCTCGGGCCGGACATCGTCGCCAGCATGGATGCCGACGGCACCATGTACGTCTACTCGCCGAGTGCACGGCACGTCGAGCGCATCGAACCGGACACCTCGCAGGCTGTCGTCGCCACGGCGCCGCTGAGCCTGCCCATCAAAGACACGTTCTCGGTCACCTCCGTCAACAGCGAGTGGGCGGTGCTGGATGCGACGACCTCGCGCGTCTACTTCGCGGGCGGCAGCCAGAGCCTCAAGGGCACCGTGGCGGCGAAGTCGCCCGCCATCCAGCTGGCCAACGCGACGGGCGAGCGTTACCTCGTCGCCGGTTCCGCCGGACTCGTCGCGATTCCGCTCGGCGGCGCCACCCCCACCACGATCCTGGGCGGGCAGAGCGGCATCCCTGCGCGCCCGGACAGCGTGAGCGGCTGCGACTACGCGGCGTGGACGGGCGGACGGGCCTGGCGGCAGTGCGCATCCGATGGGGCGAACGGCAGGACCATGCCGCTGTCGGGCACGACGGCGGCCATGAAACTCACCCTGCGCTCCAACGGCAACCGGGTGGTGCTCAACGATTCCCGGTCCGGCGCGACCTGGGCCGTGCAGTCCGGCGGGGAGCTGATCAACAACTGGAACGAGCTCATCCCGCCCAAGGACCAGCAGCAGCAGGAGCAGCAGAAGAACGAGGACACTCCGCCGACGGTGGACAAGCAGGAGCTGCCACCGGTCGCCGTCGACGACTCGTTCGGGGCCCGTCCGGGGCGCAGCAGCGTTCTGCCCGTGCTGCTGAACGACTACGACCCGAACGGCGACGTGATCTCGATCACGGGCGACACCGGTATCAATGCGGCGCTCGGCCACCTCGACGTCATCAACAACGAGCAGCAGCTGCAGATCACGCTGGCCGCCGACGCGAGCGGTGTGATCACCTTCCGGTACACGATCAGCGATGGTCGTGGCGGCACGGCGTCGGCGAACGTGACGGTGACCGTGCGCACCCCGGGCGAGAACAGCGCACCGACCCAGGTGCAGACCAGCAAGACGACCGTCATGCAGGGCGGACGCGTGACGACGCAGGTGCTGGGCAACTGGGAAGACCCCGACGGCGACCCGATGTACGTGACGGATGCGTCCGTATCGTCGCCGGACTCGGTCAACTTCACCCCCGACGGCACGATCGTGTACTCAGACGGTGGAACCACGAGCGGGCTCAAGACGGTGACGGTCACCGTCTCGGACGGCAAGGCCGAGACGACGGGCACGCTTGTGGTGACGGTGAAGCCCGTGGGAAAGGTGCCGATCATCGCCGATCCGTTCCTGCAGATCGCGACGGCGGGCAGCGCGCTGACGATCTACGCCGCTGGCGCATGTACGCGGCGGTAACGCCGATGCTGCGGCTCAACAACGTGCCGGCGAAGACCGACGTCACGATCACTCCGAGCTACGACGCCGGCACCTTCCAGTTCGAGAGCTACGTCCGTCGGCACGCACTACCTGAATTACGTGGTGACCGACGGCACGCAGTCGGTGACCGGTGTGGTGCGAGTGGATGTCGTCGCGCCGCCCGACAGCAACACCAAACCGATCACGATTCCGAAGACCGTGTTCGTGAGATCCCTCACGCCGTCGGTCGTCGACATCGCGGACACCGACATCGACCCCGCGGGCGGTGTGCTGCTCGTCACGGGCATCTCGAACCTGCCAGCCAGCGCCGGCATCACCGCGTCGATCCTGCAGCAGCAGTCGATCCGCGTCGACCCGTCCAAGCCGCTCGACGCGCCGGTGACGTTCGACTACACCGTGACCAACGGCATCGCCTCGGCGACCGGCACCGTCACGGTCATCGAGATCCCCACCCCCGCACACCTGCAACCGCCGATCGCGAACCCGGACTCCATCACGGTGCGAACCGGCGCGGCCATCGACATCCCGGTGCTCGACAACGACTCCGACCCCGACGGCGAGGCGCTGACTCTGGTGCCCACGCTCGCCCAGAACCTGCCCCAGGGCGCCGGACTGCTGTTCGCGTCGGGCGACGTGCTGCGCTACCTGGCGCCGCAGCGACCCGGTAACTACACGGCCGTGTACGCCGTCGCCGGTCCGGACGGGCAGACCGCCCGAGCGCAGGTCAAGATCGCGGTGCGGCAGGTCGATCCCGGCACCGACAACCCGCCCGTTCCCGAGAACCTCACCAGCCGCGTGCTGGCGGGGGGCACCGTCACCATCGACGTTCCGCTGTCGGGCATCGATCCGGATGGCGACACCGTGCAGCTGCTGGGCGTGCAGACCAACCCGCAGAAGGGCGTGGTGACCGCGGTCGGCGCGCACACCATCACCTACCAGGCCGGCGATTACTCGAGCGGCACAGACACGTTCACCTACGGCGTGAGCGACTCGCTGGGCGCCCGAGCGACGGGCACGGTTCGCATCGGCATCGCGGCCCGGCCCAGCGGGGGATCCCCGAACCCGATCGCCACCCTCGACGCCGTCACCGTGCGCCCCGGCATCACCGTGTCGGTGCAGGTGCTGGCCAACGACTCCGACCCCGACGGCAGCCCCCTGCACGTCGTCTCGGTGAAACCGAGCGACAAGGTCACGACGGCAAAGATCGTCGGCAACATCGTCGACGTCACCCCGCCGACCGCCGCCGGAACCTACGCGGTCGTCTACACGATCGCCAACGAGACGGGCGGTGAGAGCAGCGCCTTCGTCACGGTGACGGTCGACCCCAAGGCCCCGTTGGCGACCCCAGTGGCCAGCGACACCGTGCTGACGCTCAACGACATCCAGGATCGCGCGACGCTCGACGTCGACGTGCTGGCCAACGTGTTCTTCGCCGACGGGCCGTCCAGTGCCCTCGATCTGTCGGTCTACCCGGGCTACGGCGCCACGGCCCAGGTGACCCCCGACAAGCACATCACGGTGACGGTCACCGCGCACAGCCAGATCATCCCGTTCAAGGTGGCGAACCCGCAGGACCCCGCTGTGTTCAGTTACGCGTTCATCTGGGTGCCCGGCACGGATGACGCGCTGCCGCAGCTCAACCTGCGGGCGCCCTCGCTGACCGTTGTGAGCGGCAGCAAGCTGACTATCGACCTCAACCAGTACGTCATCGCAGCCCAGGGCAAGAAGGTGCAGCTGACGGACTCGAGCCTGGTCACCGCCACGCACTCCGACGGGTCGCCGCTCGTCGTCGACAGCCGCACGCTGCAATTCACCTCTGCCGACCATTACTTCGGGCCGGCGTCGATCTCGTTCCAGGTGACGGACGGCACCTCGCCGACCGATCCCGCCGGCCGAAAATCGATCCTCACGCTGCCCATCAAGGTGTTGCCGAAGACCAACCAGCCTCCGGTGTTCACGGGCGGCGTGATCAACTTCCAGCCGAGCACCGTGGTCGATGTCGACCTGGTCAAGCTCACCAACTACCCGTACCAGTCCGACCTCGGGCAGCTGGTTTTCTCGATCGTCGGCCAGACGCCGTCCGGGTTCTCCACGTCGCTCTCCGGACAGCACCTCACGATCACGGCAAACGTGGATGCGTCAGCCGGAACGACCGCGCAACTGGGCATCGCGGTGCGGGACAACTCCTCGACGGGCACGCCCGGAACCATCCAGCTCGTGGTCGTCGAATCGACGGCGCCACTCGCGGTTGCGGCGCCGGACTCCGCGGTCGTGCAGCGCGGACAGTCCACGACCGTCGACGTGCTCGCGAACGACAACGCGACCAACCCCTTCCCCGGCCAGCCGCTGCAGGTGATCGCCATCCGCGGGCTGGACGGCGGCACGGTGCCCGCGGGGCTCACCATCACGCCCAACTCCACCAAGAGCCTGCTGTCGGTGAGCGCCTCGAGCGCCGCCGTGCCGGGCGACACCACACTGCAATACGAGGTCGCCGACGCCACCAACGATCCGACGAGGTACGTCTGGGGCAATGTCACGATCTCGGTGCAGGACCGCCCCGACCCGGTCACCAACGTTCGAGTGGTCAGCTTCGGCGACCGCCAGCTCACGGTCGACTGGAACCCCGGCGCAGCCAACAACTCGCCGATCACGGGCTACAACGTGATCGAATCCGACCCGAGCAGCGGCAACACCATCTCGACCACCCCCTGCACGGGATCGCTCTGCACCGTGACGACACCGGGCAACGGGCCCGCCTCCACCGTGCACCTGACGGTGACAGCGACCAACGCGATCGGCACGTCCGACCCGACCGCCGATCCCACCGACATCTGGTCGGACATCATCCCCGGGCCGCCCACGAACCTCAACGCGGCCCCGCTCGACCACGGCCTCGACATCACCTGGTCGGCGCCCCCCGCGAACGGCGGCTCGGCGATCACGAGCTACGTCATCAGCGTCGACGGCACCTCACCGGTCACCGTCGGTGCCGGCACGACCGAGGTTCAGGTCACCGATGCGGCCGGCATCGCCAACGGCTCCGCCGTCAACTACTCGGTCAGCGCTCGCAACTCGGCCTTCGCCCAGCTGGCGAACTGGAACAGCGCGTCCGGCACCGGATTCCCGGCCGGCCCGCCCCTCTACGTGGTCGGCAACCCGCCCGTCGCTGGCACCGTGGGCGAGGACGGCACCTCCGTCTCGCTCTCGTGGGCCGGGTCGTTCAACTCCAACGGCGCCGCGATCACCGACTACCGTGCCGCGGCGTTCCCCGCCGGCAACGCGACGCCCGCGTGCTCGCCGTCCGTCGGCCAGGACGCGGGATCCTCGACCGGCACGACCTTCACCGGCCTCTCGGCCAACCAGCCCTACGACTTCGTCGTCTACGCTTTCAACGCGATGGGATGCGGCACCAGCGACATCGTCGCTCTGACACCCCGCCCGATCCCCGGAACCGTCACCAGCATCTCGGTCTCGGGGCCACTGCCGAACGGCGCCACCACGTGGGACTTCGAGCTGAACTCGGCCACCATCGGCAGCGGTTCCACCACCACCAACCGGTTCGAATACCAGCTCAGCGGCGGCAGCGTCGACGGCAGCGTCTACGGTCCGCTGCCGTACAGCAACTTCCTGGCCACCAACAACAACAGCCAGTACGGCTCAGATATCCAGGTGTCGGTGAAGGCGTGCGAGCTCTACACCGAGCAGGTGGTCTGCAGCGACAACTGGTCCGCGCCCTTCGAGCTCGGTGTTCCTGTGCAGAGCAGCGACCTGCCCGGGCTGTCGTTCTCGCATCCCGCGTTCAACCCCCTCGGCCCGGCAGTACAGGGCACCTGGACCTGGACCGCAGGCCTGCCGATGGCGTCCTACGACACCATCACCTACGACTGCGGCGACGGCAGCGGCCCGCAAACGCTCGACCCGAACAACCCCGGCAGTTGCACGGCCAACGAAACGACCGCACTGAGTCAGGACTTCCCGCCGCTGATCATCTCGATCGGCGTCAATGGGCACCATTATGTGAGGACGTATGACTGGAACAACTATGACTAACAGGAGTGCCGCATGACCATGACGCCCGAGCAGGCCGCGAAGTTCTCCCAAACCTTCACCCGTCTCGTCGCCAACGTCGAGCAGGTGCTGCTCGGCAAGACGTTCGTCATCCGGCTGGGATTCACCGCGCTGCTGAGCGAGGGGCACCTGCTGCTCGAGGACTTCCCGGGAACGGGCAAGACGTCGCTGGCTCGCGCCATGGCGGAGACGGTCGACGGCACATCCAGTCGCATCCAGTTCACACCCGACCTGCTGCCCGGTGACATCACCGGTGTCAGCATTTACGACCAGCGCTCGAGCACCTTCGAGTTCCACACCGGCCCCATCTTCGCCAACATCGTGCTCGCCGACGAGATCAACCGCGCCAGCCCGAAGACCCAGGCGGCGCTTCTCGAGGTCATGGAGGAGGGGCGCGTCACTGTAGACGGCGTCTCGCATGTCGTCGGGGACCCGTTCATGGTCATCGCAACGCAGAATCCCATCGAGCAGGCCGGAACCTACCGCCTTCCCGAGGCCCAGCTCGACCGGTTCCTGATGAAGGCCTCCATCGGCTACCCGGACCACGCCTCCACCCTCCGCATCCTCGAGGGCGCGGTGACGCGCGCGCACGAGGTCACGGTGCCCAAAATCGTCACCGCCAAACAGATCACCGCCCTCGCGCAGGCCGCCCGCACCGTGCATGTCGACCCGTCCATCAACGACTACGTCTCCCGCCTCGTGGATGCGACGCGCTCGGCGGTCGAGGTGCGGCTCGGAGTCAGCGTGCGCGGCGCGCTCGCGCTGATCCGCACGGCCAAGACCCTCGCCGCCGCGAACGGCAGGCACTACGTGATCCCCGACGACGTCAAGGTGCTGGCGGAACCCGTGCTCGCGCACCGGCTGCTGCTCGATCCCGAGGCCGAGTTCGACGGCGTGACGGCCGAGAGCGTGATCGGCCAGCTGCTCATCGAGACTGCGCCGCCGAGCGATCGGCAAGCCGTGTGACGGATCGGACAGAGGCAACCCGGGCCGGCCGAGGGGGAGCCCGCACAGTAGCGGGTGTTGCTCGCCCCGAGCCGTCTTCGTCGATCGCGACGGAGGGACTCTCGAACGCGCGCACCAAGATCGTCGGGACGCGCACCGGGTTCCTTGCCGACGCCATCGTCGCCGTCGTTCGTGCGTCGGCGGCGGTGCGAGCCCGCGGAGTGCGCGTCGCCGCGCGGATCGGATCGGTGGTCACGCCACTCGGCTGGTCGATCGGTGTGGCGACCCCGCTGGCGTTCGTCGTCGGGTACCTGCTGAACTGGGTCGAGCTGGTCGCGTTCGCGTGGGCCGGGGTACTGCTCATCCTCATCGCGGTCGTCTACCTGGTCGGGCGCACCCCGCTCGCGATCGAGCTCGCCCTCGCGCACAGCCGCGTCGTCGTCGGCGACGGCGCAAGTGCCCAGGTGATCGTGACCAACCCTCGTCCCCGCCGCGTGCTCGGGGCATCCGTCGAAATACCGGTCGGAACCGGCCTCGCGGCGGTCACGACCCCCAGCCTTCGGCGCGGGGCCCGATTCGTGCACAGCTTTCCGCTGCCCACGAGCCACCGCGGCATCGTCGAGGTCGGTCCCGTGCGCACCATCCGCGCCGATCCGATCGGACTGGTGCGCCGCGAGCTCGTCTGGACCGAGTCCGCTGAGCTCTTCGTGCATCCGCGCACCATCGCCATCCCGTCGACGAGCACCGGATTCGTGCACGACCTCGAGGGGAGTGCGACGCGGGACCTGACCAACAGCGACGTTTCGTTCCACGCCCTGCGCGAATACCAGCCGGGCGACGAGCGGCGCTACATCCACTGGAAATCGACGGCGAAGACGGGCACCTACATGGTGCGCCAGTTCGAAGAGACCCGGCGCAGCCACATCGTGATCGCGCAGTCGCTCGCCCGCAGCGACTACGCGAACGACGCCGAGTTCGAGATGGGCGTCAGCGTCACGGGGTCGCTCGGTGTGCGCGCCATCCGCGACGCGCGCAACATCTCGGTCGTCGTCAGCGAGACCACGCCCGATTTCGCGAAGCGCAAGCTGCTCGAGGTGCGCCCGCTGTCGACCCTCACCCGCACGCGGCTGCTCGACGACCTGTCGGTCGTGCAGAGCGCCGAGACCGCCCTGGCGATCACCGATGTGGCCCGGGTCGCCGCCGAACAGATCGCCGGGATCTCCGTTGCGTTCCTGGTGTGCGGGTCGGGTGCCACCCCGGCCGAGCTGCGGTCCGCGTCAACGAAGTTTCCCGTCGGGGTCGAGGTCGTCGCAATCGTGTGCGACCCCGACAGCATTCCAGGGCTGCGCCGCGTCGCCGGCCTGAGCGTGCTCACGATCGGCTACCTCGAAGACCTCCAGCGCTCGCTGGCCCGATCGGCGGCCGCCTGATGGGCGCGCGTCCGGCGGTCGGTTTCGTCGTCTCCAACACCCTCCTGCTGTGGGCGGCGGTGGCGATGGCCTCCATCGCGCTGTGGCCGATCTATCACAACTCGTCGATGATCGTGATGGTGTCGATCGCGACTGTCGCGGGCTCCGCCGTCGCGATTCTCGGTGCCTGTTTCCGGTGGTCGGCACCCGTGGTGTTCGGCGCGACCGTCATCGCGTTCCTCGTCTTCGGTGTGCCCGTCGCCGTGCCCAGCGAAGCGTTCTCGACCATCCTGCCGTCGGCGCAGGGCCTCGTCGATCTGCTGGCCGGCGTCGCGCTCGGCTGGAAGCAGCTGCTCACGATCTCGCTGCCGGTCGGGCAGTACCAGGCGCTGCTGGTGCCGTTCTACACGCTCATCCTCGTCGTGAGCGTGGTCTCGCTGTCCGTTGCGCTGCGCTCCCGTCGCGGCGGCGCGGCCGTGGTCGGCCCGGCGATCCTGTTTCTCACGGCGACCGCGTTCGGCGCCGAGACGGCGGAACTGCCGTTCGTGTCGTCGCTCGGCCTCCTCGTCGTGCTGCTGCTGTGGATCGTCTGGCGGCGCTGGTACCGCCGGCGCACGGCGATAGCGCTGCTGGCCAGCCAAAGCCGGGACAGCGTGGATGCTCCCATCGAGGTTCGCGCGGACACCCGCTTCGTCGGACTGCGCACCCTCTTCGCAGCCGTCGTCATCCTCGCGCTGGCGGCCGGCACCGCCATCGCCGCGACGACCGGCCTGCCGCCGATCGGCACCCGCAACGTGCTTCGTACCACCACCACACAGCCCTTCGAGCCGCGCAACTACGCGAGCCCCCTGTCGGGTTTCCGAACCTACTGGCAGTCCCCGAAGACCGACGACGTGCTGCTGACCGTGAGGGGCCTGCCCGCGGGGTCGCGCATCCGCATCGCCACCATGGACAGCTACGACGGCGTGGTCTATTCGGTGGGCAGCGCGGCCGTGAACCCCGCCTCCGGCACGTTCAGCCGTGTGCCGTTCGAGCTCGAGCAGACCGGTGTCAAAGGCACCCAGACCGAGCTCACGATCACCGACCAGGACTACTCGGGGGTCTGGCTGCCCACGGTCGGCAAGTTCAAGAAGATCAGCTTCTCGGGGCCGAACGCCACGGCCCTGCGCGACAACCTGTTCTACAACGACACATCGGGCACCGCCGTCGACGTGACCCGGCTCGTCGCCGGTGACAGCTACACCCTCGACGCCGTCGTTCCGACGCAGCCCAGCCTGAACGCCCTGCGCAGCGTCACTGCGGGCTCGGCCGTCGTTCCTCCGGTGAACACTCTTCCCGGCGATCTCAGCACCGCCCTCAACGGGTACGTCGCCAACGCGAGCACCCAGGGCGCCAAGCTCGTGGCGATGATTGAAGCCCTGCGCACGAACGGCTACGTGAGCCACGGCGTCGGATCGGAGCCGGCCAGCCGTTCGGGGCACGCGCTCGACCGCATCAATGAGCTGCTCACGGGGTCGCGGATGATCGGCGACGCCGAGCAGTATTCGGTCACGGCGGCGCTCATGGCGCGCGAGCTCGGATTCCCCGCCCGGGTGGTCATGGGATTCGTACCCGAGACGACCGGCGCGGGGACGAGCGAGATCCGTGGCAAAGACGTGTCGGCGTGGATCGAGGTCGACACCCAGCAGTATGGCTGGGTCACCGTCGACCCGAACCCGCCCGTGCGCCCGATCCCGGTCGTGCCTCCCAAGGATCCCAACCAGGTCGCGCAACCGCAGACCGTCGTGCCGCCGCCCAAGACGGTGCTGAACCCGCCGCAGCCGCAGCCGGCACCCGAGACCCAGCAGCACGCCACCCCGCTGCCGAACGCGTTCCTGCTGGGGTTGCTGGCCGTGCTTGTGGGGGTCGGTTGGGCGCTGCTGGTCATCCTGGTTCTCTTGTCGCCGTTCCTGGTGATCGTGTTCGCGAAGTCGCGCCGGCGTAAGCTCCGCCGCGAGCGCACCGACCCCGCTCGCGCAGATCAACGGCGGCTGGCAGGAGTTCGAAGACAGCGTCGTCGACCACGGCATCGAGCCGCCGCGAGCCGCCACTCGTAGTGAGGTCGCGACGACGGTGGGCGGCACGCGCACGGCCGTGCTTGCAGCTGTCGCGGATCGCGCCACGTTCGGCCCCGGCGAGCCGGACGAGAGGGAAGCGGACCTGGTCTGGCGGTCCGTCACCGAACTGACCGCCGCGCTGGACTCGGGGCGCACCCGCTGGCAGCGGTTGCTGGCCCGCATCTCGCTTCGTTCACTGCGCGGCCAATCCGGCTCCGGTTATAGTGTGACGAGTCTGTTCAAGTCAAAAGGGAGCTCGTCGTGAACTGCGAGGTCTGCGGAACGGAACTTCCGCACGGCGCACTTTTTTGCGGCGAATGCGGCCGCGCCGTCGGCACGCGCACGGTGACCGCGGTGCATCCTGACAGTGGGATGCCCGTGGAGGCAACGAACGATCCGGCGAGCGAGGCAACCGGTGACACTCCTCCCCGCTCGGGCGACACCGCCATCATCGAACCGCTGCTGCGCGACCAGCTGCCCGAGCTCGAAACGGCGCTTCCCGAACCGCCCGCTCCTGTCGATGAGCCCGACATCGACGGCGGCGAAGTCGACGACTTCGACGACGCCTCCGAAGAGGATGTCGAGCAGGACCTCCCGCCCGAGGTGGTGGCCGAAGAAGAGGCCGAGGACCAGGCGGAGCCCGAACCCAAGCCCGGGCCGGAGCACGACGCCGAAGCTGTGGCCGAACCCGTGGTGCCGCCGACACCGCTCAGCGAGCCGGCTTCCGTTGCCGCGGAGCTTCCTCGCCGGCGCCCAACGGGCCCCGACCCCTCGCAGCCCGGCCGGCCAGATCCGTTTCCCTGGGGCGATCGCGGCGCCGCGATCTTCAGCGACTCCGACGAGCTCGAGCAGACGCTCATCGTTCCCCGGCGCGATAGCGGCGAGCGCTTCGTTCTGCAATTCAGTACGGGCGAGAGTGTCACGGTCTTCGGCAGCGGCCTGCTCGGACGCAATCCGATGCCGCAGCCGACGGAGTATTTCGACCAGCTGGTGAGCATCACCGACCCGGGCAAGTCGGTCTCGAAGACGCACCTCGAGTTCGGCCAGGAGGGCGGCGCATTCTGGGTGAGCGACCGGTTCTCGGGCAACGGCTCTGCGGTGCGCGAGCCCGAGTCATCGCCCCGCAGGCTGGTCGCCGGCAAGCGTTACCGCATCGTGCGCGGCACCAGGGTCGACATCGGCGAGCAGTTCTTCGTCGTCAGCTGATGCCGGGGCCTGTGGGCGGATCGCACGCGCACAGCCGACCGTGCTGTTGGCTTGAGCAGTGGATGGGCCTTCCGCGAGACTGATAGCGCCGCCGCGACCGCCCGAGGTCGAACCCCTGCGCCGGATTCCCCTGGTCGCGACCGCCGCCCCGCTCGTGCTCTCTGTGGTGCTGTTCGCGGTGACCCGCTCGGCGTTCACCCTGGTGTTCGCCGCCCTCGGGCCCGTGGTCGCGATCTCGTCCCTGGTGGATGCGCGGGTGTCGCGATCCCGGTCGCGCCGTCGGGAGCACGCCCGTTTCTGCGCCGACCTCGAGGCGGCGATAGGGGCTGTCGCTGCGGCGCACGACGCGGAACGCGTCGAGCGCGCTGCGCTCGTGCCGCACCCGGCCGCACTGGTCGGCTCGCCGCACGAGGTCGCGGCGCGCTGGACCAGCCGTGTCCCTGATGTGCTGCAGCTCCGGGCTGGGGCCGGCGAGGCGGCGAGCCACGTCACTCTCGGCGGTGGGGTCGGCGCTGTGTCGCATCCCGCGATCGACGATCTCCGCGACCGCGCGTCACGGCTCGCCCAGGCGCCGGTGGCGGTGCCCATCACGACCGGCGGGGCGGTGGTGATTGCGGTGAGCGGGCCGGCCGCGCTGCGCGATGCCGTGGTGCGCGGGCTCGTGCTGCAGCTCGCGGCGTCCCTGTCGCCCGATGACTGGAGGCTGCGCGCCACCACCGACGACGCGTGGACAGACCGGCTGCCGCATCCGCGAGACACCGGCGAGCGAGACGCGGGGATCGCCTTCGTGTGCGGCGCCCGGTCGATTGGGGTGTGTGCGGTCGGAAGCGCGCGTGCCGGCGGCGCGGGCGTGCGTGTCGAGGTACGCCCGGACGGCACGGGGGTGATCGACGGCGCCCTGGCAACGCTGGACTGTGTCGGGCTGGAATCGGCGAACCTGCTGGCCGCGCAGCTTGGGCGGATGGCCGACGATCTCGGCATCGGGCTCAGCGGGTCATCCGCGCTCGCCGACGTCGTCGAGTTCGAGACCCTTCCGATGGCGTGCGATGAGCGCACTCTCCAGGCCGCGGTCGGCGATTCCACGGAGGGCGTGCTCACTCTCGACCTGGTGCGCCAGGGCCCGCACGCCGTGATCGGCGGCACAACGGGCAGCGGCAAGAGCGAACTGCTGCTCAGCTGGGTGCTCGGGATGGCCGCCGGCCGGAGTCCGCGGGTTGTCACGTTCCTGTTCGTGGACTTCAAGGGCGGCGCATCCTTCGGTGATCTCGCGAACCTGCCGCACTCGGTTGGCGTGCTGACCGACCTCGATGGCGCCCGGTCGCAGCGTGCGCTGGCCAGCCTCGCCGCCGAGCTGCGGCATCGTGAGCGCGAGCTGGCGGCTCTCACGCTGCGGTCGCTCGACGACTCGCTCGAACTCCCGTTTCCCCGGCTCGTCGTGGTGGTCGACGAGTACGCGGCGCTGGTCGACGCGTTTCCGGAACTGCACACGGCCTTCGCCGACATCGCTGCGCGCGGACGATCGCTCGGCGTTCACCTGGTGCTCTGCACGCAGCGTCCCGCGGGTGTGGTTCGCGACGGGATCCTGGCGAATTGCGCCCTGCGGCTCTCGTTGCGCGTGACGAGCGCGGCCGACAGCGTCGCCCTGCTGGGCACGGATGCGGCGGCGACGCTGCCTGCTCGTCCGCTCGGCCGGGCGCTGGTCAGCGCCGGGGGAGAGGCCGGCAACCTCTTCCAGGTGGCGCGCTCGACGGGGGCGGATGTCACGCGCGTGGCTTCGCGATGGGCGTCCGCCGAGCGGCCGCGAGTGCCGTGGCTGCCTCCTCTGCCGGTGAGGGTGGAGCGAGGGGCCCTTGGAGTCGGCACTGTCGCGGATGACCTGCCCTTTGCCCTCGCGGACCTGCCACACGAGCAGGACCAGCGGGTCGCACGCTACGAGCCCCGGACGCACGGGTCACTGCTGGTGCTCGGCGCCAGCGGCTCGGGGCGAAGCGGAGTGCTGGCGGCCCTCTCATCCGCCCGGTCTACGCTTCGCGTCGTGCGGGTTTCCCGGGAGTTCGCGGTGGCCTGGGACCAGGTCACGACGGCTCTCGCATCGCACCCGGGCGCCGGAACCGTGATGCTGTTCGACGACCTCGACGTGCTGCTCTCGGCCAGCCCGCCGGGCTATCTCGACGGCTTCCTCGAGCTGCTCGCCCGCCTGCTGCGGGAGGGACCGGGCGCCGGAACCTGGTGCGTGCTGGTGGCTGCACGGGCGGGAGGGCACCTGTCGACCCTCGTGCCGCTCTGCGGATCCCGGCTCGTGCTGCGCATGCCCGACCGAACGGAGCACTCATTCGCGGGCGCAGACACCGCCTACGACCCGAAACTGCCCCCGGGTGGCGGTTTCTGGCACGGCGACCGGGTGCAGGTCGTTGTGGCCGAGCCGCCCCCCGACGACGATCCCCCGGTGCGCACGGTGCCGGTGGATGTCTCGACGGCCGACTTCGCGGTCGTGTCGTCGAATCCGCACGCCCTGACCGAGCGCCTCCGTGAGCTGGCGCCGGAACGACGGGTCGTGGCTCTCGCACCATCCACGTTCGGGGCTCCCCGCGATCAACTCGAGGTCTCCCGCGGCGGTGCACCGGCGATCGTGGTCGCCGACGCCGACACGTGGCAGTCGCAGTGGAGCCTGTTCACCGCGGTTCAGCGTGCGACCGTGATCGTGTTCGACGGCTGCTCGCTCGCCGAGGTGCGTGCACTGACCCGGTCGCGCGACCTGCCTCCGCCGTGTGCTCGACGGCGAGCGGGCGCTCTGGATGCGCACCCCCGACGGATCGCTCTGCCGGGCGCGGTTGGTGACCACCTGGGCCGGTGTTTAGCCGAGCACCCGCGCGAGCGGCTCGTGCACGAGGCCGTGCGCTGTCGCGACGGGTTCGTTCACGACCGAGCCGGCGTGGATGTTGAGGCCGAGCGCCAGCGACGGGTCGGCGCGGAGCGCGTCCAGCCAGCCCAGATTCGCGACCGCGCGAACGTAGGGCAGCGTCGCGTTGGTGAGCGCATAGGTCGAGGTGTTGGCGACTGCTCCGGGCATGTTGGCCACGCAGTAGAACAGCGAGTTGTGCACGCGGAAGGTGGGGTCGGCGTGGGTGGTCGGGTGCGAGTCGGCGAAGCAGCCGCCCTGGTCGATGGCGATGTCGACCAGCACGCTGCCGGGCTTCATACGCGAGACGAGTTCGTTGCTGACCAGCTTGGGGGCTTTCGCGCCGGGAACCAGCACGGATCCGATGACCATGTCCGCGGCGACGACCGCACGGTCGATCTCGAACGTGTTCGACGCGATGGTCTTGATGCGACCCGCATAGAGTGCGTCGAGTTCGCGCAGGCGCTGGATGTTGGTGTCGAGCACCGTGACGTCGGCGCCGAGGCCGACCGAGACCGACACGGCGTTGGTGCCGGCGACGCCTCCGCCGAGCACGACGATGTTGGCCGGATAGGTGCCGGGAACGCCGGGCACCAGTAGTCCCGGACCGCCGTTGGGACGCAGCATCGCGTTGGCTCCGACGATTGGGGCGAGTCGTCCCGCGACTTCGCTCATCGGGGCAAGCAGCGGAAGCGCCCGGCTGGGCAGCTGTACTGTCTCGTACGCGATCGCCGTGATGCCGGAGTCGAGCAGCGCCCGTGTCAGTTCGGGTTCGGCGGCGAGATGCAGGTAGGTGAACAGCACCAGGTCGTCACGAAAATAGCCGTACTCGGATTCGATCGGTTCCTTCACCTTGAGCACCATGTCACCGGCGGCCCAGGTGGATGCGGCGTCGGGGCTGATCGAGGCGCCGGCGGCGACGTAGGCGGCATCCGGGATCGACGAGCCGTCGCCCGCACCGGACTGCACGACCACCTCGTGGCCGTGGGTGACCAGTTCGTGCACACCCGCGGGGGTGATGGCGACGCGGTATTCGTTGTTCTTGACTTCGGCGGGAACGGCAACCTTCATGGCTTCAGCGTACTGGCGAAAACGGAGGATTTCGCCCCCCTGAGGGGGCAAATTCCACGGATTTCGTAACGTCGTCCGGGCCTAATAGCTGATTTGGCCCTTCGCGTCGTTCCGATCAGAAGGCGCGCACGGTGGCGCCGACGACCTCGGCGCCTCCCAGCACGGGCTCGACCAGCTGGTCGAGCACTCGTGTCGCCGCGTGCCGATCGACCTCGCCCGCGTCGACCAGCAGCTCGAGGGCCACCAGGGTTCGGGTTCGTGCACTGCCGTCCAGGATCTTGACCGCGACCCCGGTTCCCGACGGGGTTCCGATGGCCAGCACGCCCTCGGCCCCGAGTTTGGCCACCAGCCCGAGCTGCTCGATGACGGTCGCGTTGGGCCGGCCGGGGCCGTCGATGGCCCAGGGATGGGCGAGGATCGCGGCGGCCAGGCGCCCGGCCTCACCCGAAGTGGCCGCGCTGATCCTGCCCATCGCGCGTGCGAGGCCCGCGAGGCTCGTCGCGTGCACGGGGGCTCCGCAGCCGTCGATGCCCGTGTGCTCGACCGGCTCGCCCGTGTAAATCTCGACCGTCTCGCGCACCAGCACCTGCAGCGGATGCGACGGGTCGAGGTAGTCGGCGGTCGACCAGCCGTTGGCGGTACAGGCGAGCAGAAATGCGGCGTGCTTGCCCGAGCAGTTCATGTAGATGCGCGCCGGCCCCTCGCCCGCACGAACGAGATCGTCGCGGTAGCTTCGGCCGCCCGGCCAGTCGACGGGGCACCGAAGGTCGTTTTCACCGAGGCCGGCCTGCGCGAGGATCGCCCGCACGACGTCGACGTGCTGCGGACTGCCGGCGTGGCTCGCGGCCGCGAGAACGAGGCGCTCGCCGTCGAGTGCCGCACCAGCGCGAAGCACGGCGATCGCCTGCAGCGGCTTGAGCGATGAGCGCGGATAGACGAGTGCGGCGGAGTCACCGAGCGATCGGGCCACCGAGCCATCGGCCGACACGACCGCAGCCGCGCCGAGGTGGCGCGACTCGACCATCCCGCTGCGTTCGATGCGGGCCAGCTCGACGCATCCGGCGACGTCGAGAGCCGACCTCACAGCGAGGCGAGGGCGTCGTCGAGAACGGAGAGGCCGTCGAGGATCATCTCGTCGGTGATCGCGAGGCTCGGAAGGAATCGCAGCACGTTGCCGTAGGTGCCGGCGGTCAGGAAAAGCACTCCCTGCTGTGCGGCGAACGCCACGACCGGGCCGAGCGCGGCCGCGTTGGGCTGGTCCGTTCCGGGCAGCACCAGCTCGATGGCCTGCATGGCCCCGATCCCGCGCACCTCGCCGATGATGTCGTACTTCTTCTGCAGTTTCTCGAGCCCCGGGCGCAACACCGATCCGATGCGCTCGGCGCGACCGAGCAGGCCCTGCGACTCGATCTCGTCGAAGACCGCAACAGCGGCAGCGCACGAGACGGGGTTGCCCCCGAAGGTGCCGCCCAGTCCACCCGGGTGCGCCGCATCCATGATCTCGGCGCGTGCGGTGATGCCCGATAGCGGCAGTCCGCCGGCGATGCCCTTGGCCGACAGCACCATGTCGGGCACCAGCCCGAAGTGCTCGCTGGCGAAGTACTTGCCCGTTCGGGCCATGCCGCTCTGGATCTCGTCGGCGATGAAGACCACGCCGTTCGCGGTGCACCACTCCTGCAGGGCGGGCAGGTAGCCGTCGGCCGGCACCTGGAAGCCGCCCTCGCCCTGGATGGGTTCGACGATCAGGCAGGCGAGATCGGAGGCGCCCACCGACTTCTCGAGGTAGGCGATGGTGCGCTTCGCCGCATCCGCCCCCGACAGGCCATCGTGGTAGGGGTACGAGTTGGGCGCTCGGTAGATGTCCCCGGGGAAGGGGCCGAAACCGGAGGCGTACGGCATTGCTTTGAAGGTCATGGCCATGGTGAGGCTGGTGCGGCCGTGGTAGGCGTGGTCGAGCACGGCGACGCCGTTACGACCCGTGTACTTGCGTGCGATCTTCACACCGTTCTCGACAGCCTCCGCGCCCGAGTTCTGAAGCACCGTCTTCTTCGCGTGGGTTCCCGGCGTGTGCTCGGCGAGCAGCTCGGCGACGCGCACATAGCCCTCGTACGGTGTGATGGTGAATGCTGCGTGGGTCAGCCGGGTCAGTTGCTCGGATGCGGCCGCAACGACAGCGTCGTCGGTGTGGCCGATGGTCGTGACCCCGATCCCGGCGCCGAAATCGAGAAACTGGTTGCCGTCGACGTCGACGAGAATTGCGCCGTGCGCGCGCTCGATGTACACGGGCAGGGCAGAATTGACTCCGGCCGGCACGCTCGCGAGGCGGCGCTGGTGCAGGGCCTGCGATGCGGGTCCGGGGATGGCGGTGAGTACGCGGCGCTGCTGCGGCACGAGCGGCAGCGGAATGGCGGCGGTGATGGTGTCGGTCATGATGAGATCAGAGTTTAGTCGTCGAGCAGGAGGGGCAACCGGTGGAAATCCAGCATTCGTATGAGGTCGCCCTCGAGTGGCAGGGTAACCGCGGCACGGGCACCAGCGACTACCGGTCGTACGGCCGTCAGCACCTGATCACGGCGGCGGGCAAACCGCACATCGCGGGCTCGGCCGACCGCGCCTTTCGTGGCGACACCGAGCGCTGGAACCCCGAAGAGCTTCTGCTCGCTGCACTCAGCCAGTGCCACCTGCTCAGTTACCTGCACGTCGCCGCGAGCCACGGCGTCGTCGTGACCGCCTACACGGATGCCGCGACCGGCGTCATGCAGCAGACCTCGAATGGCGGCGGCCACTTCACCAGCGCGACGCTTCGCCCCGTGGTCACGATCGAGGCGGGCGACGACGCGGACCGCACGCGGGATCTCGCCCAGCACCTGCACGAGGAGGCGAGCGAGAAGTGTTTCATCGCCGCATCCGTCAATTTTCCCGTGCTGCACGAGCCCGTGGTGCGCTTCGCCTGAGGGTCGTCCTGCGCCGTTCATAGCAGACTGCCAGCCCCCTGTGGCAGAAAGTGCACAGCCGCATGCGGCACACTAGAGGCTGACTTTATCTGTTTGGAAGGTATTTTTCGTGCGCAGAATCGCGACCATCGTGGCATCCACGGCCCTGCTGGCGGCCGTCGCCGCATCACTGACCGGCTGCACCTCGTCGAGTTCGACGGTAGCCGGATGCGCGACCACCCAGTCGGGCAGCGTCTCCAACTCGATCAGTGTTTCGAGCAACTTCGGCAAGACGCCGACCGTGAAGCTGAAGTCGCCGATCGGCACCGTCAAGTCCACGCAGCGCACTGTGGTCAAGGCGGGAACCGGCGCGGTCGCCTCGAAGAACAAGAACGTGACTGCAGATTTCGTGATCTACAACGGCAGCACCGGCAAGGAGCTCACGTCGACCGGCTTCGACGGCAAGACCGTGCCCTTCACGATGGACACCGCGAAGTACCTTCCCGGCCTGGTCAAGACGCTCGAGTGCTCGCGCGTCGGGACCCGCGTCGTGGGCGTCATCCCGCCGGCCGACGCCTTCAAGTCGACCGGTTCGACCGACCTTGGAATCGGAGCCAAAGACGAGATGGTCTTCGTGGCGGATGTCGTGTCTGTGAAGGCCGCGTCGCCCGCGCCGCTGAAGACCGCGACCGGAACCGCCGTCGCACCGAAGGCCGGCTTCCCGACCGTCGCCTTCAGCTCGAAGGGCCTGCCGACGGTCACGGTGCCGAGCACCGCCCAGCCCTCCGCCTTCGAGGAGGAGGTGCTCATCAAGGGCAAGGGCGCCACGGTCGGCTCTGACGCGAACGTCATCGTCAACTACCAGCTCGTGCTGTGGCGCACCGGCAAGGTCGTCGCGGGCAACGACACGTGGGCGGCGGGCCAGACGGCAACCTTCAACACCGGGCAGGTTGTCGCGGGCTTCAAACAGGCGCTCGAGGGGCAGACCATCGGCTCCCGGGTGGTCGTCGTGATTCCGCCCGCGCTCGGCTACGGCACGAGTGGGAATTCGCAGGCCGGAATCCTGGGAACGGACGACCTGGTCTTCCTGGTCGACATCCTCGGCATCAGCTGAATCCGTCTCGCAGTAACGTGGGCAGCGTGCGCGACGTCATCGTTCTCGGTTCCACCGGGTCGATCGGCGTGCAGGCCCTCGAGGTCGTCGCCGCGAATCCGGATCGGTTCCGAATCGTGGGCCTCGCAGCCGGCAGCAACCGTGCGATGGTCGAGCAGCAGGCGGCGGCCTTCGGAGTCGCGCACACCGCGCTCGGCGCCGACGAGGCGACCCAGCTGGTGCGCACCGTCAGCGCCGACGTCGTGCTCAACGGCATCACCGGGTCGGTGGGCCTCGGCCCGACGCTCGCCGCGCTCGAGTCCGGCGCGACCCTGGCCCTCGCCAACAAAGAGAGCCTGATCGTCGGGGGAGACCTCGTGCGGGCGGCCGCACGGCCGGGTCAGATCGTTCCGGTCGACTCCGAACACTCCGCGATCGCCCAGGCCCTGCGCAGCGGTGCTTCGTCGGAAGTGCGCCGGCTCGTGCTGACGGCGTCAGGCGGGCCGTTCCGCGGCCGAACCCGCGACAGCCTCGCGGAGGTGACGCCCGCCCAGGCGCTTGCTCACCCCACCTGGAACATGGGTCTCGTCGTGACCACCAACTCCGCGACGCTCGTCAACAAGGGGCTCGAGGTCATCGAAGCGCACCTGCTCTTCGATGTCGGCTACGACGACATCGCGGTCACCGTGCATCCGCAGTCCGTCGTGCACTCCATGGTCGAGTTCGTGGATGGGTCGACCATCGCCCAGGCCTCGCCGCCCGATATGCGGCTGCCGATCTCGCTCGGCCTCGACTGGCCGAACCGGGTCGCCGGAGTCGGGGTACCACTTGACTGGACCACAGCGAGCACCTGGCAGTTCGAGCCGCTCGACGACGCGGCGTTCCCGGCTGTCGAACTGGCCAAGAGTGTCGGGCGCGCCGGGGGAACATTCCCGGCCGTGTTCAACGCCGCCAACGAGCAGGCGGTGCTCGCCTTCCACGCCGGCCGCATCGGCTTTCTCGACATCGTCGAGACCATCACGCGGGTCGTCGACCGCCACACCACCGGGGAGCCGACACTCGCCGGCGTGCTCGACGCCGAGCGCTGGGCGCGCGCTGCGGCCGACGAGCTCATAGGCCGCTAGCAGCGCGGGTTCAGCCGATTCAAAGTGCCCGCGGGTTAGCCTTGTGCCCGTGAGTACCGTCCTGTTGTACATTCTCGGGGTCGTTGTCGTCGCACTGGGGGTTCTGCTTTCCATCCTTTTGCACGAGGCGGGCCATTTCGTGTTCGCGAAACTGTTCAAGGTGCGCGTCGGCCAGTTCATGGTGGGGTTCGGCAAGACGCTCTGGTCGAGGAAGATCGGCGAGACCGAGTTCGGCATCAAGGCCCTGCCTCTGGGCGGCTACATCTCGATGTCGGGCATGTACCCGCCCGTCAAGCCGGGCGGTCGCGCGCGCACGGCGAGCACGGGCTTCTTCCAGACGCTCGTGCAGGATGCCGGACCCGGCATCGTCGACACGCTCGATCCCGAACCCGAAGACCAGGACGACCGGTCGGGATTCTTCAAGACCCTGGTCTCGGATGCCCGCTCCGCGTCGGCCGACACCATTCTGCCGGGCCACGAAGACCGGGTTTTCTACAAGCTGGCGATCTGGAAGCGCATCCTGATCATGCTCGGCGGACCGGTGATGAACCTCATCATCGCCATCGTGCTGTTCGCCATCATCATCTGCGGGCTCGGAGCCGAGACGCTCTCGCCGACCGTTAGCGCGGTGCCCGCCTGTGTGCTCCCCGCGACCAGCACGAGTAAGACCTGCACAAGCGGCGCCGCGGCATCGCCGGCAGCAGATGCCGGGTTCAAGACGGGTGACACCATCGAGAAGATCGGCGCGACGAAGATAACCTCGTGGACCCAGGTCACGTCGATCATCCAGAAGTCGGCGGGTAAGTCGCTGACGATTGTCGTGCTTCGCGGCGGCAAAGATGTGACGCTGACCGCCGTTCCCGTGCACAACAAGGCATACGTTCTCGACTCGAAGGGCAACCAGGTTCTCGACTCGCACGGGGTCGCCGAGGTGCAGGAGGTGGGCTTCCTGGGGATCGACGCGACGATCACGCTCAAGCCACTGTCGCCGAGTTACATCCTCCCAGCCGTGTGGGACACCACAACCAAAGTGGGCGGTGTCGTCATCAACCTGCCGCAGCGCATGGTGGGCGTCTGGAACGCGGCCTTCGGCACCGCCGCGCGCGACCCGAATGGCCCGATCGGTGTCGTCGGCGTCGGGCCGCATCGCCGGTCAGATCGCCACGGACGGCAATCCCATTCCCCTGCAGCTCGAGCAGCTGCTGTCGGTGCTCGCATCCCTCAACATCGCGCTCTTCGTGTTCAACCTGATCCCGCTCATGCCGCTCGATGGTGGGCACATCATCGGCGCGCTCTGGGAGGGCCTGAAGCGGGGAACCGCGAAACTCTTTCATCGACCCGACCCCGGGCCGGTCGATACCGCGAAGGTCGTGCCCCTCACGTTCGCCGTCGTGATCGTTCTCGGTGCGATGAGCCTTCTGCTCGTCTACGCCGACATCGTCAAGCCAATCAGCCTGCCGAATTAGGTACGGTAGGTCCCACCAGGCAAAGGATCATCAATGACGATCGACCTCACCGGACAGCGCGCCCTCATCACGGGCGCGGCGAGCGGCATCGGTGAGGCGTGCGCGCGGTCGCTCGCCGCGGCTGGCGCCACGGTGACGATCGCCGACCTCGACGGTGACCGGGCGGCGGCGCTCGCCGCCGAACTGGGCGGCACGTCCTGGCAGGTCGACCTCACCGACACGACCGCCCTCGCCGCGCATCCACTCGACATCGACATCCTGGTGAACAACGCCGGGATCCAGCACGTGAGCCCGATCGAGAGCTTCGACCCGGCACAGTTCCACCGGATCCTCGCGCTCATGGTGGAGGCACCGTTCCTTCTCATTCGGGCCGCGCTGCCGAAGATGTACGAGCGCGGGTTCGGCCGCATCGTGAACATCTCGTCGGTGCACGGACTGCGGGCCTCCGAGTACAAGTCGGCCTACGTCGCGGCCAAGCACGGGCTCGAGGGGCTGTCGAAGACGACTGCGCTCGAGGGCGGTGCGCACGGCGTCACGAGCAACTGCGTCAACCCCGGCTACGTCAACACGCCGCTGGTGCAGAAGCAGATCGCCGACCAGGCGCGCATCCACGGCATCGACGAGTCCGAGGTGGTCGAGAAGATCATGCTCGTCGAGAGCGCGATCAAGCGACTGCTGGAGCCGGCGGAGGTGGCCGACCTGGTTCTCTGGCTGTGCGGCCCGACGGCCGCGATGGTCACGGGCGCGTCGTACACGATGGATGGCGGATGGAGCGCCCGATGAGCTACCGCACGGTCGAGGTTCCGGTCACCGGCGGCATGCTCGCGGTGGGCGTCTGGAACGAGGGCGCCGGCGACCCGGTGCTCGCGTTCCACGGCATCTCGGCATCGCACGTGTCGTGGACGGCCGTCGCCCGAGCTCTCGGGCCGTCGCGCACGGTCATCGCGCCCGACCTGCGCGGCCGCGGCGGCTCCCGCGCACTCGTCGGCCCGTTCGGCATGGCTCAGCACGCGCTCGACGCGCTCGCCGTGCTCGACGCGTGCGGCATATCCGGGCCCGTGGATGTCGTCGGCCACTCGATGGGCGGTTTCGTCGCGATGCGGTTCGCCGAGGGGTTCCCCGACCGGGTGCGCAGCATCACTCTCATTGACGGCGGCATCCCGCTGCAGCTCCCGGCCGGCATCCCCATCGATGAGGTGATGCGGGCCTCGCTGGGCCCGGCGCTGGCCAGGCTCGAGCAGGTGTACCCGACGCGCGAGTCGTACCGGGATTTCTGGCGCGCGCACCCGGCGTTCGCGGGGCAGTGGAACGACGACGTCGAGGCCTATGTCGACTACGACCTCGTCGGTCTCGAACCCGAGCTGCGCTCCTCCGCGTCCGGCGCGGCGGTTCTCGGCGATGCCGTCGAACAGGGCGCGGGAACCGTGGCCGACGAGCCGTGGACCACCGTCACCCGCCCGGTGACCTTTCTCAGGGCTCCTCGGGGACTCCTGAACGGGGACCCGCTGTACTCGGCGGACTACATCGCCGACTTCGCCGCGAGCCATCCGCGGCTGGTGGTCGTCGAAGTGGACGACGTCAACCACTACACGATCGCGATGAATGCACGGGGTGCCGGCGCCGTCGCCGCAGCCATCGGTCAACGAAGGGAACCGCAATGACATCAACACTGCTCGAAGGAATCATCGCCCACACCGTTGTGACGCCGCGCATCACCGCCGCCGTCTTCGAGCGACCCAGTGAGGCCGCAACGCGCACCGTGGTGTTCATCCACGGAAATGTGTCGTCGTCGCTGTTCTGGCAACCCACCATGCTGGCACTCGACCCCGGCATCCGGGCGCTCGCGATCGACCTTCGCGGCTTCGGCGACAGCGAGACGCTTCCAGTCGACGGCACCCGCGGAGTGCGCGATTTCTCCGACGATGTCGCGTCAGTGCTGGCGGAGCTCGGCCTCGGCGCGGTCAACCTGGTGGGCTGGAGCATGGGCGGCGGTGTTGTGCTGCAGTACCTGCTCGACCATCCCGACCGCGTGCTCTCGCTGACGCTGGTCTCGCCGGTGTCACCGTACGGATTCGGAGCCACCGAGGGCGCCGACGGCCGTCGCCTCGGTGACGAGGACGCCGGTTCCGGGGGCGGCGGCGGCAACCCCGACTTCGTCGAGCGCATCGCCCGCGGCGACACCGGTGACGACCCCACCTCGCCGCGCGCCATCTACCGCACCACCTACGTCAAAGATCCGAGCGACACCACCTACGAAGACCTCTGGGTCGAATCGATGCTGTCCACGAAGACCGGCATCGACAACTACCCGGGTGACGGCTCGGCGGCCACCGCCTGGCCGGGATTCGGGCCGGGCACCCGGGGAGTTCTCAACACCATGGCTCCGCGCTATTTCGATGTGTCATCCATCACGGAGCTCGCAGACAAGCCGCCCATTCTCTGGGTTCACGGCGCGGACGATGTCATCGTCTCCGACACCTCGCTGTTCGACCTGAACTACCTCGGCCAGCTCGGAGCGATCCCCGGATGGCCCGGTGCGGAGGTCGCGCCACCCCAGCCGATGGTCACGCAGACGCGGGCCGTGTTCGACCGGTACGGCAACTACGAGGAGGTCGTCTACGAGAACTGCGGCCACTCGGCGCACCTCGAACATCCCGACGAATTCCGCGCCGCACTTACCGCCCACCTGAAGGAAGGCTGAGCCCCCGCGAGAACGGGTCGCGGCACGTAGAGTTGAGTCATGCCAGCCGTCAATCTTGGTCTGCCCAAGGCCCGCGAGGTGCTCGCCCCGCGACGTAAGTCCCGCCAGATCAAGGTGGGCAAGGTGCTCGTCGGAGGCGACGCGCAGATCAGTGTGCAGTCGATGTGTACGACGCCCACCACCAACATCAACGCCACACTGCAGCAGATCGCCGAGCTGACCGCATCCGGTTGCGACATCGTGCGCGTGGCCGTGCCCAGCCAGGATGACGCCGACGCGCTGCCGATCATCGCGAAGAAGAGCCAGATCCCGGTCATCGCCGACATCCACTTCCAGCCGAAGTATGTGTTTCAGGCGATCGATGCCGGCTGCGCCGCGGTGAGGGTGAACCCGGGCAACATCCGCAAGTTCGACGACCAGGTCGGGGCGATCGCGAAAGCGGCGAAGGATGCGGGCGTCTCCTTGCGCATCGGCGTCAACGCCGGTTCGCTCGAACCCAGCATCATGCAGAAGTACGGCAAGGCAACCCCCGAGGCGCTCGTCGAAAGTGCCGTGTGGGAGGCCAGCCTCTTCGAGGAGCACGACTTCCACGATTTCAAGATCTCGGTCAAGCACAACGACCCGGTCATCATGGTCAAGGCCTACCGCCTGCTCGCGGAGCGCGGCGACTGGCCACTGCACCTCGGCGTCACCGAGGCGGGCCCGGAGTTCCAGGGCACCATCAAGAGCGCGACCGCGTTCGGCATCCTCCTGTCGGAGGGCATCGGCGACACCATCCGCGTCTCGCTGTCGGCCCCGCCGGCGCAGGAGGTCAAGGTGGGCCTGCAGATCCTGCAGTCGCTCAACCTGCGCGAGCGCAAGCTCGAGATCGTCTCCTGCCCCAGTTGCGGGCGCGCCCAGGTGGATGTCTACACGCTCGCCAATGACGTCACCAAGGGCCTGGAGGGCATGACCGTGCCGCTCCGCGTCGCGGTCATGGGCTGCGTCGTGAACGGTCCGGGAGAGGCCAGGGAGGCCGACCTGGGTGTCGCGAGCGGCAACGGCAAGGGCCAGATCTTCGTGCGCGGCGAGGTCATCAAGACGGTGCCCGAATCCGAGATCGTCGCGACGCTGATCGAAGAGGCCAACCGCCTTGCCGCCGAGATGCCGGCCGGCGAACTCGGCTCCCCGCAGGTCGTCACGGCCTGATTTTCGCCTGAAAAGCGGCGGCGGTCCCGTCCTCGCACCGCACTCCGGCTCGTCGTCTGCGGGCGCCGAGGGGCTCCGGCAGCCCTCGTGCCCCTCCCTATGGGGGCTTCGCCGCAGCCCCGCCGCGGGCTAGCCTTAACGAACGATTAGCGGCCCGAACAGTCTGCAAATCATGAGCCCCGGGGGAGGCGACTCCCCCGGGGTTCGCCCATTTTCGGCCAGGCGTTCAGATCCCGCGCCGATCCCCGGGGCGCCCATGGAGCGAGTCGGTAGGATTGGCGCGTGTCTTCTCGCCTCTCCGAACTCTTCGTCCGCACGCTGCGTGAGGATCCCGGTCGATGCCGAGGTCGCGAGCCATCGCCTCCTCGTCCGCGCCGGGTACATCCGTCGCCAGGCTGCCGGGATCTTCGCCTGGCTGCCGCTCGGCCTGAAGGTTCGCCGCAAGATCGAGGCCGATCATCCGCGAGGAGATGGCGGCCGCCGGTGCGCAGGAGGTGCACTTTCCCGCGCTGCTGCCGCGCGAGCCCTACGAGGTGACGGGTCGCTGGGAGGAGTACGGCGACGGCTGTTCCGGCTGCAGGACCGCAAGGGTGCCGACTACCTGCTCGCGCCGACGCACGAGGAGGTCTTCACGCTGCTCGTGAAAGACCTGTACAGCTCGTACAAGGACCTGCCCCTGTCGATCTACCAGATCCAGGACAAGTACCGCGACGAGGCGCGTCCGCGCGCGGGCCTGCTGCGCGGGCGCGAGTTCACGATGAAGGATGCGTACTCGTTCGACTACACCGACGCGGGACTCGACCTCAGCTACCAGAAGCAGCGCGACGCCTACGAGCGCATCTTCACGCGCCTCGGCCTCGACTACGTCATCGTCGCAGGCGGACTGCGGGCGCGATGGGCGGGTCGCGCAGCGAGGAGTTCCTGCACCCCACCGACGTCGGCGAAGACACCTTCGTGCGCTCGGCCGGCGGCTACGCGGCCAACGTCGAGGCGTTCACGACGACTGCGCCCCGCGGCACGCTCCTACGAGAAGCTCACCCCCGCCGAGGTGCTGTCGACGCCCGGACACCCCCACCATCGCGACGCTCGTCGCGGTCGCGAACGAGAAGCACCCGCGGCCGGATGGTCGTGCCTGGACCGCGGCCGACACCCTCAAGAACATCGTGCTCGCGCTGACGCACCTCGACGGCACTCGCGAGATCGTCGTCGTCGGCATGCCCGGCGACCGCGAGCGTCGACATGAAGCGCGCCGAGGTCGCCTTCGCGCCCGCCGAGGTCGAGACCGCGACCGAAGCGGACTTCCTGGCGCTCGAAGCCGACTCGAACACGCCCAGCCTGGTCAAGGGCTACATCGGACCGTGGACGCCCGACCGGGCGCGCTGCTGGGCGAGGACTCGGCCACGGGCATCCGCTATCTCACCGATCCGCGCGTCTCCGACGGCTCCGGCTGGATCACCGGCGCCAACGTAGCACGGCCACCACGTCTTCGGGCTGGTCGCGGGCCGCGACTTCGACACCGACGGCACCGTCGAGGTCGCCGAGGTGCTCGCCGGCGATCCCGCCCCCGACGGCTCGGGCCCGGTCGAGCTCGCCCGCGGCATGGAGATCGGCCACGTCTTCCAGCTCGGCCGCAAGTACGCCGAGGCCCTCGGGCTCAAGGTGCTCGACGAGAACGGCAAGCTCGTCACCGTCACCATGGGGTCGTACGGGATCGGCGTCACGCGCATCCTGGCCGTCATCGCCGAGGCGAACAACGACGAGAAGGGCCTCATCTGGCCCGCGAACGTCGCGCCCGTTCGACGTGCACGTCGTCGCGGCCGGGCGCGAGGAGGTCGTCTGCGAGGTCGTCGGAGCGCTCTACGCGGATCTCACCGACGGCAGGCTTCGACGTGCTCTACGACGACCGCCCCAAGGTCTCGCCCGGTGTGAAGTTCGGCGACGCCGAGCTGCATCGGGGTGCCGGTCATCGTGATCGTCGGCCGGGATGCCGCGGAGGGCACCGTCGAGCTCTGGGATCGCCGCACGGGCGAGCGCACGCCGGTGCGTGTCGCCGAGACTCGTCGCCCGCCTGCGCTAGCAGTCCGCTCGGCGGTCGGGATCCGCCCGTTCCGCCCGTGCGTCGACTGGCTACCGTAGTCATCGACGATGGCCGCGATCAGGCTGGCCCCGTCACAAGATCTGAATAGTGGAGGCCCTCAGTGGACATCGACCTGAGCGTGCTGCGCCTCATGGAGCGCGAGCGTGACATCCCGTTCGACGAACTCGTGCAGATCATCGAGCAGGCCATTCACACCGCCTACCTGAAGCACGTCGCCAGGCCGACGAGAAGCCCGCCGGCCACAAGCCCGACCGAGCCGGCGGTCGTTCACCCGCATCCCGCGTCGTGCTCGACCGCAAGACCGGCCACGTGACGGTCTTCGTCGAGGAGCTCGACGAGGACGGCAACCTCGTCGGCGAGGCCATCGAGGAGCCGAGCGACTTCGGCCGCATCGCCGCGTTCGCCGCGAAGCAGGTCATCAACCAGCGCCTGCGCGACATCGGCGACGACAAGGTGCTCGGCGAGTTCAAGGGCCGCGAGGGCGACATCGTCGCCGGCATCATCCAGCAGGGCCCGAACCCGCGCATGATCCACGTCGACCTCGGCACGGTCGAGGCGATCCTGCCGCCCGAGGAGCAGGTGCCGGGCGAGGAGTACGCGCACGGCACGCGCATCCGCGTCTACGTCACGAGCGTGTCGAAGGGGCTCAAGGGCCCGCAGATCACGGTCAGCCGCACGCACCCGTCGCTCGTTCGCAAGCTGTTCGCGCTCGAGGTGCCCGAGATCGCCAGCGGCGTCGTCGAGATCACGTCGCTCGCCCGCGAGGCCGGCCACCGCACCAAGATCGCGGTGCGCGCGACCCAGCCGGGCGTCAACGCCAAGGGCGCCTGCATCGGCGAGCTGGGCCAGCGCGTTCGCGCCGTCACCGCCGAGCTCAACAACGAGAAGATCGACATCGTCGACTACTCGCCCGACCTGGCCACATTCGTCGCCAACGCCCTGTCGCCCGCGAAGGTCACGAGCGCGTTCGTCATCGACGAGTCGCTCAAGGCCGTTCGCGCGCTCGTGCCCGACTACCAGCTGTCGCTCGCGATCGGCAAGGAGGGCCAGAACGCCCGTCTCGCCGCCAAGCTCACGGGTGCGCGCATCGACATCCAGCCCGACAGCGTCATGGACGCGGAGTAACGCACCCTATCGTCACGCCACGCCATCGCGTCGAACTGGTCGAGCGCGATCTGGCGGTGCGCGCGATCGGTTAGATCTGACCGTGCGCACCTGGTTCGGGTGGCGCCGTGCCGGGACGATTCGGGTCGAGAGGCCTCTCCGAAACAGCACGGTGAGACATCCGTGGCGTCGCCTGTTGCAGATAAGACAATGAAAGGCTCGCGTCGTTAAAGAATGAAAGGCCCCGTCGGCCTCAGCCGCTTTCGCCGCTGAAGCTTCTGAAGCCTTTCTTCTACGGTTCGGGTTGCCCCTTGCCGTTGAGAAGACAATAGTGAAGGGCTGCCTCGAACGCCACAAGACGTAAAGTCTCGCTAGATAGTTGAGGGTTCTGGAGGCGACCGGAGGGCCGACCGTGCGCCAGGGCACTTGGCTACAGGACCGGGTACATGGACCGGGTAGCACTGGTTAAAGAATGAAAGGCCCCGTCCGCTTCGCGGCTTGCGCCTTCCGCTTCTGAAGCCTTTCTTCTACGGTTCGGGTTGCCCCTTGCCGTTGAGAAGACATTAGTGAACGGCGGATGAACGACACAAGACGTAAAGTTTCGCTAGATAGTTGAAGGTTTACGAGCCCAGCCGCACGCCTGCCGGCGCACCTGCCGGGCACGGGCCGGGGCATGGGGCTAGAATGAATCCTGTTAGAACTTGCATCGGCTGTCGCGCGCGCGCAGAAGCATCCTCTCTTTTGAGGGTTGTTGCCCGGGGCGGCGAGGTGGTCCCGGATCCGTCCGCGACACTTCCTGGCCGGGGCGCGTGGGTTCACCCCTCGGATCCTGTGTCGACACTCGCTGATCAAGCGCAAAGCGTTCGGCAGGGCGCTGAAGGTGACCGGCGCGCTCGACACGAGCGCAGGTTCTCGGCAGCAGCAGATTCCATCCAACTTACGAAATGGCTGATTGACCAATGGACAACTAATGAGCGGCTCGAAATGAGATCCGTCCGTCTTTAATGGTCTGCCCCTGTCCGGGTGCAGACCCGAACAGGAGAAAAGTGGCTGCCAAACCACGCGTACACGAAGTCGCTGCCGAACTCGGCATCGACAGCAAGGTCGCCCTCGACAAGCTCAAAGAAATGGGCGAATACGTCAAGGGACCCTCGTCCAGCATTGAGCCGCCGGTCGCCCGGCGGCTGAAGGCCGCGCTCGAGGCCGACGGGCATCAAGCCGCGCCGCCGCGCCGGCCCCCGCAGCGAAGGCTGCCGCACCGCGCCCGGCCGCACAGCCGCCGGCGCCGGTCGCGGTTGCCGAGCCCCAGCACGACGAGGCGCCGGTTGCGCCGGCGCCGCTCACCGTCGCCGAGCGCCAGGCCGCAGCCGAGGCCGCTGCCGCGGCCCCGACCCCCGCGGCCGTCGCACCAGCGTCGACCGCAGCGACTGCCGAAGCCGAGCTCGCCCGCGGGCATCCCGCGTCCCGGGCACGCCGCGTCCCGGCAACAACCCGTTCGCGAGCAACCAGGGCATGCAGCGTCCCGGCGCCCCGCGTCCCGGCAACAACCCGTTCGCGAGCAACCAGGGAATGCAGCGCCCCGGCGCCCCGACCCCCGGATCGATCCCACGCCCCGGCGCACCGCGCCCGGGTGGTGCAGGCCAGGGTGCACGCCCCGGCGGCTTCGGGCAGCGCCCGGGTACGCCCGGCGGCGCGCCGTTCCAGCAGCGTCCCGGCGGCCCAGGTCGCCCCGCAGGCGGCGGCTTCCAGCGTCCCGGTGCTCCGGCAGGCGGCGCCCCCGGCTTCGGCGCCCCGCGTCCGGCCGGTGGCGGTGGCGGCCGTGGCCGTGGGCCCGGCGGTGGAACCGCCGGTGCGTTCGGTCGCGGTGGCGGCAAGAGCAAGGCACGCAAGTCGAAGCGTACGAAGCGCGCCGAATTCGAGCTGAGGGAAGCCCCGTCGCTCGGTGGCGTCAGCGTTCCCCGCGGCGACGGCAAGACCGTCGTCCGCCTGCGTCGCGGCGCATCCATCACCGACTTCGCCGACAAGATCGACGCCAGCCCCGGCAACCTCGTCACCGTGCTGTTCCACCTCGGTGAGATGGCGACGGCGACCGAGTCGCTCGACGAGGCCACCTTCGAGGTGCTCGGCGAGGAGCTCGGCTTCAAGATCCAGATGGTCTCGCCGGAGGACGAGGACCGCGAGCTGCTCAGCGGCTTCGACATCGACCTCGACCAGGAGCTCGAAGACGAAGACGACTCCGACCTCGAGATCCGTCCACCGGTCGTGACCGTCATGGGCCACGTCGACCACGGTAAGACCAAGCTGCTCGACGCCATCCGCAAGGCGAACGTCGTCGCGGGCGAGGCCGGCGGCATCACGCAGCACATCGGTGCGTACCAGGTCTGGACCGAGCACGAGGGCAACGAGCGCGCCATCACCTTCATCGACACCCCGGGCCACGAGGCGTTCACCGCCATGCGTGCCCGTGGTGCGCAGGTGACCGACATCGCGATCCTGGTGGTCGCGGCGGACGACGGCATCATGCCGCAGACCGTCGAGGCGCTCAACCACGCGCAGGCGGCCGACGTGCCGATCGTCGTCGCGGTCAACAAGATCGACAAGGACGGCGCGAACCCCGCAAAGGTTCGCCAGCAGCTCACCGAATTCGGCCTCGTCGCCGAAGAGTACGGCGGAGACACGATGTTCGTCGACGTTTCGGCGCTCGGCAACATCGGCATCGACAAGCTGCTGGATGCGGTCCTGCTGACCGCAGACGCCGGCCTCGACCTGCGGGCGAACCCGAACAAGGATGCCCGCGGTGTGGCGATCGAGGCCCGTCTCGACAAGGGGCGCGGCGCGGTCGCGACCGTGCTCATCCAGTCCGGAACGCTGCGCGTCGGCGACTCGATCGTCGCGGGTACCGCATACGGCAAGGTGCGGGCGATGTCCGACGAAGACGGCAACGCCGTTCTCGAGGCGCAGCCCGCTCGTCCGGTGCAGGTGCAGGGTCTGTCGACCGTGCCCCGCGCAGGCGACACGTTCC
Source organism: uncultured Actinomycetota bacterium (assembly GCA_963738535.1). Classification (GTDB taxonomy): domain Bacteria; phylum Actinomycetota; class Actinomycetes; order Actinomycetales; family Microbacteriaceae; genus Galbitalea. The sequence continues at coordinate 201,960 of CAVTXB010000008.1, forward strand.
TCGTCATCGAGGACGACCGCACCGCCCGCCAGATCGCCGAGAAGCGCGAAGCCGTCGAGCGCAACGCCCAGCTGGCTCGTGCCCGCAAGCGCATCTCGCTCGAAGACTTCACCCGCGCACTCGAAGAGGGCAAGGTCGACGCGCTCAACCTCATCATCAAGGGTGACGTCTCCGGTGCTGTCGAAGCGCTCGAGGAATCGCTGCTCAAGATCGACGTCGACGACTCGGTCGCGCTGCGCATCATCCACCGCGGTGTTGGTGCCGTCACCGAGAGCGACGTCAACCTCGCAACGGTCGACAACGCGATCATCATCGGGTTCAACGTTCGCCCCGACACGAAGGCGCGCGAGCGCGCCGCCCGTGAAGGTGTGGACGTGCGGTTCTACTCGGTCATCTACGCCGCGCTCGAAGACATCGAGAACTCCCTCAAGGGCATGCTCAAGCCCGAGTTCGAAGAGGTCCAGTCGGGTGTCGCCGAAATTCGCGAGGTCTTCTCCTCGTCGAAGTTCGGAAACGTCGCCGGTGTCATCGTGCGGTCGGGAACCATCACGCGGAACGCCAAGGCGCGGGTCATCCGCGACGGCGTCGTGGTCGGAGACAACCTGGCCATCGAGTCGCTGCGCCGGTTCAAGGATGACGTCACCGAGGTTCGCACGGACTTCGAGGCCGGCATCGGCCTCGGCAAGTTCAACGACATCCAGATCGGCGACGAGATCGAGACGATCGAGCTGAAGGAAAAGCCCCGGGTCTAGGTTCGCTCGTCGGGTCGGGGCTCCGAGGTCACTCGGCATCGGGACCCGGCCCGATACGGACTCCGCCTCGACGCTCGTGCCACGACCGAGATTCAGTCACCGTCGACGAAAGGAGCAGGACATGGCAGACGCAGCACGCGCCGCGAAAATGGCGGACCGCATCAAGGTGATCGTCGCCAAGCGACTCGAGCGCGGGATCAAGGATCCTCGGCTCGGGTTCGTCACGATCACCGACGTCCGCGTCACCGGCGACCTGCAGCACGCCTCGATCTTCTACACGGTCTACGGCACCGACGAGGAGCGCGCCGACAGCGCCGCCGCGCTCAAGTCGGCGACCGGGATGCTGCGCACCGAGGTCGGCAAGAACATCACCGCGCGGCTGACCCCGTCGCTCGAGTTCATCGCCGATGGCGTGCCCGAGAACGCCGCGCTCATCGACTCTCTGCTCGCGGAGGCGCACAACCGGGACACCGAGGTGGCCGCCCTCGGCGACGACGCGCGACCTACGCGGGCGACGAAGACCCGTACGTGAAGCCCCGCGTCATCAGCGATGACGATGACGAGCGGATGACGACGTACGAGGACGACCTCTACGACGACGAGATTCGACGACGACCTCGACGAGGGCGAAGAAGACACCCTCACCTGACTCAACCCGCCGCTGCGCCGGCTGGCTTAGGGCACCAACTCGAAGACCACCGAGGCCGAGGGGATGTCGGCCTGCACGAGTCTCGCGCGGATGACGCTGCCGTCGACGAGCGCTCCGTTGCAGTGCGCCGTGACCGCGGGTTCGGTGAGCTGGATGCTGCCCCCGGTCTTCGACAGCGAGATCACGGTCGCATCGAACACGTCGCCGACCCGCTGGACAGCACGGCGGCCTCGACGGTGTCGATGGCGCGGTGCTCGAACTGGCTGGTGATGTCCCGACGAGTGCTGCCATGAGGCCGGGCAGCGTCGGCAGGGCCTCGCGCGCCCACGCGGGGATGTCGGCGCCCGGCGGCGATGGCCTCGCAGACGACGAGCACGAAGCGGTCGACGAGTCGTCGCAGCGGAGCGGTGGCGTGCGTGTACGACGTGCCCGACCGCGGCCTGCACCAGTCCGACCGGCACGTCGCCGTCGAACGCGGTGTAGCCGGCACCGCGGAACAGCGCCCCGGCGGCGTGCATGATGGCGAGCTGTTTCGGGTCGGTCGTGTCGAGCGCGCGCAGGTACTCGCCGTACTGCTGGCTCGTCGGGCCACGGTGTGCCGAGCGCGATGGTCTGCTTGCGGAAGCGGTTCGATCGCCCACTGCTCCGGCGCGGGCATCGTGCGCAGGATGCCCGACTTTCGCGCCGATCATGAGTTCGGCGGCGGCCATGCCGGTCATGAGCGAGAGCTGCGCGTTCCAGTCCTCGGATGGGCTGCGGCTGCGCGTCACCAGCTGGTAGGCCGGATGCCCGGAGCCGTCGTCGACGTCGGTGACCTCGGTGTCGGGCAGCGTCAGGTTGGCTGCGCCGCGCGCGATCTCGAGCGCGATGCGCTTCAGCCCGATCTCCTTGAGCAGCGCGAGGTTCTCGTCGGCCGTGCCGTCGTCGATGGCGTTCTGCACCCCGACGTAGTCGAGCTTGTGCGGTGCTGCGGATGCGGGCACGATGCAGCAGCGTCGAGGTCACGTTCGCCGCGGCATCCAGCGCGAAGTCCCAGACGAAAGCGCCCCGCACCTGGCCCGGAAGCAGTGATGCCGCGCCGTTGCTCAGCACGAGCGGATGCAGCGGAATCGCGCCATCCGGTGGGTAGATCGTCTGCCCGCGCTGCCGGGTCTCGGCGTCGAGGGCGCCCAGCCGGAGCCACGAACGACGGCACGTCGGCGATGGCGTAGCGCACCCGGTAGCCGTCGCCGGCCCGCTCGAGGAACAGCGCCTGGTCGAGGTCCATCGATCCGGCGGGGTCGATCGTGACGAACGGCACATCGGTGTGGTCGAGTTCTGGCAGCTGCGGATGAGCCGCGGCCGCGTCGGCCTCGGCCTGCACGTCGGCCGGGAAGGCCCGCGAGATCTTCAGCCCGACGGGGATGGCGGCGAGCGCGTCAGCGAGGGGTCCGGCGGTCGGGGCCACCATGAGCCGGATCAGCGTTGATGGCACGAGGCCACCCTACTTTCGCGAGTTGCATGTTTCGCGGCCTGGGAGCCGCCGTGGCCACGAAAACGTGCAACTCGAGGGTGTTCAGAGGGCGAGGATACTCAACACGATGACCACGAGCGTGAGCACGAACACGGCGATGTCCGCGAGACCCTCACGGATGATCGCCCGGTCGCGTGTGCGCAGCCGGAACGCGAAGGCGCCGATCATGAGCAGGGCGACCCCGATGGCGGCGGCGAGCCCGAACGGCACGAACCAGATGCCCCACGCGAGTCCGACGGTCGCGGCCAGTTCGAGCAGCCCGGTGATGCGCCAGAACACCGGATGCACGGCGAGCTTGTCGCGGTTGCCGCGCGAGAACTGCAGGTCGAGCACCTTGCCGCCGCCGGTGACCAGCAGCATGAGCGCCAGGATGACCGAAAGGATGATGCGCGCGATGTCCATGATGCTCAGACACTACTCGGCTGCGCGAAGGGGGTCGTCGTCGCGGGGCTCAGGGGAGCGAATAACCGTCGTCGGGTGAGCCGACGACGAGTCCGTCGGCGAGCAGGCCGTCGAGGCGCGCGACCGCGCTGCAGCGGCTCGGCCCAGAGCTCCTCGAGTTCCTCGTGGCGGCAGCGCGTCGTCCCGCCGGCGCAGGGCGGCAAGGATCAGTCCGCGCACCTGCCGGTCGGATCCCTCGTACTTCTTCTGCACGGCCCGGCGTGCGCCGTCGTAGGCCGGGTAGCCGGCTGCGCGCCACGCGCACTCGCCGGCGATGGGGCACACCTCGCAGTGCGGCACGCGAGCCGTGCAGACGACGGCGCCGAGCTCCATGACGGCCGCGTTGAAGGTGCGCGCCTCACTCGTCATCGACCGGCAGCTGGGCCTCCATGGCCGCCAGGTCGCGGGTCGTGGATGCCGGCCCCGCCTCGCCGTCGCCGTCGATCGCCCGCGCCAGCACCCGTCGCACGTTGGTGTCGACGACGGGCACGCGCATTGCCGAACGCGAACGCGGCGACGGCTCGCGCCGTGTACTGCCCGACGCCGGGAAGCGCGAGCAGCTCGTCGACATCGGACGGCACGACGCCGCCGTGCCGTTCCGTGATCGCGACCGCGGCCGCGTGCAGGTTCAGCGCACGACGGGGGTAGCCGAGCCGCTCCCACGCCCGCACGGCATCACCCGCGGGGGATGCCGCGAGCGCGGCCGGCGTCGGCCAGCGCTCGAGCCACTCCTCGAGCCGCGGCACGACGCGCACGACGGGCGTCTGCTGCAGCATGATCTCGCTCACGAGGATGCCCCACGCCGGATAGCCGTCCGCCCGCCACGGCAGGTCGCGCTTGTTGCGCACGAACCAATCGTTCACAGCCGGTGCTATCGCCACCCGTCAAACCTAAACTGGATTGCATGGCCCTCCCGGTTCTGAGTCGAACAGAGGTGATCGCGGCGCTCGTCCGACGAGATCCTGCACAACTACGGCAAGGGGCGCGTCATCATCGCCGTCGACGGGCTGGATGGCGCGGGCAAGACCGTTTTCGCCGATGCGCTCGCGGCGCAGCTCGGCATCGGGCACCGCGCGGTGTTCCGAGCATCCATCGACGACTTCCACAACCCGCGCGTCGTGCGCTATGCGCGCGGCCGCGACTCGGCGGAGGGCTTCTACCGCGACTCGTTCGACTACGAGACGTTCAAGCGCGTGCTGGTGGAGCCGTTCCGCACGGGCTGGATCGGCTCGTTCGTGCTGAAGGCGTTCGACCTGAAGCGGGATGCGCCGTTCGAGCCGAAGTGGTCGTCCGGTCCCGATGGACGCCATCCTCGTCGTCGACGGCATCTTCCTGAATCGTCCCGAGCTGCGGGGCCTCTGGAACTTCTCGATCTGGCTCGAGGTCGATCCCGAGGTCGCCGCGGAGCGGGTCATGCGACGCGACGCGGAGGATTTCGAGCACGACCTGCCCAACCCGGAGCGCTACTCGGGCGGCCAGGAGCTCTATCTCGCTGAGGCCAAGCCGCGCGAGCAGGCCACCGCGATCATCGACAACAACGACTTCGACGCACCCCCGCAGGGTCTTCGCCGACTCCTGCTAGGCCCGGCGCGCCCTGTTGGGGCAGCGGGGTGATCGCAAACGAAGGACCTTGCGGCCGATACGTGCGTTTCGTAGGACGTTTTGGCCGGCATCCGCCACTTCGTCCTTAGTTTCCGCGTCGCGCGCGCTTCCCGACAGGACGATTCCGTCGTGGGGGTCCGCCGACAGGACGTATCGCCTCCGGAAGCCGCGCGCCTCCTGTTGGGGCAGCGGGGTGGTCGCAAACGAAGGACCTTGCGGCCGATACGTGCGTTCGTAGGACGTTTTGGCCGGCATCCGCCACTTCGTCCTTAGTTTCGGCGTCGCGCGCGCATCCCCGACAGGACGATTCCGTCGTGGGGGTCCGCCGACAGGACGTATCGCCGCCGCACCCCGCGCCCGTCCTGTTGGGGCAGCGGGGTGGTCGCAAACGAAGGACCTTGCGCCCAATACGTGCGTTCGTAGGACTTTTTGGCCGACATCCGCCACTTCGTCCTTAGTTTCGGCCCGGCGCCCTAGCCGACCCGCGCGATGACCTCGTCGGGTGTCAGGAAGACGTGCGTGTCTTCCACCTCGTGCACCAGCTCGACGATCGCGGCGTTGACGGGTGCTGTGCGAGCCCAGCGCGCGCGCCGCATCCACGACGGCCCCGTTCAGGTAGTCGACCTCGGTCAGGGCGCCTCGCCGGATGCTCTGCAGCGTCGATCCCGGGTTCGGCGTCGCTCCCATGCGCCGCGCCATGAGCCTCGGCAGTGACTCCGCGAGCCGCAGCGGAGTGCGCGCGAACAGTCCGCAGTCGCGCGGTCGCTGAGTCCCTGCAGCGGCGCGAACCGGATGCCCTGGGCAAGGCCGACGCGCACGTTCTCTCGCATGCTGCGGGTCAGGATGCGACGCAGCCCGGCGTTCGCGACGACCTCCTGCACGCTGAGGCCGGTGATCGCGGGCAGCGCGTTGACCTGGTTGACGATCGAGTTTGGTCCACTGGGCGCCGACGAAGTTGTCGCACGAGCTCGGTGGGCATCGACGTCGTTCAGCACGCTGACGCGTACCGCGCCGGCAGGTCGCGCACCGCCGCCGATGTAGGTGCGGCCCGGGCGTGGTGATCGCGATGTGCCCGGGCTCGACCAGCGATGACGCGTACATGGCCAGCCCGCCGAGCGACGTCCGACCGGGGGAGCAGCGGGCGCGGTCGGCGCTGACGCCTTCGAGCCCGTTCTGCACCACCAGCACGGGGACGCCGTTCAGCAGTCTCGCGTTCGCGAGGATCGCGGCACGCGCATCCTGCGCCTTGGTCGCGACGATCGCGAGCTCGGGCGCCGTGTGTCGAGCGTGTTCGCCCGCCGTGACCGCGGCGGTGAAGTCGCCCCAGCCGCCGGTCAGCCGGATGCCGCTCGCCTGGATGGCCGCGAGGTTCTCGCCGCGCGCGGTGACCTCGACGTCGTGGCCGTCGCGCGGCCAGCAACGCGGCGATGGCGCCACCGACAGCTCCCGCTCCGATGACGCCAATCCGCATGGTCGTCGATACTAGGGGTGACGGACGCCGCCCTAGACGCCTTCGTCTACGCGCGCGACTTTCCGTGGCAGCTTGCCGGACGGCAGCAGCGAGCGACGCGAGCGCGGTCGACCGCGACCACTGATGCGCCCACGAGCACCGCGGGGATGGCCGCGCTGCACGTAGCCGGTCGGGCGTCAGCTGGCCGTTCAGCGCCGGTGAACACGGCGACGAGCACCGCGATGCCGAGCGCGACACCGATCTCGCGAACGGTCGAGTTGACGCCGCTCGCCTTGGCCCGGTCCTGCTCCCGCATGGTGGCGAGCACCGCGGTCGATGAGGGCGAGAAGACGAGCCCCATGCCGATGCCGGCGAGGATGAACGGGTACAGCATGGTCGTGTACGGCGACGGTCGCCGACATGGTCGCCGGCGAGCCAGAACAGCGCGACCGACTGGCAGGCGAGCCCGGCGACGATCAGCGTGCGCGTTCCGACCCGCGGCGCGACGATGCCGGCGAGCGGCGCGACGATCATGGGCGCCATGGTCCACGGTGTGGTCTCGTACGGCGGCCTGGAGCGGGCTCGCGCCCTGCACCACCTGCAGGAACTGGATGAGGATGAAGACCGATCCGAACATCCCGAAGCTGAATCCGAATCCGACGATGTTGGCGACGGAGAAGCTGCGGTCGCGGAACAGCCGCAGCGGGCACGAGCGGCGCCGCGGTGCGGGTCTCCCACCAGAGGAACGCCGCGAGCGCGATGCCGCCGCCGATGAGGCCGGTGAGCACCTGCGCGCTGTGCCAGCCGGCGTCGTTGCCGCGAACGATTCCGAACACGACGCCGAGCACGCCGAGTCCGACCAGGACGACGCCGAGCACGTCGGCGCGAACCTTGTCGCCGAAGCTGTTCGGGCAGGGCGAAAAGCACGAGCGGCACGGCGATGATGCCGACGGGCACGTTGATCCAGAAGATCGCCTGCCAGTTCCAGCCCTGCGACGACGGCGCCTCCGATGAGCGGGCCGAGCGCGACGCCGAGGCCGGCAACGCCGCCCCAGATGCCGATGGCGAGCGGGCGGAGCCGCGGGGCGACCGAGCCGGCGAGCAGGGTGAGCGAGAGCGGCATGAGCGCCGCGCCGCCGACGCCCTGCACGGCGCGGGCGGCGATGAGCTCGGCCGGGTGTCGTGCTGAACCCGGCGGCGACGGAGGCGAGCGTGAAGATGGTGATGCCGATCACGAAGACCGTGCGGCGCCCGAACCGGTCGCCGAGCGCGACGGAGAGCAGGATGAAGGTGGCGAAGCTCAGCGTGTACGCGTTCACGAACCACTGCAGCTGCTCGACGGTCGCGCCGAGGTCCTTGTGGATGACGGGAGCGCGTTGGTCATGACGAGGTTGTCGAGGCTGGCCATGAACATGGGGATGCTGGCGGCGACGATGGCGAGCCAGACGGGGATGCGGCGGCGGGGGGCGCCGGCCGCGACATCCGCGGGGGAGGTTTCTGTGACGGTCATGGGATCGACTCCGTGATCGGGAGAATGTTGTAATTGAATGATTACTTATCTCGAGATTAGTTATCAACTGATACCATGTCAAGCGTGAGTCACAACTTCTTCCGCACCCGTGACCCGGATGGCATCCGACGAGCGACGCGAGCTCGTGCTCGAGGCCGCGACCGCGGTCTTCGGCCAGCGCGGATACGCCGGCACGACGACCGACCAGGTCGCCATCGCCGCGGGCGTGAGCCAGCCCTACGTCGTGCGCATGTTCGGCACCAAGGAGAAGCTGTTCCTCGCCGTGCTGCAGCGCGCGCTCGACACGCTGATGGCCGCCTTCCGTCGCGCGCTCGCCGACGAAGCGCGCTCCCGAACACCGCCGGGGGCGACGCCGGGCACCGGCTCGGCCTCGCCTACGCCGACCTGCTCACCGACCGCGGCCTGCTGCTCTCGCTCATGCACGGCTTCGTGCTGGGCGCCGACCCCGAGATCGGCAAGCTCGCCCGGTGCGGATTCCTCGAGGTCTACACGTTCCTCAAAGACGAGGTGGGCATGAGTCCGGCGGTGGCATCCGACTTCCTGGCTCACGGCATGATGCTGAACACGCTCGTCGGGCTGCGAATGACCGACGAGTACGAGACGAACCCGAATGCCCGCGAGCTGCTCGAGACCGCGATGCCCGACAAGCTCTCGGTGCTGCTCCACGTGGCGAACCGGGCGGGTGCGGCACACTAGTGAGGTGAGCACCTCCGGCATCCTGCTCGTCGACAAGCCCGGCGGCATCACGAGCCACGACGTCGTCTCACGCGTGCGCAAGCTCGCCGGCACCCGCAAGGTGGGGCACGCGGGCACCCTCGACCCGATGGCGACCGGGCTGCTCATCCTGGGCCTCGACGCCTCGACACGTCTGCTGACCTACCTGGTCGGCCTCGACAAGGAGTACCTCGCCACGATCCGGCTCGGCCAGGCGACCACGACGGACGACTCCGAGGGCGAGCCGGTCGGGCGATCCGGTCGACGCGTCCGCGATCCCGCTCGAGGCCATCGAGGCGGCAATCGTTCCGCTGACCGGCGAGATCAGCCAGGTGCCCAGTTCGGTGAGCGCCATCAAGGTCGACGGGAGGCGGTCGTACGACCGGGTGCGCGACGGGCGAGGAGTTCACGCTCGCGGCCCGACGGGTCACGGTGAGTGCGTTCGAGATCCTCGCGACCGCGACCGGGCGAAGTGGATGTCCGCGTCGAGTGCTCGTCGCGGCACCTACATCCGCGCCCTCGCTCGCGACCTCGGCGCGGCCCTCGGGGTCGGCGCGCACCTGACGGCCCTGCGCCGCACCCGCATCGGGCCATTCAGCGTCAGTGAGGCCGGGCATGCTCGGCGACGACCTCATGCAGGGTCTCCTCGCCGCCTGCGGTGGTCGCCCGCGAGCTGTTCGCGACCGTGGTGCTGACCGACACCGAGCGCACCGAGCTGCGGCAGGGCAAGCGTCCGACGCTCACGGGTCTTGCGCCGGATCTCGCCGATTCCGCCGCACCCATCGCGGCGATCGGCCAGAATGGTGACCTGACGGGGTTGGTGTCGACGACGGCGGGGGTCGCGCGCGTTCTGGTCAATTTCCCGACGGATCGTGAGGGGTGATTCGGTGATCGAGTGGTACACCGTCGTCGAGGTGGCGGTCGCCGCGGCCGCGGGCGTGCTGTGCCTGGTGCTCGGGCTGTTCGGTGTGAAGCCGGGCGACCTGTCGATGGGCGCGACCGCTGCTCGTCGAACTGCTGCTCATCGGGCAGCTGGGCATCGCGATCGTGGCGCCCGCTGGTCGGAAACTCGCCGACCGGCAGCCTGCTCGAGTTCTACATCTACCTCGTCGTGGCCATCATCCTGCCGCTTCTCGCGGGGGTGTGGGCCCTCGTCGAGCGCGACCGGTGGAGCACGGTCGTGCTGGGTGTGGCCTGCCTCGCGATCGCGGTCATGGTGGTGCGCATGAACATCATTTGGACCGTCCAGATCGCTTAGGGTTGGATCGATGTCCAGCGCGCCGACCCCTTCGAACTCGCCTGCAGCGGCGCCCCGGCGATCGCTCGGTGTGGGGCGCGTGCTGATCGTGGTCTATGCGATCCTCGCCATCGGCGCGACCTCCCGTGCCGTCTACCAGATGGCGACCGTGTACGGCACCGCGCCGGTGGCAATCACGCTGTCGGCGCTGTCGGGCGTGATCTACATCGTCGCGACCATCGCGCTGCTGCGCCCGGGTCGCGCCTGGTACCGCGTCGCCTGGGTGACCATCAGCTTCGAGCTGCTGGGTGTCTCGTCATCGGCACGCTCAGCGTTCTCTTCCCGTCGGTCTTCGTGCAGGGGTCGGGTGTGGATGGCACGGTCTGGTCGTACTACGGCTACGGTTACCTGTTCATCCCGGTCGTGCTCCCGGTGCTCGGAATGCTCTGGCTGCGCAGCCGGCGCGCACTGTATTCGGCGGCCTGAGTGCAGTTCTTCGATTCTCTCGCCGCGGTTCCGGCCGGCTTCGGCCCCAGTGCGGTCACGATCGGCAAGTTCGACGGCGTTCACGCCGGGCATCGCGCGGTGCTGGCTGAGCTTCGGGCCGTGGCCGCGCAGCAGGGGCTCGTGGCCACGGTCATCACCTTCGATCGCAACCCGCTGAGCCTGCTCGCACCAGAACGGTGCCCGGTGGCGCTGGTCAGCAACTCCAAGAAGGTCGAGCTGCTCGAGGCGGCGGGCGTGGATGCCGCGCTGATGCTGGCCTTCGACCGGGCGTTCAGCGAGCAGCCGCCCGAGGAGTTCGTGCGAACCGTGCTGGTGGATGCGCTGCGGGCCCGCGTCGTCTTCGTCGGCGAGGACTTCCGGTTCGGGGCGCGGGGGAGCGGCACGGTCGAACTGCTCGACCGTCTGGGCTCCCAGTACGGCTTCGAAGTTCACCACATCCCCGAGGTGCTCAGCGCCGTGGATTCCGGCTCGCGGCGGGCATCCTCGACCTGGATCCGCGAGCTTCTCGACAACGGGGAGGTCGCGGCGGCCGCGATTCCGCTGGGTCGGCTGCACAGCATCCGCTCCACCGTCGTGGGCGGGGAGCGCCGCGGGCGCGAGCTCGGGTATCCGACCGCCAACCTGTCGCCTGATGTCGAGGGGTTCATCCCGCGCGACGGCGTCTACGCGGCGTGGGCGACGGTTCCGGCGGGCCGTTTCGGCGCTGCGGTGTCGATCGGCAACAACCCGACGTTCGAGGGCGTGCCGCAGAAGCAGGTCGAGGCCCACCTGCTCGACCAGCACCTCGACCTTTACGGGCAGCCCATCGAACTGGAGTTCGTCGACTACGTGCGACCGATGAACAGGTTCGAGTCGGCGGCGGCGCTCGCGAGCCAGATGGCTGTCGACGAGCAGCAGATCCGCGCAATCCTGCTCGGCTGAGGCCCGTAAGCTTGGTCGGTGCCTGCTGACCATCGCCTTCCGCTGTGGGCGGGACGATCCGCGGCACTGCTCGGCATTCTGCTCGTCGCCCTCAACCTTCGAACCGTGGTCGCGGCGCTGTCGCCCATCCTCAACCTGGTTTCGCACGACATCGCGCTGAGCGCGGTCGTGATCGGCATCATCGGCGCCGCCCCGCCCCTCATGTTCGCGCTGGCCGGCCTCATCACCCCGCGCCTTTCGCGCGCGCTCGGCCTCGAACTGCTGCTGCTCATCGCCGTCGGCAGCGATGCGCCGTCGGCCAGCTGGTGCGCGCCGTCGCCCCGGACGCCGTGCTGCTGGTCGTTGCCACGGCCCTCGCGCTGCTCGGCGCGGGCATCGGCAACGTGCTGCTGCCGCCGCTGGTCAAGCGCTACTTTCCCGACCGGATGACGCAGGTCACGAGCCTCTACGCGGTGCTGATCGCGTTCAGCACGTCGCTTCCCGCGCTCGCCGCCGTGCCCGTCGCCACGGCGTTCGGCTGGCGCGCATCCCTGGGCGTGTGGGTGGCGCTCGCCGTTGTGGCGCTTGTTCCGTGGATCGTGGCGTCGCGGGCGAGGGCGAAGGCGGTGCGACTGGCCCGGGAGTCGGATGACGCGGACGCGGTCGAGTCGGAGCCCGCGCTCGAGAGCACGCTGTTCCGCTCCCCGGTGGCGTGGGCGATCATGTTCACGTTCTGCGTGTCGAGCATCAACGTGTACGCCGCGTTCGCGTGGTTGCCGAGCCTGCTGGTGCAGACGGCGCATGTTGACCGGCGGTACGGCAGGAAACCTGCTCGCCCTCTATGCGATCGTCGGGTTCCCCAGCGCGCTGGTGGTGCCGGCGATTGCGGCCCGCCTGAAGAACGTCGGAATCCTCATCTTCTTCGCGACGGCGTGCCTGGTGCTCTCCGACCTCGGGCTGCTTCTGCTGCCCGCGGCGGGCACGGTCGCGTGGGTCGTGCTCGGCGGCCTCGGCGCGCTGCTCTTCCCGCTGTCGCTGCTGCTCATCAATCGGCGCACGCGCACACACCGGGCTCTGTCGCCCTCAGCGGCTTCGTGCAGGGGGTGGGCTACATCATCGCGGCCGCGAGCCCGCTCGTGTTCGGCCTGCTGCACCAGGCGACGGATGGGTGGGCGGCGTCGCTGCTCTTCATCCTCGTGGTGAGCCTCGTCGCCATCCCGGCGGGCGATCATCCTGGGTCGACCGCGGTACCTCGAGGATGACCTGGCGAAGCGTACCCGCCGCGCGGCGGGCGTCTAGACCGGAGCGCCTAGGGCAGCAGGTGCGGCCGGTGCACGAGCGCGGCCGCGCCGACGAGCGGGCCGTCACCCGAGAGGCCGGATGGCACGACGCTGCACCTTGGTGACGAACCCGAACGCGCTGCGCTCGGCGATCGCCGCGCGGATGAAGTCGAACAGGTCGGGCGTGACATGCGAGAAACCGCCGCCGATGGCCACGATCTCGAGGTCGTCGAGCGCGGTGGCGGATGCGATGGCCTGGCCGATCGCACGCCCCGCGCGCTGCACAGCGGCGACCGCGACCGGGTCGTCCGGCGGCGTACCCCGCCGCGAGGTCTTCGCCGGTCGTGCCGGCCCAGCCCTGCGCCCGCGCCCACGCGACACTCTTCGGACCGGAGGCGATGGCCTCGACGCAGCCGATTCCGCCGCAGGCGCAGCGATCCGAGAAGCCGCCCACCTCGACGTGGCCGATGTGGCCGGCGTTGCCGGTGGGGCCGGGCACCGTCACCCCGTCGAGGATGAGGCCGCCGCCGATGCCCGGTCGAGACGATCATGCCCATGACGTTGTCGTAGCCCTGGGCGGACCCGACCCAGTGTTCGGCAAGGGTGATGCAGAGGCCATCCATGCGCAGCCGGGCCGGAACATCGCCCACGCGGCCTGCACCTGCTCGAGCAACGGATAGTCGCGCCAGGCGGGCACGTTGAGCGGACTCACCCGGCCGTGGGTGACATCGATCGGGCCGGCCGCACCGATGCCGGCGCCGACGATGGTCTCGCCCGCAGGCACGGTCGCCAGCACCTGCGCGATGACCGTGTCGACGGATGCCGCGAGCTGGTCGGATGAGGAGGTCGGCCCGGTCGGCTGCCGGAACCGCGTTCCCGAAAGCACTCGTCCCGTGTCGTCGACGAGGGCCGCCTCGACCTTTGTTCCGCCGAAGTCGACCGCGAGCGCAATGGGCACGGGATCGAGCGTACCGAATCGGGCCCGCGCCCCCGAGCGGGGGCGCTCTCGCCCTAAACTCGGGCTGTGTCGAAGACCGAGCTGCTGTTCTCACGCAGCTACGACCTGCCCCGGTCGATCGTGTGGGACGCCATCGTCGACGACGAGCTTGTCGCGGGATGGCTCGCGGAGGCGCGCATCGACGCCCGAGTCGGCGGGGAATACGTGCTCGAGTGGATGACCTGGGAGCGTCCGCTCACGACCGTCGGGGTCATCCGGGCGCTGCAGCCGCGCACGTTCCTGGCCGTCGACACCGACAACATCGGCAGCTTCGAGTTCACCCTGGTCCCCGTGCCGGGTGGCACCCGTGGCGAGTCGACGGACCTGCGGCTGGCCGCCGTCATCGACGACCAGCCGGCTGCTGCGATCGACCATCCGGGCGTACTGGCAGACCAATCTCGACCAGCTCGAGTCGCTGTTGCGCGGGCATCCGGTCGACTGGACAACGTGGCGCGAGGATCGGGGCCGGGCCTGGGCCGAGTACCTGCGGGACGCGTCGGAGTCGTAGCCAGCCTGCCCCGAAACTGAGGACGAAGTGGCGGTTTCGGGCGGATAGTTCCTTCGAATGGCCTGTTTGCGCGGAAACTCCTTCGGTCGTGCCAACAGGATGCGCGGTGCACTGTGGGCCGAATCGTCCTGTCGGCGGTGCCTCACCCCCAATTGCTCCTGTTGGCGGTGGGTTGGGGTCGCGAAACGGAGGACGAAGGGGCGGTTTCGGGCGGAGAGTTCCTTCGAATGGCCTGTTTGCGCGGAAACTCCTTCGGTCGTGCCAACAGGATGCCGCGGTGCGTTGTGGGCCGAATCGTCCTGTCGGCGGTGCCGCACCCCCAATTGCTCCTGTTGGCGGTGGGTTGGGGCCGCGAAACGGAGGACGAAGGGGCGGTTTCGGGCGGAGAGTTCCTTCGAATGGCCTGTTTGCGCAGAAACTCCTTCGGTCGTGCCAACAGGATGCCCGGTGCGTTGTGGGCCGAATGGTCCTGTCGGGGGTGCAGCACCCACAATTGCTCCTGTTGGCCGCGGCATCCGACCGTGCCGTAATCTGATCTCTCGGAGAACAACGACAATGACGATTTCAACTCCGGTGGCGCTCGCCCCCGCCGAACGGGCGATTGCCCTGCTCGGCGGCGACCTGACCGAGCGATCACTGCGACTTCACCTCGAGGGGCTCAGCGGCGTCGACGCCGTCGGCCTCGAGCAGCGCGCGGCGGGCCTTGGCACGCGGTCGATCAAGACCACGTCGAAGGCGTGGGCGCTCGACCGCATCATCGAGCTCATCGACCTCACCACCCTCGAGGGCGCGGACACGCCCGGCAAGGTTCGATCGCTGGTGGCCAAGGCGCTGAACCCCGACCCGAGCGACGCCACCGTCGCCGCGGGTCGCCGCGGTCTGCGTGTACGGCGACATGGTGCCCTATGCGGTGACCGCGCTCGGGTCCGCGCACGCCGCGGGCGGCCCGGAGGGCATCAACGTCGCCGCGGTCGCGACCGCGTTCCCGAGCGGACGCGCATCGCTGCGGGTGAAGCTCGCCGACACGGCGGATGCCGTCGCCGCGGGCGCCGACGAGATCGACATGGTCATCGACCGCGGAGCGTTCCTTTCCGGCCGCTACGGGCAGGTCTTCGACGACATCGTCGCCGTCAAGGAGGCGTGCCGGCGTGCCGACGGCAGCTACGCGCACCTCAAGGTCATCCTCGAGACCGGCGAACTCAACACCTACGACAACGTGCGCCGGGCCTCCTGGCTCGCGATCCTGGCCGGTGGCGACTTCATCAAGACCTCGACCGGCAAGGTGGCGCCGGCCGCGACACTGCCGGTCACGCTGCTCATGCTCGAGGTCGTACGCGACTGGCACCGCCTCACGGGCGAGCGCATCGGCGTGAAGCCGGCCGGCGGCATCCGAACGTCCAAGGATGCGATCAAGTACCTCGTCACGGTCGCCGAGACGGCCGGCGAGGAGTGGCTCACCCCGTCGCTGTTCCGCTTCGGCGCTTCGAGCCTGCTCAACGATGTGCTGCTGCAGCGCCAGAAGCTCACCTCCGGCCACTACAGCGGCCCCGACTACGTCACGGTGGACTGACCCGCGGGTCACGTCGCTCGAACCGAGAAAGAGACGATATGAGTTTTCTGGACTACGCACCGGCGCCCGAATCGACCGCCATCCTGAATCTGCGCGAGAGCTACGGCCTGTTCATCGACGGCGAGTTCGTCGACGGCCACGGAACGCCGTTCGCCACCATTTCGCCGGCAACGGAGAAGCACATCGCGCAGATCGCGAACGCGGATGCCGCAGACGTCGACACCGCGGTCAGGGCTGCCCGTCGCGCCTATGACAAGACGTGGTCGAAGCTGTCGGGTGCCGATCGCGGCAAGTACCTGTTCCGCATCGCCCGCCTCGTGCAGGAGCGCTCGCGCGAGCTTGCGGTCGCGGAGAGCCTCGACAACGGCAAGCCCATCAAAGAGAGCCGGGATGTCGACATCCCGCTCGTCGCGGCCTGGTTCTTCTACTACGCGGGCTGGGCCGACAAGCTCGACTATGCGGGGCTCGGCGCGTCGCCGCGCGCCCTCGGCGTCGCCGCGCAGGTCATCCCGTGGAACTTCCCGCTGCTGATGCTGGCGTGGAAGATCGCCCCCGCGCTCGCGGCCGGCAACACGGTCGTGCTGAAGCCCGCCGAGACGACGCCGCTGTCGGCGCTGCTGTTCGCCGAGATCCTGCAGCAGGCCGACCTCCCGGCCGGCGTGGTGAACATCCTCACGGGCGCGGGCGACACCGGCCAGGCGCTGGTGCAGCATCCGGATGTCAACAAGGTCGCCTTCACCGGCTCGACCGCGGTCGGTCGCGCGATCGCGAAATCGGTCGCGGGAACGGGCAAGAAGCTCACCCTCGAGCTCGGCGGCAAGGCCGCGAACATCGTCTTCGACGACGCGCCCATCGACCAGGCGGTCGAGGGAATCGTCAACGGCATCTTCTTCAACCAGGGACACGTCTGCTGTGCCGGGTCGCGCCTGCTCGTGCAGGAGAACATCCACGACGAGGTCGTCGACCGCCTCAAGCAGCGCCTCTCGACGCTGCGGCTCGGCGACCCGCTCGACAAGAACACCGACATCGGCGCGATCAACTCGCGCGAGCAGCTCGATCGCATCCGCGAACTGTCGGACATCGGCGAGGCGGAGGGCGCCGAGCGCTGGACCGCCGACTGCGCGATCCCCGAGAACGGCTTCTGGTTCGCGCCGACGATCTTCGACAACGTGTCGACGTCGAGCCGTATCGCGCGTGAGGAGATCTTCGGGCCGGTGCTGTCGGTGCTGACCTTCCGAACGCCGGCGGAGGCGATCTCGAAGGCCAACAACACCCCCTACGGCCTGTCGGCGGGCATCTGGAGCGACAAGGGGTCGAAGATCCTGGCGGTCGCCGACGAGCTGCGGGCGGGCGTCATCTGGGCGAACACGTTCAACCGCTTCGATCCCGGCATCCCCGTTCGGCGGCTACAAGGAGTCGGGCTATGGCCGCGAGGGCGGCCGCCACGGCCTCGCCGCCTACCTGCAGCGCCGGATCGGCCGGTCCCGAGCTGTCGAAGGGCCCACCGAAGGGGCCAAATGACCACCTCGATTCCCAAGACCTACAAGCTCTACATCGGCGGCAAGTTTCCGCGCAGCGAGAGCGGCCGCACCTACGAGGTCGTCACGAAGTCGGGCGCGTTCCTCGCGAACGCGGCCAAGGCCAGCCGCAAGGATGCCCGCGACGCCGTCGTTGCGGCGCGGGCCGCACAGCCCGGCTGGGCCGGCGCGACCGGCTACAACCGCGGCCAGGTGCTGTACCGCATCGCCGAACTGCTCGAGGGTCGTCGTGCGCAGTTCGTCGACGAGATCGTCTCGACCGAGGGCGTGACGGCCGCTGTCGCCGGCAAGCAGGTGGATGCCGCGATCGACGCCTGGGTCTGGTACGCGGGCTGGGCCGACAAGTACGTTCAGGTCGCCGGCAACGCGAACGCCGTCAGCGGGCCGTACTTCAACATCTCCGTGCCGGAGCCGACCGGAGTGGTGGCGATCGTGGCGCCCGGCCCGTCGACGGGCTCGGGCAGCAGCCTGCTCGGGCTGGTCAGCGTGATCGCACCGGCGATCGTCTCCGGCAACACGGTAGTCGTGATCGCGAGCGAAACCTCGCCGCTCAGCGCCATCAGCCTCGCCGAGGTCCTCGCGACGAGCGATGTTCCGGGGGGTGTCGTGAACATCCTCACCGGGTCGGCCGCGGAGATCGCACCCTGGCTCGCAAGCCATGCCGATGTCAACGCGCTCGACCTCACGGGGGCGGACTCGCTCGAGTGGATCGACCTGCAGATCTCGGCGGCGGACACGCTCAAGCGGGTTCGCACGCCCGGAGATTTCGGCGCCTCCCTCGACCGCATCACGGGCTTCACCGAGACCAAGACCGTCTGGCACACCAAGTCGCTGATCTGACCTGTGAGGCTGTGAAGTCGGCACGAGGTTGGTCGATCGCTGGCATCTGGGCGCTTCGTCGCGCACAATGGAAGAAGCGAGGTGTTTCTAATGAGTGAGCTAGACGACCCCCAATCCAGCCTGGACTCCGCTGAATCGATCGTCTTCGTCGGCGACAGCATCACAGCTGGCGGCGACTGGCAGAAGTGGTTCCCCGAGTACCGGGTTGCTGTTGAAGCGACCCCCGGCGACGCGACCGACCGGCTTAACGAGCGGCTTCCCGCCATCGTCGAGTTGCAGCCGGAGACGCTGGCGATCCTGATCGGCGCCAACGATTTCGGGCAGTCGCGATCGGTGGAGTACGTGGTGCGCAGCATCGAGTACTTCCTTGCGATGGTGCGCCAGGATGTGCCCGGGTCCCGCACGCTCGTGCAGTCGATCCTGCCGCGCGGGCGCGAGTACGCGGATGACATCCGCGACGCCAACCGCCACCTGCGGCAGTATGCGCAGAACGTGCACGCGCAGTACCTCGACCTCTGGGCCACGATGGCCACCGACGAGGGCGAGCTCAAGCCGGAGTACACCACCGACCGTCTGCACCTGACGGCCGAAGGCTACGAGGCGTGGCTCAGCGAGCTTCGACCCGCGCTGGAGCGCCTGCGTGACGCCCCGCCGATGTCGCGGCCGATCTCGATCATCCACGACGCCCGGGTCTGACCATTCGCCGTTTGTGCTGTTCGGGGCGACTGTGCCCGCGCGCACAGCACACGTCGTCCCAATCGGGGTAACTCGCCGGTCACACCGCGCGAATGAGCGCGGTGTAGAACTCGATGCCGCGAAGCCAGGTGTCGACCCGGATGCGCTCGTTGACGGCGTGAAGCGCTCCGCGCTCGGCGAGTGACATCTCGAACGGGGTGAACCGGTAGACGGCGTCGCAGATGCGCGTGAAGTGCCGGCTGTCGCTGGCCCCGAGCTGGATGTACGGGGTGACGATCACTCCCGGGTAGGTCTGCTCGATGGCACCTCGCACCGCCGCCCACTGCGGTCCGCTCGTGGGTGAGATCGGCGAGGGCTCGGACGGGTTCTGCGTCGTGACCGTCACCCGGTCATCGCGGATCGACTTTCGGATGTGCTCCACCGAGTCCTTCACGGTCGACCCCACCGCCACGCGCATGTTGACCGTCGCGCTCGCGGTCTCGGCGAGGGCGTTCTCGGCGTCGCTGCCCGAGAGCCGGGTGACCACGGCCGTCGTGCGCACCATGGCTCGTGTCTCGTCGCTGAGCCGGCCGAACAGCGCCAGCAGGATGCCCCGCGTGAGCCACTGGTTCGTGAACAGCCAGCGGTAGGGCTGCCGTGCGCGCGCGCCGACCGTGCGGATCATCTCGAGGTTGGTTGACGAGAACCGCGCCGGGAACGGCGACCCGTCGAGCCGAACGATGGCCCGCGCGAGTCGCGCCGTGGCGCTCAGGCGCGGGGGAGTGGATGCGTGCCCGCCGTCCTGCACGACCTCGAGGCGCACCGACGTGATGCCCTTCTCGCTCACGCCCACGACCGCGATCGGGCCATCAACCCCGGGAAAGATGCCTTCGACGACGGCGCCGCCCTCATCCACCAGCAGTGCGGGTCGGATGCCGCGTGACTCGAGCAGCGCGACGATCGCCTGTGCACCGGAACCGACCGTCTCCTCGTCGTGACCGAAGCTCAGGTAGATGTCGTGCTCGGGCACCACACCCTCGGCGATGCACGCCTCGACGGCCTCGAGGATGCTCACCAGTGCGCCCTTGTCGTCGATGGCTCCGCGCGCCCAGAGCTCGGTCCCATCCGGCCCTTCGACGAGTTCGGCGCCGAAGGGCGGATGGTCCCAGCGTTCGTCGCTCGCGGCGACGACGTCATAGTGGGCCAGCAACAGGGTCGGGCGTCTCGGCCGAGCGGCCCGCCCAGCGATACAGCAGCGAGTGTTCGGCCACGATCTCCCGCGTGAGGGTGGTGTGCACCCCCGGGTACAGCTCGGGCAGCAGGGCGACGAACCGGTCGAACTGCGACCAGTCGACGGCCGCCAGGTCGAGCCGGGAGATTGTCGGGATGCGCAGCAGTGCGCGGAATCGTTCGACCGGGGTCACCCGGCCAGCCTATTCGGCGGCGGCGGTGCGATTCAGGTGGCGGCTCCCGCAGCCCAGTCGACGACGACCGAGTTCGGGTCGTCACCGAGCCGGGCGTTGAGTTTGGAGCCGGGGAACAGCAGTGGCAGGGCTGTCGCGGGCACCGGGTTTCCGACCATGAGCTGGTACGGCGTGTCGACGCCTTCGTAGACGGTGAGCTGCAGTGCGTACAACTCGATGCCGTCGGCGTTCTTCTTGCCGAGCGGCTGGTCGCCGACGAGCACCACCTTGATGGGTTTGCCGTTCGCGAGCAGCCAGGCGGCGCTGTGTGCGTTGTCGGTCGTGCGGGCGAGTGTCACCTCCGGCACCTCGGAGTTGAAGTCGATGGCGACCTTGCTGTGGTCGTTCGGGTCGACGCGCACGGCTACGACGGCGCTGCCGGAGGAGAGCTGGGGAATGACGATCTCCTGCACACGCTGCACGATGGTTGCGACGAACATCGGGGTGTTGTCGATGTACACGTTGGCCGTGATGGTGCATTTGCGCTCCACCAGGCCGTTGCCGCTCTGCACCGTCATCCCCGACATCTGCACGTCGGTGATCTCACCTCGCCCGAGGATGCCGTTCTGGATCACCGACGTGTCGGCGGACCCGATCAAATTTCCGAACCAGCCCATGGCCAGTCACCTTCTCTTCCTGTCGTGCTCGTTGATGTGTCGGGGGAGCGCTGCTCACCCGGTGCCGGGCGTGGGTACTGCAGCGATCACGAGCGTAGGTGTGCGCTCGCGCGACGCGTATGGGTATTCATTGCCTAAATCGGTCTGCCGCTCCGAGTCACCGGACAGCGCGGGGGCGTCGCCGCGAATGCAAGGGCTGGCGCGCAATTTCTCGCTGCCTAGGGTGGAGGTATGACCTCCCTCTGGCTCGCTCACGCCGCACCCATCCCCACCGACGCTTTCGAGCCCGGGGGCCACTTCGACGAGGTGATCGTCGGTGGCGGCATCACGGGGCTCGTGTCGGCGCTGTTGTTCGCGCGCGAGGGACGGCGCGTGGCGGTGCTGGAGGCCCGCCGCCTGGGTGCCGTCGCGACGGGCAACTCGACTGCCAAGGCCAGCCAGTTGCAGGGCACGCAGTTTCAGAAGATCCGCCGGCAGAACCCGCAGGGCATCCTGCAGGCCTATGTCGACGGCAACCGCGATGCGTTCGACTGGCTGGTGGACTATGCCACCGCCAACGGCATCGAGCTCGAGCGGCGCGACGCCTACAGCTATGCCGGCACCGAGCAGGGGGCGTCCGCCGTCAGGCGCGAGTACGAGCTGGCGACGTCGACGGGCCTCGACGTCGAACTCGTTGCGGATGCGGGCCTCCCGTTCCCGACCTGGGGCGCGGTTCGGCTGGCGGGGCAGGCGCAGTTCGACCCGATGGAGTTGCTGGCGTCGCTCGCGACCGACCTGCGTGTTCTCGGCGGTCGCATTTTCGAAGACGTGCGGGTGCTGGATGTGCGGGCAGCCCGCAAACCGGCCAGGGTGCTCTCCGCCCGGGGCGAGCTGACCGCCGACCACGTCATCCTCGCGACCGGCACGCCCATCCTGGCGCGCGGCCTGTACTTCGCCAAGGTCGCCGCCCAGCGCAGTTACGCCCAGTCGTTCGATGTGCCGCCCGAGCAGTTGCCGAACGGCATGTTCCTCGGCGTCGAGTCGCCCACGCGCAGCATCCGCACGTGGCGTGGCCGGTTGCTCACGGGTGGCAACGGGCATCCGGTGGGTCGTGAGGTCTCACCGCGGTCGCGGGCCGACGACCTGGCGAACTGGACCAGGCAGAACTGGCCGGGGGCCGTGCAGACGCACTCGTGGTCGGCCCAGGATTACAGCCCGATGCACCACGTTCCGTTCGTGGGCTGGTTTCCGCGCGGGTTCGGGCGCATCTACCTCGCAACCGGCTACGACAAATGGGGGATGACCGGGGCGGTGGCGGCCGCTCGCACCCTGGTCGCGGACATCCTGGGCGTCAACACCGCCTGGCAGTCGGCCATGCATCGCCGGCTGACCCTGCCGCTGACGATCGCTCGCGGAATCGGCGAGAGCGCTGCGGTCGGCTGGTGGTATGCCAAGGGCTGGACGGGTGCGCTGACCCGACCGGTGCCGGAGGCCGACCCCGCGGAGGGTGGCGCGGCAGTCGGTCACGTGGGGCTCCGACCGCGGGCCGTGTCGACCGTCGACGGCCGCACCTGCGAGCTCTCGGCCGTGTGCACGCACCTCGGCGCGGTAGTCACCTGGAACGATGCCGAGCACAGCTGGGACTGTCCGGCACACGGCTCCCGGTTCGCGGCCGACGGCACGGTGCTCGAGGGTCCGGCGCGGCGTGCGCTCGCCGGCCGGGTCGTTCGCACCGGCGCCAGAGCCGTCGCCCAGCCGGGGTCGATAACCTAGCTGGGTGAGCAGCTACCCGACCAGGTCCTTTCGCCGCACCGCCCTCGCCCCGGGCATCCTGGGCGCCATCGTGCTGCTGGCGGGGCTCGCGCTGCTCGACTCGAGCGCGTTCTTCTGGATCAAGACGGTCGTCGCCATCCTGGCCGCCATCGTCGGGGTGTACGCCTGGCAGGCGAAGCAGTGGTGGTGGCTGCTTCCGCTCGCCGCGATCGTCGTGGCCTGGAACCCGATCTGGCCCATCGACTGGCACCACTGGATCGGCTGGCTCATCGCCCAATACGTGGCCGCCGTGCTGTTCCTCGTGATCGGTGTGCTGATCAAGGTTCCCAACCCGGATGACCGCAACCGGCGCGCTCCGGCAAGAAGACGCTAATTTTCGTCAAAAAGCGCGTACAATCTGAAACAGCATCAATCGAACCACCATTCGCGCCGCGACATGGGTCTGGATCTTCGAAATTGTTGCCGATCTTTCGGGCCGACTGACGCACTCACAAGCAGGGTCGCTCGCGAAGGTCTTCGTACCCGCAACACAACGCACTCCCGAAAACAGTGCGCAAGGAGAACACACTTGGCATCTGGACCGGCTCAGTCTGGCCAACGTCAGCGGTCGCGCAGCAACAACGGCGGCAGTGGTGGCGGCAATCGTTCCGCGGCACCACAGCAGCGACGCCGCTCGCGCGGTGCCGACGACCAGGGCGTCATCCCTGTGCTCGCCCGCGCCGCGCGCGAGGTCGAGGCGGCCGTGCAGAAGGGCCCGCTCAAGCCGGCCAACCGTGCCCGTTTCCAGGTCGCGGCGCTGCTGCTGCGCGAGGAGCGCGCCCGCGTCAAGACCGACGCGACGCCTCAGCGAGGCCGAACGCGCCAACGAGCAGAAGCGCCTCGACGGCCTCGCCGGCATCCTCGCGAAGACCGCCGCCCGCGACACCAGCCTGATCGCCCTGCTGGGGGATGACGCGCCGGTGACCGCCGCCGCGAAGGCGCTGCGCCGCGACCTGCTGCTCGCGGCCGGCATGGAGCTCAGCCCCGACGAGCTCATCATCACCACCGAGCCGGCCCCCAAGGATCTCGCGGCCGAGCGCCAGGTCGTGCCGCAGTCGGTGCGCCAGCTGCAGATGTCGAACCCGTTCCTCGCCCCCGACTTCAGCGCCGTGCAGGCTAAGCCGGCGCGGGTCAACCAGCTCGCCAACTGGGAGCTCATCGAGCCCCTGTTCCGCGCGTTCGAGTACGGCGCGGGTGGAGGCGCGGCCAGCATGGAGCTGCCCGAGGCCAGCTCGCTGAAGACTCCGGGCAAGCTCGAGCTCATGCGCCACCAGGCCCGCTTCGTCGAAGAGGTCAAGGCCGGCCACCGCACCTTCCTGCTCGCGGACGAGCCCGGGCTCGGCAAGACGGCGCAGGCACTGCTCGCCGCATCCGTCTCCAACTCGTATCCCGCTGCTCGTCGTGGTGCCCAACGTCGTGAAGACGAACTGGGCGCGCGAGGTGGCGCTGTGGACCCCGCAGCGCACCGCCACCGTCGTGCACGGCGACGGAAACGACGTCGACGCGTTCAGCGACGTCGTGATCGTCAACTACGAGGTGCTCGACCGGCACGTCGGCTGGCTCGGACGCTTCGGCTTCAAGGGCATGGTCGTCGACGAGGCGCACTTCATCAAGAACCTCACCAGCCAGCGCTCGAAGCACGTGCTGTCGCTCTCGAGGAGCATCCGCGCCACGAGCCCGCGAGGCGCTGTTCATGGCACTCACGGGCACGCCGCTGATCAACCAGATCGACGACTTCCGCGCCATCTGGCAGTTCCTCGGCTGGATCGACGAAAAGAAGCCGCTGCCCGACCCTCATGGACAAGCTGGAAGACACCGGTCTTACGCCCGCCGACTTCGGCTTCTTCGCCGAGGCACGCCAGGCCGTCATCGACATGGGCATCGTGCGACGCAAGAAGGTGGATGTCGCGGCCGACATCCCTGCGCGCCGAGTCGCCGACATCCCGGTCGAGCTCGACGACGACCTCGGTCGCTCCATTCGCGAGGCCGAGGCCGCCCTCACCGCTCGACTGGTCGACCGCTACCAGCGTCGCCTCGCCCTGCGGAAGTCGCGAGGACCCGTTCACCGACGTACGACAAGGAGCGCCTCATCCGCGCCGTCGCGCACGAGGAGCTCGAGGAGTCGAAGTCGGCCAAGACCGGCGAGAACGTCTTCACCATGGTGCGCAAGATCGGCCAGGCCAAGGCCGGCCTCGCCGCCGACTACACCGCCCAGCTGGCTCGCAACGTGGGCAAGGTGGTGTTCTTCGCCAAGCACATCGACGTCATGGACACCGCGGAGGAGCACTTCGCCAAGGCCGGTCTCGGCACCGTCTCGATCCGTGGCGACCAGACGCCGAAGGCGCGCCAGGCCGCGATCGACGCGTTCGACAAGGATCCCGGCGATCTCGGTCGTCGTCGCCTCGCTGACCGCGGCGGGCGTCGGCCTCAACCTGCAGGCGGCGTCGAACGTCGTGCTGGCCGAGCTGAGCTGGACGAGCGCCGAGCAGACCCAGGCCATCGACCGCGTGCACCGCATCGGCCAGGAACTGCCCGTCACGGCGTGGCGCATCATCGCGGCGCAGACCATCGACGCCAAGATCGCCGAACTCATCGACAGCAAGGCCGGCCTCGCGGCCCGCGCGCTGGATGGGTCGGATGTCGAGATCACGGCAGAAGGAAGCGTTCAGCTGGAGGCCCTCGTGAGCCTCCTGGCCGGCGCTCTCGCGTGACGGTCCCGCCGGATGACAACGGACTGAGGATCGTCGACCCCTCGAGCGGCCTGCGTCGCCTGGACCGGTCGGATGTCGTGCTGCGCAAAGGGCAGCTCACCCTGCTCAACGACTCGCTGACGCCCGACCAGGCGCACGTCGCCGACCTGCTGGCGATAGCGGATGCGCTGTCCGCCGCGGGCATCGAGTACCTGCTGGTGCGCGGCGACGGAACCCGGTCGATCCTCGCGGTCGACCGCGCCCGCCGGCGCGCGGTGGCCGCGGCACTGGCGCACGCCTTCGACAACGAGCCGTTCTATTCAAAATTCGGAACGGATCCCGCGCTGCTGCTGAGCGACGGCAAACTGGCCGGCGGACCGAAGGCGCGCATCCTGCGGCTCTTCCGTCCGCGCGTCGACCTGGCAGGGCGGCTGCGCTACGGTGCGTCCTCCGCCGTTCGCCTCGAGTTCTGGGACTTCGGTGCGACGGAGATCGTGGCGCCGGCCCCCAACGCGATCATGCGATCGACCCTTCCGCGCGAGGAGGCGCTCGACGCCACCGTCGAGCTGTACGGCCGCGACTGGGCCACCCTGCAGGGCATGTTCGACCCGCTGGCCAGCGACATCTCGTTTCCCATCGACATCGTGTTCTCGTGGGTCGACGGCTCATCGGCCGAATTCCAGCGACTGCGCGCGCTCCGCATGCAGAGCTACGTCGTCGGGCAGGGCGACGACTCGGCCGCGCGGTACCGGCAACTCGACGAACTGAAATACGCGCTGCGCAGCGTTCACCTGTTCGCGCCGTGGATCCGTCACATCTTCATCGTCACCGACTCGCCCACGCCCCCGTGGCTCGCCGAGCACACGGATGTCACCATCGTGCCCAGCTCCGCGTTCTTCCTCGACCAGTCCAACCTGCCGACCCACAATTCACATGCCATCGAGAGCCAGCTGCAGCACATCGAGGGCCTGAGCGAGCACTTCCTCTACTCCAACGACGACATGTTCTTCGCCCGGCCGGTGAGCCCCGACATGTTCTTCTCGCCAGGCGGAATCACCAAATTCATCGAGGCGAACACGCGCATCGGCCTCGGCGCGAACTCGCCCGAGCGCAGCGGGTTCGAGAACGCGGCCCGGGTCAACCGCGCCCTGCTGCGGGAGCGGTTCGGACGCGTGACGACACGGCACCTGGAGCACGCGCCGACACCGCTGCGCCGCAGCGTCCTGCTCGAGATGGAACACGAATTCGCGGACGACTTCGCCCGCACCGCCGCGAGCCCGTTCCGCGCGGAGACCGACATCTCGGTGACGAACTCGTTCTACCACTACTACGCGCTCATGACGGGCCGCGCGGTCGTGCAACTGAGCGCTCGCGTCATCTACGTGGAGACCACGCTGAAGTCGTCGCTTGCGGCAGATGCGCTCGCTGCTTCGCAGTCGACGCGAGGACTTCTTCTGCCTCAACGACGGCAGCGAGCCGGAGATCTCGATCGAGGTGCGCACCGAGGCGGTGCTGGCCTTCCTGAACAGCTACTTCCCGATTCCGGCCCCGTGGGAGACGGCCGGACACCGGGAGAGCGGGCGACGTCACACCCGCGCAGGAGCCGGCATCGTCATAGCGGCCTCCGCGACCACGGGCGGAGTTCGTCGCCTCCGCGATCTCGACCCCCGCCTCCGCAAGGCGCCGCCGGGTCTCCGCGGCATCCACGTAGTCGAGCACGGCCGTGCCGCCGACCGGAACGACCGAATGCACCACGGTGGAGTCATACACGTGCACGAGGTTGAAGGCGCGCGCGCCATCCCGCCCGCGCGTTCCCCCGGCCGGGACAGCCAGGTCTTGCGTGTAACACGTGGCGGATGCGACCGACACCGGGATACCCGCAAAGGTTCCCGTGGACGAGTAGTGCAGGTGCCCGGCCAGGATGCCCCGCACATCCGAGCCATCGAGCACCTCGGCAAGACCCGCCTGGTTGCGCAGTTCGACGAGAACCGCCAGGTCGAGCACGCTCGGCAGCGGCGGGTGGTGCATGGCCAGCAGGGTGCCGTGGGGCGCGCTCACCGCGAGTTCCTCGGCGAGCCAGTCGAGCTGCGCCGGCGTGACCTCCCCGAAGTGGTGCCCGGGCACGCTCGAGTCGAGCGTGATCACGCGCAGCCCGCTGACGTCGTACACGCGGTCGATGGGCCGGGTCGTGCCGACCTCGCCCAGCAGCCGCGACCGGAACGCGGCGCGCTCGTCGTGGTTGCCCATGACCCAGATCACCTCGGCCCCGAGCCTGTCGGCGGCCGGCTCGACGATCGCGCGAAGCCGGTCGTACGCCTCCGGCTCGCCCTTGTCGGCGAGGTCGCCCGTAAACACGATGGCCTCCGGACGCCCGTCCGATGCTTCGACCTGGTCGAACAGGTCGCGGAGGTGCCGCTCGCTGTCTACCCGGCCGTAGAGTCGCGCGTCGCCGGCGAGCAGGTGAGTGTCGCTGAGGTGGAGCAGAAAGTGGTCCGGCCTTGGATACTCGGCCGTTCGTCTGGGCACGGGGCCAAGTCGATCACCTCAACATGAACGGAGACTGTCCGCCACGCGGGTGATTTGGATGAATTCAGCGGGTTCGGGCCGCGCAGGAGATGCACTGGGTGGCCTGCGGGCGGGCCTGGAGGCGCCCGAGGGCGATCGCACCCCCGCAGGTCTTGCAGGTGCCGAAAGTGCCGTCGTCGATGCGCAGCAGCGCGGCGTCGATGTCGTGGAGGTGCTGCACCGACTGGGTGAGCACCGCTTCGGACTGCGAACGCTCGAACGCCAGCGTTGGTCCCTCGGGATCGTGCTCGTCATCGGTCGCCGTGTCGCGGCGGGCCGACTTGAACGCGTCCATATCGAGCGACACGGAATCGATCAGTCTGATGGTCTGTTCGCGGTCGGCCGCGAGGTGGGTACGCACGCTCGTGAGCTGGCGTGCGGTCAACGAGCTGATTCGTGTCGGTCGTTCGACGATCTCGGTCATGCACCAAGTGAACCGCCCCCCGAACGGGGGTTCCAGCCCTTGCAGCAAGTCGCCGGATGCGCTACAGCCCTTCGCGGAGGAGGCTCTTAGGATCCCGCCAGCCTCTGCACAGCTTCGACGGGGATGTCGAGCCAGCCCGGACGGTTGCGAGCCTCGTACACGGCCTCGTAGAGCGCCTTGTCGAGTTCGAGGGCGTCGAGCAGGCCGTTGGTCGCACCCGGCCGTTCGCCGTCGTGCGAGCCGGAGGCACCGGCATAGCCGCTGAGGAACGCGACCCGTGCCGTTCGGGCCCATTCCGTCGGAGAGAGGTCGGGAGCGGGGGCGCCCGAGCGCAGCACCGACCCGGCCACGTAGTCGAACGAGCGCAGCATTCCTGCGACATCCCTCAGCGGCAGGTCGACCTCGGAGCGTTCCGACATGGGGCG
The DNA here is from genome assembly GCA_963738535.1 of uncultured Actinomycetota bacterium. Classification (GTDB taxonomy): domain Bacteria; phylum Actinomycetota; class Actinomycetes; order Actinomycetales; family Microbacteriaceae; genus Galbitalea. The sequence goes on from CAVTXB010000008.1 coordinate 230,639, forward strand.
AAGCGGTTCGCCCTCGAAGTCGACGAGCACCCACGCGTCGCCGACCGTGAGCACCTGGCCGAGGTGGTAGTCGCCATGGATGCGCTGCAGCCGCGGCCACGGTGCGTCGCGCACGGCGGTGATCGCCGCGTCGATGGCGGCACCGTACTCCGCCAGCTGGGGCACGGCCGCCAGCGCGGCATCCGCCCTCGAGCGCATGCCGGCGAGCAGCCGCTCGACGTCGGCCTCATTCGGCTCCCGGGTCGGCATCGCCGCCGCCAGCGTGGCGTGCAGCTCTGCCGTGGCTTCGCCCAGTCGACGGGCGCGCAGCGAGAAGTCCTCGCCGGCCGTCGCCGCGCGCACTGCCGTGCGCCAGGCATCCTCGGCGCCCTCCAGGAACTCCTGGGCGAACGCGAGGTGCCCGTGGGCGATGCCGTCGCGGCTGCGAGCGATCGGGCCACTCGCCGGACAGGTAGCCCACCGACGTCGGCACCAGTGTCGAGCCGGCCGCCGAAATCGCGGACTGCAGCACCACATCCGGGTTGTCGCCCGCGTGCATCGCCCGGAAGACCTTCAGGATGACGGGGGCCGCGCCCTCGACCGCGGCAGATGATCGACGTGTTCGACTGCTCGCCCTTCAATACTGCGCTGGTCGTCACGGCGACGCGGCTGGGCGCCCGGCTGGCGGTGTCCGCGTGTACCGTCGGCCTCGCCCTCCGACGCGATCAGGTCGAGCACGGCGCGCGCGTAGGCGGGGTCGTGCGGGGCGTCGTAGATAGTAGCCCGACTCGTCGTGCCAGATCGGTCGAGCACCGTCGAGCGGGTCGTCACGGCGCGTCACGGGCACCTGGTAGAGCGTGGCGCCGCTGGACTGGCGGTCGAGCACGTAGTAGGTCACGACGTCGACGTCTGACGCCGAGACACTCCAGCCGCCGCGACGGGTCAGTGACGCACCCTGACCCTTGCCCGCGTACCATCGCTGGCGCGGGATCCACGTCAGCAGCGGTTCCGGGAGCGCTTGCTCGGCCATAATCCGACACTACCCGCCCTGTATTTCTGCTGGATACCAGTTGACACGATTGCACTCGACAGACCAGTACACATGCCGACAGAACGCGCTGTATGACCCTCGACCGGGGGTTACCCGCAATGGGGGGAGCGCAAATCGGCTCACCGGCCATAACGTAATACCTAGCACTGCAGGGGACACTCGGGTGCGGCGGCTCGGCGAATGACACCTGGTGAAATACGGGGGTAGCTAACCGGGTTTGGACTTTTCGCACTTCTTGAGCCGCCGCCCCGATTACCTGCCAGTGCTTTTCCCTTTTAACGGCCCTTCGCCGCCCTCCCTCTGAAAACTCAGGCGATTGGTGCACCCTCGCGGCCCTGTCGCGATGGCTCCCACGAATCGCCTGAATTTTCGGCCTGGGGATGTTGGTTACTGCTTGCGACTGAGCAGGTGCGCATTCATCTCGAGTGACAATTCGCGGTCGATTGCGTGCTCCACGCCATCCACGGCCCGGATGGGCGCCGCCTGTCGTCCGCTCGACACCAGCCAGAGCGCATCCGCCTTCACCAGTTCGGCCGGCGTGAGCAGCTCGAACCCGGTCTGCATCCCGAGTCCCTTCGCCCAGTCGAACAGGTCGCCCTGCGTCGTGCCGTCCAGGATGCCCAGCCCGGTTCCCGGGGTCAGCAGCCAGTTTCCGCGGCGGAACAGCACGCTGGAGGTCGGCCCCTCGAGCACGAAGCCGTCGGAGCTCACGAAGATGACATCGTCAGCACCACGTCGCGCGGCCTCGCGCACGACCGACCGGTTCACCGCATACGAGAGGGTCTTCGCGCCCGCCAGCAGCCAGGGTGCCGTCTGCTCGACGTCGTGCCGGTAGCCGCGGTCCAGCATCACGACCGCGATGCCCTGGGTTCGCGCCGCCGAATAGTCGGGTGCGGGCCACGCGTACACCCAGCCGGTGGGTCGGGCATCCGGGTCGCCCTCCACGCCGCGGGTCATCACGGTCTTCACGATTGCCTCCGGCATGTCATCGAGCTCGGCGAGAACGCCGTCGATCGCGGCACGCCACGCCGCCGGGTCAGGTGCGGGAAGGTCGAGCTTGGCCGCGCTGCTCGCGAACCGCCGAAGGTGATGGTCGATCGCGTGCGCCCGGCCCCCGGTGACGCTGAGCGCCTCGAAGATGCCGTCGCCGCGAGTCGCGGAGAGGTCGAGCACCGAGAGGTGCGGCGCGCCCGGATCGACGAGCTCGAACCCGGGACGTCCGGGGGAGTGCGGCGGTGTGTCTGCTGAGGGCTGGTTGAGAATGGCGAGAGCGGTGAGCGGCATGCTCACATTCTCATCCCGCGCCCCGCAAAGGGCTACGTCGGCAGGCCGCTGATGAGGGCCGTGTGCGTGATGAACCCGTACCCGACAATTCCGCCGACAGCGACCACGAAACTGGCCGCCCAGACGATCGTCAGAAGGTTGCCCGTGCCGTCCTCGCGCCGTGTTTCGGCCGCACGGGCAATCAGGTAGGCGGGTGCGGTCGCCAGCGCCCACAGGGGGCTCGGCGGCCTGGTGTGCCCGAGGCCGATCAGCACGCTGCGGTCGGCGAGCGCGAACAGCAGCACCAGCAGGTACGGGGCGGCGACGGCAGCGTCGAACGGCCACGAGGTCAGCGAGGGTTTTGCGGTCAGCAGCACATAGGTGACGGATCCCGCCGCCAGAATGGGGGAGATCGCGATGAGCCACGCCCAGAACGAGGATGAACCGGCAACTTCGCCACCGCGGCGTGCTGGCTCCGGTTCCGCGGTCGCGACGGTTCCGAGGCCCCACTGGCTGGCCTGGCTGTCGGCTGCGGTGGCGGGGGCGCTGACGATGGCGTCGATGCCGACGGGCGGAGGGCCGGGAACCATGGGCGAGCTCCACGCTGTCGGCTGCGCGGCCGGCTGAGCGGTCGCGAGCACGCCGGGCTGGTCGATGGGCGGAAACACGAGTTGCGGCGCAGCGACCGGGGCCGGTTCTGCAACGACCGGTTCCGCGGCGGCTGGTTCTGCAGCGACCGCTTCTGCAACGACAGGTTCTGCGGCGACCGGTTCGACCGGAGTCGGGGTGGTGTGGTCCTGCACGGCGGCGACGGGCTGGTTCCACGCGTCGGCGGGCGGCAGCGTCGCCGGCACCGGGGCAGCGGGCACCGGGGCAGCGGGCACCTCGGCGGGTCCGGCCCACACCGGGTCACCGGGAACTGCCTCGAGCGGCGTGTAACCCTGCTGCTCCAGAAAACTGGTGGGCGCCACGGGGAGCGTCGGCACGGGAGCGGATGGCGTCGGGGCACTCGTCGAGGTCGGAGGCAGCACGTGAGCGCCACTGGTCGTCGACGGAACCACGTCGGGCGCGACCGCGACCGGCTGTGCCTGAGCGGCAGCTTGAGCTTGAGCGGCAGCCTGAGCTTGAGCGGCGGCGCGGGCTTGCGCCTCAGCCGCAGCCTGGGCCTCAGCCGCCGCCTGGGCCTGCTGGGCGGCGAGCGCCTGGGCTTCGGCCTGCGCGCGCGCGGCGGCCTGCTGCGCGGCCCACGCCTGCTCCTCGGCGAGCGCCTGGGCCTGCCTGGCGGGATCCACATTGATGGAGTCGTTCGTGTCGCCAGCCGACTCGCGAAGCGCACGGCGCGACGGAAGGGGCGCCAGGGGGTCTGTGGCGGCGGCGGTGGGCGCTGTGGCCTGCGCTGCATCCTGTGCCTGTGCTGCGGGCTGCTGCGCGGATTGCGCGGGCTGCGCCTGCTGTACCGGTTGTTCGGCCTGTACCGGCTGTTCGGCCTGTACGGCTTGCGCGGGCTGAGCGCCGCCCGATACGTGCTCGGTCCAGGCCTCGCCGCTCCACCAGCGCAGCTGGCGCGGGTCCTGTGGATCCGTGTACCAACCCGGGGCCACTGCGCCACCGGCAGATGTTTGCGACACGTGCGGAACCGCCTTCGGGATTCTGAGAAAACTACTGGATCTCCCGCGCAGGAGAACCCGTCGATCCGAGGACTAGGACCCTCTCATCAACGGTACTACCGAAGGTGTGGAGCCAGCCGGGAGGCTGGCCGTAAACCTTGCGGAACTAGTGGGTCATGCTGTAGTTGCCCCAGTCGTGTACCTGCCACGCGATCCAGCCGTTCTGGCGCTCGAGGGCAGCCGTGACCTTGTAGGTCTGGCCGGAGCCGATGCGGTACAGGGTGCAGGTGAATTCCTGGCCCATGACAGTGGCGGGCGGCGTCGGGCACGTGACGCTGGTGATCGGGCCGAAGACGGTTGCGGCCTGCTCGATCGACTGCGCTGCCTGGTCGGAGAAGACCTGGGGAAGCGCGGAGATGACCAGACCGGGAACGGCGACGATCGACCCGACCTCGAGCAGCACGACGGCGCCCCAGACGAGGATCGGCGCGAATCCGTTGCCCGCTCGCATGACGATGCGGATGGCACGGGCGATCAGGTAGATCGGGCCCGTCAGCAGCACCCAGAGCCACGATGCCGGACGGTCGTAGCCGTGGGCCTTGAGAGCGCGCTGGTCGAAGATCGCGAACGGGATCGAGATGAAGTACGGCAGCACGACGATCGAAAGGATGACGCGCACGTTCGTTCCGGCCGAGCCCGCGGCGGAGACCACGAGGAGGCCGGCGAGAAGCTGGGCGAGCGGCAGCAGGGCGATGATCCAGGCGCCGAGGGTGTTGGTGCTCGGGGCGGTTCCCTGCGCGTAGGGCGTGCCGGGCGTGTGCACTGCGGCGGGCTGGGCGACAGGCTCCGCGACCGGGACCTGCGCGTACTCGGCGATCGGGGTCTGCGCCGCGGGCTCCGCGACGAAGGCGGGAGCGGCCTGTGCGGGCGCTTCGGCTGGCGCGGTCGCCACGAATTCCGGCACGGGAAGGATGTTGGGAGCAGGCTCGTTGGCGGGTAGTTCGTCCCACGACGGCGGCTCAAGCTGAAGCAGTGAATCGGCGGTGGCGGCGCCGGTGTCGGTTCCGCCGTTCTGGGCGCTGTCGTCGACGCTGTCTTCGCGCTCGCGCTCGCGGCGCTCGCGACGCGTCGGAAGCTCGTCGATGGCGTCATCGTCGGCCCAGGCGAGCTTCGCTTCCTGGATCACGATGGGCGCGCGCGCCTCCGTGGTGTGCTCGGTCCAGCCATGGTTATCCCACCACCGCATCTGCGGCAAACCGAGCGGATCGGGGTACCATCCTGCTGGTACGCCGAATCCGTTGTCGTCGTTCACCCTTAATTACCCCCGGTAATCTCTGCTTGCGGGATCTACTTGTGTGCTTCGGGTAGTCATGCGATGTATCTAGTGGGTTTCACAGCACTCTATTTAGTGCAGCCCCAAAGCGACAGCATCCCTCGCCCCCCAAAACGCGGGCCGCATGGATGAAGGCTCCGAAAGCTCTCCGAAACCACCATATCGGCGCGTGTTCACCGGCGCATCCTTCACTGTTTTTCGGAGCCCTGCCTCTGCCGGTTTGGCGACCACGTAAACTGTTCAATCGCCAATCAAAGGAGATTGCACGATGAATACGACGCCACAAGCGGCCACATTCGAAAACACCCCCCGGAAAGACGGAACCTTGTCGAATCCAGAAGCAATAACCACCTCAATCGCGACGACCGGGCCGGCCATGGCGAGCGAAGACATCGCCACCCTGCCCGCCACCCGAACCGAGACCGATTCGCTCGGCAGCCGGGAGGTTCCCGCGGACGCCTACTGGGGCATCCACACCGCGCGGGCGCTCGAGAACTTTCCGATCACGCGGCGCGCGATCTTCAACTATCCCGACCTGATCGTCGCGCTCGCGCGGGTCAAGCAGGCGGCCGCGCGCGCCAATCGCGACCTCGGGGACCTGAGCCCCGAGAAGGCCGACATCATCGATCGCGTCTGCCAGGAGATCGTCGACGGCCAGTGGCACGACCAGTTCGTCGTCGGCGTCATCCAGGGCGGCGCCGGCACCTCGACCAACATGAACACCAACGAGGTCATCGCCAACCGCGGCCTCGAGATCATGGGACTGCCGCGCGGCGACTACTCGCACCTGCACCCCATCGACGACGTCAACCGCAGCCAGTCGCACGAACGACGTCTACCCGACGGCGATCAAGCTCGCAATGGTGTTCTCGCTGCAAGCGCCTGCTGGCGGAGCACAAGCTGCTCACCGCCTCCTTCGCCGACGAAGGGCGACGAGTTCGCGCACATCCTCAAGGTCGGGCGCACGCAGCTGCAGGATGCCGTGCCGATGACTCTCGGCCAGGAGTTCACCGGCTTCGCGGTGACCCTGCGCGAGGACTACGACCGCCTCAGCGAGGTCGATCCCGTGGCTCAACGAGATCAACCTGGGTGCGACCGCCATCGGCACCGGCATCACGGCCGACCCGCGATACGCCGAGCTCGTGCGCAAGCACCTCGTGGAGCTCACGGGCATCCCGATGGAGACGGCACCCGACCTGATCGAGGCCACCTCCGACGCGGGCATCTTCATGACCCTCAGCGGCACGCTCAAGCGCGCAGCGGTCAAGCTCTCGAAGATCTGCAACGACCTGCGGCTCACGTCGAGCGGCCCGCAGGCGGGTCTCGGCGAGATCAACCTGCCGCCGCGTCAGGCCGGTTCGAGCATCATGCCGGGCAAGGTCAACCCGGTCATCCCGGAGGTCGTCAACCAGGTCGCGTTCTCGGTCATCGGAGCGGATGCGACGGTGACGGCCGCGGCGGAGGCGGGCCAGCTGCAGCTCAACGCCTTCGAGCCCGTCATCGCCCACAGCATCCTGCAGTCGCTGGCGTGGATGACGAACGCGTTCCGCACGCTGCGCGTCAACTGCGTCGACGGCATCACCGCCAACGAGCTGCGGCTGTCGCAGCAGGTCGGGTCGAGCGTCGGCGTCGTTACGGCGCTGACTCCCTACATCGGCTATGCGGCGTCCGCGACGCTCGCGCACACCGCGCTCACGACGAACGCCTCGATCGCCGAACTGGTCGTCGAGGCGGGGCTGATGACCGCCGACGAGGTGGCGCGGGTGCTCTCACCTGAGCGCCTTTCGGGCATCCAGGCGGCGACGGAGACCATCGCGATCATCCCGAGTGCCGCGCGGGAGCAGGTGCTTCGCGCGTCTGCGGATAAGGACTAGCCCGGCGAGGTCAGCGAGCAGCCCAGCGCCGACGGGAACCAGCTCAGCGCGTCAGAACTGCTCGTCGTCGTCTTCGAGCACGGAGTCGCGTACTTCGCCCACCTTCGACGCCGCGGTCGCTGCCGCGGATGTCGCTGCCGACGTGGTGCGGTCCGCGACGCCGCGGGCGGATGCGACGGTTCGGTCCGCCACATCCTTTGCGGATGCGACCGTGCGGTCCGCGACATCCTTCGCGGCTGCCGCGGTGCGGTCCGCGACATCCTTTGCGGCTGCCGCGGTCGCCTTCGCGGCGGCAGCAGTAGCCTTCGCGCCGTCGGCGACGGCACCGGGGGCCGCCGCGGCGAGGGCCTGGGCCTTGTCGCGGATCACCGGAGCCTGCTCGCGGGCGTAGCGCGCCGCCTCCCGGCGGGCCCGGGTGACTCGAGGGTCTTCCCAGACTCCCGACACCTTCTCGACGATGAGGTCGTAGCGCTCGCGACCGGCGCGCGCGCCCAGGACGTATCCGACCCCGAGGCCGACGGCAATGATGAGCAGGCTCTTCTTCATGACTCGACCTTAGAAGGCCCAGCCGACTATTGGGAGGGGTTGTGCGCACAGATCCGACGCCATATGCAGAAAACTCAGGCGAATGCGCGCCTCGGCGGCCTATTACCGCCTTGGCGCCGCCGCTTTTTCCTGCGGGATTCGTAGCAGCTCGTGCCCCTTCGCGCGGTCTTCGGTCGCCCAGCGGTCGAGGGTCTCGATGCGACGCGTGCTCCGCAGCGGGCAGCTGGATGTGCGTCCTGGGCGTCGATCCCGGCCAGCAGCTGGCGAACGCGCACGATCTCGGCATCCATCTCCGCCCCGCAACACCACCACCAGGTTGCTGAGGTAGAGCCAGAGCAGCAGCACGACGGCTCCGCCCAGCCAGCCGTACACCCGGTTGTAGTGGCTGAAGTTGAGCACATAGATGGCAAAACCGGTCGTCGCGAGCACCCAGACCACGATGGCGAGCAGCGCGCCGAGGGTGACCCAGCGGATGCGCAGGTGCCTCACGTTGGGGGAGTAGAAGTACAGGATGGCGATGATGGCGATGGCCAGCACGGCGATCACCGGCCACTTCGCGATATCCCAGGCGACGACGATCCAACCGGGGATGCCGTCTTCCTTGCGCGATGGCGCCCGCGATCGTCGGGGTGCCCGCAAGCAGCAGCACAATGGCGGCGGCGATCACGACGAGCGCGGCCGCCACCACGATCATGGTCGCCCGCAGCGGGCGCCCACCGTCGACCCTCCTGCACCTCGTAGGCGGTGTTGATGGCGCGTCCGAAGGCGGTCACGTAGCCCGACAGCGTCCAGATGGTGAGCGCGACACCGACCAGCGAGTGCGTACCCGACGTTCGGCAGGCTCAGCAGCTGCCCGACGGGACTGCGCAGCGCGACGATGGTCGCGTGCGGTGCCACGGACGCCACGATGCGCAGGATGTCGGCTGTCGCGCGCGTTCGGTCGTCGAGCAGTGCGAACGACGGACACGACGGCGAGCGACGCGGGAAACAGCGCCAGCGCGGCATAGAACGACAGCGCGGCGGCGGAGTCGAGTCCGCGGTGCCGCAGGAAGCCGTGGTACGCCCGAAGCAGTGCGAGCTGGAGCGCCTCGCGGTCGAGCAGCCGGTGGGAGAGTGTCGCGCCGGCGTCGCGCCGTGGCTTCGTACCCGCCGCTGAGCTCATCTTCCGATGCTATCCAGCGGCTGGGTGATCTCAGGGCCAGGCTACGCCGGGGACGGCCGACCGGGCCGCGCGCGCCACAGGTGAAGGGCGGCGTAGCTGCGCCAGGGTGCCCAGCGCACGCCATGCGCCTCGAGCGCCCTCGTGCTTCCCGGCAGGCCGAGCGCCGCCGCACTCTGCAGGATGACGAGGTCACTGGCCAGCAGCACGTCGGGGCTGCCCAGCACTCGCAGGGCGAGGTAGCCGGCCGTCCACGGGCCGACGCCGGGCAGCCGCACGAGGTTCGCCTCGAATTCGTCGACCGGTGTCGCCAGGTCGAGCACCAGGTCTCCGCTCGCGAGGGCTTCGGCGACTCCCACGATCGTGCGGATGCGCGAGGCCGGCCCGCGCAGCACCTCGCGCCCGTGCTCTGCGAGCTGTGCGGCGGTGGGGAACAGTCCGTCGGTGCCGAGGTCGGCGGTGAGGCGCCCGAGCACGGTGCGCGCGGCAGCGACCGAGATCTGTTGGCCGATGAGGGTGCGGAACAGCGTCTCCTCGGCGTCGAGCGATCCGGGCAGCCGGATGCCCGGGGTCGCCGCGACGAGCGGTGCGAGTGTCGGGTCGGCGCTCAGGGCCTCGTCGATCGCGAACGAGTCGGCGTCGAGGTCGAAGAGCCGGCGAACGCGGGCGACGAGGGTGGCGACATCCGCGACGCTTTCGAGGCGTGCGGTGCAGCGAATTCCCGTTCCGGTGCTGTCGAGCTCGATGGAGACGTGCGCCCGCCCGTGCGGCAACCGCACCGATCGTTCGTACAGTTGGTCGCTGGCGCTCTCGAGTCCCGGCACGGCGTGATCGGCGAAGAATCGCATGAGGCCGCCACCGTCGAACGGCGCGCGGGCGGGCAGCCGCAGCGTGATCGTGGTTGCCTCGCTGGGTTCCGGTGGTCGAGTAGCTCGAGCCGAGGAACGAGGCCCGGACTCCGGTGGTCGAGTAGCTCGAGCCGAGGAACGAGGCCCGGGCGTATCGAGACCCCTCGCCCACTTCGCCCGCACCTCGCTCGGCGTCATCTCGTAGATCCGCCTGCATCGTGTCGTTGAACTGCCGGATGCTCGAGAATCCGGCGGCGAACGCGACATCCGCGATCGAGAGGTCGGTGCCGACGAGGAGCGTTCGCGCCGTCTGCGCCCGGTGCGCCCGGGCCAGCGCGAGCGGCCCGGCGCCGAGTTCGGCGACGAGCACCCGCGTGAGGTGCCGCGTCGTGTACCCGAGATGCCTGGCCAGGCCGGGTACGCCTTCGCGTTCCACGACGCCGTCGGTGATCAGTCGCATGGCCCGCGAGGCGAGGTCGTCGTGCAGGTTCCAGTCGGGGGATCCGGGCACGGCGTCGGGCTGGCAGCGCTTGCAGGCGCGCAGGCCGGCTTCGTGGGCGGCGGCGGCGGTGCGGTAGAAGCTGACGTTGCGGGCGTGCGGTGTCATCGCCGGGCAGCTCGGGCGGCAGTAGATGCCGGTGGAGTGCACGCCCGCGATGAACTGCCCGTCGAAGCGGGAGTCGCGCGACGAGAGCGCGCGGTAGCGCTGCGCGAAGTCGGGGTCGGTCGCGTTGTCGGTGGGGGTCATGAGTCCACCCTCGCACCGGCGACCGACAGCGCCTAGCGGAAATCGGACATGACCGCGCACCCGCTGGGCGACACAGGCGAATTGTAAGCTGGCTGAATGATTGAGACCGGGCTCAGTGTTCGCGAGGAATTGGTCGCGGCCCTCGGCTCGGCCGTCTCGATCGACCCGGCCGATCTCGAGCCGTTGCGCGAGGACCGCTCCGGACAATTTCGGATGGGCGCTCCGCTCGCCCTCGTGACTGCCCGCATCGTCGACGACGTGCAGGCCACGATGCGCTTCGCCACCCGGATCGGCATCCCCGTCGTACCCCGCGGCGCAGGCACGGGGCTCGCGGGCGGCGCGTACGGCGGGCGCGGGAGAGATCGTGCTCTCGACGCTCGAGCTCGACGCGCATCCTCGAGATCAACGTCGACGACGAACTGGCGGTCGTGCAGCCGGGCATCCTGAACGACGACCTGAACGCGGCGCTCGCCCCGCGCGGACTCTGGTTCGCGCCGGATCCGGCCAGCAAAGCGATCTCCACCGTCGGCGGCAACATCGCGACCAATGCGGGTGGCCTGCTGTGCGCCAAGTACGGGGTCACGCGCGAGGCAGTTCTCGGCCTGAAGATCGTGCTGGCGGATGGGCGCCTGCATGTCGCTCGGCCATCGCACCGTCAAGGGCGTCACGGGCTACGACCTGACGGCACTGCTCATCGGCTCGGAGGGCACGCTCGGCGTCATCGTCGAGGCGACCCTCAAGCTGCGCGCCCTGCCCGTCGGCCCGAAGGCGACCATCGGTGCCTACTTCGAGCACGGTCGAGCAGGCGGCACGGGCCTCCGCGGTCATCACGGCCTCGCGCCTCCGTCCGGCCGCCATGGAGCTGATCGCGCAGTCCGCGCTCACCGGCATCGGCGAGTATCTCGGGCTCGACCTCGGCTCGCGCGGCTCGTACCTGCTGGTGCAGCTCGACGGCGGGTCGGCGGCGACCGAGGCCGAGGCGGCCGTCAACATCATCCGCTCGCTGGGCGGCGACGCCGAGATCACCACCGACGACGCCGAGGGTGAGAGGTTGTTCGGCATTCGCCGGTCGTTCCATCCGGCGATGTCGGCCCGGGGCACGGTGCTGATCGAGGATGTCGCTGTGCCGCGCAGCCAGCTGCCGGCCATGTTCGCCGCTATCACCCAGATCGAGCAGAAGTACGGCATGGTCATCCCGACGGTTGCGCACGCGGGCGACGGCAACCTGCATCCGAATTTTATCTTCGAGGGCGACGAGGTGCCCGAGACGGTCTGGGCGGCGGCCGACGAGCTGTTCGGCGCGTGCTTGCGACTCGGGGGAACGCTGACGGGAGAGCATGGAGTGGGCATCCTCAAGCGGCGCTGGCTTCGTGACGAGCTCGGCGACGACCAGGTCGATCTCCAGCGCGAACTCAAGCGCGTCTTCGATCCCGACAACCTGCTCAACCCTGGCAAAATCTTCTGACGAGCCGTTTGGGCAACGCGCGGGTTGCTCACGGGAAGCTCATAGGTTGCGTTGCGAGATTGTGGGAATACCGGGCACAACCGTCGCGTTTGCTGTGGTGGAGAACCAAATACCAGTGACGACAAACACGAGCAGCACAAACAAAAAAGCCAGCACAGTCCATACAGAAACGAACGGCCCGACCGTGACAATTCAATCCACCGCAAGTGGCGACCTCGTATCGCCCAAGCCGAAGCGGCAGCTTTCGATCCGCCGCCAGCGCCAGCTCATGCCCCGCCCCGGCCACGGCCAGGTTCGACTCACGCTCGGGGCCGTCGGCCTCAGCCCGCTGGGCGTCCAGGCCGTCGGAACAGTCGACGCCGTCGGCAAAGAAGCGGTCGGGTTCGCCGCCGGTGACCGTGTCGCTCTTCGCGTTCCCGGTTCGCGTGCCGCGTTCCCACAGATCGCCAGTGAGCGCGACCTGATCGGCATCCCGAAGGATGTCTCCTTCGATGACGCCGCCGGGCTGCTGCCCGCCGGCCTGATCGCCCGCACGATCGTGAAGCAGTTGCACGCGATCGGTCGCGGCAACCGGGTTCGCATCGTCGCCGACGAGTCCGGAGCCGACCGCTTCGTGGCCGCATGGGTGCGTCACCTGGGTGCCACCGTGCTCACCGACAGCGACGAGGCGCAGCCGTCCGACGTGCTCGTCACGCCGGAAGACTTCCTTGCCGCCCGCCGCTGGCGCGCAGGTCATGGCCTCGCCCAGCTCGCCGCGGCCGACGTGTTCCAGCTCATTCGCGAGGGCGCCTTTGCGGGTCTGGATGTCAGCATCCACCCCCTCACAGACGCGCCGCGGCTGCAGGAAGACATCGAGCAGCGTCGCACCGCCGGCCCGGTGGTGCTGATGCCGCGCGATGTCACGCTCGCTGCGTGAGAGCCCGGCACTAAACTGGCGGCGTGACAGACGCCAGCGCTGATGACGCCGTAAGCCCGTTTCCGGAGTGGCAGACGCTCCGGCAGGAGATCGTGCCCTACGTGGGCGAGCGCGCACTGTCGCTTCTCGCATTCGCGGTGTTCGACGAGGCAGACGGGTTCGAGGGTGCGGCCTACTTCCGTGAGGCCCTTCGCGTATCCGGCACGGATGTCGACGCCCCCGAGGTCACCGAGTCGGAGGGCCTGCTCATTCGCTGGGGTCGGCTGTTCGCGCGTGACGCGGAGGGAATCCCGGCCGACGTGCAGGCTGAGTTCGAGCGCGTTTTCTCGCCGCAGCTGCGCGACAAGCTCGTACAGTTCGCGGCGCTCACCGTCGCGACCGCCACCACCCAGCAGCAGTGAGCGCCGCCTGGACGGTCGCCGGCGTCGCGGGCGGCCTCTGGCTGCTCGCCGCCCTGCTCCAGCTGGGCGACGTCGCCACAGTGTTCCTCGATTCGCGAACCGCGCGTGACCGCGACGTGCCGGGCCGCATCGCACGGGAGCGCACCAACGAACTGTTCTGGGTGCTGCCGGTGGCGGCCCTCGTCGCGCTTGCCATCGGTGTGGGCATCGACCAGGCCGGGCACTTCGCGCAGGTTCTCGGCGCCGTTCCGCGGTCTGGCTACGGGTTTGATTCGCTGGCGCTTGCCACCCTGTTCCTTCTCGGTCTCGCCGTGCTCGTGGTGGGCGTAGCAACGCTCGCGCTCGCGGCCGTCGCTGCCACCGACCCGATCTCGTACTCGGCGCTGCGCCGTGAGATGCGCGAATACGAGAATGAGCGCATCACCCCCGCACAGCTGGATGCCTTCAGCGCCCGGCTCGCGCGCATCGATCGCCGCAACCGCAGCCGCGCCCGGCCGGGGCACCCGCTGCTCTCGACCCCCAACATCCTGCGGCTCTGCACGGTCGTGCTGGGCCTCCTGGTGCTTGCTGCGGTGATCGTCGCGCAGGCGATCGACCCGAGCGCGCGGACGGCGGCACTCGTCGGCGCTTCGGTCGTCGCCCCCGTGCTCAGCGCGCTATTCGCCGCCCTGGCCATCCGGTTCGGGGTCAGCTCCGATGCGGCCTGGCGACGGGTGTACGCGCGCCAGCGCATCGACATCCTGAAGCTGCTCGACGGATTCGAGCGCTCGACCCGCAAGCGCGTGCCCGGCCTCGGTGACCGGGTCGCCCGCGCACTCAAGATCCTCGGACGCCAGCAGGCGCAGTAACAGACGGTCCGCGTCACGCACCGTTTGGTGCGGCTCGTTAGACTGGTTAGCCGGATTTAAGGGGCTTTTCTGTGGCAGCGTCAACCGAGATCGACCGCGAACGCGACTACGTTCACGGCCTCTATTCGCGGCTCGACGCCCTGCGCGACGACGCCCGCGAGCAGCTCGAGGGTGTGCAGCGCGGCGCGGTCGGCGGCACCCACCAGGCTCGCACCGAGCGGGATGCGTTCGCCCGGCTGTACGAGGATCGCATCGCCCAGCTCGGCGAGGTCGAGGACCGGCTGGCCTTCGGTCGCCTCGAACTGCTCGGCGGCGTGCATCGCTACATCGGCCGCATCGGCCTCCGGGATGCCGACCAGCAGCCGATCCTGCTCGACTGGCGTGTGCCCCAGGCGAGCGCGTTCTACCAGGCGACCGCGGCAACCCCGCTGGGCGCCCGAGCCCGCCGCCACCTCACGACCGAGGGCCGCAACGTCGTCCGCATCGAAGACGAGGTGTTCGACGCGGCACTCCTGACGGACGAGCAGACCGAACTGCAGGGCGAGGGCGCGCTGCTGGCCGCCCTCCGAGCCGAGCGCACCGGTCGAATGACCGACATCGTGGCGACCATCCAGTCGGAGCAGGACCGCATCATCCGCTCGGAGATCGCCGGCGTGCTGGTCGTGCAGGGCGGCCCGGGCACAGGCAAGACCGCCGTCGCCCTGCATCGCGCCGCCTACCTGCTCTATTCGCACCGCGACCGGCTGCGCAGCGCGGGCGTGCTCATCGTCGGGCCGTCGCCGTCGTTCCTGCAGTACATCGAAGCCGTTCTGCCGTCGCTCGGCGAGACCGGCGTCGTGCTCGCGAGCGTCGGCCAGCTGTATCCCGGCGTCGAGACCACGCTCGAGGATGCGCCCGAGGTCGCGGCCATCAAGGGGCGCGCGGGAATGGCCGACCTGATCGCCCGTGCCGTGCGGTCGCGCCAGGTCGTGCCGACCGAGCCGCAGGTGCTCGACGTGCTGCGGCGAGAAGATCACGCTCGAGCCCTCGGTCGTGCAGAACGCGATGCAGGCCGCGCAGCGCACCCGCAAGCCGCACAACGTCGCGCGCCAGCAGTTCCAGAAGAGCGTGCTCGGCACGCTCACCACGCCAGCTCGCGGCCCAGCTGCGCTCCCACGGCAGCACGATCGACGACGCCGACCTCGGCTGGCTGCGCGAGGACGTCCGCGGCTCCTACGACGTGCGCGTCGCGCTCAACACGGCCTGGCTGCCGCTCACGCCCGAGAAGCTCATCCAGGATCTCTACGCGCGGCCGAACTGGCTCGCCAGCCTCACGCCGAACTGGTCGCAGGCCGAGCGCGACCTGCTGCGCCGCGACCGGGATGCGCCGTTCACGGTCTCCGATGTTCCGCTGCTCGATGAGGCCGCCGAGCTGCTCGGCGAGTTCGACGCGGTCAACGATTCGCAGAAGCGCGAGGCGCAAGGAGCAGTTCAAGCGCGACGTCAAGAACGCCGAGCAGGCGATCAGGAACATGGGGGTCGAGGGCCTCGTCAACGCCGAGGATCTCGCCGCGAACTTCACCGAGACCGCCGCCCGCGGCACGACCGCCGAGCGCGCCGCCGCCGACCGCGAGTGGACCTACGGCCACATCGTCGTCGACGAGGCGCAGGAGCTCTCGCCCATGCAGTGGCGACTGCTGCGCCGACGCTGCCCGCTGCGCTCGTTCACCATCGTCGGCGACGTCGCGCAGGCGAGCGCCGCGGCCGCGGCACCCGACTGGACGACGGCGCTGAAGTCGCTGACGACCGAGTTCCGCCTCGAGGAGCTGACCGTCAACTACCGCACGCCCGCCCAGATCACGGATGCCGCGGAGACCATGGCGCTCGAGCACGGCCTCGCGGTCACGAAGTCGCGCGCGGTTCGCGACAGCGAGTGGCCGGTCGATGAGCTGGTCGTCGACGCCGACGACCTGGGTTCGGCCGTCGTCGACGTCGTCGACGAGGACCGGGAGACTCGACACCGCGGCACCCTGGCCGTCATCGCGCCACCGCGGCTGGTCGAAGCGCACTATGCCGAGCTTGCCGGCCGGTTCGGCACGGATCGTGGGTCGCGCCGCCCGGGGGCTCACGCGCGCCATCGCCGTGCTCACGCCGCAGGAGGCGAAGGGCCTGGAGTTCGACGCTGTCGTGATCGTGGAGCCCAACGAGATCATCGCCAGTTCGTCGCGGGGTGTCGGCGCGCTCTACGTCGCCATGACGCGACCCACCCAGCGCCTGCACCTGGTCGGCACGAGCGCGATGGAGTAGCAGCCGCACGATGGGGGCGGATGGAGCGGCAGTGCTTCGCGATTGCCCATCAAGCGAAGCACTGCCGCGCATGGTTCAGAAACGAACCAGACCCGTGTGGTTAGAAGGAACCACGACCTTATCCCGTTATTACGAAAGCCCCCCGGCTCTCAAATAGACATTCGCTGCCCCGCGAAAAGCGGATTGCACTCGGATTACCCCCACTACGGGGGTCACTTTTTCGGGCGCAAATCCGGCTATCCGAACATCCCGAAGCCGTGGAACACCGAGAAGAACCAGACCAGCGCGAACGCACCCACGAACACCAGCGCGCCGATGGATGTGCCGTGCCGCAGCCGCTGGCCGGCCGGTGCCACGATGTCGGCCGCGGGCGAGCCGACCCGGTCGTCGTGGTAGTTGGCGGTCTGGCTGATCGTCTTGTTTCCGACCGTCTGCACGATGGTGAAGAGCCGCGAATAGGTCGGCGCCGACAGCGGCGGGAAACTGGTGCGGCGAGTAGATGAACATCCAGTCGTCCACGATCTCGACGTCGAACGATCCGGCGTCGTCGATGAGCAGCGCCATCAGGTCGGGAGTGAACACGTAGAGCGCGTCCTGCTCGTACTCCTGCGGGCAGTACAGCGTGAAGTGTTTGTCGAAGTCGCCCTCGAGCGACAGGATCTGGTCGCGTCGCAGCGTGATCGGCAGGTCGCTGCCGAACAGGGAGTTGTTCTCCTTCGAGTCGAGCACCATGTTGGGCAGTTTGCGGTCGAGCTGCAGCGCGAGGTAGCCCCAGTAGTGCGTCGTGCGCGACTTACCCGAGCCGGTCGAATACTGGTAATCGCCGAGATCGAAGTAGCGGCCGCTGGTCGAGTTCAGGTGGTTGAACGCCGAGCGGCTGTCGCCGAGGGTGAAGATCATGCCCGGATAGCCGGGATTCGCTGACCGGCTTCGGTACTGCAGTCCGTTGGCGGCCGCGAACTGGCTCAGTCGCATCCATTTGGCCCAGCTGCCACCGGAACCGAAGTGGCGAACCACCATCAGGATGATGACGCCCAGAAACACGGCCAGAAACAGCCCGAAACCGATGCCGCCACCACCGGCATCCGATCCGCCACCCACCGTGACGCTGATGCCGGCGACGATGACGCTCAGAAACACCACCGCGAAGATGACGAGGCACACGATCGTGATGACGCCCGTCGCGGTCGCGAGGCCGGTTCTAATCGAAGGGTCGGCGCGCTGCTGCGCCCTCGTCTGCGCACGGAAGGCCCTCACCTCGGCGCGCGTGATGGGCCGGGTCAGAGCCGAGTAGTCGACGTGGGTCAGATCGAGCACGGGGTCAGCCATGGGCCCATGCTAGCCAAACACCGAAAACGGCCCGACGCAGATTGGGCCCAGACAGACCTATCGCCCGGTGCTGCGGCAATGCCTGCGAGTCGCCCGGGCGATGATCTTTTACTACCCCCAGCATTGCCCGCCACCGGCTACCCGTCAAGGGGCACCTTGTTTGTGCTGATGGGTGCCCCAAATGGGGCGTCCCAGCTCTGGGGGTAGCAGGGTTTCTGCGGTGTTGACAAGCTATCCATACCGAGTTCTTGGGGGAGAACTCGACGCAGCGTTTAGGCGCTCGCGAAGTGGGCCGGTGCGGGGGAGCACCGGCCCTATTCATTTCCCTCGGCTGTGACGAGGACGCGCAGTCACCCGAAACCCGTGTCCTGGAGGTGAAGCATGCCTGTAAGCAGCTCGCTGCGCGGCCGCGTTCCCGCACAGGCCGCCATGACCGAGGTCGTGGATGCGCAGGCTCACGTTCCTCCCCGTTCGCGCGTTGCGCGCTTTTTCGGCCAGAGCCCGCTGACGGCCGAGACCAGGGTCATGTATCGCGCGGCGGTGGGGGAGCTTCTCGTCGGAGACATGCTCGACAACCTCGGCCCCCGATGGGACGTTCTCCACGTCGTGCCGATGGATGGTGCGGCGAAAGAAATCGATCACCTTGTGATCGGACCTCCCGGGGTGTTCGCGATCGTCACCGAGAATTTTCCCGGCCAGGAGGTCAAGGTCACCGGGGATTCGCTGACGGTCGGCGGCCAGCAGTTCGACGACATCGTGACGGCCCGGCAGCTGGGGGAGCGCGCATCCGAACTGCTCGGGTCTGCGGCATCCCGGCCCGTTGCGGTCTCGCCTCTGCTCGTGATCGTCGGCTCGACCAGGCTGGCGCTTCGCGAGCAGCCCGCCGGCGTCACCGTTGTCGGTTCGCGGCAGCTGCTGCACTATCTCGAGAAACTCGATCGCACTCTGCACGGCACGGACATCGCCTCCATCTCGGATGTTGCGGACCGCGGCACCACGTGGCAGGCCGCACCGGCCGAAGCTCCCGACGTGCAGCAGCTCAGCCACGACTTCGGGGAGCTGCGGTCGGCCGTGCAGGAGGCGACGCAGGCGCGGGTCTTTTGGGCCGTCGTCGGGTTCGCGCTGGTCGCCGTCTGCGCGTGGGTGACCACGGCGCTGGTCGTGCAGCACCTTCTTCGGCACTAGTCCCGCGCGCACGACCTGCCGCCGTCACGAGCAGCGCGATCCGCGTTGCAGAATGGATGGATGAGCATGATTGACATCGAGATCACAGGTGCCGGCAGTCCACTGCCCGCCTACCGCGCCGAACCGACGGGCGAGCTGCGTGGTGCGCTCATCGTCATCCACGAGATCTGGGGCCTCGTCGACCACATCAAGATCGGTGGCCGACCGGTTCGCGGCCGAGGGGTACCTCGTCATTGCGCCCGACATCCTGAGCTACGGGGGACTGACCCCGGAGGTCGGGCAGCAGATCGCCGACCTGATGCACGGCACCGATGAGGAACGTGCCGCCGCACAGCCGCTCATGCGCGAGAGGATGACGCCGGTTCGTTCGCCCGAGTACGGCGAGTGGGCGGTCGGCGCACTGAAGTCGGTGGTCGACTACATCGAGGAGCAGCCGGGCGTGGATGGTCGCATCGGGGTGCTCGGATTCTGTTTCGGCGGAACCTACAGCTTCGCGCTCGCGGCGGCGGATTCGCGCATTCGCGGGGCTGTCCCGTTTTACGGTGCACCGCCGGAGGATGCGGATCTCGCCCACCTCGACTGCCCGGTGCTGGCGCTCTACGGCGAGGACGACGAGCGGCTCATCACCGGGCTGCCGGAGGTTACGCAGCGCATGCACGACGCCGGGGTGCAGTTCATGCCGCACGTCTACGCGGGCGCGGGCCACGCGTTCTTCAACGACACCAACCCGATCGTCTACCGACCGGATGTCGCCGCCGACGCCTGGTCGCGTTCGATCGAGTTTCTGCGCGGAACCCTCGCACCCGCCGACCCGCCCGTCCCCGTCGGGTAGCGCGCTCTGGCTCACTCCGGTGGTCGAGTAGCGCGCTCTGGCGCACTTCGGTGGTCGAGTAGCGCGCTCTGGCTCACTCCGGTGGCTCGAGTAGTGCGCTCTGGCGCCACTCCGGTGGTCGAGTAGCGCGCTCTGGCGCGCGTATCGAGACCCGCGGGTCTCGATACGGCGGCTCGTTCCTCGCGCGCCTACTCGACCACCGAGATAACTCCGGTGGTCGAGTAGCGCGCTCTGGCGCACTCCGGTGGTCGAGTAGCGCGCTCCGACTCGACTCCGGTGGTCGAGACCCGCGGGCCTCGTTCCTCGCGCGCCTACTCGACCGCCGAGGTGGCACCGACGCCCTTAGCCCCGCGTGCAGTTACCCGACGACACCGGCGCCGTGAGGGTCGGCGCTTCGTTCGCGACCGGCTGCACGCTCTTCATCGTGATCGCGTAGCCCACGTTCGGCGTGGTGGCGCCTTTCGCGAACACCACCCCAGCGACCACGCCGCTCGTCGTCAGCAACGGTCCGCCGGAGTCGCCTTCCTGAACATCGGCGGCCAGGCTGTAGATCTCGCGCGGCGTAGTGCCCGTGTTGTAGATGTTCTGCACGTTGACGGTTCCCACCTGGTCGACCCCGACTTGCAGTGAGACGAAGGGGCCGCCGTACGGGTATCCGTCGGACACCGCATCCGTTCCCGCCCCCACTGTTGGCCCAAGGGCCAGCGGCTTGGCGGTCAGCCCCGGCACATTCAGCACCGCCAGGTCGCCGGTCGGGTCGAAGTACACGACCGTGCTCTGCAGCGCGGGGCCGTTGGGAACATCCACCACCGGGTTGGTGACGCCGGCCACCACGTGGGCGTTGGTGAGGATGCGGTCGGGGGAGATCACGAACCCGGATCCGGACTGGCTCTGCCCGCACGCGTACGCGTTGCCGGTGATGCGCACCACGGATTGAGCCGCCGCATTCAGTACCGCGGTGTTGGTGTCGACGCTGGGGATGCTCGTCGAGCCCTCGTCGCCGAATGCCTGAGCAATTCGCGGCAGCCCCTGGTCGACGGTCGCCGACCGCACCTGTGCGAGAAATGCCTGAACCGGGTCGGGCGTGACCGCGTTGATGACCCGCAGAACCTGGGACGACGCGATCGCCTGCGACAGCGCGGGAACGCCCAGCGCGCTGATGCTCGCGGCGAGCATTGATGCGACGAGCGCGGCCACGATCGTGACGACCACTGCGCCGAGTGCGCGGTCGACGCGACGCAGGCCCACGCCTTTCAGGTGTGACTGGATGAGCCGTCCGAGTGACGCCCCGCCGTAGTACGCGCCCACCACGACGGCCACGACCACCGCGATTGTGACCACGGTTCGCAGGCTCGGGTCCTGCACCCAGCCCTGCACGATCGGCACCAGGAAGATGGCGAGAAATGCGCCGATGACGACACCGATGATGCCGCCGAGGCTGCGGACCAGGCCGGTGCGGTACCCGTAGAACAGATACACGGCCAGCAGCGCGACAAGAAAGACGTCGAGCAGAATCGATCCGAGCATCCGCTCTCCTGGTGTTTCGGGCTGGCGTGTGCCGTTACTGGTTGTCTGTATCCGACTTTAGGTGATTCGGGCTGACAGTCACTTCCCAATTCGGGGCGTTGACGCGCGCCTGATGCCGGCGCGGTCGTGCGCTTGGGCGCTGCGTCTCAGGCGTTCGGCGTCGCGGTCGTGCTGGGCAGGGGTGTCGTTGCCTTACCAGCGCCAATGTCTGCCGTGTTCACGACGCGGGTCGCGGTCGGAGTGCCGGAGGCGCCGCGGGTCGCGACGATGATGACACTGTCTCCGACGGCGAAGCTGCCGGAGGTCTCGGCCGATTTCTTCGTTCCGAACTGGGTGCTGCTCGTGACATCCACGGTGACGGTCTGGCCTTTGCGGGTGAGGATGGTCCAGCTGGTGCCACTGATCGACTGGATGGTCGCCCGAAACGCGAGGCGGCCGGCAGCGTTTGCGCCGCCCGCGGCCGGGGCCGGGGTCGCCGTGCTCATGGGCATCGGCGCCACCGCGGAGTTGGATGACGTCAGCGATGCCGTGACGGCGGCACCCACACCCCAGGCGGTCAGGCCCGAGACGAGAACGACGGCGATCACGCCCGCGGTCACGCCGGTGGCGACGGGGTGACGGCGAAAGACGGATGGCTGGCGGTCGGCGTTGGTGCCATTGTGCGCTGAACCGTTGTGCGCTGAACCGTTGTGCGCTGTGCCGGTCTGCGCTGACGCGTCGAGCCCGGTGGCGCCGCCGCTTGCCGCAGCGCTCGCGCTGATCGGTGCTGCGTCCATCGGCAGTTGCTCGGTGGGCGTGACGATCGGCTGGGTGCGGGGCTTCGCTGGCGTGCGCGCAGCTCGTACTGGTGTCGTCGGCGGAGTCACCCCGCCGGCGGCGAGGTCGGATGTTGCGTCGTCGGAGTCGGAATCGCTGGGTACCGGTGTCTTTGCCATGGCCTTACAGAATCACCCGAATGTTGGCGCTGTGCTCGGTCTCTGTTCGGGCAATGTAAAGACCCGTGCCGGCGGAATTTCTCGCACGTTGACTGGGCTCATGTCCATCAAACTCTCTGTTCTCATCACCGCGGCGGCGAGTGCCGTTGTTCTGGCCGCAGTCTCGGCGGCGGCCGTTTCTTCGATTGTCGCCGTCAATCTGGCATCGGACTCCACTGGCGGGGCCGCTGGCGCGGCCGCGGGCTCAACGGCGGGTTCAACGGGTGCGCCCTCTGCCGCTCCTGTCGATACGACGGGTTTTCCGTCGGGTGGGCGCAACCCCGGCATTTTCACCGACACCTGCATGCTCACAAAGACGCTGCCGAATGACCCGATCATGATGCCCGGGATGACGGGTATGTCGATGCAACACGACTTCTTCGGCAACCCGGCAGTGGATGCGAGTTCGACGTCGAAGAGCATGGTCGGTGGCTCGACGAGCTGCACCACGTCGGCCGACTCGTCGGCGTACTGGACGCCGGTGCTCTACCAGGACGGCAAGGCCATGGAGCCGAAGAGCACCCTCATCTACTGGCGGGCTCCGGCGGCATCCGCGTCGTCGGTGAAGGCGATGCCCGCCGGAATGACAATGATCGCCGGCAATGAGGCGGCGACGAAGGCGCAGAGTGATCAGATCGTCGACTGGACGTGCACGCCGAGCGCCGGCGACCTGGTGCCGACACGCAGCGATGCCCCGCACGATTGCGGCTCGGCGTTCCTGCGGCTGGTCATCACCTTCCCGAACTGCTGGGACGGCCACAGCCTGGGCGGCAAGGGGCAAACCAATGTCGTCTACCAGTCGAACGGCGCCTGCCCGGCCTCGCATCCGGTGCAGATTCCGCAGATCGTGATGCATGTGGCGTACCCGACGTCGACTGCGTCGAACCTGACCCTGTCGATCGGACCGACCCAGACGGGTCCGACGGTGACCGGGCACGCCGACTTCATGATGGGCTGGAACCAGCAGCGCATGGATGCCGACGTCGCGGCCTGTATCGACACCCAGACCCGGTGCGGTCGCACGACGGGCGCGCTCGCAACGCCGCAGGGCGGCACACAGCTCTAGGGCGGGCGGGGGCGCCCCCCGTGCTGGCGTGCTCCGGGGTGTTATCGGGGTGGGTTCAGTCGGGTGTTGCTGGCGGGCCGCCAAGCGAGGTCGTTCATGGTGTCGGTGCGGGTGCGGGTGTGGGGTGCCCGTTGATCATCCGGATGTCGAATTCGCCAGCATGGAGGGAGGCGTGGTGGGTGCGGCAGAGGAGCACCATGTTGTCGATATCGGTGGGTCCGCCGCGGGAGGCGAAGATGATGTGGTGGCCGTGGCAGTGGGCGGCGCGGGTGCGGCATCCGGGGCCGGCGCACCGGTCCCCGTCGCGGGCGATGAGGGCACGGCGTTGGGTGGGGGTGGTGTAGCGGACGGTGGTGCCGTGGTAGAGCGGTTGCCCCATGGTGCCGACGATGATGGGGTCGAACCCGGTCTCGCAGGCGAGGTGTTGGATGACGGTGGCGGGGATGATTTCGTCGATGCCTTCGATGATCCCGAACCCGGTCCCCGACAGCAGGTCTGTCAACGGGATGATGGCGGTGACGGTGCCGGTGGTGCGCCGGTCGGGGGTCCCGTGCCGGGTCGCGGCAAGCCCCGCAGTGAACACGGCTTCGAGGATGTCGTAGCGTTTGCGTTCCCGCGACCGCGGGTCGATGACGCGTTCGACCTGTGTCCCGTCACGGTCGATGAGTTCCACCTTCGCGGTGGCGCGGTCCTCGTCGGAGAGGAACCGGGGACCCGCGGTCGGGTTCATCGAGTCCAGGAGGGCGGCATCCAACATGGCGGCGAGGGGTGGGGCGGCGTCGATGATGTAGCGGGTGATGCCGTGATGTTCCCGGAATACCCGCACCCCGGCGCGGGTGAGGATGTGCTCGTAGCGGGGTTCGATGCCGTCGGGGTCGAGGGCGTCCCGCCATGCCCGCCCGAGGTCGGCGACATCGTCCGGGATCCCGGTGGCCGCGAACCCAACCAGGTTGGTTTCCGCGGCGATCATGTTGTCGGGGGTTGCGGCGGACCCGGTCACCGCCTGCCCCAGGTGGGAGAGGATCGTTGCCGCGGCCTCCACCCCAACCGACCCGTCCCGCATCGCCGCCGCGAGGATCGGGTGCTCCGCCGGGAGCACCTCACCCAGGAGGGAGCGGCGGCCCCGCACGGCGGTGCCGAGGCGGATGCGACGTGACGCGTGCGCTTTCGGCACCCGCGTGGTGTGTTCGATGAAGTCCACCGCTTTGCGGTGCCCGTGCAGGGCCGACAGGCCCTGGGCGCCGAGTTCGTAACGGGACCGATCCGCAACCTCCGCCGCGGTGAACACCTGGCACGAGTCCAGCAGGCGCGACAGGGCTGCTTCAGCACCCAACAGGTGCACCACATCCCCATCCGACAGGGCACTGCGATCCACCCGCGCCAGAACAGCCAGCGCAGCCGAAGCCTGCGCCAGCGCCTCCCGGACCTCGATCATGAAACCAGCCAACCAGACCGAACACCAGACCGAAGGACGACCGTCAGCCGTCGTTCATAAGTTCGCAGACTCCTCGCTTGGGGACGACTGGAGCTCGCGAGTTCAGTCCGTCCGGGCATCCATTTGTCGTCGGTTATCGATTATGTGTTGCATATGAGTATAGTGCCTTTACGTATTACTTCGAAGACGAGGAGAAGGCATTGGCGGGCGTGCGTCGAACGATTGGCTGGTGTTCCGGGGTCGCGATTATCGCGGGCCTTTTGACTATTCCGGCGGGGGTCGCATCCGCTGATCCGGTGCTCAACGCGGCGGCGAAATATGTGATCAACGTTCCGGGGGATGTTCTGGAGGGGTCCGCCGGCACTATGACCGAGGCCGCGCAGCTCGCGGCAGGGCAGACGTTCAACTGGGACTTCGCGGAGTCGCAGTTCGCGCAGGTTTCGGGCGATCTCACGGCCACCCCGGCCGATCCGGCGACGGTGCTCAGCGCGCCCGACCTTGCTACCTTCACCGGCGACGTCGCGACATCCAGCCTGCCTGCGATCAAAGCGGCCGGAGTCGTCAAGACAGCAGGTGTGGTCGGTGTCGCGCTGCTGATGTTCGACGTGGGCGCCAAGATCGGTGAAGCGGGCTCACGCCTCTTTGGGTTCAAAGACGACCAGGTGTGTGCTCAGCGCAGCGACGTTCTCACCGGCATGGCGGGCGTGCTCGATGGTGTCGATTGCTCGGGCTTCAACAATGCCTTGGCGAAGGCGCAGCGCAACCTCGACAAGCACCGGCCGTTGTTTCCTGACACGTGCGTTCCCGGCGTGGGGTGCTGGACGTTTGTGCACCAGGAACCGAACGGCACCGCGGGCGCTCTGTACAACGTCTTCAACGGCCCCTGCATCACCCAAAGCGTCGTGTACTCAGTCAACGGCGGCACAACGAGCACCGATCTCAATCACCTGACGAGTCTGTCTCCGTACGGTTGCCCGCGGATGCAATTCGGCAGCGAGGTGGGTACCCCGGTCACCGACTTCCTCTTCTCGAGCCCGGGAACTGCCGTCACGAGCACGGTCTCCGTGGTCACGGATTCGGGCCCGAACCCGCAGCGGCGATGGCAGTGCATCATCACGACCACAACCGGTCAGACCTACGAGCAGGATTCCGCGCCCTGGACCGAAGCGGATGCGATCGTCTCTCCGATCCTGTGCAAGGGCGTTCCTGCCGGGCAGGTCGCGGCGCGCATGCAGATCATCGAGCATGGCGGCGGTGCCGACCAGGTTGTCTGGGACCAGCCAACCAGCGCGGCATACCGCGACTGGCTGTCGAAGTACCCGGAGTGCGCGAATGGCTCCTGCCCGCTGATCGTGCACGAACTCGGACAGAGCTGCTTCCAGGTGGGGGTCGGATGCGACGGATGGATCAACGACCCCGACCGTGACACCGACTACAGCTGCACGTGGGGCACGCATCCGATTCCGTTGAACGAGTGCTTCCCCTACGGCAACGTCTTCAACCCCGCCGACCAGGCGAACGGCTTCGTGTACTCGAACCCGTCTAATGGGGCGGCGGTGCCGGTGCCCACAGGTCCCACGGATGCGCAGCGACTTGTGAAGGATTGGATCAGTCGCCTAAGTACCAAGCGGTTTGCCGCTCTACCCGTGTCCGATCGCGCCGCATATTTAGCAGCGGCCGCGGCCCTTTGCCTCTCGGGCCATTCGCTGTCCGTATGTCAAAAAGAGGCGATGTGGTTTCCGGGCAAAGACGTGGCCGAAGTGGCGGAGCACGACCTTGACGCGATTGCCCTCGGTCAGCCATTCGAGCTTTCGGCAATGACAGAGGCGGCCAAGGCCGCCACCGGCGTGACGCGCAAGTGGTACAAAGCATTGAGGTTCTCGAACGGATTGTGCGCGGGGCTGGCCCCAACCGGCAAATCCTGCGACGAGTATCCCTACTATTCGACCGCTGAAGGCGGCCCGGCTAGTGCCGCAAATCCGCTGGACGGGGATCTTCGATATCTGTTGAAGAGCCAGAACTCGTCCGAAGGCGCCCAGAGAGCGAATTTTTACGATCTATGCGGACTGACGGGTCCCGGCAGCCCGGGAAAGAACTTCATTGTGGTTCCAGATCCGGAAAAGTTTCCAACGTTCGGGATCTGCGCACCCTAATGTCCGAGTTCACTTTCGTCGAGACATCCAGCGGGCTCCAACTGCGCGACGCGGGACCGAGCCGACTGACGTCATTGCTTCGGGACTTTGACGAGCTCCTGGCCGGCATCGGGGTCGACCTTGACACGGTGCTCGCTCCGGGTCTGAGCGCACCCGAGGTGCGCCGATTGTTCGCCTCAGTAGACCTGATTGCGCCCGACGAGTTAGTCGTTTGGTACGGCTGGCACAACGGGCTCCGCGTCAGCACCGAGAACACCTACCTCGGCCTCTCTCCCTTTGTGCTGCCCGCAGATCTAGCCTGGTCGATCGCCGACTACCGGTATCAACTGGCCGAGACGGTACCCATCGGCCTCTGGTCATCGGGCTGGCTGTGCATGGAATCCGATGGCGGCGCATTGGCCGTATATTGCTCCGGCAACGCCGCGGATCTTCCGCGCATTCGTCGTCAACACGTTGAGGCATACGACTTCCTGGAGCAGTCCGCCGACCACCAAATCGTGTCACTTTGCACGATGGTTGCCCTGTGGATGGATGCGCTACGGGCGCGAGCGATTTGGCCCAGACTCAATGACGGGTTTCTCGAGTGGGAGATTGATGGCCCAAAACTCGTCGCCATGGACAGCGGCCGTCTCATCCTGTTTTGAAAGGAATGCCACGCGTGTCGAAAGAGTCCTCTCAGCAGTTCGTTTCGCTGTGCACGGTCGTGAGTTACTGGTTACGGTCCGTCGAGCTGGGCGTGCGTTCCTGGAACAGGGAGACCGGGCAGTGGGATTACAACTTTTCACGCATCCCTCCGCTGCTTCTCGATAGCGGATTGGTGACGTGAGGATGCGCGCGGTCGCCGATGTCTCTATCCCGCAGCGCCGCCAGGGGAGTGCTCCCGCATGAGTAAGTTCACATTCATCGAAACCGAATTGGGACTCTGCCTGGACGGCGCTGGTCCCGCCAAACTCGACTCCCTCCTGCGAGAGTTGGACCACGTGCTCGAAGAGCTGGACGTGAACCTGAACTCGGTTCTCGATCCTGGCATCGCGCCCGAGCTCGTGCGTGAAGCATTCGCGCAAGTGGGCCTGGTGCCGCCCGAGGAGTTGATCGTCTGGTACGGCTGGCACAACGGGCTCCGCGTTGACGCGCAGGGCAGGTATCTCGGGATGACACCCTTCGTCGCTCAGGCTGACGTGGACTGGTCGATAGCCAACTACCGGCATCAACTACGCGAAACAGTTCCGATGGGCCTCTGGGCGGAGAGTTGGCTATGCATGGAATCCGACCGCGGGTTATCCGCGTACTGCTCCGGTAATCCCCGCGATTTGCCGTTGCTCAGACGAGTCGACTTTGAAACATTCGACTTCCTCGAGGAGTCAGCGGTGCATCAGGTCGTTTCGCTGAGCACGATGGTGGCGTTGTGGATAGATGCCATCGAGGCGGGTCTGGTGTGGCCGATGATCGAGCTTGGCGAACTTGCGTGGGGATATGACGGCCCCGGACTGGTGGCGATGGACGCCGGCAGATGCTTCCTGTATTGAGTTCAGTGATCACAGTGCGTAGACCATTCGAGCTTCCCGCGACGATCGAGTCTCCCGATGGTCTGACGGTCGAGGGCGCCTCCGCGCAGCTGCTCACGGAGTTGCTTGCCGAGCTCGATTGCGAACTCGTCGCATCCGGTTTCCCCGTAAACGAATTTCTTCTGCCGGGCACCTCGGAGGCGCGCGTTCGAAACAGTGTGGAGGGGCTTGGCCTCACTGCCCCTGACGAGCTGGTGGCCTGGTTCACCTGGCACGACGGCCGTGCCGAAACAGAGGCGAGCCGCTATTTCGTCCCGGGTTTCACTCTGAGAACTCTGGCGTACGTCGTCGACTGCTATCAGGACCCGACTTACGAGCCGTTCGGCGAGGAGGAATGGCAGTGGGACCCTCGCTGGCTTCACATAGTGGGCCCGAATGTCGGCTTGGCGATGCGCTGCGATGGCGACCCGGCCCAGCCTCCGCTCGTTCGCAACGTTGCCAGCGATTCCGAGTTCGGCACGCAGCCGCACCAAACCGCAAGGCAGGCCGTGTCGCTGTGCACACCGGTGACGTGGTGGATCGAGTCGTTCCGCAACGGTTGGTACCGGTGGAAGCCCGACGTTCAACGGTGGTGGGCCGATGAAACCTTGCAGCCCGACATCCGCCAGCAGATGGGGATGAGCTGATGCGGCTCCGCCGCTCGTCCGAACCGTGGCACGAAAAGGTTTCGAGGCAACTCAAGACTGGCAAACCGATCTGCAGTGGTCTCCTTGTGCACGCCGGTCACGTGGTGGATCGAATCCGTGCAGCGCGGCGGGTACCAGTGGAAGCCGAAAACCCAGGAAGGAAAGCGCGATTGGAAGCTCAGCCGATCATCACGTCCGTTTGTTGCATGACCTAATGTCCGAGTTCACTTTCGTCGAAACGGCGTCTGGACTCTGCCTGGACGGCGCTGGTCCCGCCAAACTCGACTCGTTGTTGCATGAGTTCGGCAGACTGATTCGCACATTCGGCATCGACCTCGACGCGCTCATGGAGCCGGGAATCACTGCCGGCAAGGTTCGTGCCGGTTTCGCCGAGGTCGGCCTCGTAGCGCCAGACGAGTTGCTTGTCTTCTATGGGTGGCATAACGGCGTTCGCGACTTCGAGGTCGGAAGAATCTACGGTCATCCACCCTTCCTCTTTCAATCGAGTCTGGAGACCGCGGTCGGCGACACGCGGTACAACCTGGCGGAAATGTGCCCGAGTGGTGGGCACATGGGTGGTTTTCGATCGAGCAGGGCCACGGCCTGGCCGTATATTGTTCGGGCGATCCCGCAGCCCTGCCACTGATTCGTCGCCACTGGACGGAAGCGTTCGACTTTCTGGAGGAGTCGAACGCCCACCAATCCGTCTCGTTGAGCACAGTGGTGGCCCTGTGGATCCAGGCAATCGAGGCGGGCGTGACTTGGCCACAGGTCGAGATGGGTCACCTGGACCGGGGATTCGATGGTCCAGCGTTGGTGGCGATGGACGCCGGGCGCTTCATCTTGTTCTAAGCAGAGGAATCACAGTGCGTAGACAATTCGCGCTTCCCGCCACCGGCGGTCCCGAGCGCGGGATGACTGCCTACGGCGGCTAACGGGCGTTCGCCCCTAAGAACGCTTGCGCGCCTTCTTCGCATCCTCCGCCGCGCGGCGCTCCGCGCGACGGGCGACGACCGCGGCATCCAACTCCGCGGCCTCTTCAGGTGTCGGCGCGGTGCCGCCCAGGTGCCGCGGCTGCCACCACTGGCCCGCGCCCGCCACCGGGTACGCCGCCTGCAGTGAGGCGACCAGGGACTGCATGGATGTTCGCAGCGTCGCCGACACCACGTGCCGTTCGCCAGCCAGCGGTAGCGCCGGCCCGAACTCGATCAGCACGGGGATGCCGAATCGCTCCGAGAACCGCACCTTGTGTTCGCGGGTGAGCAGGCGCTGCCCGCCCCACAGCGCGACCGGGATCAGCGGCGCACCGGCCTCAGAGGCGAGCCGCACGGCGCCGGTCTTGAGCGGGCGCACCGTGAACGATGGGTCGATGCCGGCCTCGGGGAAGATCCCGACGAGCGACCCGGACTGCAGCGCGGCGACCGCGGCCTCATAGGCTGCCGCGCCGGCCCGCCGGTCGACGGGGATCTGTCCCAGCCGGTAGAGCAGGCCACCGACGATCGGGTTTCGGAACGCCGAACTGGTAGCCAGGAAGCGCACGCGACGCCGGTCGTGCTTCCAGATCGTGTACGCGACGAGAGCGAACTCAAGGTAGCCGAAGTGGGTCATGGCGATGACCGCGCCGCCATCGTCGGGGATGTGCTCGGCGCCGTCGACGGTGCGACGCACGCGCAGGAACGAGAACAGCGCGTGGCAGACGAACATGGCGAAGCGATACAGCATGCGCCAAGGCTACGGCGAATGCACGCACCCCTCGCAGGGCGAGACGGACTATTCGACTGTGCGCTACAGCAATCTCAGGATGGCCCGCCTCGCCCCGGTTCTCGGAGGAACCAGCGGCCCACGACTCCTTCACCGAACCGGTGACTGACCCCGTCGCTGCCGCCGCACCCATTCTGGGGCTGCCACATCCCGTAGCCGCGTGCCTAACCTGACCGTGGGGGATAGATGTTGGAAACAGTTGCACGTGGAGGAGTAGAGCTCACGCTCTCCGCACGTGGTGCGGGGTACGCGGCCATCCAGCAGTGCCTGGCGCTGCAGAGTGAGATCGCTCCGCTGACCCGGGTCGAGACGTTCTTCGGAATCAGCCCCCTCGCATCCAACGCCCGCGCCTGGTACCTCGGAGCGCTCGGCGAGATCGTCGTCGCCGAGAAGCTCGAGCAGCTCGGCCCGAAATGGCGCGTCATCAACGCAGTTCCGGTCGGCGCGGGCGGCTCAGACATCGACCACGTCGTCGTCGGTCCCGCCGGAGTGTTCACGATCAACACCAAAGCGCACGCGAACAAAAAGGTGTGGTCAGCCGGAAACGCGCTTCGCATCAAGGGCTTCCAGTCCGACTGCGTTCGCGACTCGCAGGATGAAGCGGCGCGGGCATCCCGGCTGCTCACCAGCGCCACCGGCCGAACCATTGTCGTCAACCCGCTCATCGTCATGGTCGGCATCTCTGAGATGAACTACGGGTTCCGCCGCCCGGCCGTCGACTCGGTGACGTCCCGAGGAATTCTGGGCCATCTGAAGCGCCGCGAACCGATCCTCACGCAAGACGAAGTCACCGAGATCGCGGATGTCGCGAGCCGCCGCGGCACGTGGCACCGCGACGCGGTCGTACTCGACGACAGCCAGAACCTCGTCGAACGCTTCGAGCGCCTCCGCCGCGAAGTGGATGCCGCATCCCACCGCCACAAGGCGTGGGTCGTGCTCGGCAAGCTCGCGCTCGTCGCCGCAGGCTTCTGGGTCGCTGTGCAGCTGGTCGAGATGGTTGCCGACGTGCTTGCGGGCTCCGTTTAGTCGATCCGCACGACGTGCCTCGCGCCAGTGCGCGCGTGACCGGCATCCGCCCCTGCGAACATCCCGCCTCTGCTAAACTCACAAGGTTGCCGTCTAACGGCCGCGGATAAATAGAGCTCGCACATCAGGTGCCGGGCACCGCGCAACGAGGAGAAAGGGGATCACCTCTATGGCTCTAGAAGCCGAAGTCAAGAAGGCGATCATCGACGAGTACGCTACCCACCCAGGTGACACGGGATCCCCCGAGGTCCAGGTCGCGATGCTCACGCGTCGTATCAAAGACCTGACCGAGCACCTCAAAGAGCACAAGCACGACCACCACTCACGTCGTGGCCTGCTTCTGCTGGTTGGTCAGCGTCGGCGCCTGCTGGGGTACCTGCAGGACATCGACATCGAGCGCTACCGCTCACTGATCGAGCGTCTCGGACTGCGCCGCTAGTTCTGTCGTCAGAACTCGCGACACAGCGAAGATCGCGTCGAACTTGACGACGGGCCGTCATCCTTCGGGATGGCGGCCCGTTTACATTGGCGCGCCCGCAGTCGACAGGATCGAATGGATGCCCGGCCTTGCCAACAGGACGAAACCGGCCGCCACAGCGCGCCCGTCCTGTCGAACCCCGCGCCAAATCCACTAGGGACATCCC
This sequence comes from uncultured Actinomycetota bacterium, assembly GCA_963738535.1. GTDB lineage: Bacteria > Actinomycetota > Actinomycetes > Actinomycetales > Microbacteriaceae > Galbitalea. The sequence goes on from CAVTXB010000008.1 coordinate 263,086, forward strand.
ACGCGTCCGGCGATATGTTTAGCGCGGCCCTGCAGCCCGAACGAGGAGACCGCTATGCCTGTCATCACCAAAACCGTGCAGCTCTACGACGGCTACACCCTGCTCAGCGCCACATCCGGTGTCATCGACGTGGATGAAGACCGGCAGGTCTTCATGCTGTCGAAGATCGACGGCGCCGGTAACCGCATCGAGACCGTGCTCAATGCTCCGATCAACCAGGTGGTCGTGCGGGGCCAGGCCACTCGCCTTCGTTTTCTCGTCGGCGGTGTACGCAAGATGGTCGACTTCTCGCTCGGCTCCACCCTCGTGCAGGGTTTCGGCCTCGCCGGCGAGATCGCGGGCGGCGCAATGAACTCGAAGTCGGGCGTCAACCAGGTCGTCGCGGCGCTTCGCGCGGGCGGCGCGCAGGTGCGCTACTGGAGCTACTGGAAGCGCATCGGCGTCATCTGGCTCATCGTGATCGGCTTCTTCGTGGTGATTTTCGGAGTGATCGCCCTGGCGGCCCTGGCCCAGCGCTAGCCGCCGGGCGGAGCGAGCTACCGCATCGACGCGAAGTGCGGAACAGCGCCGGCGCGCGCGTACTCGGGCTGCGGTGCCTGCTCGATCGGCACTGTCGACGCCGTCGCATCCACTCTCGCCGGCTCAGACGCACTGGCGGTCTTCTTACCGGCGGCCCGCGCTCCGACGCGGTGCGCGAGGTTCATGGAGGGCACCTCCACAAACCGGTGGAACAGTGTCGCCACGCCCAGTGAGAGCGGGTAGCCCGATGATGCCCACCAGCCACCACTGCTGGTCTCCGAGCACGAACGCGAGGGTCGCGATGATCGGCACGTGGATCAGGTAGAGGCTGAACGAGATTTTGCCCAGAAACTGGCTGACCTTCGTGTTCAGGAAGTTGCGCAGCGAATCGAACCCGATCGCGCACAGGATGATGCCGGCCGCGCCCACCCCGACCAGGCTCCAGAGCAGCCCGCCACCGAAACTCGACGATGGTGCGGCAAACCCGAAGATCTGGCTCGCCACCATGAAGAACAGTGAGGTCGAGAGCGCCGCTATCCAGAAGGCGCGGCTGCGACGAGCCGCCCACTGCTGGATGGCGTCGAGCCGGGAGGCCATCAGCGTTCCCATGATGAACACCGGCAGGTAGAAGGCACGCGTCGGCGTGCACCGGGTCGCCGATGGTGAGGGCGACGCATCCGGCCATCGCGAGTGCCGAACGCGATCCACGAGCGACGGATGAGGATCGCCGCGAGCACGAACAGGGGGAGCAGCAGCGAGAAGATGATCTCCCAGCGCAGCGACCAGAGCACGTTGTCGGCGGCGTTGCCCACCTTCATGAGCGTGGCATCCTGCAGCAGGGTCAGCGGCTGGATCGACTTGGCGTTGGTGTCGCTCAGCCAATAGTTCGCCGTCACCTTGCTCGACACCCGGGGGATGCAGAAGATCAGGATGGCTCGCGAGCAGCCAGCGCGCCCCACGCCGGGATGTAGAGGCGCAGAAAACGGGACGCGAAATACTTCTTCCAGGAGAATTTCGTGAAGCCCGCACGCAGCGCCGGCAGCGCCACGACGAGTCCGCTCAGCACGAAGAACAGCAGCACGGCCTGGGTGCCGTCGGTCGCCAGTCGGAGCGGCGTCTCCGACAGCCACCACCAGGCGTCGCCGGTGGAATTCGTGTCGAGATAGGGCTGCGCGATCAGGCTCAGGTGGAAGACAACAACGACGAGTGCGGCTATCCCGCGCAGTCCGTCGAGCTGAGTAAGTCTCTTCATCGCTATCCACGCTATGCACGTTTTCTATGATCTGACTGGATTCGGCCGGGGGTTGACATTGGCGGTCGACGCTTTGCGACCGTCAACTGATGGCTACCCTCTCCGCACCAAATCGCACAATTCTCGCCGTGGTTTTTCTGGCCGGGGGAGCCCTGCAGATCCTTGGCGCGCTCGTCGGGCTCGCCAATGCGGGCAACTCGGGCGGTTTCTACCTGCTCTCGAACCTGGCAATCGGTGCGGCGTTCGCGCTGATGATCGCGTGGTACGCGACGCACTACGCTGGCGCGGGTCGGATACTTCATCGCGGCACTCGGATGGCTGCTGCTCGCGCTCACGAGCCTCATCAACCTCGGAGTGGTCGGCACGGTCGCGGTGTTCATCGCTGTGGTCGGCAGCCTGTTTGCCGCCGTCATCGTGATCAGTTCTCGCCCGTTCGCCGGGCAGGCCGACATCCTGCTGTTCGTGGGGATGATCGTCGGCGCCGTCAACCTGCTGCTGTCGCAGTACGGGGCGGTGCCGAACCTGCTGCGCGCACTCATCGTCGTCGTGTTTGGCGCGCTGCTCGTTGTGGCCTCGCTCGTGATGCTCGGCCGCAAGCTGCCCTCCCGCGCCGCCTGAGCCTGCCGACGGGCGGCGAACCGTACCGCGAATCGAGGGGTTTGCGCTACGTCTGCCGGGAGCATCCTGTATCGCGCTAGCGTGCCGACCATGGCTAATACTCGTACTGCACGTGGTTTTTCGCTCGCCCCAGTGATGTTCATCGTCGCGGGGGTGCTGATCCTGCTCGAACTGCTGCTCTCCCGCGTCGCTCCCAGCGGTTTGGACGTCTGGCTCGTCTTCATCGCGTATGCGGCGCTGGCGGTCGCATTCGTCGTTCTTTTTCTCGGGCGTTCCGATCTCCTCGCCCGCCTCGCCTTCATCGTCGCGGCGGTTGGATGGGCGATCCTGGCGATCGCGGAGGTTGCCGGTGTCGGTCCGCTGATCACGATCGGCATCATCCTGGCGCTCATCGGCACGGTGGTTGCGGGCATCATGGTGTTCGTTCGCAACCTGTTCTCACGCAGCGCGAGCGTCGCCTTCCTGGTCGCCGCGATCGCCGCCGGCCTGCTGCTGCTCAGTGAGCTCGTCAGTTTTCTGCCCGCCACCCTCAGCCTGATCCTGGAGGTCATCTTCGGCATCATGCTCATCATCACCGGCGTTCTCGCCGGTCGTCGCCGCTGACAATACCGGTGGTCGAGTAGCGCGCTCTGGCGCGCGTATCGAGACCCGCTTGCCTTGGGGTGGCCCGGTCTCGATACGCCCGGGCCTCCTTCGTCGGCTCGTGCTACTCGACCACCGCTAACCGGTGGTCGAGTAGCGCGCTCTGGCGCGCGTATCGAGACCCGCTTGCCTTGGGGTGGCCCGGTCTCGATACGCCCGGCCTCGCAAGCTCGGTCGTGCTACTCGACCACCTCTCACCGGTGGTCGAGTAGCGCGCTCTGGCGCGCGTATCGAGACCCGCTTGCCTTGGGGTGGCCCGGTCTCGATACGCCCGGGCCTCCTTCGTCGGCTCGTGCTACTCGACCACCTCTCACGTCGGGGCGCGCGTATTGAGACCCCCGCCGCGCGAACACCGGTCTCGATACGCCCGGCCTCGCAAGCTCGGTCGTGCTACTCGACCACCTCTAACGTCTGGCGCGCGTATCGAGACCCCCTCGGCGTCAGAACCAGCTCGACAGCCACGGCGTCGTCGCAGACCTGAAGGTTGCCTCCGCTGCAACCGCCGCGCCCGCTGTCTTCTCGATGACGCGTCCCGCGTGCACGAGTGTCGCGATGGATGTGGCGCCCAGGTACACCGCCCCGAGCATCGCCACGCTCATGGCCAGGCGGTGGTTGTCGTCGAACTCGCTCCCCGGCGGGAGCTTCGTCACCGTCCCGGCACCGTCGCCGTCGACGCTGAGCAGGTAGTGGCCGTCGGCAAACCCGAGCGGGTCCTCGATCTCAAGCACGTACGTTCCCGGCGCACTGTACTGCCGCGCCTCGAGTGCTCTCTTCACGTCGAGGATGCGCACCCACAGGTGGTCGTGCACGTCATCCTGGGTTGCCGCGCGGGAGTTGGTGAGTTGCCAGCGCACCGGCTCATCCACCGATCGCAGCGGCGCCTTGATCTCGTCGACGAGGTCGTGCTCGAGCAGGTACCGCCAGAGGGCCGCGTAGGCATCATCGGTGGCGGCGCTGAGGTATTCGACGTGGAGGGTGGCGGCGAAATGTTCGTCCTGCAGCTTGTAGACGACGAAACCCTGTGGCGTCCCGGCGGTGTCGTCGTATCGAACAACCCGCAGCTCGGCGGGGTTGGAACGACCGGGTATGCCGAACAGTCGCTCCCACAGGTGACCTTTCAGCTCGATTTCGCCGGGGTTCTGCAGTCGTGAGCGCTCGTAGACGTCGTGGGAGGCGATCGCCTGGTCGCGGGTGATGAACTGCACCGTACCGTGCGGGGGTTGGCCCCGCCCATCCGGTGCGCTTGGGCTTGATGCTGAAGTCGGCACGCTGAGTGGATGGCGCGAAGCCGAAGCGCTCGTAGATGGTGGCCTCGGATGCGGTGAGTATCGCGACCGGAACGCCCAGCCGCGCCGCGGTGCGCAGCTCGGCCTCCATGATGTTTCGGGCGATGCCGCGGCGGCGGTGAGTCGGCGCGACGGTGACCGTACTGATGGCCCAGCTCGGGATGCTCGAATGCCCCGGCACGGTGAGAGCAGTGATCCAGCCGCTGGATGTCGCGACCGGTGTCACTGCGTCGGGGGCGCTGTCATCCCACACGCCGACGAGTCGTCGATCGCCCATGGCGACCACTCGGTCGGCGAGCGTCGCATCTTCGGGCGCGGGCCCGAGGAACCCGCGTGCCATGGCCTGGAACCAGGCGGGGAAGGCGTCGTCCGACGATTTCAGGACGTCGAATCGGAGTTTCTGTGCGGCCAGCTTCTTCGCTGCCTCGGGGTCAATAGGTGTGTCGAAGAGTTCGTCGCCCATGCGTCCAACCTATCGATCCCGGCTGACCCCGGTCGAGGGGTCTCGATCCGCCCGGGCCTCCTTCGTCGGCTCGTACTGCTCCACCACCGATGAATGCCGGTGGTCAACCCCGAGAAAATATCGCCCCGCCCTGCCACGATGTGTATCGTGCCGACCACGAAAACTCAGCCCAAGACCACCGTCTCCCGTACCCGCCTGCTCGTCATGCTCGCGGCGGGCATCCTCGCGGCCCTGGCCGCCGGGTTCACCGCCGGCTGGCAGTATGCGCCGACGATCGGATGGGCGGTCTCCTGCATCGTCTACATTTCGTGGGTGTGGGGCTCGATCGCCCGCCTCGACGACAAGGCCACGGAGGAGGTTGCGAAGCGCGAGGATTCGACGAGCAAGGTCTCTGAGCTTCTCACGCTGCTGGCGAGCGTCTTCAGCCTGGTGGCGGTGCTGGTGCTCATCCTTGCGGCCAAGAATGCCCACGGCATCACGGCGGTGCTCGTTCCGATTCTCGCCCTGTTCAGCGTCGCCCTGTCGTGGGGTCTCGTGCACACACTTTTCACGCTGCGCTATGCCCGTCTCTACTTCACCGGAACGCGGGGCGGTATCGACTTCAACGAGAAGGAGACTCCGCGTTTCGTGGACTTCGCCTATCTCGCTTTCACGATCGGCATGACCTACCAGGTTTCTGACACCGACCTCCAGCAATTCGCGATCCGTTCCCTTGCTCTCCGCCAGGCCCTGCTCTCCTACCTTTTCGGGGCCGTCATCCTCGCCGCTACCATCAACCTCGTCGCCGGCCTCGCCTGATTCACCGGTGGTCGCGGAGCGCGCTCTGTCGCGCGTGTCGAGACCTCGCCGACCGATACGGCGCCGCGCGAGACAATGACTCATGCCTCTCCGCGATGACATCCGCGACCTGCTGACGTTCCGGGAGTCTCCGGTGCGCTGGCCGATCGCGGTCGGCGCGGGGCTCGCGATCGGCGTTCCGATCGCCATCCTGACTCTGCTGGGCCAACCGCAGCTCGGCCTCATCGCCTCGACCGGCGGATTCACCGCTCTCTACCTCTCCAACCGAAGCCGTCGAGAGCGCGCCGTGCTGCTGCCGATCATCGCGCTAGGTCTCGTCGTCGCCGCTGCGATCGGCGCCGCCGTGGCCTGGTCGGTGGTGCTCAGCCTCGTAACCCTGTTCGTGCTCACGGTCGCCGGTTCGATCGTGCTGCTCGGTTTCGGCGCGGGGCCGCCCGGCGGACTCTTCTTCATGCTCGTCGCGGGCGCATCCATTCGTCTGGTCGCGCCGCCGAAACTGGACGGCGTCGGCCTGTCCGGCGGCCTGGTGATCGGCCTGGTCGCCATCGGTGCCGCCATTGCCTATCTGATCGTCATCGCGCCGCTGCTGATCCCCGCCGTGCGCCGCCGAGATCTGGATGCTCACCGAAACCGCCAACGCCTCAGGTTCGACCTCAGCGGCGACATTCGAGTCATCATCATCCGGCTGGCCGTCGCCTCGGCGATTGCTGTGGCGGTCTCGTCGCCGCTCGGCGTTCACCGCACCTACTGGGTGCTGCTCACCGTGATCGCGATCCTGCAGAACGGTCGTCGCCTTCGCCTGACCGCACTCCGCGGCATCCATCGCGTGGTCGGCACGATCGTCGGGCTGGGCCTGTTCGCGCTGGTTTTGCTCTGGGGCCCGAAGGGTCTGTTGCTTGCGCTGCTTCTCGCCGCCCTGCAGTTCATCGTCGAGCTGGTGGTGATCCGCAACTACGGCCTCGCCCTGATTTTCATCACGCCTCTTGCCCTCACGATCGCGTCGCAGGGCGACCCGGGCGACGTCGGAACGGTCGTCGCGACACGCGTCGTCGACACTCTGCTCGGTGCCGCGATAGCGCTGCTGGTGCTGCTCGGCGCGCTGCTGTTGCGTCGCTACCTGCCCGGCGCCTACAAGCGCATCGAGGGCTGAGCTGGCGGGCAACCTCTGGCCGAAGCCGCATCTCAGGGCTGGGTCATGCGGCGGGATCGAACCAATTCACATTCGGGTAGCGCGAAAAGCCTCGATCCGCCGTTGCGAGCCGTGCGCCGTTCGCGACCGCAACTGATGCGAGGTACGCGTCCGGAACGGTATTGCCTTTTATCCCGGCGTCGCGAGCGGCGAACCTGGCAAAGGCGTTCCAGGCGGTTCGGTTAGACGAAACCCAGGCCGCCGCGGGTGCAGCGACGAGTGCTTCAACGAATTCGAGCGCATCCGGTGTCGCGGTCGGTTGAGAGTAGATGCGCGGGTTTGTCACGATTCGCAGGAAGCCTGAAAGTACGGCGTCCACCAAGCCGAAAGTCTCGCTGCCACCCAACGCAGTGACCATCCAGTTTCTGTAGTCGTCATGCTTGCGCGCCTGCTCATCGAATGCATAAATCAGCACGTTGACGTCAGCGATTATCACGGTACTTTTCGTCGTCCTCGGCGTCGAGAACCTCGCGAACGGCCGCATTGTCGCTGAGGTCGAGGAGCGCGCGGCCTAAGTTTCGAGTCGGCAGGTTTACGGTGGTGGTAGCGCTTGCGGCGGGTGCCGAGATCCTCAACCTGAGGCCCTCAACGACCAGCTGCGTCACCGTGGAGCCTTCCGTGGCCGCCTTTGCTTTAGCCGCGTCCAGAAGGCTGTCCGGGAGGTTCATAGACGTACGCATGCATACAAGCATACGTGATGTGTATGCATGTATGTCGGTGGTTAGCTGACGTCGTCCCCGCCCTCGAGGTACGGCCCGTCGCTCTCGGTGATGTCGATGCCCTCCTCGCCGATTCCTTCGGCCGGCCCGGCATCCACGCGGACCTTCACGCAGCAGGTCTTCGTGCTCCTGCTTCTTTTCGGGCGTCACCACCTGGGGAGTTCGCACCGCCTCGACCTCGTTGCCGTTCACGGATTCGATCTCGTCATCACCGGTCATGCTCACTGTGTGTCCTCATCGTTGGCTTCTTCGGAATCCTCCGCATCGTGCGATGGCACGCCCCCGATGTGGGTAAGGCCCATGACCTTCGATTCCACATCGGATGGGGTGTCGCCGACCTCGACGGATGCGACATCCGCTTCAGCAGTTTCGTTCGCTCGTTCGGCGAAGCTCTGGTCTTTGTCGCTCATGCGCGCTCCTTCAATTGGATGCCTCCAGCAAACGCCGCCCGCCGGCTGCCTGCAACCCCTTGCGCGCCGCGGCTAATGTTGTGCGCATGACGCCGACGGACCTCAAGGACTTCTGCCTGTCGCTGGAGCAGTCGTTCGAGTCGTTCCCGTTCGGCGAGGAGACGTCGGTGTTCAAGGTGAGCGGCAACGGCAAGGTCTTCGCCATCTCGGACTTCACCGCCGTACCGTTCCGCGTCTCGCTCAAGGTCGACCCCGAGGACAGCATCGCCCTCCGCGCCGAGTTTCCCGGCATCATCCCGGGCTACCACCTCAACAAGAAGCACTGGGTCACGGTCGACTGCGCAGGCTCTGTGCCCGATGACCTCATCGAAGACCTTCTTCGCGGTAGCCACGACCTCGTACGCCCCAGGCGCCCCCGCAGGCCAATGCCGGTGGCCGAGTAGCCCTTTTCCGGTGGTCGATCATCGCTTCCCGGTGGTCGAGTAGCACGACGCGAGGAACGAGCGCCGGGCGTATCGAGACCCGGCGTCAGCGCGCGGCGAGCTCCTCGAGCGACACCTCGACCGCAATCGTCAAAGCCCGCGCAATGTCTTCAATCTCCAGGAATGGATGCGTCGTGCCCGCCGCCAACTCCGCCGAGCACGGCACATGCACGAACCCCGCCATGATCTCCGTCCCTTCAACGGCCCGCATCGTGGAGTACATCAACGAGTTGCATACGTACGTCCCGGCCGAGTTTGACACCGTGCTCGGGATGCCAGCCTCCCGGATCCGCTCGGCGATCTCCTTCACCGGCAACCCGCTGAAACAGGCGGCGGGGCCCTCCGCCTCGATCGCGCGATCCACCGGCTGGTCCCCGTCGTTGTCGGGAATCCGCGCATCCTCGACATTGATTGCCACGCGCTCCGGTGTGATCGCATCCCGCCCATCCGCCAGCCCGACGCCGATCACGAGATCGGGGGAGTGCCGTGCGATGAGCTCGCGCATTGACGCCGATGCGCCGGCAAACGTCACCGGCAGCAACTCGATCACCAGCTCCGTGTCGCCCACCCAGGTTTCGGCGACCCGTTCGACGGCATCCCACGAGGAATTGCTCGAGGCGCCCGCAAACGGTTCGAAGCCCGTGAGCAGCACCCTCGTCATGCCGCCAGCCTAAGCGGCGAGCAGCTGCTCCACCTTGGTGCGCAACTCGGAGTCGCTCGGCTCGACGAAGTGGGTTCCGTCAGAGAACGCGACGACGGGAATGTTTGTGCGCCCGCTGATGCCCCGCGCGATGTCGGCAGCCTCGCCGTTGACCTCGAGGTCGATGTATTCGTACTCGACGCCCATTCCGTCGAGCAGCCTCTTGGACCGTCGGCAGTCCCCGCACCATTCGGCGCCGTACATGGTGATTGTGGTGTTCACGGTGGGGTAACTTCGGGCATCGTCGCAGAATTCCCCGTCTCGCTAGTCTTGAAGCCATGGTGATGGACGTCTGCTTCGCCCGCCGCGATCATCGCCGATGATCACTCTCGGGGTTGATCTGGCGGCTGAACCCGCCGGCACCGGCATGGCAACGATTGAGTGGCGCGATGGTGCGGCCCAGCTTGTCGACCTGGGGGTCGGAGTGACGAACGAGATGATCGTCGGCGCCGCGGCCGGTGTCGACAAGCTGGGCATCGATTGCGCCTTCGGGTGGCCCATCGAATTCGTCGACTTTGTGAGCCGACAATCCCAGCGGCTGCCTCTCGCCCCATCCGCCGATTCCGGCATGGCCTGGCGACGCCGACTCGCCTACCGGGAGACGGACCGATTCGTTCACCACCGTGTCGGCAAGCTGCCCCTCAGCGTTGCCGCGGATCGACTCGGCCTCACCGCGATGCGTTGCGCGGTGATCCTCGACGAAATCGGTGCATCAGGAATCGCCATCGATCGCGCCGGTTCGGGTCGTCTCGTCGAGGTATACCCGGCTGCCGCACTGAAGGTCTGGATGATCGCCGCAAGCGGCAGCAAGCGCACGTCGACCGGTCTGGGCGAGTTCGTAGACGGTCTCCAGCGCGCGGCGCCGTGGCTTGACCTCGGGGAAGCGGTCGATCTGCTTCGGCGATCGCATGACGCGTTCGATGCGGTGATTGCCTCGCTGATCGCGCGCAGCAGCGCACTGGGGTTCGCCTTTGCGCCGCCGGAAACGATGAGAGAACAGGCGAGTCGTGAGGGGTGGATCGCCGTGCCCACAGAGCCGATCGGCGCCCTGGTTTAGGGCTGTCAGACGTTACACGGACGTTACGGCCGCGCCCATAGCGTGAGCGCATGCGCACCCGACGCTTCCTCGCCCTGCTGTCTGCGATCGCTGTTGCATTGCTGCTCGCCGGGTGCGTGCAGGCATCCGGCAGTCCGGTCCGAGTGATCCGCGCTCGGGCGGCGGGCCTGCGCTACGGGCTCGCACCCGAACGCCGAATCAGGGCACCACGTTCCAACCGAACGTCGTGCTGGTGCAGGGTGGCGCGAACTCGGTGCGGTCGGTCACTGCTGACGGCCTCACCTGGACCATCGACCCCCATGCGCCCGGCGTCAGCGACCTGAGGCTCGGCCGCATCATGTTCCTGACCGATCGCGGTGTCGGCAAGGTGATGGCGATCCACAACAGCGCCAAAGGGCTCGAGGTGACCATCGGACCGGTGACTCTCACCGACGTCATCAAAGAAGGTCACTATGCGTCCGCCAAGCCGATCCCGATCTCGCAGCCCGTCGCCATCAATGGCAAGGGCGCGTTCTGGACTAACGGCGAACTGCAGCAGTCCACCGGCGTCAGCAGCCGGGTGGCGACGGACGTGCCGTCCGCCCTCATCCGCCAGGTGCCACGCTGCGGACCCGGGCGGCCCATCCCGACGCACCGGAGTTCGGACTGCGATCGTCTCCGACATCATCAAAGCGACGACCGGCGTGTTCGATATCACCGGCGGATGCTGCTCCAACGGCGCCGGCGTGAGCATTCAAAGACACGAAGACCCGGCCTCGAACTCGAGGGCGGCGTGAAACTCGCGATGGCGAAGCCGACCGGCATGTTTCATCTCTCGATCGACGGCGGCGACGGTGAAGGAGGCCGACCTCGTGGTCGGCGGATCGCTCAGCGTGAATGCGACGGTGCACGCGGTCACAACGGCCCGGCGAGCCATTGCGCGGCTGGAGTCCGCCGCTCGGCACCAACTTCCAGTTCAGCGTGCCGATCGACAAGCTGCTCGGGCGTCCCGCTCGCGATGACCGTCACGCAGACGCTCAACATCCAGGTGAACATCCCCGGACAGGCGGTCTTCAACGGCTTCGGAAAGATCAACCTCGGGGCATCCGTCGGGTTTACTTATTACAAGACGGCAACTTCAAGAACGGCACCCAGGCGCACCTCGACACCGCGGCATCCCTCGACGGAACCAACTCCATCGCGGTCGGCATCAGCTACGCGAGCTTCTGGTACGAGGTTCGCTTCAACGTCGGCATCGGCCTCCTCGAATTCGTCGCCGGCGTCTACCTCTCGATCGGCGTGCACATCACGACCGCGGTCGGCGCGCCGATCTACTTCAACGAGGATGCCGGTGCATCGAGTCCGATCGAGGCGTGTAAGAGCGTGCAGTCCGAATTCTGGACCGACTACGGCGTCGGCTACTCGATCCCGAAATACGTCGTCAAGATCGTGAACGCGTTCCTCAAGGTGTTCAACTCCGACCCGATAAAAGCTACCGGTGGCATCGGCCATGGCTGGGACCCGATCGATGCCCACTACGAAGTCTTCCCGAAGTCCGGCTTGTGCCAAAAGAAGACAGAAATAACCAACCCGAAAGGATGTTCCGTGCCAGCCACTTGCTCGCCCACCGCGTGCTCTGGTCGCCGTGCCCGTCATCGCGCTGGTCACAGCCCTTCTGGCCGGATGTGCGAGCGGAGCGTCGACGCCGAAGGATGCTGGCGCCAATGGCACTGTCAAGCAGTCGGCGCCCCGACGAAGGCTGCGGCCGCGCCACTCGACACCTCGAAGTTCAACGCGTGCACGCTGCTGCCGATCGCGGACGCGGAGACGCTGGTCAGCAACAAGGTGATCGCGCCGATCGTCGTGTCGACCAGCGGACGTCGCGAGCTGCACCTACCAGGGTGACCCCAACGGTCCGCTCGGCCAGGTGGAGATCTATGTCGGCGACGGCGCCAAGCAGCAGCTGCGATCGATAAGCGACGACCTCAAGCACCCCTTCACCCAGCCGACGGGCCTCGGCGACGAGGCGTGGCAGGAAGAGGGATGGATCTGGGCCCGGAAGGGCACGACGTGGATCTCGATCCGGATTGTCGTGCTGCGCGATTCCTCGCTGTTCGTCACGCCACTCCAGACCGCCATGGCGACGGCGTTGAAGAACCTCCCGAGCTCCTGACCCGGGCCTCTCGCCAGGAGTCGCTACTGAACCGTGACAGCCTGCAGCGTGACAGGCGCCGCCGAGAGCTCCGTCGCCTGTGACACACCGGTCGGCGTCAGCAGATCCATCACCTTCGGCACCGTGTTCGGGTCCTGGCGAGCAGATCGCGGCGGAACCACCCGACGGCGCAGACCCCGAAGGCGTAGGCCTGCGGCGTCGAGGCGAAGCCGCGGGTCTGGTCGACTCCGTGGGTGCCGTCCTGGCCGGTGAGGGTGACGGTGAAGGCCCATCCGGTGCCCGGCTCACCGCCGAGTGCCGTCTTGTCGACGCTGAAGGTGATGTACCGGGAGACCTGGTTCGCGCTCACAGAGACTGTGCCCGCCGATGTGCCGGACGCGTTCTCGAAGAGGTTGTTGCCGAAGCCCTGCACCTCGATCAGCCGGGACCACGGCGTCGCGAGCGTGTAGTTCATCGACGGGTACGAAGCGGCCGTCGAGGTCGACGATGCCCCGGGCTGCGAGACGTAGACATCCACCAGCTGGGCGCCGTTCGTCGAGCCGAAGGTCGGCGTGAGGTCGGCCGTCTGAACCCGGAACGTGACCGTCGACCCCGTGTCGTAGACCTGGAACTTCGTCAGGTCGAACGCGCCCGGGTGGAAGTCGCCCGACGTCGGGTACTGGTAGCTGCCCGGTCCGTTGTCGTCGCCGGTCGGGTCGTCCTGACTGAAGAGCAGCGTGCCGTTCACCACGTCGTTGACGACCGAGCGCACCACCTGGGCTGTTCCGCCATTCGGCGCCGTGCTCGAGATGACCAGCACGTTGGTGCCGGCCGCCGACGTCACGTCACGCTGAACGCTCCCGACGCCGACGCGGTGGTCGTGGTGACGGTCGTCGCGCTGTTGTTGTCGGTCGCAACATCCGCGATGTCGATCTTCGCGCGCGGCGCAGCCGTGCCGGTCACGGTGGTGGTGGAGCCGGTCGCGGTGTCATCGAGCGGCGCGGTGACCGTCAGGGGAGTGCTTCCCTGCGTGTGGGTGACGTAGCGGTTGCGAACGACCGACGGCTGCTCGAGCGTGGTGCCCGCGCCGAGGTCGGCGGTCAGGCGCACCTGCGAGGCCGAGCCCCAGGTGAGCGGCGAGGCCGAGCCATCGGCCTGCCCGTTCACGAAACCGATGGATGCGGTGGTCGGGTCGCTTCCGTACGGGGACGCGGGCAGGTCGGGCGCGTCCCACACCTGCTCCGGCACGATGCCCGGGCCCGAGTTCTCCTTGTTGATAGTCGCAAGCTCCTGCGCGGCACTCGTGGACTGCCCCTGCGCCTGGTACTGCTGCGCACGCTCGGCACCCAAGCACGGGCCACGGATGACCCGTGCCGATGTTTGCACCACCGTCGGTCCACGGGGCTCCGGTGATGGTGCAGCTCGTGCCCGCACCGACGTACGCAGTCGCCATAGCCATCGCCGTTATAGCGCAGCCAGCCGGGCCCGCTGGCGGTCTGCTTCTCGATCGTCGCATCCGTCACCGCCAGGGAGTTCACGACATCCGGGTCGGTCGCGGGCAGGATGCCCAGCCGCACGTACTCGAGGAAGCCGTTGTCGACGACCGCCCGCTGGTCGAGCGTCGGTCCGCCGTTGCCGACGCTGTAGCTGATCGCGGCGTTCGGGTCGCCCGTCTTCGACAGGCGGATGAAGTACGGCGACGTCGACAGGCTGCCCGTCGTCGTGACGCCCCACGCCGTGATCGAGCGCTGGTACTGGTCGGCGGTCGCCATCCACACCCGGGCGGATGCCGCGTCGCCGTGCTGGTTCGCGATGGTCGCGGCAGCAACGAGGCCCGCGATCTCGGCGGCGATGGTCGCTGGGGGAGTAGCCGGTCTGCTCCTCCCAGCGCTCCACGCCGAAGCTCGGGCCGTGGCTGACCAGGAAGTCCGCCGCGAGCTTGATGTGCGGCCAGAGGGTGTTGTCGCCAGCCAGACCCGACTGCAGCGCCATCAGGATCGGGTAGCTCGACTCGTCGAGCTGGTCGTTGAAGGCGTCCGCGGCCTTCGTGCCGTCGAGCAGCGAGTTGCGCGGCTCCGAGCCGTTGGCCTGCTGGCTGTGGAGCAGCAGGTAGCGCACGGTGTCGCGAGCGGTGGCGAGGTCGCCGTCGGTGTAGAGCGCCGTCCAGGCCTCGTAGAGGTCGCGCGAGAAGACCTCGCGGTAGCCGCTCGAGAACAGGTTGTTGGGGTCGTTCGCCGCGATCGACTGGCCCCACGGCGCATCCAGCCCGGCGACGATCGCGCCGGGGTAGGTCTTGTCCTCGGACGCCTTCACGACGTTCGCCGACTGGTAGTAGTCCCGGATCGCGGTGTCACGCTGGGCGTGGGTCAGACCCGTCGAGGCGAGGTGCGGGCTGGTGAGGCTTGTCGTCGTAGTTCGTCCAGCCCTGGCGGTAGTTCGCGGTCATCCGGCTGAGCGACGACGACGCAGTCGCGGCCGCCGTTGCCACGGCCGACGCCTGGGTGGTTCCGAACCCGAGCGCGAGCGTGGTCTGACGGTGCCGGTCGAGCGGGATGCCCGCCGTCTGCTCGACGTTTCCGTCGTGTCGCGGACGTGGTGATCGGGCCGAGCGCGTGGGTGGCGTCGAGCTGGGTCAGGCCATCGCTCGGGGTGCCGACGAAGCCGCTGCTCACGGCCGAGAACGGCTTGCTGGCGGTGAGCGCGAGGTATGACGGCACCGCATAGGCGGTGCGGTTCGCCTGGCTGAGTGGTGTTGGTGTCGAAGCTCACCGGAATGGCCGAGCCCGTCGAGGTGTCAGTGACCGCGGTGTCGGCGCCGCCGTTCGCGGTGCCGCCGCCCCCGTTGCCGCCGGCGTTGGCATCCAGCCGCACGAAGAGCTGGTCGTTCCTCGCCGCCCTGGTCGCCGGCACGAATGTGGTGTGCAGCACGACACTGTCGCGCGAGGGGTCGGTGAGGTAGGTGGTGACGAGCTTGTAGCTCTTGTCTTTCGCGGTGGACGTGACGGTGCAGGTCATGCCGGTCGCATCCGACTTCACCGTGTAGGTCATGTCGCGGGTCTGCAGGTCGGTGAAGGTCGAGCCATCGGTGACGATGTACTGCATCGTCTCGACGTTGGTGGCGTCGACGGTCGGGGCGTAGACATCCGACAGCACGCCGTTCGCCACGGTGAACCAGATCTTCGAGGTGGTGTTGCGGGCGGTGCCGACGCAGTCCTTGCGCGACTGGTCCTGGTGGCTCGTGGTGCCGGGGCCGTCGGCGGCCGCAACGTCGGAGGCGGCGGATGCCCCCGCCGAACCAGACCGATAGACGCGAGAGCCAGAACTGCCACGGCTGCGGGCAGAAACACACGGCGACGGATCATGATGTCTCCTCATTGAGATCGTGATCGGGTGGCGGGGGATGCCTTCCCTTCGACGCTATGCCTGTGGCCGTGTCCGGTCAACCGGTCTGTCTACCTGATTCCGGCATCGTGCGGCCGGGCAACCGCGCCACCGCCCCCGCGATCTGGGGTGAGAACCGGACGCGCATCCGGGTCTACGTTCGAATCGGATCACATCCGAGGGGGAGTCGTGACCGATCTGCGACAGCGAGCGCCGGCACAGGCGGTGATGGAGAAGCTTGTCTCGTTGCGCGGCACGCCCGACCTGGTCGAGTGGCCGCTCGGCATCGTGCGCCTCTCGAAAGACGGCGAGAGCTGGCTGCGCGGTGTCAAGGGCGAGCTGAGCATGGCGCGTGGACTGAGCACGCTCGGCACAGAGTGGACGGTGCTGCACTCGATCCCGGTCGGCCTGCGAGGCAGTGACATCGACCACATCGCGATCGGCCCGACCGGCGTCTTTGCGATCAACTCGAAGCGCCTGCTCGACCGCCGCATCTGGGTGTCGGGCGGCCGCTTCCTGGTGGATGGTCGCCACCGCGAATACCTGCGCTACGCCGACTTCGAGGCAACCCGCGTGGAGGCTGTGCTGCGCGCGGCGGGCATCCCGCTCGGTGTCATGCCGGTGATCGCCATCTCGGGCGCAAAGAAGATCACGATCACGTCGACCCCCGCCTGGAACGGTCGCACCATCGGCGTCGCGCGCTCCGAACACGTTGCGCGACGGATTCGGCGGCGCTCGCCGAAGCTTTCGCGCGACCAGGTCGAGCAGATCGTCGCCCTGTTCAGCGACCCCGCAGCATGGACGCGCAAGCCGTTGCCGATGGACAACGCCCAGGCGACCCGCGACGCGTACGACCGCATCGAGCGCGGAGTGCGGCGCTGGAACGCGTTCATCGTGACCTCGGGAATGCTCTTCAGCGCCGCCCTGGTCGGTCTCGGCGAACTGGTCTTGCACGCGCTGCAGTTCTAGCGTGGTTGCCGGCACCTCACTCACGAGCTTTTCGAAGCTCAGGCACCGGAATGGCGGGGCGACCCCGGTTCGCGCGCTCGCGAAGCAACGGCGCGGGCGGGGATAATGGGCTGCGACCAATCACCGGGGGGATGACTGTGGCAGCTGGCGAGGGGGCACGCGACTGGAAACAGAGCGAGGCGTACACCTATCCCTATGCGCCGGGCGGCATCTACGCGCGACCGGGGCAGGTCTCGCAGGGCCGATCGTCTCTGTTCGGCCTGCTATCCCTCGTGCTCGGGGTGGTGGCGCTCTTTCTGGCTCTGGTCGCCCCGCAGAGTCTGGTGTGGGCCTCGGTCGGAGCTGGCGCGCTCGCGGTGGCCAGCGCGCTGATCGCCCTGGTGCGGATGTCGCAACCGTTCACGAACTCGATCGTGCTGCCGATCTCCGGCATGGTCATCGGTGGGGTCTGCGCGCTCGTGCTGTTCGGCGGATACGTCGGCACGCTCGCGAGCTTCGCCACGCTCGAGATCCCGCATTCGATAGCGATGCCCGTGCAGTCGAACAACCGACACCGACACCGACACCGACGGCGGCACCGACGACCACGCCCGGGGCTGCCGCCGCCACCTTTGCAACAGCCCAGGATGAGCGCGCCGCGATGCTGCACGACGTGCCCGTTATCGCGGGCACGCTCCTGGCGATCTCGAGCAGCGGAAGGCCGATGCCCACCTCCTATGCGGCAACCCCTGCGGGCCTCCTCGTCGGCGAGCCATCCGGCCAGGTGCTGGGGCCGGTGCCGGCAGGGAGCACCGTCACCTGGACCACCGATTCAACCGGCCGGGTGCTCGTGCTCACGCTCATCGGGCCCACGTTCGGCACGCGACTTCCGCTCGACGTGGGGGCTTTCTCGGGCAACAGTTCACCCTCGACGACCACGTGACCCCCGATGGGGGGAGCGCGGCCCCAGAAAGCCCGCATTAGTGTGAGAGACCAAGGCGTATATCTGGGGGGATGAAGCCATGGACCAGTTTTCGGCGTCGCCCGGGGGCTATTTGGGCGGGTTCGTTCTCGCCGGCATCATTCTGCCGATCGCCGTCTCGTTCGTGCTCGACGGCATCGTGATGTATTTCCGCGGCCGCGGGCCGTTGCGGCTGCTCATGACTGCGGCGCTGACGATCATCCTGATCGGGCTGTTCACGGTGCTGTGGGAGAACGCGATCAGCGCGAACGTGGCGACGCAGCTGGCCGGCGCCATCTCGATGATCCTCTGGTTCTCGATCCCGGCCGCCGTGCTCGGGTTCGGAGTGCGGATGCTGGCGCTGTTCCTCAATCCCGCGACGAAGGCGCTCGACCACGCAGCGATCGAGCAGCGCAAAGCGCGCCACGAGGCGCGAGTTGCGGCGCGGGCGCAGAGCCGTGCGGCCAGTGGAGTTGCGCGCGAGGCGTAGCTGTTCAGGGGGTCTCGATACGCCGGTTCGTTCCTCACGCGGCTACTCGACCACCGGGTTTGGTTACTCGACGACCGGCTTTGGTTGCTCGATCGCCGGGTTGGCCACGTGGCCCACATTCCTAGGGGCGATTGTCTTCCGTGATGATCGGGGTGTCGGAGGCCTTCGGCTTCGGAGTGCGCGGGATGTTCAGCAGCGCGCTGATGCTCACGATGATGAGCAGGATCGAACCGACCAGAACAAACGTCGAGAGTCCCGCCGCCGGGATGACGAACAGCACGATTCCCGCCAGGATCGACACAACACCGGCAACCCAGCCGAACCACCGCGGACGAACGCTGCCCTGAACCGCGCCCATGATGTCGGTGATGCCGCCCGCGATCCAGCCGATGCCGATCAGGTAGGCGAAGACGATGAGACTGCGGAACGGGTCCGCCAGGCAGATCACGCCCGCGACGACGATGATGACGCCGAGCAGACCGGTCAGCCAGCGGATTCCCGCCGGCAGACCGTGCGTGAGCAGCGCCGCGTTGATGCGAAAGATTCCCGACGCGATCAGGAAGATGCCGAACACGATCGCCACGAACAGCAGGGCCACGACGGGCAGGAAGAGCCCGATGAGTCCCAGGATGAGGCCGATGATCGACACCGCGATCAACTGGCCACGGTGCAGCGCCAGAACGCTGATCGTGCTCGGGCCGGCCGGGTGCTCGGTAGTCGGTGTGCTCATGTCTGCTCCTCGATACAGTGGGTGTTCCCAACCTAGTGAAAGAACGGTGTCGAATGGCATCCGACTCGGGCAGCGGCAAGCTCAGCGACTACAACTACGGCCTCGCCCCCCGCAACAAGCGCGTCACCATAATTCTCGCCGACAGCGACCCCTACCAGGAGGAGCTCGCGGCGCTGCTCGAGGAAGAGACGCTGCAGACGTTCATCAACTCCCGAACGGTCGAGGAGGAGCGGGTGGATGCCCCGATGCCGGTTCGCTTCTTCACCGGTCGCAAGATGTCGGGCGTCGTGGGGTTTGTACCGCGCGGGCTCGAACCCGTCGTCGTGGAGGCGCTCGCCCGGCTGGAGGGTCGCAGCGATAACCGCATCCCCGCCACGATTACCAAAAAGGGCGGCAAATTGCGAGTGGTTCTGCTGATGGGCCAGACGTTGTAGCGTCAAACTCATGAGCCAAGACACGAACGCCCCCGAGACCTACACCGCCGAACTTGTCGGCGCCGAGGGAACCGAAACCGTCGAACTCGAGTTCATCGACGGACTGCCTCGCAAGAGTTTCGTGCGTGCGACCCCCGGTGCCGAGGATGACCCGACCCAGGACGTCACGTGGGAACTCGACGAGGGCGCCAACGAGGTCTTTCGCTACGAGCCCGCCGCCGGAGCAGCTGTAACGCTCGCCCGCCCGGCCTCGCGGCTCTAAGGTTTCGGTACACCCACCGAATCCAAGGAGCACCCATGGCCGACACATCCTTCCACTACACCGAGCACCCGCGCATCGCGGAGCGGGAGAAGGAGGGTCCGCCGACGGTGCGCAAGACCGTGAAGAAGATCGCGTGCGCAGTCGGCGGTCAAGAGATTCAACGCCAGGCTCGGTCTCGTGATCACCACCAGCGTCGGTACCATGTGGTGCGCCTACGTCTTCGCGGTCATCGGGATCATGGGCGTCACCGCAGCGTTGACGGGCAATACCGGTCTCGTGCTGATCGTCGGAGCCGTCTCCGGGTACTTCCTGCAGCTTTTCCTGCTGCCGGTCATCATCGTGGGGCAGAACGTGCAGGCGACGGCGTCGGATGCCCGCGCGGCCGCGACCTATAAGGATGCGACGGCGATTCTCGCGGAATCGCGGCAGATTCAGTCGCACCTCGCTGCGCAGGATGCCGCCACCTCGGCGCTGCTCGACAAGGTGGCCGCGCTGGAGGCGGCGCTGCTCAAGAAGTCGTAGGTCTCGATACGCCGGCTCGTTCCTCGCGCGGCTACTCGACCAGCGGACTAGCGCGGTGGTCGAGTAGCGCGAGCCGACGGAGGAGGCCCGTTTCGTCGGTGGTCGAGTAGCGCGAGCCGACGGAGGAGGCCCGGCGTATCGAGACCCGACGCACGAGGGCAGGCGGGGTCTCGATACGCCGGCTCGTTCCTCGCGCGGCTACTCGACCACCGGACTAGCGCGGTGGTCGAGTAGCGCGAGCCGACGGAGGAGGCCCGTTTCTGCGGTGGTCGAGTAGCGCGAGCCGACGGAGGAGGCCCGGGCGTATCGAGACCCCGCTACCTCGGAAGGTGGGGGAGTGTGGCCTCGAGGTACGCGCGGCGGTCGAAGCCCGGCACGAGACTGTCTTGCACAACGAAGCCGTTGACGGCGCTGACGAACAGCGGCGCCTGCTCCTCGGCCACGCGCTGCGCCTCCGCGGCGGAGAGCGCGTGCGCCGACTGCTGCCAGCGCGCGACATAGGTGGTCATCGCCTCGCGCAGTAACCCGAAGATGCCGACGCACAGTTCGCGCAGGGCCGGGTCTGTGACTGCCTCGCCCCAGACCTGTAACAGGATGCCGGGCAGCCCCAGGCTTTCGATGAGGCCGCTGAGCAGCGTGCGGATCATGACGCTGGGCTCGGGCATCGGGTCGAGCTGGGCGAGATTGTCGAGATCTTCGACCCGCGCATGCACTATGCGGGTCGCCACCGCGTAGACGATGTCGGCCTTGCTGCCGAAGTACAAGTAGATGGCGCCGGCGCTCAGGCCCGACTCGGCAATGATCTCGGCCATGGATGTCGCCTGGAAACCTTTGCGGCGGAAGGCCGCCAGTGCTGCCTCGATGATCTCGTCCTGTCGCGCGACGCGGTGTTGCTCGGTGACCTTGGGCATGCATCCAACCTAAACAGAGGGGAACGTTCTTGACGGCGAGCCTCGCCAGTGTCAGTATAAAGAACGAACAGTCGTTTTAGAAACTCCTTGAAGAAAGCAACGATCGTGACCCAGACCCAGCAGCGCGCCAACACTCAGCAGCCTCATCACGTGCAGCAGCCGCACCACGCCATGGTGCCGGAACCTACGCCCCATACGACGTGGGCGCGCAGCGCGGGGATCGGCGTTGCGCTCGCAGCCATCGTCACAGTTATCGTGCTGGCCTTCCTCTGGCCGTCGTTCACGGCGAGCCCGACGGGGATACCGGTCGCCGTCGCGGGGCCGTCGGCGCAGACCACCGCGGTCGAGGCCGCCCTACGCACGGCCTCGCCCGGAACGTTCGCGTTCACGACCGTCTCCGACCGCGCGAAGGCCGTCAGCCTGATCGAGAAGCGCACGACCTACGGAGCGATCGTGCTCGGCACCGTGCCCGAGGTGCTCACGGCCACGGCGGCGAACCCCACGATCGCCCAGTCGCTCGACGGCCTGGCGCCCAAACTGCAGCAGCAGCGCGTTGCTGCGGCCGCCGCGCAGCACATCCCGGCGAGCGCCATCGGAACAGTGAAGACGACGGATGTCGTGCCCCTGCTGTCGACCGATCCGCGCGGGTCGACGATCGGGGCATCCTCGTTCCCGATGGTGCTCGGCGGACTCCTCGGGGGCTCGCTGGTTGCGATTGCGATCGTGGGGGTGTGGCGCAGGGTGGCCGCGCTCGCCGTGTATGCGGTCGTCGGATCGGCCGCGATCACCGGCGTGCTGCAGGGCTGGTTCGGCGGGCTCGCGAACAGCTACTTCGTCAACGCCGGCGCGATCGCGCTGGTGCTGCTCGGGATCGGCGGCGTCATCCTGGGTTTCGTGGCGCTCATCGGGCGAGCAGGCGTGGCTGTAGGGCCGGTGCTGTTCCTGCTGGGAGCCAACCCGATCTCGGCCGCGGCGCTGCCGATCGAGTTCTTGGCGAAGCCGTGGGGCGCGATCGGCCAGTGGTTTCCGCCGGGGGCCGGTGCCACGCTGCTTCGCGAGCTGACGTACTTTCCGAAGGCGGACATGACCTTCCCGTGGCTGGTGCTCGCGGGCTGGGCTGTGCTCGGGCTGCTGCTCAGCACTGTGGGGCACTTCCGCAACAACGGTGCGGTGCGGGCCGGCGCCGAGCGCGCGGCGGAGCGTGCGGTGGCGGTGGCGTAGCGGGTGGTCGAGTAGCGCGAGCCGACGGAGGAGGCCGGGCGTATCGAGACCCGAGGCCGGGCGTATCGAGGCCCGGGAATAACCACGCCAGGGCATCCGTTACACTGATATCGATGCAAACGCATCGATATTGACGTCCAGGAGCAGGCAATGCAGTTCGGAATATTCACCGTCAGCGACGTCACGACGGATCCGACCAACGACACCACCCCGACCGAGCACGAGCGCATCAAGGCGCTGGTCACGATCGCCAAGAAGGCCGAAGAGGTCGGCCTCGACGTCTTCGCGCTCGGCGAGCACCACAACGAGCCGTTCGTCTCGTCGAGCCCGACCACGACCCTCGCGTACATCGCCGCGCAGACCGAGAACCTGCTGCTGTCGACATCGCGACGACCCTGATCACCACGAATGACCCGGTCAAGATCGCCGAAGACTTCGCGATGCTGCAGCACCTGTCCGACGGCCGCGTCGACCTCATGATGGGCCGCGGCAACACCGGGCCCGTGTACCCGTGGTTCGGCAAAGACATCCGCGACGGCATCCCGCTCGCCATCGAGAACTACGCGCTGCTGCACAAGCTGTGGCGCGAGCACACCGTCGACTGGCAGGGCAAGTTCCGCACGCCGCTGCAGGGCTTCACCTCGACACCGCGCCCACTGGATGACGTGCCGCCGTTCGTCTGGCACGGCAGCATCCGCTCGCCCGAGATCGCCGAGCAGGCCGCCTACTACGGTGACGGATTCTTCGCGAACAACATCTTCTGGCCGAAGGAGCACTACATGAAGCTCATCGGGTACTACCGCCAGCGCTTCGAGCACTACGGCCACGGCACCGCCGACCAGGCCATCGTCGGACTCGGCGGCCAGGCCTTCATGCGCACGAAGTCGCAGGATGCGGTCAACGAGTTCCGCCCGTACTTCGACAACGCTCCCGTCTACGGACACGGCCCGTCGCTCGAGGACTTCACCGAGCAGACCCCGCTCACCGTGGGAAGCCCGCAGCAGGTCATCGACCGTTACGCCTCGATGCGCGAGTACTTCGGCGACTACCAGCGCCAGCTGTTCCTCATGGACCACGCCGGCCTGCCGCTGAAGACCGTGCTCGAGCAGCTCGACATCCTGGGCGAAGAGGTCGTGCCGGTGCTGCGCAAGGAGTTCGCGAAGAACCGCCCGGCGCACGTGCCGGATGGCCCGACGCACGCGTCGCTCGTTGCCGCTCGCGCCGCCGCCCACACCTCCGAAACGGTTGTGCAGGAAGTCGGCGCGGATTCCGCCCTGGAGGCCGCCAAGTGAGTGACTCGACCACGCAAAGTCCTGCACAACCGTTAGCTCGACGGCTGGTGGTTGTCGAGCGCCGGGCTCGGGCAGCCGTCATCCACTCGTCTGCTTGCCGACCGCCTCACAGATGCGACTGTCGCTCGGTTGCGCGAGCACGGCCCCTCGGCCGGCTCGGCGGCCAACTGCAGCGTGGATGTCACCGTGATCGAGCTGCGCGAACTCGCGCACGACATCACGAACAACCTGCTCACCGGGTTCGCCGGCCCGAAGCTGCAGCAGGCCCTGGATGCTCTGGCCGAGGCCGACGGACTGATCGCCGTCACCCCGATCTTCACCACGAGCTACAGCGGACTGTTCAAGAGCTTCATCGACATCATCGACCCGCAGGCCCTCACCGACCTCCCGGTGCTGATCGCCGCGACCGGCGGCACCGAGCGCCACTCGCTGGCACTCGACTACGCGATACGTCCACTGTTCAGCTACCTGCATGCGGTGGTGGTTCCGACAGCCGTATACGCGGCGTCGAGCGACTGGGGGAGCGACCCATCGACCGGCTCCGGGAACATCAGTGAGCGCGTCGGCCGCGCGGCCGGCGAACTCGCGGCTCTGGTGCGCGAGAGCGACCGCAGCGAGCAGGTGCGCGACCCGTTCGCGCTGCCCGCGGGGTTCAGTCCGTTTTAAGGGGCGGGGGTCTCGATACGCGCTCCAGAGCGCGCTACTCGACCACCGGGTTGCTTCGGAGCGCGCTACTCGACCACCGGCTTACGTCGGTGGTCGAGTAGCACGACCGAGCTTGCGAGGCCGGGCGTGTCGAGACCCGACCACCGGGTTGCGCCAGAGCGCGCTACTCGACCACCGGGTTACGTCGGTGGTCGAGTAGCACGACCGAGCTTGCGAGGCCGGGCGTATCGAGACCCGACCACCGGGTTACTTCGGAGCGCGCTACCCGACCACCGGGTTGCTCCCCGACCACCGATTTGGGGGTGTCTGTTCACCGAACTGGGGACGCGTCGGTGGTGAAGTTCGAGCCCGAAAGCGGTCATACTTTTGGGGGACATACGCGCGATCAGAACACTGAGGGTAGTCATTGTTCGTTCATAGAATTCGCCCAGCATTGAGGCGTTGAGTATGACCAACATCCACACGAACGGGAGCACGTCATGAGCATCACCCCCGCCGGCGACTACCAGCCGGAGACCCCCGAGACGCCGGAGCCTGCTCCCAAGCGCAGCAAGCCGTGGATCGCGATCGTCGTCGCGACGGCAGCGGTGATCTGCATCGGTGGACTGGGAACCGCGACCGTGGCGGAGCTCACCGCCGGCAACACCAGCACCACCTCATCGACGGCCACGACGCCCAACACCAACACCTACGGCAGCTTCGGCAACG
Source organism: uncultured Actinomycetota bacterium (assembly GCA_963738535.1). Lineage (GTDB taxonomy): Bacteria > Actinomycetota > Actinomycetes > Actinomycetales > Microbacteriaceae > Galbitalea. The sequence goes on from CAVTXB010000008.1 coordinate 287,878, forward strand.
CACCGGGCGGCGGCGCGGGCAACGGCAACCGTTTCGGCGGCGGCCTCCAGGGCGGCCAGTCGATCGGGCAGCAGGCCACAGCGGGCGAGGCGACAGCCACAGCCGCGACCGCCGCGCAGAAGGTCGGCATCGTCACGATCAACACCGTGCTCGACTACAACACCCAGGAGCAGGCCGCGGGCACCGGCATGATCCTCACCTCGAACGGCTACATCCTCACCAACAACCACGTCGTCGAGGGCTCCACCAGCATCACCGTCACCGTCGAATCGACCGGCCAGAAGTACACGGCCACCGTCGTCGGCACCGACAAGACCGCGGATGTCGCGGTGCTGAAGCTCACCGGCGCATCCGGTCTCTCCACCGTCAGTTTCGCTTCGACCGAGAAGGTCAGCGTCGGCGAGTCCATCTACTCGGTCGGTAACGCCGAGGGCACGGGCAACCTGGTCACCGCGGTCGGAACCGTCGGCGCGACCAACCAGTCCCTGACGGTCGGCAGCGACTCCTCAGACGGAACCGAAAACCTGTCGCGGGCTGATCGAGCTCAACTCCGACGTCGTCTCCGGCGACTCGGGCGGCCCGCTGTTCGACTCGAGCGGCAAGGTCATCGGCATGGTCACCGCGGCATCGAGCGGCAGCGCCGTCGTCACCGGCTACGCCCTCAACATCGCCCAGGTGCTCAAGGTCGCCGACCAGATCGAGGCCGGAACGGTCTTCGAGCGACATCGTTCTCGGCTACCCGGCATTCGCGGGAATCAACATCGCCGAGACAGCCACGACCACAACCGCGGGCGTGCCCGTCGCATCCACGTTCTCCGGCTACCCGGCAGCCAACGCGGGCATCGCGTCCGGTGACACGATCACCGCGGTGAACGGCGTGGCCGTCACGACCGCGACGCAGCTGAGTGCCGCCATCCAGGCGCACAAGGTCGGCGACTCGGTGACCGTCACATACCTGGATGACTCGGGTGCCACCCACTCGGCGACACTGACCCTCGTCGCGGGCCCCGCCGCATAACCGAAAGACCCCCCAAGGGAACGGCCCGTCCGGAGCATCCGGCGGGCCATTCCTTTGCCCGCGCTCACTGCACGGTCACGGCGAGACACAATACGTAGTCTTGAACAGTGAGACGAGCGGGTGCGGGCATCCTTGTGATGGCTGTGCTCTGCGCACTGCTCGCCGGCTGCACCGCGGCCGCGCCCGATCCGGCCGGCATCACCGCAGCACAGCGCAAGGCCGCGACGGAGGCCGACCTCACCCTGCGCTGGGATGCGGTCAGGTCCGGCGATCCGCAGCTTTCTGCGTCCCACGGATCGCCATCATCAAATACGTGAACTACCTCGACGAGGGGCCCGTGCTCGTCCGCCTGCATGCACAAGGCCGGCTACCGCCACGTCGTCGTGGACCCTCGCCGGCGGCATCGTCGACACCGACGTCAAGCCCGTCGACCGGTTTCCGGTCGAGGTCGCGATCTACACGTGCGAGGCGCAGTATCCCTCCGACCCGCTCGAGCTCGGCTACCTGAGCGACGCGCAGGAGGAGTACCTCTACGGGTACTGGAGCAACGAGACCGTGCCGTGCCTGCGCGCCCACGGCGCGGTCGTCGCCGACCTGCCGCCCGTCGGCCAGTTCGGCGAAGGCTACGAGGATGTCGGCGCACTCAACCCGTTCACGCACCTGCAGCCCGCCGGATGGCGTCAACGCAGGCCTACCTGCCGCGGAGTGCCCGCCGTACCCCGGCGAGCTCTACGCCGCCCACAAATAGCGCGCCACGACAGGCGCTCGAACGGCTGGGTTACCGAGCAAAATGTAGTGCCCAACTGGTAGAGTGAGAGTCGGAGCAGGCTGGCAAGACGCTGGTCACCGGTGGTGAATTTCCCAACGGCACTCGATTAAGTCGCGGGCTGGGAGCTTTTCTACTGTTGGCCAGACATGCGCCCCACTTCTAGGGACACACGCACGTGCCCATTTCGCTGTAATAGCACAGCATCGCGCCGTGATGCCCGCTCCTGCTCCTTGACGAGTCGCGACCCATACGGGGTTTCGACGTAAAACAAAGGAGAAACCCCCCTTGGAGGGTCCAGAAATCAAATTCGCCGAAGCCGTTCTCGATAACGGCAAGTTCGGCAAGCGCACGGTCCGTTTTGAGACCGGTCGCCTCGCGCAGCAGGCACAGGGTGCCGTTGCCGCATATCTCGACGAAGAAACCATGATCCTGTCGGCAACGTCGGCAGGAAAGCACCCGCGCGACGGGTTCGACTTCTTCCCACTCACGGTGGATGTCGAAGAGCGTTCGTACGCGGCAGGCAAGATCCCCGGCTCGTTCTTCCGCCGTGAGGGTCGCCCATCGACGGAGGCCATCCTGGTCTGCCGTCTCATCGACCGCCCGCTGCGCCCGACCTTCGTCGAGGGCCTGCGCAACGAGGTCCAGATCGTCATCACGGTGCTGAGCCATCGCACCCGACGAGTTCTACGACGCCCTGGCCATCAACGCGGCATCCGCGTCGACCCAGATCTCCGGCCTGCCGTTCTACGGTCCGGTCGGCGGCATCCGCCTCGCGCTCATGCCAGGCTCCAACGGCACCGACCAGTGGGTCGCGTTCCCGAAGTATCAGCCAGCTCGAGGAGGCCGTCTTCGACCTCACCGTCGCCGGACGCCTGACCGTCGACAAGGACGGCAACGAGGATGTCGCGATCATGATGGTCGAGGCCGAAGCCACCGAAGGCAGCTGGGACCTCATCAAGGCGGGCGCCACCAAGCCCGACGAGACCGTCGTCGCTCAGGGCCTCGAGGCATCGAAGCCGTTCCTCAAGCAGCTCATCAAGGCGCAGCAGTCGCTCGCCGACCAGTCCGCGAAGGCCATCCAGGAGTTCCCGCTCTTCCCGCCGTACACGCAGGAGACCTACGACGCCGTCGCCGGCCTCGCGTACGACGACCTGAAGAGGCGTCTACCAGATCGCCGACAAGATCGAGCGCCAGAACGCCGACGACGAGCTCAAGGACCGCGTCAAGGGCCACATCGCCGCCGAGGTCGAGGCCGAGCGCCTTCCTGCCTCAGCGAACGGTGAGGTTTCGGCCGCGTACAAGTCGGTGTCGAAGAAGGTCATGCGCGCTCGCGTGCTGACCGAGGGCATCCGCATCGACGGCCGCGGGCTCACCGACATCCGTGCGCTCGACGCCGAGGTGCAGGTCATCCCGCGCGTTCACGGTTCAGCGATCTTCCAGCGCGGCGAGACCCAGATCCTGGGTGTCACCACGCTGAACATGCTCAAGATGGAGCAGCAGATCGACTCGCTGAACCCCGTCACCAAGAAGCGCTACCTGCACCACTACAACTTCCCGCCCTACTCGACCGGTGAGACCGGCCGGGTCGGCAGCCCGAAGCGTCGCGAGATCGGGCACGGCTTCCTGGCCGAGCGCGCACTCGTGCCGGTTCTGCCGCCGCGCGAGGAGTTCCCCTACGCGATCCGCCAGGTGTCCGAGGCTCTCGGCTCCAACGGTTCGACGTCGATGGGTTCGGTGTGCGCATCCACCCTGTCGCTGCTCAACGCCGGTGTGCCGCTGCGCGCACCGGTCGCAGGCATCGCGATGGGCCTCATCTCCGACGAGGTCGACGGCGAGACGCGTTACGCGGCGCTCACCGACATCCTCGGTGCTGAGGATGCCCTCGGCGACATGGACTTCAAGGTCGCCGGCACCAGCGAGTTCGTCACGGCCATCCAGCTGGACACGAAGCTCGCCGGCCTGCCGTCCTCCGTTCTGGATGGTGCCCTCAAGCAGGCGAAGGAGGCCCGCACGACGATCCTCGCCGTGATCAACGCGGCCATCGACGCGCCTGACGAGATGGCCCCGACCGCGCCCCGCGTGATCTCGGTGCAGATCCCGATCGACAAGATCGGCGAGCTCATCGGCCCGAAGGGCAAGACGATCAACCAGATCCAGGATGACACCGGAGCCGACATCTCGATCGAGGATGACGGAACCGTGTACATCGGTGCTGTCGACGGCCCGTCGGCCGAGGCGGCTCGCGCCGCGGTCAACGCGATCGCGAACCCGCTGAACCCCGAGGTCGGCGAGCGGTTCCTCGGAACCGTCGTCAAGATCGCGACCTTCGGTGCGTTCGTCTCGCTCACCCCCGGCAAGGACGGCCTGCTGCACATCAGCGAGGTTCGCAAGCTCGCCGGTGGCAAGCGCGTCGAGAACGTCGAAGACGTGCTCGGTGTCGGCCAGAAGATCCAGGTCGAGATCACCAAGATCGACGACCGCGGAAAGCTGTCGCTCGCTCCCGTGCTCGAGGGCGAGGACGCCGCATCCGGCGAACTCGTCGACGCCGGCGTTGCCGGCTGGACGACTCCGAGGAGTAACCCGCACCACGCGTGAGGCCCGTGCCACTTCGGTGGCGCGGGCCTTTTGCACTCTCCCAACTCAGGAGCTTGCTCTCTCAACTCAGGAGGGTATGTGACTGGTGTCAACGCGAGTCGATCCCTGTGGCCGCAATGACACCGGCCCGAGCTCACACCTCCTGAATTAGGAGAGAGGTTTGGGGTCAGGCGGACTTGCGCTCGCGAGCCACGTAGAGGTTCGCCACTGCCGTGCGGGATGACACCTGCCATCGCGCGAAGATGCCGGCCAGGTGGTTCTCGACCGTCTTCACGCTGATGCCCAGTTCGCGAGCGATGTGCGCGTTTGAATGCCCCTGCGCGACGAGGCGGGCGATCTGCTCCTGCCGTTCGGTGAGGGCGGGTGCCTCCACCTCGCTGGAGCCGACCCCCAGGGCTGCAGGGATCGCGGTGCGCGACGGCAGGCCGAGCACGCTCAGGATGCGCGACAGGTGAGTCTGCACCGTGCGCTCCGACAGGAACAGCGTGCTGCCGATGCTGCGGTTCGTGTGCCCCTCGGCAACCAGAACGGCGATCTCGCGCTCCCGATCCGACAGGCTCGCGAAGCCACCGGCCGCAGGTGCATCGCGACGAACGAGAGCCCGCCACTCCCTGGCCGCGAGGTTGCGGATGGATGTCGCGCCCAGCGCGTCCGCGTCGCTGGCGATCTCCGAGAGCGTCTGGATGGCGAGGTCGCGCTGCCCGGTGGAGGCGAGCGCCGTCGCGTACAGCACCCGCGCCCGGAGCTGCTCGAGCCGGGCGCCTGACAGTTCGTCGAGCGTGGCCGAGGCGTGCGCGCGCGACGCCGCATCCTCGTGGTCGCCCTGTGCGATGGCGACGCGGCTGAGCGTGCGCTCAACGGCTGCGGCCGCCACCGGCACGGTCGACAGTGGTGCGCACAGTTCGGCCCAGCGCAGGGCTGCGGCGATGTCGCCACGGCGCAACGCCGCGGTGACGAGCAGTTCGTAGCCGAACGCGCGGTCCCAGCTCTTGATGCGCGGCAGGTCGGGGCCGCCGCTCGCCGTCACCAGCAGGGATGCCGCTCGCTGCACCTGTCCGATCGCCGAGAACGACCAGGTCACGAGCAGGCAGGAGCCCACGGCAATGTAGTTTCCGCGGCCGTGCGCCGCATCGAGCACGCGCTGGCTCAGCCGCTCGACCTCGCGGCGGTCGGCGCGCTGGGCGGCCGCGTAGCAGAGCAGAGCCTCGGTCAGCATGATCACCTGCGGGTGCCGCTCGATGCCGGGCAGGGCGAGAGTCTCGGCAGCCTGCGTGCTGAGGCCGGCGAGGTCGCCGGTGAACGCCGCCGACCGGGCGAACTGGGCCATGACCAGCGGCAACACGATCGTCGAGTGCTCGGAGTCGTCGGCGGCGAACGGACGGAACAGCGTGATCAGCTCCGCCACTCCGGCGAAATTGCCTGACGACATCGACGCCTCGAACGCCGGGTAGGCGAGCAGCAGCCGCTCGCGCCGGTCGGGCGCAATCGCCGCCGCATGCTCGTGGATGTCGCGCAGCGGCGGCAGCGGCAGCGTCAGTTCGACCCCGCTGCGCTCGGGCTCGAGCATCGCCGCGGCCACGAGTCGCACCGCCCCCGTGTAGTAGCGGGCGTCGTCGCCCAGCGCGCCGGTCGTCGTCGCTGCCAGTTCGGCCGCCCTCAGCGAGGTGCGGGTGGCATCCACGTAGGCGCACGCGACGACCTGGCACAGGGCGAGCGAACCGAGCAGGATGGCGCGCTCCGCGACATCCGTCGTCGCATTGGCCAGCCGCAGCGCGCGTGCGCCGGCGAGTCCCGGCTCGCCATCGCCGGCCTGGTCCCACAGGGAGCCGATTTCGCTCCACAGGTCCATGCGCTCATGCTACCGGCGCGTTCGACCGCAATCCGGTACGCACGCGGGGGGCAATACCGCCAAAAATTCGACGGCGATGAGAATATGTCGCACTTGCCCCATATCGTAAAGAGATGGATACCCGGCCCGTCGAGCAGAGCGTGAGCCCAGCCATCCGGCCGCGCGAAATCGACGGCACCGGAATCATCGTCAATCCGATTGGGCTCGACGGCGCGACCTTCGGCTGGGCTTCCGGGATCGACGAGACGGCGCACGTGCTCGACACCTATTTCGCGGGCGGCGGCAACCTGGTCAGTACTGCCGACCATTACGCGGGCGGCCGCAGCGAGGTGATGATCGGGGCGTGGCTGCGCACCCTGCCGGACCGCGGCAAAGTCATCGTCGAGACGCGGGTCGGGCGGCATCCGGATGCGGCGGGACTCAGCAAACGCAGCATGCTGCGGGCCATCGAGAACTCACTCACCAGGCTTGGCACGGACTATGTCGACTTTCTGTCGTTCGACGGTGAAGACCCGAAGGTGCCGATCGAGGATTCGCTCGAAACCGGGATGCGGATGATCACGGAAGGGAAAGTGCGATTCCTGTCGGCGTCGAGGTTCAGTGCTGCGACCATCCAGCGGGTGAACGAGATCGCCGAGGAGTCGGGAGGTCCGTCGTTCCGGGCGCTGCTCGTCGAATACAGTCTGATGCAGCGCACGGCCTACGAGCGCGAGTTCCAGCCGCTGGCGACCGCGCTCGGACGCGGTGCGCTGGCACGACTGCCGCTCGCGAGCGGATACCTCAGCGGGCGGTTGCACGCGCGCGATGAGTTTCCCAACTCGGTCATGTACGACGACGCGTCGCGGCACATCGGCCGGCGCGGGGACCGCGTGCTTGATGCGCTGAAAACGGTCGCGAAAGAGCTCGGCGAGACGCAGACCCGTGTCGCCCTCGCGTGGGTGTTGCTGAAGCCGGGCGTTGCCGCGGCGGTGCTGCGGGCGAAGGACGCCGACCAGGTCGACGAGGCGTTCGGCGCGACCAGTGTGCGGCTCGAGCGCAACCAGGTGACCCTGCTCGACAAGGCCTCCGCGCAGTAGCCTCCCTCACCCGAGTTGCATGTTTTCGTTGCCACGGGGGCGCGTGAGACCACGAAAACGTGCAACTCGGGGACCGGTCAGCGGGTCTGCGGGTCAGGGGGTCTCGGTGGTGCCGACGAGCTGGGCGCGGGCCAGGATGTGGCCGAGGAAGTTGAAGCCCAGCACAGCCGGGGTGCTGTCCGGGTCGAGATCGATCGATGCGACATCCAGGGCCGTCACCGTGAAGAAGTAGCGGTGCTCGCCGTGGCCCGACGGAGGGGCCGCCCCGATGAAACGCTTCATTCGCGCCTCCATCGGCAGGGTGATCGCGCCGGGCGGCAGCAGTGCTGCATCCGGGTCGCCCGCGTTGCCGGCGAGACTCGTCACGCTGGCCGGGATGTTGTAGACCGCCCAGTGCCAGAACCCGCTGCCGGTCGGGGCGTCGGGGTCGTAGACCGTGACCGCGTAGCTCTTGGTGCCGGCGGGTGCGCCCTCCCAGTTGAGCGTGGGGGAGCGGTCCTCCCCGCCCGCACCCATGATGCCGGAGCGCGCCGATGTCGGCAGCGCACCGCCGTCGGCGAAGTCGGGGCTCGAAAGCAGGAAACTTGGAACATCTGGCAGTCGCCAGTTCGGATCATTGGCCATGACTCAATCTTCGCCCCGTCGGGGTTCTCGCGGGCTGTGAATCGTCAGTTGATACCGGGGATGTGCAGCCAGCCGAGGCCGAACAGCAGCAGCGCGAGGTCGAGGATGAGTGCGATTATCGTGATCGCGGCGAAGCCGCGGCGTACCGAACCGCGGAAGATCAGCAGCAGGAGCAGCACGACCAGCAGCACGATTTCGAGGATGTTGTTCGCGAAGATGCCGGGAAGCACGATGAACAACGACAGGATCATGAGCACGCCGACAATGAGCTCGATGACCGCGAGCACGCCGACGCCACGACGACCGCGGAGGCGGGTCACCGCGTCGATGACGGCCAGGATGGCCGTGACAACGAGGAGCAGGAGGAGCGGGGTTAACGTGTAGGGATGTGCATGGTCGTCACCCTACCGGCGACCCACTATCCGACGGCAGCCCTTATAACCTGGTCGGTGATTCTGGTAAGGGAGGCGGATGCGGCGATCGGGTCGCCGGCATAGCCGCCTGACATCGCGCCGTCTCGGGCGAGGATGATGTCGTCTGCGGCGTCTCCGGGCATCCGGTGTCCGAGGTCCTGCAGCAGTTCGGCGAGGAATCCGGTGAGCCATTCGCGGTGGCGCAGCACGACGGAGCGCACCGGGTGGCGGTCTTCGGAGAATTCGGTGGCGGCGTTCAGGAACGCGTCGCCGCGGAATCCGGGCCGTGCGATCTCGGCGACCGTGTCGGCGACGATCGCGCGCAGGGCCTGCTCGGGCTTCGGGTTCGCGGCGAGGATTGCCTCGAACTTGGCGACCTCGGCGAGGTGGCGCGCCTCGATGTACATGAGGATCAGGCGGTCTTTCGATCCGAAGTGCTTGTAGAAGGTCGCCTTGGTGACCTTCGAAGTACTGATCAGTCGATCGATGCCGACCGATGCGGATGCCCTCTGAGTAGAAGAGCTCATCCGCCGTCTCCAGGATGCGCACTTTGGCGCCCGGAGCACGTTGTGCGGTCGGATCAAATCTGACGTCATCCAATGCGACCGTCACAACGCGGCTCCTTTTCGGGCTTGCGGCTAGGTGTCTCAAGCCGTTGGGTGCTTCCCGAGCCGGGGGGACTCGGGTTTTGTTACTCCGGCGCAGAATTTCGGGTTCTGCACCGGTTTTTGCCGACGGCCGGGGAACCGTCGAGCAAATCGTCACCAGTTTTCGGGAACTGGCTGTGGTTCGGTATTCAGTTGGTGGCTTCGGGTGCCTGCTGATTACAGTAGCAGATGAGGACAGACAGACTCGTCTGTTTGTCCTCATTTATGTTACCCCAATTCGAGGGACTGCTGAATCGTTTCGCTTATGACACGCCGCCGACGCCGTGGAGCGCGATGACGTAGGCTCATCCGGTGACAACCGGAGCCGTATCCCTGCCCCTTGACGTCGCCAGAACTCTCGTTCGTCGCCTCGGGCGACTCGCTCATCCGCCGCAGCGTGCTGCCCAGCGGCGTGCGCATCCTGAGCGAAGCGGTTCCCGGCGCGCGCAGCGCGACCATCGGCTACTGGGTCGCGGTCGGGTCGCGGGATGAGACGCCGACGACCTACGGGTCGACGCACTTCCTCGAGCACCTTCTGTTCAAAGGGACGCTCACGCGCAGCGCGCTCGACATCGCGGTGAGCTTCGACTCGGTCGGCGGCGAGCACAATGCCATGACGGCCAAGGAATACACCTGCTACTACGCGAAGATCCAGGACCGTGACCTTCCCATGGCCATCGACGTCATCGCCGACATGCTCACGTCGTCCGTGCTCGACCGCGACGAGTTCGACAACGAGCGCAGCGTGATCCTCGAGGAACTCGCGATGGCCGACGACGACCCGTCGGATGTCACGAGCGAGCGGTTCTTCGAGGCCGTGCTCGGCGATCATCCGCTCGGCCGGCCGATCGGCGGCAACCCGGAGACGATCACCGCCGTCACGCGTGACGCCGTCTGGAACCACTACCGCGCCAACTACCGCGCCCAGGATGTCGTCATCACAGTCGCGGGCGCCGTCGATCACGACCAGCTCGTCGCCGAGGTCACCGCTGCGCTGGTGCGCGCCGAGTGGAACCTCGACGCCGTCGCCGCGCCCGTCGAGCGTCGCGACGCCTCATCCGGCCTCATCGAGCGCGGGTCGCCCCTTGTGGTTGTGCAGCGCCCGATCGAGCAGGCGAACCTCATCCTCGGCGTGCCCGGCCTGGCCGCGGCCGACGAGCGCCGCGCGACGCTGACCGTGCTTAACTCGATCCTCGGCGGCGGGATGTCGAGCCGCCTGTTCCAGGAGATCCGCGAGAAGCGCGGGCCTCGCGTATTCCGTCTACTCGTTCGCGCCCAGCTACTCGGATGCCGGGCTGTTCGGCATCTACGCCGGATGCTCGCCCGCCAAGACCGCGCAGGTCGCCGAGCTCATGCTCAGCGAGTTCCGCAGGCATCGCGGCGAGCGGGGTCACCGAAGAGGAGATGCGCCGCGCATCCGGCCAGCTGAGCGGGGCATCCGCTCTCGCGCTCGAAGACTCGGACACCCGGATGTCGCGCCTCGGCCGCAGCGAGATCACGCTCGGCGAATTCCTCGACCTCGACGAGTCACTGCGCCGCATCGCTCTCGTCACACCCGACGACGTGCGCGAACTCGCCGAAGAACTCGTCGCCCGGCCCGCTGTCAATTGCGGCGGTCGGCACCGTACCCGACGGAGCATTCGAAGGGCTGGCAGAGTCGCCAGCCCCGGCACTGAACTAGAAAGTTACGAAGAACCGAACAATGAGTCACTACCTCTATTTGGTGCGCCACGGCGAGCAGCAGGACGCCGAGTACGGCATGCCCGACGGCAAGCTGTCGCCGCGCGGAGTCCGTCAGGCCGAAGCGATCGCGACACGGCTGAGCGGGGTGCCGTTCAGCGGGGCGTGGCATTCGCCCCTCGAGCGCGCGGCCGACACGGCGCGCATCCTGACCGAGCGGATGCCCGCGCTGGAGTCCAAACCGAGCGCGCTGCTGATGGACTGCATCCCGAGCGGACCGACGCCGACCATGCCGCACGCCTTCGAGTCGTTCTTCGGGTCGGTCACGCCGGAGGAGATCGAGGCCGGGGAGGCCCAGATGGCGGATGCGGTCGACGAATGGATGGTCCCCGACCCACGAGGACCGCCACGACCTTCTGATCACCCACAACTTCGTCATCGCGTGGTTCGTGCGCGAGACGTTCGGCGCGGAGCCGTGGCGGTGGATGGGCGTCAACCAGGCCAACTGCGGGCTGACGATCATCCGGGTGCGCTCGGCCAAGCCGCCCGTGCTGCTCGTGCACAACGACCTCGGGCACCTCCCGCCCGAGCTGCGCACCGGACTGCCCGTTCCGCAGCCCTACTAGACGGTCTAGACGGTGCCGACGGGCCTTGCGGAACCAGTGGGTCGCGTTCGGGTTGTCGTTGTACGGCTCGATCTCGACGTAGCCGCTGGAGCGGTACAGGTTGCCGGCGGCGGTGAGACTCGCGTTGGTGTCGAGCACGACCTCTGTGGCGCCGAAGTCGCGGGCACGGCGCTCGAGCTCGTCGAGCAGCGCACGACCCAGGCGACGGCCCTGCATGCGCGGCTGGATCCAGAGGTGCTTGATCTCGTAGCGCACTGCGGCAGGCCCGGTGACCGGCGCAGACTCGGTGACCTGCAGGCGCTTGATGCCGCCGCATCCGACATCCTCGCCGTGCTCGACGACGACCAGGAAAACCCCCGCGGGCGGTGTGAAGTTCACGGCCGCCGGAAACGCGGCATGGTAGTCGCCCAGGTCCATGGGGAACGTCTGCGCCCGCATGTCGAAATATTCGGCGATCAGGGCGTGCGCCCCAGGCTCGTCGACGGATGCATCACGAAAGCTCACCACGCATCGAGCGTACGGGCTGGATTGGTAGATTGGGCGCATGACAATCTCGGTCGCCGTCGTCGGTGCACACGGCAGGATGGGCAAGGTCGTCTCGCGCCTCATCGAGGAATCGGACGACTTCCGGATCGCCGCATCCATCGACTCGAGCGACGCCGCTCGAAGCCGCCCTCGGGGCTGACCTGATCTTCGACGTGACCGTGCCCGCGGTGTCGCAGCGCGTCGTCGAGTTCGCGATCGAGCACGGCATCAGCGTGGTGGTCGGTACATCCGGATGGTCGGCCGAGCGCATCGCGACGCTGAACAAGCCGGTCGCCGAGAAGCCCGACCTCGCCGTTCTGATCATCCCCAACTTCTCGATCGGCTCGGTGCTGGCGACCTCATTCGCGGCGCTCGCCGCACGGTTCTTCGACTCGATCGAGATCGTCGAGGCGCACGACGTCTCGCAAGGTCGACTCGCCGTCCGGCACCGCCATCCGCACCGCCGAACTCATCGGTGAGGCCCGCGCACACCTCGGCCCGGTCGTCGCGCCGCACCACGACCAGCGCGCCCGCGGGCAGCTGATCGCGAGCGTGCCGATCCACAGCATCCGGATGCAGGGTGTCGGCGCCCGCCAGGAGGTGCTGCTCGGGGGTCGGGGCGAGCTGCTCACCATCAAGCACGAGGCCAACACTCGCGACGCCTACGAGGCGGGCATCCTGATGGCGCTGCGGGCCGCGACCGACGTCGCGGGGCATCGTCGTCGGGCTCGACAAGCTCATCGACCTCGCACGGCCAGCGCTGAATGAAGAACCTCGTCGCCGCCATCGTGATGGCGGTGCTGCTGGCGCTCTACCTCGTGCTCGTCGTGCAGCACGCGATCGTGCTGCTCGGAACCGGCGTGCTGGTCGGCCAGGTCGAGGGTGTCGCGCTGATCGTGCTGCCGATCGTCGGCGCCTGGGCGCTCATCGCCGAGCTGGTGTTCGGCGCGCGGGCCCAGCGCCTGCTGCGCCTGATGACCGAGCGCGGTGCGCTGCCCGTGGACGACCTCCCGCACCGCCCGAGCGGGCGGCCCGAGCGTGCCGCGGCCGACGCCGAGTTTCCCACGCTACCAGGCCGAGGTCGAGGCCGCGCCCGACGACTGGACGCGCTGGTACCGGCTCGCGCTCGCCTACGACGCCAGCGGCGACCGTCGTCGCGCGCGCTGGGCGACGCGGCGAGCGATCCGGATCGAGCGAGCATCGCGTCGATCGCCTGACTGAGCCGTCTGGTGGGTGAAACTGAAGCCGTCGGCGACCAGGCGCATGGGCTGCACGTTCTGGCTGGTGAGCAGCAGGTCCTGGCCCGCATCGCCGAGCAGCCTCCGGATGACCGCGGCGGGGATCCGGAACAGGTACGGCCGGTGCATCCGCTTCGCCAGGTAGGCCGTGATCTCCGCCGACGTCGCGGGGGTGGGGCCGGCGAGGTTGACCGGCGCCGCTGAGTTTGCTGGTCAGCAGGTGGCGGATGGCCGCGGCCTCGTCGTAGCAGGCTGATCCACGGCCAGTTCTGCGTGCCTGATACCGAATCGCGAGCCGAGGCCGAACCGGGTCAGCGGCAGCAGGGGAGTGAACGCGCCGCCTCGGCCGACGACGACGCCCGTGCGGAACGTGACGACTCGCGTGCCCCGGGGCACATCCAGCGTGCGCCGCCTCCCACGCGCTGACGACGTCGGGGAAGAACCCGCCGCCCTTCGCCGACTGCTCGTCGAGCAGCTCGCCGGGCCGGTCGCCGTAGAAGCCGACGGCCGAGCCGTTCAGGAAGACGGTCGGGGGATGCGTCGCCGCGCTTGATCGCCCGCGCGAGCGTGCCCGTCGCATCCACGCGCGAGTCCAGGATCTCCTGGCGGTACTTCGACGTCCACGGGATTCGGCCGGTGGAGGCGCCGGACAGGTTGATGACCGCATCCACGGTTTCCATCACCCGTGACTCGAACTGGCCGGTCGACGGGGACCACTGCACCTCATTGGCGGTCTTCGGTTTGGCGCGAACCAGGCGGATCACCGTGTGACCGTCGGCCTCGAGCTGGCGCACCAGCTCTGTTCCGATGAATCCGGATGCCCCGGAGACGAGGATCCGCAGTTCGCGCCGCGCGGCCGCGGGTCGCGCCGCCACTAGGCCAGGCTGGCTTCGAGCGTGATCGGGATTCCCGCGAGCGCCTGCGACACGGGGCAGTTGGCTTTCGCGTCGGCGGCGAACTTCTGGAAGTCCTCCTCGCTCAGCCCGGGCACCTTGGCGCTGACCAGCAGGTGGCTGCCCTTGATTCCCTCGCCGGGCACGAACGTCACCGCTGCGGTGACCTGGAGGCTCTCCGGCGGGGTGCCGTTGCCGCCGAGCGCGTTCGACAGCGCCATCGAGTAGCAGGCGGAGTGCGCGGCGCCGAGCAGCTCCTCCGGGTTGGTCTTGCCGACCTCGCCAACGGAGCGCGCCTGCCACGACACCGGGAAACTCCGCGGCGTCGGACGAGTCGAGGGAGGTGGTGCCGGATCCGGTCTGCAGGTCGCCGAACCAGAGGGTCGTTGCTTCACTCGTGAGGGCCATGGGGGTTCCTTCCGTGGGGAAGACACCAGCCTATGACGAGCGGCCGGGTCGGCCTAGTGCGCGACCGCCTTAAGCGGCGGCGGGCGTGCCCGTCTTGCGGCCCAGCACGCCCAGGCGCACCAGCAGCAGGTAGATCTGGCAGCCGAGGCAGTAGGCGAACACCGAGTTGAGGAATGCGGCGATGAAGGCGAGCGCCGCGGCGATCGGCAGCGCGAGCCCGACGCCCGGGATCAGGCTGAGCGCGAGGCCGACGAAAGTGATGACGAGGCCGACGCCCTGCGCGAAGGTCGGCGGAGTCGGGTCCTCGAGCTCGGTCGGCGGCTTCAGGCGCGGACGGATGACGGCCTTGAAGAACAGTCCGTAGGGATGGCGCTGCACGCCGGCGAACGCACCCCAGGCGAACACGAGGGTGATGTAGGCGAAGACGATGGTCGCCGCGACGGTGAGGCCCGCGAGCCAGAGGCCGATCACGACGAGCAGCAGCACGCCGGTGATGGCGGCGCCGAAACGGGGCCCGCGCGGGTCGATGCCTTTGGACGTGTCAGCCATGGGAGTCTCCGGGTTTCCGCCGCGTTCGTCGCGGCAAGGGTGGTCAGGCGGCGAGGATGCTGGCGAGCGCGGCGCGCACCTCGGCCTGGCGCGGGTGCGCCGCCGATGCGGGCACGGATGACGCCGGCGCGGTCGAGGATGAGCGTGGTCGGAGTCTGCAGCACGTTGAACTGTGCGGCGATGTCGGGGCGGTGCGTGAGGTCGAGGTCGACGTGGTCGACGCCATCCGTGCGTGTCGGCGATCTGGCCGAGCACGCGGCGGGTGGGAACGCAGGGCGCGCAGACCTCGGTGGAGAACTGCAGCAGCGTCGCCCTCGCCGGTGAGCGGAACCTCGGGCAGGTTGACCGCATCGGCGTTGGCTGCGGCCGCTGCGTGCGCACGACGCGACCGGTGCGCGCCTTCCAGACCAGCCCGAGCACGGTGGCGAGCGCGACGAGTCCCGCGAAGGATCGCGACGACGGCCACCGGGTTCATATCGACACATTAAGGCGATATTTGGGCCCGAGGCGGAGTGTGAACGGATGTTACGTCGGGTCGTCCCGGCTATCGTGAGGGCCGTGCCTGATGAGATTTCGTTCCGATCCGATGTCACCGTCGAGCTGGTGCGGTCGAGCGCATCCGACTCCGACGTGCTGTTCGCCGCGCGCGTGTCGACCCAGGGGGAGCAGACGCTCGAGACCGCCCAGGATGCCGACGCTCGACACATCCCGCAGCAAGGGCCTCATCAACTACCTGATGCGCGACCGTCACGGGTCGCCGTTCGAGCACAACTCGATGACCTTCTACGTGCAGGCGCCCATCTTCGTGTTCCGCGAATTCATGCGGCACCGCATCGCGTCGTACAACGAAGAGAGCGGGCGCTACCGCGAGCTCAACCCGGTCTTCTACGTGCCCGGCCCCGAGCGCAACCTGGTGCAGGTCGGCAAGGCCGGCGCCTACGACTTCCTGCCCGGCACGCCCGAGCAGACCGCGCTCGTGGCATGCGGAGGTGCGGGCATCCTGCGAGGCCGCGTACGCGTCCTACCAGCGGATGCTGGATGCCGGTGTCGCGCGCGAGGTCGCCCGCATCGTGCTGCCGGTCACGATCTACTCGTCGATGTACGTGACCATGAACGCGCGGTCGCTCATGAACTTCCTGTCGCTGCGCACCAAGCGCGAGGGCACGCACTTCCCGTCGTTCCCGCAGCGCGAGATCGAGATGGTGGCCGAGAAGATGGAGACCTTCTGGGAGGGCCTGATGCCCCTCACCGCCGCGGCCTTCAACGCCAACGGTCGCGTCGCCCCCTGACTAACGGTTGTGCAGGAGTTGCATCCCGAATCGCCGTTTTTGCCAATGAGAATGTGATTGAGGGCACCTAACTCCTGCACAACCGTTTGGCGACGACTCCTCCTTCCGAGGCGCGAGTTGCGCGCCGGTCCTCCACGGGCCCGACGATTGGCCGACTGAGGGCACGATCGCGATCGAAGCTCGACGGGTGAGCCGAATCGAAACAGAAATACTCCGCCGGGGTGGGATCGCGTCAGCAGGCGAACTGTTGAAGGCCGGGTTCAGCGCGGGGTACCTGCGAGCCACCGTCCAATCCCGCACCATCACCCGGGTTCGCAAAGGGTGGTATGCCTCATCGGCTGCGAACGTGGATGTGCTGCGGGCGTGGCGAGTCGGCGGTCGACTGGCGTGCGTGAGCGCCGCTGCACACCACGGACTTTGGGTGCCCAACAACGCGACGACCCTGCACGTCAGCGTGCCGGTTTCGGCATCCCGGCTTCGCACACCGATGAGCCACAGTCGGCGGCTCGCGGCGACTCCGGATGCCGACACGCGTGTGCACTGGGATGGACCCAGTCGCCGCGGCGATCGCGTCGTCGTGCCTGTTGACGTCGCCATTGTGCAGGCCTTCCGGTGCGCTGGCACCACGGCGGGGTTCGTGCTGCTTGAGTCCGCACTCCATCTTGGCAAGCTCGACCCCCTGCACCGGCGAGCGGTCGTCGCTCAACTTTCGGGTGCATCTTCCCGAATCGCTTCCCACGCCTCGGGGATGTCGGAGAGCGGCATCGAATCGCTGGTGAAGCTCATGCTTGTGCGACTCGGTTTGCCATTCCGGCAGCAGGTCGTCATCGACACCGTCGGCCGTGTCGACTTCGTTGTCGGTGAACGCCTCGTCATCGAGGTCGACGGCCGCGAGTTCCACGCGGACGCCTACAAGGATCGCAAGCGAGATGCCCTCCTCAGCATCGCCGGCAGGCGCGTACTGCGCTTCGTCTATGCGCAGGTCGTCTATGAGGCATCCAGCGTTGAGGCGGCAATTGTGGCCGCGGTTTCACGCTCCGACCACAATCGCGCATAGCCAAACGGTTGTGCAGGAGTTACCCGCCCCAAATCACATTTCTCTTGGCAAACAGGCAGTTTCGCGGAGCAACTCCTGCACAACCGTTAGCCGGTAACCTGTAGGGGTGTCTCCGCAGAACAACCCATTTGGCCAGGTGCTCGTCGCACTCGTCACGCCGTTCGCCGCCGACGGCGAAGTGGACTGGGCCGACGTCGAGAAGCACATCGACGACGTGATCAACGACGGGGCCGACGGCATCGTCGTCACCGGCACGACCGGCGAGACCAGCACCCTCACCGACCCGGAGAAGCTCAAACTCGTCGAGGTCGCCAAGGCGGTCGCGGGCGGCCGCGCCAAGATCATCACGGGCGGCGGCTCGAACGAGACCGCGCACGCGATCGAGCTCTACAAGCACAGCGAGAAGGCCGGCGCCGACGCCGTCATGATCGTCACGCCGTACTACAACAAGCCAACCCAGGCCGGCGTGCTCACCCACTTCCGGATGATCGCGGATGCCACCGACTTGCCGGTCATCCTCTACGACATCCCGGGCCGCACCGGCATCCCGATCCGGTACGAGACGATCCTGCGTGCCGCGCAGCATCCCAACATCCGCGCGATCAAGGATGCGAAGGGCGACTTCGCCGAGGTCAGCCGAGTGCTGAACCAGACCGACCTGCTCTACTTCTCGGGCGATGACACGAACATCCTGCCCGCACCTCTCGATCGGGGCAGTGGGTCTCATCGGCGTCACCGCCAACATCGCGGCGGCGCCCTACCGCCGCATGGTGGATGCCGTCAACAACAACGACCTCGCGACGGCGACCCAGGAGCACAAGCACCTCGAGCCGCTGGTGCGCGCCGTCATGACTCACGTGCCCGGCACGGTCGCGGCGAAGTACATCCTGCACGGCCTCGGCCGCATCCACAGCCCGCGCGTGCGCCTGCCGCTCGTCGGGCCCGAGGATGCCGAGGCCGCCCTCATCGAGGACGAGGTCGCTCTCGTCGGCGACATCCCCGGCGTTGATCTGAGCAACTTCCGCCCCGACCGCAACGCCGCCGCCGGTGGCGCGCTGCCCAAGGTCGCCGGCACCACGCGCTGACGCGCCCACACTTCACCATGAGGCTCAAGGCCTCGCCGTTCAACCAATAGGACTCGATGCCAGTAAACGTCTACCAGCCCGCCAAACTCCAGCCAGGAACGCTGCGGGTCATCCCGATCGGCGGCCTCGGCGAGATCGGCCGCAACATGACGTCCTACGAGATCGACGGCAAGATCCTCATCGTCGACTGCGGCGTGCTGTTCCCCGAGGAGACCCAGCCGGGCGTCGACCTGATCCTGCCGGACTTCTCGCCCATCCGGGACCGCCTCGACGACGTGCTCGGCATCGTGCTCACGCACGGCCACGAGGACCACATCGGCGCCGTGCCGTACCTGCTGAAGCTTCGCGCGGACATCCCGCTGATCGGCTCGACTCTCACGCTCGCGCTGGTCGAGGCGAAGCTCAAGGAGCACCGCATCACGCCGTACTCGCTCACCGTCACGGAGGGCCAGACCGAGCAGCTCGGCCCGTTCGAGCTCGAATTCATCGCGGTCAACCACTCGATTCCGGATGCGCTCGCCGTCGCCATCAAGACCCGGCCGGCGTCGTGCTGCACACCGGCGACTTCAAGATGGACCAGCTGCCGCTGGATGACCGCATCACCGACCTGCGCGCGTTCGCGCGTCTCGGCGAGAAGGGCGTCGACCTGTTCCTGCCCGACTCGACGAACGCGGATGTTCCCGGGATTCACCGCGCTCGAGCGCGACATCGGCCCGGTGCTCGAGAGCTGTGATCGCGAAAGCTCCGCGCCGCGTGATCGTCGCCAGCTTCTCGAGCCACGTTCACCGCGTGCAGCAGGTGCTGGATGCCGCCGTCGCGAACGACCGCAAGGTCGTGCTCATGGGCCGCTCGATGGTGCGCAACATGGGCATCGCGGCCGACCTCGGCTACCTCAAGGTTCCGGACGGCGTGCTCATCGAGGCCAAGAAGGCCGCCGACCTGCCCGACAACAAGCTCGTCTACATGTCGACCGGAAGCCAGGGCGAGCCGATGGCCGTGCTCGCGCGCATGGCGAACCTGGAGCACCAGATCGAGGTGGGCAAGGGCGACACGGTCATCCTCGCGTCGAGCCTCATCCCGGGCAACGAGAACGCGGTCTACCGCGTCATCAACGGTCTCATGAAGCTCGGCGCGACGGTCGTGCACAAGGGCAACGCGAAGGTGCACGTCTCCGGGCCACGCCGCCGCCGGCGAACTGCTCTACGTGTACAACATCCTGAAGCCGAAGAACGTGCTGCCGGTTCACGGCGAGCAGCGCCACCTCGTTGCGAACGCGAATCTCGCGATGCAGACGGGCGTTCCCGAGGAGAACACGATCATCGGCGAGGACGGCACGGTCATCGACCTGAGGGACGGCGTCGCGACCGTCGTCGGCCAGCTCGACCTCGGCTACGTCTACGTCGACGGCTCGAGCGTCGGCGAGATCACGGATGCCGACCTCAAGGACCGCCGCATCCTCGCCGAGGAGGGCTTCATCTCGATCTTCGTCGCGATCGACATGCAGACGGGGCGCGTGATCGTGGGTCCGGAGATCCAGGCGCGCGGCTTCGCGGAGGACGAGGACGTCTTCGACGAGGTCAAGCCGCAGATCATCAAGGCGCTGACGGATGCCTCGTCCAACGGCACGCGGGACGTCCACGCCTACGCGCAGGTCATCCGTCGCACGGTGGGCCGCTGGGTCAACACCCAGCACCGTCGTCGTCCGATGATCATCCCGGTGGTTATCGAGGCCTGAGTTTCATCGAGGCCTGAGTTTCATCGAGGCCTGAGTTTTATGGGGCCCTCAGTCGGGCAGGCCGCTGCGCAGCACGTCGAACAGCTGCTCGAGGCGCGCGCGGTGGTCGTCGAGCACATCGCCCCGCTCGTCGCCCGCCATCGTTCGTCGAGCGGTCACGACCAGAACGGCGGCGTATCCGGCGAGAAAAAGCGTGGCGAACAGCACGGGGTCGCCATCGAAGACCGGGTCGTGCTCGAGTTCCTCGGCGAGGGTGCGCTGCAGTTCAGCCAGAATCTCGCGCGCCCGCGCCACGAGCGCGGGTGAACCGGCGACGGTGCGGAAGAACCCCGCGGATCGCTCGTCCGCCCCCGACAGCGGATGGCGCTCGTCGAACAGGCGGATGCTTTCGGCGCGAAGTGCCGACAGCACGTCGACTTCGGGCGCGCGATCGCGCACGGTGGATCGGAGCAGCTGGACGGCGTCGTCGGTGCGGTCGAGAAACAGGTCTTCCTTGCGGGGGAAGTGGTTGAACACGGTGACGCTCGAGACGCCGGCAACCCGGGCTACTTCAGCGACGGTGACGGCGTCGTAGCCGTGTTCGATGAACAGGCCGTTGGCCACCTCGCGGATGCGGGCGCGCGTCTGCGGGCCGCCTCGCTGTGCCGTCCTGGGCATCCGGTCTCGCCTTCTGGTTGTTTCAAGCCCAGTGTAATAAGTCATCACTTTAGGTTGTGTAACTAAACTTAGTCACATAATATAGTGTCATGTCCCCACAACCACCAGCTCCCGACAGCCTTCGCGACGCGTGGATCGCACTTGCGGGCCTCTCCGCCGTCTTCCTCTTCGAGATGCTCGACAACTCGATCCTGAACGTCGCCCTGCCGACGATCGGCCGCGACCTGGATGCCTCCACCGTCTCGCTCGAGTGGGTGACAGGTGTGTACGCGGTCGTCTTCGGCGGCTCGATGCTCGCCTTCGGCACCGTCGCCGACCGGTTCGGGCGGCGTCGCGTCATGCTCGTCGGCCTCGTGCTGCTGGGACTCGCCAGTTTCGCCACCGCGTTCGTCACGACATCCGGCGAACTGATCGCCGTGCGTGCCGTGATGGGCGTCGCCGCCGCGATGACCACGCCGGGTTCGATCGCGCTCGCGTTCCGCCTGTTCGAGGGCGACAGCCAGCGCGTACGCGCGATGACGCTGATCACGACCGTCGGCCTCGTCGGCCTCGCGATCGGCCCGACCGCGGGCGGCTTCGTGCTCTCGGTCGCGCCCTGGCAGGTACTGCTGCTCGTCAACGTGCCGATCGCCGTGCTCGCGTTCATCGGGATCCGCTTCGGGATTGCCGCAGACGACCCCGCCGAGTTGCACCGCGACCCGATCGATGTCGCCGGCGCGCTGCTCGGCACGGCCACGATCGTGCTCGCGCTCATTGCTCCCACCCTGTTCGTGAGCGAGGGCGCGCGAGCGTGGCAACCGTGGACGCTCACCACGGCCGCCGTCGCGAGCGCTGTGCTGTTCGTGCTTCGGGAGCGCACGGCGAAGCATCCGCTGCTCGACCTGGGGCTGATCGCGCGCCCGCTGGTCTCAAGCGGCCTCGCGTACAAGGCAGCATCCGGCCTCGCCGTCGCCGGCGTCGGCTACATGGTCACTCTGCAACTGCAGCTCGACTGGCACTGGCCGCCCTACCTCGCGTCGCTCGGGATGCTGCCGCAGGTCATCGTGCTCGTCGCGGGCGGCCGGTTCGTGAGCGTCGCCGTCGAGCGCCTGGGCATGGACCGCGCCGCCTGGATGAGCGCGATTTCGGTCGTGCTCGGTCTCGCGATCTTCGCGCTGTTCAGCAGCTACGGGTACGTCTTTATCGCGGTCGCCCTGGTTCTGGTCGCGGCAGGCATCCGCGTTAACGGCGTTGTCGCCGGCACCAACGTGCTGCGCGGCCTGCCGAAGAATCGCACCTCGATCGGCGCGGCACTCGTCGACACGTCATCCGAGGTCGCGACCGCCGTGGGCATCGCGGTGCCCGGCACGATCCTCGCCGCCGTCTTCTCGGGCAGCATCGCCACCGCGCACTGGACGTCCGCTCAGACCGCCGAGTTCGAGCACGCGATCCTGATCGCAGGCGTCGCGCTCACGATCGCCGCCGGTGCGCTCGTGGCCTGGGGCGTGGCCCGCACGCGCCGGGCCGATGGCCGGCCCCACCCCGATGAAAATTCAGGAACACTGGGGGGCCCAAGTTCTCTACAGGGCCGGACCCTCGGTTCGTCCTGAGTTTTCAGACGCAACGATCCGCGTGCACACGATGGCTCGGGTGCGGCGCCCGGCGTATCGTGACCCGCCCGGCGAGTTAACCCGGCAGCGCCAGCCCTCGCGGGTACCGTGAACCCATGGCAACGAGCACCAGGTCGAACTCGCGCGCCCGCGGAAGCAGCACTTCGCGGCCGACGACGCGCTCGCGAGCCCGCGCCCACCAAGAAGCTGCCTCGCGTCACGGCCAAGCCGGAGCCGGAGGAGGGCGTGTTCGCCAAGGCGTGGCTCGGCCTCGCGCACCTCGCAGGCGGCGCGTTCCGCGTGCTCGGCAAGGAGACGCTCGAGAAGGACCAGCGCCGCGACGGCGTGCCGTTCTTCCTGCTGATGCTCGCTGTCGCCGGCGCCGTCGTCGAGTGGTTCACGCCCGACCGCGTCCGTCTCGGTCGCCCTGGATGCCTGGACGTTCGGCGGCCTGTTCGGCCGCGTCGCCTTCGCGCTGCCCGTCATCATGCTGCTGTTCGCGGCCTGGCTGTTCCGGCATCCGTCGACCGTGCACGACAACACGCGCATCGGCATCGGCGGCATCCTGCTGCTGTCGAGCGTCTCCGCGATCTGCGCCGTCGCGAGCGGCAACCCGTCGCCGTCGGTGCACAGCGAGCAGCTCGCCAAGGCCGGCGGCATCATCGGCTGGATCGCGGCATGGCCGCTCACCCAGCTCGGCGTCGCCGGGCGCGGTCGTTCCGCTCGCCGTCGATCGTGCTGCATCTTCTCGCTGTTCATCATCACGAAGACGCCGCCGAACCGCATCGGCGTCCGGCTTCGCGAGCTCTACGCGTACCTCTTCGGTGCCACGCTCGCCGAGCGCGAGCCGAAAGAGAAGGCGACGCGGCGAGACGGCGCCGCTCGAGTTCGGCACGATGAGCGACCTCGGGCTCGACGACGACGACCCGTCGAGCCTGCCGTGGTGGCGACGCAACAAGGCCAAGAAGGATGCCTTCGACAGCCCGGTCGTCACGCGCGACGACGACGAGACCGCCGTCATCGACCACAGCCGACGATCCGAGCGACTTCGGCATCGACCTGCTCGAGGAGCTCGTGCGCGCCGAGGATGCCGTCAAGCGATTCACGGGCGAGGTGGACGCCGTCGCCCACCGGGCTGCGCGAGGACCCGGTGGGCCTGCTGCCCGGCTTCAACGCCAAGGCCAGCGAGAAGGGCGCCGCGGGGGAGTTCGACACCCCGCCGCCGCCGCTGCGACCACGCCCTACCGGCTGCCGTCGCCGACCCTGCTCACGCCCGGCACGCCGCCCAAGGCGCGCAGCGCCGCGAACGACGAGATCGTCGCCGCCCTGACCGAGGTGCTCAAGCAGTTCGAGGTGGATGCCAAGGTCAGCGGCATGAGCCGCGGCCCGTCGGTGACCCGCTACGAGATCGAACTCGCGCCCGGCGTGAAGGTCGAGCGCGTCACCGCGCTCGCCAAGAACATCAGCTACGCGGTCGCGAGCAACGAGGTCACGATCCTGTCGCCCATCCCGGGCAAGAGCGCGATCGGCATCGAGATCCCCAACAAGGATCGCGAGATCGTCTCGCTCGGCGACGTGCTGCGCTCCGCGGCGGCGACCAAGAGCATCCACCCGCTGACGGTCGGCCTCGGCAAGGACGTCGAGGGCGGCTTCGTCGTCGCCAACCTCGCCAAGATGCCCCACCTTCTCGTCGCCGGCGCGACCGGTTCGGGTAAGTCGAGCTTCATCAACTCGATGATCACGTCGATCCTGATGCGGGCGAAGCCCGCCGAGGTGCGCATGGTGCTCATCGACCCGAAGCGGGTCGAGCTGACGATCTACGAGGGCGTGCCGCACCTCATCACGCCCATCATCACCAACCCCAAGAAGGCGGCAGAGGCGCTCCAGTGGGTTGTGAAGGAGATGGACACCCGGTACGACGACCTGTCGAGCTTCGGCTTCCGGCACGTCGACGACTTCAACCGGGCGGTCGTCGCTGGGGAAATCAAACTGCCGGTCGGGAGCGAGCGCGTGCTGCGCCCGTACCCGTACCTGCTCGTCGTGGTCGACGAGCTCGCCGACCTGATGATGGTCGCGCCGCGGGATGTCGAGGACTCGATCGTGCGCATCACCCAGCTGGCGCGCGCATCCGGCATCCACCTGGTGCTCGCGACCCAGCGTCCGTCGGTGGATGTCGTCACCGGCCTCATCAAGGCCAACGTGCCGTCGCGGCTCGCGTTCGCGGTCTCGAGCGCGACCGACTCGCGGGTCATCCTCGACCAGCAGGGCGCCGAGAAGCTCATCGGCCAGGGCGACGGACTGTTCCTGCCCATGGGTGCCGGCAAGGCCGTGCGCGTGCAGGGCGCGTGGGTCACCGAGGCCGAGATCGACGCCGTCGTGAAGCACGTCACGCCGCAGGCGCGGCCGGAATACCGGCAGGATGTCGCGGCGCCCGTCGAGCACAAGCAGATCGACTCCGACATCGGCGACGACCTCGAGGTGCTGCTCGCGGCCGCAGAGCTCGTCGTCAGCACGCAGTTCGGCTCGACCTCGATGCTGCAGCGCAAGCTGCGCGTCGGCTTCGCCAAGGCCGGGCGCCTCATGGACCTGCTGGAGTCGCGCGAGATCGTCGGGCCATCCGAGGGCTCGAAGGCGCGCGACGTGCTCGTGACGCCCGAGCAGCTGCGGCGAGGTGCTGGCCAAGCTGCGCGGCGCGGATGCGTCGCCGCTCCGAGCGATGCTCACAGTTCGCGGAGAGATCCGGTTGCAGAAATGACGACCGGTTACGATGAGGTGGACGGCGATCCCGATGAGGACGCCTGGGGGCTGACGGGCAGGGAGTGAGCGATGGCGCCGGTGCTGCCGAGTGATCAAGCGCAGGATGGCACTGCATCCCCGCGCGAGCGCAACGAGGCTCAGCGCCGCGCCGACGCCATGATCGAGTCGATGCGCGGTCGAGTCACCAGCCCGGGCGACACCAAGGCCAGCAACGGCAACATCGCGAACATCATCACGGTCATCCGCATCCTGCTGGTGCCGGTCTTCATCTGGCTGCTGTTCCTCGACAACGGCACGCCGACGGCCTCTGGCGCTGGGTTGCGACCGCGCTCTTCGTGCTCGCGATCGCGACGGACGGCGTCGACGGCCACCTCGCCCGCGGCCGCAACCTCGTCACGAACGTCGGCATCATCCTCGACCCGATCGCCGACAAACTGCTGATCGGCGGCGCGCTCGTTTCGCTGTCGATCCTGGGCGACCTGTGGTGGTGGGTCACCATCGTCATCCTCGTGCGCGAGCTGGGCATCACGGTGTTCCGGTTCATCGTCATCCGCACGCGGGTCATCCCGGCGTCGAAGGGCGGCAAGCTCAAGACGGTGTTCCAGTCGGTCGCGATCTCGCTGTTCCTGGCGCCGCTGCAGGCGCTGTTCCACGACGTGGCCGCGTCGCGCGTCACGATCATCGACTGGTTCGACTGGACCGTCATGGGCATCGCGCTGGTGCTGACCGTGTACTCGGGATTCGACTACTTCTGGCAGTTCGCGAAGGCCAACAAGCCGAAGGCGCCCGACGCTGTCGCCTGAGACGGAGCCCGATCGCGGCCTCGGCCGAGCGCGACCGAGCTGATCGCCGAGCTCACTCGGCGCGGCCTGACGCTCGCCGTCGCCGAATCGCTCACCGGCGGGCTGCTGGTCGCGGAGTTCGTCGCGGTGCCCGGCGCATCCGCCGTCGTCAACGGGGGAGTGGTGGCCTACAACACCGCACTCAAGCACTCGCTGCTGGGCGTGGATGCCGGCGCTGCTGGCCGAGCGCGGCGCCGTGGATCCGGACGTCGCGGCCGCCATGGCCGAGGGCGTTCGGCGCGCGTGCGCGGTCGGCGGGGTGCCGGCATCCATCGGTCTTTCGACGACGGGAGTGGCCGGACCCGACCCGCAGGACGGCAAGCCGGTCGGCACCGTCTACGTCGGCGTGGCGACTGAGACGGGAACGCGGGTCTTTGACCTCACCTTTGGGGGTTCGCGAAATGCTATCCGCTGCGCCGTTGTCTCCGAATGTCTAGTACAACTAAAGAAAGTTCTCACGGAATTGCCGAGATCTGAGCCACATCGACTCAACTCTCGGGAATAGTGGTCGTTTCGATCTCGTTACAAGAAGTGAATTCACAAGCAGTATCGAGGTTGCACCGGTTACATTGTGAGAACGGCGGGGATGTAGTGTTGTCCCCCCAGCAAGCAACAACCGACCGGCAATCGAGAAGAGAAGGAGGGTCCCATGGTTCTGGTTCGTCAGGAAATTGGTGACGTATTGCGTGACTTCCGCCTTCAAAAGGGTCGTACCCTCCGCCAGGTGGCAAGTAAGGCCAGCGTCGCGCTCGGCTACCTCAGCGAGGTGGAGCGTGGCCAGAAAGAGGCGAGTTCAGAGATTCTCGCCTCCGTCGCGGATGCACTCGAGACGCCGATCTCGGTCATCATGCGCGAGGTCGGCGACCGCATCGCCATCATCGAGGGCCTCCAGCCCATCCCAGACACTGTGCCGGACGACCTCGTCGCCGGCTACAACGAAGATCTGCTGCTGCGCTAGTGCAGGTGAACGGATCGCCCCGGCTCTGCACAGCGCCTCGGCGCTCGTGCCGGGTGCGCTTTCTTCGCTTAACGTTGTGCTCGTGCGACTGAGCGAATTCTGGCTGGCCATCTCCGACGAGTTCGGGGAGGCCTACGGCCGCGTGCTCACGCGCGACCTCGTGCTCGAGGAGGTCGGTAGTCGCACCGCCGAGCAGGCGATCAAGGCCGGCGAGCCCGTGCGCGCCATCTGGCTGGCGCTCTGCCGGGCCACGGATGTTCCGCCCGAGCGCTGGTACGGCGTCGGGCAGCGCGAGCCCAAGAAGCACTGACGTCCGCTGGCTTCGCCCTTCGGCGACAGCTCGCGCCCGGGCATCGGCGCGAACGTGCAGCGTGGGCGAACGGTTCCGCGTGTCGCTAGAACAGATGTTCGAGTGTGCGTATGCTCCTTCATAGCGACGTTCGAATACGAGTTATTCACCGTTCGCCCGTGTTCCGCCACGCAATGTCGGTTCCCGGGCGTAACGTCTGACTCGTAAGCGCTTCGATCCACAGCACACAACAGCCTTTGTCGGGAGGCTGTCGGCCTTGCTCCACCGGCCAGCAGCGAAACGACAGCCTATGGGGCGCAACCGCAGTACCAGCCGCAGCGAGCTGGCAGACCAGAAGGAAGCACGAAATGCCATCAGCAGTCGACCGTGAAAAGTCACTCGAAACAGCACTCGCCCAGATCGATCGCCAGTTCGGCAAAGGCTCAGTCATGCGCCTCGGCAGCGATGACCGTGCTCCGGTCGAGGTGATCCCCACCGGCTCCATCGCGCTGGATGTCGCGCTCGGCATCGGCGGTCTTCCTCGCGGCCGCATCGTCGAGATCTACGGCCCGGAGTCGTCGGGTAAGACGACCCTCACCCTTCACGCCATCGCCAACGCCCAGCGCGCCGGCGGCATCGCCGCCTTCATCGACGCGGAGCACGCGCTCGACCCCGAGTACGCCGCGAAGCTCGGCGTCGACATCGACGCGCTCCTCGTGTCGCAGCCCGACACCGGTGAGCAGGCGCTCGAAATCGCCGACATGCTCGTGCGAAGCGGCTCGATCGACGTCATCGTCATCGACTCGGTTGCAGCCCTGGTGCCTCGCGCCGAGATCGAGGGCGAGATGGGCGACTCCCACGTCGGTCTTCAGGCCCGCCTCATGTCGCAGGCACTCCGCAAGCTCACGGGTGGGCTCAGCCAGACCAACACCACGATGATCTTCATCAACCAGCTGCGCGAGAAGATCGGTGTCTTCTTCGGAAGCCCCGAGACCACCGCCGGTGGTAAGGCGCTCAAGTTCTACGCGTCGGTTCGCCTCGACATCCGACGCATCGAGACCCTCAAAGACGGAACGGATGCCGTCGGCAACCGCACCCGCGTCAAGGTCGTCAAGAACAAGATGGCGCCGCCCTTCAAGCAGGCCGAGTTCGACATCCTGTACGGCACGGGCATCTCGCGCGAGGGCAGCCTGATCGACTTCGGTGTCGACCACGAGATCGTTCGCAAGTCGGGCGCCTGGTACACCTACGACGGCGACCAGCTCGGCCAGGGCAAAGAGAACTCGCGCAAGTTCCTGCTCGAGAACCCGCAGATCGCCCTCGAGATCGAGCAGAAGATCATGCTCAAGCTCGGGGTCGGCGCCGAGGCCAAGGCCGCTGCGGCGAGCGAGGCCGCGGAGCTGGTCGCGGCCCAGGCCAAGGCCGACGCCGAAGGCTGCGAAAGATGCCAAGGCCGCGCCCTCCGGCCCGACCCCTATCGCCGTTCAGCCGGTCGACGAGGAATTTCCCCCGGCGTCGGCCTTCGACAAAGCCGTTGGCGAATAGCGCACGCGACCCCCGCGGCATCCGAAGTCTGACGATGGCGGAGGCGCACGGTGAGGCAGCACACGATGAGGGCAGCACACGATGACTGACGCGATCGGCTCGGGCGGCGGAGAGCACCTCGCGCGGGTCACCTACCTGCCCGGGGTGACCCCTCCCGAGCCGGTCGCATCGGCAACGCCGTCGGCCGCTGACGACCTGCCGCCAAAGCGGCTGCACAACTTTGCGACCGGCGAGCTGGAGCGGCTGACGCCGTCACAGCTGCAGCAGCGCATGGATGAGATCACCCGACGCGACGAGCCCGAGGTCGACCCCGAGACGCACGGCGAGCGCTCCGCTCGCGCCCACAACGTGAGCATGTACGCGCTCACCCGCAAGGGGCTGTCGTCGGCCGAGATGACCGACCTGCTTCGCAGCCGCGACCTCGATGCCGGTGACGTCGCATCCGAAGTCACGCGCCTCGAACAGGTCGGGCCTGCTGGATGACCGCCAGCTGGCCGAAACTCTCGTCATGCAACTCCGTGAGCGCAAAGGGCTCGGGCGCTCGGCCATCAACGCCGAGCTGAGGCGCCGCAAACTCGACCAGTCAGCGATCGACGAGGCGCTGGACGAGGCGTACGACGCCGGTGACGACGAGCTGAGCCGGGCACGAGCCATCGCGATCAAGCGCGCACCGCAACTGCGGTCGCTCGATCCCGAGACAGCTCGACGCCGGCTCGGTGCGTTCCTCATGCGCAAGGGATACTCGGGCAGCATCGTCGCCTCCGCTGTGGCCGCTGCGCTCGCGCCGAATCATCCCTCGCTTCGACGCACAGACGGCGCCGGTCCACGCTTCGAATAGTCGCGCTTTAGACTTGACGGCACTATGACCCTGGTAGCCGAGACGCCGACACGCAGCGAAGCGACCGTGGCCGCACCTACGAGGTGCGCACCTACGGCTGCCAGATGAACGTGCACGACTCCGAGCGGCTCAGCGGCTCGCTCGAAGCCGCCGGCTACGTGCGTGCCGAGAGCGGCCAGGCCGACGTCGTCGTCATCAACACCTGCGCGGTGCGCGAGAACGCCGACAACAAGCTCTACGGAAACCTCGGCATCCTCGCCTCCATCAAGCGCGAACACGAAGGCATGCAGATCGCCGTCGGTGGTTGCCTCGCCCAGAAAGACAAGTCCGTCATCCTCGAGAAGGCGCCGTGGGTCGACGTCGTGTTCGGCACCCACAACATGGGCGCTCTGCCGACCCTGCTCGAACGGGCCCGCCACAACGGCGAAGCCCAACTCGAGATCCTCGAATCGCTCGACGTGTTCCCGTCCACCCTGCCGACCAGGCGCGAGTCCACCTACAGCGGCTGGGTCTCCGTCTCCGTCGGCTGCAACAACACCTGCACGTTCTGCATCGTGCCGTCGCTTCGCGGCAAAGAGAAAGACCGTCGCCCCGGAGACGTGCTCGCCGAGATCCAGGCTCTCGTCGACGACGGCGCCATCGAGGTCACCCTGCTCGGCCAGAACGTCAACTCCTACGGGGTCGAATTCGGTGACCGGCAGGCGTTCGGCAAACTCCTTCGCGCGGCCGGCCAGATCGACGGCCTCGAGCGCATCCGGTTCACCAGCCCGCACCCCGCGGCGTTCACCGACGACGTGATCGACGCGATGGCCGAGACGCCCGCCGTGATGCCCCAGCTGCACATGCCATTGCAGTCCGGTTCCGACGCCATCCTCAAAGCCATGAAGCGCAGCTACCGTTCCGAGAAGTTCCTCGGGATCCTCGACCGAGTGCGCGCCAAAATCCCGAACGCAGCGATCTCCACCGACATCATCGTCGGATTCCCGGGCGAGACCGATGCCGACTTCCAGGAGACGCTGCGAGTTGTGCGCGAGGCGCGATTCGCCTCGGCGTTCACCTTCCAGTACTCGATCCGCCCCGGCACCCCGGCCGCAACGCTTGCCGGACCAGGTGCCCAAGGAGGTCGTGCAGGAGCGGTACGAGCGCCTGGCCGCACTGCAGGACGAGATCTCGTGGCAGGAGAACGCGAAGCTCATCGGCACGCGGGTGAACGTGCTCGTGGGCGCCGAGGGGTCGAAGGATGCCGCCACCCACCGGCTCTCCGGCCGCGCCGAGGACTCGCGGCTCGTTCACTTCGAGGTGCCGCCGCACAGCGACCCGGTGCGCCCCGGCGACGTCGTCACGGTTACGATCTCCGACGCTAAGCCCTACTACCTGCTCGCCGACTCGCAGGACGGATCGCCGTTGAGCATTCGTCGCACCCGCGCGGGCGACGCGTGGGACCGAGCCGAGGCTGAGAGCTGCGCGGTCCCGTCGCATGCCTCGTCAGGCACGGCGGCCGCGGGTCGATCGACGGGCGCAGTCTCGCTGGGCCTGCCGACGCTGCGCGTCGCGACCACTCCGATCTACGACCTCCACGACGATCAGCGATAACTCCGGTCCCGCGCTGCGTCGCGATCGTCGGCGCGACCGGCACCGGCAAGTCGGGCCTGTCCCTCGACCTGGCCGAACGACTCGCCGCTCGGGGAGCCTCCGCCGAGGTCGTCAACGCCGATGCAATGCAGCTGTACCGCGGCATGGACATCGGCACCGCCAAGCTCACCGTCGCTCGAGCGGCGAGGCATCCCGCACCACCTTCTCGATGTGCTCGAGATCAGCGACGAGTCGACGCGTCGCCGACTACCAGGCCGCGCGCCCGCGCGATCATCGACGACATTCTGGCGCGGGGCGCCGTGCCGATGCTCGTCGGCGGCTCCGGGCTCTACGTGTCGAGCGTTCTGTGGAACTTCCGCTTTCCCGGCACGGATGCGGGCATCCGTGCTGCGCTGGAGGTCGAGCTGGAGGCGCGCGGCCCCGGCATCCTGTACCAGCGACTGCTCGACCTGGACCCCGAGGCCGCGCACGCCATCGGCCCGCACAACGGTCGGCGGCTGGTTCGCGCGCTCGAGGTCATCGAACTCACGGGGGAGCCGTTCGGCTCCGGCCTGCCCGACGACGACCGAGCTGTGGCGGCCGGTGACCATCGTCGGGCTGCAGTCGCCTCGCGAGGTGCTGGTGCCCCGGCTGGATGCCCGCGTCGAGCGGATGTGGGCCGACGGACTGCTCGACGAGGTGCGCAGCCTCGACCGGGAGCGACTGGGCGTCACCGCGGCGCGCGCCATCGGCTACGCGCAGGCGCTCGCGCAGCTCGACGGCGAGCTCAGCCGTGAGGAGGCCATCGAGCAGGCCGCAGCGCTGACGCGCCGGTACGCGCGCCGGCAGGTCGGCTGGTTCCGGCGCTACCCGCACGCGCACTGGTTCGACGCCGACGACCCCGGCCTCGTCGACTCCGCCCTCGCTACGATTGACGCGTGAGCGCAACCATCCACTTCACCAAGGGCCACGGTACGGGCAACGATTTCGTGCTGTTCGCCGATCCCGATGGAGCGGTCGAGCTGTCGCCCGACCAGATCGCCGCACTCTGCGACCGTCATTTCGGCATCGGCGCCGACGGCGTGCTGCGGGCGGTCAGGTCGAACCGGATCGCGGATGGGCAACGATCGCTCGCGGAGGATGACGCGGCCGAGTGGTTCATGGACTACCACAACGCCGACGGCAGCGTCGCCGAGATGTGCGGCAACGGCATCCGGGTCTTCGCCAAATACCTGCTCGATCATGGACTGACGCAGCTGGCCGACGGAAACACTCTTGCCATCGGAACGCGGGGCGGAGTGCGCGACGTCCAGCGCAACAAGAGCGGATTCCAGGCCGACCTCGGTCGATGGCGACTGGACGGCACCGAACCTACTCGTGCGGGCGCGCAACCTCTCCGTGGCGCGCCCCGGCCTCGGTATCAACGTGGGCAACCCGCACGTCGTCGTCGCCCTCGCCAGCGAGGAGGAGCTCGCGTCGGCCGACCTGACCTACATCCCGATCCTCGATCCCGAGCCGGCCGACGGCGCCAACATCGAGTTCGTGGTGCCGCTCGAGCCGCTGGTGAAGGACGGGGTCGGGCGCATCCGGATGCGCGTTCACGAGCGTGGCAGCGGCGAGACGCTGTCGTGCGGCACGGGCGCGGTCGCGGCGGCACTGGCGACCCGATACTGGGCGGGCCCGGCGCGCCGAACCAGTGGAGCGTCGAGGTGCCCGGCGGAACTGTCGGCGTTCGGATGTTCCCGACCGAAGACGGCGAGCACGTCTCGCTCAGCGGTCCCGCAGAGCTGGTCTATTCCGGCGACGTCACCGTCTGAACGCGGTGTCGCCGGGGGCGAGGGAGGGTCGCGCAGCGGCGGGCAGCCGCACCTCCACCGTCGTACCCTGTGCAGCGGAACCAACGAGGGTGATCGTGCCCTGGTGCGACCCGACAATCAACCGCGCTGACGACAACCCGAGGCCCGCGCCGGCGATCACGCCCTCGTGGGCGGCCGAACCGCGGAAGAACGGTTCGAACACCTGTGCCCGCTCCGCCTCGGGGATTCCGATGCCGGTGTCGGAGATGCGGATGAGTACCTCATCCGTTTC
Organism: uncultured Actinomycetota bacterium; assembly: GCA_963738535.1. Classification (GTDB taxonomy): domain Bacteria; phylum Actinomycetota; class Actinomycetes; order Actinomycetales; family Microbacteriaceae; genus Galbitalea. Next base: position 321,089 of record CAVTXB010000008.1, read on the forward strand.
CGCCGTGACGGTGACGGTGATGCCCCCTCCGCGGTGGGTGAACTTCAGAGCGTTGGAAAGCAGCGTGTCGAACACCTGGACGATGTGCGCGGGGTCGACCAGCGCGACAGCAGGCTCGTGCAGCGGCGCAGTGATCGTCACCCCGGCGGCCGCTGCCGCGTCACTGATCTTCGTGACAGCGGCGCGCCCGAGAGCGGCAACGTCCTCGGGTCTGCGCCGCGGCGACACCCGGCCCTCAGCCTCGACGATGAGTGCGTTGATCAGCAGCAGCAGCCGCTGGCTGTTGCGCCGAATTTTTGCGAACTCGTCTGCGACGCCGGTCGACCCAAGGTCGATCGCATCCTCGATAACTTCGAGGTAGCCGATCATCGACGTCAGCGGTGTGCGCAGCTCGTGACTCACTGTTCGCAGGAAGTCGTCGCGCGCGGCGATGGCATTGGTGAGGTCGGTCACGTCCTGGGTTGCGACCAGGGTTCCGATCAGTTCGCCGGAGTCGCGGTGCACGAGCTGTGACGTCACCAGCACGGCACGCTGGCCGGAACCCGAACCGACCCAGATGGTGCGCCTGGTCTCCATCTCGCCGCGTTCGGCGCGCGCGACCACCTGGTCTCTCGCCGGGATGGGTGTCACACGGTCCTCGTCGAAGACCACCAGAGACGTCGCGACCTCGCGGTCTGAGGTTCCGCCACCGAGCGCCGCCAGCGATCGAGCGGTGTCGTTGGTGAGCACGATCCGCCCGGCCGGATCGTAAAAGGTGATGCCTGCATCCACACTGTTGATCACCGCGACGGCCGTCGACTCGGTATCGCGGCGCAACACATCTGCTGCCCGCAGTCGCTCGTTCGCCTCGGTGAGCTCCAGCTTCTGGGTCGTGATCTGGCGCGCTGCGATGTAGACGGCCACCCCGACCGCGCTGACGATGGCCGGGAGCAGGGTCGCACGTCCCCACTCCGCCGCGCTGGCCGGCCAGACGCCGGATAGTGCGTAGGGGTCGAGCGCGACAACGTAGTCGCTGATGACGGCGACTATGACGCCGGCCAGCCCAAACGAGTAGGCAAGCCACAGGGTCGGGATGAGGACCAGGATCGTGAGCCCGGGTTGGCTGATGAAAAGATCAGCCCGTAACTGCGCAATCACAGCCACGTCGATGACAGCGATGACGATCATCCACTGGTGGCCAAGCCGATGCCACGGCGGCAGCATGGCGACGAACGAGATCAGCACGGTGACGAGGCCGAGCGTCCAAATTTCGGGATCTGTGACGCTACTGCCGGTGCCGGTGGAGGTTGCCGCGACGATCAGGATGCTGCCGAGGAGCGCGATTTGGCTGTAGAAGTAAAGCCCCTCGCGCAGCGGGCCGAGCCGATCGGAAACGAATCTCCTCAAGAAGCACACCCCCGCAGTACCTTGGCCTGCCATTCGAGCGTATCAGCGGCGATGCTCGAGCGGTCGAATCGGGGCGACGGCACGGTCAGCCGCGATGGCGTCCCCGCAGCACCCGGTAGCCCTTGTTGGTCGCTGCGCGGGTGAACGTGAAGTCGTCGGGGTACGTCGCCTCGAGCCAGCGCTGCAGCGAGTCCGAACCCAGGTTGCGCTGCACCACCAGCCACGCGTCGCTACCGGGCTCGAGCCGCGGAAGCCAGCGCTCGAGCAGCCCGTGCAGTTCGTTCTTGCCCGACTCGGATGGGCGGATTGGACCAGATCGTCATGAACGTCACATCTGTGGGAACATTGTCTGGTGTACAAGCGTTGACGTTGTCGAGGCCCAGCGACCGGGCATTCCGGCGCACGAGGTCCAGCGCGCGCTCGTTCACATCGACCGCCCACACCGTCGCTCGCGGCGAATGGATGGCGAGACTGAGGGCGATCGGTCCCCAGCCGCAGCCGAGGTCGAGCAGGTTGTCCGCCCGGCGGCGGCGCCGGCGTGTTGGCCAGCAGAACCTCCGTGCCGGCGTCGACGCGCTCGGGGCTGAAGATGCCGCTCGCGGTCGTCAGTTCGTAGACCTGGCCGACGAGCCGAGCGTGGAAGGTGCGCAAATTGAGCTCACTCGCGGGCTGAGCCGCGAAGTAATGCTCATTGCTCATCCAAGAAACCTACCGAAAAACCGAAGACTACAGTTGGTGGAAATGACCGAGATTGACGAAGACGAGGCGGCGATCAGCCGCGTGCTGGCGCGCGATGACGCGCGCGCCGCAAGTTCCGTGACATTTGGCGGCGGCCGCGCCGATGCCCTGCAGAGCGACTTCGCAGTACGACGACAACCGCGACGGCGACCAGTTCGACCGTGAGGACCGGGCCGCGCTGCGCCGCGTCCAGGGGCTCGGCACCGAGCTCGAGGATGTCACCGAGGTCGAGTACCGGCAGCTGCGACTCGAGAACGTCGTGCTGATCGGCGTCTACTCGAGCGGCAACCTCACCGATGCCGACAACTCGCTGCGCGAGCTGGCGTCGCTCGCCGAGACGGCCGGCGCCCGGGTGCTCGACGGCCTGCTGCAGCAGCGCCCGCATCCGGATCCCAGCACCTACCTCGGCAAGGGCAAGGCCGATGAGCTTCGCGGGATCGTCGCAGGCGCTCGGCGCCGACACGGTCGTCGCCGACACCGAGCTCGCCCCCAGCCAGCGCCGTGCGCTCGAAGACATCGTGAAGGTCAAGGTCATCGACCGCACGGCCGTGATCCTCGACATCTTCAGCCAGCACGCCAAGAGCCGCGAGGGCAAGGCGCAGGTCGAGCTCGCGCAGCTCGAATACCTGCTGCCACGCCTGCGCGGCTGGGGCGAGTCGATGTCCCGGCAGGCCGGTGGCCAGGTCGGCGCGGGCAACGGCATGGGCAGCCGCGGGCCGGGTGAGACGAAGATCGAACTCGACCGCCGCCGCATCCACACTCGCATGTCGCGCCTGCGCAAGCAGATCAAGGGATTCGCGCCCGCGCGCGAGGCGAAGCGCGCGAACCGCAACCGGTTCGCCGTGCCCTCCGTCGCGATCGCCGGCTACACGAACGCGGGCAAGTCGAGCCTGCTCAACCGCATCACGAGCGCCGGTGTGCTGGTCGAGAACGCGCTGTTCGCGACCCTCGATGCGACCGTGCGTAAGGGGATGACGCCTGACCGCCGGCCCTACACGTTCACCGACACCGTCGGGTTCGTGAGCAACCTTCCGCACCAGCTGGTCGAGGCGTTCCGCTCGACGCTCGAAGAGATCGGCGACGCCGATGTCATCGTGCACGTCGTCGACGGCTCGCACCCCGATCCCGGCGGCGCAGTTGGCGACCGTGCGAGACGTGCTCGGCGAGATCGAAGCGCGCGGCACCCCCGAGATCGTCGTCTTCAACAAGTCCGACCTGGTGGACGACGACCAGCGCCTCGTGCTGCGCGGTCTCGAACCGCGAGCCGTCTTCGTCTCCGCGCGCACGGGGGAGGGCATCGACGAACTGCTCGCACGCATCGCCGAGCTCATCCCGCAGCCGGAGATCGAACTGACGCTGCTCGTTCCCTACGACCGCGGCGATGTCATCGCGAAGCTGCATTCGGTGGGCCGCGTCGTGACGACCGACTATCGCGAGACCGGCACGCTCGTGACGGCACTCGTGCATCCGCAGAGCGCGCCCGGGTTCGCGCCGTTCGAGGCGGTTCACGCTACGTAACAATCGACGGCGGGTTCCGGCACGGCGGCTCGTTATTGCTAGTCTCTCAACCGATGACGCGGGGTTCGCGCGCGTCCGGAGCGACAGCCGAGCCCGGCACCCGCCCCACCGTGATTTCTCGCGCCGAGTGAAATTGCGACGTGACCACTTCCGGAGGGCTGAAGAGTGCCGACGTACTCGTTCGAGATGTACCCGCCGCGGTCCGCCGCGGCTGCTCTCGCGATCGACGAGACCATCGACCGTCTGGTCGAGACCGAGCCCGAGTTCATCTCGGTCACCTACGGCGCCAGCGGTTCGACGCGTGAGGCGTCGCTCGACGTGCTGCGCCACCTGCTCACGACGTCGGTGAGTCCGATGGCGCACCTGACCTGCGTCGGCTGGACGTAGGAGGACGCGACGGCGGTCATCCGCGAGTTCCTGGATGCCGGACTCACCAACTTTCTCGCCGTGCGCGGCGACCCTCCCGAGGGCACCGATCCGTCGAGCGACTTCCTGGGCGACATCAAAAGCGCGGGCGAGCTGGTGCAGCTCATCCACCGTGTGCAGCTTGAGCGTGCGCCGTACTCGCAGCTGGAGGTGCCCGGGTTCCCGCAGGCCAGGAGCGATCTCGAGCGGCCGACAGGTCACGATCGCGGTGGCGGCGTTTCCGAACGGGCATCCGCGGTCTCGGTCGGTGCAGCAGGACCTCGACACCCTGCTCGCCAAGGAGGCGGCGGGCGCCAACCTCGCCCTCACCCAGCTGTTCTTCCACGCGGAGGAGTACCTCGATTTCGTCGTGCTCGCCCGCGAGGCCGGCGTGACCATGCGCATCCTGCCCGGCATCATGCCGGTCGTCTCGCCAGCGCGACTGCGCCGCATGATCGAGCTCACCGAAGAGACGATGCCGGACAGACCTCTACGCGCGACCTGATCGCCGCAGAAACGCCCGAGCGGCAGTATGCGGTGGGCATCGACGCACGCCACCCGCACTGGCCAGCGAACTGCTGGCCGGGGGAGCGCCCGGGCTCCACCTCTACACCCACAACAAACATGAGGCCGTGCTCGACGTCCTGGACGCCGTCGGCCTCGTACCATCCATCCCAACGCAAGGAGCACGCATGAGCACGCCCGCATTTCCGACCGGCACCATCCTGGGCTACCCCCGCATCGGTCGCCGGCGCGAACTGAAGAAGGCCGTCGAGGCGTTCTGGGCCGGCAAGATCACGGCCGACGAGCTCGAGGCCACCGCGGCCGGGCTGCGCGCCGCCACCCGCGAGCGCCTCGTCGAGCCTCGGCCTCGGCGCACACGGACTCGTCGATTCCCGAGGCGTTCTCCTACTACGACCAGATGCTCGACACCGCCGTCACGGTCGGCGCGATGCCCACCCGCTTCGCATCGCTCGTGGACGCGGACGGCGCGGTCGACCTCGCCGGATACTTCACCATCGCGCGCGGCGAGGGCGACAACGTGCCCGCCGAGATGACGAAATGGTTCGACTCCAACTACCACTACCTCGTGCCCGAGATCGGACCGGAGACGACCTTCTCGCTCGCGTCCGACCGTCGCGTTCGCGAGGTCGCGGAGGCGACCGCATCCGGGTTCCGCACGCGCCCGGTGCTCGTCGGGCCGGTCACGTTCCTGCTGCTGAGCAAGCCGAGCGAGGGCGCGCCGGAGGGCTACTCGCCGCTCGACCGGCTCGACGACCTGCTGCCGGTCTACGCCGAACTGCTCGCCGCGCTGTTCGCCGCGGGCGCCGAGTGGGTGCAGCTCGAGGAGCCGGGGCTGGTCAGCGAGAGCATCGACGTGCCGCGCGCCGACGTTCTCGCGGCGACCAAGAAGGCGTACGACCTGCTCGTCGGCCGTTCCCGCTCGACCGCAGATCTTCGTTGCGGCGCCGTACGGCAGCCTCGACGACGCCCTGCCCGTGCTGGCGGCCACCCCGATCGAGGCGATCGGCCTCGACCTGGTGCGCGGCACGCGTCCCGACCGGCGTTCACGACCGACAAGGTGCTCGTCGGCGGCGTCGTCGACGGCCACAACATCTGGCGCGGCGACCTCGCGGCGGCGTGGGAGAAGCTGGAGGCGCTCAAGGCCGCCAGCCCGAGCGTCGCGGTGTCGTCATCCACCAGCCTGTTCCACACGCCGCACGACGTCGAGGACGAGCCCGCGCTCGACCCGCGCCTGAAGACGCTGGCTCGCATTCGCCGACCAGAAGGTCGGCCAGGTCGCCACCCTCGCCGCCGGCCTCGACCACGGCAAGGCGAAGATCCAGTCCGAGCTGGATGCCGCTACCGCCGCCCTCGACGACCGTCACGCCGCTCCCGGCGTGCGCGACGGCGCGGTGCGGCTGCGCGCCGCCGAGCTGACGGATGCCGACTTCCACCGCAGCGCCTACGCGGGCCGCCTCGCCGCCCAGGATGCCGCGCTGAACCTGCCGCCGCTGCCGACCACGACCATCGGGTCGTTCCCGCAGACCGGCGACATCCGCCGCGAGCGCGCCCGCTTCGCCGCCGGCGAGATCACCGAGGGCGAGTACGTCGGCGCCATGGAGGACGAGATCAAGCGCGTCGTCGAGCTGCAGGAAGAGATCGGACTCGACGTGCTCGTGCACGGCGAGCCCGAGCGCAACGACATGGTGCAGTACTTCGCCGAGAACCTCGACGGGTTCGCGGTCACCCAGAACGGCTGGGTGCAGTCCTACGGCAGCCGCTGCACGCGCCCGTCGCTGCTCTGGGGCGATGTGTCGCGCCCGGCGCCCGATCACGGTCGGCTGGTCGACGTTCACGCAGAGCCTCACCGAGAAGCCGGTCAAGGGCATGCTCACCGGGCCGGTGACCATCCTCGCGTGGAGCTTCGTGCGCGATGACCAGCCGCTGCGCGAGACCGCCAACCAGGTCGCCCTCGCGCTCCGCGACGAGATCGAAGACCTCGAGAAGGCCGGCATCAAGGTCATCCAGGTCGACGAGCCCGCGCTTCGCGAGCTTCTGCCGCTCAAGAAGAAGGACCAGGCCGACTACCTCGACTGGTCGGTGGGCGCATTCCGTCTCGCGACGGCCGGTGTCGAAGACAAGACGCAGATCCACACCCACCTCTGCTACTCCGAGTTCGGTGTGGTGATCGATGCCATCAACGGTCTCGACGCCGACGTGACGTCGATCGAGGCGGCTCGCTCCAAGATGGATGTCGTGCCGGACATCAAGCGCAGCGGGTTCGCGCGCGGCATCGGCCCGGGTGTCTACGACATCCACTCGCCGCGCGTGCCGTCGGTCAAGGAGGTCACCGAGCTGCTCGAGATCGCGCTGGCGTCCATCCCCGAGAAGCAGGTCTGGGTCAACCCCGACTGCGGGCTCAAGACGCGCGGCTACGCCGAGACCGTGCAGTCGCTGAAGAACATGCTCGAGGCGACCCGCGCTGTGCGCGCATCACGTCAACGCCTGACCGCTCGCAGACACCGTTGTCCCGCAGCCGGGCGTGCGGTGAGTTCAGAATCGTGATTCGGCCGCGACGACGGCACCGAACGCCACAGGATTGACCCGGTCACCCGGTCGATGATGCGCTCGACGCGCGGTGAGTTCAGCCAGCGGCGCAGGTAGTGCGCACCATAGATGAGCGCCGCGAACCAGATCAGCGACTCCGCGTCGTGCACCAGGGCGAGCAGCAGGCCCATCCCGAGCGGGGCGACACCCACTGCCAGAAACTGCGGGATCGTCGCGACATAGAACACGCCGACCTTCGGGTTGAGCAGGTTCGTGAGTGCGCCGCGCACGAACGCGGCGCGCACCGAACCGCCGGGGCGTTCGACGGCGGGCAGCTCGTGCACCCGTTTGCGAAAACTCGCGACGAGCAGCCGCACGCCCAGGAACACCATGTAGGCGGCGCCGGCGAGCTTAAGGATCGTGAACGCGACCTCCGAGGCGGCCAGAAGCGCGGATGCGCCGACCGAGGCCGCAACCCCCCAGACGAGTGCGCCAGTCGCCGATGCCGAGGGCCGAGGCCCACGCATGCAGTTTGCTCTGCGTCAGCGCCGCGCGCAGCACCAGCGCGGTGTCGAGCCCCGGGATGATCGTCAGCAGGCCCGCCACCAGGGCGAAGCCGAGCAGCGCCTGGGCCAGTGTCATGAGGCCAGTCTGGCCGACCTCAGACGGAGCGCAGAACCGCCGTGACCTTGCCGAGGATGGTCGCGATAGTCGCCGAGGATCGGCTCGAAGCTCGAGTTGCGGGGGAGCAGCCAGGTGTGGCCGTCGCGCTGGCGGAAGACCTTCACGGTCGCCTCGTCGTCGAGCATCGCGGCGACGATGTCACCGTTCTCGGCGTGCTGCTGCGGATGCACGACCACCCAGTCGCCGTCGCAGATCGCGGCGTCGATCATCGACTCACCGACGACCTTGAGCATGAACAGGTCGCCCTTGCCCACGATCTGGCGGGGGAGCGGGAACACCTCTTCGACGTGCTGCTCCGCCGTGATCGGCACACCGGCGGCGATGCGGCCGACGAGCGGAACCATGACAGCGTCGCCGAACGAGGGACTCGCGACCGTCGGCATCCTCCGACCGGGGAAGGTCGATCAGGATCTCCATGGCGCGCGGACGGTTGGGGTCGCGACGCAGGTAGCCGCTCAGTTCGAGCTGGTTGAGCTGGTGGGTGACGCTCGAAAGCGACGAGAGGCCGACCGCATCGCCGATCTCGCGCATGCTCGGCGGGTAGCCGCGGGTGTCGAGCGACACCTGGATGGCCTCGAGGATCGCCTGCTGCTTGTCGCTCAGGCTCGTGCGCCGCCGGGTCGAGGGGCGCTCGGCTGCTTCATCCATAGCTGTGTCTCCATCTGCGCATCAAATGTCGGTGGTCGCTGATTATCTGATCTCGCGACAATCGAAACTGTATCCGTTTAGGGGTCCAAAAGAAACACCTGTTCGAGTGTGTCGGCGAAAATCCGCCGTCTTATGTTCGAATATCGGGTTGCATTTTCGAATAATCGAAGATATGTTCGGTACAAAGCTTCGCATCCGGTATCCGGTGCTCCCGGCCGAGCGCCGAGTGCCGGATGCGCAGATCTGATGAAGGAGTAACGATGACCACGGTCACACTGCGACTGAGCATGGCGAGCAACTGCACTGGCAGCACTGGCACACTGCGTCCCTCTCGCGGGCTAGGGAGGGCGAACGTCCCGCCCCACGCTCGCGGTGGCGGGTACACCCCACCTGCGCATGACCAAACGTGGCCGCGCGGTTCTCCTCAGCCTCGTCGCCACCCCGCTCGTGCTGGTGGCCCTGGCGTTCGGCATCAGCGCCGGCGGGGCCACGGCAACCAGCACGTCGACCCCGCTCGCGAAGGTCACCGTCGTCAGCGGCGAGACGCTGTGGGATGTCGCCCAGCAGATCGCACCCACGGCCGACCCTCGCGACGTGATCGCCGACATCGAGTCGGTCAACCGCCTGAGCTCGGCAAGCATCTACCCGGGCGAGCAGCTGCTCATCCCGGCGCAGTACGGCGCACTAACGAGCAGTCGGCCACTGACGAGCGGCGCAGCGGCTACTAACAGGCGTCGGACGCGGCACCGGGCTTCCCTTTAAGATTGGGCAGTGACTTCAGAAGCCGCGATCTCTCTCGACGACCTGCCGATCCGCGATGACCTTCGCGGGCACGTGCCGTACGGCGCACCGCAGGAGCACGTGCGCATCCAGCTCAACGTCAACGAGAACACCCACCCGATTCCGGAGGAGGTGGCGCTCGACATCGAGTCGTCCCTCGCCGAGGCCATTCGCACCGTCAACCGCTACCCGGATCGCGAGTTCACCGCGCTGCGCGAGAGCCTCGCCGGCTACCTCGGGCACGGTCTGACGCCCGACGAGCATCTGGGCGGCCAACGGGTCCAACGAGATCCTGCAGCAGTTCCTGCAGGCGTTCGGCGGGCCCGGGCGCAGCGTGCTCGGGTTCCAGCCCACCTATTCGATGCACTCGATCATCGCCGCCGGCACCGGCACACGCTGGATCGGCGTCGATCGCGACGCCGAGTACCGCATCTCGCCGCGAGACCGCGGTCGCGGCGATCGAGCGAGAGAAGCCCGACGTCGTGTTCCTGTGCTCGCCGAACAACCCCACCGGCACACCCCTTCACCTCGAGACGATCGTCGCGGCGTACGACGCGACCGACGGAATGGTGCTCGTCGACGAGGCGTACGCCGAGTTCGCGCCGGCCGAACTGCCGACGGCCCTCAGCCTGCTGCCCGGCCGGCCGCGGCTGGTCGTCTCCCGCACGATGAGCAAGGCCTTCGCCTTCGCGGGCGCCCGTGTCGGGTACCTGGCGGCCGACCCCGCGGTGACCGACGCGCTGCGCCTGGTGCGGCTGCCGTACCACCTGTCGGCGTTCACCCAGGCGGCGGCGATCGCCGCCCTCGCGCACACCCGCGAGATGCTGGCCATGGTCGACGACATCAAGGCGCAGCGCGACCGCCTGCTGGCTGAGCTGCCGACGACTCGGGTTTCCGGTGCACGAGAGCTGGGCGAACTTCGTGCATGTTCGGCGGTGTCGGCGACCCGCACGCGCTCTTCGAGGCGCTGCTCGAGCGCGAGCATCATCATCCGCGACCTCGGCATCCCCAATTCGCTGCGCGTCACCGCCGGCACCGAGGCCGAGACCACCGAGTTTCTCGACGTCCTCGCGCGAGCTCGTCGTCCGCGGGCGCGATACCTGCGCTCGGTAGGATCGGGGCATGACGAATCGAGCGCACCGCGCACCTGACGCGGGAGACGAGCGAGTCGAGCGTCGACCTCACGCTCGACCTCGACGGCACGGGCAAGTCCGAGATCGACACATCCGTGCCGTTCTTCGACCACATGCTGACGGCGTTCGCCAAGCACTCGCTCGTCGACCTCACGGTCAAGGCCTCGGGCGACACCGCCATCGACATCCACCACACGGTCGAAGACACCGGCATCGTGCTCGGCAAGGCGATCGCGCAGGCGCTCGGCGACAAGGCCGGGATCTCGCGCTTCGGCGACGCCCTCGTGCCGCTGGACGACGCGCTCGCGCAGGCGGTCATCGACATTTCCGGCCGCCCCTACTTCGTTCACACCGGCGAGCCCGCCGGCTTCGAGCACCACCTCATCGGCGGCCACTTCACCGGGTCGATGGTGCGGCACGTGTTCGAGGCGATCACGCTCAACGCCGGGCTCACGGTTCACCTCACGGTGCTGGGCGGCCGCGACCCGCACCACATCGCGGAGGCCGAGTTCAAGGCGTTCGCGCGCGCGTTCCGGCTCGCCGTCGCGCTCGACCCGCGCGTCAGCGGCGTGCCGTCGACCAAGGGTGCGCTCTGACCGTGGCTCGATCCATACCGTCGTGGTTCTCGACTACGGCTCCGGCAACGTGCACTCGGCCGCCAAGGCGCTCGAGCTCGCCGGCGCGCGCGTCGAGCTGACCGCGGATCGCGGCGCGGGTCGTCGCGGCCGACGGGCTCGTCGTGCCCGGCGTTGGCGCGTTCTCGGCCGTCATGAGCCAGCTGAACGCGGTGCGCGGCGGCGAGCTCATCGATCGACGGCTGGCGGGCGGGCGGCCGGTGCTCGGGGTCTGCGTCGGCATGCAGGTGCATGTTCGACAACGGCGTCGAGCGCGGCAACGAGACCCCCGGGCTCGGCGAGTGGCCGGGCGTCGTGCAGCGAGCTCGACGCGCCCATCCTGCCGCACATGGGCTGGAACACGGTCGAGGCGCCCGAGGACTCCGTGCTGTTCGAGGGCATCGCGGACGAGCGGTTCTACTTCGTGCACTCGTTCGCGGCGCAGGACTGGTCGCTCGACCCGACCCCGCCGATGCAGCAGGCCCGGCTCACCTGGGCCGAGCACGGCTGGCGCTTTCTCGCCGCCGTCGAGAACGGCCCGCTGTCCGCCACCCAGTTCCACCCCGAGAAGTCGGGCGAGCCGGGCATCCGCCTGCTTCGCAACTGGCTCGCCAGCCTGTAGATCCGAGAAAGCCACTCATGACTTCGCCCGCCCTCACCCTGCTTCCCGCCGTCGACGTCGCCGACGGCCAGGCCGTGCGCCTGACCCAGGGTGCGGCGGGCACCGAGACCAGCTACGGCGACCCGGTGGATGCGGCGAACGAGTGGGTCGAGCAGGGCGCGGAGTGGATCCACCTCGTCGACCTCGACGCCGCCTTCGGTCGCGGCAACAACTACGAGCTGCTGAAGCGGGTGGTCGCGAACACGCCCGTCGTCGGTGAACATCGAGCTGTCGGGTGGAATCCGGGATGACGCGTCGCTGGCCGCGGCCCTCGACGACCGGGGTGCCGCCGCGTCAACCTCGGCACGGCCGCGCTCGAGAATCCGGAGTGGGCGGATGCGGTCATCCGCTCTCACGGCGACCGGATCGCGGTCGGGCTGGATGTTCGCGGCACGACCCTCGCGGCGCGCGGCTGGACGCGCGAGGGCGGCGACCTCTGGGAGGTGCTCGACCGCCTCGAGGAAGCGGGATGCTCGCGCTACGTCGTGACGGACGTCAACAAGGACGGGATGCTCAACGGCCCGAACCTCGAGCTGCTGCGGTCGATGTGCGAGCGCACCGACAAGCCGGTCATCGCCTCGGGCGGCGTCTCGAGCCTGCAGGACCTCGTCGGACCTGCGCACGCTGGTGCCGCTGGGGGTCGAGGGCGCGATCGTCGGCAAGGCGCTCTACGCGGGAGCGTTCACCCTGCCCGAGGCGCTCGTCGGTGGCGCGCAGCTGATGGCCGGCAGCGACTCCGCGGGCGTGCCGTGGGAGGGCAGGTCGTTCGACCACGCGTGAGTCGTCGAACGACGACGGGTCGGCGCCGCCCAAGCTGCTCGAGGCGCTGAAGCGGTTTCGCTCGCGCGAGCTGGGCGAGGCGGAGGTGGTCGACGAGGTTCGCGTCTCCCGCCTGCTGATTCCTCTGGTCGCGCACGCGGGCGACGTGCGGGGTGGCTCCCGGCGGGCAGCCCGTCGACAAGACGCAGGAGTTGTCGATCATCACGGTCGCGGGTCCCGACGGGCGCTCGGTGCTGCCGGCGTTCACGTCGGTCGACGCGATGGCGCGCTGGAATCCGGCCGCGCGCCCGATCCCGGCCGACGGCGTCAGGGTCGCCCTGGCGGCGGCGAGCGAGGGAACCGACCTGGTCGTGGTGGATGCGACGAATGAGACCGAGTTCGCGATCCGTCGTCCGGCGCTGTGGGCTATCGCGCAGCAGAAGCCGTGGCAGCCGAGCTACCTCGACGAGGAGGTGCTCGCCGAGTTCATGGCCGCAGCTGACGGGCGAGCACGCGATCGTGGCCGTTCAGCTTGCTCCGGGGGACGCGGATGCCCGGCTCGCCGGCCCGGAGCTGCTGGTGCAGCTCTCGCTCGTCGAGGGGCTGGACGAGATCGAACTGGCCGAGTTGCTGGGTCGCGAGCAGCAGCAGTGGTCAACGAGCGAGATCATCGCCGAGCGCGTGGACTCGATGACGGTGAAGCTTGCTCGAGCCTGAGGCGCCTCCGGTGGCTGACGACGCCGTGGTTGCTCAGCGTGTCGAAGCCTCCGTGCCCCCGCGCCTCATCCTTGTCGACCTGGATGGCACTCTGGTCGGTGTGAACCATGAGGTCTCGCCCCGCAATGCGGCCGCCCTCGAGCGCGCGACGGCGGCAGGCTCCCGGGTCGTCATCGCGACGGGCCGCCCGGTGCGTTTGCTGGCGCCGGTGCGCGCCAGCCTCGGTCACTCGATCGCGCTCTGCTACAACGGCGCGATTGTGCTCGACCTTGCCTCAGACAGGGTGCTCGAGGCGCACCTGCTCGACGGCCGGGTCTTCCAGCGGGCGGTGGAGAAGGTGCGCGAGTCCGGCCTGGAGTTCCTGGTTGCCGTGGAGGGGATGCCCGACGTCGGGCTTCGCGGCGAGTTCGGATTCCGTGAGGGCTACGACATGCCCCGCGGAACGCTCGAGCAGATCTGCGACCTGCCGATCGTGAAGGGCCTCATCCGGGCCACGGGGGAGCGGTTCGCTGCCATCTGGGACGCATTCTCGTCGGGGTTTCCCGATGAGCTCGAGGTCACGCGGTCGGGTATCGACGGGTTGCTCGAGATCTCGCCGACGGGGAGTCTCGAAGGGTGGAGTGATCGACGAACTGGCGCGCGGCTGGGGGATCGACCCGTCCGAGGCCATCGCTTTCGGCGACATGCCCAACGACCTGGAGATGTTCCGGTGGGCGGGGCGTTCGGTGGCGATGGGCAACGCCGAGCCCGAGGTCAAGCTGGCCGCGACCGAGGTGGGCGCCCACCACGACGACGATGCGGTGGCCCAGGTGCTCGAGCGCTGGTTCTAGCCTCGAGTTGCATGTTTTCGCGGCCTCACGGGGCCCGTAGTCGCGAAAACATGCAACTCGGGGACTAGGTGACGGGGCCGGTGAGTTTTTCGCCGGGACCCTGGCCGATGGCGTCGGGAAAAGTGGATGCCTCGCGAAACGCCAGCTGCAGCGTCCGCAGCCCGTCCCGCAGCGGTCGCGCGTGCTGGTCGCCGATCTCGGGCGCCGCCGCGGTGACAAGCCCGGCGAGTGCAGTGATCAGCTTGCGGGCCTCATCGAGGTCGAGCTGGTGCTCCGGGTCGTCAGCGAGCCCGAGCTTGACGGCGGCGGCGCTCAGAAGGTGCACTGCGACGGTGTTGATGACCTCGACGGCCGGCACCTCGGCGATGTCGCGGACCTCGTCGAAACCGGTCGAAATCATCTGGCTCGCTCAAGTGCCGACCTCTCTGTTACCATTGGTGAGGCTCCGAGCGCTCAGCGCCCGGTACGAAAGTGGAGAATCTCCCACCCGTCAACCGCATCTCAAGGTTACCGGGTTGATGTGCCCCGTTCGATTCGCTGCAGAGCGACTCGAATAGCACGGGCGCAGTAGCTGGCCGCAATTTGTTTCAGGTTGCGAAAAAGCTGCGTGAATTTCCTTCTTGCGTTGCCGCGCGGCATCCGTCGCACGTGCACAGCCACACGAACATCTAGAAGGAGACACGCATCAGCGATCCGCGTACCAATGACCGAATCCGAGTTCCGGAGGTCCGTCTTGTTGGCCCCAACGGCGAACAGGTCGGAGTAGTCCGCATCGAAGACGCTCTTCGTTTGGCTGCAGAGGCCGACCTGGATTTGGTTGAGGTTGCTCCCAACTCCAAGCCGCCCGTCGCGAAGATCATGGACTTCGGCAAGTTCAAGTACGAGACGGCGCAGAAGGCGAAAGAGGCCCGGCGCAACCAGGCGAACACGATCCTCAAAGAGGTTCGGTTTCCGCCTGAAGATCGACAAACACGACTACGAGACGAAGCGCAAGCGCGCCGAGGGCTTCCTGCAGGCCGGCGACAAGGTCAAAGCCATGATCCTGTTCCGCGGCCGCGAGCAGTCCCGCCCCGAGCAGGGCTTCCGCCTGCTCCAGAAGTTTGCCGAAGATGTGGCGGAGTTCGGCTCGGTCGAGTCCACACCGACCATCGACGGACGCAACATGGTCATGGTCATCGGCCCGCTGAAGAACAAGGCGGAGGCGAAGGCCGAGGCCCAGGCACGACAGGCGGCGAACCGGCCGGCCCGAACAGAAGCGGCACCCGCAGTCGCCCAGGCTCCGAAGGCCGAGGCCCGGCGAGGCCGAAGGTCGAGGCTCCCGTGGCTGACGCACCGAAGGCTGAGACTCCGAAGGCCGAGGCTCCCGTGGCTGCAGCACCGAAGGCTGAAGCACCGAAGGCCGAGGCACCCGCAGCCGCAGCACCGAAAGCCGAGGCGCCGAAGGCTGAAGCGCCGAAGGCCGCAGCGCCCAAGGCTCCGGTGCCAGCGAAACCTGCAACACCGACAGCTCCCCGAGCAGCTGCGACACCCAAGACCGCAACACCACGAGACCACAGCAGCCGCGAACGCAGCTGCTCCAACGAAGGACGAAACGAATGCCTAAGCAGAAGACCCACTCAGGGGCCAAGAAGCGCTTCAAGGTGACCGGCTCCGGCAAGGTCATGAAGCAGGGCGCCGGTATGCGCCACAACCTGGAGAAGAAGTCGAGCGAGCTCACTCGCCGTCTGAACCGCGAAGTCGTGCTTGCGCCGCAAGACGCCAAGAACATCAAGCGCCTGCTGGGCAAGTAGAGATTTAGGACAAGATCATGGCAAGAGTAAAGAGAGCGGTCAACGCCGCCAAGAAGCGTCGCACCACGCTCGAGCGCGCCGAGGGTTACCGCGGCCAGCGTTCGCGCCTCTACCGCAAGGCCAAGGAGCAGGTCACCCACTCCCTCGTCTACGCCTACCGTGACCGCCGCCAGAAGAAGGGCGACTTCCGTCGCCTGTGGATCCAGCGCATCAACGCTGCGTCCCGCGCCAACGGCCTCACCTACAACCGCCTCATCCAGGGACTGGGCCTGGCCGGCATCGAGGTCGACCGTCGCATCCTCGCCGACCTCGCCGTCAACGAGCCGGCCACGTTCGCGGCCATCGTCGCGACCGCGAAGGCTGCGCTTCCGGCCGACACGTCCGCGCCGAAGGTCGACGCCGCGTAGTTTTCCTTTTCGAAACGCCCCGGTGCGCACCTCGTTGTGCGCGGCGGGGCGTTTTGTCATCATGCGCCAAATAAACTGGGGGCATGATCGACAATCCGCGATCCCCGCGGGTGCGGGGTGTCGCCAAGCTCGCGAAACGGGACGCCCGCGCTCACACGGGCCTGTTTCTGCTCGAGGGCCCGCAGGCTGTCGATGAGGCGCTCCGGTTTCGTCCGGAGCTGCTGGTCGAGCTGTATGCCACGCCCACCGCGCTCGACCGGTACCCGGAGATCGCGCAGGCCGCGGCCGCCGCCGGGCTGGATGTCGAGTTCGTCACCGAGGAGGTGCTCGACAGCATGGCCGACACGGTCACCCCGCAGGGGATCGTCGCCGCCTGCCGGCAGTTCCCCACCTCGGCGAAAGACCTGTTCTCCGGCGAGCCGAAGCTCATCGCCATCCTCGAGGAGGTGCGCGACCCGGGCAACGCGGGCACGATCATCCGTGCTGCGGATGCCGCGGGCGCGGACGGCGTCATCCTGACCGGTCGCAGCGTCGACCTCTACAACCCGAAGGTGGTGCGTGCGACGACCGGGTCGCTGTTCCACCTGCCGGTCGCGATCGGCGGCGAGCTGGAGGCCGTCATCGAGCGTGCGCACGCCGCCGGGATGCAGGTGGTCGCCGCCGACATCAAGGGCTCCGACCTGCTCGACCGCGCGCAAGGACGGCCTCCTGGCGCAGCCGACGGCGTGGCTGTTCGGCAACGAGGCCCGCGGCCTCACCGACGTGAATTACGCTCTGGCCGACCACGCCATCGCGGTGCCGATCTACGGCGCAGCCGAGTCGATGAACCTTGCGACGGCCGCCTCCGTGTGCCTGTACGAGAGCGCGTTCGCCCAGCGCGACTAGCAGCGCGCGCCCGGCGATTGTTCGCCCGGTAAACTCAGTTCTCGTGTCAGAACCCACCCCCATCTCAGAGTCGGCGGCTGAAGAGGCCGTCACCGCGGCGCTTGAGCGCCGTCGCCGCGGCCGGCAATTCGACCGAGCTGAGGGCGGCGCGCACGGAGTTCACGGGCGAGTCCTCGACGCTCGCCCGAATGAACGGGTCGCTCAAGGATGTGCCGAACGACCAGAAGGCGGCGCTCGGCAAGCTCGTGGGGCAGGCCCGCGGCCGGGTCAACGCCGCGATCGCGGCAGCGCGAGGCCGAGCTCGTCGCTGCCGAGGAGTCCGCGCGTCTCGCGAGCGAAGCGGTGGATGTCACTGCGGTCGGCACGCGCTGGCGAGCGGGGGCACGTCATCCGCTGAGCCTGCTCGATCGAGCAGATGGGCGACATCTTCATCGCGATGGGCTGGGAGATCGCGGAGGGGCCCGAGCTCGAGAACGAGTGGTTCAACTTCGACGCCATGAACTTCGACGAGGATCATCCCGCGCGCGCCATGCAGGACACCTTCTTCGTCGAGCCCGGTCGATTCGCACCTGCTGCTGCGCACGCACACCAGCCCGGTGCAGATCCGCTCGCTGCTCGACCGGCCGCTGCCGGTCTACGTCGTCGCGCCCGGGCCGCGTCTACCGCACCGACGAACTCGACGCGACGCACACGCCCGTGTTCCACCAGCTCGAGGGGCTCGCGATCGACAAGGGGCCTGACGATGGCGAACCTGCGCGGCACGCTCGAGCACCTCGCCCGCGCGATGTTCGGCGCCGAGCGCGAAGATCCGCCTGCGCCCCAACTACTTCCCGTTCACCGAGCCGAGCGCCGAGATGGATGTCTGGCAGCCGAACGCCAAGGGCGGCGCGCGCTGGGTCGAGTGGGGCGGATGCGGCATGGTCAACGGCAACGTGCTGCGCGCCGCCGGCATCGACCCGGACGAATACCAGGGCTTCGCCTTCGGCATGGGGATCGAGCGCACGCTGCAGTTCCGCAACGACATGAACGACATGCGCGACATGGTCGAGGGCGACGTGCGCTTCTCGCAGCAGTTCGGGCTGGTGGTCTGATGCGCGTCCCAATCAGCTGGCTGCGCGAGTTCGTCGACGTGCCCGCGGCGGCGACGGCCGACGACATCCTTGCCGCCCTCGTGGCGGTCGGATTCGAGGAAGAAGACGTCCACACCTTCGGCGTCACCGGGCCGGTCGTCGTGGGTCAGGTGCTCGAGTTCACGCCCGAGCCGCAGACCAACGGCAAGACCATCAACTGGTGCCAGGTGGATGTCGGGGAGGCCGAGCCGCGCGGCATCGTCTGCGGCGCCCACAACTTCGCGGTCGGCGACAAGGTCGTCGTCTCGCTGCCCGGGCGCGATGCTGCCCGGGCCGTTCCCGATCGCCGCGCGCAAGACCTACGGCCACGTGTCCGACGGCATGATCGCGTCGGCGCGCGAGCTCGGTCTCGGCGAGGAGCACGACGGCATCCTGCGGCTGGCCGCGCTCGGCCTCGATCCGAAGCCCGGCGACGGATGCCGCGGCGCTGCTCGGCCTCGACGACTTCGCGGTCGAGATCAACGTCACGCCCGACCGCGGCTACGCGTTCTCGATCCGCGGCGTCGCGCGCGAGTACTCGAACTCGACGGGCGCGAAGTTCACGCGACCCGGCTTCGCCGCGGTCTCGAGCTGTCGCGGCTCCTGAGCTCGTCGACGAGTTCCCGGTCACGATCGACGACACGCACGGGCATCCGCGGCCGCTCCGGCGTCACCGCGTTCACCACCCGCGTGGTCAGCGGCGTGGATGCCACCCGTCCGACGCCGGCCTGGATGGTCGGTCGGCTCACGCTTGCGGGCATCCGCTCGATCTCGCTGCTCGTCGACATCACCAACTACGTCATGTGGGAGCTCGGCCAGCCCATGCACGGCTACGACCTCGACAGGGTCGCCGGCGGGCTCACGGTTCGCCGCGCGACCGCGGGCGAGAAGCTCGTCACGCTCGACGACCAGACCCGCACGCTCTCGCGCCGAAGACCTCCTCATCACCGATGACTCGGGCCCGATCGGGCTCGCCGGCGTCATGGGCGGCGCGTCCACCGAGATCACGGATGCGACGACTCGCGTTCTCATCGAGGCCGCCAACTTCGACCCGGTGTCGATCGCGCGAACGGCACGTCGCCACAAGCTGCCGAGCGAGGCATCCAAGCGTTTCGAGCGCGGCGTCGACCCGAAGGTCGGGCCTGCCGCGGCTGCCCGCGTCGGTCGCAGCTGCTGGTCGAGCTGGCCGGCGGCACGGCCGAGCCGCTCGGCTCGCACCTCGACGTCTCGACCCCGCCGGCGCCGATCGACCTTCGCGACGGCTACATCGCGAGCCTCATCGGCGTCGACTACACCGACGCCGAGATCGTCGGATCGCTCGAGAAGATCGGCGCCCAGGTCGAGGCCGGTGCGGGCATCCTGATCGTCACGCCGCCGAGTTGGCGTCCCGACCTGATCGACCAGGCCACCCTCGCCGAGGAGGTGGCCCGAATCGTCGGCTACGAGCGCATCCCGTCGGTGCTGCCGGTCGCGCCGCCCGGTCGCGGACTGACCCGCACCCAGCGGCTGCGCCGGTCGCTGTCGAGCGCGCTCGCCGCCGGCGGGGCGACCGAGATCATCTCGTACCCGTTCGAGTCGCGGGCGCAGGTCGACGTGTTCGGAGCCCCGGCCGAGGGCGAGGTCGCCGCCGTCAGGCTGGCGAATCCGCTCGACGGCGAGGCGCCGTACCTGCGCACCACCCTCATCCCGGGCATGATCGAGATCGCGCGCCGCAACCTCTCGCGCGGGCTCACGAACCTCGCGCTGTTCGAGGTCGGCGTCGTCTTCCAGCCGGTCGCCGGGCGCGAGTACGGGAGCGGACCGCTGCCGATCGGCCCCGCGCATCCGGGCGAGCAGCGGTCTCGGCGAGCTCAACGCGAGCATCCCGCCGCAGCCGTGGCACGTCGCAACGCTGTTCACCGGCGACGCGATCGAGAAGCAGCCGGGCGTCGCCGCGACGCCGTCGGGACTCGCGGATGCGCTCGCCTCGGTCGACGCAGATCGGCCATGCGCTCGCCGTCGACATCCGCGTCGCGACCGGGATCGCACCACGCGCTGCACCCGGGTCGCACCGCCGAGCTGTGGGTCGGCGATCGGTCGGTCGGGTTTCGCCGGCGAACTGCTGCCGTCGCTGGCCGAGGAGCTCGACCTTCCGCGCGTCGTCGCGGTCGCCGAGCTCGACCTCGACGCCCTGATCGAGCTCGCGCGGGCCGAGGTCGCGCCGACGCCCATCGTCACGCATGCCCGCGGCCACCCAGGACCTGTCGCTTGTCGTCGGCGGCGATGTGCCCGCCGGCGACGTGCTCGCGACGGTCATCGAGGGCGCCGGCGAGCTGCTCGAGCACGCGGCGCTGGTCGACGACTATCGCGGGCCGGGGTGTGCCGGACGGGTCGAAGTCGCTCACGTTCGCTCTGCGCTTCCGCGCGCCGCGATCGCACGCTGACCGCGGCCGAGGCGAGCGACGCCAAGCTCGCCGCGGTGACCCTCGCGGCGCAGCGCCACGGCGCCACCCTCCGCGACTGACAACATCCCCCGTCCTCTCCTAATTCAGGAGGTTGTGGCGGGTGGAGTCGCGGATGAGGGCAGGTAGTGACAACTGCGGCGTGACTTCACGCCACTCCAGTCACACACCCTCCTGAATTAGAGAGAGGGAACGGCGCGCAAGAATCTGCCGATTCGCGCAGGAATGCTGCGCACGCTAGGCTCAGAGCGTGGACATCCGCGGAACTGCGACCAGCGACCTTCGTCGTCTGAGCATCCGCGCGCGCCGATCGTAGGCGACGCACGCCGCTGGTCTTTGCCAGCACGCTGAACGTTCAGCCGCGTAGCGCCGCCGCATCAGACTCCTCGTCCGATTCGATCCCTAAGGCTCAGCCATGACCTACTTCATCCGTCGCCGTTGCAGGCGCAAGCGGCTATGCCGGCGGTGAGGTTCTGCGACTGCTCGCAGCCCACCCCGAGTTCGACGTCACCACGGTGACGGCGTTCGCGAACGCCGGCCAGCCGCTGTCGAGCGTGCAGCCACACCTGCGCTCGCTCGCCCACCTCGTGCTCGTCGACACGACGCCCGAGAACCTCGCCGGGCACGACATCGTGTTCCTGGCGCTGCCGCACGGCAAGTCGGGGGAGCTGACCGCCCAGCTGGATGCGGCGACCCTCGTCGTCGACTGCGGCGCCGATCACCGGCTCACCGACCCGGCCGCGTGGGCGACGTTCTACGGCGGCGACTACTTCGGCGCGTGGCCGTACGGGCTTCCCGAGCTGCCGCTGCAGGGCGGCGGCACCCAGCGCGAGAACCTCGTCGGTGCGACGCGCATCGCGGTTCCGGGCTGCAACGTCACAGCCATCACTCTCGGCCTCGCCCCCGCCATTCAGCGCGGGGTCGATCGAGCCGGACGACCTCGTCGCGATCCTCGCGGTCGGCACCTCGGGCGCAGGCAAGGCCGCGAAACCGGAGCTCATCGCCAGCGAGATCATCGGGTCGGCGTCCGCGTACGCCGTCGGCGGCACGCACCGGCACACGCCCGAGATCATGCAGAACCTGACAGGTCGCGGGCGGAGTCGGGGTCACGGTCTCGTTCACGCCCATGCTGGTGCCGATGTCGCGCGGCATCCTCGCGACGTCCACCGCGAAGCTCGCGCCCGGCGCCACCGCGGCGAGCGTGCGCGCGGCGTTCGAGAGGGCCTATGCCGACGAGCCGTTCGTCACGTGCTGCCGCCGGGCGAGTTTCCCGCGCACGGCAGACACGGTCGGCGCGAACACGGCACTGATCGGCCTCGCGGTCGACGAGGCGGCGGGCCGCGTGGTGACCATCACGGCGCTCGACAACCTGGTCAAGGGCACAGCGGGCGCCGCCATCCAGTCCGCCAACATCGCGCTCGGCCTGCCCGAGAGCGCTCGGCCTTACCACGAACGGAGTCGCACCGTGAGCGTCACAGCAGCACAAGGATTCGTCGCCGCGGGCCTCGACGATCGGCCTCAAGACACAGCGGGGGCAAAGATCTCGCGCTCGTGCAGAACCTCGGCCCGTCGAAGGCGGCCGCGGTCGTCTTCACCAGCAATCGCGCGAAGGCCAACCCGATCCTCTGGTCGCAGCAGGTCATCGCCGACGGCATCGTCGAGGCGATCGTCCTCAACTCGGGCGGCGCCAACTGCTTCACGGGCTCGCAGGGCTTCCAGGTCACGCACGCGACCGCCGAGGCGGTCGCCGACGAAGCTCGGCGTCTCGTGCCGGCGACGTGCTCGTCTGCTCGACCGGCCTCATCGGCGACCAGCTGCCGCTCGACAAGATCCTCGCCGGGCATCGCGAACGGCCGAGCTCACGCGACGACGGTGGCGAGGCCGCCTCCGAGGCGATCATGACGACCGACTCGCACCCGAAGCGCGCGGTCGTCACGGGCACCGGCTGGACGATCGGCGGCATGGCGAAGGGCGCGGGCATGCTCGCGCCCGGCCTCGCCACGATGCTCGTCGTCATCACCACGGATGCGGTGGTCGGATGCCGCTCAGCTCGACGCGAGCCTCCGGGCCGCAACCCGGGTCACCTTCGATCGCCTCGACTCCGACGGCTGCATGTCGACCAACGACCAGGTCACGCTGCTCGCGAGCGGCGCATCCGGCGTTGCGCCGAGCGCGGACGAGTTCGCGGCGGCGGTCACGCGGGTCTGCGACGAGCTCGCGCAGCAGCTGCAGGAGGACGCCGAGGGCGCAAGCCACGACATCGTCGATCGAGACGACGAACGCGGTCACCGAGGACGACGCCGTCGAGGTCGGCCGGTCGGTCGCGCGCAACAACCTGTTCAAGGCGGCCGTGTTCGGCAACGATCCCAACTGGGGCCGGGTGCTCGCGGCGATCGGCACGACGACGGCGCCGTTCGACCCCTACGACGTCGACGTCAGCATGAACGGCGTCATGGTGTGCCGGGCGGGCGAGCCGGGCGAGTCGCGCGACCTCGTCGACCTGACCGCGCGCCGGGTGCACGTGCTCATCGACCTGAAGGCCGGCGACGGCGACGGCGACCATCCGCACCAACGACCTCACCCACGACTACGTGCACGAGAACAGCGCGTACAGCTCATGAGCGAGCAATCCCCGCGAGCTGGATGCCGCCGTCAAGGCCGCCGTGCTCATCGAGTCGCTGCCGTGGCTGCAGCGCTTCGCGGGCAAGATCGTGGTCGTCAAGTTCGGCGGCAACGCCATGGTCGACGACGACCTCAAGCGCGCGTTCGCCGAAGACATGGTCTACCTGCGCCACGCCGGGCTGAAGCCCGTCGTCGTGCACGGCGGCGGCCCGCAGATCTCGGCGGAGCTCGACGGCGCGCGGCATCGCGAGCGAGTTCCGCGGCGGCCTCCGGGTGACGACGCCCGAGGTGATGGCGGTCGTCAAGGAGGTGCTCGAGTCCGAGGTCAACGCCGAGCTCGTCGCGCTCATCAACGAGCACGGCGCCTACGGGGTCGGCCTCTCGGGCGAGTCGCAGGACCTGTTCGGCGGCCGCCGGCGCGGCACGGTCGTCGACGGCGAGGACGTCGATCTCGGCCTCGTCGGCGACGTCGTCGAGGTCGACCCCGCGGTCATCCTCGAGCTGCTCGACGACGGATTCATCCCCGTCGTCTCGTCGGTCGCACCCGACCTCGACACCCCGGGGCAGTCGCTCAACGTCAACGCCGACTCGGCGGCCGCATCCCTCGCGGCCGCGCTCGAGGCGACCAAGCTCGTCATCCTGACCGATGTCGCCGGCCTCTACAGCGACTGGCCGAACCGCGACTCGCTCGTCTCGCACCTGACCACGGTCGAGCTCGCCGGACTGCTGCCGACGCTCGAGTCGGGGATGATCCCCAAGATGCTGGCCTGCCTCGAGGCGGTCGAGGCGGGCGTCGAGAAGGCGGCGATCATCGACGGCCGCATCCCGCACTCGATCCTGCTCGAGATCTTCACAACAGACGGAATCGGAACAGAGGTGGTGGCAGCAGTGACCGAAGACGCACTGGACGGAGACCTGGACCGACCGCTTCGGCGCGGCGCATGATGGGCTCCGCCGCCGCCGCCGATGGCCGTGCTGGTGCGCGGCGAGGGCTGCTACGTCTGGGATGCCGAGGGCAAGAAGTACCTCGACTTCCTCGCCGGCATCGCCGTCAATTCGCTCGGGCCACGCGCATCCGGTGCTGGTGGATGCCGTGAGCAGCCAGGTCGCGACCCTCGCGCACATCTCCAACTACTTCGCGTCGCCGTCCCAGATCGAGCTCGCCGAGCGGCTCAAGCGCCTCAGCGGCGCGGGCGATCGCGGGCGCGTCTACTTCGGCAACTCGGGCGCCGAGGCCATCGAGGCCGCCATCAAGCTGGCCCGGCTCAACCAGGGTCGCACGCAAGATCCTCGCGCTCGAAGAACGCGTTCCACGGCCGCACCATGGGTTCGCTGTCGCTGACCGGCGAAGCCCGCGATGCGCGAGCCGTTCCTTCCGCTGCTGCCCGGCGTCGAGCACATCGATGCGACGATCGAGGCGCTCGAGGCCGCCATGGATGACACGGTCGCCGCGCTCTTCGTCGAGCCCATCCAGGGCGAGGCCGGCGTGCTCGAGCTGCCCGCCGGCTACCTCGAGGCGGCCCGCGAGCTCACGACGAAGCACGGCGCACTGCTGATCCTCGACGAGATCCAGACCGGCGCCGGTCGCACCGGGAGCTGGTTCGACTTCCAGCAGAACGGGCATCGTGCCGGACGCCATCGCGGTCGCGAAGGGCATCGCCGGGGGAGTGCCGATCGGCGCGCTCATCACGTTCGGCGACGCGTCCGACCTGTTCCAGCGCGGGCAGCACGGCAGCACGTTCGGCGGCAACCCGCTCGCGACGACGGCCGCGAACGCGGTGCTCGGCGAGATCGAGCGCGCGGGACTCGTGGACGCGGCGACGCTCAAGGGCGTCGCGCATCCGCACGGGCGATCGCCGGCGCCGGACTCGCCGCTGGTCGCCGAGACTGCGCGGTGCCGGGCTGCTCATCGGCGTCGGCCTCACGAGGCCGGTGGCGCACGAGGTCGTCGCCGCGGCGTTCGCGCTCGGTCTCATCGTCAACGCGGCGAACGAGTCCAGCATCCGAATCGCCCCGCCGCTCATCGTCGAGCGACGCCGAGATCGACGAATTCACCGACAATGTTCACCAAAGCCCTGGAGGCAGTGGCATGACCCGGCACTTTCTGCGCGACGACGACCTGACCGGAGCCGAGCAGCTCGAGATCCTCGACCTGGCCGAGCAGCTGAAGAAGGACCGCTTCGCGCACGCAAGCCGCTCGCCGGTCCGCAGACCGTCGCGGTGATCTTCGACAAGTCGTCGACGCGCACCCGCGTGAGCTTCGCGGTCGGCATCGCCGACCTCGGCGGCAGCCCGCTGATCATCTCGACCGCGAACAGCCAGCTCGGGCGGCAAGGAGACGCGCGGCCGACACCGCGCGCGTGCTCGAGCGCCAGGTCGCGGCGATCGTCTGGCGCACCTACGCGCAGGCCGGGCTCGAGGAGATGGCGCTCGGCACGACGGTTCCGGTCGTCAACGCGCTGAGCGACGACTTCCACCCGTGCCAGCTGCTCGCCGACCTGCTGACCATCCGCGAGCACCGCGGCGAACTCAAGGGGCTCACCGATCACGTTCCTCGGCGACGGGCGCAGCAACATGGCGCCAGTCGTACGTGCTGGCCTGCGCGACCGCGGGCATCCACATCCGCATCGCGTCGCCGGCCGACTACGCGCCGGATGACGCCGTCGTGCAGGATGCCGACGCGATCGCCGCGACGACCGGCGGCTCGGTCACGCTGTTCACCGACCCGCTCGAGGCCGTCGCCGGCGTGGACGTCGTCGTGACCGACACCTGGGTCTCGATGGGCAAGGAAGACGAGAAGGCGCGAACGCCTGCGCAGCTTCGGCGCAGTACCAGGTCAACGCCGAGCTGATGGCGCTGGCGAAGCCCGACGCGCTGTTCCTGCACTGCCTGCCCGCCGACCGCGGCTTCGAGGTCACCGCCGACGTCATCGACGGGCCGCAGAGCGTCATCTGGGACGAGGCGGAGAACCGCCTGCACGCCCAGAAGGCTCTCCTGGTCTGGCTGCTCGAGCAGCGCTGAGCCGTCCCACCCCTAAACTTTCAATCGAACAACAAGGAGAAACATGACAGAGCGCGTTGTCCTCGCCTACTCGGGCGGCCTCGACACCTCGGTTGGCATCGGCTGGCTGCACGACGCGACGGGCAAGGATGTCGTCGCCCTCGCGGTCGACGTCGGCCAGGGCGGCGAAGACATGGAGGACATCCGCCAGCGCGCGCTCGACTGCGGCGCCGTCGAGGCGGTCGTCGTCGACGCGAAGGACGAGTTCGCCGCCGACTACCTGATGCCCGCGCTGAAGGCCAACGCGCTGTACCAGAAGCGCTACCCGCTGGTCTCGGCGCTCAGCCGCCCGGTCATCGCCAGGCACCTCGCCCGCGTCGCGATCGAGATGGGCGCCGACTCGGTCGCCCACGGCTGCACCGGCAAGGGCAACGACCAGGTGCGCTTCGAGTCGGCCGTCGCCGCGCTCGCGCCCGAGCTGAAGAGCATCGCGCCCGTTCGCGACCTCGCGCTCACCCGCGACAAGGCCATCGTCTACGCCGAACGAGCACAACCTGCCCATCCGGCAGATCGCGGAGAACCCGTACTCGATCGACAAGAACGTCTGGGGTCGCGCGGTCGAGACCGGATTCCTCGAGGACCCGTGGAACGCGCCCATCGAGGACCTCTACGAGTACACGCAGGACCCGGATGTCGCGCGCGAGGCCGACGAGATCACCATCACCTTCACGGCGGGCATCCCGACCGCGATCGACGGAGTCGCGTACAGCCCGCTGAAGATCATCGAGATCATGAACGTGCTCGCCGGCAAGCACGGCGTCGGCCGCATCGACGTCGTCGAGGACCGCCTGGTCGGCATCAAGAGCCGCGAGGTCTACGAGGCGCCGGGCGCGATCGCCCTCATCGCCGCCCACGAGGAGCTCGAGAGCCTGACCCTCGAACGCGACCTCGGCCGGTACAAGCGCGGCGTCGAGTCCGAGTGGGCGAACCTCGTCTACGACGGACTCTGGTACTCGGGCCTCAAGCGCTCGCTGGATGTCTTCATCGACGACACCCAGAAGTACGTGTCGGGCGAGATCCGCCTGAAGCTCCAGGGCGGCCGCGCGGTCGTCACCGGCCGCAAGAGCGAGCAGAGCCTGTACGACTTCAGCCTGGCCACCTACGACACGGGCGACACGTTCGACCAGTCGCTGTCGAAGGGCTTCATCGAGATCTGGTCGCTGCCGAGCAAGATCTCGGCTCGCCGGGACCTGCAGGGCAAGTGAGCTGGTCGAAGGGAACCGACGGCGTCGAGCAATCCGCCGAGGGCTCCCTCTGGGGCGCCCGGTTCGCCGACGGCCCGTCGCCCGAGCTGGCTGCCCTCAGCCGTTCCACGCACTTCGACTGGCAGCTCTACCCGTACGACATCGCGGGCTCGCGGGCGCACGCCGAAGGCGCTCGCCAAGGGCGGCTACCTGACCGCCGGCGAGCTCGACGGCATGCTCGCTGCGCTCGCCGAACTGCAGTCACGTATCGAGGCGGGCACCTTCACCGCGCTCGAGACGGATGAAGACGTGCATTTCGCGCTCGAGCGCGGGCTGGTCGAGATCGCCGGACCCGAGCTCGGCGGCAAGCTGCGCGCGGGCCGCAGCCGAAACGACCAGATCGCGACGCTCATCCGCCTGTACCTGCTCGACCACTCCGCGAAGATCAGCGCACTCCTCGTCGACCTGATCGACGCGATCGCGGCGCAGGCGGAGGCGGCCGGCGACGGCACCCATGCCCGGGCGCACCCACATGCAGCACGCGCAGCCGATCCTGCTCGCCCACCACCTGCTCGCCTATGCGTGGCCGCTCGTGCGGGCGCTGGAGCGTCTGCGTGACTGGCGGGTGCGCGCATCCTTTTCGCCGTACGGCGCCGGGGCGCTCGGCGGCAACGGATTCGGGCTCGACGCCGAGCTGGTCGCCCGCGAGCTCGGGCTCGGTGGCCCGAGCGAGAATTCGCTCGACGCGACCGCGAGCCGGGATGTCGTGGCCGAGTTCGCGTTCATCGCGGCGCAGCTGGGCATCGACCTGTCGCGGTTCTCCGAAGACATCATCATCTGGGCGACCAAGGAGTTCGACTTCGTACGTCTGCACGACGCGTACTCG
Organism: uncultured Actinomycetota bacterium; assembly: GCA_963738535.1. Classification (GTDB taxonomy): domain Bacteria; phylum Actinomycetota; class Actinomycetes; order Actinomycetales; family Microbacteriaceae; genus Galbitalea. The sequence continues at coordinate 349,397 of CAVTXB010000008.1, forward strand.
ACCGGGTCGTCGATCATGCCGCAGAAGAAGAATCCCGACATCGCCGAGCTTGCTCGCGGCAAGTCCGGGTCGTCTGATCGGCAACCTCACCGGGCTTCTCGCCACGCTCAAGGGGCTTCCGCTCGCCTACGACCGCGACCTGCAGGAAGACAAGGAGCCGGTCTTCGACTCGGTCGCGACCCTCGAGGTGCTGCTGCCGGCGTTCACCGGCATGGTCGCGACGCTCGCAGTTCAACGCGGAGCGCATGGCCGAGCTCGCGCCGGCCGGGTTCGCGCTGGCCACGGATGTCGCGGACTGGCTCGTTCGCGAGGGCGTGCCGTTCCGCGAGGCGCACGAGATCAGCGGCGCGCTCGTGCGGTTCTGCGAGGAGCACGGCCTCGACCTCGACGAGCCGACGGACGAGCAGTACGCTGCCGTTTCGCCGACGACTGACCGCGGAGTCCGCGCGGTCGCTTACTGTTGAGGCATCGCTCGCCGCCCGGTCGAGCCCGGCGGCACCGCACCCGAGCGGGTGACGGGAACAGCTTGTCCGCGCTCACCGCTCGGGTGCGCGAACTTGCGCCAGTAGATAGGCAACCGCAATGACCCTGCAAAAAGACCAGCCGAAGCCGCCGACGACCCGCCTGCAGAAGATCGTGTGGGTCGTGACGCTCACGATCGCCGGCGGCTGCGTCATCGCCGCCATCGTGCTCGCGATCACTCACCACATCAACATCTTCTAGCGACCGGCACCGCCCGAGCAGTGTTCGATCGCGCGATTCTCGAGGCGTCCCTCGGTCGAGGTCGCGCCGCTGTTGCTGGGTGCCGTCATTCACGGACGCGGCGTGAGCGTGCGGCTGACCGAGGTCGAGGCGTACCTGGGCGAAGTCGATCCCGGGTCGCACGCCTTCCGCGGTCCGACTCCGCGCAACCGGGTCATGTACGGCGAGCCCGGGCACCTCTACACCTACTTCACCTACGGCATGCACGTCTGCGCCAACGTGGTCTGCTCCCCGGCGGGCACCGCCACCGCCGTGCTGCTGCGCGCGGGCGAGGTCGTCGACGGCCTCGACGTCGCCCGGCGAGCGCCGCACCACCAGCCGAGCGGATGCCGACCTCGCTCGAGGGCCGGCGCGCCTGGTCGTGGCCCTCGGCATCGTGCTGGCCGACAACGGGCTCGACCTCGAGACGGGCGACGTCACGCTCGAGCTGGCGGCGGAGCGGTCATCCTTCGACGCAGGGCCCGCGCACCGGCGTCTCGGGCGCCGGGCGGCACGACGCGAGTACCCGTGGCGCTTCTGGATTCCCGGCGACCCCACGGTCTCGCCGTACAAGGCGAGCTCACCGAAGCACGGCGCCCGCGGCTCGGCTACCCTGTAGTTCGTGCCAGCCGCAACATCCGACATCCTTCGCACGCAGAGCAACGACCCGAGCTTTCGCCGACATCTGGGCCGAGCTCGAGTGGCGCGGGCTCGTGCACGTCTCGACCAACGCCGACGAGCTCCGGGCGCTGCTGACCGGCGATCCGATCACCTACTACTGCGGATTCGACCCGACGGCGCCGAGCCTGCACCTCGGCAACCTCGTGCAGCTCATCCTGATGCGCCGCCTGCAGCTCGCCGGCCACAAGCCGCTCGGCCTGGTCGGCGGGTCGACCGGGCTCATCGGCGATCCGCGCCCGACCGCGGAGCGCACGCTGAACACGCGCGAGACCGTCGCCGAATGGGTCGGCTACCTGCAGTCGCAGGTGAGCAAGTTCCTGAGCTTCGAGGGCGACAACGCGGCGCGGCTGGTCAACAACCTCGACTGGACGGCGCCGCATGTCGGCCATCGACTTCCTGCGCGACATCGGCAAGCACTACCGCGTCGGCACCATGCTCAAGAAGGATGCCGTCAGCACGCGCCTCAACTCCGACGAGGGCATCAGCTACACCGAGTTCAGCTACCAGATCCTGCAGGGCCTCGACTTCCGCCAGCTCTACCTCGACTACGGCTGCGTGCTGCAGACGGGCGGCTCCGACCAGTGGGGCAACCTGACGAGCGGCGTCGACCTGATCAAGCGCGCAGAGGGCGCGACCGTGCACGCGATCGGCACGCCCGCTCATCACCAACTCGGACGGGCAGAAGTTCGGCAAGAGCGAGGGCAACGCGATCTGGCTCGACGAGACGCTCACGACGCCGTACGCGATGTACCAGTTCTGGCTGAACACCAGACGACGCCGACGTGATCGACCGGCTCAAGGTGTTCACGTTCCTGTCGCGGGCCCGCATCGACGAGCTCGCGGTCGCGGTGCAGCGACGAACCGTTCCGGCGCGAGGCGCAGCGCGTGCTCGCGTCCGAAGTCACGAGCGCTCATCCACGGTGAGGCCGCCGTCGACGGCATCCATCGCCGCCGCCGAGGCGCTGTTCGGCCAGGGTGACCTGGCGGCGCTGGATGAGGCGACGCTCGCGAGCGCGATCGTCGAGTTGCCGAGCGCGGATGCGACGGCCGACTCCTCGGTCGCTCAGCTGCTCGTCGACACGGAGCTCGTGGCGAGCCTGGGCGAGGCGCGGCGGGCGATCGCGCAGGGCGGCGTCTACCTCAACAACGTGAAGGTCGGAGTCGGAGGCCGATCTGCTGGGCGAATCCGGGCTCGCCGGCGGATTCTGGATCCTGCGACGCGGCAAGAAGACCCTGGCCGGAATTCGCGACGCTGGGCGCGTGCGAAACATCCCCGTGACCTGACCGGTCTACTCTGTGGATCACGACGTGGTTCACGGCGAGAGAGGACACCGGTGAACGACCAGCACAGCGAGCACTCTTCTGCCCCGCCGCCGCCAGCCGGACGCTTTCGACTGGCTGGTCGAGTCCCACCGTCAGTCGTCCCCGCTGGCACCGCTCAGCGACGAGCTGCCGCCGCCGCGTGCGTCGACCGGTGCCGCCGGCTTCCCGGAGGCGCAGGCGCCGCCCTCGCCCATCGTCGTACCGGAGTCCGCGTTCAGCGCCCCGTTCCTTCCGAGGCCCACCACAGTGCCGGACTCGGTGCCGGTCGCACCAGTCTTCGGCGGCGAGAGGCTCACTCCACCGTTTGCGGCAGAACCGGAGCCGCCCGCGCCGCCGCCGACCATGCTCTCGGAGGCCCCGCCACCCGTGGCAGCGTCATCGTTCCCGCTGCGGTTCACGGATACGCCCGATGAGAGCGCGACGCCCGCACCGCCCGCCGCGGCAACCCAGCAGCAGGCCTGGACGGCGCCGCCGCCGCAGGCGCCGCCGCCGGCGCAGCAGTTCGGGGCGGCCCCCGCGTTCTCCGCGCCCGCCGCCGCTCGCCCACGACCACCTTCGTGCCCACGGCCGGCGAGCCGCGGTCGACGACCTGCGTTCGGCGACCCCATCACCGGCGGCGGAGGGTTCGGCCTCGAGCGTCGCCCGTCGAGGCCGAGGTCGGCGAACGGTCCGCTCGACTGGGCTGCGTTCGTGCTCGCCATCCTGGCCCCGCCTGTCGGCCTGCTGCTGGGCATCGGCGCGGCACTGACGGAGCCGCGCAGCAAAGGTTTCGTCACGGGTCTCGCCAAGGCGGCGATCGCAGTCGGCGCCGCGCTCAGCCTTGTGCTCGGGGTCGCCTTCGTCGGTGTACACCAAGGTGAGCCATGACCAGGCCGATCACAACGCGATCGTCGCGAGTTCGAAGGCGTGGTGCGCCTCGCTGAAGTCGAACCCGTCGGTGCTGGCCAGCGACACGTTCGGCTGGCCGGCACCGGCTGACACGATCCCCGACTCGATCACCACGATGAAGCAGTATGAGACGCACTGGGAGTCGCTCGTCGCACTGGCGCCGGCCGGCATCCGCAGCGATACCCGGAAGATCGCGACCGACCGCGCAATCGATCGTCGCGTCGGTCGAATCGACGCAGACCCTGGACGACTCATCGCGATGTCGCACAGATGCAGAATGCGGTCGCGACGACCGGCATCACGGCTGGGCGACCGAGTACTGCGGGTAGAGGCGGACGTTCAGCGGACGGCGACAGCGCGACACGCCCGGGATGCTTCAAATTTGCCCGACCCCCGGAACCCCGTAAAGTAATCCTTGTCACCCCAAAGGTGTGGCACAGTCGAAGAACTGACCGGCCTCAAGAGGAACAAAGTGTTTCCGAAAGGAACACGAACCAAGCCCCCAAATGCGAATCCATTGGATTCGATTCAAGCGGGTTTTGGACAGCAAGGCCCACCAGGAACAATCCGTTCAGCAGGTGCGCTCGGGAAAGCAATTTCACGGCGCGTCACGTTGACAGAGAGCCTTCCTGGTGGTAGGTTAGAGCAGTTGCCCTAAATTCGAACCGCGAGGTGAGATATAGGCGCGCCCGATCCTTGAGAACTCAACAGCGTGCACAATGTCAAATGCCAAAAACCCGTAGCGGTGTAGGCCGCTTTTCTAGCGTCTGAACCGCAACGGATTCCTTTGGAATAGATATAAACAAAACAAAGCAAGTCAGCACTGTTTAAGTACAGAAATGATTTGTCATTTGTCAGTTTCAAACTTGCAGTCTCGTCCGCCCATTCCGGCGGCAGGCTGCACTAGATGTGCCGAGCGTCAGCTTGTCGATCGCTCGTGCAATCAAACATTTACGGAGAGTTTGATCCTGGCTCAGGATGAACGCTGGCGGCGTGCTTAACACATGCAAGTCGAACGGTGAAAGAGGAGCTTGCTCCTCTGGATCAGTGGCGAACGGGTGAGTAACACGTGAGTAACCTGCCCTTGACTCTGGGATAAGCGTTGGAAACGACGTCTAATACCGGATACGACCTCCGAAGGCATCTTCTGGAAGTGGAAAGAATTTCGGTCAAGGATGGACTCGCGGCCTATCAGCTAGTTGGTGAGGTAACGGCCCACCAAGGCGACGACGGGTAGCCGGCCTGAGAGGGTGACCGGCCACACTGGGACTGAGACACGGCCCAGACTCCTACGGGAGGCAGCAGTGGGGAATATTGCACAATGGGCGCAAGCCTGATGCAGCAACGCCGCGTGAGGGACGACGGCCTTCGGGTTGTAAACCTCTTTTAGTAGGGAAGAAGCGAAAGTGACGGTACCTGCAGAAAAAGCACCGGCTAACTACGTGCCAGCAGCCGCGGTAATACGTAGGGTGCAAGCGTTATCCGGAATTATTGGGCGTAAAGAGCTCGTAGGCGGTTTGTCGCGTCTGCTGTGAAAACTGGAGGCTCAACCTCCAGCCTGCAGTGGGTACGGGCAGACTAGAGTGCGGTAGGGGAGATTGGAATTCCTGGTGTAGCGGTGGAATGCGCAGATATCAGGAGGAACACCGATGGCGAAGGCAGATCTCTGGGCCGTAACTGACGCTGAGGAGCGAAAGCATGGGGAGCGAACAGGATTAGATACCCTGGTAGTCCATGCCGTAAACGTTGGGAACTAGATGTAGGGTCCATTCCACGGTTTCTGTGTCGCAGCTAACGCATTAAGTTCCCCGCCTGGGGAGTACGGCCGCAAGGCTAAAACTCAAAGGAATTGACGGGGGCCCGCACAAGCGGCGGAGCATGCGGATTAATTCGATGCAACGCGAAGAACCTTACCAAGGCTTGACATATACCGGAAAAGTCCAGAAATGGTCTCCCCGCAAGGTCGGTATACAGGTGGTGCATGGTTGTCGTCAGCTCGTGTCGTGAGATGTTGGGTTAAGTCCCGCAACGAGCGCAACCCTCGTTCTATGTTGCCAGCACGTAATGGTGGGAACTCATAGGAGACTGCCGGGGTCAACTCGGAGGAAGGTGGGGATGACGTCAAATCATCATGCCCCTTATGTCTTGGGCTTCACGCATGCTACAATGGCCGATACAAAGGGCTGCAATACCGTAAGGTGGAGCGAATCCCAAAAAGTCGGTCTCAGTTCGGATTGAGGTCTGCAACTCGACCTCATGAAGTCGGAGTCGCTAGTAATCGCAGATCAGCAACGCTGCGGTGAATACGTTCCCGGGCCTTGTACACACCGCCCGTCAAGTCATGAAAGTCGGTAACACCCGAAGCCGGTGGCCTAACCGTAAGGAAGGAGCCGTCGAAGGTGGGATCGGTGATTAGGACTAAGTCGTAACAAGGTAGCCGTACCGGAAGGTGCGGCTGGATCACCTCCTTTCTAAGGAGCACGTGCAGTCCGGATGATGGTGCCCTGTTTACAGGCATCCCCTCGCCGGAACTAACTGCCAAGTCATTTCGAGAGCACATGTTTCTCGGTGACGCTCATGGGTGGAACATTGACATTGTGGCCAGGACGCGAACCTGGCATCCCAGTACTTCTCGCTTGCGAGAGACTGGAACGAGATGCCGGCGGAGCGCCTGGTCTTTTGCACGCTGTTGGGTCCTGAGGGACCGGACCACTGCGGTGCTCGAGCAGGCCGTTCGGACCGGATCGAGACTCCTCGGTGAACGGACCTCCGGATCTTTTGTGTGACAGGTCTTGGCCTGGCACAGGGAGTACCGCCCGTATTTTGAGAACTACACAGTGGACGCGAGCATCTTAGATTGATGCACATTCAGTCAAATCCTTTCGAGGATTTGTCCTGTTGATGCTGATATCACAAAAACAATGACGACTGATCTTTAGATTGCGTCACCATTGGTCTATCTCAAGCTCTTCGGGTGCTGTGCGATCGATTCATACTCATGTGAAATCAAGTTTCTAAGAGCAGACGGTGGATGCCTTGGCATCTGGAGCCGAAGAAGGACGTATAAATCTGCGATAAGCCTCGGGGAGCTGATAATAGAGCTTTGATCCGAGGATTTCCGAATGGGGAAACCCCGCTGGGCGTCGCAAGACGACCCAGTGACTCCCGCCTGAATATATAGGGCGGGTAGAGGGAACGTGGGGAAGTGAAACATCTCAGTACCCACAGGAAGAGAAAACAACCGTGATTCCGTTAGTAGTGGCGAGCGAAACCGGAACAGGCCAAACCGATCATGTGTGATAGCCGGCAGGCGTTGCATGGTCGGGGTAGCGGGACTTTTCTGCTGTTACTGCCGTACAGCAAGCGTTACAACGTTATATAGATGAATGGCATTGAAAGGCCAGCCACAGAGGGTGCCAGCCCCGTAATCGAAATGTAGCAATGGCGCGAGAAGTATCCCAAGTAGGACGGGGCCCGAGAAATCCCGTTTGAATCTGCCAGGACCACCTGGTAAGCCTAAATACTCCCAGATGACCGATAGCGGACAAGTACCGTGAGGGAAAGGTGAAAAGTACCCCGGGAGGGGAGTGAAATAGTACCTGAAACCGTCTGCTTACAAACCGTTGGAGCCTCCTTAGTAGGGGTGACAGCGTGCCTTTTGAAGAATGAGCCTGCGAGTTAGTGATCAGTGGCGAGCTTAACCCGTTGAGGGGTATGCGTAGCGAAAGCGAGTCTGAATAGGGCGATTTAGTCGCTGGTCCTAGACCCGAAGCGAAGTGATCTATCCATGGCCAGGTTGAAGCGACGGTAAGACGTCGTGGAGGACCGAACCCACTTCAGTTGAAAATGGAGGGGATGAGCTGTGGATAGGGGTGAAAGGCCAATCAAACTTCGTGATAGCTGGTTCTCTCCGAAATGCATTTAGGTGCAGCGTTGCGTGTTTCTTGCCGGAGGTAGAGCTACTGGATAGCTGATGGGCCCCAAAAGGTTACTGACGTTAGCCAAACTCCGAATGCCGGTAAGTGAGAGCGCAGCAGTGAGACGGTGGGGGATAAGCTTCATCGTCGAGAGGGAAACAACCCAGACTACCAACTAAGGCCCCCAAGCGCGTGCTAAGTGGGAAAGGATGTGGAGTTGCACAGACAACCAGGAGGTTGGCTTAGAAGCAGCCACCCTTAAAAGAGTGCGTAATAGCTCACTGGTCAAGTGATTCCGCGCCGACAATGTAACGGGGCTCAAGCACGCCGCCGAAGTTGTAGATTTCGTGTATTAGCTAGGCATCCTTTGGATGTCCAGGCGCACGGAGTGGTAGGAGAGCGTCGTGTGGCGAGTGAAGCGGCGGAGTAATCCAGCCGTGGACGCCACACGAGTGAGAATGCAGGCATGAGTAGCGAAAGACGGGTGAGAAACCCGTCCTCCGAAAGACCAAGGGTTCCAGGGCCAGGTTAATCCGCCCTGGGTAAGTCGGGACCTAAGGCGAGGCCGACAGGCGTAGTCGATGGACAACGGGTTGATATTCCCGTACTGGCGAAAAACCGCCCAAACTAATCCAGTAATGCTAAGTGTCTGAATCCCTTTGACGGATCCCTTCGGGGTGAAGCGTTGGGCCTAGCACACGACCCTATGCTGGTGCGGTTAGCGTATTAACAGGTGTGACGCAGGAAGGTAGCTGAGCCGGGCGATGGTTGTCCCGGTCTAAGGATGTAGGGCGAGACGATAGGCAAATCCGTCGTTCACATAAGCCTGAGACCCGATGGGTAGTCCTCACGGACGAAATCAGTGATCCTATGCTGCCAAGAAAAGCATCGACGCGAGGTTTTAGCCACCCGTACCCCAAACCGACTCAGGTGGTCAGGTAGAGAATACCAAGGAGATCGAGAGAATCGTGGTTAAGGAACTCGGCAAAATGCCCCCGTAACTTCGGGAGAAGGGGGGCCTGAGGCGTGAAGGGATTTACTCCTGGAGCGTTTGAAGGCCGCAGAGACCAGTGGGAAGCGACTGTTTACTAAAAACACAGGTCCGTGCTAAGTCGCAAGACGATGTATACGGACTGACGCCTGCCCGGTGCTGGAAGGTTAAGAGGAACGGTTAGCCGCAAGGCGAAGCTGAGAATTTAAGCCCCAGTAAACGGCGGTGGTAACTATAACCATCCTAAGGTAGCGAAATTCCTTGTCGGGTAAGTTCCGACCTGCACGAATGGCGTAACGACTTCCCAGCTGTCTCAACCGCGAACTCGGCGAAATTGCACTACGAGTAAAGATGCTCGTTACGCGCAGAAGGACGGAAAGACCCCGTGACCTTTACTACAGCTTGGTATTGGTGTTCGGTGTGGCTTGTGTAGGATAGGTGGGAGACTATGAAGCGTGGACGCTAGTTCATGTGGAGTCATTGTTGAAATACCACTCTGGTCATATTGGATATCTAACCTCGAACCGTAATCCGGTTCAGGGACAGTGCCTGGTGGGTAGTTTAACTGGGGCGGTTGCCTCCCAAAAAGTAACGGAGGCGCCCAAAGGTTCCCTCAACCTGGTTGGCAATCAGGTGTCGAGTGTAAGTGCACAAGGGAGCTTGACTGTGAGAGTGACAACTCGAGCAGGGACGAAAGTCGGGACTAGTGATCCGGCAGTGGCTTGTGGAAGCGCTGTCGCTCAACGGATAAAAGGTACCTCGGGGATAACAGGCTGATCTTGCCCAAGAGTCCATATCGACGGCATGGTTTGGCACCTCGATGTCGGCTCGTCGCATCCTGGGGCTGGAGTAGGTCCCAAGGGTTGGGCTGTTCGCCCATTAAAGCGGTACGCGAGCTGGGTTTAGAACGTCGTGAGACAGTTCGGTCCCTATCCTCTGCGCGCGCAGGAAATTTGAGAAGATCTATCCCTAGTACGAGAGGACCGGGATGGACGAACCTCTGGTGTGTCAGTTGTTCCGCCAGGAGCACCGCTGATTAGCTACGTTCGGACCGGATAACCGCTGAAAGCATCTAAGCGGGAAGCCGTCTTCAAGATGAGATTTCCATCCCTTAGGGGGAGAGGCTCCCGGCTAGACTACCGGGTTGATAGGCAGGATGTGGAAGTGCGGACTAAAGACGCATGTAGCTGACCTGTACTAATAAGCCGATAACTTGATAACACTTCATTCCAGTGCTGACCAGCATTTATGTTGGTCGGCCCGAGAATAAATGAGTAGATGCACGCGTCCACTTTGTGGTTCCCGATTTACGGTCGGGAATCAGAACACACATCATGTATCGTGATGTCTGTTCGGAAGTCGACTAGACTGATAAATCAATAGTGTTTCGGCGGCCATAGCGAGAGGGAAACGCCCGGTCACATTCCGAACCCGGAAGCTAAGACTCTCTGCGCCGATGGTACTGCAAGGGGGACCTTGTGGGAGAGTAGGACACCGCCGGACTTCTTTGTGAAATGGCCACCCAGGGCTGCTGAAAAGCGGCTCCGGGTGGCCATTTCGCGTTAAGTCCAACGCTCGAGCTGCGCATCGAGAACCCGCGTGAAGCCGGCGGCATCGAGACTGGCGGCGAAATCGGCATGACCGCCACTGCCAGACAGAGAATTGAACAATGTCCGACACACCTGACCGCGCCCCGCGTGACAACGATCGTCGCCCGGCCAATGCCGGACCCAATGGCGGTCGTCCGACGGGCGCTCGCGGCGATGCGTCGCGTCCGTACAAGGCGAAGCCGCCGACGCATCCGGTCAGTCCGAATCTTCGTGACGGTCAGCCCCTCGAGGGCGCGAAGCCGACTCGGGATGGCGTCCGCACGCGACGGGCGAGAAGCGCCTGTGGACCAAGGGCGGCGCTCCGGCCCGCGGCGATCGGGATGCCCGCGAGCGCGAAACCCCCGAGGATCGCGACCCGTTCGGCACGCGTTCGGTGCGTTCCCGGCACGACGATCCGCTGATTCCCGAAGGCGTAACGGCCAACGAGCTTGACCGGATCGCCCGCAACGAACTCAAGACTCTGAGCAAGGAAAATGCTGATGGGGTCGCACTTCACCTCGTGATGGCGGCTCGCCTCATCGAGTCGGATCCGGCGCTCGCCCACCAGCACGCCATCTCTGCTGCTCGTCGCGCCGGGCGCATCGGCGTGGTCCGCGAGACTCTCGCGATCACCGCCTATGCGACCGGCGATTACGCTCTCGCCCTGCGTGAGCTGCGCACCTACCGGCGCATCACGGGTCGCAACGACCAGCTGCCGATGATGGTCGACAGCGAGCGTGGGCTCGGCCGCCCGGAGAAGGCGCTCGAGGAGGGTCGCTCGGTTCCGCGGTCGTCGCTGCCGGCGGAGGTTCGCGTCGAGCTCGCCATCGCGATGTCCGGCGCGCGTCTCGATCTGGGGCAGACCGAGCCGGCTCTGGCCGAGCTGGAGATCCCCGAGCTCGATCCGACAGACGGCGTTCTCCTACAGCCCTGCCCTGTTCGACGCCTACGCGACCGTGCTCGAGGAGCTCGGCCGCAACGACGAGGCCGAGGAGTGGTTCGAGCGCAGCGAGCGGGCATCGGATGCGCTCGACCAGGCCGAGAACCCGGGCGACGTCGACGTCATCGAGGTCATCGAGGTCGACGACGACGGCGAGCAGGTCGATGACGAGACCGCCGTTCGCCGTGAGGACCCGAGACCGTCGATGACTGAACCCACCGACTCCCGCTCGACGGCGTCGATCTGGTCCTCGCCGACCTCGACGGCGTCATCTACACCGGTCGCCACGCGATCCCGTACGCCGTCGAGAGCATCAACGCCGCAGCGAGACCATCCGCGTCGGGTACATCACGAACAACGCCTCGCGCACGCCGGCGTCGGTCGCCGAGCACCTCATCGAGCCTCGGGCTGCACGTCGACCGAAGACGAGGTGGTGACGTCGCCCCAGGCGGCAGTCAAGCTGCTCGCCGGTCTCGTGCCGGCCGGTTCGACCATCCTGGTGGTCGGCGGCGACGGGCTGGTCGACGTGGTGCGCGCCGCCGGTTTCGTCGCCGACCGATTCCGCCGACGACGAACCGGCCGCGGTCATCCAGGGGTTCGCGCCCGACGTCGGCTGGAAGCAGCTCGCTGAGGCGTCGTACGCGCTCGCGCGGGATGCGCAGGGCAACGGAATCCCGTGGGTCGCCACGAACACCGACTGGACCATTCCGCAGGAGCGCGGGATCGCTCCCGGAAACGGAACGCTTGTCTCCGCGGTGCACACGCGCGGTCGGCATCCTTCCCGTGGTGGCGGGTAAGCCGGAGACGCCCATCTTCGACGAGGCGAAGGCCCGTTTCGGCGCGTCCAACCCGGTGTTCATCGGCGACCGCCTCGACACCGACATCCTCGGTGCGAATCGTGCCGGGATGACCTCGATCATGGTGCTCACCGGTATCGATGGCGCGAAGCAGGTGCTCGCCGCCGCACCCGACTCGCGACCGCACTTCCTGCTCGACGACCTGCGCGGTCTCAGCGAGCCGTACCCGACGATCGAGGCGGGGCAGGATGCCGACGGCTCGATCGATCACGAAAGTCGGCGATGCGATCGTGCGCCGTGCGAGAGACGAAACTCACCGTCGAGCACGCGGGAGACAGCAGGATCAACCTGCTGCGCGCTGGCGCTGCCGCGATCTGGACGCGCGGCCTCGCCATCTACGCGCTCGACGTTGCCGCCGAACTATATTCTTGAACCGTGAGTGACGAGCAGCACGCGGATGCGCCGGATGAGACGAACACGCTGGTCTCGCGCCTTCGAGTGATCGAGGACCAGCCGCTCGAGACTCGCGCCGTGGCGTTTGCCCAGATCTACGACGAGCTGCAGGGTCGGCTCGACAGCGGGGACACCACGTCACCCGGTGCCTGACTCCCGGCTCGACGCGGCTCTCGGCGAACGCGGTCTCGCGCGTTCGCGAACCCACGCGGCGAAGCTGATCGCGGATGGTCTCGTCACCGTCGACGGGGTTGCCCAGGTGAAGCCGTCGTTCCGTGTCGCGGATGGTGCCGAGATCGTCGTCGCGGGAGCCGACCACTACGTCAGCAGGGCCGCCCACAAGCTGATCGGCGCGCTCGACGCGTTCGCAATCGATCCCGCCGGGCGAACGGCTCTCGATGCGGGGGCATCCACGGGTGGCTTCACCCAGGTGCTGCTCGAGCGCGGCGCAGCGCGCGTACTCGCCATCGATGTCGGTCACGGCCAGCTGGCGTCGGAAATTCAGGGGAACCGTTTGGTCACTGTCGTCGAGGGCTTCAACATCCGCGACTTGACGCGGGAATGGGTCTCCGCCCAGCTCGAATCGCCTGAATTTTCGACAGGGGCGGCCAGCCTCCCGACGCTGGTGGTCGCCGACCTCTCGTTCATCTCGCTGGGGCTCGTGCTGCAGCCGCTGCGCGACTCGGTCGACGCGGCCGCCGACTTCATCCTGCTCGTCAAACCGCAGTTCGAGGTCGGCCGGGGCGGAATCCGCGAAGGCATCGTGCGCGATCGCGGGCTGCGCCAGGATGCGGTGACGAATGTGCTGTGGGCGGCCTGGGACCTTGCACTGCCGACCGCCGGCATCATCGACTCGCCGATCGCGGGCACCGCGGGCAATCGCGAGTACCTGGTCTGGCTGGGGCCCGTCGGGCGGCAACCCGACACGTGGATCGACACGGTCGCGGCTCTCGCCTGACCTCGTTTCAGCTCAACCGGTCTCGGATTCGCCGCCTGCACAGGTGCGGCGCCGCGGCGACATTGTGCACACGCAGCTGCCTGCGCCCCGGCCGAGTCCCGAATCAGGGAGAATGGTCGCATGGGCCCAAGCGCAGACCGGCACGTTCTGATCGTCGCCCACACCGGTCGCGATGACTCCCTCGAGGCGGCCGTGCGGTGTGCCGGCAGCTTCAGGCGGCGGGAGCTGACGCCCGTGCTCAACGCCGACGAGTATGACGACCTGCTTCGGTACGCTCCCGATCTGGCCCCGGTGGCAATGCTCGGTGACGGCAGTCCAGATCTCCGACCTCGAGGTCGTTATCGTGCTCGGTGGTGACGGCACCATTCTTCGCGCCGCCGAACTCACCCGCGGGTGCGGTGCACCGCTGCTGGGCGTCAACCTCGGCCACGTCGGGTTTCCTCGCCGAAAGTGAACGCGAAGACCTGACCGCAGCGATCGCCCGCGTTCTCGCCCGCGACTACGAGGTCGAGGAGCGCATGACGCTCAATGTGCGCGTCAAGGTCGACTCGGAGGTCGTCTACGAGACCTGGGCGCTCAACGAGGCGACCGTCGAGAAGGCGAGCCGCGAGCGGATGCTCGAGGTCGTCATCGAGGTGGATGGCCGACCGCTGTCATCCTTCGGCTGCGACGGTGTCGTGATGTCGACGCCGACGGGGTCGACCGCGTACTCCTTCTCTGCGGGCGGCCCGGTGGTGTGGCCGAGCGTCGATGCGATGCTGCTCGTTCCGCTCAGCCCGCACGCGCTGTTCGCTCGCCCGCTCGTGGTCGGGCCGGAGTCGTCTCTCGCTGTCGAGGTGCTCGACCGCACGCAGGGCACGGGCGTGCTGTGGTGCGACGGCCGCCGCACCACAGACCTTCCGCGCGGCGCGCGCGTCGTCGTGCGTCGTTCGCCGATTCCCGTTCGGCTCGCCCGGCTGTCGAGCGGGCCGTTCACCGATCGCCTGGTGCACAAGTTCAACCTTCCCGTCGATGGCTGGCGGGGTGAGGGAGCAACAGGACGAGCCAGTGATCGAGGAGATCACCATCCGCGGTCTCGGTGTGATCGGTGAGGCGACGCTGCCCATCGGTCCGGGCTTCACTGCACTGACCGGCGAGACGGGCGCCGGCAAGACCATGGTGGTCACCGCGCTCGGGCTGCTGCTGGGTGAGCGCGCGGACACCGCGGCCATCCGGTCGGGTGCGAGCCAGGCCGTCGTCGAGGGCCACTGGCTGGTCGATGCGGCCGGAAGCTGTGGCCAACCGGGTTCGGGATGCCGGTGGCGACCTCGATGCGAGTGCCCGGCTCCGACCAGGCCGGCCTGCTGCTGAGCCGGTCGATCTCGACTCGAGGGACGAAGCCGCGCCGCCGTCGGCGGCCGTGCGGCACCTGTCGGAGTGCTGAACGAGATCGGCCAGCAGCTCGTCGTCGTGCACGGGCAGTCCGACCAGATCCGGCTGCGGTCGGCGACCGCGCAGCGTGAGGCGCTCGATCGCTTCGCCGGAGTCGACCTCGCGACGGTGCTCGGCAACTACCAGGCCGTGTACTCGCGCTGGCAGGCGGCGCAGAGCGAGCTCGATCTGCTGATCGCGGAACGCGACCGCCGTTCGCAGGAGGCCGACGGATCTTCGCGTCGCCATCGAAGAGATCGAGCGGGTCGCGCCGCAGCGCGGCGAGGACGTCGAACTCGCCGAGCGTGCCGACCGGCTCAGTAACCTCGAAGACCTGCGGCTCGCCGCAGCGCAGGCCCAGCAACTCGTGTCGTCGCAGTCCGGCGACGACACGAGCGACGCGCTGTCGGACTGCTCGACTCGGCCCGGCGCCAGCTCGAGCGTGTCGCCGGCCACGATCCCGCGCTCGAGGCCATCGCCCAGGCGCTCGGCAATGCGACGATCCTGGTCTCCGAGATCGCGTCGCAGCTCGCCGGCTACCTTAGCGATCTCGACGCCGACGGCGGTCGCGAACTCGAGACCGTGCAGGAGCGACGAGCCGAGCTGGCCAACCTGGTTCGTCGGTTCGGTCCGACGCTGGATGACGCGATCGACTACCTCGACACCGGGTCGCGGCGGCTGCTCGAGCTCGACAACGACTCCGACCGCATCGAGGCGCTGCGCGCCGAGGTCGAGGCCGACCGGGCGCTCATCGTCGAGCTGCGGAGCAGACCTCAGTCGAGTGCGTTCGCGCTACGCGGCCCAGCTCTCCGAGCGGGTGACCGCCGAACTGGGCGCACTCGCCATGGGCGGGGCCGAGCTGCACTGTCGAAGTCGAGGATCGGCCCGACTATTCGCACAACGGCAAAGACCAGGTGTCGTTTCTGCTGCGCCCGCACGCCGGATCCGACCCTCGGCCGCTCGGGCGAGGAGCGTCGGGCGGTGAGCTCTCACGGGTCATGCTGGCGATCGAGGTCGTTATCGCAGCGACGGATCCGGTGCCGACCTTCATCTTCGACGAGGTGGACGCGGGGGTCGGGGGAGCGAGCGCGACCGAAATCGGGCGTCGACTCGCAACGCTCGCTCAGTCGGCGCAGGTCATTGTCGTTACTCACCTCGCCCAGGTGGCAGCGTTTGCCAACAACCACCTCAGTGTGGTGAAAGACAGCGAGGGCTCGGTCACCGAGAGCAGTGTGCGCCAGCTTCACGGCGATGAGCGCGTCGCCGAGATGGCACGGTTGCTCTCCGGGCTGCCCGACTCCGAGAGCGGGATGACCCACGCCCGCGAACTGCTCGACCTCGCCCGCGAGACCGCCCGCTGATCCCGCTGCGGGGTACAGCTGGCACGCCGCCACAGCGCGGATCTACCGAAATACCGGCAATCCGACGGTAGCGTTAGTAGCCGCACACCGTTGTAGGGGGGTACAAATGCCTGACGTCGATCCAGCCGCTCTCACGCTGCGTCCCTTCGTGCAGAGTGATGAAGACGAAGTGACGAGCTGGTTCGCCGACGCCGGCGAGCTGCGCTATTTTGCCGGCAAGCGATTCATCTGGCCGCTCGACGCGGGACAGTGGCGCAGCATCCGGCTCGACCCGAGTGTGACTGCGTGGACTGCAGTACTTCCCAGGCAGCGACGTGCCCGTCGGGCACGGCGAGCTGGTCGCCGAGAGCGACGGCTCGGTGCGACTGGCCCGGCTCGCTGTTCGACCGCACGAACGCGGCCACGGTCTCGGGCGTGCCGTCATCGTGGGCCTGGTCGCGAAGGGTCGCGAGGCCGGGCACAGTCTCATGACGCTGACGGTGCACCAGGATGACGCCACGGCGATTCGCGGGTATCGCGGGATCGGGTTCGAGCTGTCCGGCGCCGCCCTCGCCCATTCGACCGTGCGCATGGAGCTGCACCTCGGCTAGCATCGTCGGCAGCCGATGACCGACTTCACAATCTCTGCCGCCACGACCGTCAGCCAGGCCAGAACGCTTCTGCTCGGTGCGACCCCGCCGAACAGCAGCTTCACGCAGGCCGGCATCTTTGCAGCACCGAATATCGCGCGAGCCTATCGCCTGCGTGTTCGCAAGCCGGAGTGGACGTGGTTCGCAGCCGACGAGCGCGGAACCGTCCTGGGTGTTGTCGCGGGCTGGGGCGCTGCGAGTCGATCGACCGCGGGCATCCTCGACGCCCTGGACCTGCCGAAGGATGCTGCGATCGCGGCGGCCCTACTGGAGACGGCCGTCGCCGACTCCACGGAGCCGGGGCGGCGGTCGATCGAGGTCATCCACTTCATTGAGAGTGACACCAGACTCGACGACCCCGATCTCGCGTCGCTGATCGCCACCCTCGCCGCATCCGGATTTCGGCTGCTCGTTCGCCGCCGCCGCTATCGGATGCCCGTGTCGTCCGCGCTGGTCGCGGTGCCACCGACCCACCTGCGCTTCGAGCCGCTCGCCTCCGCCACCGACCCGCGGTTGCCTGCCGTCCTGGGCGAGATCCTGGCCGGCAGCCTGGATGCCCACGACATTGCTGCCCTCGCACGCGGCGACCTCGAAACGGTCGCACACGAGACTGCCGCCGAATTTCTCGAGGGAGATCCGTGGCAGAGCTTCTTTCTCGCCATCGACCCGCGTGGCGACGTCGTCGGACTCGCTGTTGGTGGGCTCAGGGGCACGCCGGACGTGGGCGTCGCATCCTTCATCGGGGTCTCGAGCCGCCACCGCGGCAACGGCTATGCGGCCCAGCTGCTCGGCTGGATGACCGCGAGGTTGATCGCTGCGGGTGCCCGCACCCTCATCGGCGAGACCGACGACGAGAACTTTCCGATGGATGCTGCGTTCCGCGCTGTGGGCTACCCCCACACGGAGTCCCGCATCGACTTCGTGCGCGACCTCGGGGCATCGGATTCCGACGGATCGGTCGGCATTACGTGAGTCTGACTCGTGTCGCTCTCGTAACAAGAGTGTTAAGCCCGCACCTCGCGGTGGGTCGCGCGGAGCAGAATCGCATCCGCTCGGGATAGGCTGTAATCCCGTGGTGGATAATTCTGAAACGGCCGTACAAGCGCCAACCGAAGGTGACAAGCACATTTTCGTCACTGGTGGGGTCGTTTCTTCGCTCGGCAAGGGCCTCACCGCCGCGTCTCTCGGCAACCTTCTCACAGCTCGCGGCCTCCGCGTCGTCATGCAGAAGCTCGACCCGTACCTCAACGTCGACCCGGGCACGATGAACCCGTTCCAGCACGGCGAGGTGTTCGTCACCGACGACGGCGCCGAGACCGACCTCGACATCGGCCACTACGAGCGCTTCCTCGACATCAACCTCAGCCAGGCCGCCAACGTCACCACCGGCCAGATCTACTCCGAGGTCATCGCCAAGGAGCGCCGCGGCGAGTACCTCGGTGACACCGTGCAGGTCATCCCGCACATCACCGACGAGATCAAGCGCCGCATGCGGCTGCAGGCCGCCGGTCCGTTCAGCGACGAGAACCCGCAGCCCGACGTGATCATCACCGAGATCGGCGGCACCGTCGGCGACATCGAGAGCCAGCCGTTCATCGAGTCCGCGCGCCAGGTGCGTCACGAACTCGGTCGCAAGAACGTCTTCTTCGTTCACGTGTCGCTCGTGCCGTTCATGAACGCGTCGGGTGAGCAGAAGACCAAGCCGACCCAGCACTCCGTCGCCGCGCTTCGCTCCATCGGTATCCAGCCGGATGCGCTGGTGCTGCGCTCGGATCGTCCCGTCTCCGAGAGCAACAAGCGCAAGATCGCGCTCATGTGCGACGTCGACGAGGATGCCGTCGTCAACGCGATCGACGTGCCGAGCATCTACGACATCCCGACCATGCTGCACGACCAGGGTCTCGACGCGTACATCATCGAGCAGCTCGGGCTCGGCCAAGGCCGGCGCCGTCAACTGGGACGGCTGGCGCGAGCTGCTCGCGACCGTTCACGACCCGAAGTTCGAGGTCACGATCGGGGTCGTCGGCAAGTACATCGACCTTCCCGACGCCTACCTCTCGGTCACCGAGGCGCTGAAGGCCGGCGGCTTCGCTCACCACGCCAAGGTCAACCTGCGCTGGGTGCCGTCCGACGAGTGCGAGTCGCCCGAGGTTGCGGCGCGACTGCTCTCCGATCTCGACGGCATCTGCGTTCCCGGTGGATTCGGCGTTCGCGGCATCGAGGGCAAGCTCGCCGCCCTGCGGTTCGCTCGCGAGAACGGCATCCCGTCGCTCGGCCTGTGCCTCGGCCTGCAGTGCATGGTGATCGAGTACGCGCGTGACGTCGCCGGTCTTCCCGGCGCATCGTCGACCGAGTTCAACCCCGACACCGAGTTCCCGGTCATCGCGACCATGGCCGAGCAGGTCGACATCCTCGCGTCCGGCGACATGGGCCACACCATGCGCCTGGGCCTCTACCGGCCGCCCTCGCTCCCGGCTCGCTGGTCGAGGAGCTGTACGGGGCACCCGAGGCGTCCGAGCGTCACCGCCACCGCTACGAGGTCAACAACGCCTACCGCGAGCAGCTCACCGAGCACGGGCTCGTCTTCTCGGGCATTTCGCCCGACCGCACCCTGGTCGAATACGTCGAGCTTCCGCGCGACGTGCACCCGTTCTACGTCGGCACGCAGGCGCACCCCGAGCTGCGCTCGCGGCCGAACCACGCGCATCCGCTGTTCAAGGGACTCATCGGTGCTGCTCTCGAGCGCCAGCAGGCCAGCCGCCTGTTCGAGGTGCCGGAGCCCGCGGATGCCTGACTCGCCGCTCGTCGACGAGCCGTTCGAGCCGACGATCGTCTCGACCGGTCTCGACTTCACGGGTCGCGTCTGGAACATCCGGCGCGACGTCTTCGAGTACAACGGCCACGAGCTCACGCGCGACTACGTCGATCACCCCGGCGCCGTCGCGGTTCTCGTGCTCGACGACGACGGTCGAGCGCTGCTGATCCAGCAGTACCGCCACCCGATCCGCTCGCGCGACTGGGAGATCCCGGCCGGCCTTCTCGACATCGCCGGCGAGGAACCACTCGTCGCGGCCAAGCGCGAGCTGGCAGAGGAGGTCGACCTCGTCGCATCCGACTGGTCGCACCTCGTCACCTTCTACTCGTCGCCGGGCGGAAGCAACGAGCAGATCGTGGTCTACCTGGCCCGGGGCATCTCCGCGCACGCACACGCTACGATCGCACCGAGGAGGAGGCGGACATCGTGATGCGCTGGGTTCCGCTCGACGATGTCGTCGCCGGCGGTTCTGGGCGGCGACCTGCGCAACTCGATTGTCGCCATCGCGGTGCTGGCCGCTCATGCCCGCGGCTGAGCTCACTCTCGACGAAAGCCTCGAGCGCTACCTGAGGCACGTGTCCATCGAGCGCGGGCTCGCGCTCAACACCGTCGCTGCGTATCGCCGCGATCTGGGCGCGTACCTCGATTTCCTCGCTGCTGCGCGGCGTCACGACGCCCGGCCGCGATCGCGCCAGGAGGATGTTTCGGCGTTCTCCCGCGAGCTGCGCACCCGCGCGGATGCGCCGCTGACCGCATCATCCACCGCCCGAATGCTGTCGTCGGTTCGCGGGTTCCATCGCTACCTGCTCGACGAGGACCAGGTCACGGTGGATGTCGCGGCCTCGACCAAACCGCCGAAGCTCGGCACGCGGCTGCCGAAGGCGATCTCGATCGAGCAGATGGCGCAGGTGCTGGATGCGGCGCGCGGCGAGACTCCGCAGGCGCTGCGCGACACCGCGCTGCTCGAACTGCTCTACGCGACCGGTGCCCGCATCTCGGAGGCGGTCGACCTCAACGTCGACGACGTGATCGAGGGCGACGTCGTGCGCCTGTTCGGCAAGGGCGGCAAACAGCGGATCGTTCCGCTCGGGAGCTACGCCCGCGCCGCGATCGATGCCTACCTGGTTCGCGCGCGACCGGTGTTCTCGGTTCGCGGAACATCGACTCCCGCGCTGTTTCTCGGCAGCTCGCGGGCAGCGCGTCTCGCGGCAGAACGCGTGGCTCATCCTTCGTGCCGTCGCCGAGCGCGCCAACCTCGGGATCGAGATCTCGCCGCACACGTTCCGGCACTCGTTCGCGACCCACCTGCTCGCCGGCGGCGCGGATGTTCGCGTCGTGCAGGAACTGCTCGGCCACTCATCCGTTGCGACCACCCAGATCTACACGCTCGTCACCGCCGACACCCTTCGCGACATGTACACGACGGCGCATCCGCGGGCGCGCTGACGGTCGCAGCGTCGAACCTTCGACCGAGGTTGAGGCGACTGCTCTGCACGGCGCGTGTACAGCCGGCTCGCGCTCAAAGTCGCGCCGTAAACTCGCGCATGACGACGCTCGCAGGATGACTCAGCCGTACTCACCGGCTTCGAGGAGCTCGCACCGGCGCCACCGTCGGTCCGACGGGTCGGCCGAAGACCGCAGTTTCGCCGAGCCGCCCGTGCTCAAGGGGCACGGCCCGGCGCGCATCATCGCCCTCTGCAACCAGAAGGGTGGCGTCGGCAAGACGACGAGCACGATCAACCTCGGTGCGACGTTCGCCGAATACGGTCGTCGCGTTCTCGCCATCGACTTCGACCCGCAGGGCGCGCTGTCGGCCGGTCTCGGCGTTCCGACGCACGACGTGACGACGATCTACGACCTGCTGCTCGGCACGGTCAAAGACACGGCGTCGGTCATCCTCCCGACCGAGCGTTCCCGGGCTCGACGTGCTGCCCGCCAACATCGACCTGTCCGCCGCCGAGGTGCACCTCGTCAACGAGGTGGCGCGCGAGCAGATCCTTGCTCGCGTGCTTCGTCCGGTGCAGAACGACTACGACGTCATCCTGATCGACTGCCAGCCGTCGCTCGGTCTCCTGACCGTCAACGCCCTGACTGCTGCTCACGGTGTGCTCATCCCGCTCGAGTGCGAGTACTTCGCGCTGCGCGGTGTTGCACTGCTCATCGAGACGATCGAGAAGGTGCGAGACCGCCTCAACCCGGCAATCACGCCTCGACGGCATCTTCGCCACCATGTACGACGGTCGCACGCTTCACACTCGCGAGGTGCTCGAGCGCGTCGGTCAGCACCTTCGGCGACGACGTGCTCGAGACGGTCATCGGCCGCACCGTGAAGTTCCCGGACGCGAGCGTCGCCGGCGAACCGCTGACGGTCGTTCGCGCCCAGTTCGACGGCCGCCGAGGCATACCGCCAGCTGGCGCGAGAGCTGATCTCCCGTGGCGCCGTCGCGTAGTGCCGTCGGCCGAGCTGGATGTGACGAGACGCTGGCCCGATCGTCGCCGGCGCTGGCAGAACCAGGCGACGCATCCGCCGGTGAAGCCACCGGATTCTCGGTCAGCCTCAGCAACTTCAGCGGTCCCTTCGACCTGCTGCTCTCGCTCATCTCCAAGCACGAGATGGACATCACCGAGGTCTCGCTCAGCAAGGTCACCGACGAGTTCATCTCGTACCTTCGCGAGCCTCGAATTCCGAACGAGGAGCTCGACCAGGCCAGCGAGTTCCTGGTCGTCGCCGCAACGCTGCTCGACCTCAAGGTCGCCGGACTCCTGCCCCAGGGCGAGCTCGTCGACGCCGAGGACGTCGCCCTGCTCGAAGCGCGCGACCTGCTGTTTGCACGCCTGCTGCAGTACCGGGCATTCAAGGAGGCCGCGCAGTGGTTCGCGGGCCGGCTCGAGACCGAGTCGACGCGGCACTTCCGGTCGGTGCGGCTCGAAGAGAAGTACCGCAGGCAGACCCCCGAACTCGTCTGGACGCTGACGGTCGACGACTTCGCCGCACTCGCCGCACTCGCCTTCGCGCCCCGCGAGCTTCCCGTCGGTCGGCCTCGACCACCTGCACGCGCCACTCGTCAGCATCCGCGAGCAGGCCGCTCACGTCGTCGCGATGCTTCGCGGGGGCGAGCCGATGAGCTTTCGCCAGCTGATCGCCGGCGCCGACGTCAAGGGCGTCATCATCGCCCGTTTTCTCGCTGTTCTCGAGCTGTATCGCCAGGGCTCGATCGGCTACGACCAGCTCGAGCCGCTCGGCGAACTGACCCTGCACTGGACCGCCGAGCACTGGACCGACGACAGCCTCGCCAATCTGGGAGCCGACTATGACAGCTGACGTCGACCAAGCACTGGTCGATGGCGAAGCCGTCGACGCCGGTGGTCGAGTAGGCGATGGCGAAGCCGTCGACGCCGGTGGTCGAGTCGGCGATGGCGAAGCCGTCGACGTCGCGACCGTCGCCGACATCCCGCGCGCGCTCGAGGCGATCCTCATGATCGCCGACGAACCGCAGACCCTCGTCTCGCTCGCAACCGCGGTCGGCGCTCCCATTCCCGCCGTTCGGCAGGCGATCGAGGCTCTCGTCGCCGACTACGACGGTGAAGGCGTCCGGTCCCCGGCGCGGCTTCGAACTGCGCGAGGTCGGCGGCGGCTGGCGCATCTACGTTCGCGGCGAGTTCGACGATGTCGTTCGCGACTTCGTGCTCACCCAGAACCCGACTCGGCTCTCCCAGGCCGCGCTCGAAACCCTTGCCGTGATCGCGTACAAGCAGCCGATCAGCCGCGGCTCGATCGCATCCATTCGCGCCGTCAACGTCGATTCGGTCGTGCGCACGCTGCTCGGTCGCGGCCTCATCACCGAGGCGTACACCGACAGCGAGACCGGCGCCATCCACTACGCGACGACCGACTCATGCTCGTTCAGCTCGGCATCAACTCGATCGACGAACTTCCGCCCATCTCTCCGCTGCTCGCGGACGGATCGTCGGGCTTCGATGACCTTCGATAGCGGCCGCCGGCCAGTGCCGAGGGCGAGCGCCTGCAGAAGGTCATGGCCGCCGCCGGCGTCGCGAGTCGACGCGTATCCGAGGACCTGATCGCTGCGGGTCGAGTGACCGTCAACGGCGAGATCGTCACCGAGCTCGGGCGACGAGTTCTGCCGACCGATCTCGTCACTGTCGACGGCACGCGCGATCCAGCTCGACCCGACTCGGCGCTACCTCATGCTCAACAAGCCGGTCGGCGTCGTCAGCTCCCTCGCCGACGAGAGCGGTCGACCCGACCTCAGCCGCTACACCCGCCAGTACGAGGAGCGACTCTTCAACGTCGGGCGTCTCGACGCCCAGACCAGCGGACTTCTTGCTGCTCACCAACGACGGTGATCTGGCGCACGTGCTCGCGCACCCGTCGTTCGGAGTGTCGAAGACGTACGTCGCGAAAGTGCAGGGGGATGTGACCGGGCGCACGCTCAACCAGCTCACCTCCGGCATCGACCTGGATGACGGCCCGATCGCCGCCGACAGGGTGAAAGTGATCGGTCGGCCATCCGGCGGGCAGTCGATGGTCGAGATCGAGATCCACTCCGGTCGCAATCGCATCGTGCGTCGGATGATGGTCGGCGGTCGGTCATCCCGTGGTCGAGCTGGTGCGACGCCAGTTCGGGCCCGCTGCACCTCGGTTCCCTCGGAATCGGGCAGATCCGCGACCTCACTAAAGTTGAGCTTGGCCAGATGCTCACCCTGTCGCGCGACACCGACGACGGCTCCACGCGAGCATCCGACCTTCCGGAGGACGACGAATGACCCCGCCCTCCGTCGCGGCCAGAACCACCGGACCGGTGCGCATCGTCGGAGCAGGTCTGCTCGGCGCGAGTATCGGTCTTGCACTTCGAGCACTCGGTGTCGACGTCATTCTCGCCGACATCTCGCCGGCTGCGTCTCAGTCTTGCGATCGACTACGGCGCGGGCGACGCGCTGCCGCCGATGATTCGCCCCGGCTCGATTGTCGTGTGCGTTCCGCCCGATGTCGATTGCCCAGACCGTCGCCGCCGAGCTCGCCGCCTACCCGAACGCACTCGTCACGGATGTCGCGAGCGTCAAGCTCGCCCCGCTCGGCGAACTGCGGGCGCATCGGTGCCGACATTTCCCGGTACGTCGGTTCTCATCCGATGGCGGGGCGCGAACGCGGGGGAGCGATCTCGGCTCGCGCCGACCTCTTCGTCGGCCGGCCGTGGGTCATCGCCAACCACGACGGCATCGCCGATCGCCGTGCCGCCGACTCCGTGCTCGAAGCTCTCGCCCTCGACCTCGGTGCGGCGCCCGTCGAGATGGATGCCGCCGAGCACGACCGCAGCGTTGCTCTCGTCTCGCATGTTCCGCAGGTGATCTCCTCGCTTCTCGCGGCGCGACTCATCGACTGCGAGCGATGCCGCTGTCGGCCTCGCCGGGCAGGGTCTTCGCGACACGACGCGTATCGCGGGTAGCCAGCCCGAACTGTGGGTGCAGATCCTCGGGGCGAACGCCGCACGCGGTCGTCGGCATCCTGAAGCAGCTACCGCGCCGACCTCGACGGGGTGATCGATGCGCTCAGCGCACCCGATGCACCCGGCTCGCTTCGGCGCCGTCGCAGAGACGCTGGCGAGCGGCAACGCGGGAGTAGCTCGCATTCCGGGCAAGCACGGGCAGGCGAAGCATTTCTCGCAGCTCGTCGTTCTCGTGGACGACGTTCCCGGCGAACTCGCTCGGCTTCTCACCGAGATCGGCTCGCTGGGAGTCAACCTCGAAGACCTGCGGCTCGAACACTCGCCCGGTGCTCAGTTCGGCCTCGCCGAGATCAGTGTCGTGCCCGAAGCTGAGGCACGTCTCATCGCGGACCTCGAGCACCTGGGCTGGAAGATCGCCGGCGCACAGGACTAGGTTCGGCGCAGCGCCCAAACCGGACGGCACCAGCAGAAATGGCAGCACAGTGAGCTTCAGCAGCACCACCGGCAGAATCGTCGTCGCTATCGACGGTCCGGCCGGGTCCGGCAAGTCGAGTGTGAGTCGTGCCGCCGCGCGCCAACTCGGTTTCAACTACCAGGACACCGGAGCCGCCTATCGCGCTCTCGCCTGGTCGTGCATCGCTCAGGGCGTTGACCTGGCCGACCCGGACTCCGTGATCGCGGTGCTTCCCGACTTCGATTACGAGATCGGCATCGACCCCGATGACTATTTCGTTCGCGTCGACGACAATCGACGTGACCGACGACATCCGGGAGCCCGACGTGAGCTGCCGCCGTGAGCAGTGTTGCGCGGATCCCCGAGGTGCGCGCGTTCATGGTCGAGCTGTTCCGTCGCGTCATCGCCGTCGAGCGAGAAGCCCGGAATCATCGTCGAGGGGCGCGACATCACCACGGTCGTCGCGCCCGATGCGCAGGTGCGGATACTGCTCACGGCGTCCGAGCAGGTTAGAATAGGCAGGCGTTCGGCTGAACTCACAGGAGAATCGGCCGAGTCGACCGCCCGGCAGCTCAGTTCGCGGGATGCCCAGGATTCGAAGGTTGTCGACTTTCTGAACGCCGCAGACGGCGTAACAACGCTCGACTCAACGGATCTCGACTTCGACCAGACGGTGGCTGCCGTGGTTGCGCTCGTTCGCGAGGCCGACAGACCACTAACAAAACGCAAGGATTCAGCAATGGCAGACGACGACACCGACGACTTCGGCGAAGTTGGACAGCGCCATCGTCGACCGCCTGAATTCGCTCTCCGAAGAGGATGCGGCCCAGCGCGCCGCTTCACTTCTTGCCGGTCTTGCAGGACTACGAGCTCGATGAGGAAGACCTCGACGTTCTCGACACCGTCACCGAAGACCCCGACGCGATCGTCTTCCTGCCGGCGCTTCCTGTTCTCGCTATCGTCGGTCGCCCGAACGTCGGTAAGTCTGCTCTGGTCAACCGCATCATCGGTCGTCGCGAAGCTGTCGTCGAGGACACCCCCGGCGTCACTCGTGACCGAGTCAACTACAAGGCGCGAATGGGACGACCGCCGCTTCACCATCGTCGACACCGGCGGCTGGGAGCCCGATGCTCGCGGAATCAACGCGTCGGTTGCCGCCCAGGCCGAGGTCGCTGTCGATCTCGCCGATGCCGTTCTCTTCGTCGTGGATGCGACGGTTGGCGCCACTTCGACCGACGAGCACGTCGTTCGTATGCTTCGCGCATCGAAGAAGCCGGTCATCCTCGTCGCCAACAAGGTGGATGACGCGCGGCAGGAGTCCGACGCATCCGTTCTCTGGAGCCTCGGTCTGGGCGAGCCGTGGCCGGTTTCGGCACTTCACGGTCGTGGTGTTGCGGATCTGCTCGACAAGGTGATGACCGTTCTTCCGGAGGTTTCGGCGGTTGCCAAAGAAGAGGTTGGTGGGCCACGACGTGTCGCCATTCTCGGTCGGCCGAACGTGGGCAAGTCGAGCCTTCTCAACAAGACCGCCGGTGAAGAGCGTGTCGTCGTCAACGACCTTGCCGGCACCACTCGCGACCCGGTCGACGAGCAGGTCGAGATCGCCGGCAAATACTGGCGATTCGTTGACACTGCGGGTATCCGTCGTCGCGTCAATCTCGCCCAGGGTGCCGACTTCTACGCCACACTTCGCACCACTGCCGCTCTCGAAAAGGCGGAGGTCGCTGTTGTTCTCATCGATGTCACCGAGCCGATCAGCGTTCAGGACCTCAAGATCATTGATCTCGTTCTCGAGTCGGGTCGTGCTCTCGTTCTCGCCTTCAATAAGTGGGATCTTCTCGACGATGAGCGTCGCCGCTACCTCGAGCGCGAGATCGAACAGGATCTCAGCCATGTGGCCTGGGCGCCTCGCGTGAATATTTCTGCGAAGACCGGTCGGCACATGGAGAAGCTTGTTCCTGCGCTTGAGACAGCACTCGAATCGTGGGATACACGCATCCCGACCGGCAAGTTCAATGCTCTTCTCGCTGAACTGACTGCCGAACATCCGCACCCCGTTCGCGGAGGTCGCCAGCCGCGCATACTTTTCGGAACCCAGGCTGCTTCGCGGCCGCCGACGTTCGTTCTCTTTACAACCGGTTTTCTCGACCCGCAGTACCGACGGTTTATTACTCGTCGGCTGCGTGAGATTTTCGGTTTCGAGGGAAGCCCCATCAACGTCAATATGCGCGTTCGCGAGCGTCGTAAGCGCTAGCACGCCGGCTCGGTGGTCGAGTAGCTGAACGGGGAAGAGTCATCCCGGTGGTCGAGTGGCCGTGGGGGGAAGAGTCAAACCGGTGGTCGAGTGGCCGTGCTGGGAAGAGTCAAACCGGTGGTCCAGTTGCCGTGCTGGGAAGAGTCAAACCGGTGGTCAAGTAGCCGAGCGGGGATGAGTCAAACCGGTGGTCGAGTAGCCGAGCGGGGAAGAGTCAAACCGGTGGTCGAGTAGCCGCGCGAGGAACGAGCCCGGCGTATCGAGACCCCCGCACCCTGTGACCCTGCTTGAATTGACCTCGTGGCCACCTCTTCGCACCTGCAGTCGCTCTCGTCGTTCATCGCCGCTTCTCCCTCTTCTTTTCACGCCGCTGCGGAGGCGGCGCGGCAACTCACTGCCGCCGGGTTCGTCGAGCTCGATGAGTCGGACGCTTGGGGTTCGGGCGCTGGTTCGTTCTTCGTGATTCGCGATGGCGCGATCGTTGCGTGGAAGCAGTCGCCAGGGGCGTCCGCAAGTACGCCGTTCCGAATTGTCGGTGCCCACACCGATTCGCCGGGTTTCAAACTCAAGCCAAAGCCGACGACCGGATCGAACGGCTGGCTGCAGGCTGGCGTCGAGGTGTATGGCGGACCGCTGTTCAACTCGTGGCTCGATCGCGAACTCGAATTCGCTGGTCGTGTCGCGTTCCGTGATGGAACGACAGCGCTTGTTCGCACCGGACCTCTTCTTCGGTTTCCCCAGCTGGCTATCCATCTCGATCGCGCGGTCAACACCGATGGACTCAAGCTCGACCCGCAGCGCCACCTCAATCCAGTAATCGGTCTGGGCGATGTCGACCACGCCGACCTCGTCGGCCATCTCGCTGGCTTCGCGGCACACGCCGGTGCGGATGTCGCGGGCTACGACATCTCGGTTGCCGATACCCAGCCGGCAGCAGTTTTCGGGCTCGATGACGCTCTTTTCGCAGCAGGTCGGCTCGACAATCTTTCGTCCGTTCACGCATCCCTTTCTGCTTTTCTTGCACTTCCGGATTCGGTCGACGACACTGTCGTTTTTGCGGCGTTCGATCACGAGGAGATCGGTTCGGACTCTCGGTCGGGTGCCAGTGGTCCGCTGCTGTCCGACATCCTCACTCGCATCACGGATGGACTCGGCGCAACGTCGAGCCAGCGACTTCAGGCGTTCTCGATGTCGTGGTGCCTTTCAGCCGATGCTGGCCATTCTGTACATCCCAACTATCCCGACCGTCACGACCCAGTGAACCGTCCTGTCGCGGGTGGTGGCCCGATTCTCAAGATCAATGCCAACCAGCGTTACGCGACGGACGCTCTTGGCGCTGCCGAGTGGGCGCGGGCATGTGATGCGGCTGGGGTCGACTACCAGGAGTTCGTTTCGAACAATGCCGTTCCTTGCGGTTCGACGATTGGTCCGTTGACTGCAACCCGGCTCGGCATTCGAACCTTCGATGTCGGTATTCCTCTGCTCTCTATGCACTCCGCTCGGGAACTCGCTGGCGCTTCGGATCCCGAGGACTTGAGCCGAGCGATCTCGGCGTTCCTCGCGGGATAACTGGGGGATGGGCGACGCGGACCTCTTGGAAAGAGGCCTTCGTTCACAAGATCATCCCGTTTCTGTGGTTCGGGGACGCAGCCGACGAGACTGCGGACCTTTATGTCTCGTTGTTCAGCGGCAAAATTCTTGGGGAACGCCACTAGTGTTTTGGTGGCTCGGCGCCGGCCCCTCAGCGATTCGTTCGCTTTCATCGCGAATGATGTCACCCGGAGGAGCTGGTCAAGGCCTGGGATGCACTGATCGAGGGCGGCGGCCAGCACCGCCGAGTGAAGCAGGCGATCGGCTAGAGCGCTAGCGCGGTCGGGTAGTTCGCTGTGGCGCAGCCCGGTGGTCGAGTAGTGCGCTCTGGCGCAGCCCGGTGGTCGAGTAGTGCGCTCTGGCGCGCGTATCGAGACCCGCTCGGTCTTGGGTGGTGGGGTCTCGATACGCCCGGCCTCGCAAGCTCGGTCGTGCTACTCGACCACCGGGGTTGTCCGGTGGTCGAGTAGTGCGGTCTGGCGCGCGTATCGAGACCCGCCCGCCTTTGGCTGGTGGGGTCTCGATACGGCAGTTCGTTCCTCACGCGCCTACTCGACCACCGTGGTAGTCCGGTGGTCGAGTAGCACGCTCTGGCGCGCGTATCGAGACCCCTCCCGACCGAGAAAGCATCTGTGGATAACTTCCCAAGAAGAATGCTTGAAGAAAAACACGGCAGACTGGAGGGGTGAGTCTTCCGCCGCCGCTTCCGCCGATCGGAGAGCGGGACCCCGGTGATGCGTGGGTCGAGGGTCCGGACGGGCAGCGGTTCTGGGGTCGTTTCGGTGCAGCCGGTCTCGTCGTCTGGGATCCGGCCGTCGGCATCCTGATGCAGCATCGTGTCGCCTGGAGCCACTTCGGTGGTACCTGGGGCGTTCCCGGCGGGGCGCGAAAGGCGGGTGAGACGGCCGAGGCCGCGGCGCTCCGCGAGGCGCACGAGGAGGCGAACGTTCCGAGCGAAACTTTGCGCATCCTGCACACCAGTGTTCTCGATCTCGGTTTCTGGTCGTACACGACGGTTGTCGCCCAGGCTCTCGAGCCGTTCGATGCCGTGGTCGCGGATCGTGAGAGCCACGAGTTGCGCTGGGTTCCCGTGGACGAAGTGGATGCTCTTCCTCTGCATCCGGGGTTCGCGGCTGCGTGGCCCGAGCTCAGGACCTGGCTGCGGTAAGCTTTTCGAGTTGTCCTGACCGGGTTCGCCCAGAAGGACGACAAGCCACGGGCTGTGGCGCAGCTTGGTAGCGCACTTGACTGGGGGTCAAGGGGTCGCAAGTTCAAATCTTGTCAGCCCGACAAAGCAACGAAGACAAATGGCACGAAAAGGGTCGCCCTCGAGGCGGCCCTTTTCATTTCATACGATGTTGGGCGCACCGGCATCCTTCGGCGAGGTGGAGGTCGATCCGCCTCGCGTCGTCGTATCGGCAGCTGGCTAGCGCAGCGACAGCGTGACGATCGATGCGACGAGCAGCACCCCAAGGCCGACCAGCGTCCACACGTGGATGCGCGAAGTGACGGTGCTCCCTGCATCCGTACCGTCGTCGGGCCCGCGCTCGGCAAGCCGCCGGGAGATCAGCCGCTCCGCCACTTCGCCGGCAGCGACGGGCGCGCTCTGCCGCTCGAACTGTTGCTCGGCCCCGAAGTCTGGCAGGCCGTAGGAGTCGCGTCGAACCTCGATGCCGGAGACGCCGCTGCGTTGACGCGGAGCGGCCCAGGCGGAGATTCGAGCATTCGCTGGTAACGAGCACGAGCACCCAGCGATTTTCGACCGATTCCAGCGCGCTCCAGGGGATCCGGTAGGTGCGAAAAGGATTCACGACAGTGACATCGGTGGGCGAGATGTCGATGCGCGGCGCCCAGAACGCGAGCCAGAAGGCCAGGATGATGAGCGCGAACAGGGGTGCGAGCCGAAGCCCCTGCTGGGCGGAACCGGTCGCAAAGTAGCCGACGTCGCTGCCGATGCAGATGACGGCGGCGACGGCGGCGAGCCACCGACCACCGCGCGACGGCAGCTTGACGATTTTCGACGCGATGGCCATCCGGCCACCCTCGCACGAACAGCACCAGACGACAACCGGACTCGGCTCCCACCCCTCTTGAACTGAATGTAAGCAACTGCTAACGTAAGCGAAAACTTACAATAGGGAGGCAATCGTGGGACAGCCCGTCGCAATGTTTGAAGTCGTGAGTTCCCGTCCGGAGCGCGCCCAGGCGTTCTACTCCGACCTCTTCGACTGGACCGTCGATGTCGACCCCTCGATGGGCGGCTACGGGCTGGTCGACACGGGAGTCGAGGGCGGTGTGATCGGCGGCATCGGACCCTCGATGGCGCCGGGCGACACGGGCGTCAAGGTGTACGTGCGCGTCGACGATCTCGGCGCCTACCTCGACAAGGCCGAAGCGCTGGGGGGTCAGCGGCTCGTCGAGCCCACCGAACTGCCGGGCGACTTCGGGTCGTTCGCGGTGTTCGCCGACCCCGACGGCAACCCGGTGGGCTTGTGGGCCTGAGCGCGGTCGCCGAAGACCGGGCGGATGCCGCGCTGCGTGCCCTCTCGGAGCCGCGTCGGCGAGCCATCCTGCGGCTGGTCTCCGGCCGGGAACTCTCGGCGGGCGACATCGCGGCCGAATTCGACGTGACGCGCCCCGCGATCAGCCAGCACCTGACCGTGCTCAAAGACGCGGACCTGGTCACCGAGCGACGGGACGGCGCCCGTCGCCTCTATCTCGCTCGTTCCGATGGACTGAAGGCGCTGAGGGCGCTTCTCGACGACCTGTGGAGTTCGGGTCTTGCACGCGCGGCTGAGTTGGCCGAAGCTGATGGCAGTCCGCAGGCCCAGCGCACTCAACAAGCCGAGCCCAACTCAGAGGAGAGGCCATGACCGAAGCGCACCTCGCTACCGTTACTCCGCTGGCCCGTCCGCCGATCCGCCAATCCATCGTGGTACGGCAGGATCGCGAGCGCACGTTCGAGACCTTCGTAAGGCGCATCGGAGACTGGTGGCCGTTCACCCCGTTCTCCTTCGGCGCAGAGCGCGTCGTACGGGTCGACTTCGAAGAGCAGCTCGGTGGTCGAATCTACGAAGTCTGGGATGACGGCACCGAGCGCGACTGGGGTCGAGTGCTCGACTGGCAGCCGCCCGAGCGATTCGTCATGTCGTGGAACATCACCGGCGAGCCCACCGACGTCGAGCTGCGCTTCACAGCGCTCGACGGCGCGTCGACTCGCGTCGATCTCGAGCACCGAGGCTGGGAGCGGCTCACCGAAGCGCAGCTCGGTGAAGACTGCGCGTTGCCCGGCGGTTACCTGGGGGGCTCGTTCACTCGCGGATGGGCGATCATCCTCGACCGCTTCATTGCCTCGGCTGAGGGGCAGAGCTGATGTTGCTGGCCGTGTGCAGGTACGAGAAGCTCGGCGACGGCGGGATGCAGCGTGCCCGTGACGTGTTTCCGAGGCATTCCGTATACGCCGCGATGTTCGGCGAATCGGGCGACCTGCTGCTCCTCGGAACCTTCGCAGACCCGGTTGCGGACGGGTCGATGGCGATATTCACTACCCGCGAGGCCGCCGAACGGTTTGTCGCCGGCGATCCGTTTGTGACCGAGGGAGTGGTCGCCGAGTGGCGAATCCTGGACTGGAACGCAGACATTCACGCGGCCATCGCCCCGCCACAGTCGTAGGGATGTCGCCTACGCGCGCGTGCCACCTCGACCGGGCCGGCGCGCGCCGAAGACGATGAGGATGATTCCGACGACGGCGAGGATCAGCCCGATCACGAGCCACATCTTTTCGCCCGTCATGGAACTTCCCGGGATCAGGCCCGCTCCCTGCCCGGCAAAGATCGCGCCGATGATGAGCGCGATCACGCCGACGATGACCAGGGCGATTCGCCCGCCGCGACTATTCATGCTCTCAACGTACTCTCGCCCGGGGCGCGCTCGCCTTATCCCTCGCTGGTGAAGACCACCTCGACCAGTGGGCTGTCCGCAATCCAGACCTCGGGTTCCATGCCCGGCTTGCGGGCGAGGTCGCCGAGTGGGGGCAGCAGGCGCGCGAAGACGCTTTCGCGTTCGGACGGCTCCGTGATCGGGCGAGCCGTCGCGGCCAGGTCGGCGGTGGCGGACTGCTTCAGGTGGAACGTAAATGTCGGATGCGCCACGAGGTTCGCATACCAGGAGCGCGCCCGGCCCGGCGAGCCGGTGATGTAGTAGTGGCCGTCGACGCGGTGGAACCAGATCTCGATCCGGCGAGGTTCACCAGAGGTGCGTCCGGTCGTCGTGATATCGATCACCTGGTCGGTGGCCAGCGCGTTTGCTACATCGTCGGTCATGCGTTTCCTTTGTCGTCCTGGTGATTGATGAGGGCCGATTCGAGGTGATGAAGGCGAATCAGGATGCGAGGGCCGTAGTCGGCCGGGTCGGCAGCGTCCCAGCCGTCGTAGTTCTGCCGGAACAACTCGAGAACCTCGGGCGCCGCCTCAGTGGGCACCAGAGCCGCTGTCATGGTTGACGGCGCCGTGCGTTCCCTCGACCGCGAAGCTCGCCCGCGGATCCCGCCGGAGGTCGCTGATCTTCAGTGCGGACTCGCTCGTCGCGATCCAGGTTTCCCTGTCACGCTCAACGAACCAGACGCGCGAAGTCCTCGGAGCGCCATCGGGCCGCAGCGTCGTCAACCAGCCGTGTTGCATCACTCAACGGTAACCGGATGCGGGCACGACCACGCACCAGTGTCGTTGTGATTGTCACTCGGTCTCCCGCGGATTGGGCCACGGCGACGAATGGTGCTCGTGGGAGATCATCCACTCACCGTCGACCTTGCGGGGACACCATCGTGCGCGGTCGCTATGACGGCACCTACGACAAGACGAACCTGCCCGACGAGCTAATCCTGTCGAACTATTTCAGCGTGCGTGACGGCAGGATCGTGGGTCTCGTGGTGATCTTCAACCAGCCGGCATACTAGCGAGCGTGTCGCTCTGGCACGTCGCAATGCGCACGGGAAGATCGGAGGATGCCGGTCGACCGTCTCATGCTCATCCGCAGTCCCGAGTTCACGGCCATGCATGAGCGCGTGCTCGAGGTTACGGCGCTCACGTCGAGATTGAACCTGCTGCCGTTCGAGGACGAGGCCGGCAGGGCCGGGCTGCTCGAACAGATCCTGGGCGGTCCACTGCCGCCGCGACTGACCGTCTACCCGCCGTTCTACACCGACCATGGTTTGAACCTCCGGCTCGGCGAACGGGTCTTCATCAACCAGGGATGCACATTCCTCGACTACGCAGGTATCAGCATCGCCGACCGCGTGATGATCGGCCCCCGGGTCACGTTCATCACCAGCGGTCATCCGGTCGATCCCGAGGAGAGGCAGCTCTACCTGACCGGCGAGCCCATCGATGTCGGGGAGAACGTCTGGATCGGCGCCGGCGCGACCATCCTGCCTGGTGTCAGCATCGGGCGTGACGCCGTCATCGCGGCGGGAGCGATCGTCGCCGACGACGTTCCGGCGGCGAGTCTCGTCGCCGGGCCCAAGGCGACCCTGCACCGCAGGTGGTGACAACCCTCACGGTACGGGACGTGTCAGACGGGTTCGCGAGGGTTTGGCCAGGGCGAGGAGTGGTGCTCATGGTTGATCAGCCACCGGCCGGCGACCTTTACCAACACGGTCGTCAGCCGGCAGCGGTCGTCGCCGCATCCAGCAACGCGTGCGCAACCGCCAGCGACTGGTCGACAATGATCACGAGTTCGTGCAGACGGAATGAGTCGGCGCCGCCCGGGCTGTATTTGAAGAAGAGTTCCCAGGTTTCGGCGTACTCGGCCAACCCGCGAGCCTGAATGGGCTCCGGAACATCGAACATGAGAATGTCGTCGGTGTGATTGGCGAGGGCCCCCGCGAGGTCCCGGTTTTGCACGGCAGATTCCCACTGGTGGATGATCGTGCGCACCGCCTCTTCGTCGGAATCCATGCGACCAATACAACCCGCAACGAGCATCCGGTTCAAGGATTCGCCGATTTCGCCCGAAAACAGCCGAAAAGGCTCCTGAGAACTGTGTAACCCTTTTGAGGCATAGGCCGGGCGCCGATATGGGCGTACGGTCGAGGTAGAGCGATTGCGTTTGGGGACGCACCGCTCGCTACCCCCATTTTGTATTGC
Source organism: uncultured Actinomycetota bacterium (assembly GCA_963738535.1). GTDB lineage: Bacteria > Actinomycetota > Actinomycetes > Actinomycetales > Microbacteriaceae > Galbitalea. Next base: position 384,796 of record CAVTXB010000008.1, read on the forward strand.
AGTTCTGTTTTTGCATCTCATGGGGGGATCACAGATGCGTCGTCTATTTAAGACCGCCATCACCTGGACCGCAGCAGCGGTCGTCATCACGGCGCTCAGCGGGTCAAGCCTGTCGGTGTCGTCGGTTTCGCCGTCGCCGGTGGTGGCGACGAAGGCCTGGGTGTGGCCGAAGTTCGTTCCGACGTCGCCGGTGCTGACCGATGCGGAGCGCATCAGGGCCGAGGTTCCCGAACTTGCGGCGTCTCGCGCGCAGGTCGCCGCCGCAGAAGCGGCGGCAGCAGCGGCAGCGGCAGCGGCGCAGGCGGCGGCTGAGGCGGCTGCCCAGGCCGCGGCGGCGGCACGCGCTCGAGCGGTCACCACTGCGGCATCGAGCGGGCGCACCATCAACGTATGGACCTACGGGTACCAGGACCAGATCAACGCCTGCCGCGGTGGCGTCGACATGACCGCCCGCTACGGGATGCGGATCGTCGGCGAGCACTGGTCGTGCGGCGGAAGCGCGTTCCCGACCGCCGCCGGCTCGATCGTGCGCTTCACCGGCATCGACGCGGGAACCTACCGGGTCATCGGGGTTGTCGCGGTGCTGGATGCCTACACGGCACTCACCTCGCAGGTGCCCCACGGCTACGCCATGCTGTACCAGACCTGCCGCGGCGGCGACAGCCATTACACCGAGTTCGTCGCTCTGCAGCAGATCGGCTAGCGCGCGCTACGGCGCCCGGCCATCGCGAAACTGCCGAGAAAGCCGGCACGAGCGGTGCCCGTCATCGTGTCCCCGTCGACGGTCGCCGAGCAGCGGAACGTGACCGGCAGGGGTTCGGTGACGACGATGCTGCATGTCATGGTGTCGCCTGAGACGGAGACGTCGGTGAGCGGGGCGGAGATCTGGCCGTAGCGGGCGACGCCGGTGTGGTCATCGGTGAAGTCGACCGACAGCAACTGGTCTCCCATGGGCGTGTGGATCGCCACCTCCCAGCTGCCCGCGATGCTCATGCCTGCGACCCTACGGCAGACCGGGCCTCGCGTTTCTGCGACAATCCGAGGGTGGCATCCCTCACCCGCGGCGTACGAGTCGTCGTCGCATCCTTTTCTCGTTCGCGATTCTTCCGCCGGTTCGGGCCCTCGATCATGCCCCCGGTCGAGAAAGTGTGGGCGAGGATGTCGGGCGGCCGGTTTCCGCTGAGCGGCGTGCTCGTGCCGTCGCTCGTGCTGCACACCATCGGGGCGAAGTCGGGCCTCGAACGGGACAGCCCGCTGATGTACTGCCCGGAGCCCGGGGGAGTGATGCTCATTACCGGCAGCAATTTTGCGCGGGACTCGCATCCGGCCTGGACCGCAAACCTGGCGGCGCATCCGGATGCCGCCGTCACCGTCAGGGGCAGACGCATCGCTGTGCACGCTGAGCGCATCGCCGACGACAAGCTCGACGAAACCTGGGCCTACATCGAGCGGCAGTGGCCCGGGTACCGCGGCTACGAACGCTCGTCCGGTCGTACGCTGCGGATCTTCCGGCTCACGCCCTCGTAGCCGCACCTCATCGCGACAGATGATCGACGATCACCGCGTCGATGACCCGTCGCGCGATCACGGCGTCCCGCTCGGGCGACGGCGTGCCGGCAGTGCCCGCGGCGACAATCAGCGCCTTCCAGAGCGCCCAGCCGCGAGCTCGAGCCCACGTCGCATCGTCGAGAGCCATGCCCGATCGAAATATCTGCCGACTCGAACCCTCGAAAAGCGTGTAGGCGATGACGAGGTCACAGGCGGGGTCGCCGATTCCGCACAACCCGAAGTCGATGACGGCGGTCAGAGTACCGTTTCGCACCAACAGGTTGCCAGCGCTGACGTCACCGTGAAACCAGACCGGCGCGGCCATCCATTCAGTCGACAGTGCGGTGGTCCAGACCTCCGTCACCGCCTGGCGGTCGATCGACGCCCCGATGTGTCTGATGGCCCGATTGACTTCCGAGTCGTAGACGTGCAGAGGTGCGCCGCGGTAGAAGCTGTGCACGCCGGCGGCTGGCCCGTCTTTCGCATCGGCGCGTCGGAGAGCCACGAGGAATGCCGCAAGATCCGCAGCGAACTTCTGCACGTCACCAATGCGTGCCCTCGACGACGTCTCGCCGTCGATCCATCGGTAGATCGACCACGGCCACGGGAATCCGTCTGACGGCACTCCCTGGGCAACCGGCGTCGGTATCGGGAGGGGGAGAAGGGGTGCGAGTCGAGGCAGCCACGCCTGTTCCTTCTCGACCTGCCGCGCGTATTCATCAGCTCTCGGCAGCCGGACAGTCATCCGATCACCCAACCGGAACGTGCGGTTGTCCCAGCCCTGGGGGATCAGTTCACCGATCGGTAGTGAGGCCCATTGCGGAAACTGGGCCGCGACGAGACGCGTCACGAGCTCGACGTCGACCTCCTTCATCCTGCAATTGTGCCTGTTTGGGTCGAGATCGCCCGCGCGCGCCGGCGAAGTCATCCCCAACGGGCACAGTCAGGTCAGGCGGTGGCGGGCACCCACCCGATCGCCGGCGCGATGTGGTCGGCGACCGTCTGCAGCAGGTGCGTGTTGTATTCGACGCCCAGCTGGTTGGGAACGGTAAGCAGAATCGTGTCGGCCTCGCGCACCGCCGCATCCTCGAGCAGTTCGGCGACGATCGCGTCCGGCTCGCCGATGTAGCTCTTGCCGAAGCGGGCGATGGTCGTGGCATCGAGATAGCCGACCTGGTCTTTGCGTTCGTCAGAACCGCGGGCGCCGAAGTAGGCGCGGTCCTCGTCGGTCGTGATCGGCAGGATGCTGCGGCTCACCGAAACACGCGGCTCGCGCTCCCAGCCGGCCGTCGGCCCAGGCCTCGCGGAACTGCGCGATCTGTTCCGCCTGCAGGTCGCCGAACGGCACGCCGGTGTCTTCGGTCAGCAGCGTCGAGCTCATGAGGTTCATGCCCTGTTCGCGCGGTCCAGACGCCGGTCGCGCGTGATCCCGCACCCCACCAGATGCGCTCGGCGAGTCCCGGCGACTGCGGCAGGATCGGCAGCGGCGCGGAAGACCCGGTCATCTGCGGGTTGCCCTCGGCGACGCCGGCGCCCTGGATGGCTGCGAGAAACAGCTCGGTGTGGGCACGGGCGAGGTCGGCGTCATCCATGCCCTCCGGCGGCACGAAGCCGAACGACTCCGACCCGCGCAGCGCGGTCTCGGGTGACCCGCGGCTCACGCCGAGCTGCAGGCGACCCGAGCTGATGAGGTCGGCGGCGGCAGCCTCCTCGGCCATGTAGAGCGGATTCTCGTAGCGCATGTCGATGACGCCGGTGCCGATCTCGATGCGGCTGGTGCGCGCGGCGATCGCCGACAGCAGCGGGAACGGGGATGCGAGCTGCCGCGCGAAGTGGTGCACACGGAAGAACGCGCCATCGAGCCCCAGTTCCTCGGCGGCGACCGCGAGGTCGATCGACTGCAGCAGGGCATCCTGCGCGCTTCGCGTCCGCGAGCCGGGCACGTTCTGCCAGTGGCCGAACGACAGGAACCCGATCTTCTTCTTCACGGCTGCTCCAACTCTGACGATGGGCGAAAAGCCGCCCCGGGATGCTCGGGACGAAGTCGCGGCGTCGGGGCGCCGGTGAGCATCTCCCGCAGCGACCCGGTGCGCGGATGCTGCGGAATCGCTCCACTCGCACGAAGCAGAGGCATCACGTCGTCGATGAACTCACGGTACGTCGAAACGCTGCCGAAGGTGTGCTCGATGAGAAACCCGTCGACGTCCGTCAGCTCGGCGATGCGCTCGATCTCGGCAGCCACCTGCGCGGGGGTGCCGGTCACCTTGGTGCCGCCGAGTGTCTCGGCCAGCGCGTCGAGCACGCCGCCCACCGTCATCCCCGCGTTCTGGTACATCGCGAGGGTCGACTGCCCGACCTCGGTGCGGAGTACGTCAAGCGGCGTCTCGGGGTCGAGCCCCAGAAGGTTGACGCCGCTCCACCCGAGGAACAGCGCGGCCATCGCGTCGCGGCTTGGCGCCGCGGTGAGCGACGCCCGCAGTTCGGCGGCCGCGGCATCCGTGTCGGCGATGACGACCGAAATGCTGTTGATGATCTTCACTGACTCGCGGGGCCGCCCGCGGCGCTCCACCTCGTCACGGATGGTGCCGACGAGCTTCGCAGCCTTCGTCGAGGTCGCGCTCCTGGATGAAGAAGCACTCGGCGATGCGCGACGCGAACTCGACACCGCGGGTGGATGCGCCGGCCTGGAACAGGGTCGGCGTGCGCTGCGGCGACGGGCTCACCGGAAAGTAGCCGTCGAGCGAATAGAACTCACCCTCATGCCTGATGCGGTGCACCTTGCTGAGATCGGTGAACACGCGAGAGCTGCTTGTCGACGATGAACGGGTCGTCCGACCATCCGCCCTCCCAGAGTTTCAGGGTGAGATCGAGAAATTCTTCTGCGCGGTCGTACCGACGGTCGTGGGGTGTCACATCGCCGGCGCCCAGCAGCTTGACGAGTGCCGTCTGCATGTCAGAGGTGACGACGTTCCAGCCGATGCGTCCGCCGGTGAGGTGGTCGAGCGAGGCGAAGCGACGCGCCAGCAGGTAGGGCTGCTCCGACGTGGTGGATGCCGTCACGACGAACCCGAGACGGTCGACGGTCGCCGCCAGCCCGCTCACGAGCGTGAGCGGGTCGTGCACCGGGAAACTGCACGGCCTCGCGCACGACGACTTCCGGGATGGTGTCGTCGTGCATCGGGTAGGCGAGCGCATCCGCGAAGAACAGGAAATCGAACCCCGCGGCGTCCAGCTCGCGGGCGAGCTCCTGCCAGTACTCGAGCGTGGCGAAGCCGGCCGGGTTGCTGCGCTCGTGCGGCCAGGCGTTGCTGATGAAGCTGGGGGTGAATTCCTCGAACGCGCCGAGGATCAGTTGCTTTTCGATGCGCGCCAGCATACCGGCCACATGTTTCGATCAGTGCAGGTCTTAGTGGAGGTGGATGAACTGGTCCCAGGCGGCCCGGCGGTCGGATCGGGTGTCGAATTCGACCCGGTCGGGATTGTCGAAAATGAGGCTCGCACGCTGCTGCGGGTCGTGTCTCGGCCACGTGGCATCCACGGTTCCGTCGACCGCATACCGCAACCAGTAGTCCTGCATGCGTCGGCCGACCGCGGCCAGGGTCGGGCCGCCGCCGAGCAGCGTCACGAGCTTGCCCACCCACGAGCGGGTGCGATCGAACACCGTCAGCAGGTCGGCTCCGTGGGTCGAGTCGATGCCCACCGCGCGCAGCAGCGGGGGCGCGTAGTCGAGTCGATACATCCAGGTCGGCGCGATCGTCGAATGGCCCTCCGCGATCTGGTAGGTCGGAAGCCAGAACGCGAAATCCCCGGCGAAATCGATGGCGCCCCGACGGTGCGGAAGGCCGGTAGGTCGCGCGCATCAGGTCGGCCGCTGCCGCCGACGTGTTGGCGAGCAGGCCGTTCATGCGCGCGCGGGTGGTGGCGAGGATGCGCCGCTTGCCGAAGAACACCGATGCCTTCGCGGTCGTTGCTGCCGATGATGAGCGGAACCGGATGGCCGTGGCCGGCGCGCAGGGCCTCGACCGGGTGCTCGGGAAGGTAGTCGCCGTCGACGACGGGGCTGAAGACCTGGTCGCCGGGGTATTCGTCGGGGATGCGAACGAACAGCAGCCGCGCAGCCGCGCACCAGCGCGGCCGGCGAGGCGCTCCGCAGAGCCTCGGCTTCGTGGCCCGGCTTCGCGCCAAGGATCTCGAGGAACTCGCGCGCCCACTGTCTCGTCACTTCCGGGCGGTAGACGGCGTTGCTGGGCGGGCTCTGGGCGATCGCTCGCGCGAAAAGGCCTCGCGCGGCGGGTGTGGTGAGCAGCGTGGTGACCGCGTTGCCTCCCGAGCTCTCGCCGTAGACCGTGACGTTGGCAGGGTCGCCGCCGAACGCGGCGATGTTGTCGCGCACCCATTCGAGCGCCGCCACCTGGTCGCGCAGGCCCAGGTTGTTGTCGAAACCGAACTCACTGAAGTCGAGATAGCCGAAGGCGTTGAGCCGGTAGTTGAGCGTCACGTGCACGACGCCGCGACGAGCGAAGTTGACACCGCGGAAGGGCGAATCGGCGGGTGAGCCGACACCGTAGGCGCCGCCGTGGATGTAGACCATGACGGGGAGCCCGGTGGCCGGCGTGAGCGGCGTCACGACGTTGAGCGTCAGGCAGTCTTCGCTCTGGGGGGTCGTGGCGGCCGCACCGGCGAACGGCCCCTTGCGATCCTGGGGTGCCACTGGCCCGAACTTCGTCGCGTCGCGCACCCCAGACCAGGCCTCGACGGGCGCGGGAGCGCGCAGTCGACGTTCGCCCACGGGAGGCGCCGCGAAGGGAATGCCGCGCCAGGTGCGAGTGTCGCCGTCGCGAAGGCCGCGCAACGAGCCCGCGGCGATTTTCACCTCGAGCGAGTCATCCACTGGTCGAGCCTAGATTTCGAATCCGAACGTCTGCTGTGTGATTCCTGTGGACGTGACTGCCGGGCTATCTCGGCGGTCGAGTAGCACGATCGAGCTTGCGGGGCCGGGCCTATCGAGACCCCGGGACCTCTCGGTGGTCGAGTAGCACGAGCCGACGAAGGAGGCCCGGGCGTATCGAGACCCGGCGTTCGAGGGCGGCCGGGTTACCTCGGTGGTCGAGTAGCACGACCGAGCTTGCGAGGCCGGGCGTATCGAGACCCCACCAACCAAAGGCGGGCGGGTCTCGATACGCGCGCCAGAGCGCGCTACTCGACCACCGCGCGTTGTGCCAGAGCGCGCTACTCGACCACCGCGCGTTGCGCCAGAGCGCGCTACTCGACCACCGGAATAATCGGTGGTCGAGTAGCACGACCGAGCTTGCGAGGCCGGGCGTATCGAGACCCCATCACCCAAGGGCGGGCGGGTCTCGATACGCGCGCCAGAGCGCGCTACTCGACCACCACGCGTTGTGCCAGAGCGCGCTACTCGACCACCGGGTGAGTCGCGGCCAGAGCGCGCTACTCGACCACCGCGCGTTGCGCCAGAGCGCGCTACTCGACCACCGGCGTGCGCCAGAGCGCGCTACTCGACCACCGGTGTGGGCCAGAGCGCCCTGCTCGACCAGCGGCCTCTGCGGGTTACGCGCGGAAGGCTGCGGCGAAGACGGCGGGCATGCGCAGCCACGACGGCTTCTTCGCGTACTTGACGAGGCTGCGACCGGTCGCCTGCGCCGAACGCGCCGTGACGAACCACGGCGGCTTCGGGAATAGTGCGGCCTCACCGCCGGCGAACGAGCGCGGGAAGGGCCTAAACGGCCCGTACGCGATTGCGCGTTCCGGCGAATCGATCAGCAGCGCGTTGTGCACCACTCCGATGCCGCTCTGCACGTCGGTGAGGGTCGCCCCCGGGTAGCCGCCCCACGGCGCGCCCGCCGTCAGGTAGCCGAACCCGGTCCAGGTGTTGATCGCGATGGTTCCGTAGCGCAGCCGGGCGATCTGCTCCATGAAGGTGTCACCCAGCTGCCGCCGGGTGGCGGGGTCGATGAGCACGTTCGCGCCGAGCGTGCCGAGAAAGTCGGCGTTGACGGTGTCGACGGCGTGGGTGAGAAAGTCGAGGCCGGCGCCCGGCAGCTCGACCACGCCGAGAACGGGGGAGAAGTACTCGGTCGTTTCGATGGTGGACGCGTCGTCGTCGGCCGAGATTTCGACGAGCAGCCGGGTGTCGCCGGCGTGGCGCTGGGCCTTCGGATGCGACTTCGCCGCGGCGTTGACGCGGTCGTCGCTGCCCGGGTACCAGGCGGCACGCACGGGCGCGCGGTCGAGTGCCTCTCGCAGTTCTGCGATGAACGCCGCCTTCTGCGGCCAGTCGGAGGAGAGCACGACGATCTGCCCGGCGATGCAGTTGTATCCGCCGTTGTGCAGTCGCTGGGTGGCCACGTGCTCGGCCTGGAACCTGAGGTCCGCCTTCGACCAGGAGCCGGGCACCAGGATGATCGGCGAGACCCCGCCGAGCTCGCTGGTGATGGGCTTCTTCAGCAGCGGGGTGCCCGCCTGCTTGCGGTCACGCCCCTCCTGCCCGGGGCCCCACACGACGACGTCGTGGGTGGCGGCACTTCCGGTGATGTGCACGTGGGAGATGCCGTCGTGGTGGGCGAGGTAGCTGCCGACCTCACCGCCGCCCTGCACGATCTCGAGCAGGCCGGCCTCGATGAGCGGGGCGAGCGCGACGCGATAGGCCGGCTCGAGGTCGGCCAGGGTCGGGTTGAGCTTGAGCAGCGAGAGTCGGTTGCTGGCGAACAGCTCGTAGAGCACGTCGAGCGGGGGTATTGAGGTGATGTTGCCGGCACCGAGTACCAGGCCGACGCCGTCGGTCTTCGTCGGGTCGAGCTCGCCAAGGCCGGCCTTGGCTTTCGCCGTCTCGGCGGTTACGCCCGGTGGCATCCAGACCTCGGAGCGGAAGCCGTTGAAGAGTATCGATTCCTGGAGGGATCCGGGGAGAACCGGGATCGTCACACGATTGCCCGGCGCACGACCGAATTTCTTGCCGTCGAGGGGACTCTTGCCCGCACTGATTGCCCGCAGGGCCGACCCGAGCACGGCGAGCGAGGCGAGCACGGCGTAGGGGCCGGAGATCCATTCTTCGCCCACGTACTGCGACTCCGGTGCGAGTCCTTTGATGCGGGAGGCGGTGGCCACCCAGTCGGCGGCGGCGTCGGACACGGAGGCGTGGAGTCGGTCGACCAGTTTCGCGCGGTCGGCCACGGTCAGAGCGCCGAAGTGCTTCTCGTTGCCCGCGAGACGCGCGATGATCGCGTCGAGCTGGGCCTTCGCTGCCGCGTCAAGCGTCGCATTCGCGCCCTGGGCTGTTGCGGAGGGTGCCGCGGGGGAGGTGAGCGTCATGGGATCTCCTTTGATCGTGAGTTCATTGTCGCTCAGAATTCGTCGCCGCGCTGGCGAGCGATAGGTGGTCCGGGGAACATTCTCGGGCGGTCAGCGGATGTCGGTGGGTCCTCATAACCTACGTATACGTACTAATTACTGCATCACTCACAAAGGAGATGACGTGGCACACCCTGTCGGCGGCGGATACGGCTACACGCTGATGCACGCCGCCCAGTGCTGGCGCACGGAGGCGACGGCAGCGCTCGAACCCTACGACCTCACCGTGCCCCAGTTTCTCGTCATGATGGCGCTGTATCGGCAGTACCGGCACGACTGGCCGCCGCTGACCCAGGCGGAGGTCTCGACGCGGCTGGGCATGGACGCCAACACCACCTCGCAGGTCGCGCGCGCCCTCGAGCGTCGCGGCCTGCTCGCCCGCTCACCGCATGCGCATGACGCCCGAGCCCGAGCCCTCGCGCTCACCGACCTCGGCATCGTCCGCTCGCGCGACGCCTCAGCGGCGGCCCGAGCCCACAACGACCGCTTCTTCTCGGCCATCGACCCCGCGCAGCTCGACACACTCGCAACCCTCCTCGAAACCCTCTCAACCGCATCGGAGAACCGATCATGACCCACTTCACCATCACCCCCGACGGACCCTTCTCGCTCGAGGCCGCCTCGCATTTCGGGTTCGGACCCAACACGGGCCGCCCGACCTACGCGGATGCGCAGATGAAGCTCGCCTTCCCCACCGACGACTTTGTCAATCACGCCTTCGTGACAATCAACCAGCTCGACAACGGAGACGTCGTCGGAACGATCGACAGCGACGCGCACCTCGAGGTCGTCGTCACGCAGGTGCGCCGCATCCTGTCGCTCAATGCGTCGGGCAGCGAGTGGGCCGCCGTCGGCGACAAGGACCCGGTGCTCGGCGCGATGCAGCGCGAACCACCCCGGCCTGCGCCCGGTGTCGTTCCATTCGCCGTACGAGGCGGCGGCGTGGTCGATCATCAGCGCACGACGGCAGCGCGCGCAGGGCACGGTGGTGCGCAACCGAATCGCGGAGAAGCTCGGCCGCGTCTACGGCGAGGGCGCCGATCGGCTGTTCGCGTTTCCGACACCCGAGCGACTTCTCGAGCTCGACTACGTGCAGGGTCTCGAGGCGGTCAAGGTCGAACGACTGCACGTGGTCGCGCGGGCCGCGCTCGACGGACAGCCTCGACGCCGACCTGCTGCTCGGCATGCCCACCGAGCAGGCCATGGAGCACCTGCTGAAGCTGCCGGGCATCGGGCCGACGTACGGCACGCTCATCCTGCTGCGCGGCACCGGGTCGGTGGATGCGATGACGGGCGTCGAACCGCGCCTCCCGACCTACCTCGCCCACTTCTACGGACTCGGCGGCGAGGCGACCCCGGCGCAGATCGAGGACATCATGGACGGCTGGCGGCCGTTCCGCACCTGGTCGTCGGTGCTGACCCGCGTCTCGGGCGACAGCCTCGGGCTTCCGCTCCCAGCCCGTCCCGACGCTTCCCAGCAGGCTGCGCAGGTAGCATCTCTACCAGTTCGAGCGAAGGAACAGCTCACGCCATCCATTCCGGCCATTCTCGGCACCTGGTTCATCGACCCGGTCGCGCTCGTCGTCGCCCTCGTTCTCGCGGTGCTGTACGGCTGGGGCGTGATCGCGCTGCGGCGCAGGGGCGAGCAGTGGTCGGGCTGGCTGGTCGCCGCGTTCTACCTGCTCGGCATCGGGTCGTTCCTGGCCGTGAACCTCGGATTTCTCGGGGTCTACAGCCACGACCTGCGCTGGGCGTTCAGCACGCGCACGGCGCTGCTGCTCTTCGTCAGCCCCGCACTGCTCGCGCTCGGCCGCCCGGTGACGCTCGCTCGACGCACCCTCGGTCCTCGCGGGGTCGGCGCGCATCGACCGGGTTCATGGCACTCGCGGGTCATCAAGTTCCTGGGCAACGCCGTCGTCGAGCCGTTCGTCACGGTGCTCATCTTCGCCGTCTTCCTGACGCCGGTCGCGGGCGCGCTGCGACTCAGCCCATTCGGCGCAGGCCGGCGTGACCATCCTGATTCCGGTCATCGGCCTGCTGCTGGTGCTTGCCACTCATCGAGTACTCGGAGCGCCGCACCGCATTCTTCGTGACGGTCGAGTTTCTGCTCGCTTTCGTCGCGCTCATCATCGACGCCATCCCGGGCATCCTGCTTCGACTGAGCGGCACGGTGCTCGACGGCCTCGGCAGCGTCGCCGGCGCGCACGCGGCCTGGTACCCGAACCCGCTGCGCGACCAGCAGCTGTCGGGCGACCTGCTCTGGTTCATCGCCGAGGCTCGCGGATGTGCCCGTGCTGATCATCCTGTTCGTGCGGTGGTCCCGGGTCGACCGCAAAGAGGCGAAGTCCTTCGACGACCTGACCGACGACGAGATGGATGCCCTGACCCAGGAGCACCTGCGCCAGCGCCGCGACTGACGCCGCGGCGGTTCACTCGATGCGGATGCCGAGCAGGGCAGCCATCACGGGCGCGAACTCGGCGAGCTGCACCTCGTTCAGGATGGTGCCGCGCATGCCCTCGATACCGATCACCCGCGAGAAGCTGGTGTCGCGAAGGTCGACATCGACGCACGTCGCACGGGTGAGGTCGAGCGTGCCGATGCGGCAGTTGCGCACGGCGACCCGGGTGCCCGTGAAGCCGGCGAGGTCGAGTTCGGTGATCTGGGCATCCTCGATCAGCACGTCGGTGAGTTTCGCACCGCGCAGGTTGAGGAAGTCGATTTTGCCGCCTCGAATGGTCACCGACTCGAGGCCGGCATCGAACAGTTCGGCCGACCCCCAGCGCGGCCCGTCGACGTGCACCCGCCGCCAGGTCGGAGCGGGCCGCGACGAGCGATGTCGCGAACGATGCCGAGATGCGGGTGTCGACGAATCGGGAGCCGCGCAGCCCCGTGTCGGTGAGCGTCACGGCCGTCGAGCACGCACTCCATGAAGGATGCCCGGCCAGGTCGGCGCCGGTGAGGTCGCCGCCGTCGAAGCGCTCGCCCTCGCGGTTCTCGTGCGGCTCAAGGGTCTGGGCGTCGGCTTCGGTGAGACCCGTCGGCTCGGTGAAGCTGATGCGCGGTGCGGGAGAGGGGTTCGGGCGGGCCACGACGCCAAGGCTCTCCCACCGCGGCGACGCCGAGTCAGACTCGACTGTTGCTATGTCACAGTGACCTAGGTCACAATGGACGACATGGTCCTCGAGATCTTCGCTCTGAGCATCCTGCGCGCCGGCCCCGTGCACGGGTACGAGCTCAAGCGCCGAGTGCAGCGGCCCTCGCTCGCTGCGCTCAGCAACAACTCGCTCTACCCGATGCTGCGCCGCTTCGAGAACGAGGGCCTCGTCACGCGAACCACCGAGGCGCAGGAGGGCAAACCCGCGCGCAACGTCTACGCGATCACGGATGCGGGGCGCGAGCGCCTGCGCAGCCTGCTCTGCACGCTGCCACCCGACGCTCGCCACCAACGAGGAAGAGTTCCTGGTGCGGGTCAGCTTCTTCTCCGAGATACCCGAAGCCAACCGGCGCGCCATCATCGCGGCGCGCGAGGCCGTGCTGGCGGCATCCCGCGCCAAGGTGCAGTCGCTGATGGCCGAACTGGATGCGACACCCAAGTCCGAATGGCGCGGCCGCGTCGTCATGACACCACGTGCTCGACACGATCGACGCCGAACGCAGCTGGATCGCCGAACTGGCGACCGACACCCACTTCACGAAGGCGAGCAACCAATGACCCAGACCGCCGTACCAGCCGCGACCTCGGATGCACCGCTCGGAGCAGTGGCGCGCTACGCCCTGCTCGTCGGGCCGCTGCTCAGCATGATCGACTCGAGCATCGTGAACGTGGCCGTGCCGTCGATCGCGCGAGACCTCAAGGTCACCGACCTTTCGAGCATCCAGTGGGTTGTCAGCGGCTACCTTCTCGCGCTCGGCGTCTCGCTCGCGGCCACCGCCTACCTCGCGAAGCGCTTCGGCGTGCTGCGCGTCTACACGGTGAGCATGATCCTGTTCGTGCTGGCCTCGGCCGCCTGCGCGTTCGCGGGGGATGTCGGCTGGCTGATCGGGTTCCGGGCGGTGCAGGGATTCGTCGGGGCGCCGCTCGTGCCGCTCGCCATCAGCATCCTGCTCGGCAAGAACGGGATCGGCGGCGGCAAGGTGCCCGTCTCGGCGGCGCTCACACTGTTCCTCGCGCCGGCGCTCGGCCCCACCATCGGCGGCCTCATCCTGAGCGGTAACGACGTGTCGCACTGGCGCTGGATCTTCCTCATCAACGTGCCCATCGGAATAATCGGGCTGCTGCTCATGATCAGGGTGCCGCGGCACATCGGCGCCCAGCCAGACCGGGCGACCCGGTTCGACCCGATCGGGTTCCTGCTGCTCGGCGTCGGGCTCACCGCTGCGCTGTACGGTGCGACGCAGGGCACAACCCAGGGCTGGGGCACGGTCATCTGCTGGGGTCCACTGTCGGGCGGCCTGCTGCTGCTCGTGATCTACACGTTCTGGGCGCTGCGGCGGCCGCACCCCGCAGTGAACGTCGGGATGATCCGCCACCGCAACTCGGCGATCGCGCTGGTGCTGCAGGTGCTCTGCTCGGTCGTCACCTTCGGCACGGTGTTCCTGCTGCCGATCTTCACCCAGTCGGTGCAGGGGCACACCGCGCTCGCGACCGGGATCGCGCTGCTGCCGCAGGGGATCATCATGGGAATCGGCACCTACGCCGGGCAGAAACTCACCGGCCGGGTGCCGCTCAAGGTCATGGTCGTGCTCGGCTTCGCGATCCTGGCGGTGTCGAGCGTGTTCCTGCTGTTCCTCGAGCAGGACACGCCGCTCTGGGTGACCGCGCTCATCCTGTCGGGCCGTGCCATCGCGATCGGCTTCGTGACGGCGCCGCTGCTGGTCGCGATGCTCGCGCCGCTGCCGGAGAACGAGCTGCCCGACGGCAACACCCTGTTCAACATCACCCAGCGGCTCGGCGGCTCGATCGGCGTGAGCATCCTCGGCTCGATCGTCGGGGCCGCCGGCCTCACGCTCGGCCAGACCGTCGACCGCTTCCACTGGGTCGGCGGCGGGCTCATCGGCCTGGCCGTGATCGCGGGCATCCTGTCGCTGTTCCTCACCCAGGACAAGACGGCCCCGTGCGCGAGGTGCAGCTCGCGGGTGAATAGTGGGGTGCACCCGCACCGTTTCGCTCTCGCAACTCAGGAGGTGGGTTAGCCAGTTCAGGAGATGTTGTGCATGCGCGCCCCTTTACTCATGCTTGAGTCGCTCCGGCCCCAATCACTCCTGAATTAGGAGAGGGGATGCGGTGCGGGCGAAATCGGAACGGTACTGCTCCCGCCGCCGTGAATCGATCGTGCTCCGGTCATGCTTTTTCACTCGGACCTTTCACTCGGATGCGCTCCCGTTGATCGATCACGATGAAGCGTTCGCCGCCGGGGGTGCACCCGTCCGGGGCATTCACCGTGAGGCCTGGGATGCTCGATGTCGTCAGTCTCAGCACCCTCTCCCAATTCAGGAGGTTGGCAGATCAGTTCAGCCAATGCCGGGCATATGACGACTCATAGCTCGGCTCCCGTAACTCCACCCTCATCACCTCCTGAGTTGAGAGAGTGGGCTCCTGAGTTGGGAGGGGTCAGGGGGCGTCGCGGTCGCGGAGGCGTTCGAGGTCGCGGCGCTCGCGCTTGGTGGGGCGACCCGCGCCACGGTCGCGAATCGGCGCGAGCGCGACCTCCTCGCGCGGGAGCGGAGGGGGAGTGAGGTCCGTGTAGCTCGCCACTGCGACGGGAGCGCTCACGCGCTTGGTCAGCAGTGCGCCAACGACCACGATCTTGTCGAAGCCCGACTCGCGGTACCGAATCTCATCGCCGACATGAACGGGCTGCGCTGCCTTCGCGCGCTCACCGTTCACACGCACGTGACCCGCGCGACACGCCGCCGTCGCCAGCGAACGGGTCTTGACCAGGCGCACGGCCCAGATCCAGCTGTCGACGCGCGCGGAGGTCGCGGCCTCGGCCATCACCGGCGCTGGCGAGCTCGGACTTCCAGCGGACGAGGCTGCGCACCGTCTCGCTCGGGTCGTCCGCGAGTCGCTCCATGACATCCGCCGGAACGAAGAAGTTGACCGCGAGCCAGCCGCGCACCGTCTCGGATTCGTCGTCGGCGAGCGACCGCAGGATGTCGCACGGCGTCGACTCGTTGCGGGCGACGCATCCGCGCACTCCCGCATCCGGGTCGGCGGCCAGCTGCGCCATGACGTCGTCGGGCGTGTGGTAGCTGCTGGCGGCGCTCTCGCGGATCTTCGGATTCGCATCCGTCGCGAGCAGCCGCAGCCGGGCGATCTTGGACGCCGGTCACCGGGGGAGCGGGATGCTGCGTCGCGGCAGAGCGCGCGCCTCCTCGGCCGTCAGCATGGTCGGCGCCGCGGCGCGCATGGCACGCCGCTGCGCTGGAGTGTTGAACCGGATGCAGGACATGGGCTCTAAATTAGCTCGCGGTCGCGTGGTCTTCGTCGTGACGCGGCGGGAACGGGATGATCGGCGAGACCCGCGCCTGGTAGTCCGCGTACTCCGGGTACCGGGACTTCGTGATGCTCTCGGTGAAGATCGTCGAGCCGATGAACAGCGTCGTGAGCAGGAAGGCGCCCGACGACCGTCCACTGCAGCAGCGAGCCCGCGGCGACGACGCCGAAGAAGAACAGCGTCCACCACTGCGCCTGCTCGAAGAAGAAGTTGGGGTGGCGGCTGAACCGCCAGAGCCCGGTCTGCACGAACTGCGGGTGCGGGTCGCGCCCGGCGGCCTTCTCGGCCTTCTTCCAGTTCTGGAAGTTCCACTGCTGCTGGTCGGCGACCGTCTCGCCGACCGTGAAGGCGAAGAAGACGACAGCGATGACGAGGTCCCAGACGCCGAACTGGGTCGAGCGGTGCTGGTAGGCGGTGAACGCGGGCAGCGCGATGAGCAGCAGGATGATGTTCTGCCAGATCACGATGAAGAAGAAGTTGAAGAGCTCGAACTGCCAGCGCGGCATCGCGACCGTGCAGGATCGCCCAGCGGTAATCCTCGACGCCGTTGTAGCCGCCCTTGCGGGCGAAGTTGAAGGTCAGGCGCGCGCCCCAGACGGTGACCAGCGCCGCCATCACGTCGAGGCGCGCGTTCGCCGAGCCCCGCGAACCCGGCGAAGATCCAGACGTAGACGACGGGGATGATCGACCAGATGCGGTCGACCCACGAGTGGTCATGGGTGATCAGGGATGCGATCCAGACGAACAGGCAGACGGCCGCCGCGACGAGCAGGGCGACGAAGAGTGGGCTCACTTCGGCAGCTTACTGCCGTCGGAACGGACTGGATAGACTCAGCGCATGGCAGGAACAGACCGCATCCAGGTCAGTTCCCGAATCCTGACCATCCCGAACTTTCTCAGTCTCATCCGGCTCGCCCTGGTGCCCGTCTTCCTGGTGTTCATCATCGTCGGGGCCGATTTCGCCGCGCTCATCGTGCTCGTCGTTCTCGAGCGTGACCGACTACGTCGACGGCCAGATCGCACGGCGGTTCAACCAGGTGTCCCGGCTGGGCCAGCTGCTCGACCCCGCGGCGGACCGCCTTTTCATCTTCGCGGCCCTGGTCGGGCTGTGCGTGCGGGAGGTCATCCCGCTGTGGCTCGTCGTTGTGATCGTGGGCCGTGACTTCATGCTGGCCGTGCTGGGGATCATCCTCGCGAACCACGGCTACGGACCCCTGCCGGTGCATCACCTCGGCAAGATGGGCACCTTCTCGCTGCTGTTCGCGCTGCCCATCCTGATGCTCGGCCTCGCGTTCCCGAGATCAGCTGGATCACCAATCCCGTCGGCTGGGCGTTCGCGCTGTGGGGAGCATTCTTGTACTGGTGGGCCGGCATCGTCTACATTCTTGAAACAGCCCGCGTGATTCGGATTCCGCTGCCGACAGCGGCCCCGGCATCCGATACGCTGGGTGGCTGAATGGAGGTTCACGATGGTTGATTCCAGTGGGGCGGAATCGCCGGAGAGCCCGCAGGTTCATCGACGCAGCGCCGCACACGTGACGAGTCGTCGCAGAACGACGCAGACGATGACGTTCACGGGCGGGTTCGCGGCGCAGGTCGCCGCACTCGATGGCGAGGTCACGGCGAGGAGCACGACGCCATCGGCGCGCTGCCGTCGGGTTCGGCACTGCTCGTCGTGCGCCGCGGCCCCAACGTCGGTGCCCGTTTCCTGCTTGACGCCGACCTGACCACCGTCGGGCGTCATCCCGAGGCCGACATCTTTCTCGACGACGTCACCGTGTCGCGTCGTCACGCCGAGTTTCTGCGCAGCCGGCACCGCGTTCGAGGTCAAGGACCTCGGTTCGCTCAACGGCACCTACCTCGACGGCAACCGCATTCAGGGCACTGTCGCGCTGCACGACGGCGCCGAGGTGCAGGTCGGCAAGTTCCGACTCACGTTCTACGCTTCCCGCGTCGATCTCGCTCATGTGGCCAGCAACTAGTGGCCCGCGAATCGGCCCTGCAGAACGCGTGCACCGGGTCAACCTCTTCGGCCGCATCGTCGTCACGTTCGACGGCGCCCCGTGAATCGCTGCTGAGCATCGGCCAGGTGCTCGCGCGCCTGAGCCCCGAGTTTCCCGACCTTTCGCCGTCGAAGCTCCGCTTTCTCGAGGAGCGCCAGCTCATCACCCCGGCGCGCACGGAGTCCGGCTACCGCAAGTTCTCGCCCGCCGATCTCGAGCGGCTGCGCTTCGTGCTCACGATGCAGCGCGACCACTACCTGCCGCTCAAGGTCATCCGCGGCTACCTCGACGAGCTGGATGCCGGGCCGCCAGCCGGTGCTGCCCGGCGGTGCGCACACAGGCGCCGTCGATGCTGTCGAGCGACCGTCGCTACACGCGCGACGAGCTGCTTCGGGAGGCCGGTGCGACCGTGATGCTGTTCAACGACGCGATCTCGGCGTCGCTGCTTGCTGCCCGCCGAGCACTTCGGCGACGACACGCTATCGGTGCTGAAGGCCCTGGTCGAACTGCAGCGGTCGGGCATCGAGCCGCGGCACCTCCGCGGTTTCCGTGCCGCCGCGGAGCGCGAACTGGGCCTCATCGAGAGTGCGCTGATCCCGGTCTCGCGCCGAAAGGATGCCTCATCCCGGGCGAAGGCCGCCGAGCTGGCGAAGGAAATCGCGGGCCAGCTCGAGGTGGTGCGGGGTAGCCTCATCCGCTCTGCGCTCTCCAAGCTGCAGTAAGCGCAGCGCCGCCGGGCGAGGCTGTGGCCCCCGTTTCGACACGCCGCGTCGATTTCGTCGAATGTCGTTGATCGGTAGTGTCGGCGTGGGTAGCGTTGCAGTAGGTAAACAGTAAGTGTCAACTTCAACCTGAAGGTTTGGCTTGACGGCCTCGGCGCCGGGTCGATGACTCGTCCGGATAATCGAGCACAAGCGTACGATCGTGTAACGGAAGGCAAAGGCCATGAGTGAAACTCAGCCGTAGCGAGGATTCTCGCTACGACCTCGGCCTGCTCTTCACCGACGGCATGCCCGACCTCGACGACACCGCCGGCTACCGCGGCGCGATCGCAGCGCGCGCCGCCGGCATCAGCTACCGCCAGCTCGACTACTGGGCTCGCACCGAACTGGTCGAACCCACCGTGCGCGGTGCGGCAGGATCCGGCTCGCAGCGGCTCTACGGCTTCCGCGACATCCTGGTACTCAAGCTCGTCAAGCGACTGCTCGATACGGGTATCTCGCTGCAGCAGATTCGCACCGCGGTCAACCAGCTTCGCGAGGCCGGCGTCAACGACCTGGCCCAGACCACCCTCATGAGCGACGGCGCCAGCGTTTACCTGTGCACCTCCGACGACGAGGTCATCGACCTCGTCAGCCGCGGGCAGGGCGTGTTCGGCATCGCCGTCGGCAAGGTTCTGCGCGAGGTGGAGTCGAGCCTCATCGAGCTGGACTCCGTCAAGGGCGAAGACCCGGCCGACGAGCTCGCCCAGCGCCGCGCCACCCGCGCCAGCTAGTTCCGCCCCCGTACAACCCAGCCCAGTTGCATGTTTTCGTGGCTGTCGGCGACGTTTGGGCGCGAAAACATGCAACTCGTAGGGGTGGCGGTCTCAGAGTACGGCGGCGGACGGCAGTTCGGCGTCGAGGAGCGCGTCGCTGACATCGCTCATGTGGCGCAGTGAGGCCCAGCGAGGCGCCGCGAGGTTCGTCAGGTAGACGAACACCAACCCGCGATCGGGATCGGCCCACGCATTGCAGGTGCTGCTGCCGTTGTGCCCGAACGAGAGCGCACTGCCCCGGCGACCCATGGGTCGCGGGGCCAGCGACGGCCCGCCGAGCTGGAAACCGTGCGCCCAGCGCGGATGCGTGCCCAGCGTGCGGTCGCGCTCGCCATCGCTCGACACCCGCCGCGCCTCGAGCACCGTCGACTTCGAGAGCACGCGGACGTCGCGCCGCTTGCCGCCCTTGAGCATGGCCTTGTAGAACCGGGCCAGGTCGTACGCACTCGCCGAGATGCCGGCCGCCGGCACGACGGCCTGGCGCACGCGATCGCGGTTGAACGTCATTCGCGTCGATTTCTGCAGTGCACCGCGCGACACCAGGGGCACCCCGCGCTCCAGCACGTCGTCCGACAGTCCCAGCCGGATGTTCGGAAGTCGCAGCGGCACGAAGAACTCCGACACCAGGAAATCCTCGACCGGTGTGCCGCTGACCCGTCGCACGATCTCGCCCAGGATGAAGCCGAAGCTCAGCGTCTCGTACCCGACGAACGCGCCTGCCCTCCACCGCGGCTTCGCGTTCTCGGCGAGGGCCACCGACCGGTTCCAGTCGGTCATCGCGAGGGCGTCACCCACGAGCGAGCCGCTCGAGTAGGGCACGCCGGACCGGTGCGTGAGCACGTGCCGGATCGTGATGTCGTGCTTGCCGTGCGTCGCGTACTCCGGCCAGTGCATCGCCACAGGGTCGTCGAGGCTGATCAGGCCGCGCTGGGCGAGCAGGTGAACGGCAAGTGCCACGAAGGGCTTACTCACCGAGAACGTGTAGAACAGGGCATCCGGTTCGCAGCCGACCCGACGGTCGAGCACCACGTCGCCGTCGCGCAGCACAACCAGCCAGGATGCGGCGCCACGCGAGCGAACGAGATCGGCGACGCGTTCGAGCCCGTTGCGGTCGAAGCCCACCTTCGCCGGCTCGGACTCGGCCCCGTCCGCGAGTTTCATCGCTGCCTAGGCGAACTCACCCAGGCGGGCAGTGCGCATCACACGCTCGAGCAGCTGGTCGAAGTTGCGCGCCATCTCCTGCGCGCTTTCCCCCGGCCAGACGTGCAGCGGCTTGGCCGCGCCCTGCGCCTGCTGCAGCGACGTGCGCTCGGGCAGCTGCGGGCGACAGCACCAGCGGGCCGAACATGTCGCGCAGCTCCTTGATACGGAACTGGTGCTCGAGCGACTGCACCCGCGCACGGTTGACGATGATGCCGAGGGGCTGCAGTCGCGGCGAGAGCCCGCGGCGGATCTCCTCGATGGCCCGCAGCGCGCGGTCGGCGGCGGCGACGGAGAAGAGGCCCGGCTCGGTGACGACGGTTACCCGGTCGCTCGCGGCCCACGCGGTGCGAGTGAGGGCGTTGAGCGACGGCGCGCAGTCGATGAGCACCAGGTCGTAGTCGGCCTCGACGTTGGCGAGCGCCTCTTCGAGCTTCCAGATGTCGCGGATGCTCGGATGCGGCCCGTCGAAATTGATGGCGGACGGCGACCCGATCATCACGTCGATCTTGCCGCTGCGTCCTCGAGTCCACCCGCTCGGAGTGATCGCGGCGCGCACGATCTTCTCTTTCGGACTGGCGAGAACATCGGCCACGTTGAGGTGACCGGCGACGTTGATATCCATGCCGGTCGAGACATCGGACTGCGGGTCGAGGTCGACCACGAGGGTCCGCAATCCTCGGGCGAAAGCTGCGGAGGCTAGCCCCAGCGTCACCGTGGTCTTTCCCACGCCCCCTTTTAGGGAGCTGACGCTGAGTACATGCACAAGGAACGACGATACCTTCACTAGTCTTAAAGAACCTAAATCTTGGGCCGTCCGGTGTTCTCGGCGGTGTGGGGTGCGTGGCGCCGCCTCGGTAGAATTGGCCCACCCCCGAAAGGACCTCATGTTTTCGAAGATCCTCGTCGCCAACCGTGGTGAAATCGCCATCCGGGCCATGCGGGCCGCGTACGAACTGGGCGCGGCCACGGTGGCAGTTTTCCCGTACGAGGACCGCAACTCGATGCACCGCCTGAAAGCCGACGAGGCGTACCAGATCGGCGACCAGGGCCACCCGGTTCGCGCCTACCTCGACGTCTCGGAGATCATCCGTGTCGCCAAGCTCGCGGGTGCCGACGCGATCTACCCCGGGTACGGCTTCCTGTCGGAGAACCCGGATCTCGCCCAGGCCGCGGCGGATGCGGGCATCACCTTCATCGGACCGCCCACCCGCGTGCTCGAGATGGCGGGCAACAAGGTCACGGCGAAAGAGCACGCAATCGAGGCCGGTGTTCCGGTGCTCGCATCCACGCCGGCGTCCAAAGACCTCGACGAACTGCTGGCGGGTGCGGACGCGATCGGCTTCCCGATCTTCGCAAAGGCCGTCGCCGGCGGCGGCGGACGCGGGATGCGCCGGGTCGAGAAGAAGGAAGACCTGCGCGAGGCACTCGAGGCCGCAATGCGCGAGGCCGACAGCGCGTTCGGCGACCCGACCATGTTCCTCGAGCAGGCTGTCGTTCGCCCTCGCCACATCGAGGTGCAGATCCTCGCGGATGCGACGGGGGAGACCGTTCACCTGTTCGAGCGCGACTGCTCCGTGCAGCGCCGCCACCAGAAGGTCGTCGAGATCGCACCGGCGCCGAACCTCGACGAGAACATCCGCCAGGCCATGTACCGCGACGCCATCGCGTTCGCCCGTTCGATCGGCTACGAGAACGCCGGCACGGTCGAGTTCCTGCTCGACACCGCGGGGGAGCGCAAGGGGCAGCACTTCTTCATCGAGATGAACCCGCGCATCCAGGTCGAGCACACCGTCACCGAGGAGGTGACGGATGTCGACCTCGTGCAGTCGCAGATGCGGATCGCCGCCGGGGAGACGCTCGGCGGAGCTCGGGCCTCGAGCAGAAGGACCTGCGCCTTCGCGGCGCCGCGCTGCAGTGCCGCATCACGACCGAAGACCCGGCGGCGGGTTTCCGGCCCGACACCGGCAAGATCACGACCTACCGCTCGCCGGGCGGTGCCGGCATCCGACTCGACGGCGGAACGATCAACGCGGGCGCGCAGATCTCGCCGCACTTCGACTCGATGCTGGTGAAGATGACCTGTCGCGGCCGCGACTTCACGGCCGCCGTCACGCGGGCCAAGCGCGGTCTCGCGGAGTTCCGCCTGCGCGGCGTGACCACCAACATCCCGTTCCTGCAGGCCGTGCTCGACGACCCCGACTTCGCGGCCGGCGACCTGAGCACCGCGTTCATCGAGGAGCGGCCGTGGCTGGTGCGCGGCCACCAGTCGAAGGACCGCGGCACCAAGGTGCTCAACTGGCTCGCCGACATCACCGTCAACCAGCCCAACGGCAGCGGCGACGGCATGATCAACCCGTCGCTGAAGCTGCCCGACATCGACCTCGACGGCGCCCGCTCCGGCCGGATCGCGCCAGAAGCTGCTCGAGCTCGGGCCCGGTCGGCTTCGCCTCGGCGCTGCGCGCGCAGACCGCGCTGGCCGTGACCGAGACCACCATGCGGGATGCGCACCAGTCGCTGCTCGCGACGCGCGTGCGCACCCGCGACCTCGTCGCCATCGCGCCGTACGTCGCCCGGCTGACGCCCCAGCTGCTGTCGGTCGAGGCCTGGGGTGGCGCGACCTACGACGTCGCGCTGCGCTTCCTGGCGGAAGACCCGTGGGAGCGGCTTGCCGCCGCTTCGCGAGGCGCTGCCGAACATCAACATCCAGATGCTGCTGCGCGGCCGCAACACGGTCGGCTACACGCCCGTACCCGACCGAGGTGACGGATGCCTTCGTGCGCGAGGCCGCCTCGACCGGTGTCGACATCTTCCGCATCTTCGACGCACTCAACGATGTCTCGCAGATGAGGCCGGCGATCGATGCGGTGCTCGCGACGGGCACGACCATCGCCGAGGTGGCCCTGTGCTACACGGCCGACCTGCTCGACCCGGCCGAGAACCTCTACACGCTCGACTACTACCTGAGGCTCGCCGAGCAGATCGTCGATGCCGGCGCCCACATCATCGCGATCAAGGACATGGCGGGACTCCTGCGCGCCGAGGCCGCCGAGAAGCTCGTCGCCGCGCTGCGCGAGCGATTCGACCTCCCCGTGCACGTGCACACGCACGACACCGCAGGCGGCCAGCTCGCGACGCTCCTCGCCGCGAGCCGCGCGGGAGCGGACGCTGTGGATGTCGCCAGCGCCCCGATGGCGGGCACGACCAGCCAGCCGTCGGCATCCGCCCTCGTCGCTGCCCTCGCGCACACCGAGCGCGACACCGGCCTCTCGCTTCAGGCGGTCTCCGACCTCGAGCCGTACTGGGAGGCCGTGCGCCACGTCTACAAGCCGTTCGAGTCCGGGCTCCCGGGGCCGACCGGTCGCGTCTACAAGCACGAGATCCCGGGCGGCCAGCTGTCGAACCTGCGCCAGCAGGCCATCGCGCTCGGCCTCGGCGACCAGTTCGAGAAGATCGAAGACCTCTACGCCGCGGCCAGCCGCATCCTCGGCCGCCCGCCCAAGGTGACGCCGTCGTCCAAGGTGGTCGGCGACCTCGCGCTCGCGCTGGCCGCCGCGGATGCCGACCCGGACGACTTCGAAGCAGAACCCGCAGAAGTACGACATCCCGGACTCGGTCATCGGTTTCATGGCGGGCGAGCTCGGCGACCTGCCGGGCGGATGGCCGGAGCCGTTCCGCACCAAGGTGCTCAAGGGCCGCACCGTGAAGATCGGCGTCGAGGAGCTGAGCGACGACGACGACGCGGCGCTCGACGGCAGACTCCGCCACGCGTCGTCGCGCTCTCAATCGGCTGCTGTTCGCCGGGCCCGACGAAGATCTTCGAGGAGAATCGCGAGGTGTTCGGCGACCTCTCGGTCGTCGACACCACCGACTACCTCTACGGCCTGCAGCAGGGCGTCGAGCACGTCGATCGAGATGAGCAAGGGCGTCAGCCTCTATGTCGGGCTCGAGGCCGATCGGCGAAGCCGACGACAAGGGCATGCGCACGGTCATGACGACCATGAACGGCCAGCTGCGCCCGGTCTTCGTGCGCGACCGCAGCGTCAGCGTGCGAGAGCAAGGCCGCCGAGAAGGCCGATCCCGCGCAAGCCCGGGACAGGTCGCGGCGCCGTTCTCCGGCGTCGTCACGCTGCAGGTCGAGGAGGGCCAGGAGGTCGAAGCGGGCCAGGCGATCGCCTCCATCGAGGCCATGAAAATGGAGGCCGCGATCACCGCTCCGGTGGCTGGAACCGTGCGCACGGGTCGCAATCCCGAAGACCCAGCAGGTGGATGCCGGCGACCTGATCGTCGAAATTGGCTGAGCGCAACCCCAAGCCTTGATTTCTTCTCAGCGGTAGACTCTCTAGTCGTCCAGAGCAAAGGAATTCCAACTTTTGGTGACGCAGCAAAAATCGCAGGGCAAGAAACCCGAATCCGTCGACGAGAACCCCGACTCCCGGCAACCTGCGGCGAAGAAGGCAACGCCGGACTCATCGAGTTCCGGCTCGATGAGCGGCGGCCTCCTCGCCGACGCGGTGATCGCTCCCGAGCGTGCGCTCCCTCGTCGCGTGGTCTCGCCGCGAACCGCACCCACCCCGCAGCCCGAGACGGTCACGTTCAGCGTCGACCTGCCCGCTCACGTGCACGAGGCCCCCGACCACGAGGTCGCGGTCGCTATTCACGACGTGCCGGTCGACCCGGGGCTGGTCGAGCCATCCACGACGTCGGTCGCGATCCCAGGCGATCCCGACGACGCGCACCGGTCGACGCGAGGCCGCCCGTGCCGGCGGTCGTTCCGCTGCCGGAGCCGGAGCCCGCGCCCTACACGCGCCGCGAGAGCCTGCGCGGCGAGCCGTCGCCGACGCCGGAGCCCGCTGCCATGCTGACCGCCGAGCGACTCATCGACAAGCGCAAGAAGCGCCGCCAGGCGCCCGGAGGGCTTCTGGCCGCAGTTCCTCTATCGCGATCACGCTCCACCTCATCAACATCGGCGACTCGCGTGCGGGTGCGCGAGCGCAAGGCGCTCGACGCGCGCATCAACAAGCAGTTCGAGGGCGGAACCCGCTTCATCCCGATCCTGACCCGCAAGGGCGGCGTCGGTAAGACGACGATCACGACCCTGCTCGGCATGGCGCTGGCGGATGTTCGCGACGACCGGGTGATCGCGATCGACGCCAACCCGGACCGCGGAACGCTCGCGGAGCGAGTGCACAAGCAGACCCGCTCGACCGTGCGCGACGTGGTGCACCGCGCGTCGCAGATCAACGGCGTTCACCGATTTCTCGACGCTCGTCTCGCGGGACGAGACCCGGCTCGACATCCTCGCGTCAGACACCGACCCGCTGCTCGCGCAGGCGTTCGACGAGAACGACTACAACGTCGTCGCCGACCAGGCCGCCCGGTACTACTCGATCGTGCTCACCGACTGCGGAACCGGCATCGTGCACTCGGTGATGCGGGCGACTCTCGCAGCGCGCCGACGAGATCGTCGATCGTCTCGGGCGGCAGCGTCGACGAGGCGCGCCTCGCATCCGAGACGCTGACCTGGCTCGAGTCGAACGGCTACTCCGACCTCGTGCGCAACGCGGTCGTCGCGCTCAACACGGCGACGCACGCGACCAACCTGGTCAAGCTCGACGAGATCGAGGCGCACTTCAACTCGCGTGTGCGCGCCGTCGTGCGGATGCCGTACGACCCGCATCTGGCCGCGGGCTCCGTCGTCAACTACCGCGACCTCAAGCCGCTCACGCTGCAGTCGGCACGCGAGCTCGCCGCGCTGGTCATGGACGGCCTTCCCGTTCGTCGGGAAGACTGATCGGATGACCGAACGGCAGATCCGGCTGTTTGGCGACCCCGTTCTCCGATCAGCCTGCGACCTCATCGTGCCCGGCGACTCGCGGGTGAAGGGCCTCATCGAGGACCTGCTCGAGACGGTCGCGGTTCCCGGGCGGGCGGGCCTCGCCGCGAACCAGATCGGCGTGGGGCTTGCGCGCCTTCAGCTACAACATCGACGGCGACATCGGCTACATCATCAACCCGGTGCTGGTCGAGACGTCGGGCGAGCCGGAGCTCGTCGAGGAGGGCTGCCTGTCGGTTCCCGGCTTCTACTTTCCGCGCCGGCGTTACCCGTTCGCCCGCGTGACCGGCATCGACCTCGACGGCAACCCGGTCGAGCTCAGCGGCGAGGGCCTGCTCGGCCAGGCGCTGCAGCACGAGACCGACCACCTCGACGGCCACCTCTACATCGAGGGCCTCGACCCGGAGACCAAGCGCGAGGCGATGCGCGCCATCCGCAACGCCGACTGGTACTAGCCCCGACTTGCATGTTTTCGTGGCTTGGCGAGCCCGGAGCCCACGAAAACATGCAACTCGAGCGGGGTGCTAGCTGTTGACCTTCTCCGGGGACCCCGCGTACATCTCGTCGATGACTCCGGCGAAGTCCTTGAGGATGACGTTGCGCTTGATGCTGAGCTTCGGCGTCAGGTGCCCGCTGGCCTCGGTGAGGTCGGTGTCGAGCACGATGGAACTTGCGGATGGACTCCGCGCGCGACACGTGGGTGTTCGCGCGGTCGACCGCCTTCTGGACCTCGGCGACGACCTTCTCGTTCGTGCAGGCCTCGGCGAGCGACATGTCGGGCGACTGGCCCTGGCTCTTCAGCCAGGCGGGAAGCATCTCGCGGTCGAGGCTGACAAGCGCGGCGATGAACGGCTTCTGTTCGCCGACGACGATCACCTGGTCGATGATCGGATCCGCCCGGATCGGGTCTTCGAGCACCGCGGGCGAGACGTTCTTGCCGCCTGCGGTGACGATGATCTCCTTCTTGCGACCCGTGATCGTGAGGTAGCCCTCGTCGTCGAGGGCGCCGATGTCGCCGGTCTTGAACCAGCCGTCGTCGAACGACCTCGTCGGTGGCCTTCGGGTTCTTCCAGTAGCCGTCGAAGATGTCGATGCCCTTGCCCTCGATCTCGCCGTCGTCGGCGATGCGGATGGAGACGCCCGGCAGGGGCGGCCCGACCGTGCCGATCTTGAAGTTGGAGGGCAGGTTGACAGTGAGCGGTGCGGTCGTCTCGGTGAGGCCGTAGCCCTCGAGGATGCTCACGCCCAGGCTGCGGTAGAAGTGGCCGAGGCGGAGGCCCAGCGGCGCGGACCCGGAGACGGCGTACTTCACGCGGCCGCCCAGCGCGGCGCGGATCTTCGACAGCACCAGCCGGTCGTACAGCGCGAACTGCAGGGCCAGCCCCAGCGGCACCCTGCCGGCGTCGAGCGCCTTGGAGTGGGCGATCGCGACATCCGCCGCCTTGCGGAAGATCTTGCCGCGGCCCGCCGGCCTCGGCGGTCTGCTCCGACGAGTTGTAGACCTTCTCGAACACGCGCGGGACCGCCAGCAGGAAGGTCGGACGGAACGACTGCATGGCCGGCACCAGCTTCGACGTGTCGGGCTGGTGGCCCACCTTCACGCCCGCGTCGACGCACATCACGGCGATGAAGCGCGCGAACACGTGGGCGAGCGTGATGAACAGCAGCGTGCACGTACCCGGGTTCACGACCTCGGGCAGGGCCGCCTTCGCGTTGCGTGAGAGCTCGAAGAAGTTGGAGTGGGTAAGGATGCAGCCCTTGGGCTTGCCGGTCGTGCCGGCCGTGTAGATGAGGGTCGCGACATCCGAACCCTTGGCGAGGTTGCGACGGCGCTCGATCTCGTCGTCGGTCACGTCGCCGCCCGACTTCGCCAGCTTGTCGAGGTCGCCCCTGTCGATACTCCAGGTCTTCGTGACCAGCGGCAGGTCGCCGTGCACCTCGTCGAAGCGCGCGAAGTGCTCGGCGGTCTCGGTGATCATCGCGATGGCGCCGGAGTCCTCGAGGTCCCACTGGATCTGGTGCGGCGACGAGGTGTCGTAGACGGGCACGAGGATGGCGCCCGCGAACCAGACCGCGAAGTCGAGCAGGGTCCACTCGTAGCGGGTGCGGCAGATCAGGCCGATCTTGTCGCCGGGCTGGATGCCCGCGGCGACGAGGCCCTTGGACGAGCGCGATGACCTGGGCGAGGAACTCCGGCGGCCGTGACGTCTTTCCAGCGTGCCGTCCGGCTCGGGCGTCGCGAACAGGGCGAGCGTCCGGCGTCAGCGTCGACTCGTTCGATCAGCAGGTCGGTGACGTTCGCATCCGGGCTCGGCTCGACGACGGCTGGGGTGTCAAATTGCTGCACGGTATCTCCCTCGAAACCGGATGGGTCTTGCTTCGGTCTAACTCTAATCTTGTTCGTTGCGGCGCCCCCTGCGGTTGGTCGCTCGGCGTCGGAAGAGCGCTCCCGCTTCAGTAGTGTTGTTTCTCGTGCATGCCATCGGGATCGACATCGGCGGAACGAAGATCGCCGGGGCGCTGGTCGACGACGAGGGCGAGATCCTCGTGCGAGGAGCGCCGACCGACGCCGGCCGGGGATGCGGATGCGATCGTCGAGACCGTCGTCGACATGATCGGACGGCTCGCGGAGGGCCGCGAGGTCGTCGGCCGCCGGCGTTGCGGCGGCCGGATTCATCGACGCCGCCCAGTCGACCGTCTACTACGCGCCCAACATCAACTGGCGCAACGAGCCGCTGCGTGCAGCGCCTGCTCGAGCGCCTCGACCTCGACATCACTGTCGACAACGACGCCAACGCGGCCGGATGGGCGGAGTTCCGTTTCGGCGCCGGGCGCCTGTACAGCGACATGACGATGCTGACCATCGGCACGGGCGTGGGCGGAGCGATCGTCACCGAAGACCGGCTGTTCCGCGGCGGGTTCGGTGCGGGCGCCGAGATCGGGCACCTCCGTGTCGTTCCCGATGGGCTGCCGTGCGGATGCGGCGCCCGCGGATGCATCGAACAGTACGGTTCCGGCCGTGCCCTCCTGCGGATGGCCAACGCGATCGCCGACGTCGGCGGCATCGGACTCGCCCTTGCGGAGGCGCGCCGCGAGACCGGCGAGCTGACCGGCGACCAGGTCGGCCGGCTCATCGTCGCGGGCGATGCCGGGGCACTCCAGGCGCTGCGCGAGCTGGGCGGCTGGCTCGGCGCGGCCTGCGCGAGCCTCGCCGCCGTGCTCGACCCCCAGGTCTTCGTGTTCGGCGGGGGAGTGGCGGTGGCGGGCGACCTGCTGCTCGACCCCATCCGCGAGTCGTTTCTCGCGCACCTGCCTGCGCGGGGGTTTCATCCGGAGCCGCGTTTCGCGACGGCCGAGCTGGTCAACGACGCGGGGGTGGTCGGAGCGGCCGATCTCGCAAGAATCCACGCAGCCACCCGCTAAACCGCTACCCTGAAGCTCTGGGAGGCACTAGGGATGCTGTACTGGTTGATGAAGCACGTGTTCGTCGGTCCGCTGATGACTGACGGTCTTTCGACCGTGGGTGGTCGGCAAGGAGAACATCCCGAAGTCGGGCGGCGTGATCTTCGCCGGAAACCACCTCTCGTTCATCGACTCCGTGTTCCTGCCGGTGGTGCTCGACCGGCCGATCTACTTTCTCGCCAAGAGCGACTACTTCGCGGGCAAGGGCATCAAGGGCTTCTTCACCCGGGGGTTCTTCAACGGCACCGGGATGCTGCCCATCGACCGGTCGGGCGGCAAGGCGTCAGAGGACTCGCTCAACACGGGCCTCGCGGTGCTCGCGCAGCGGTGAGCAGCTCGGCATCTACCCGGAAGGCACGCGCAGCCCCGACGGTCGGATGTACCGCGGGCGCACCGGCGTTGCCCGCATGATCCTGGAGGCCGGCGTGCCGGTCATCCCGGTCGCGATGATCGACACCGACCAGGTGATGCCGGAGGGCACGCACCATTCCCAAGGTGCACCGGGTCGGCGTCGTGTTCGGCGAACCCCTCGATTTCTCCCGTTTCCACGGCCTCGAGGGCGACCGCTTCGTGCTGCGTTCGATCACCGACGAGATCATGTACGAGCTGGGCAAGCTGAGCGGCCAGGAGTACGTCGACGTGTACGCGTCATCAGTCAAGGACTCGGTGAAGAACTCGGTCAAGAACCCGGTCGCGAACCCGGTCGAGCGCGAAGCCGGTCGCAAACCCGGTCAAGGAGAAGGCGGCCAAGGCCTGACCGGTCCGGGCACGTAACGGAGTCCGCGCTCCGATAGGCTCGTCTGCTGGGCCGATTACGCCCGCACTCATCTGGATGCAAGGAATTCTCCGTGGTTGACCCGTCCGAACCCGTCGTGCTCGCCGATCCTTCCGTGATCGCCGGACTCGACTATTGGCGGACGCTTCCCATCAGCCAGCAGCCGTCGTGGCCCGATCCCGACGCCGTCGCCGCGGCGAGCGCCGAGATCGCGACCCTGCCGCCGCTCGTGTTCGCGGGCGAGGTCGACATCCTGCGCGAACGGCTGGCGAGGGCCGCGCGCGGCGAGGCGTTCCTGCTGCAGGGCGGCGACTGCGCCGAGACCTTCGCGGGCGCGACGGCCGAGGCCATCCGCAACCGCGTGAAGACGATCCTGCAGATGGCGGTCGTGCTCACCTACGGCGCCTCGATGCCGATCATCAAGATGGGCCGCATGGCGGGCCAGTTCGCGAAGCCCCGCTCGAGCGACACCGAGACCCGCGGCGATGTGACGCTGCCCGCCTACCGCGGCGACATCGTCAACGGCTACGACTTCACGCCCGAGTCGCGTGAGGCCGACCCGCGCCGGCTGGTGCAGGGCTACCACACGGCCGCGTCGACGCTCAACCTCATCCGCGCGTTCACGCAGGGTGGATTCGCCGACCTGCGCCAGGTGCACAGCTGGAACCGCGGCTTCGCCTCGAACCCGGCCAACCATCGTTACGAGAAGCTCGCCAGTGAGATCGACAAGGCCATCCGCTTCATGCTGGCGGCCGGCGCCGACTTCGACGAGCTCAAGCGCGTCGAGTTCTACTCCAGCCACGAGGGCCTGCTGATGGACTACGAGCGCCCGATGACGCGCATCGACTCGCGCAACGGCACGCCCGTCAACACGTCCGCCCACTTCGTCTGGATCGGGGAGCGCACCCGCGCCCTGGATGGCGCCCACGTCGACTACTTCAGCCGCATCCGCAACCCGATCGGCGTGAAGCTCGGCCCGACCACGACGGTCGACGACATGGAGCGGCTCATCGACAAGCTCGACCCCGACCGCGAACCGGGGCGCCTGACGTTCGTCGCGCGCATGGGCGCGGGCAAGGTGCGGGATGCGCTGCCGCCGCTGCTCGAGGCCATCAAGGGCATGGATGCGAACCCGCTGTGGATCACCGACCCGATGCACGGCAACGGGCTCACGACCCCGACCGGGTACAAGACCCGGCGCTTCGACGACATCGTCGACGAGGTCAAGGGCTTCTTCGAGGCGCACCGCGCGGCGGGAACCTACCCGGGCGGCATCCACATCGAGCTCACCGGCGACGACGTCACCGAGTGCCTGGGCGGCTCGGAGCAGATCGACGAGGCCGACCTCGCGACCCGTTACGAGTCGCTGTGCGACCCGCGGCTCAACCACATGCAGTCGCTGGAGCTGGCGTTCCTGGTGGCCGAGGAGCTCAGCGCCTTCGAGAAGGCCGACCTGTAGGGCTCATCAGTGGTGCCGAAAACTCAGGTGATTCGTGGGCATCAAGGCCTATTGCGGGTTGGGCTCGCGCTTCATCCTGAGTTTTCACGGGCGCGGCTCAACCACATGCAGTCGCTGGAGCTGGCGTTCCTTGTGGCCGAGGAGCTCAGCGCCTTCGAGAAGGCCGACCTGTAGGGCACATCAGTGGTGCCGAAAAATCCGGTGAATCGTGTGCACCAAGGCGTATTGCGGGTTGGGCTCGCGCGTAATCCTGAGTTTTCACGGTGGCGGCACGTCACCGAGCGCCCGGGAGAGGGCCGACTAACCCTTCAAACCCTTGAAGTGCACTGTCACCGTCGACCCCTTCGGGATCGAATTTCCCGCGGAGGGATCGGTGCCGGTCACAGTCACGGCCGACGGCAGGATATCGGCGCTGTGGTTGTAGGTGAGCATGAATCCCGCGGCGGTCAGAGCTGCTTTCGCGACATCCCAGCTGTCACCGACCACATTGGGCACCTGCACCATCTGCGGTCCGCGTGACGTGATGAGCAGCACCGGCTGGGTGTCGCCGACGCGGAAGACACGCCCGACCCCGGCGGCGTTGGTCTGCGGATCGATCTGCACGACATCGCCCTGCGGAACGGTGGCGTTGTATACCTCGCTGCCCGGCTGGCCGGTGAGGCCCGCCTTGACGAGCTTGGCTTCGGCCGCATCCACGGAGAGGTTGGCGACATCCGGCAGCGGACCGGCCGAGACCACCAGGGTGATGGGCCGCTTCTCGCTGTAGGTCGACTGCGAGATGAGGCTGGTGCCGTCGCTGCCGAGATAGTCGACGACGAGCCCCTTGTCGACCTTGGGGTCGAACTGGCGGATGATCGGGCTACCGACGAGGAACCCGGCCCTGGTGATGGCCGACTTTGCGTCTGCCTCGGTCAACCCGGTCAGGGAGGGCAGCGCGATCGACGCGGGGCCCTTCGACAGGATGATCGTGATTTTCGATCCTTTGGCGATCGAGGCTCCGATGGCCGGGCTCGTGCCCGAGACGTTGTTCACCGCGACGACCGGGTCGTACTGGCTCGTCGTCGTCGCAAGCGGCTCGAATCCGGCCTGCTTGAGCGCTGAGGTGGCTGCGGCGAGACTGTCGTTCGCCACGTTCGGCACGGTCGCATGGGCGCCCGGGCCGACGCCGAAGTACCAGCCCGCGCCGCCCCCGAGGGCGACCAGCACGATGATGAGGGCCGCGATCCATCCGCCGCGCCCACGCCGTTTGCGGGTTTTCTCAGCGAGCGTGTCGACGGCACCCGCGGGTGCGGCCGCCGCCGGGCGTCGCACCGGGCGCAGGATCTGCGTCTCGGAGGTGTCACCGCGCGGGGGCAGCGGTGCGGCGGCGGGCGGCATGACCATCGTGCGCTGCGAGATCGTCGGAGTACCGTTCGCTTCGGCGTCGAGCCTCGAGCGCACCGCGATCACCTCGTTGAGGAGTGCGCGCGCATCCCTCGGGCGCTCGTCGGCGTCGCGAGCCGTCGCCCACAGCACGAGTTCGTCGAGTTCGTCGGGAACCCGCGGGTTCTCGCCGCTCGGCGCAGGCACGGTGTCGTTGGCGTGCTGGTAGGCGATCTGCATGGGCTGTTCGCCGACGAACGGCTGCTTTCCGGTGAGCATCTCGTAGCTCATGATGCCCACCGCGTAGATGTCGCTGCGCGCGTCGGCGATGCCGCGTGTGACGAGCTCGGGGGAGAGGTAGGCGATGGTGCCGAGCAGCGCCGCCCCGGTCGCCGTGTTCGCGCTGACCGCGCGGGCGAGACCGAAGTCGCCGATCTTGATGCGGCCGTCGTCGGCCAGCAGCACGTTCTCGGGCTTGAGGTCACGGTGGACGATCCCGGCCTTGTGCGCTGCCGAGAGTCCGGCCAGCACGGCTTCGAGGATGTCCAGGGTCTGGTCGGTTGTCAGCCGTCCATGATCCTGCAGCAGGTCGCGCAGGGTGATGCCGGGAAGGTACTCCATGACCAGGTACGCCATGTCGCTGTCCTGGCCCTGGTCGAAGACGTTGACGACGTTGGGATGCGCGAGGCGCGCGGCCGAGCGGGCCTCCTGGATGAACCGGTCGCGGAACGCCACGTCGTCGGAGAGGTGGCCGTGCATGACCTTGATGGCGACTTTGCGTTCGAGGCGCAGGTCGGTGGCGAGGTAGACGGTGGCCATGCCGCCGCGCGCGATGCGCGAGCGCACCTGGTACCGGCCGTCGATAAGACGTCCGATCAGCGCGTCGGTGGAGCCTGCAGTCACCGTCTGATTGTAGGTTCGGGAGGTTGGGGGAATGGTTTGAACACGGCCCTACCGGCTATTTGCCGGGGCCGATTTGTCGCGCGAACGCCCGACGGCGAGCGCGGCTCAGCCCAGCTGGGCCAGCCAGGCTGCGAGCGAATGTCTCCCATTTCGCGTACGCGTTCGGCGTCGCGGAGATCTGCACCGCCTGCGCCGCCTGGGTGACGGTCATCGCCTGCCAGCCCGGGATGTCGAGAAGACCGCGGGTCTTGCCCTTGTTGGGGTTGGTCGGTCCGCCGTAGAACAGCTCGGCCGCGTAGGTCGGGGTCGTCAACTGGGCGACGGTGCCCCATCCGGAGCTCGGACGCTGCTGGAACAGGCCGACCGAGTCGCGGTCCCCGTAGTTGAGGTTTTCGAGGCTCGACTCCTGCGCCGCGGCCGCGAGCGCCACGACGATGCCGTAGTCGGGCACCCGGAGGCTTCGTCCGACGGCGATGATGGTCTGCGCGTTGACGCGCTGGCTCGGGCTCAGCGTGAGACCGACGGAGCTCACCAGCACGGGTTGTGCCGCGGTCGGCTGCACGCTGGCCGGCTGCACCGACGCGGGCTGCACCGACGCCGGCTGCACGGCTCCCGCCGCCGGGATCACGAGTGTGCGACCGGTGTAGATGATGCTCGAGGTGGCGAGACCGTTGGCCGAGAGGATGGCGGCAACTGTTACGCCGAACCGTTTCGCGATCGCCGTGACGGTGTCGCCGCTGCGGATGACGTAGCTGCCGTTTGCCGCCGGGGCGGGCGCGGCGGGTGCCGCGAGCGGCGCCTTCGAGACGGTGGTGGTCATTGCGGGCGTCGCTGTCGCTGACGAGAGTCGCAGCACCTGGCCCGGGAAGATGAACGACTTCCAGCCGAGCCCGTTGAGGGCGAGCACGCTGGCGGTCGAGAGGCCGAAGCGCTCGGCTATGCCGCTGACGGTGTCGCCCGATCGAACGGTGTAGGTGGACGGCGTGACGGACGCGATGTCGACTTCGGTGTGCGTCCCGGTGGTCGAGGCGAGGGGCTGTGCAGCGGGCCGGATCGTGGCGCTTGCGAGTTCGGGGTCGGCGGCGTTCGACTTCGGGCGCTGCTCGGGCTTCGCGCTGTGCTGGGTCGGTGCGAGGCCGATGGTTGAGATCGCGATGGTGCCGACGAGAATGACGGGCATGGTCGCCATCATGGCCCTGGCGCCTCCGCTGCGCACCGGCACATAGGTGCGCGATGGCGCGGGCCGGGTCGGAGAGAGGCCGGTGAAGGGCGAGATCGACGGGCGATCGCGGTCCGAAAACTCCGTCATTTGTGTCCCGTTCTCCAGCAGGTTCCCCCTGGGGTGGACCCCTCGTGGGCAGCACCCCCTGTTGCCCAGACATCAAAAGTGACACAGAATCACACTCCTGTCAATCAGCGTGACTGGTGTTACTCGAGTGAAGAAGCGCAAAACGGCGCCGAAATGCGCACCTCCGCGACCCGCGCATGAAATGATGCGTCGCGTGAAAGGATTTCTGCGTGGCTGATCTTCCGGACGTGCAGTGGCTCACGATTCCCGACCTCACCGAGCGGCTCGGGCTCAAGGTGAGCCAGGTGCGCCGGCTGATCGAGGACCGCGCGCTCCTGGCGTCGCGCGTCGACGGTGTGTGGCGTGTGCCCGCGGACTTCATCGTCGGCGACGAGCCGATGAGCGAGCTCAAGGGCACGCTCGTCGTGCTCGGCGACAGCGGATTCAGCGACGAGGAGGCCATGACTGGCTGCTGACGCCGGAGGACAGCCTCGGCGTCAGCCCGGTGGATGCGCTGAAGGCCGGCCGCAAGGCCGAGGTGCGCCGGGTCGCGCAGGCGCTCGGCTTCTAGATCGGCGTTCGCGTCGTCAGGCGGTGCGGTTGATGACCGTGTCGGCGAGTTGGCCCAGCTGCGCCAGGGCGCCGCGGTCGAGCGGTGCATCGTCGAGCGCTTCGCGGGCGAGTCCGACGTTGTGCGCGATCATCCGCTCGACCTTCTCCACGGCGCCCGAATCGATGAGCGTGCGCTGCAGCATGCGGATCTGGTCGCCGTCGAGGTCGCGGTCGCCGAGCAGTTCGTCGAACAGCCGCACGGCGGTCGGGGGCAGGTCGGCGCGCGCGAGCGCGATGAGCACGGTGCGTTTTCCTTCGCGCAGGTCGTCGCCGGCGGGCTTGCCGGTCACCTCGGGGTCGCCGAAGACGCCGAGCATGTCGTCACGCAGCTGGTAGGCGATGCCGAGCGGGAGCCCGAACGCGCGCAGGGCGTCGAGCTGGGCCGCGGTTCCGCCGCCCATGGCGCCGCCGATCGCGAGGGGCGCCTCGACGCTGTACTTCGCCGACTTGTAGACGAGCACGCGATGAGCGCGGGACAGCTGCTCGCTCTCCGCGGAGCCGTTCCACGATCGCTCCTCGAGGATGTCGAGGTACTGCCCGAGAGTGACCTCGGTGCGCATCCGGTTGAATTCGCGCCGGGCGGCGACGGCGGATGCTCGCGCGTCGAGCAGCGCGAGTCCCTGTTCGATCAGTTCGTCGCTCCACCCGAGCAGCAGGTCGCCGAGGAGCAGGCCGCCCGCAGTGCCGAAGTCGGCGCCCGAGCCGGCCCACCCGCTCGTCGCGTGCAGGGCGGCGAAGCGCTTGTGAGCGGCGGGCATCCCGCGGCGGGTGTCGGAGTTGTCCATGATGTCGTCGTGCACGAGGGCGGCCGCGTGGAACAGCTCCAGTCCCGCGGCGACATCGACGACGCTCGCAAGATCGCGAGGGGGCTCGAGGGCCTCCAGCGGGTCGAAGCCGTCGCGGCCCGATCCGACCGCGTTCCAGCCCCAGTAGCAGAACAGGGCGCGGAATCGCTTGCCGCCGCGAGAGCAGGGCGCCCGAGTAGTCGAGGAACGGCGAGAGCTCGGGGGCGATCGCGAGCACCGTCGGAGCCCGCTCGGCCAGGAACTCATCGATGCGGGCTCCGAATGAGGTCAACTAACCGGGTACTCACAGGCACGCTCCTAGCCTAGCTAGGCGGGCGGGGATACTATTGAGCAGTAGTCGTCGAACGGCACCGAAGCAGCGTGAGGTAACAGAAATGCCACTTTCCGAGCAGGAGCAGCGGCTCCTTGAAGAAATGGAGCGCAGTCTCTACCACAACGACGCCGATTTCGTGGCGGGTGGTGCGCGTCGTCACGGCCGTCCGACCTACGCCATGATCGTGATCGGCGTTCTCGTCGGCATCGTCGGTGTCGCCACCCTCATCGCGGGCGTCGGTCATCCGGGTCCCCGTGGTCGGCGTTCTCGGGTTCGTGCTCATGTTCGCCGGTGTGCTGCTCGCGCTCACCCCTCCGCGGCGCGGTTCCGCTCCGCGATCGGCCGCCACTCCGGAGTCGGACGCGAAGCCGGGCACCAAGGGCGGATCGTTCCTGCAGAACCTGGGCGACCGGTGGGACAACCGTCCCGATGACACTGATGAGTAAGAAGTCACAGTGGAGTAAGACGGCACTGTGGAGTAAGAAGTCACAGTGGAGTAAGACGGCACAATTGAGTGAGATGACGCAGTTGAGCAGGTAGCTGCTGCTCCACCTGGGCTGGTCCTTCGGGATCGGCCCTTTTTTGTGCCCATTTTCGGGCCGCATTGAGCGTTTTTCCCTCCACCACTCCTCCACCGCCTGAATCCCAGTAATTACGCGGTTGCCTCGAAAGGGGGGTGCGCCATTTGCTCATTTTTCTTCATTTTGTGGAGGAGTGTGGAGTAAAGTGGAGGTCAACCTGAAATTCTGGCCGGATCGTTGAGGGGAGCAGCCGATGTTTCTTGGCACCTACGCTCCGAAGCTCGACGAAAAGGGCCGCATCATCCTTCCGGCCAAGTTCTGGGACGAGCTGTCCGCGGGCGTCGTCGTGACGCGCGGCCAGGAGCACTGCCTCTACGTGTTCAGCGCGCGCGAGTTCGAGACGCTGCTCGAGAAGGTCCGCCAGGCGCCCGGTCACGAGCAAGGAGGACCGCGACTACCTGCGCCTCTTCCTCTCCGGCGCCAGCCAGGAGGTGCCCGACAAGCAGCACCGCGTCACCATCCCCGCCGATCCTGCGCGAATACGCCGGCCTCGGCCGCGACCTCACCGTCATCGGCGCGGGCAACCGCGCCGAGATCTGGGACACCGAAGCCTGGAACAACTACTACTCCGACGCCGAAGACCGCACTACGCGAACACGACGCGAGGAGGTGATCCCCGGGCTCTTCTAGCGCCCAGTGGCCGACCCTCAGCCGTTCGCGCCCCGACATCACTTCCCCGGTGTCCGGTCGCAGCGAATGGATGGGGATCAGCTCCTGGGGGCACGGATCACAGGTCTTGCCCGCCATCTCATGGTCGACAACTACTCTCCACACCCCGGTACTTCTCGCCCGCACGGTCGAGCTGCTCGCCCCGGCGCTCGACCGAGCCCGGCGCGGTACTCGTCGACGCGACGCTCGGCCTCGGTGGCCACGCCGAGGCCTTCCTCAGCCGCTTTCCCGACCTCGTGCTCGTCGGCATCGACCGCGACCAGGAGGCGCTGCGGCTCGCGGGGGAGCGACTCGCCCCGTTCGGCGACCGCGTTCGCCTGGTGCACGCCGTCTACGACGCGGTTCCCGACGCCCTCGACGATCGCGGGATTCGACCGCGCCGCGGGCATCCTGTTCGACCTCGGCGTCTCGTCGCTGCAGCTCGACCGCGTCGACCGCGGCTTCTCGTACTCGCAGGATGCCCCGCTCGACATGCGGATGGATGCGACATCGCGAGCTGACGGCGGAGCGCATCCTCGCCGAGTACAGCGAGGCCGACCTGCGCCGCATCTTCTATGAGTACGGCGAGGAAAAGCTCGCCCCGCGCTACGCGCGCAAAATCGTCCAGGCTCGCGAGATCTCCCCCCTCTCGCGGTCTGGCCAACTCGTCGACGTGCTGATCGCGGCCACCCCCGCCGCGGTCAAGCGCGCCGGCCATCCGGCGAAGCGCGTCTTCCAGGCGCTTCGCATCGAGGTGAACGACGAACTCGGCGTTCTCGCACGAGCCATCCCGCCGGCCATCGGTGCCCTTGCCGTCGGCGGCCGGATGGTCGTGCTGGCCTACCAGTCGCTCGAGGACCGCATCGTCAAGCGCGCGTTCGCCGCCGGCTCGACCTCGACCGCCCCCCGCGGCCTGCCGGTCGAACTGCCCGAGCACCGCCCGCAGCTGCGGCTGCTGGTGCGCGGCGCGGAGCTCGCCGACGAGGAGGAGCGCACCGACCAATTCCCGAGCAACCCCGGTGCGCCTGCGCGCCGTCGAACGAGTGCGAGAAGCAGCATGAGCACCAACCTCGCCTACGCGGCACCCGCTGCGGCCGTCGCGTCGAGACCTCACCGAGGCACCTCCGCCGACCGCGTCGGGTACAGATCGTCACGACCCGCGCCCAGCGCCGTGCGCGGCCGAAGCTGGTCTACGCGCTCGGCGCGACGGCCGTCATCTTCGCGATTTTTCTCGCGCAGCTGCTGCATCACCATCGCACTGTCCAGCGGCGCGTACACGATCACCGACCTGCAGATCGTCGGAACAGAGCCTCGGACGGACCGCATCATCGCTCAACGAGAAGCTCGACACGCTCGGGTCGAGCCAGAACCTCGCAGGCGAACGCCGTCGCGCTCGGCATGGTCAGCTCGTCTCAGGCGGCCTTCCTGCGCCTGTCGGATGGCGCGGTGCTCGGCACCGCGACCGGCGCGCCGGGCCGGCGGCGTACAGCCACGGTCGTGGCGAACGGATCGACCGACAGCGTTCCCAACGCCCTGCTCGACGTTCGATTCCTCTTATCAAAGTCCACAGGTGCAGGACACGGCGAGCGCGAATGCCACGGTTTCGCCGTCGGGCAACCCACAATCGACTCAGGGAACGGCGACGGCATCCGACCGGCACCACGACCCCGACATCATCGGCACCGTCGAATTCCGGCGATCTTCCCTCACCGGTGACGCACTAGGACAAAGGTCGATGAGAACAACCAAGCGGACGGGCGTGCGCCTCACGGCTCACTCTGGTTGTCGTCTTCCTCATCGTCGCTCGTATTCACCGGACGGCTCTTCCAGCTTCAGGTGGTGCAGGCCCCGGCGCTCGACAAGGTCGCCGAGCGCAACCAGTCGACCACCGTCACCACCCCGGGCATCCGCGGTTCCATCATCGACGCCGATGGCGTGGTGCTCGCCCAGAGCGTGGACCGCTTCAACGTCACGGTGGCGCCCAAGAACTTCGACGTGGGCTACTACAAGGTGCCGGGCGACACGAGCACCCTGGTGCCCCTCGCAACGAGCCTCGCGCAGATCGCGAAGGTCACCGGGGGGTCGGTGACCGACCTCACCGCGGCGGTGGAGAAGGATCCCAACTCGCTCTTCGCGTACCTCGCGAAGAATGTGACGCTCGCCACTGTGCTGAAGCTGAAGGCGCTGAAGATCCCCGGCATGTATTTTCCCGAGGTGCCGGCCCGGAGCTATCCGAATGGCGCGATCGCGGGCAACCTCGTCGGATTCGTGGGCACCGACGGGCCGCAGGCCGGAATGGAGCTCGCGTACAACAAGTGCCTGTCGAGCACCGCGGGAACGTCGACCTATCAGACGGGCGCCGACGGCGTGCGCATCCCGGGCAGCACGGTCAAGGAGACCGACCCGGTCGAACGGCGGCACGCTGCAGCTGACGATCGACAGCCAGCTCGAGTACCAGGTCGACCAGGCCATCACCAAGCAGGCGCAGACGATCGGCGCGCCGTGGGCGACCGCCGTGGTCGTGCGCGTGGCGGACGGACAGCTCATGGCCGTCGCCGACTATCCCGCCGTCGACCCCAACGATCCCGGCGCGACGCCCGGCGCGAACCAGGGTTCCCTCGCGTTCACCCAGCAGTACGAGCCCGGGTCGACGTTCAAGGGCATGAGCGCTGCCGCGCTGATCGATGCCGGGCGCGATCACGCCGCTCACCCAGGTGACGGTGCCGTCGGTGCTGCGGCTCTCCAACGGTGGCTCGATCAAGGACTCGTTCTACGCACGGCATCGTGCACTACACGACCGCCGGCGTGCTCGAGAACTCCTCGAATATCGGCATCTCGATCCTCTCCGAGAACCTCGACGCCCAGACCCGCTACAACTACATGCTCAAGTTCGGGGTCGGCCAGAAGACGGCTGTCGACTTTCCCGGTCAGGCTCTCGGGCTCGCTGCCCAAGCCGCCGTGGGACCCGGTGACCACCAAGACGGTCGAGTTCGGCCAGGGCGTGAGCGCGACGTCGGTGCAGGTCGCGCAGATCTACCAGACCCTCGCGAACCACGGCGTGCGTGAGCCGCTCTACGCTCGTGCAGAAGTGCACGCTCGCGAATGGCACGGTCGTCGACACCCCCACCGCGAAGCCGGTGCGCGTGGTCAGCGCCAAGGCGGCTGACGAAGTGCGCGCGATGCTCGAGACCGTCGTCACCGGCGGCCCGGTCGGGCCGCTGCTGCGCATCCCCGGCTACCGCATCGCCGCGAAGACCGG
The DNA here is from genome assembly GCA_963738535.1 of uncultured Actinomycetota bacterium. Lineage (GTDB taxonomy): Bacteria > Actinomycetota > Actinomycetes > Actinomycetales > Microbacteriaceae > Galbitalea. The sequence continues at coordinate 426,254 of CAVTXB010000008.1, forward strand.
AACCGCCCAGGTCGCCAAGCACGGGCGGCGGGTACGGCAACCAGTTCATCATCTCGGTCGCCGGCATGATCCCCGCCGAGAACCCGCAGTACGTCGTCGTCGTCACGTTCGGGCCTACTACGCTTACTACGTCGGCAGTTGCAGCGCCGGCATTCAAGAACGTCATGACTGGACGTGATCGACAGATATCGCATCCCGCCCGTCGACGACGCCGGCGCCGTACGTCGCAGACCACCTGGTAGTCCACCTGGCACCGGTGCAGAAAGAGGATCCCGCGTGACCGATCGGATACCCCCGGTCCTTCGCCCCGAGCATCCCTCAGGCTCGTTCGCTCGCCGGGCTGCTCGACGAGTTCGGGCTGACGCGCACGCGGCTCGATCGACGGCGTCGAGATCAGCGGCGTCACGCTGAGCACCGGCGACCTGCATCCCGGCGACCTCTACGTCGGCATCCGCGGCGCGCACAGCCACGGGGCGAGCTACGCCGCGCAAGGCCCGAGAGGGCGGCGCCGTCGCCCTCCTCACCGACGAGGAGGGCGCCGAGATCGCGGCGGACGCCGGGCTTCCCGATCGTGGTCGTCGCCTCGCCGCGCGAGGCGCTCGGCGAGGTCTCGGCGTGGGTCTACCGCACGGCCGACCACCCGCCGCTGCTGTTCGGCACCACCGGCACCAACGGCAAGACCTCGACGTCGTACCTGCTCGAGGGGATCCTGAAGCAGCTCGGCCTCGTCACCGGGCTCAGCTCGACCTCGGAGCGGCACATCGGCGACCTCTCGGTGGTGTCGCGCCTCACCACGCCGGAGGCGAGCGAGATGCACGCGCTGCTCGCCCGTATGCGCGAGAGCAAGGTGCGCGCGGTCGCGGTCGAGGTCAGCGCCCAGGCGCTGTCGCGCAACCGGGTCGACGGCATCGTGTTCGACGTCGTCTCGTTCACCAATCTCAGCCACGACCATCTCGACGACTACGCCGACATGGAGGAGTACTTCCAGGCCAAGCTGGCGCTCTTCGAGCCCGAGCGTGCCCGGCGCGGCGTCGTCTCGCTCGACACGGCGTGGGGCCAGCGGGTGGTGGATGCGGCGCGCATCCCCGTGACCACGATTTCGGCGACACCCGGAGTCGACGCTGAGTGGATCGTCACAATCGGCGAAGAGCGCGCTGCCTACACGGAGTTCACGCTGACCGGGCCGGAGGGGCGTTCGCTGACCACCCGCGTTCCGCTGATCGGCTGGCACATGGCGGCCGACGCGGGGCTCGCGATCGTGATGCTGGTCGAGGCGGGCTTCGAGCTCGAGGCCATCGGCCACGCCCTCGACGAGGACGGCGGCATCGTGGCCTACCTGCCCGGGCGCACGGAGCGCGTCTCGGGCGAGCGCGGCCCCTCGGTGTACGTCGATTTCGGTCACAGCCCCGACGCCTTCCTGAACACGCTTGCCGCGGTTCGCAAGTTCACCCCGGGCCGCACGATCATGGTGTTCGGCGCGGACGGCGACCGGGATGCGTCGAAGCGCCACGAGATGGGACGCGTGGCGGCCGACGGCTCCGACATCCTCGTCGTCACCGACCACCATCCGCGTTTCGAGGATGCCGCCTCGATCCGCGCGACGCTGCTCGAGGGCGCGGCGCTGGCCGAGCACCAGCCGGAGATCCTCGAGGTGAGCCCGCCCGAGAAGGCCATCCGGGCGGCGGTGTCGCTGGCCGAGGAGGGCGACTCGATCCTCTGGGCCGGTCCCGGCCACCAGGACTACCGCGACATCGAGGGCGTGCGCACCCCGTACTCGGCGCGGGACGAAGCGCGAGCCGCGCTGCGCTGAGGCGGGCTGGGCGTGATCGCCCTGGCCCTCGCCGAGATCGCAGAGATCGTCGGCGGCAGACTCGTCTCGGCCGTGCCCGGGTGACACCGTCGGTCGGCGGCTCGGTGCAGACCGATTCGCGCCTCGTCGAGGCCGGGTCCGATCTTCTTCGCCCTGCCCGGCGAGGTGACGGATGGCGCGCTGTTCGCCCAGGGCGCGGTCGAGAGCGGCGCGGCGCTCGTTATCGCCGAGCAGGAGCTGTCGCTGGCCGTTCCCGCTCATCGTGGTGCCGAGCGGGGTGGCCGCACTGGCGGCGCTCGCTGCGGCGGTGGTCGCGCGCGTGCGGGCGACCGGCACGCTGTCGGTGGTCGCCATCACGGGCTCCAACGGCAAGACCACGACCAAGAACCTCCTGCGCGCGATCCTCGAGCGCCAGGCGCCGACCGTCGCCCCGCAGGGATCGTTCAACAACCACGTCGGCGCGCCGATCTCGATGCTCGCGCATCGACGACCGCACCCGCTACCTGATCGTCGAAATGGGCGCGAGCGGCGCCGGCGAGATCGCCCGCCTGGTCGCGATCGCGCAAGCCCGACATCGGGGTCGTGCTCAAGGTCGGCCTCGCCCACGTGGGGGAGTTCGGGGGAATCGACGCCGTGCAGCGGGCGAAGAGCGAGATGGTCACCGACCTGCCGGCCTCCGCCGTCGCCATCCTGAACGCCGACGACGACCGCGTGGCGGCGATGGCGTCGATGACGCCGGCATCCGTGCGCTGGTTCGGGCTCGGCGAATCGGCAGACGTGCGTGCCGAAGACATCGAGGCGACGGCCACCGGTACGGCGTTCACGCTGGTCGTCGGCGACCGGCGGATGCCCGTACGGCTGCGAATCCTCGGCGAGCACCACGTGATGAACGCCCTCGCCGCGCTCACCGTGGCCCGGGAGCTCGGGATCGACCTCGGCCAGGCCATCGAGGCGATCGAAAGCGTGGCGCGCGCCGAGCGCTGGCGAATGGAAGTGCTGCTGCCCGACTCCGGAGCCATCGTCATCAACGACGCGTACAACGCCAGCCCCGACTCGATGGCGGCGGCGCTGAAGACTCTCGCTCAGGTTCGCGGTGACAACGACCGCACGATCGCGGTGCTCGGCGAGATGGCCGAGCTGGGGGAGTACGCCGACGAAGAGCACGATCGCATCGGCCGGCTCGTGGTTCGCCTGAACGTGCGAAAGCTCATCGTCGTCGGCCACGGGGCCCGTCACATCCACAACGCCGCCGGCCTCGAGGGTTCGTGGGACGGCGAGTCCGTTTTCGTCGAGACACCCGATGAGGCATACGATTTGCTGCGTGACGAACTGGGCGCCGGCGACATCGTGCTCGTGAAATCATCCAAATCGGCGAACCTGCGATTTCTCGGCGACCGGCTCGGCGGGTGCCAGCTAAATGGTCGCCCTGCTCGTCGGCGCGGGGTTCTCGCTCGCCTTCACGCTCTTTCTGACGCCCGTCTTCGCGCGCCTGTTCAAGCGCCTGGGCTGGGGCCAGTTCATCCGCGACGACGGTCCGCAGAGCCACCACTCGAAGCGCGGCACGCCGACCATGGGCGGCATCGTCTTCATCCTCGGCTCGGGCCTCGGCTACCTGGTCGGCCACCTCGCTCGAGCGTCGGATCCCGGCGCTTGCCGGCCTGATGATCTTCTTCCTGATGGTCGGCATGGGCATCGTCGGATTCATCGACGACTTCCTGAAGACGCACCGCCAGCGCAGCCTCGGCCTGGGCGGCTGGGCCAAGATCGCGGGCCAGGTCATCGTCGCGTCGATTTTCGCCGTGATCGCGCTGAACTTCGCCGACAAAGACGGCCTCACGCCGGCCGGGTTCGCGGCGATGCCGCACCAGGCGGCGCAGGTCTTCATCTCGGCCGTGCGCGACATCCACTGGCTCAACTTCATGACGTTCGGCGTGGTCATCGGCGGCATCCTGTTCGCGCTCTGGTCGACCATCATGATCGTGAGCGCCTCGAACGGCGTCAACGTCGCCGACGGCCTCGACGGGCTCGCCACCGGCGCGTCGATCTTCGCGTTCTCGGCCTACATCTTCATCGGGTTCTGGGAGTCCAACCAGTCCTGCTTCAACAACGCGAGGCTGCTCGACCCGACGGTGGCGTCGATCTGCTACGCCGTGAGGGACCCGCTCGACATCGCCGTGTCGCGCCGCGTGCATCGTGGGCGCGCTCATCGGCTTCCTGTGGTGGAACACCTCGCCCGCGCAGATCTTCATGGGCGACACCGGCTCGCTGGCCCTGGGCGGCGCACTCGCCGGATTCGCCATCCTGAGCCGCACCGAGCTGCTGCTCATTCTGATCGGCGGACTGTTCCTCATCGTCACCGGATCGGTCATCCTGCAGCGGGCCTACTTCAAGATCACGCACGGCAAACGCATCTTCCTGATGAGTCCGCTGCACCATCATTTCGAGCTCAAGGGCTGGGCGGAGGTGACGGTCGTGGTGCGCTTCTGGCTGATCTCCGCCATGTTCGTGGCGCTCGGGATCGGGCTGTTCTACCTCGAGTGGATCACGCGCGCCTCGTGAGCGATGCTGCCGCCCGGGTGAGCGACCTCACCAGCTGGCGATCGGACTGGAGCGCGCTTCGCGTCGCGGTCCTCGGCCTCGGTGTCACCGGATTCTCGGTGGCCGACACGCTCGTCGAGCTCGGCTGCCGAGGTCTTCGTGCTGGCGGCGGGCGCCCGCGCCGAGCAGAAACAGCTGCTCGAGGTCATCGGCGGGCGCTACCTGCGAGCACGACCTGGCGAGCGTGCCCGACGAGCTGGTCGAATTCGATCCCGAACTCGTCGTGGTGTCGCCGGGGTTTCACCCCGACTCGCCCATCCTGGCCTGGGCGGATGGGCGCGGGTTGCCGATCTGGGGCGACGTCGAGCTGGCCTGGCGCGTGCGCGACAAGGTGACGCCGGCGGCCGAGTGGATCCTCGTCACCGGCACGAACGGCAAGACGACGACAAGCCAGCTCGCGACCCACATGCTCGAGGCCGACGGTCGCCGCGTCGCCGCCGTGGGCAACATCGGTATCCCGGTGCTGGATGCCGTGCGCTACCCGAGCGGCTTCGACGTGCTGGTGGTCGAGCTGTCGAGCTACCAGCTGCACTGGCTGGGTCGCACCCCGCAGGGCACGCTGTCGCCGTGGGCGAGCGTCTGCCTCAACCTCGCCGACGACCATCTCGACTGGCACGGCTCGTTCGAGGCCTACCGTGCGGCGAAGGCCAAGGTGTACACCAACACGAAGGTCGCCGCGGTCTACAACCGCGCGGATGAGGCGACGCGGTCGATGGTCGAGGACGCGGAGGTCATCGAGGGATGCCGCGCGATCGGCTTCGGCCTGGATGCGCCCGGCCCCAGCGACTTCGGCGTCGTCGACGGGATCCTGTGCGACCGCGCCTTTCTCGAGGAACGGGCGACGACGGCACTCGAACTCACGACCCACGACGACCTCGTCGAGGTGGGTCTCGGTGCTCCGCACAGCATCGCCAATGTGCTCGCGGCCGCGGCGCTGGCGCGCTCGATGGGTGTGCCGCCCGCCGTCGTTCGTGATTCGCTGACGACGTTCGTGCTCGACGAGCATCGCACCCAGGTCATCGCCACGGCCGACGGCGTCACCTGGGTCGACGACTCGAAGGCCACCAACCCGCACGCGGCCACCGCGTCGCTCCGGGCCTACCCGTCGGTCGTCTGGATCGCGGGCGGGCTGCTCAAGGGCGTCGACGTCGACGAGCTGGTGCGCCGGCACGCGCGACCGGCTCGACGGCCGTCGTGCTGATCGGGGCGGACCGCACGGCGCTGCGAAACGCTTTCGAGCGACACGCCCCGGCTGTTGCCCTGTTCGAGGTCGACGAGACCGAAACTAGACGGGTGATGCCCACGGCCGTGCGGCTCGCGGCGTCGGCAGCGAAAGCCGGCGACGTCGTGTTGCTGGCGCCGGCCGCGGCATCCATGGACCAGTTCACCGACTACAAGGACCGGGGCATCCGGTTTGCGGAGGCCGTGCGAAGTCACCTGGAAGGAACCACCGATGACGACGACCCGGCCACTGAGGAGCCCGCGCGCTAACGCGCCCGCGCCCGCCGAGGCGCCTGCGGACGATGCCCGCCGCCCGGGCGGTTCGGCGGCGATCGTCGTCGTTCAGAAGGTGTTCGGCGCCGAGACCGCCAACTTCTTCCTGCTTCTCGGAACCACCCTGTTCCTGCTGGCCTTCGGCCTGGTGATGGTGCTCTCGTCGTCGTCGATCGAGGACGGCGCGTCAGCAAGCCACGACTTCTTCAGCTCGTTCGCCCGGCAGGGGCTCTACGCGCTGATCGGTGTTCCGCTGCTGCTCATCGCCTCGCGGATGCCGATCGGGTTCTGGAAGAAGTGGGCGTGGCCCGCGGTCGTCGGAACATCCGTCCTGCAGCTTCTGGTCTTCGCCCCGGGGCTCAGCTACGCGTTCCAGGGCAACCAGAACTGGATTCGCATCGGCTCGTTCACCGCGCAGCCGTCGGAGCTCGTCAAACTCGCCCTCATCCTGTGGGTGTCGTGGATTCTGGCGCGCAAGCGCAGCCTGCTCGACGACTGGAAGCACGTCTTCCTGCCCATCGCCCCCGTCGCGGGCGTGGCGATCGGCCTCGTGCTGCTGGGCCACGACCTCGGTACCGCGATCATCATGGGCATGATCGTGCTCGGTTGCCTGTTCTACGCCGGTGTGCGGCTGCGCATCGTCGGGGTGGCGCTCGTCGTCGCGGGGCTCATCGCGCTGCTGTTCACGCAGGTCGGCTCCTCGCGCACGAGCCGCATCTCCGCCTGGCTGGGCGGATGCACGGCGAAGAGCGACTACGCCGGCGACTGCTGGCAGACCATCCACGCCTGGTGGGGAATCGCCTCGGGCGGAATCTTCGGCTCCGGCCTCGGCGAGTCGAAGGTCAAGTGGAGCTGGCTTCCCGAGGCGGACAACGACTTCATCTTCGCGATCATCGGCGACGAACTCGGCCTCATCGGCGCGGTGCTGGTGCTCGTGCTGTTCGTCGTGCTCACCATCGCGTTCGTGCGCATCATCCGGAGCTCCACCGACCCGTTCGCCAAGTATCGTCACCAGCGGCGTCATGATCTGGCTCATCGGCCAGGCGTTCGTGAACATCGCCGTCGTGCTCGGCTTCCTGCCGGTGCTCGGTGTGCCGCTGCCGCTGATCTCGGCGGGAGGTTCGTCGCTCATCGCATCGCTGGTCGCCATCGGGGTGGTGCTCTCGTTCGCGCGGCACCAGCCGGTGGCGGTGCTCGAGTGATCCACGGCCGCCGATGACCACCTACCTGCTCGCGGGCGGCGGCACCGCGGGACACGTGAACCCGCTGCTCGCCGTCGCCGACCGCCTGCGTGAGGGCGATCCGACTGCCGAGCTGCTGGTGCTGGGCACGAAGGAGGGCCTCGAGGCGCGACTCGTGCCCGCCCGCGGCTACGAGTTGCTGACCATCGACCGGCTGCCGTTCCCGCGCCGGCCGGGCCGCGCAGCTCTCGCCTTTCCCGGACGGTTCCGCCGCGCGGTCGCCGCCGACCAGGGCCTACGCCGTCGAGCGCGGCGCCGATGTCGTCATCGGATTCGGCGGGCTACGCGTCGGCACCCGCCTACCGGGCGGCGCACGCCCTGGGCCTGCCGCTCGTCATCCATGAGGCGAACGCGAAGCCGGGGCTCGCCAACCGGCTCGGAGCGCGCTACACGAAGAACGTCGGCGTCGTGTTTCCCGAGACACCGCTGCGCAATGCGCAGGTCGTCGGGATGCCGCTGCGCGTCGAGATCGAGACAGCTCGACCGTGCCGCACGCCGGGGCGAGGCACGCGAGTACTTCGGAATGGACCCCCTGCGACCAACGCTGCTGGTCACCGGCGGCTCGACCGGCGCACGCTCGATCAACCGCACGGTCTTCGACTCGATCGACCTGCTGCTCGCCACGGGGTGGCAGGTGCTGCACATCACGGGTGCCGGCTCCGACCTTCCGCCGTCGACGGTCGCGGGGTACACCATGGTCGCGTACTGCGATCGCATGGAGCTCGCCCTGGCCGCCGCCGACCTCGCCATCGCGCGGTCGGGAATCGTGACCGTCAGCGAATTCGCCGCCGTCGGGCTTCCCGCCGTCTTCATCCCGTACCCGGTCGGCAACGGCGAACAGCGGTTCAACGCGGCCGACGCCGTACGGGCCGGGGGAGCGCTGCTGGTCGACGATGCCGAGTTCACGCCGGCCTGGGTGCGGCACGGAACTGGTGCCGCTCCTGCAGCGACCCGGCGGCGGTCGCACGCATGGCAGCGAGCGATCGCGACGATCGGCAGCCGCGACGGCGCCGACCGCATGGTCGCAGCTCGATCGCCAGCGCAGCCCGGCTAAAATCGACGCCGATGATCAAGCCCGACCTCGCCCAGGAGTTGCCCGCGCAGCTCGGCTCGCTGCACTTCGTCGGCATCGGCGGCTCCGGGCATGAGCGGCATCGCCCGGCTCTTCCTCGCCGCGGGCCATCGGGTCACCGGCTCCGATCGCAGCGAGAACCACAACACCCAGGTGCTGCGCGACCTCGGCGCCACGGTCACGATCGGTCACGACGCGGCCAACCTCGGCGACGCCGACACGCTCGTCTACACGGGCGCGCTCTGGCCGGACAACCCGGAGTATCTGCGCCGCGGTCGAGCGCGGCATCCCGGTGCTGCACCGGTCGCAGGCGCTCGCCTGGCTGATCAACCGGCAGCGGCTCATCGCGGTCGCCGGTGCCCACGGCAAGACGACCTCGACCGGCATGATCGTGACGGCGCTGCTCGCGAACTCGGCGCAGGATCCGAGCTTCGTCAACGGCGGCGTCATCGAATCGCTCGACGTGAGCTCCGCCTGGGGCGCCGGCGACATCTTCGTGGTCGAGGCCGACGAATCGGATGGCACGTTCCTGCTCTACGACACGGCCGTCGCCCTCATCACCAACGTCGACGCCGACCACCTCGACCACTACGGCTCGCATGAGGCCTTCGACGCCGCCTTCGTGCACGTTCGCCGCGGCAGCGTCGGAGCTCGTGGTCGCCTCGAGCGACGACCCGGGCGCGCGGCGAGTGCTCGCGGCGCTCGACCACAAGCGCGTGATCACGTTCGGCGAGGCGCCGGACGGCCGACGTGCGGGTGCACTCGATCGGCACATCCGGCCCGGTCTCGTTCTCGGTGAGCTGGCAGGGCAACGACTACTCGGCGTCGACTGCCGGTGCCGGGCCGGCACAACGCCATCAACGCGGCGGGAGCGTTCGCCGTGCTCGTCGGAATGGGGTTCGACCCGGCTGGCGAGTCATCGCCGGGCATCGAGACATTCGCGCGGCACCGAGCGCCGGTTCGAGCTGCACGGGGTCGTGCGCGGCGTGAGCGTCTACGACGACTACTGCGCACCACCCGACCGAGGTCGCGGCCGCGCTCAGCGGCGCTCGCAGCGTCGTCGGCGACGGTCGGATCATCGCGGTTCACCAGCCGCACCTGTACTCGCGCACCAGCTGATGGCGGGGGAGTTCGCGCGACGTCTACGAGAGCCTCGCCGACCAGACCATCGTGCTCGACGTCTTCGGCGCGCGGGAAGATCCGATCCCCGGCGTGACGGGCGCGCTGGTCTCGGACCGCTTCGCGGACCCCGCCCGGGTCGACTACCTGCCCGACTGGCAGCAGGCCGCCGATCGCGCCGCGGCGCTCGCCACCGACGGCGACATCATCATGACGCTGAGCTGCGGCGACGTGTACCGCATCGTTCCGCAGATCCTGGAGTCGCTGGGGAAGACGCCGGCGTGAAGCGCCCGGAGGGCTTCGACCCGCCGAAAGCGCCAGGCGCCGTCGAAGCCGTCGGGGCGACAGAGAACGCAGCGCGCCGATCAGCGACCGCCCGGCGCGGGAGCAGCCCGCCAGGCCGGCGTCGCCTGTCGCGCGCGGTCGTGCCCCTGCGTTCGCGAAGAGCCGCACACCGCGAAAACCCAGAAGCGACCGCGCCGCGGCCCGCGCAGGCTCGCGCTGAGGCACGACGGTTCACCCGAAGCAGCCGCCGCCGTCGCCTGGCGATCGCCACCGTGCTCGGCGCTCGTTGTGCTCATGCTCGGCGTGCTCGGCGTTGCCGTGTTCTCGCCGATCCTCGCGCTGCGCACCATCCGTGTCGAGGGCAACAGCGCGGTACCCGCGTCGACAGTGCAGAAGGCGCTCTCAGCCCGAGCTGGGCACGCCGCTCGCCCTGCTCAACGACGCGAAGATCCGCACCGAACTCTCGTCGATCATCCTGATTCGCAGCTACGTGACCGAGATCGTTCCGCCCAACACGCTGGTCGTGCGCATGATCGAGCGCAAGGCGATCGGGGTGCTTCGTGACGGCAAGACCTACGAGCAGGTCGATCCGGCCGGAGTCGTGCTGCGCGACCTCGGGGACGCCCGTCGGGTCTGCCGCTCATCGAGATCGGCAAGGCGGGGGTCGAACAGCGCCGGCTTCGCGGCGGCGGTCAAGGTGCTGCTGGCGATGCCGCCGACGGTGCTCGCCGAGGTCGGCGTCGATCTCGGCGACGACGCTCGACAACGTGAGCCTCACGCTGAACCAGGGCAATCACACCATCCTCTGGGGGAGCTCGGCGCAGTCCGATCTCAAGGCCACGGCGCTCGCGACGCTGCTGAAGAATCGAACTGCGCGACCCAGCCCGTGCTCAACGTGACTGCACCGCTGCGCCGCTGCGCCGTGCGGTCCGCGTGCAGGCGACGCCGACGCCGACGCCGACCCCGACCACGAGCCCTGACCCGACGTACCTGGCCCGCAGGATCCTGTGCGATCGTTCGCTGCGCATCTGCGAGACACGCGGAGCGCCTTCGGCCGCATTCGGCCGCGCGACGACCTACCTTCAAGGCAGGAAATACATACTGGGCATAACTTTAATCTTCAGCTAGAGCTTGAAGGTTGCGATGAGAGTGCCCGGATGGCCAGTGCAGTAGAACAAGAGCAGTGCCAGCGGAGGCCGGACGACGTGACATCGAACCAGAACTACCTAGCGGTCATCAAGGTGGTCGGCATCGGCGGCGGTGGTGTCAACGCCGTCAACCGGATGATCGAGCTCGGCCTTCGCGGAGTCGAATTCATCGCCATCAACACCGACGCCCAGGCGCTGCTCATGAGCGACGCCGACGTCAAGCTCGACGTCGGACGCGAGATCACTCGCGGCCTCGGCGCCGGCGCAGACCCCGAGGTCGGCCGCCGCGCCGCCGAGGATCACGCCGAGGAGATCGAAGAGGCGCTCGCCGGCGCCGACATGGTGTTCGTCACCGCGGGCGAGGGCGGCGGCACCGGAACCGGTGGCGCACCGGTCGTCGCGCGGATCGCCAAGTCGATCGGCGCACTGACCATCGGCGTCGTGACCCGGCCGTTCGAGTTCGAGGGCAAGCGTCGCAGCGCCCAGGCCGAGACGGGCATCGCGTCGCTCAAGAGCGAGGTCGACACCCTCATCGTCGTTCCCAACGACCGCCTGCTCGAGATCAGCGACCGCGGCATGAGCATGCTCGAGGCCTTCGCGACCGCCGACCAGGTGCTGCTCGTCGGGCGTGCAGGGCATCACCGACCTGATCACGACCCCCGGACTCATCAACCTCGACTTCGCCGACGTGAAGTCGGTCATGCAGGGGGCGGGTTCCGCCCTCATGGGCATCGGCTCCGCGCGGGGCGCAGACCGCGCCATCAAGGCGGCCGAACTCGCTGTCGCGTCACCGCTGCTCGAAGCCAGCATCGACGGCGCGCACGGCGTGCTCATCTCGGTGCAGGGCGGCTCGAACCTCGGAATCTTCGAGATCAACGACGCGGCCCGCCTCATCCAGGAGGCCGTGCATCCCGAAGCGAACATCATCTTCGGCGCGGTCATCGACGACACCCTCGGCGACGAGGTGCGTGTCACCGTCATCGCGGCCGGCTTCGACGGCGGTGAGCCCGTGCTCAAGAACAAGGACACCCGGCGCAGCAGCAGCTCCGCCAGCAGCTTCGCGCCCGCCGCTCCCGACGCCGCAGCCGATGGATGCACCGGCCTGGGGCGAGTCCGAGCATCCGGTCACCGCTCCCGTCGACCACGCGTTCGACGACGACAGCGACGACCTGGATGTGCCCGACTTCCTGAAGTAGCCGGCCGTGGCCGGCGAAGGCGGCACGCTCGCCCAGCGACTCGAGACCGTGCGCGGGCAGGTGGCGGATGCCGCGCGCGAAGCCGGCCGCGACGCCGACGCAATCACGACCATCGTCGTGACCAAGTTCCATCCGGCATCCCTGGTCGCGCGAGCTGGCCGCAGCTGGGCGTGCACGACGTCGGCGAGAACCGGCACCAGGATGCCGGCCCGAAGGCCGCCGCGCTGCACGACCTCGACCTCACCTGGCACTTCATCGGCCAGCTCCAGAGCAACAAGGTGCGTGCGGTGCTCGAGTACGCCGGGCGCCATCCACTCGGTCGACCGTGAATCGCTCGTCGACCGCCATCGCAGCGACGCGGCTCCCCGTCGAGGTGTTCCTGCAGCTGAACCTCACCGACGATCCCGGCCGCGGGGGAGTCGCACCGCCAGAACCTCGAACCAGCTCGCCGAGCACGTGCTCGAGGCGCCCTCGCATGCTGCTCCGCGGCGTCATGGCCGTTGCGCCGCTCGGCGAGGACCCGCGGCGCGCGTTCGCGCGCGTGCGGGAGGCATCCGATCGTCTGCGGAAACTGGCGCCCGTCGGCCGACGGCACTGTCGATGGGGATGTCCGGAGACTTCCGCGAAGCCATCCTCGAAGGCGCGACACACCTGCGCATCGGAACGGCAATCACCGGTAATCGACCCGACCGCCGGTTAATCTTCGAACAGAGACTTCGAACCACATCCTGTCCGGGAGGCACACAATGGCAAATCCACTCCGCAAGACCATGGTCTACCTTGGCCTCGCCGACGAGGAGTTCGACTACGAGGAAGAGACGCCCGTAGCGCCCGTCGGCCCCCGTCGCCCACGCGCAGCAGTCGCAGGCCCGCGCGCAGGTCACGCCGCTGCGTCGTCCGGCCGTCAAGGCGAGCAGTGCCAAGCGACATGAACGAGATCCTCACGGTGCACCCCCGCGCGTACAAGGACGCCCAGGTCATCGCCGAGAACTTCCGCGAGGGCATCCCCGTCATCATCAACCTCTCGCAGATGTCCGAGCCCGACGCGAAGCGACTCATCGACTTCGCCAGCGGCCTGTCGCAGGGCCTCTACGGCAAGATCGAGCGCGTCACCAACAAGGTCTTCCTGCTCTCACCCGCGCATGTCGCGGTCAGCGGCGAACCCGCCGTCATCGAGGGCGAGCTCGAGGCATCCTTCTTCCAGTCCTGACGCGGCGCCGGTTGCCGGGGCGAATATCGAACCCCCAAAACTGGACTGCATCTAGCGCCAGATTCTCAAAGGGGTACTCTGGGTTCTGCGACTGAAGTACGCACCCGTGGCCAATGTTGCTAGCGTTAGCCGTTCGTAGCATTGAGAACGCGTTCCGAGGTTCAGGATTGATCGCGCTCCGTGCACCTGTTTTTCGCTGAAAGTGATTTCAGCGGGCCACAGGGCACGCCGAATTGAGAGAAAGTTATTGAGGTGACGGCGATGGCTTTGACACCGGAAGATGTTGTCAACAAGCGGTTCCAACCGACGAAGTTCCGCGAGGGCTACGACCAGGATGAGGTCGATGATTTTCTCGACGAGGTCGTCGTCGAGCTTCGGCGACTCAACCAGGAGAACGAGGAGCTTCGCCAGCGGCTGATCGCGAGCGACTCGCGCATCAGCGAGCTGCAGCGCAGCGCCGCGCAGCCGCGCCCCGGCCGCCTTCGAGCAGCCCGTCGCCGCATCCGCTCCGGCCCCGGTGGCAGTCGCCTCCGCTCCGGCTCCCACGGCATTCGCCGGAGGGGCCATCGAGCCGAGCCTCGACCCCAGCAACACCAACAACCTGCTGCAGCTGGCGCGCCGCCTGCACGAGGAGCACGTGCGTGAGGGCGTCGAGAAGCGTGACGCGCTGATCGCCGAGGGCCACGCCACCGCGGCGAAGGTCACGGAAGAGGCGCAGGCCACCGCCGCCAAGCTCACGGAAGAGGCGCAGGCCACCGCAGCCAAGCTCGCCGAGGAGGCGCAGGCCAACGCGGCTCGCGCCATCGACGAAAGCCAGGCCACGGCTGCTCGCCTTCTCGAAGAGGGCCAGGCGAATGCCGCCCGCGTTCTCGAAGAGGCCCAGACGCAGACCCGCAACCAGATCTCGGCGCTCGACCAGGAGCGCTCAGTGCTCGAGGGTCGCATCGAAGAACTGCGCAACTTCGAGCGCGAATATCGCTCCAAGCTGAAGGACTACATCACCGGGCAGCTGCAGGAACTCGACTCGACCTCCGTGGTTCTGGCCGGTGCACCAGCGCAGGCCGCCGTCGGCGCAGGCGCTCCGGCGGGCCAGGGTTTCGACGCCCAGAGCTTCGACGGGCAGGGTTTTGACGGCCAGGGCTTTGATGGCCAGGGCTTCGACGGCCAGAGCTACGGTGCGCAGTCCGCACCGCCGGCCGCCACCTACCCGGGCTTTGCCGGAAACTAATTCCGCGCCGAAGGCCAGTGCGAAGTCACCCAGCATTCGGGTGCTCGTCGCACTGGCCCTCGTCGCGTTAGGCGTCTACGCGCTCGACCAGACCGCGAAGTACCTGATCGTCACGAACCTCTCCGAGGGCGAGCAGGTCAATGTCATCGGCACCCTCCTGCAGTTCCACTACGTGAAGAACTCCGGGGCCGCGTTCTCGCTCGGCACGGGGATCACGTGGCTGTTCTCGCTCGTCGCAGCTGCGGTCGCGGTGTTCATCATCGTGTACGCGCGGCGCATCCACTCGTTCTCGTGGGGCATCCTGTTCGGACTGCTGCTCGGCGGCACCCTCGGCAACCTGAGCGACCGCCTGCTGCGGCCACCGCACTTCGGCGAGGGGCATGTCGTCGACTTCATCCAGGTGATCGACTTTCCCGCGATCTTCAACATCGCCGACAGCGCGATCGTGGTGAGCATGTGCCTGTTCGTGCTGCTGACCATCCGCGGGGTTCGCCTCGACGGGCATCGCGCCCACAAGGCGGGCACGCCGTCGACCGTCGACGCGCCGGAGTAGCCATGGAGTCGCGCAGCTTTCCGGTGCCCGACGGGCTCGCCGGCGAGCGGGTCGACGCCGGACTGTCGAAGCTGCTCGGGTTCTCGCGCACCTTCGCCGCGGAGGTCGTCGAGGCCGGGGGAGTCACCCTCGACGGCGCGGCTCGTGCAGAAGTCCGACCGCCTCGTCGCCGACGGCTGGCTCGAGGTCGAGTGGCAGTCCCCGCGAACCGGTCACGCGTCGTCGCCGACGCCGGTCGGCGACCTCGCGATCGTCTACGAAGACGACGACCTCGTGGTCGTCGACAAGCCCGTGGGCGTCGCCGCGCATCCGTCGGTCGGGCTGGGACGGGCCGACGGTTCTCGGTGCCCTCGCGGCGGCCGGGGTTCGGGTCTCGACGGCGGGCGCCGCCGAGCGCGCCGGCATCGTGCACCGGCTGGATGCCGGCACGAGCGGGCTCATGGTCGTCGCCAAGAGCGACCGGGCGTACACGGAACTCAAGCGCCAGTTCCACGACCGCGAGGTGACGAAGATCTACCACGCCGTCGTGCAGGGTCATCCCGACCCGCTGGCCGGCACCATCGACGCGCCCATCGGACGGCATCCGGGCAGCTCCTGGAAGTTCGCGGTCACCGCGGACGGCAAGAACTCGGTGACGCACTACGAGACGATCGAGGCGTTTCCGGGCGCATCGCTGCTCGAGATCCACCTCGAGACGGGCCGCACGCACCAGATCCGGGTGCACATGGCGGCGCAGCGGCACCCCTGCGTCGGCGACGCGATGTACGGCGCCGACCCGACGCTGAGCGCCCGGCTCGGGCCTCACGCGGCAGTGGCTGCACGCGATGCGGCTCGGGCTTCCGGCACCCGCGCACGGGGGAGTGGTCGAATTCGAATCGACGTATCCGGCCGATCTGCAGCACGCTTTGGATGTGCTGCGCGAGTCGTGACGCGGCGTCGTACGGCGGGCTTAAGCTAGGGGTCTCCACCTGTCAAGTAAAGAGATCTATTGCCCTCGTCCGCCGACAATTTCGTGCACCTTCACGTGCACAGCGAGTACTCGATGCTGGACGGCGCCGCGCGAATCGGCCCGCTCGTCGAGGCCGCCGCCGCGGCCGGGATGCCCGCGATCGCGGTCACCGACCACGGCAACATGTTCGGCGCCTACGAGTTCTGGCAGAAGGCGACGGCGGCCGGGATCAAGCCCATCATCGGCACCGAGGCGTACATCACGCCGGGCACCGCGCGCGGCGACAAGTCCCGCATCCGCTGGGGCACGAGCACGCAGTCCTCCGACGACGTCGGCGGCTCGGGCGCGTACACGCACATGACGCTGCTCGCCGAGAACAACGAGGGCATGCACAACCTCTTCCGGCTGTCGTCGCTCGCGTCGATGGAGGGCTTCTACTTCAAGCCGCGCATGGACCGCGAGCTGCTCAGCCGCTACTCGAAGGGCGTCATCGCGACCACGGGCTGCGTCGGCGGCGAGGTGCAGACCCGGCTGCGGCTCGGCCAGTACGACGAGGCGCTCAAGGCCGCCGCCGACTTCCAGGACATCTTCGGCAAGGAGAACTTCTTCGCCGAGATCATGGATCACGGCATCGACATCGAGAAGCGCACCATGAACGACCTGCTGCGCCTGGCGAAGCAGCTGAACCTGCCGCTCGTCGCATCCAACGACCTGCACTACACGAACGCGGGGGACGCCGGCGCCCACGCGGCGCTGCTCTGCGTGCAGTCGGCCTCGACGCTCGACGACCCCAACCGCTTCAAGTTCGACTCCGAGGAGTTCTACCTCAAGTCGGCGGCGCAGATGCGGTCGATGTTCCGCGATCATCCCGAGGCCTGCGACAACACGCTGCTCATCGCCGAGCGCGTCGACGTCAGCTTCGAGCATCGCAACCTCATGCCGCGGTTCCCGGTGCCGGAGGGCGAGACCGAGGCGAGCTTCTTCGAGAAGGCCGTCGCCGAGGGAATGCAGCCGCCGCTTCAACGGCGCGCCCTCGCCGAGGAGCACCTCGCCCGCGCGCAGTACGAGGTCGACGTCATCAAGCAGATGGGCTTCCCCGGCTACTTCCTGGTGGTCGCCGACTTCATCGGCTGGGCCAAGCGCCAGGGCATCCGGGTCGGGCCCGGGCCGAGGCTCCGCCGCCGGTTCGATGGCGTCGTTCGCCATGGGCATCACCGAGCTCGATCCGCATCGCCCACGGACTGCTGTTCGAGCGGTTCCTCAACCCGGAACGCGTGAGCATGCCCGATGTCGACGTCGACTTCGACGACCGCCGCCGCCCCGAGGTCATCCGCTACGTCACCGACAAGTACGGCGACGACCGCGTCGCGCAGATCGTCACCTACGGCACCATCAAGGCCAAGCAGGCGCTCAAAGACAGCGCACGCGTTCTCGGCATGCCGTACGCGGTCGGCGAGAAGCTCACCAAGGCCATGCCGCCGCCCATCATGGGCAAGGACATCTCGCTCGGCGAGATCATGGACAAGGATTCGCCGCGCTACAAGGAGGGCAGCGACTTCCGCGCGGTCATCGAGACCGATCCCGAGGCCGCCAAGGTCTTCGACACGGCGATCGGCATCGAGAACCTGAAGCGCCAGTGGGGCGTGCACGCGGCGGGCGTCATCCTGTCCGCCGAGCCGCTGCTCGACGTGCTGCCGATCATGAAGCGCGAGGATGACGGCGCGATCATCACCCAGTTCGACCAGCCGCCGCTCGAATCGCTCGGCCTCATCAAGATGGACTTCCTGGGGCTGCGCAACCTCACGATCATCGAGGACGCCCTCGAACATGATCGAGAAGAACACGGGCCACACGCTCGTGATCGAAGACCTCGACCTCGACGCCGACCAGAAGACCTACGACCTGCTCGCGCGGGGCGACACGCTGGGCGTGTTCCAGCTCGATGGCGGCCCGATGCGGTCGCTGCTGCGCCAGCTCAAGCCCACCAACTTCGAAGACATCTCGGCCGTCATCGCCCTGTACCGCCCCGGCCCGATGGGCATGGAGTCGCACACCAAGTACGCGCTGCGCAAGAACGGCCTGCAGGTCATCGACGCGATCCACCCCGAGCTCGAGGAGCCGCTGCGCGAGATCCTCGCCGTCACCTACGGCGTGATCGTCTACCAGGAGCAGGTCATGGCGGCCGCGCAGAAGGTCGCCGGCTACACGCTCGGCCAGGCCGACATCCTGCGCAAGGCGATGGGCAAGAAAGACAAGAAGGTCCTCGACAAGCAGCGCGAGGGCTTCGAGGCCGGAATGAAGGCCAACGGCTACAGCGCCAAGGCGGTCGACACGCTGTGGGAAACCCTCATGCCGTTCGCCGACTACGCCTTCAACAA
This sequence comes from uncultured Actinomycetota bacterium, assembly GCA_963738535.1. Taxonomy (GTDB): domain Bacteria; phylum Actinomycetota; class Actinomycetes; order Actinomycetales; family Microbacteriaceae; genus Galbitalea. The sequence continues at coordinate 444,535 of CAVTXB010000008.1, forward strand.
GGCGCACAGCGCGGGCTACGGCGTGCTCAGCTACTGGACCGCCTACCTCAAGGCGAATTACCCGGCCGAGTACATGGCCGCACTGCTGACCAGCGTGGGCGACTCAAAAGACAAGCTCGGCATGTACCTGAACGAGTGCCGTCGCATGGGCATCAAGGTTCTCGCTCCCGATGTCAACGAGTCGTTCGTGGACTTCACCGCGGTGCCCGTCCGACGACCGGCATCGGCGACATCCGCTTCGGGCTCGGCGCCGTCCGCAACGTCGGCTACAACGTGGTCGAGGGCATCCGGCTGGCTCGCGAAGAGAAGGGCCGGTTCGAGTCGTTCTACGACTTCCTGGCCAAGGTGCCGATCCCGGTCGCGAACAAGCGCACGGTCGAGTCGCTCATCAAGGCGGGCGCATTCGACTCGCTGGGCTCGACCCGCCGTGCGCTGCTCGAGATCCACGAAGACGCGGTCGAAGGCGCCGTCAGCGTCAAGCGCACGGAGGCCACCGGGCAGGCCGGTTTCGACTTCGACAGCCTGTTCGACGAGCCGCAGGATGCCGGGCGCGTTCCGGATCAGGCCCGAGTGGTCGAAGAAAGACAAGCTGGCGTTCGAACGCGAGATGCTCGGGCTGTACGTGTCCGACCATCCGCTTGCCGGTCTCGAGTCGCAGCTCGCCAAGCACGCGTCGCTGAGCATCACCGAGCTGCTCGCCGGGGAGGCGGCGAGCGACGGCGAGACCGTCACGATCGCGGGGCTGCTCACGAGCGTGCAGCATCGCACCGCCCGGCAGTCCGGCAACCAGTACGGCATGGTGACCGTCGAAGACTTCGGCGGCGAGATCACCGTGATGTTCATGGGCAAGACCTACCAGGAGTTCGCGCCGGCCCTCGCGAGCGACTCGATCGTGGTCATCAAGGGACGCGTCAGCGTTCGCGACGACGGCATGAACCTGCACGCGGTCAGCATGTTCGCCCCGGATGTCGGGGCGAGCCTCGGCAGCGGACCGCTCGTGATCTCGGTTCCGGAATTCCGCGCGACCACTGATGTCGTGAGCCAGCTCAACGACGTGCTCATCCGGCACTCGGGCGAGAACGAGGTGCGGCTCAAGCTGGTGCGCGGCGAGACGGCCCGCATGTTCGAGATCCCGTACCCGGTCACCGTCTCGGCCGACCTGTATGGCGAACTGAAGTCGCTGCTCGGCCCCAGCTGCCTGAACTGATTCCTGAGTCATACTTACTTCGTGGGGACCAATGATGCGGCTCGAAATCATCGATCGGGCCTGAGCGGCGGCGGTGCCGTCATCCTGGTCGCCTCGAGCCTCGGGATCGTGGCCGAAGTCGTGCGCATCTCCACGGCGCTTCGAGACGGCACAGCGGGGCAGGTCGTCGCGCTCGAACTCGGAATCGCTTCCCTCGCCGTGCTGTTGCTCGTCTGGCTCCTGTTTTTCTGGTTCTGGGTGCGCAGCGCGATCCGAGTGCGCACCCTGGCGGCGAAGACCCCGGACGCGGTGTTCGTCGACGCGCTTCTCAATGCCCGGCTGTCGAGCGACCTCGGCCAGGTCAACGCGGTGCTCGGTGTGCCGCCCAGGTTCATGTACACGCCCGGATACATCACGGTCGTCGCGACCAGGGAGGGCCTCGCGTTCTATTCGCGAGCCTTCGGCCCGAGGCTGCTCTGCTTTCTCCCAGCGGAGCAGATTTCGTCGTTCCACATCGAGACGATCGAATTCGACACTCGAACCGTGACGCGCTATTTCCCGGCGATCATCGTCACGCCGCGCGGGCGAGCGGAAGGCTTCACCATCGGGATGATGCCCATGCGGTGGACGTCTATGGTTCCCCACAAACTGAACCCCGCGCGGATGCGCGCAGCTGTGGAGGCCCTCGCGTCTGCGGTCGGGGCGACTGTCAGCGCCAGCTGACCGGTGCAGCGCCGCATGCGCGCACTACTAAACGACCGGGCCGGGGGTGCGGTAGGTGCGTTCGTGGTAGAGCAGAGCCTCATCCTCGGGCCCGAGGGCACCGGTTTCGATCTGCACGACGATGACCGCGTTGTTGAACACGGGATGCACCTCGATCACGCGCCCCAGCATCCAGGAGGTGACCCCCTCGAGAATCGGCACGCCGTACGGTCCCGGCTTCCAGTGCTCGCCCTCGAATCGAAGCGAATTGTCGCCCGCGAGCTTCTCGGCGAGGTGACGCGTGCGCGGGCCCAGGGTGTGGATCGCGACGTGGTTGCCCACGGTCATCGCCGGCCACGCGCTCGCCACCTTCGCCATGTTGAACGTCGCGAGCGGGGGAACGGCGGCCAGGGACGCGAGCGAGGTCGCGGTGAACCCGACCGGCTTGCCGTCCGGGGCGAGGGCCGTCACGGCCGCGACCCCGGCCGCGTGCCGGCGGAAGACGCGCTTGAACGCGTCGAGATCATCGACGGGAATCGGCTGCGGCTCATCGGCCGGAATGTTGGTGCTCATACGTAGTGGTGCAAGTCTGGCTGCGCGCCGGCTATTCCGCCAACCGGACACCCCCGCGAGGCTCGGTAGCATGGTCAGGCCATGATGCAGACCCTCGATCTTCGCAACCTCCAGCCCACACGCGCCGAACTCGCCCGGCTTGCCCCGCGCGCCGTGATCGATGTGAGCACCGCGTCGGCGGCGGCCGCCGAGCTGATCGCGGATGTCCGCGCGCGCGGCATCGATGCCCTGCTCGACCAGGCGCAGAAGTTCGATGGCGTGCGACCCGATCAAATCCGGGTGCACGCCGGTGAGATCGCCGAGGCGATGGCGGGACTCGATCCCGACGTGCGGTCCGCGCTCGAGGAGGCCATCGAGCGCGTCACGACCGCCACGCAGGCCCAGGTGCCGGAGTCGACCGTCACCCGGCTCGCACCGGGCGCCGAGATCATCCAGCGCTGGCAGGCCGATCACCCGGGTCGGGCTTCTATGTTCCGGGCGGTAAGGCCGTGTATCCGTCGAGCGTCGTGATGAACGTCGTTCCCGCGCACGTCGCGGGCGTCGGTTCGGTCGCCATCGCGTCGCCGCCGCAGAAACAGTTCGCGGGGCGTGTGCACCCGACGATCCTCGGCGCTGCCGGACTGCTCGGCGTCGACGAGGTGTACGCGATGGGCGGCGCCGGAGCGATCGGTGCCCTGGCCTACGGCGTGCCCGACCTCACCCTCGACCCCGTCGACCTGATCACCGGACCGGGCAACATCTACGTCGCCGCGGCCAAGCGGCTGGTGCGCAGCGACGTGGGCATCGACTCCGAGGCCGGGCCCGACCGAGATCCTGATCATCGCCGACGACAGCGCCGACCCGCTGCTGGTCGCGGCAGACCTGGTCAGCCAGGCCGAGCACGACGAGCAGGCCGCGGCCGTTCTCGTCACGCCGTCCGCGGACGCTCGCGAACGCGGTCGGCGCCGAGCTCGACGCAGCTCGCGGCATCCACCTACTCCACCGAACGCGTCACGACCGCGCTGAACGGGCCGCAGTCGGCGATCGTGCTGGTCAACGACCTCGTCGCCGCGGCAGCGTTCAGCAACGCCTACGGGCCCGAGCACCTCGAGATCCAGACCGAGGAGCCGGGCATCGGTGCTCGACCTCATCGAGAGCGCGGGCGCGATCTTCCTCGGCGCCTACTCGCCGGTGAGCCTGGGCGACTACCTCGCCGGCTCCAACCACGTGCTGCCGACCGGCGGCCAGTCGCGCTTCGCCTCCGGCCTCGGCGCGTACACGTTCCTGCGCCCGCAGCAGGTCATCCGGTACGACCGGGATGCCCTGGCGGCCGTCGAGAAGCAGGTCGTCGCGCTCTCGCACGCCGAGGACCTGCCGGCTCACGGCGACGCGGTCGAGGCGCGCTTCCGGGCCTAGCGGGGCCGACTGTGCGTATCCTGTATACGCCATGTTCTGCCCCTTCTGCCGCCATCCCGACAGCCGCGTCATCGACTCGAGAACGAGCGACGACGGGCTGTCGATTCGGCGTCGCCGGCAGTGCCCGGAGTGCGGCCGTCGCTTCTCGACGACCGAGACGGCGAGCCTCACGGTCATCAAACGCAACGGCGTCGTCGAGCAGTTCAGCCGCGAGAAGATCGTGAGCGGAGTGCGCAAGGCCTGCCAGGGCCGGCCGGTCACCGACACCGACCTCGCGGTGCTCGCGCAGCGGGTCGAGGAGACCATCCGCGCCACGGGCGCCTCGCAGATCGAAGCCAACGACATCGGGCTCGCGATCCTTGCGCCGCTGCGCGAACTCGACGAGGTCGCCTACCTGCGCTTCGCGAGCGTCTACCAGGCGTTCGAGTCGCTCGAGGACTTCGAGACCGCCATCACCCTGCTGCGCGTCGAGCACGACACGCGCCCGCCGCTGACTGACGTCCGCGGGCCGCGCGCCAGCCGGTAGCCTGAACCCGGCATGTATCGCGCACTCTTTCGCCTGGTTCTCAGGCACCTGGACCCCGAGCGGGCGCACGGTCTCGCTTTCGCGGTGATCCGGATGCTGGGGGTGCCCGTGTTCCGCGCAGGTCACGGCCGCGATCGCCCGCCCCGCGGCATCCCTTCGGCGTGGACGCCCTCGGTTTATCGTTCGACGTCGCCGTTCGGAGTCGCTGCCGGCTTCGACAAGGAGGGGCTCGGCATCCTGGGCCTCGGGCGCTCTCGGTTTCTCGCACGTCGAGATCGGCACCGTGACCGCGATCGCGCAGCCCGGCAACGAGCAGCCGCGACTGTTCCGGCTCATCCCCGATCGCGCGGTGATCAACCGGATGGGCTTCAACAACCATGGAGCGGCCGTCGTCGCACAGCGCGTCGCGCGTGTGCGAGCGGTGCGAAACCGCCCTGTGATCGGCATAAATATCGGCAAGAGCCGGGTCGTGGATGTCGCGGACGCCATCGACGACTATCTCGAGTCAGCACCCGACTCCTGGCACCGCTGGCCGACTACCTGGTCGTGAACGTGAGCTCGCCCAACACACCCGGGCTGCGCGGACTCCAGGAGCTCGATCGGCTCGAACCGCTGCTGTCGGCGGTGTCGGGTGCCGCGGGGACGGTGCCCGTTCTGGTGAAGATCGCCCCCGACCTGACCGACGAGCAGGTCACGAAGATCGCGACCCTCGCGGTTCGGCTGGGCCTCGCGGGGCTCATCGCCACCAACACCACGCTGTCGCGCGCCGGCCTGCGCACGCCGCCCGCGCTGGTCGAGGCAGCCGGCGCCGGTGGGCTCTCCGGTGCACCGCTCGCCCAACGATCGCTCGAGGTGCTGCGTGTGGTGCGGGCAGCCGTGCCGGCCGAGTTCTGCGTTATCTCGGTCGGCGGGGTGGAGACCGGCGCGGATGTCGCGGCTCGGCTCGCCGCCGGCGCGACACTCGTGCAGGGCTACACGGCCTTTCTGTACCGCGGCCCGTTCTGGGCGCGCAGCATCAATCGGCAGCTGGCCGCGCAGGGCCAGCCCGCGCGTGACTAGCTCGGGCGGGTGCCGCGCTTGACCTGGGCCTTCGGCAGGCGCATCGGGCGCAGCTGGATGGCGCGGGTCGCGTGGTACAGGCCCATCTTCTCGACCCGGTCCGCGCCGAACTTGGCCGCGAGAGCCGCTTGATGCTGAAGTACAGCACCACGACGTCGATCGCGATGAGCACGATCGAGCGCCCAGAGCCCGTAGTTCACGTAGTTGCGCCAGGCCCGGAAGCACCAGGCCGATCAGCACGAACAGGCCAAGGATCGGGATGGTCAGTTCGGCGAAACCCCAGCGCCCGTCGACGTAGTCGCGGATGAAGCGCTTCTGCGCGTCCCGGTCGCGCACCGGCAGGTACTTCTCCTCGCCCTTGGCCAGGCCGACGCGCGCACGCTCGCGCTGCGCGCGCTGCTGCTCCTTGCGACATGCGCCGGGCCTCGGGCGTCTTGCCGCCCACCAGCGGTCGCTTGCGCGCGGCCTCGCGCTCCTTGCGGGTCGGGGTCGCGTGGCCCTTGGGTGCGACGGGGTTGTTCGCGAGCTCTTCGGCCGCGAGGCGGTCCGCTTCGCTCTGTACCTGCTTGGCCACGGGGGAGTCCTTCTATCGGATGTCCGCCTTAAGATTACCCGCATGACCGAATCGGCAGCGCCCTCAACTTCCGTCCGCCCTCATCGACGCAGCTTTCCGAGGCCGTCCAGGCCGGGCCTGCCGCGAGCGATCGCCGACCTCTCCGACCTGGTTCGCATCCCGTCGGTCTCGTGGGACGGCTTCGACCCGCGCGCACGTCGCCGACGAGCGCGGCGGCCGTCAAGGCCCTGCTCGAGGGGCTCGGTGTGTTCGACTCCGTCGAGATCGCGCAGGCCAGACTGGCCGACGCGCGAGGGGCTGGGCCAGCCGGCCGTGCTGGCCTCCCGCCCGGCGCGAAACGGCAAGCCGACCATCCTGCTCTACGCGCACCACGACGTGCAGCCGCCCGGAAAAGACGAGGAGTGGGACTCGGTGCCGTTCGAGCCGACCGTGCGCGGCGACCGCCTCTACGGCCGCGGTGCGGCCGACGACAAGGCGGGCGTGCTCGCGCACGTCGCATCCATCCGCGCCCTCACCGCCGTGCTCGGCACCGACTTCGACCTCGGCCTCTCGGTGTTCATCGAGGGCGAGGAGGAGTTCGGGTCCCGGTCGTTCAAGAACTTCCTGGTCGACCACCACGACCAGCTGCAGGCGGACGCGATCGTCGTCGCCGACTCCGACAACTGGAACACGACGACGCCAGCGCTGACGATCGCGCTGCGAGGCAACGTGAAGCTGCACCTCAAGGTCTCGACCCTCGACCACGCCTCGCACTCCGGGATGTTCGGGGGAGCGGCGCCCGACTCGATGCTCGCCACCATCAAGCTGCTGGCCACCCTGTGGGACGACAACGGTTCGGTCGCCGTCGAGGGACTCACCTCGTACGAGATGACGACGCCGGACTACTCCGAAGAGCTGTTCCGTGAGGAGGCCGCCCTGCTCGACGGCGTCAGCCCGATCGGCACCGGCAGCATCCTCTCGCGTCTCTGGGCGCAGCCCACCGTGACCATCACCGGCATCGACGCGCCGACGCGTGATCAACGCGTCCAATACCCTCGCTGCCTCCGACGACCGTCGTGCTCAGCGCACGCATCGCGCCCGGGCAGAAAGCGGCAGACGCATTTGCCGCACTCGAGAAGCACCTGCGCGCCCACGCTCCCTTCGGAGCGCACCTCGCGATCAGCGATGTCGACCTCGGCGACCCCTTCCTGGTCGACACGGCCGGCCAGTCGGTGGCGGATGCGCGTGCAGCGATGTTCGAGGCCTGGGGAGTCGAGCCGGTCGACACCGGCATCGGCGGCTCAATCCCGTTCCTCGCCGACCTGGTCGAACAGTTCCCGGCCGCCGAGATCCTGGTGACCGGCGTCGAAGACCCCGACTCGCGAGCGCACAGCCCCAACGAGTCGCTGCACCTCGGGGTATTCCGGCGCGCGATCCTCACCGAAGCGCTCTTGCTGGCAAAGCTCAACGGCCGTGCGTAGACTTGAAACCAGATTTGCTTTAAGGAGCGCACAATGACTGACACCCTCACCACCACCCAGGCCCCGCCGCCCACGGCGTCAAGCTGACCGACACCGCCGCCGACAAGGTGCGCAGCCTGCTCGAGCAGGAGGGTCGCGACGACCTTCGCCTGCGCGTCGCGGTGCAGCCCGGCGGATGCTCCGGCCTGATCTACCAGCTCTACTTCGACGAGCGCATGCTCGACGGCGACGCCACGGTCGAGTTCGGCGACGGCGTCGAGGTCGTCGTCGACAAGATGAGCGTTCCCTACCTCGATGGCGCATCCATCGACTTCGAAGACACCATCCAGAAGCAGGGCTTCACGATCGACAACCCGAACGCCTCGGGCAGCTGCGCGTGTGGAGACAGCTTCCACTAGTCGTCACGCGCGCTGGGCCAGCATCCAGCTACTCAAAGGGTCTCGTCCCGCGAAGACAGGACACCAAAGATCGGGCCGAATCGGCCCGATCTTTGTCTGTTTGCGGCCCTGTTGGGCGAGGCGGCTACGCGGCGCGGGTTATAGACTTGGGAGAGCAATCAGTCCGCTAGATCCGAGAGGTTCCAGGTGCTCCGTAACCGCCGTTTTCGCTGGGCTGTAGTTCCGGCCGCGGTCGTCGTCATCCTTGCTCTTGCGGGCTGCATCGCAGCAGCAGGAATTCGGATTCCTGCCCATCACGTCGCTCAACACGACCAACCACACGAGCGAGGTCGTCGGCCTCTGGAACACGTCGTGGATCGTGCTCATGGGCGTCGGTCGTCATCACGTGGGGCCTCATCATCTGGGCCGCCGTCGTCTACCGCCGCCGCAAGGGCCAGACCGGCCTTCCGGTGCAGCTGCGCTACAACATGCCGATCGAGATCTTCTACACGATCGTGCCGCTCATCCTCGTTCTCGGGTTCTTCGCCTTCACCGCGAAGACGCAGAACAACATCGAGACGCCGCCCACCGCCGCGCCGCAGGTCAAGATCGACGTGTACGGCCAGCGCTGGGCGTGGACGTTCGACTACATGAACGAGAAGGTCTACAGCCCGGGCATCCAGGCGCAGACCGAGGCGAACACCGGCGCGCTCACGCAGCCGCTCAACACGCTCTACCTGCCGGTCAACAAGCGCGTCGAGATCAAGATCCTCTCGCGCGACGTCGCGCACTCGTTCTGGATCGTGAACTTCCTCTACAAGAAAGACATGATCCCGGGCAAGGCCAACTACATGTACTTCATCCCCGAGAAGATCGGCACCTACCAGGGCAAGTGCGCCGAGCTCTGCGGCCAGTACCACTCGCTCATGCTGTTCCAGGTGAAGGTCGTCTCCGACGCCGACTACCAGAGCGTACATCACCGCGCAGCGCAAGATCCACCCGGGCCTGCTCGGCGCCAACTACAACGCGAACACGAACCTGCCGGGCACCGGCGCACCGAAGGGTTAAGCACCATGACCGCGACAGTGTCGTACACACGCTCTCGAGCGCCAGGCCGGCGTCGGCCGGCTCGGCGACCACCCGCAAGGGCAACGTCGTCATCCGCTGGATCACCACCACCGACCACAAGACCATCGGGTACCTGTACCTGATCACCTCGTTCCTGTTCTTCTGCCTCGGCGGTGTGATGGCGCTCGTCATCCGCGCCCAGCTGTTCGAGCCCGGTGAGGCACTCGTCGGAACGCCGGAGCAGTACAACCAGCTGTTCACGATGCACGGCACGATCATGCTGCTGATGTTCGCGACGCCACTGTTCGCCGGCTTCACGAACGTGATCATGCCGCTGCAGATCGGTGCACCGGATGTCGCGTTCCCGCGACTCAACGCGCTCGCGTACTGGTTCTTCCTGCTTCGGCTCGCTCATCGCGGTCGCCGGATTCCTTACTCCGCAGGGTGCGGCATCCTTCGGCTGGACGGCCTACGCGCCGCTGACCTCGACGACCTTCACGCCGGGCCTCGGCGGCAACCTCTGGGTCTTCGGTCTCGCGCTCAGCGGATTCGGAACCATCCTCGGCGCCGTCAACTTCATCACGACCATCATCACGATGCGCGCGCCCGGCATGACGATGTTCCGCATGCCGATCTTCACCTGGAACGCGCTCGTCACCTCGATCCTCGTGCTGATGGCGTTCCCGGTCCTTGCCGCGGCGCTCCTCGCTCTCGGCGCTGACCGTACGGTCGGTGCGCACGTCTTCGATGCGGCCAACGGCGGGGCGCTGCTCTGGCAGCACCTGTTCTGGTTCTTCGGGCACCCCGAGGTCTACATCATCGCGCTGCCGTTCTTCGGCATCATCAGCGAGGTGCTGCCGGTCTTCAGCCGCAAGCCGATCTTCGGGTACAAGACCCTGATCTACGCGACCATCGCGATCGCGGCGCTGTCCGTCACGGTGTGGGCACACCACATGTACGTCACCGGATCGGTGCTGCTGCCGTTCTTCTCCTTCATGACGATGCTCATCGCGGTTCCGACCGGCGTGAAGATCTTCAACTGGATCGGCACCATGTGGCGCGGATCGGTGACATTCGAGACGCCCGATGATGTGGGCGATCGGCTTCCTGATCACCTTCACCTTCGGTGGCCTGACCGGCGTCATCCTCGCGTCGCCGCCGCTCGACTTCCACGTGTCCGACACGCTACTTCGTCGTCGCGCACTTCCACTACGTCGTCTTCGGTACCGTCGTGTTCGCCATGTTCAGCGGCTTCTACTTCTGGTGGCCGAAGTGGACGGGCAAGATGCTCAACGAGCGGCTCGGCAAGATCCACTTCTGGCTGCTGTTCATCGGCTTCCACACGACCTTCCTGATCCAGCACTGGATCGGCGTCGAAGGCATGCCGCGTCGCTACTGGAGCTACCTGCCCGAGGACGGCGTCACCTGGATGAACCAGGTGTCGACCATCGGCGCGATGATCCTCGGCGTCTCGATGCTGCCCGTTCCTCTACAACGTGTACATCACCGCGCGTCGCGCACCCAAGGTCACGTCCGATGACCCGTGGGGCTACGGCCGCTCGCTCGAGTGGGCGACATCCTGCCCGCCGCCGCGACACAACTTCGTCGTCGATGCCCGCGCATCCGCTCCGAGTCGCCGGCGTTCGACCTCAACCACCCCGAGGCCGAGATCCCGGTAGGCGTCGGCCCGCTGAAGGACGCGCCGGATGCGCCCGTCTACGACATGGCCGACGGGGCGGTGAAGTAGCCATGGGTGCTACCTGGAAACTCTTCCTGATCCTGGCGCTGTTCTGCTTCGCAGCCTGCGGCGGATACATCCTGTGGGGCACGCTGGATCACACCTACGGAAATGCGTCCGAGGGTGGCGGTTGGGAGCCGGTCGGCGTCGTCGGGCTCGCGCTCGTCGGTGCTCTCTGCTCGCTCATCACGTTCTACCTGTACCGCCTGCACCGCGCGCAGGGTGGCGAGCTGCCCGAGGACCGCAACGACGCCGAGATCGACGACGGCGAGGCCGAGCAGGGCTTCTTCAGCCCGTGGAGCTGGTGGCCCGTCTCACTGGGCGCATCGGTCGCACTGATGTTCACCGGGCTCGCGGTCGGCAACTGGATTTGCTTCATCGCCGTGCCGCTTGCCGGCATCAGCGTCGTGGGACTCATCTACGAGTACCAGCGCGGCAACTTCGGCCACTAGGTCGCCGACGTAGGCCCAGGCCACCTGCTCCGTTTGGGGCGGGGTGTGCCGGGCGCGCGGGTGATGTCGTCCCGAACGGTGGATGTCGTGCGGGGTTGGCGGGGTGGCGTGCAGGTGGCGTGGTGCCGCGGTCGCCCAACAGGATGGCCCGCCCGGTAGCACCTGGTTCGTCCTGTTCACCGTGCCGCATGCCGCACGCGTCCTGCTGGCGGCCGGGGCCCAGAGTCGCGTGGGAGGTGCGCCGTTTGGGGCGGGGTGTGCCGCGCGCGCGGGTGATGTCGTCCCGAACGGGTGATGTCGTGCAGGGTGGCGGTGGCGCCGCCGGTCGCCCAACAGGATGACCCGCCCGGTAGCACCTGGTTCGTCCTGTTCACCGTGCCGTATGCCGCACGCGTCCTGCTGCGGCCGGGGCCCAGAGTCGCGTGGGAGGTGCTCCGTTTGGGGCGGGGTGTGCCGCGCGCGCGGGTGATGTCGTGCCGAACGGCACAGGTCTGGGCGCGAGGCGCGAGCGCGAAAGGGCCGCCCCCTCGGGGACGGCCCTTTCGACGTGCGCAGCGACGCCTAGTGGTGGCCGCTCTCGATCTCGGTGTTGACGTCGCCCTCGAGGGCACCATGGCCCGAGTGGTGGGCCTGCTCGAGCTCCTGGGCGGTCACGGGGGAGATGCGGTCCTCGAAGAACCAGCCCGACATCGCAGCGCGCACGCGCTCCGACGTCGAGATCTGGCCCTTGGCGTTCGGGCGCAGCATCAGCGGCTTGTAGTCGTCGAAGCTCACCAGGCGCCAGCGCTCGTAGTCAGTGAGCTGCTCGTGCACCTCGATGTACTCGCCACCGGGCAGTCGAACGATTCGCCCGCTCTCGTAACCGTGCAGTGCGATCTCGCGGTCCTTCTTCATCAGGCCGATGCACATGCGCTTGGTGACGAGGTAGGCGACGATCGGACCGACGATGAGCGTGATCTGCAGCGACAGGATGACGCCCTCGATCGTCAGCCCGAAGTGGGTCGCGATGAGGTCGGAGCTGGCCGCGGCCCACAGCACCGCGTAGAACGTGACGCCCGCAGCACCGATGGCGGTGCGGGTCGGCGCGTTGCGCGGGCGGTCGGCGATGTGGTGCTCGCGCTTGTCGCCCGTGACCCAGGCCTTCGATGAACGGGTAGAAGGCGACAGCCGCGAGGAACAGCACCAGCACGACGGTCGGCAGGAAGACGTTCAGCGCGAATGTGAAGTTGCCGATCTGGAAACCGAGACCAGACGGCACGAGTCGCAGCGCGCCATCCGCGAATCCGATGTACCAGTCCGGCTGGGTACCGGCCGAGATCGGTGATGGGTCGTATGGCCCGTACAACCAGACCGGGTTGATGGTGAAGAACGTCGCCATGAGCACGATCACGCCGAACACGATGAAGAAGAATCCGCCGGCCTTGGCCGCGAACACGGGCATGATCGGCACACCGACGACGTTGTCGTTGGTCTTGCCGGGGCCCGCGAACTGCGTGTGCTTGTTGATCACCAGCAGCACCAGGTGCACGCCGAGCGCAGCGACAAGAATCGGCGGGCAGCAACAGGATGTGCAGCGTGTAGAGCCGCCCGACGATGGCTGTGCCAGGGAACTCGCCGCCGAACAGCAGGTACGACGTCCACGTTCCGATTACGGGGATGCCCTTGACCAGGCCGTCGATGATGCGCAGGCCGTTACCGGAGAGCAGGTCGTCGGGCAGCGAGTACCCGGTGAAGCCCTTCGGCCAGCGCCAGGATGAACAGCACGAAACCGATGAACCAGTTGAGTTCGCGCGGCTTGCGGAAGGCACCGGTGAAGAAGATGCGCAGCATGTGCAGGCCGATGGACGCGACGAACAGCAGTGCCGCCCAGTGGTGGATCTGGCGCATGAGCAGCCCACCGCGGATGTCGAAGCTGATGTGCAGTGTCGAGTTCATGGCGGCCGACATGTCGATGCCCTTGAGCGGCAGGTAGGTGCCGTCGTAGGTGACCTCCGCCATCGACGCCTGGAAGAAGAACGTCAGGAACGTGCCCGTCAGCAGGATGACGATGAAGCTGTAGAGCGCGACCTCGCCGAGCATGAACGACCAGTGGTCGGGGAAGATCTTGCGCCCGAGCTCGCGCACGAGGCCCGGAGATGCTGGTGCGCTCGTCGACCCAGTTGGCGGCCGACTGGGTGGCGGACTTGCGCTTCGGTACTACTGCTCCGCCACGGGTTTCGCTGGTATGTGGTGGTCATACGTGACGCTCCCAATAATCTGGCCCCACTGGCTCGTGGAAGTCACTTCGTGCAATGAGGTATCCCTCGCTGTCGATCGTGATCGGCAGCTGGGGGAGGGGTCGCCGCGCCGGTCCGAAGATGACGCGTGCCTCGTGGGTCATGTCGAACTGCGACTGGTGGCACGGGCACAGCAGGTGGTGGGTCTGCTGTTCGTACAGTGCTACCGGGCATCCGACATGGGTGCAGATCTGCGAGTAGGCGATGATGCCCTCGTAGTTCCAGGTCTCGCGACCCTTGGTGACGTGCAGGTCTTCGGGCTGCAGGCGCATGAGCAGCACCGCCGCCTTCGCCTTCTGCTCGAGGGCGTCGCTGCGCTGCAGCAGTCCCTCGGGGATCACGTGGAAGACGGAGCCGAGCGTGACATCCGAGGCCTTGATCGGCACGCCCGTGGGGTCGTGCGTGAGCTTCACGCCCTTCTTCCACATGGTGTGCTTCAGGAGTGCCGTCGGGTCGGTGTCGGGCGCGAGGCCGCGGAACAGCGCCACGGCCGGAACCGGGGTGAGAACGAGCGCGCCGATGAGGCTGTTGCGGATGAGCGAGCGACGCCCGATTCCGGATTCCTCGTTGCCCAGCTCGAACACCTCGACCGCCTTGGCGCGCGTCTCTTCAGTGCCGCGCGTGCCGTGACGGTATTCGACGCTCTCGTCTTCGCGCATGAGCTGCTTGGCCCAGTGCACGGCGCCGAGGCCGATGCCGAGCAGGCCGAGCGTGATGCCGAGCCCCAGGAACAGGTTGTTTTCGCGAATCGAGCCGAAGTTGCCGGGAACGATCGGGAAGGCCATGTAGGCCGCCAGCGCGAAAACGCTGCCGATGATCGACAGGAAGAACAGGAACGTCGACCTGGCGTTCGGCGTTCTTGTCTTTCTTGGGGTCGAGGTTGGTCTGCCGAGGGTTGTGCGGCGGAAAACCGGGGTTGACCACGGCATCGGTGGGCACGACCGTCGGAGCCGGCATCGGTCGAAAGGATCACCGACGAACCGGTGGCCGCGGAGCCGGCATGCCCACTGTCAGGTGTTGTCACACCGTCGTCGTGCTGTGCCATGCTCTTCCCTTTCGCGCTGTGAGTGTGGTTGCGGTCGTTCGCTGCGCCCACGCTAGTTGGCCTTCGCCGTCAGCCAGATCGTGACTCCGACGACTGCGCCGAGACCGAAGATCCAGACGAAGAGCCCCTCGGACACCGGCCCCAGGTTGCCGAGGTCGAGTCCACCGGGCGACGGGTTCTGGTCGAGGTACTTGAGGTAGGTGATGATGTCGGCCTTCTGCGAGCGGCGTGATGTTCTGGTCGTTGAACACGGGCATGTTCTGCGGGCCGGTGACCATGGCCTCGTAGATGTGCAGGGCCGAGACGCCGCTCAGCGCTGGCGCGTACTTGCCCTCGGTGAGTGCACCGCCGGCGCCGGCCACGTTGTGGCACATGGCGCAGTTGATGCGGAAGAGCTCCGCACCCTTCGCCGCGTTGCCGGTGCCCCCGAGGTACTGCTTCGACGGGATCGCCGGGCCGACCGCCTTCGAGCCGACGAACTCGGCGAGCGCGAGCGTCTGCTGGTCGGTGAACTGCGGGGTCTTCTCTTCTTCCTGCGGTCCGGATGCCGCGGCGGGCATCCGGCCGGTCGAGACCTGGAACTGCACGGATGCCGCGCCGACGCCGAGAAGCGACGGGGCCTGCTTGGTGCCCTCGAGGTTCATGCCGTGGCAGGTGGCGCAGTTGGCCTGGAAGAGCTTCGAACCCTCGGTCACAGTTGCGCTGTTGGAGGTCGTCGTGGAGGCGCGTTGCCGTGGTCGTGAACAGGGCGTACGCACCGCCGGTCGCGACCAGTCCGATGAGGATCAGCGCAATGGATGCGAGCGGGGAACGGCGACCCGGCTTGCGACCCTTGCGGGCCTTGGGGAGTTTGTCGATCGACTTACGCATGTGTTTCCTGTTTCCCGCTTATTTCAGTACGTAGATGACGAAGAACAGTGCGATCCAGACGACGTCGACGAAGTGCCAGTAGTACGAAACGACGATCGCGCTGGTCGCTTCTTTGTGACCGAAATTCTTTGCGGAGTATGCGCGCCCGATGACGAGCAGGAAGGCGAAGAGACCCATCGTGACGTGCAGGCCGTGGAAGCCGGTGGTCAGGTAGAACGCCGAACCGTACGCACTGGATGAGATCGAGATTCCGTCACCGACGAGGTTGGCGTACTCGGTGACCTGCAGGATGACGAAGGTGGCGCCGATGCAGTAGGTGACGAAGAACCACTCGACCATGCCCCACTCGCTGAGCTTCCAGCTCTTGCGTCGTGGCTGCAGCCGCTCGGCCGCGAAGACGCCGAACTGGCAGGCGAACGACGACGACACCAGCACGCAGGTGTTGATCGCCGAGTACACGACATTGAGGTGGGATGTCTCGGCTGCCCAGAGTCCCGGCGAGGTGGAGCGCAGGGTGAAGTAGATCGCGAACAGGCCCGCGAAGAACATCACCTCGCTGCCCAGCCAGACGATCGTTCCGACCGCGACAATACTCGGGCGGTTCACAGAGGAAATTCCGACCGGGCGAGTAAGAGAGGTGCTCGTCACTCTTCCATTATGTCCGATATCGAGGGGCCTTTCGGCCATTAGGACCGCCAGTCGCACCCCAATCGTTAGGATTTCCGACATGGCCTCCGAACACACCTGGACGAGCATCCTCAGCCACCTTGTAGAGGGCGTCCGATCTGTCGATCAGCGAGTCCACATGGGCCATGCAGAGTGTGATGGCGGGGGAGGCGACACCCGCGCAACTGGGCGGGTCTGCTGGTGGCCCTGCGCATCAAGCGGGGAGACCGTAGACGAGATCGTCGGGTTCCGGGATGCGGTGCTCGCGAACTCGCTTCCGCTCGACGTCGACCCCATGGTGCTGGACATCGTGGGCACCGGCGGCGACCCCTACGGGGCCGTGCTCAACATCTCCTCGATCGCGTCGGTGATCGCGGCGGCCTCGGGGATCCCCGTCGTCAAGCACGGCAACCGCGGCGCCAGCTCCGCGTCGGGCGCGTCGGATGTTCTCGCGGCGCTCGGCATCAACCTGGACATTCCGTCCGGAGCGGGTCGCCGAGGTGCTGCGGCGAGACGGGGATCACGTTCGCGTTCGCTGCGTTGTTCCACCCCGGCTTCCGGCACGCGGGGCCAACGCGCAAGGAGCTCGGCATCTCGACCCTGTTCAACATCCTCGGCCCGCTGTGCAACCCGGCCCGCCCCGAGGCGTCGGCGGTGGGCGTCGCGAGCCTCGACCGCGTTCCGCTCGTCGTCGGCGTCTTCCAGACCCGGGGCGCGACGGCGCTCGTCTACCGCGGCGACGACGGCATCGACAAGCTCACGACGACGGGCCACAGCCACATCTGGGAGGTCTCGCGCGGGTTCGTCACCGAGCACGACCTCAACCCGCTCGACCTGGGAATTGCCACCGCCGACATCTCCGACCTGCTCGGGTCTGACGCGACATCCAACGCCGCGGTCGCGCGCTCGGTGCTGGCGGGGGAGCGCGGCCCCGTTCGCGACATCGTGCTGCTCAACGCCGCCGCCGGCATCTCGGCGTTCGAGCTCGCCCAGGATCCCGACCTCAACCGTGTGCCGATCGTCGATCGCCTGTCGCGGTCGATGGAGGTCGCTGCGGCCATCGTCGACGCCGGGCGGGCCGCGGCCAAGCTCGACGAGTGGGTTGCCGCCACGAACGCGTAGTCGGTCAGGCCCCCGCTCGGACCAGGATGTCTGGCGTCAGCTCGGAGATCGAGCGATGGCCGCTCAGACCCAGGTTCAGGTCGAGTTCGGCGACGAGGTTGCGCAGCACCGCCTCGGCTCCGGCTGCGCCGCCGATCGCGAGCCCGTAGACCCAGGGCCGCCCGATGAGGACGGCGGTGGCGCCGAGTGCGAGAGCCACCAGGATGTCCGACCCGCTGCGGATCCCGCTGTCGAACAGCACCGGCACCCGGGCGCCGACGGCGGCGACGATGGCGGGCAGGGCGTCGAGGGAGCCGATCGCCCCGTCGAGCTGCCTGCCACCGTGGTTGCTCACGATGATCCCGTCGGCGCCGTGCCGAATGGCCAGCTCCGCGTCATCCGGATGCTGGATGCCTTTCAGCAGGATCGGCAGGCTGGTTCGCTGGCGCACGAAAGCGAGGTTCTCCCAGGTGAGCGATGACCGGGAGAAGACCTCGAGAAAGACATCGACCGCCGTGCGCGGTTCTCTCGAGCGCAGGTTCGACCAGAACGAGCCGGGGTAGTGCCGGGTCATGTCGAGCAGAGTGCGGATGACCGTCGGCGTTGATCGGCGGGGTTTCGGCCCGGGGTGGCGCCCGCCGCGACCCGCTCGGCCACCAGCCGGCGGAACACCGGGTCGCTCGTGTACTGCGCGATGCCGAGTGCCGTGGGCGAACGGAAGGTAGGCGAGGTCGAGGTCGCGCGGTCGCCAGCCGAGCATGTGGGTGTCGAGCGTGATGACGAGCGCCTCGGCGCCCGCTTTCTCTGCCCGCGCGACCAGGCTCTCGACCAGTTCGTCTGAACTGCTCCAGTACAGCTGGAACCAGTGCGGCGAGCCCGGGGTCGCGGCGAAGGTCTGCTCGAGAGGCAGCGAGGCCTGGTTCGACGCGATGTAGGGCATGCCGAGCGCGGCGGCGGCGCGCGCGATGGCGAGGTCGGCATCGGGATGCGCCAGCTCGAGCACGCCGACGGGCGCGGCGAGCAGAGGCGACTGGTAGTGCCTGCCGAACAGCGACGATCGTGAGGTCGCGGGAGCTCACGTCGCGCAGCATTCGGGGAACGATGCGCCAGGCGTCGAAGGCGGCTGCATTGGCGTCGGTGGTGCGTCTCGCGTCCCGCCGATCCGGCAACGTACGCGAACGCGTCCGGGGTCATCGCCTTGCGGGCCGCGGCTTCAAGCCGCTCGAACCGCGACGACACGATCGGCGTGCGCCCGATCGCGCCGCCGCGGTAGATCGCGGACTGCGTGTCCCGACCGATACCTGCCGCCATGTCCGCTCCTTCGCTTGCCCTCGAGACTATCGAGTTGCATGTTTTCGTGGCCTGAGGGGTGCCCTGGCCACGAAAACATGCAACTCGGGGTTTAGTCGGTGACGACGCCGTCGACGTACAGCCAGGCCTTGTTGACGCGCACGAAGGTGCTGGTCTCGTGCTGGTGTTGGCGCATCCCGTCGCTGCGGTACGTCGCTCGGAATTCGACTGTGCCCTCCGTGTCGAGCATTCCGCCGCGCGTGCGACCCAGGATCTCGAGGCCCACCCACTGCACGTCGGGGTCGAGAGACAGCGGAGGCGGGACGAGTGGATGGATGCCACGTCGCCAGCACGTAGCCCGGGAGCCCGATCGCGTAGGCGCTGTACCGCGACCGCATCAGGCGTTCGGCGGTCGGCGCCAGGGCCACCGCCGCATGGAACGGATGGCAGCATTCGCCGTAGCTGAGGCCCGTCCCACAGGGGCAGCGGGCGGAGTCTGCGACGTCGGGCATCCCGCCATTATCCGCGCACGGGACGTAACAGTACTTAGCATTCGCGAGAGTTTTTCGCGTGTTCTGGCATCCTGAGTCGATCACAGCATCAGCCGGATGGAAGGGGGCAACCATGACGCTGTCCCAGCCCGTGGCACGTGAGCACGACGACCCGGAGCGCGGTTTCGCGACCCTGCAACTGCATTCCGGGCAGAGGCCCGGTTCCGGGGTGAGCCCGCGCGCGACGCCCATTTACCTGACGGCGGGCTTCGTGCTCGAGGACTTCGACCAGGCGGCAGACCTCTTCGAGAACGGCGACGGCTACACGTACACGCGCGTCGCCAACCCCACGGCCGAGGCCGTCGAGCAGAAGGTGGCCCTGCTCGAGCATGGCGCCGAGGCGCTCCTTGTCTCGAGCGGGCAGGCGGCGGTCGCCATCACGCTGCTCGGACTGCTCGAGGCGGGCCAGCACGTGATCTCGGCGTCCAGCATCTACGAGGGAACCCGCGGCTTTCTGCTCGACAACCTCTCGCGCATGGGGATCGACGTCGACTTCGTGGCCGACGCGAATGACCCGGACGCGTGGGAGCAGCTTGTGCGCCCGACGACCCGGGCCCTGTTCGCGGAGTCGATTCCCAACCCGAAGAACGACATCCTCGACATTGCCGCGATCGCCGAGGTGGCGCATCGCCACGGCATTCCGCTCATCATCGACAACACGCTCGCGACCCCGTACCTGCTGCGGCCTCTCGATCACGGCGCCGACATCGTGGTGCATTCGGCGAGCAAGTTCCTGGCCGGGCACGGCGCCGTTCTCGGGGGAGTGATCGTCGACAACGGCAGGTTCGACGCCGAGCGATCGGGCGCGCTGTTCCCGCAGCTGACCGACCACGGGACGGCTGGGCGGGCCCAGCTTCGCCGAGCGCGAGGGCGGTCTCGCGCGCATCGCCTACCTGCGTGATGTGCTCGCGCTGCGTTTCGGTCCGACGCCGTCGCCGCTGAACGCGTTCCTGATCAACCAGGGCATCGAGACGCTGTCGCTTCGCGTCGAGCGCCAGTCGGCGAACGCACTGGGCGTCGCCCGATGGCTGGAGCAGCAGCCCGAGGTTCATTCGGTGGACTACTCCGGGCTCGAGTCGAACCCGTTCCACGACCTCGCGCTGAGCGTACCTGCCCGATGGCCAGGGCTCGGTGTTCTCGTTCACGCTGCGCGGCGGAGTGGATGCCGCGCGCCGCTTCGTCAACTCACTCGAGATCTTCACGCACATGACCCACCTGGGCGACGTCAAGTCGCTCATCCTGCACCCGGGCACCACCAGCCACAACCAGCGCACCGACGATGAGCTGAGCCAGGGCGGTATCTGGCCCGGCACGCTGCGTGTCTCGATCGGGATCGAGCACCTGCCTGACCTCATTCGCGACCTCGACCGCGGACTGGCCGCAGTACGCTCGGGTTCGTGAGCAGGCAGCAGCACTTCGGCTGGTTCCTGGCGCGCGGTTTCGGACCGCACGGCTGGGGTCACCCCTACCTCGACTGGAACTACCGCTGGACCGAGCCCGCGCTGTACCAGCAGTCGGTGCGCGACCTCGAGCAGGCCGGCTTCGACCTGCTGATCATCGAGGACGCGCCGTCGATGGGTAACCCGGCGACGCTCGACCTGCGCATCCGGCAGGCCTTCGGCGGCCCGAAGCACGACCCGCTGCTGCTCGCGCCCTACCTCTTCGACGCGACCTCGAACATCGGCATCGCCCCGACCGTCAACCCGGCCGCCTACCTGCCGTACACCGCCGCCCGGCAGTTCGCGACGCTGCAGCACCTGAGCGGCAATCGGCTCGGCCTCAACGTCGTCACCGACACGGGCAGCGCCCGGCACTTCGGCGACCAGCCGCCGCTCGGCCACGACGCCGCCTACGACCGCGCCGAGGAGTGGCTGTCGGGCATCCGCCGGCTCTGGCACAGCTGGGCGCGATGGCGCCCTGGTCGCCGATCCCGCGACGCGGTCGGTACGCCGACGGCTCGAAGCTGGACGCGTTCCAGCACCGCGGCGAATACTTCGCGTTCGACGGTCCGCTCAACGCGATCCCGTTCGCCGACGGCGACCCGGTGATCGTGTCACCGGGCGGCTCCGGTCGCGGTCTCGGGTTCGCCGGTGCGAACTCGGACGTGCAGCTGGCGCTGGCGCCGCTCGACGTCGACGAGCATCCGCGACTATCGGGCGCGCATCCACGAGGCGGCGCGGGAGCGCGGGCGTGACCCGCGCGACATCAACATCCTGTTTGCCATCCAGCCCGTGCTGGTCTCGAGCGCGCGAGGAGGCCGATCGGCTGGTGGCCGAGTCCGCGAACCCGGATGACGCGACAATCCTGCACGGTTGCGGAACGCCAGTCGAGCGACCTCGAGACCGACCTCACTGTGCTCGACTTCGAGAAGCCTCTCGACCTTTCGCGTGTTCGGCGACCACGTCTCGCAGGGCAGTATCAAGCGCTTGACCGGCAAATTCGATCCGGAGACCACCCCGCTGCAAGACCCTTCTGGGCGCGCAGGCGCGGCTCGGCCGCATCAGCGACCGCACCGGTTTCGTGGGCACCGCGGGAGAGTTCGCCGACCTCATCGAGGATCTCGGCGAGGCGGCCGACAACGACGGCATCCTGTTGTGGGGCGACCTGCATCCCGTGACCGTGCATCGCATCCTCGACGAGCTCGTGCCGATCCTTCGTCGGCGCGGCATCCTGCGCACCGAATTCGGCGGCGGCGGCCTTCGCGCCAACCTGCGCGACTTCTAGACGAACGGGGCACGCATGGCTCAGGCTCAGGCTCAGCGCATCGGCGTGCTCGGTGTCGGTCGGATGGGCGGTGCCGATTGCCCGACGACTGGTCTCGGCCGGACTCGACGTGACGGTATTCGACACCGATGCTGTTCGCGCGGCATCCACCGGAACCGCCGTCGCTGCTTCGGCCCGCGAGCTGGCTGTCGGCAGCGACGTGCTGCTGACGGTGCTGCCCGGGATCCCCGAGATCGCGCACGCCATGATCGGGGCGGGGCGCCTGGTGGACGCAGTGCCCGTCGGTGCGTTGTGGGTCGACCTCACCAGCAACGACCCGCGTGTCGCGCGCGAGGTCGCCGAAGCCTTGGCCGCGCGGGGTATCGACGCGGTCGGCGCTCCGATGGCCGGGGGAGTGGCGGCCGCGGAGGGCGGTGCAATCCGATTCTTCGCCGGCGGCAGCGCGGCCGCGATCGATCGGGCGCGACCGGTACTCGAGCCGCTCGGAAGTGTGGAGGTCATCGGTTCCGACATCGGCGCGGGCTATACCGCCAAGCTGCTCGCCAACCTGCTGTGGTTCGGCCAGGTCGTCGCGGTCACCGAGGCCCTGCTGCTGGGCCAGTCGCTGGGTCTCGCGCCGGGGCCCCTCCGCTCGCAGCTCGCAACGAGTGCCGGCGGCAGCGTCTTCATCGACGAGTACCTCGATCGCCTGCTCGACGGCGACTACCTGGAGTCGTTCGGCCTCGACCGGTGTGTCGAGGAACTCGAGACGCTGGTCTCGCTGGCGAGGGATGGCGCGGTGCCCTTCGAGCTCTCCGCGACCGTTTCGCGGCTGCATCGCGAGGCGCTCGAGCTGTTCGGCGCCGTCGACGGGGAACTCCTTGCGGCGAAGCTGCTCGAGCACCGCGCGGGTCGAACGCTGCGTCGTTAGCAGGCCGGGGACGCCGGCGAGCTGGCGCCGTCGTGCGCGAAGAAGGCCAGCACCGTGGACATGGCGCGGAGCGCCACCAGGCCATGACCGGTCTTCGGGATGTGCAGCGCACTGACATCCGTGCCGATGCTGCACTCGTGGGCGATGAACGCGTCAGTCGCCGACGGGTGCACGAGCGTGTCGTCGTCGCCCTGCGCGACCAGCAGCGGCACGCTCAGCGCGGACTCGCCCGGCGTGTTCTGCTGCAGCAGGCCGGCCCACGGCTCTGTCGTGGCCGGGTCACCGGCCAGGTACGCTCCCACCAGTTTGCCCGCGATCGCGTGCAGGGTCGTGTGGCCGCTGACCAGGCAGAGCTTCGCCATCGCGGGCGTCGCTGCCGCTCCGGCGGGAGTCAGGATGGTGTCGAGACCAGTGCCCGGCAGGGACGCGTAGACGGTGGAGAACGACTGGAACGCGTACGACGCGATGGTGACACCGGAGACCGTGCCGATGTCATCCTTCAGCAGGGCCCCGAGGTCGGTCGCAGGCGCGGCTACGGCCACGGCGTGCAGGTGCAGTTCGGGCGAGTATGTCGTAGCCTCCTGCGCCGCGAAGAGCGCCGCCTGGCCGCCCTGCGAGTGCCCCCAGAGCAGCAGGTTCGTGCTGGCGTGCGCTGCGCTGATCTGGCGCGCGACCCGCGCCGAGTCCAGCACACTGTGGCCCTCGCTGGAGCCGATCAGGTAGGAGTCCGGCCCGGCAACGCCAAGTCCCGGGTAGTCGGTCGCCGTGACAACGTAACCGGCCTTCAGCAGCGCGGTCAGCCCTTCGATGAGGTCGAACGGCGCGATGTTCGACGACGGTCCACAGCTCTGCGCGGCGCCGGTGGTCGGATGCCCCCAGGCGACGATCGTGCGCCCGCCCGCCGGGGGAGTGGAGGTCGGCGCGACCACCACTCCTGACACGATGATGTCCCGGTTGTCGAGGTCGCGCGAGTGGTAAAGCACCCGCCAGGCGATCGCACCGTTCGGCGCGCCCTGGAGTCTCTGGATGCGGAAGATCGCACCTGGTTCGCCCGCCGGGATGTGTTTCGGCAGGGCATAGAAGATCGCGTTCGTGAGCACGTTGGCAGCGCTGCCGGAGATTCTCCGGGCGGCCGTGAGTGTGCATCCCACCAGCGCGAAGGCAAGCACAAGTGCGAGCGCGGCGCCCATCATCCGTCGCGGCACAGCCACTCCTTTGTTAGATTCGAACGCGACTTATGCAGACAAGGATCCTCACGTGAGCAGTGTTGCGCAAAAGCTGGGCCTGAAACCGGGCAATTCGGTCGCCATCGATGGAGTGGCCATCGCCGACGCCCGAGTCTTGCTCGGCGAGTTGCCCGACGGCGTCACTGTCGCCGCGCGGGGTGCATCCCAGGTGGACCAGCTGATCCTTGTCGCGCAGGGCCTCGCCGACCTCGCAACCATGCTGCCGGGTACCTGGAGCGAGATCGCCCCGAACGGCCGACTCTGGGTCTGGTACCGCAAGGGCGCCGGCCGATCGAAGACCGAGTCGGGCGACGTTCCGCTTCACCGCGACACGCTGCAGGCGCTCCTGGCGGAGCACGGGATGGTCGGCGTCACCCTCATCTCGGTCGACGAGACGTGGTCGTCGATGCGCGTCAAGCGGGCCTGAGCGGCCGCCCTCACGCGCCGTCGCGGATGTCGCGCACGAACGCAGCCACGTGATCGCGCAGCGTCTCGATCCGTCGTTCGCGTGCGGCCTCGACGTCGAAGCCGATGTACGCGACGGGGGGTCGCTTACGAACGTTCGCCGAGCATTCGAAGTGGGCGCAGACGAGCGTTCCGACGGTGTTGCCGTTGCGACCGGCGGCTCCCGCACGGCGGGCGCTGAACAGCACGACATCGTTGGGCAGCTGAACATCTTCGCACCACGAGCACTGGGCGCGGCTTCGGGCTCGTCCCTCCGCCTGGCGCAGCAGTATTCCGACGGGCTCGCCGTCGAGGTCTGCGACGACGTAGCCGAGGCTCGGAATCCTGGCATCCCTCCAGCCGAGGTAGTCGAGCCGATCCCACGCAGTCGAGCCGAGCTCCGGCGGGGCGGTGAGCGTGTTTCTTTCGCGCTGTGATGCGTTGACGAATGCGGCGCGGATGGCCGCCTCGGTGATGGGGTGCATGAGTGCTGACGCTTTCTCTGTCTCAGATTCTCTGTCTCGGAACACGTTCGGGGGTCCTCACAGTGAGGATGAACGAGCGAGTATTCGGATGCGCGGAGGCGCGGAGTTCACGAATTTCGACAGGGCTATCTGACGCCGGCGAGAACGACGCCGACGACCTCCCAGCACCCGGGGGGCAGCGCAGGGGAGTGGAGCGACTTCATGCAGGAGAGCCTACCGAAGGTCACGATGCCGGTGACGGCCGAATTCAGCCGACGGCCTCGGCGCTGAGAAGTTCTTCGGTCGTGCGCCACAGCCCCTCGGCGAGAGTGCGGCTGCTGGCAGGGATGGATGAGGGGATCACCCGCGATCGCGAGATCAGCCGGCCGGAGAGCCGCTCGGGTCGTTCGATGGTTGCGAAGCGCACGATTCCGGTCGCGGCGACCTCCGGCTGGACGACGCGCAGCAGCTTTCGCCGCACGAGATGCATTCCGTGCGCATTTCGAGGATCGGCTGCGGCCAGCCCTGTTGCCGGCAACAGGAAGTCTGTGGAGACGAATCCGGGGTCGAAGCCGGCCGCGATCATCCCGTTTCTCGCGAGTTGGCGAGCGAACAGCAGGTCGGCCAGTTTGGATGCCGAGTAGGCACCGATCATCGAGTAGTCCCGATTGCGTCCGTCGAGGTCGGCCAGCCGGATCCGGCCCAGGTGGTGGGCGATGCTCGAGGTGACGAGGATGCGCGCGTGGGAGTCGGCGAGCTGGCCGCCCAGCAGCATCTGCAGCAGGAATGGCCCCAGGTAGTTGCCCTGGAGGGTGCGTTCGTGACCGTCGCGGGTCTGTTCACGGTTTTTCACCATGCCACCGGCGTTGTGCACGAGGACGTCGATGCGGTCGCACCGGGCCTGCACCTGGGCTGCGAGCTGCCTCACGCTCGCGAAATCGCCGAAATCGACAACGAGCGGCGGCACGCCGAGTTCGGCCGCGACGGCCGCCGTCTTCTCGGGGGATCGCCCGATGGGCACCACTGTCGCGCCGTCCCGCGCCAGTGCGCGGGCCGCCGCCGCACCGATGCCGGAGCTGGCGCCGGTGATGACGATGGTCTTGCCGCGCAGTCCTCCGGCCATGTGGTCGCCTTCCCGTTGTGGGTGCGACGAACCCCGCCGTTGCTGCCGTCGCGACCGGCCGCACCCGCACGCTGTAATTGAGATGAACTCAGTATCAACACGGCGAGGGGCACGCACAAGACGTGCCTGACCCTCGACCTCAGGCGCGGCGGCTGAGCGCCAGGGCCACGAGAACCGCGAGCCCGACCGCCGCCACCAGGCCGAAGACGGGGGAGGTGATGGCCGCGGCGCCCGAGGGCCCGGCCAGCAGGTTCAGCAGCAGGAAGGCGACCAGTTGCGCCGGCACCTGGATGAGAAGGTACCCGCGAAGGATGCGCCCCAGCACCCGCACCTGCACGGGACCGCCCGCGGGCAGCCAGGTGAGCGTCATCCCGACGAGGTGCAGCAGGTGCACACCGGCCAGCGCGACGAAGAACTTCCACCCGGGGGCTGCCGCGGGCGCACCGAGGCTCAGCACGGCGAGCAGGCCCGCGAGCATCCATGCCGCGGGTGCGCGGGGGAACACCATGGTGGCAATCGAAAGCAGCAGCGCCAGGGCGAGCAACGGCTGGATGCCGACGATGCCGAACGAAAGCCCGAGAAGGACGATCGCGATGACCAGCCTCACGACCGAGGCCGGAATCGACGCTCCGATCTCCGGGCGAAAGCGCGCCACCTCGCCCGTTGCAGCGCCGCGCTGCGCGGCCGTGCTCATCGCGGCCGCCTCGTCAGTCGGCTCTGGGTGCTGAGCTGCACCTCGGGCGACCTGTCGTCGGTGGGTCGCCAGCGAACGACGTCGGTGCCGAGAGCGACCAGTGACCGGATGCGCGCCTCGCGTTCCAGTTGAACGATGCGCACCGCTGCCTCCTGCTCCCGGCGCAGACCGGTCAGGGGCGTCGGCGGAAGAGTGTCGACGGCGACGACACGGTGGCCGGCGACCCGCCACAATTCCGCCATGCGGGCTGCCTCGCCGTCGAGAAACGTCGAGAGCACATAGACGAGAGCGCCGGCCGGGATCACGGGGGCACGCAGCCGGCGCTGGGGAGCCCCGACCGGCCGGGTTCGCGCGATGGCGGCCAGCACCCGGTGCAGGTGACCCGATCCACCCGCGGGAGCGATGGTGCGCGCGCTGCTGGCCAGGTCGCGAAATCCGACACGGTCGCCCGTCGCGATGTATCCGGAGGCGAGCGAGGATGCCGCCTCGCGGGCGACATCCAGCGAAGTCGGCAGGTCGGGTTTCGCTCCCGGCCGGTCCCGGTCGAACGCCAGGATGGAGACGTCATCGCGGCTGTCCAGAACCACGATCACGGTGGCGTCGGCAGTCGAGAAGCTCCTGCGCACGTAGAGGTCGCCGGGAGCCTGCGCCCGCCGCGCCGTGACCTTCCAGTCGATCCGGCGCAGGCGATCGCCTGGGACGAACTGGCTGATGTCGCGGAACTCGCCGCCGTCGCCGGGCCGTGCGGAGTCGTGCCCGCCCGAGAGCCCGAACATGCGGAACGGAAGGGGAATTCGGCGCAACGACAGGATGTGCGGCGCGACCACTCGGCTGCTCCGCGGGCCGCGCGCCGGCGCCGTGACGACCGACGCCTGCGGACCGATCAGCTCGAAGTCGACGCGCACGATCTCCTGAACGCCCGAGTGGATGATCGTCACCTGGCCCGCGAGGTCGGCGGCCGTGCGTCGGTCGACCACCAGGTCGCTGCGCTCGAGTCCCCGCTCGTAGAGCCGCACCACGACCGCGTCGGTCTGTCGCGGCGTGTCGAGAGCGGTGCGATAGTCGACCACGCCCGGCCCCGGATGCGGGCTCACGGTGGTGACGACGCTCACGGTGGCATCGGTTCTCGGCCGGCGCTGGTGCGCCCACGCCGAAGTGACGAGGATCGGGGCGGCGATGAAAACGAGCTCCGGGCGGGAGAACAGCAGGCCGACCCCCGAGAGCAGGATGCCCAGCAGCAGCGCGAAGAGGGCCCCCGGGTTGCGCACCCAGCGGTGGTCGCCGCTCGTTGCATCCCGGTCCCGCTCTCGCGCCCGCTGGTCGGGCGGCGGCGACGCGACCGGGCCCGGATCGTTCACCGCTCGGCCCCTCCGCCATTCGCGCCGCCGATCGCGTCGGCGTCGGCGGCCCGCTCCGCGCCGACCGTCGGCGGGCCCGCGACCTCGTCGAGAATCTCGAGCACGATGTCTGACGGGTCGGTGCCGTTCGCCCAGGCTTGCGGAGTCAGCGACAGGCGGTGCGCGAGCACGGCCACGGCGACGCGCTTGACATCTTCGGGCGTGACATAGTCGCGGCCGTCCATGACGGCGAGCGCCCGGCCGACAAGCATGAGGCCCTGTGCCCCGCGCGGCGAGGCGCCCACCTGCACGGAGCCGTGCTCGCGCGTCTCACCGGCGAGATCGACGCAGTACAGTGCGACATCCTCGTCGACGTCGACGAGTTCGATGCCGCGCTGCATCGCGCGCAACTGCTGCGCGGTGATCACGGCCTCGACCTGGGCGACCTCCTGGCGGCGGGTCACCCGGTTGAGCAGCACCCGCTGTTCGCCGCTGCGGTCCGGGTAGCCGACGGCGAGCCGCACCATGAACCGGTCGAGCTGGGCCTCCGGGAGGGCGTAGGTGCCCTCGAATTCGATGGGATTCGAGGTCGCAATGACGTGAAACGGTACGGGGAGCGGATAGCTGTTCCCCTCCACCGTGACCTGGCCTTCGGCCATGGCCTCGAGCAGGGCGGACTGCGTCTTGGGCGACGTGCGGTTGATCTCGTCGGCAAGTAGCAGGCCGGTAAAGATCGGTCCGGGCCGGAAGACGAATTCGCTGCTGCTCGGTGCGTAGACGAACGATCCTGTGATGTCGGAGGGCAGCAGGTCGGGAGTGCACTGCACTCTGCGGAAGTCGAGACCGATTGCCGCGGCCAGGCTGCGTGCCGCGAGTGTCTTTCCGAGCCCCGGCACGTCTTCGAACAAGACGTGGCCACCGGCGAGGATGCTGGCGAGCGCCAGTTCGAGGGGCTGTCGCATGCCCACCACCACCGTCGTCACACGTTCGAGGATCGCGGCGCTCAGGGTTGAGATCGTCGCGACGTCGAGTGGCTCGACATCGGTGGCTGGTGCTGGCATGGCTGCCCTTTCGGCTGGGTTGCGGGGGAGTGGTCAGGGTCGGGCGCGAGCGCTGGAGTTCGGGTTTTCGAGGGCGTCGAGCCGACGAAGCACGGCGAGCAGCGACGATACGCTGACGCGCGCGGTGTCGGGGGAGCTGAGCAGCTGGTAGACGGGGGCGCCGACCAGGTGCTCGATGCGCTCCCGGTGAGCGGGGTTCTCCGGGTCGAGGTGGCGTCTCCTCAGCGCGGCACGAGCGATGCTGCTGACGCGGGCCACGATGCGGTCTTCGACGAGCCGACGGGGCGTGCGTAGCGCCCACTCGAGCTCGTTCACCTCGCGGCGGTCGCCGTCGGTCGAGGTCGGCGGCGCGGGCGGCCAGTCATAGTTGACACCGGGGCGCACGAGCGCCCTCAGGGCGAACAGCAGCACGGCGACGACGATCGCGACGACGATCGACGGGATGACGTCGAGTCCGAAGAACCAGCAGCCCGCTCCGATGAGCGCGGCCGCGAAGGACAGCCCCACGGTGTATCTCATCAGGACGACATCACCGGCCAGGTCTCGCGCAGCCGGTCGATCGCGTCGCGTGCCTGGCGCACATCCGACTCGGTCGCGGGAACGGGGCGGAACCGCACTCGCAGGTACACCTCGAGCAGTGCGGCCGCGGCGCTGCGGTCTGCTTCCACTGATTCGAACACCCTGGTGGTGAATTCGGTGGGTGTCTCGGAAGGCCGGCGGCGCAGCCCGGAATCCTCCGCCGCTTCCTGCAGGCCGAGCCACGCCCGCACGATCGCGTCCCTGGGCTCGCGGTACACCTCGAGGGCTTCGGATGCCCGCACGAGGCCGCGGTGGAGCGTGGGAAGGTCTGCGTCGACATCGTTGCC
Source organism: uncultured Actinomycetota bacterium (assembly GCA_963738535.1). Taxonomy (GTDB): domain Bacteria; phylum Actinomycetota; class Actinomycetes; order Actinomycetales; family Microbacteriaceae; genus Galbitalea. The sequence goes on from CAVTXB010000008.1 coordinate 474,293, forward strand.
CGCCAGCTCGCTCAGCTCGTCGAATTCCGCGTCGATCGTGAGCTGCGACTTCTCGCCGGGCCGGCGGCGGTGCCGCAGCAGGTAGACCACGATGAGTGCGAGCACCGCGATGAGCAGGCACCCCAGCACGATGGCGATCGGTACCCAGCTGAAGACGACTCCCGCGCTGGCCGGCGGGGTCCTGATCGGCGTCGCGCTGCTTCCCGGCACCGGTGTCGCCGAAACCCTGGGAGGGGTGAGCGCGCCGCCGCCGGGAATCCATCGCGGACCCGAGAACGCGAGGTCGCCCTGAAGGGCAGCTCCGATGGCCACGACGACGCACAGCACTGACACAACCGCGACGATCAAAGCGGTTTGCGCACGGTCCCGCTTCACGCAGTCAAAGCTACAGCGCCTGCCTGAAAATACCGATTTGGGTGCCGCCCGCGAGGTCCGCGAGTAGAGTCTTCCTCGAACGTGACGCGATTCGAGGAGGTGAGCCTGATGTACACACTGTCAATGCCGGGCTTGCCCGGCTCGGGCCTGGATGCCCGGACGCTCCTCTCGGGTTCACGATCGCGCGACTGACGTAGCCGTCGCGGGGGAGCGGTGCACCACACTGCCAGAAAGCGACGACCATGACGTCTTCACCTCAGTACTCTTCACCTCAGTTCTCTTCAGCTCAGCCCACTCACCCCGGCGTGAACGATCGCCGAGACACCGCGCTGGTCCTCGGCGGCGGGGGATCGGCGGGCAATGCCTGGCTGATCGGCGTCATTGCGGGCCTGTTCGACGCGGGTTTGGACGTCAGCGGCGCCGACCTCGTGGTCGGGACGTCGGCCGGCGCGACCGCCGCGGTTCAGCTCACCAGCGTGCCGCCGCCCGAGCTGTTCGCGGCCATTGTCGATGCAGTGCCTCCACTGCGCTCGGGGCCGGCTCCGGTACGGCCCGTCGGCAACCCGCCAGCCAGGCTGACGACGATCATCTGCGTCTGCCAGCGACGTCGGCGACATGAGGCGTCGGCTGGGTGCGGCAACGCTCCAGGATGATGCGGAGTCGGATGGTTCGGGTGCGGCCCGCTGGCGGGCGACCGTCGCCGCGCGCTTCCCGCGCCACGACTGGCCGACGCGAAGAATCCTCATTACGGCGATCGATGCCCGAACGGGAGAACCGGTCGTATTCGATCGAGCCAGCGGAGTCGACCTCGTCGACGCGGTCGCGGCGAGCACCTCGAACGGTTTCGGAGTCGGCCCGTTCCCTATAGGTGACGACCGATATCTCGATGGGGGATACCGCCGCAACGAGAACGCCGATCTGGCGGCGGGGTACGAACGAGTGCTCGTGCTGTCTCCGCTGGGCGGCCGCACGCTGCATCCACTCGAGTGGGGCATGCAGCTCGATGCACAGGTCGACGAATTGCGCGCCGGCGGCAGCCGGGTCGAGACGATCCTTCCCGACACGGCATCGCTCGATGCCTTCGGCGACAACATGATGAATCTCGCGGCCCGTCCGGCAGCTGCTCGCGCCGGATTCGACCAGGGGAGCGCCCTCGCGGGCGAACTCAGGGCGTTCTGGGAGGCCTGATTCGTATTACTTGACATAATGTGCATTATCAGCGTTCTAGTATCGCTCCGGAAGTCCTCTCGACTCCCAGCGCACCGGCACAGAACCACCGAAAGGTCAGAAAACGGCCCCTGAAAACTCGTTGAAGGGTCCTTTTTGACCGTTCGGCGGCTTCGGTCAGGCGGGAACGCGGCGCGACTCGACCTCGCGAGCGAAATTGCGGAACAGCTCGATGCCGTTCGAGGTCAAAATGCTCTCCGGATGGAACTGAACGCCCTCGACGAGATCACTGGTGTGCCGCAGAGCCATGACGTACCCGTCGTCGTGGGAACGGGCCGTCACGATGAGCTCGGACGGCACGCTCGAGTCTTCGACGACGAGCGAGTGATAGCGCGTGGCCAGGAATCCCGGCTCGAGCCCGGCGAACACCCCGGATCCGTCGTGGTCGATCGTGGATGTCTTGCCGTGCATCTGGTGGGCGGCGGGCGATACCCGAGCGCCGTACGCCGTCGCGATGCTCTGCAGGCCGAGGCACACCCCGAGCACGGGCTTCGACCCCGCGCAGCTCCTGCACCATCTCGACGTGCCCGGAGTCTTCGGGCGTTCCCGGGCCGGGCCCGAGCAGCACGAAGTCGGAGTCGTGCTCGAGTGCTTCGCGCGGCGTCAGGTCGCCCGAGCGCACGACATCGGTGTCGATGTCGATCATGCGCAGGTACTGGTAGATGATGTGCGAGAAGCTGTCGTACGCGTCGATCAGCAGGGCCCTCATGACGCGTCTCCGTTCGTTAGTGCGCGAATCGTCGAACCCATCTTGGCAAGAGTCTCGAGCCATTCGCTGTCCGGGGACGAATCGACGACGATCCCCGCGGATGCGCGGGCCGTGTAGCCGTCGGGCGTCGCGACGATCGTGCGCAGGCTGAGGGCCAGGTTGGTGAATCCGCCGAATCCGATCACGCCGAACACCCCGGCGTAGATCCCCCGGCGCGACTTCTCGAGCGTCTCGATGATCTCCATCGCCCGGATCTTCGGGCGCCCCGGTCACCGTTCCGGCGGGGAACGTGGCCCGGATGACGTCGTAGCTGTCCCGCGCCCGGCTCGAGCGTCGCGGTGACGGTCGAGACGAGGTGGTAGCACGTGCGAGTACTCCTCGACGTTCATCAGGTTCGAGACCGCGACAGATCCCGGGCACGGCGACCCGACCGAGGTCGTTGCGGCACAGGTCGACGAGCATGATGTGCTCGGCGGCCTCCTTGGCGTCCTGCTGCAGCCAGGCGACCGCCGCGGCGTTCGCCGCGGCATCCGCGGTCTTGCGGGCGGTGCCGGCGATCGGTCGCATCGTCAGCAGGTCGGAGTCCACCCGCACGTGCAGCTCGGGGCTTCCGCTGATGACGGCGAGGTCGCCCAGCGGGATGAAGCCCATGTAGGGCGACGGGTTGATGGCGCGCAGTCGACGGTAGACGTCGAGGTCGCGGCGCGGCGCAGGCACGTGGATGGGATGGCCCAGCTGCACCTGGTAGATGTCGCCGGCGTGGATGTGGCCGAGGGCGACCTCGGCACGCTCGACGTACTCCCCCGGCGTCATCGTCGTCGTGCCGGATCCGACCGTCGCCGACCGGCGGGATGGATGCGTCATCCTCCGTCGCGACGTGCGGCGCCTCCGCGGCGAGGGCCACGATTCGGGCGCCGTCCGGGGCATCCCACAACTCGCTGGAGGCGACGGTCAGCACTCCCCTGTCGGCGGGCAGGTCGACGTCGATCGTGGCCGCGTAGAGGCGGAAGATCATGTCGGGGTCGGTGCCGCCGTCGCTGATGAGCCGGGGCAGGTTCTCCATGTAGCGCACGGCGTCGTAGCTGAGCACCGTGACGTAGCCGAAGCGGAAGCCGGAGTCGTCGACATCCGGGGCGTCGAACGCGGCCTGCAGGTGCCGCAGCGCGTCCCAGACGTCCTCGGGGTGCGCCAGCCGGTGCACACCAGGCGCGGACGTCGTGAGTGTGCCGACTTCGGCGAGCCGTTCGGATGCCCATTCGACCGCCGCCGGGACGCCTGACAGCGTGATCGTGCCGTCGTCGACGACGATGTCGAGAAGCGGAGAAATGCCGATCAGGGCGCTGTTCGTGTCCGCGGCGGGACCGCCGAGCGACTCGAACAGGCACACCTGGTTCTCGCCGAACGTTTCGCGCAGGTGCACGAAACACCGAAAAGGCGCTGTCGCCGTCGATCGGCCACGATGTGAGCTGCACAGCGAGTGTGTTGCTCAGGTCGAGGGGCGCGATCGAATCGGTGGTCATGCTCAAGTGTCGCAGCACCCGGCGGGTGGCTTCAAATCCGTCAGGCGCTGACGGTCGACGTAGCGCCGCAGGGCCTCGGCCGCCACCTCGTGGTCGACGGCATCCGGCTCGCCCGACATGGTGAAGGTGGCGACCAGCGCTGCCGTCGACGTAGATCGGGAATCGAGCCGCCGTAGGCCTTCATGACGTCGTGGTCGAGCGGCAGGTCGGTGAACGGCACTCCGGTCGCCTCCTGGCGGAGCTTGACCAGCAGCGAGCTCTCGCCGAAGTGGTGCGGCAACGGCCGCCTTTCCGGACAGCCACGGGTCGTTGCCGACGCCGGTCGTGCCGAGCCGAGCCCGGTACACGAGGTAGTCGCCGATCACGATGTCGACCGACAGGCTGACGCCCCATTCCTGCGTCAGTTCTGCGGCAATGGTGCCGAGTTCGAAGGCGTCCTCGTTGCGTGAAGTGGTCGAGCTCGATGCGCGCGGCGGCCTCGAGCTGCTCGAGCGGTGTATTCGGGAACGGCGTGGCGTCACAGGGTGTCCTCTCGGTGCGGTGGCGGTGGAGTTCGACGAGCTGCGAGCAGTTCGGCCGGTTCGAAGGGTTCGGTGGTGGTGCGCAGGTCGTCGAGGCTCCACCAGCGCGCAGTCGAGGGTGTCGACCTTCTCGTCGTCGGTCCAGCCCGCCTGCGACGGTTCGAACCGCGTCGTGCGCACCACGTAGTACTCGGCGTGGCCGGTGTCGTGGTCGGCGTTGTCCCACTCGACGTCGAAGTCGAGGTGCCAGACCGGCTTCGCCCGGGTCGTCGATGGCGAGGCCGGTCTCTTCGAAGAGTTCACGAATGGCGGCCTCAGCGTGATTCTCGCCCGGGTCCACTCCCCCGCCGGGCGTGACCCAGCGCGCGAACATGCTGGTGTCGGGGGCAGTGGTGAGGAACAGCAGGATGCTCCCGCTCTCGTCGAAGAGAAGGATGCGCGAGGTGAGCCGATGGCCGACCGTCATCGGGGTCCCGACCGGTCAGGCGCCGAAGTCGCTCACGTCGCCGACGTAGCGCGTGTTGTCTGCCGGTACCGGCTCGACCGCGGCCAGGGCGACCTCCGCGGCGAACTCGGCGACGTCGTACAGCCGCCCGGCCGCCTCGCGCCGCTGGCCGATGGCGCCGGGGTTGGCGCGCTCGAGCAGGGTCGCCGTGATGGTGCCCTCGATCATGTCGCCCGAGACGACGACGAAGCCGATGCCGCTTTCGGCCAGCGCCGGGATGCGGTCGCGCAGCGCGTCTTCGCCGGCGCGCTTGCTGAGGGCCACCGGCAGGTACTCGGGCATGGTCTCGGTGGTGCGGATGAAGTGCGCCTGGTGGCTGGTGACGAAGACGATGCGCGAACCGTCGTGCAGCAGCGGCAGCGCCGCGTCGAGCAGGTCGACCTGGGCGTCGCGGTTGAGCCGCATCGCGTAGTCCTCGCCCATGCCCGACTCCATGCCGCCGGAGGCGTTCATCACGAGGATGTCGAGGCCGCCGAGCTTCCGCTGGATCGTGGCGAACATGCCGTGCGAGCGAGTCCGGGTCGGTCAGGTCGGCGCCGATCGCGAATGCGGACCCGCCCGCCGCCTCGATGGCGGCGACGAGCTTGAGCGCCCGCGCCTCTTTGTTGCGGTAGTTGATGACGACGGTTGCGCCGGCCGCGGCGAAATAGCTGCGCGGTGTCGGCGCCGATGCCGCGGGACGAGCCGGTGACGAGCGCGCGCTTGCCGGCGAGGGAACCTGCGGCCAGGGGGCCGATGAGAGGAGAATCAGTCACGAGAGACGACATTACAGCCACGGCACGCGGGTCGGATTTTTGAGTACACGCGATCTGAGTAGTGCGAGTGCTACCGTCAATCGAGCGACACACAGGAGGCGCTGAAGCTGCCATGGACTTTCTAGTGCAATACGGCTGGATCATTTGGCTCGCCCTGATCCTGATCTTCATCATCATCGAGGTCGTCACCGTCGACTTCATCGGCCTCATGCTCGCCGTCGGCGGTGTCGGCGGGCCTCGTCGCCAGCCTGTTCCGCGCGCCGTTCTGGCTGCAGGTCGTGGTCGGCGGCTGTCGTCAGCCTGCTTCTGCTGTTCACCGTCCGGCCGCCGCTCAAGCGCGTTCCTGCAGCGCGGCGGCGACCAGCACGCAAGGGCCTGGTCGACGCGCTCATCGGCCAGCCGGCGACCGTGGTGCTCGACTTCAACGGCAAGCCGAACCTTGCCAAACTCGCCAACGGCGAGACCTGGACCGTGAAGCGCGAAGACGACACAGTCTTCCGGGTTCCAGGAGGGCGACCACGTGGTCGTCACCGCCATCAACGGGTCGACGGCCACCGTCGCACCCGCCAAATAAGGACAACAAATGAATATCGTGTTGGACGTCATCCTGGGGATCGTCATCATCATCGTGGTGATCTTCGTGATCGTCACGCTCACGCGCGCGATCAAGATCGTTCCGCAGGCGACCGCGGGCATCGTCGAGCGGCTCGGCAAGTACCACAAGACCCTCAGCCCCGGGCTGAACCTTCTCGCGCCCGTTCGTCGACCGGATGCGTCCGCTCATCGACATGCGCGAGCAGGTCGTCTCGTTCCCGCCGCAGCCGGTCATCACCGAGGACAACCTGGTGGTCTCGATCGACACCGTCGTCTACTTCCAGGTGACGGATGCCCGTGCCGCGACCTACGAGATCCGCAACTACCTCGGCGCCGTCGAGCAGCTGACCACGACGACCCTTCGTAACGTCGTCGGTGGGCTGAACCTCGAGCAGGCCCTGACCAGCCGCGACAACATCAACAGCCAGCTGCGCATCGTGCTCGACGAGGCCACCGGCAAGTGGGGCATCCGCGTCGAGTCGTGTCGAGCTCAAGGCGATCGACCCGCCCGTGTCCATCCAGGACTCGATGGAGAAGCAGATGCGCGCCGAGCGTGACAAGCGCGCCGCCATCCTTACCGCCGAGGGCACCAAGCAGGCCGCGATCCTCCAGGCCGAGGGTGAGCGGCAGGCCGCCATCCTGAACGCCGAGGGTGACGCCAAGGCGCAGATCCTTCGCGCGGAGGGTGAGGCGAAGGCCATCGAGACCGTGTTCGGCGCCATCCACCTCGGCAACCCGGACGCTCCCCTGCTCGCGTACCAGTACCTGCAGACGCTGCCGAAGATCGCGGAGGGCGAGGCCAGCAAGCTCTGGATCATCCCGAGCGAGCTGAGCGAGGCCCTCAAGGGCATCTCGGCGGGCTTCTCGGGACGACCGGACCAACCTCATGGGCGGGTCCGTCGTCGTGGGCATCGAGCAGGCGGCTAAGGCGACGACGGCTGCGAAGCCACCGACGACCCGCAAGCCACCCACATCGCCTGCCGCTCCGAAGAAATAAGCGTGACGACAACCCGATACGGCATCGTCGAGGTCCCCGTGGTTCGAGCCGGCGCTTCCGCGCCTGCTCGCCCACCGGGGCCTCGCCGTTGATGCGCCCGAAAACACCCTGCTCGCGTTCGTGAAGGCGCTCGCCGCGGGCGCGACCTACCTCGAGACCGACGTTCACGCGAGCAAGGACGGCGTCGCCGTGCTCTCGCACGACCCCGAACCTGGTGCGCACCGCGGGCCGCAAGGTGCGCGTGAACCAGCTGACGCTGGCCGAGCTGCGCGAGATCGATCTCGGCGAGGGCCAGACCTTCTCGACGCTCGCCGAACTGCTCGACGCGTTCCCGGACGCGCGATTCAACATCGACATCAAGTCGCTGGATGCCGGCGCGGCCGGCCGCGGAGGCGATCCTGAAGGCCAATGCCACCGAACCGCGTGCTGATCACCTCCTTCAATCGCAAGCGCCGGCACGCGGCCGTGACGCTGCTGCCGGGCGTCGCGAGTTCCTGCTCCCCCGGCGAGATCGTCATCGCCGTGATCGCGGCGAAGCTGCGGCTGTCCGCCGTGGTGCGGTGGGCGCTTCGCCACGTGACCGCGGTGCAGGTGCCGGTTCGCAGCGCCGGCGTGCGCATCGCGACCCGCGGGCGTCATCTCCCGGTTCCATGCGGCCGGCCTCGAGGTGCACATCTGGACGATCAACGATGTAGTCCAGATGAAGCGACTGCTCGACCTCGGCGTTGACGGGCTCTTCACCGACCGCATCGACCTCGCCCTCGGGCTGCTCGGCACGGGTGGCTGACTCGATCGCACCTCCCCTTCATCTGCCAATTGGCTGGGAACTTCCTGAAAGAGCACAGGGTTGAAAGGATTCGTCCAGCCAAGGGGTTTATAACTTGGAGTGCATTGCGAGTAAGGAGGCCACACAATGGCAGACCGTAGTTTGCGCGGCATGCGACTTGGCACCCAGAGCCTTCAGAGTGAAGAGGGCGTCGAGTTTTCGCCGCGAAAGAAGAGCGTGTACCGCACGCCCGATGGAAAGACGTTTGAGGTCGTTTTCTCGGCCGAGGCCGAGGTTCCCGAAGTGTGGGAGTCCCCCAAGAGCGGCCAGGAGGGCGTATTGCTCGACAGTGCAGGCGACGCCGTCGAGACCGAGCAGGTCGACGTCAAGGCGCCCCGCAGCCACTGGGACATGCTGCTCGAGCGCCGCAGCCGCGCCGAGCTCGAGGAGCTGCTCCAGGAGCGCCTCGAGTTTCTTCGCGCCCGTCGCGGTGAGCATAAGATCGGCGCGTAAGCGCAGTCAATCGCTGAAGAGCGCCAGTCGCTATCGACTGGCGCTTTTTCTCGTGCTCCGACCATCGCCACCGACCAGGGCACCCGAGCCCCAGCAGCTCCAGCAGCAGCTCGATACGGCTGTCCCCAGACCAGGTCGCCGGAGTGATCGTCGTGCTCAGCGGAACAGTGGCGACCAGTGTTCCCGGCTTGTAGACCGGCAGTTGCGCCACCGTCGACCCGTCGGGCAGCACGATCGCGGTCGTGCCGACGGTCGAGTCGTTCACGAGGCGTGCGGCCGAGCTCCATGGCCCGGATGCGCGCGATCGCGAGCTGCTGCACGCTCTCGTCGGTGTGCCCGAAGTCCGCGTTGTTGGTTTGTGCGATCAGAATCTGCGCGCCGGAGCGAATCGAGTCGCGCATGACCCCGTCATCGGTGATGTCGAAACAGATGTCGATTCCCGCGATCACGCCGTTCACGTCGAACACCGTGTTCGTCGTTCCGGGCGTGTAATCGCGGCCGATGAGGTCGATGAGGCTGGGCGCAAGCGCACGCCAGAACGCCCGATCGGGAACGTACTCGCCGAAGGGCACCGGGTGCTTCTTGTCGTAGTGGTCGACGACGCCCTTGCCCTGCTCCCACAGCAGCGAGGTGTTGAAGTACTTCGAGCCCCGATGCTGGATGGTGCCCGCGAGCAGCGGGGCGTGCAGCTTGCGCACGACGTCGTTGAACTCGGTGGCCGCGACATCCTCGTCCGGCGCTCTGTCGGCCGCCACCGGGTCGATGTCGCTGGCGCCCTCGGGCCAGATCACCATGTCGATCGTGCGTTTGGAGTCGAACAGCGGCGTGGTCGCCTTGAACTGGGCGGCCAGGAGGTCGCCGTAATCGTGGGGGTCGAAGTATCCGGCGGGTCCGTCGCCCTGCACGGCGGCGACGGTGGTGGTGCCCTTGAGCGCGATCGGGAAGGCGGGCACGATGAGCGCCAGCGCCGTCGCGCCGACCAGCAGGATGCCCCGAGCCTGGATCGGCACAGATCTCAGCTCCCAGCACTCCAGCGCCAGCGCCACCAGGAACACCATGACGAAGCTGACGCCCGAGATGCCGATCCAGGAGAACAGCGCTCGCGAACGGGCTCTGCGACTGCGACTTCGGCGACGCGCGCCCAGGAGAATCCGCCGTATGGCCACGTAGCCTGCGATGGCTTCGCGCAGCGTCCAGAGGCCTGCGACCACCACCGGCAGGAACCCGAGCCGGCCGAGCCGCGACGTCCAGATTCGCGGGACGAGCCGGTAGGCGAGGCGAGATCAGCACGGCGCCGGCGCCGACGAAGAGGGCCTCGAGCGTGGAAAGGGCGGTGAGCGGAACAGGTCCGAGGAAGAGCGCGGCCCACGAGATCTGCACCAGGTAGTAGACGAGGCCGCCCACGAACCCGACCAGGAACGCTCCCCCGGCGCGACGGCCGCGGATGCTCACCAGAAACACGCCGATGCCGACGAACGTGAGCGGCCACCAGCCGAGGCTCGGGAATCCGGCATCCATGACCACGCCCGAGGCGGCGGCACAGCAGCAGGGCAGCCCAGAGCGGCCGCGCAGGCGTGCGTGTTCCAGGGTGCCGTCCATCGCGAACGAATCTTACGCAACGCTGCTGTATGCGACGATCCCGCGGAAGATCGAGTCCAGCGCCTTGCGAGCGGTCGCACCGACGGGCGAATCGGCGACGACGGAGAGCTGGTCGAGCAGGTCGATGGTCTGCTTGGTCCAGCGCACGAAGTCGCCCGCCGCAAGGTCGGCGATGCTGAGCGCGGAGTCGAGCGAACCGCCGTTCGCCCACTTGTGCATCGCCAGCGTCAGGCCCGTCGACAGTGGATTCGTGCCCGGCAGCTGGTGCTCGGTCTCGAGGTCGTCGAGCCGCGCCCACAGGTCGGTGGTGCGGTCGAACGCCTCGCGGAAGGCGCCCCCCGGCAGGTTTCGATCGTTGGGCGCGCCCTCGTCGCGGCGTGGCTCGAAGATCAGCGAGGCGGCCATGGCGGCGAGGGATGGCGCATCCAGCGAGTCCCACAGCCCCTGCCGCAGCGATTCCGCGACGAGAAGGTCGCGCTCGCCGTAGATGCGCCGCAGCGTGCGTCCCGGCGGGGCGACCGTGAGCGTGCCGTCGGCGGCCTCGACCAGGTAGTCGAGCTCGAGCAGCACGTCGGTCACGCGGTCGAAGACCTTCGCGACGGCGCCCGTGCGCGTCCGGATCTGCGCCGTGAGCTTGTCGGTCTCGCGCTTGAGCTTCCACCAGCGCTCTGCCCAGCGGGCGTGTGCCTCGCGCTCCGGGCAGCTGTGGCAGGGGTGCTGCTTGAGCCGCGTGCGGAGGGCACGTCAGCTGGCGCTGGCGTCGCTCGCGGTCGCCGCGGCCCTGCTGGTCATTGCGGGTCGTCGTCTTGCGTTCGAGGTCGGTGAGCTCCCGGCGGATGGTCGAATACTCGGCGAAGTCGCCAAGGTGGCAGGTCATCGACTTGGCGTAGCCCTCGAGCGACTCCTGCTGCGACTCGCACCTTGCGGGCGAGGTCGACGACGGCGCGGTCGGCCTGGAACTGCGCGAACGACGACTCGAGGATCTCGCGGGTGCGCTCGCGACCGAACTGCTCGATCAGGTTGACGGCCATGTTGTAGGTGGGCGTGAAGCTCGAGTTCAGCGGGTAGGTGCGGCGGCTCGCGAGCGAGGCGACGGCCTGCGGGTTCGAGCCCCTCCACCCACTGGATGACCGAGTGGCCCTCGACGTCGATGCCGCGGCGGCCCGCGCGGCCGGTGAGCTGGGTGTACTCCCCCGGCGTGATCGGCACGCGGGCCTCGCCGTTGAACTTCTCGAGCTTCTCGAGCACGACCGTTCGGGCGGGCATGTTGATGCCGAGCGCGAGCGTCTCGGTGGCGAAGACGAGCTTGACCAGCTTCAGCCGGAACAGCTCCTCGACGACCTCCTTGAACGCGGGCAGCATGCCGGCGTGGTGGGCCGCGACTCCCCGCTCCAGTCCCTCGAGCCACTCCCAGTAGCCGAGCACGGCCAGGTCTTCGTCGCGCAGGGTGCGGCAGCGGTCCTCGACGATGGCGCGGATCTCGTCGCGCTCGGTCTTCTGGGTGAGTCGCACGCCGGCGCGCAGCACCTGGCGCACGGCGGCGTCGCATCCGACGCGCGAGAAGATGAAGAAGATGGCCGGAAGCAGGTTGCGCGAGTCGAGCAGCGCGACGAGCTCGGAGCGATCCATCCGGCTTCCCTCGCTGCGCGCGTCCGTGACCGCTCAGGTAGCGCGCCTTGTCGCGCGACTGCCGGGCGTTGAGGGTGCGCCCACCGTAGTTCGCCATCTGCACGAGCTCGGGATTGACCCGGTTGGTCGCGGCCAGCCCGGACGAATCGAACAGGTCGAGAAGTCGGCTGCGCACGAGCACGTGCTGCTCGAGCGGCACCGGTCGCTCCTCGGAGACGATCACGTCGGTGTCGCCGCGCACCGCCTGCAGCCAGTCGCCGAACTCCTCGGCGTTCGAGACCGTCGCGCTCAGCGAGACCATCCGCACGGTCTGGCGGAAGGTGGATGATGACCTCCTCCCAGACGGCGCCGCGGAACCGGTCGGCCAGGTAGTGCACCTCGTCCATGATCACGTGCGAGAGGTTCTTCAGCAGGCTCGAGTCGGCGTAGAGCATGTTGCGCAGCACCTCGGTCGTCATGACGACGATGCGCGCGGTCGAGTTGATGTTGGTGTCGCCGGTGAGCAGGCCGACCTCGTCGGCGCCGTACTCGTTCACCAGCTCCTGGAACTTCTGGTTGCTCAGCGCCTTCATGGGCGCCGTGTAGAAGACCTTGTCGCGGGAGTCCTGCATGGCCAGGTAGATCGCGAACTCGGCGACGATCGTCTTGCCCGCGCCGGTCGGCGCCGCGACCAGCACGCTGTTGCCGCGCTCGATCGATGCGCACGCCGCGAGCTGGAACTCGTCGAGGTCGAAGCGCTGGTGCGCGCGGAACGCCTCGAGCATCGGGAGCTCGTTGCGAGTGCGGGAGGCGGCGAAACGCTCGGCGGGCGACAGGTCGGTCATCGAGTAATCAACGGTACCGGCCGCCCCGGCGGCCGCCCACTCGCGCACCGCGGCACGGGCATCCGGGGGCCCGATGACCAGTCGCGACGCCGGGCATGCTCGCGATCAGTCGCTTGAGCCCGTGGTAGTGCGACACGCGCACCGAGGTGCGCAGCCGGCCGTCCTTCTCGACGGTGACCGCGCCATCCGGGATGTAGTCGGCGAGCAGCGGCGCCGCGCTCGCGGCGACGTCGATGGTGACGATGCAGGTCGTCGGCCGATCCCTCGAACAGCGTGTCGGGCAGCTTGACGTCGGCGGCGCCGTGGGTGATCGGTTCGGTGGTGACCACGGGTTCGAGATGCGGTCGAGCCGGAACGTGCGCACGGCCTCGCGCAGGTGGCACCACGCGCGCAGGTACCAGTCGGCGTCGAGCGACTCGATGCGCAGCGGGTCGACCCGGCGACGCTCGCGCTCGCCGCGCGAATTCAGGTAGTCGAACTCGAGCTGCACGCCGGCATCGACCGAGTCGCGGATGAGCGCGAGCGTCTCATCCGTTCCGCTCGACTGCACGGTGACCTGGCTCGGGGTCGCCGATGCGCCGCGCGAGAGCTTCGCCATGAGGCGTCGCGATGGCGGTGCGGTCGGCGTGCTCGGGCAGCGACGACAGGTACTGCAGGCCTGCGATGAGCGCGGCGGCTTCGCGCGCCGAGAATCGCGGCGAATCGTCGATCGCGACCCGGTGGGTCAGCACGATCTGGTCGTTCTCTTCGAGGTCGTCCCACGAGATGTCGAACAGGTCCTCGTGCTGGTACTGCGCGGTCTCGCCGGGGATGCCGGAGACGCCGATCAGCCGCACCGCCTCGCGGATCTGCTCCTTCGTCATCCCGAAGTGCGCGGCGGCCTCGGCGACGCTGACCCGGTCGTGGTCCATGAGGTAGGGCACGAGCGACAGCAGGAACGTCAGCTTGTCCTGCGCCTGCAGCGGCTGCGGCTTCGGCGCACGTTCGGATGCTTCGCGGGTGGACTCAGCCATGGTCGGCCGCCGTTCGTAGCGAGACGGTCGCGCACGGCGGCGCGCAGCTCGTCGGGTGCCACCACGAGCACCTCGGGGCCGTAGCCGGCGAGCTCGTCGGCGAACAGGTCGATGTCGGAGTAGTGCAGCGTGAGCGTGTCGCCGTCGCTCGTGGTGCTCGGGCCGCTTGCTCAGCCGAGTCGCGGCGTCCGAACCGGGCTCGACCTCGACCGACGGCCGTGCGGCGCGTCCCAGATCTCGTCGAGCTCGGCCTTGGCGGCCTCGGTGGCGGATCGGGGAACGCCGGGTACTTCGTATTCGTCGTCGTGATCGGGGTCACGATGCGGCGCAGCAGGAAGTTGCGGGTGCCGCCGGCGTCCTGGTCTTCGGCGTGCAGCATCCAGCGGCCCTCGCGCTGGATGAGCGCGATCGGGGCGACGGTGCGCACGCGCGCCTCCTGCTCCCCCGGCTTCAGGTAGCCGAAGCGCACGATGACGTGCTTGTCGAGCGCGGCGCGTGAGCGGCTCGAACGCGACATCCCGCACCCGCAGCCGCGGTGCGTAGCCGATGACGGGCTCGTCGGTGACGACGCCCGAGCGAGCGGAGCTTCAGGATGGCGCGGCGCGACTCCCCCGAGATCGATCCCTCGCGCCAGACCATCGCGGCGAGATTGAGCAGCGTCGTCTCCTCGGGCGAGAACGAGATGTCGGCGGGCAGCTCGTAGTCGCCGCGCGGGATGCGGTAGCGCAGGTTCTGGTTGTTGCCGGCCTGGCCGGGCGAATCGAGCGTCTCGAGGGGCACGCCGAGCTCGCGGATGTCGTCTTTGTCGCGCTCGAACTGGCGCTCGAGGTTGGCGTTGTCGCCCGAGGTCGAATAGCGCTGGCGATAGCCCTGCACGGTCGACAGGATCTCGTTCTTGGTCAGGCCGGCCTCGGTCGCGAGCAGCGCGAGGACGAGGCTGAAGAGGCGCTCTTCAACCGGGATTCGCGATGGTGCGGCTGCTGACACGAAAGCTATTCCTTAGAGAGTAAGGACACCCGGCCAGTGTCTGGAACTGTGGCGATTGCTACTGCCTAGTATGTGCCGAGAATGTCGTAGACGAAGATCAGCGTCGCCGCTCGGGTAGCCGCTCGGCGCTTTGCCGCTCGGGTAGCCGTCCTTCGGCGGCACGACGACGAGCACCTGGCTGCCGACCCGCTGTGCCGACGAGCGCCTTGACCGACGCCTTGTCGAGCGACTGGCTCGGTCGCGTTCTTCGGCCAGCGCGTGTCAGCGTGTAGAACCGCGGGGTGTGGTCGGTCCAGGTCGAGTCGAAGGTCGTGGTCGGAGCGGGGTTCGGTCCATTCGATCGCCTGCACCTGCAGCAGCACCTTCTCGCCGGCCTTGACTTCGCGCCGCTTCCGCCGCGCACCAACTCGGACTGGGCGGTCTTCGGCGGCTCCTGCAGGTCGAGCGTGAGTCCCGGCGTGCCGTCCGGCGCGGTGACCACCGACGGGAAGCCGGACTGCAGCGGCTGCAGGATGCCCGTAGCGCGACCGCGGTAGCCCTTGACGATGTCGGCGACGGCGACGATGACCGTGCTCGGTGCGACACCGTCGTTCGTCGCAGTCGGATGCGCTGCCGAAGTACTGGGCGGCGGTGAGCACCGAGACGACCCGGGTTCCGACGCGCTCGCACTGCAGCGCGCCGCGCGATCGCGTTCGACTTGGCGCCGACGTCGGCCTGGATCGCCGAGGCCCGGCTGTAGCCGGCGGTGGCACCCGTCGAGCCGACGAGCTTGCCGTCGGCGGCGGTGTAGAGCGAGAGCTGCATGTCTGCGATGTCGTTCGGGCCCAGCAGCAGTCCGGTGCCCTGGGTGAGCGTCGAGACCTGGATGCGCTTCGTGACCGTCGGCGTGGGAACGTGCGCCTTCGGGTTCTGGCCGAACGCGCCGTGGCGCGCTGATCGACTCGGAGGCTGCGCCCGACGGTGTACTTCGGAACGCAGCCCTGCACCTCGGCGGGAAGGTCACTGCATGCGGCGACACTGGCGACAAACGCTGCGGCGAGGACAATCGCGGCAAACTTGCGCACGACACCAACTTTCGACGGATGCGGTTTCACGTCAGTTACTCTAACGGGTCTGTCTCTGGTGATTTGCTGTCCCCCGCCGCGGCTGCGGCGGCGGCGCGGGCCTCGCGCAGGGACTTTCGCAGGCTCTTGTCGCTCGCCGTGCGGTCGCCCAGTGCGCCCGGAGTCCACACCTCGACATCGTCGTCGGAGTAGTCGGACTTCGAGGCCCGCCGGGCGACCTCGGGCAGCCGTGCACCGGGCGCGAGGCGCCGGGCGGCCAGCAGAAAACCCGGTATGCCCGATCATCCGGTGGTCGGGACGCACCGCGAGCCCCTCGACGTGCCAGGTGCGCACGATGCGTCTCAGACGACTCCGGTGCCGTGAACAGGCCCGTCGCCTCGAATGGCTTCGGCTGTGCGCGACAGCTGCGTGACGGTGGCGACGTAGCAGAGCAGCACTCCGCCGGGTGTGAGGGCCTCCGCGGCCACGTCGATGCATTCCCACGGCGCGAGCATGTCGAGGATGACCCGGTCGACGCTGCCATCCGGCGCCGCTGCGGGCAGCTCCTCAACCAGGTCGCCGACGGTGACCGTCCAGTTCGTCGGCACGGCGCCGAGGAAGGCCGCCGCGTTGGCCTGGGCGATTTCGGCGAACTCCTCCCGCCGCTCGAACGAGTGCAGCGTGCCCGTCCGGGCCGATCGCACGCAGCAGCCAGAGCGCGAGCGCGCCCGACCCGACGCCGGCCTCGACGACCGACGCGCCGGGGAAGATGTCGGCCATGCCGAGGATCTGGGCGGCATCCTTCGGGTAGATGATCGCGGCGCCGCGCGGCATCGACATCACGAAATCGGTGAGCAGCGGCCGCAGCGCCAGGTAGTCGATACCGTTGCTGCTGGTCACGATCGAGGCATCCGGCTGGCCGATGACGAGGTCGTGATCGAGGATGCCCGTGTGCGTGTGGAACGCGCCGCCTCCTCGAGCGTGATGGTGTTGAGCCTGCCCTTCGGGCCCGGTCAGCTGCACGCGGTCTCCCGCACGGAACGGACCGCTCTGGCGGCGCATCGCGTCGCTCATGCGCTGCGTCCTCGCGCGCGCGGCCGTGAGCACGCTCGGCGAGGTCGTCAATGGTGCGGCCGGCCAGGGTCGGCCAGATCGCGAAGGTGCCGTCATCCAGCAGCGGCACGTGCAGCGGCACCCCGATCGTCGCCGCGCCGGCGGACGATGCCGAGGCCACCCCGGGCGGCGAGTCCTCGATCGCCACGCAGTCGGCCGGATCGACGCCGAGAAGCTCGGTCGCGCGCAGGTAGGCCGCGGGATGCGGCTTGCTGTGCTCCACCTCGTCTCCGGCGACGACGATCTCGAACGCGTCGAAGTCGATGGTGTCGGCGACCAGCTGCGCCATCTTGCGGATCGACATCGTCACGAGTGCGGTGCGCACGCCCGCCTCGCGAAGCTCCAGAAGCAGTTCGCGGGCCCCGGGACGCCACGGCAGCCCCGACGTGCGCAGCTTGTCGAGCACGATGTCGGTCAGGTGATCGATGATCTCGTCTTCCGTCAGCGTCACTCCGCGCGACTGCAGCACGCGTGCCGAATGCCAGAGCCCCTGGCCGACGAGCGAGAGTGCCTCCTCGTGGCTCCAGCTGCCGCCGTACTCGGCGATCAGCTGGGTCTCCGCTTCCATCCAGTGCGGCTCGGTGTCGATGATGGTGCCATCCATGTCCCACAGAACGGCGGCAGGAAGCGTGGTCACAACGCCCGATTCTACGGGGCCGATCGCGCGCTGAACGGCCGAACCGCTCGCGGTCGGCCTATCCTTGACAGGTACAGCGCGCTCGAACGGATGCGCGCAGCAAAGGATTTCACCGGTGCCCGACACTTCAGGATTCACGACAGGTCGCATACTCGTCGTGGCCTTCGAGGGATGGAACGACGCCGGGGAGGCCGCCAGCGGTGTCGTTCAGACGCTCCGGGAGCAGCTCGATGTCGATCCGATCGCCGAGGTCGACCCCGAGGACTACTTCGACTACCAGTTCAACCGACCGACGGTCGAGTCCGACGAGGACGGCGCTCGCCGCCTGGTCTGGCCCGGCGTGACCGTCTACGGTCCGACGTCGCCGAGCGTCGCCGACGGGCGCATCCCTCTACCTGCTGCTCGGCACGGAGCCGTCGCGCGGGTGGAAGACGTTCACCGAGGAGATCTTCGAGGTCGTCGACGACGCCGAGATCACCGGCAATCGTCTTCCTCGGTGCGATGCTCGCCGACGTGCCGCACACCCGCCCCATCTCCGTCTTCACGAGCAGCGAGAACGCGGAGGTCCGCGAGGCGCTGGGCATCGAGAAGAGCACCTACGAGGGCCCGGTGGGCATCCTGTCGGTGCTGGCCGACGCGGCGGACAGGGTGGGCATCGCGACGGTGTCGATCTGGGCATCCGTTCCGCACTACGTGCACAACTCGCCGTCGCCCAAGGCGACGCTCGCGATCATCGAGAAGCTCGAGGAACTCATCGACATCGAGATCCCGCGCGGCGACCTGGTCGAGGAGTCGGCGGCGTGGGAGAACGGCATCGATGCGCTCGCCGGCGACGACGAAGAGATGGCGGCCTACATCGAGCAGCTCGAGCAGGCACGCGACACCGTCGACTCGCCCGAGGCCAGCGGCGACGCGATCGCCGAGGAGTTCGAGCGGTACCTGCAGCGACGTGACGGCCGGGACGGTCGTGGCTCGGCCGGCGACGACCCGTGGCGCCCGCCCGCAGCCTGAGCGGTCGTGCCCGGGTTCGTTAGAGCCGGATGCCCAGCAGCGCGTCGATCGCGCTGAGTGTCCTGTGCGGTCGCCGCGGTTCCCGACTCGACCGCTTCGTCGATGGCGGCGAGCGCCGCCGGCGTGTCGAGGTCGTCGGCGAGCAGTCCGCGCAGCGTCTCGGTGAGTGAGCTGTCGTCGCGGTCGCTCGGTGGCGGACGCCCAGGCCGTCCAGCGAGCGAGGCGGTCGGTCGCCTCGTCGAGCAGCGCGTCGGTCCATTCCCAGTTGTCGCGGTAGCGCTGGCCGAGGATCGCGAGCCGGATGGCGCGAGGATCGACCCCCGCCGCCGTCAGGTCGCCGACGAGCACCAGGTTGCCGAGCGACTTGCTCATCTTCTCGCCGCGGTAGGCGACGAGTCCGGTGTGCGAGTAGACGGACGCCAGCGTGCGACCCGGTGAGCGCGATCGTGTGCCCGGCCGTGAACTCGTGGTGCGGGAAGATCAGGTCCGCTCCGCCGCCCTGCACGGTGAGCGGCAGGTCGAGGAACTCGGCCGAGATCACCGAGCACTCGATGTGCCAGCCGGGGCGTCCCGCGCCGACCACGCTCGGCCAGCTCGGTTCGCCCTCCCGCTCGGCGCGCCAGAGCAGGGGGTCGAGCGGATCGCGCTTGCCCGGCCGATCGGGGTCTCCCCCGCGCTCGGCGCTCAGCGCCAGCATCAGGGCGCGGTCGTAGCGGCTCTCATCACCGAGCATCCACGGTTCCGCCGCCTCGACGGCGGCGCTGTCGAAGTAGTAGTCGCCGTCGAGCACGTAGGCGAAGCCGCGGTCAGCCAGCGACTTCGACCGCCGCGGCGATCTCGTCGATGCGCTCGGTGACCGCGATGTAGTGGTCGGGCGGGATGACGCCGCAGCGCCTCCATGTCGCCGACGGAAGCGATCGGTCTGGCCGGCCGCCAGCTCGCGCCAGTCCACGCCGCGCGCCAGGGCGCGCTCGAGCAGCGGGTCGTCGACATCCGTCGAATTCTGCACGTAGGCGACGTCGAAGCCGGCATCCAGCCAGAGCCGCATGAGCGTGTCGTAGGCGAGGTAGGTGGCCGCGTGGCCGATGTGGGTCGAGTCGTAGGGCGTGATGCCGCAGACGTAGAGGCTCGCGACCGCGAGCGGTTTCGCCTCGCGAGCAGCCGCGGAGGCGGTGTCCCAGATGCGCGGAACCCGGCCGTGCCCGGAAAGGGTGCGGAACCTCGGGACGGCTCCAGGACTTCACCCTTGAAGCGTATCCCGACCGCGATCAGTAGTTGCTGAGCAGGTCGCCGAGCACGCGACGGCCGAACACCAGCGCGTCGAGCGGCACACGCTCGTCGACGCCGTGGAACATCGCCGGGAAGTCGAGCTCGGCCGGGAGCTGCAGCGGCGCGAAGCCGTAGCCGGTGATGCCGAGCTTCGAGAGCGCCTTGTTGTCGGTTCCGCCCGACAGCAGGTACGGCAGCACGGGTGCGCCCGGGTCCGCCTTCTGCAGCGAGCCGACCATGGCCTCGACGAGCGGGCCCTCGAACCGGTTCTCGAGCCCGATGTCCTGGTGCACGATCTCGAGCTCGACGTGCGGCGCCGATCAGCTCGCGCACCTCGGCGAGCACCGCTTCCTCTTCGCCCGCGAGGCAGCGGATGTCGACGAGCGCCTCCGCGGAGTCCGGGATCACGTTGTGCTTGTAGCCGGCGGTCGAGCACCGTCGGGTTGGTCGTCGTGCGCAGGGAGGCCAGGATGAACCCCGCCGCCGTGCCCGTGCTCAGCACGATCTCCTGCGGGTCGACCTGCGTGACATCCGCCTCCATGATGCGGGCGAGCTCGCCGAGCAGCTCCTCGGTCGTGTCGGTGAGGTGCACGGGCCAGTCGCGCCGACCGAGGGCGACGACGGCCTCGGCAAGCCGGGTCACGGCGTTGGCGTGGATGACCCGGCTGCCGTGGGCCGCAGTGCCCCTGGCCGTCAGTTTGACCCAGATGAGTGCCTTCTCGCCCGTCTGCAGCAGGTAGGCGCGCGTTCCGTTGAGAGTGACCGAGTAGCCGCCGACCTCGCTGATGGCCTCCGTTGCTCCGGCGAAGATCTCGGGATGCCTGTCGACGACGCAG
The DNA here is from genome assembly GCA_963738535.1 of uncultured Actinomycetota bacterium. GTDB lineage: Bacteria > Actinomycetota > Actinomycetes > Actinomycetales > Microbacteriaceae > Galbitalea. The sequence continues at coordinate 494,736 of CAVTXB010000008.1, forward strand.
TGCGAGCCGAATACTCCGCCGTTCTCCTCATCCGAGAAGAAGCCGATCACGAGGTCACGGCGGGGTCTGCCGCCGTCGGCGAGGATGTCGGTGAGAGCGCCGATCATCATCGCGTCCATGTTCTTCATGTCGACCGCGCCGCGGCCCCAGAGCAGGCCGTCGCGCACCTCGCCGCCGAACGGATCGACCGACCAGTTCGCGGGGTCCGCCGGAACGACATCGGTGTGGCCGTGCACCACCAGGGCCGGCAGGCTCGGGTCGGAGCCCTCGACCCGCGCGAAAACGGAGGTGCGGGTCGGTGCCGCATCGACATAGGTGGTTTTCAGGCCGAGCTTCTCGAGCTGCGCGCCCAGGTATTCGGCTGCCTCGGTTTCGCCGTTCGAGCGACCCTGGCCGAAATTGGTGGTGTCGATGCGAATAAGGTCCTGGGCGATGCGCGCGGTTTCCTCAAGCATGCTTCAACGCTATCGGGTCGTTCGGAAAGCTCCGCGCGAAATGCTATTGTCGTACGTCGGCTGGTTCGAAGGATCCGGTCGCCTGCGCGCGGATGGCGGAAATGGCAGACGCGCTAGCTTGAGGTGCTAGTGCCCGTATAGGGCGTGGGGGTTCAAGTCCCCCTTCGCGCACGATGTGATCCCAGTGTTTTAGCGGCAACGCAGCACTGGGATTCGTCGTTTCCGGCCACGTTATGCCAGTCGGACGCGTCACGCTGTCAGCCCAGGATTTCCGCAAGCCCCGCGCACAAGAGCACCAGGCTGTTCCTTCACGACTTCACAGGTATCCGCAATCTCGCCGAGCGTGCCCGGACGACGCCGACCGCCATCCCGGGACGTTGAACGCGTCAGGAATTGGCGCTGGAATTCATTGAGACGCTAACTTCCGAGTTTCGGATCCCCCGAACATTTTCGTGCGCGGCGACCGTTCAGCCTCGCGTTCGTCGCACGCTCCACAGCATGGTCGCGATCACGCCGGTAATCAGCATCATTACGCCGCCGGCGATCAGGAGTGGTTTGAGCGCGAGGTAGAACGTCGGCGCGAGGCAGCTGAGCGAGGTTTCGCACGGTTGATCGGCGTAGCTGCGAAAAACCAGGAGGCCGGTACCGATGCCCGCGATCGCGAACCAGAGTTTGATGAGGTCGCTCGCGTTCGCGGTCTTGCGCGACTCCGGCCGCGAACGGGCACGCCCGTATGTCCGTTCCGTCGGTTTAGAAGCGGGCCTCGGTTGCGATGCGGGTCGGAGGCCTCCAGGACGTGCAGGAGAGGCGGGTGCCGTTCCGACCTGCGCGACAAGCCGCTCGAAGCGCTGCATCACGCGGAGGGTGTCGGCGGCACGCGGGTCGATGTGCCAGGTCTCAGGTTCCTCGGCACCCAACGTGATGAGCCCAAGACTGGCGTCATCCAAGGTTCGCGGCTGCGCCAGCAGCCAGGCAACGAGCTGCCCCGCGTCGACGACCTGCACGTGCCGGTTATCGGGTGCTCTGCGATCGGTGACGGGTCGAGCATTCAGGACGGCAATGACGGGTGTCACGGTGACCGGAAAACCGACTTTGGCTTGAAGCCGTCGTGCAACGTCGACCCCTTCGCCCTGCGCGATGTTCAGGTAGGCGGTGTTCGAATTGTTGATCCGTAAAACGTGGTCGCCGACCCATACGGACGCTCCACGGTGGTGCTTCGTGTTGATGGCGAACACGCCACCAGGCCCGATCACCAGGTGGTCGACATCCTTGGTGTCGGCTCCGATCGGAATGGAGTGACGGACGAACCATTCGGGACCGAGACTGGCGAGCATCCGCCCGACTTCGATCTCGCCGAGGGCGCCGGTGTACCAGGACCACGCCTCAGGATCCAGCCGCACTCCGTCGGCGGTCTTCAGTGACGGATCGCGTGCCTCCGCGTCCGCCTGAACCTGCAAACACTTCTCCGCAACCGCGTAACCGGCACCCCGCGACGACAGCGCCTGGATACCGCCAAAATCCGTGCGCGCACCGAAGTCGTCGGTCGACGTCATAACTACCCCCGAGTCAGACGCTAACCGAACAAGAGCGGCCTGATCACCCCCAGTGTGAGGAGCTTTATGGCGAAAACGCGCCCGAAAATGTGTGTCATGATCTCCGCGCCAGTCTGAATTCGCGATGTCGCGCCCCACCGGTTATTGAAGGGGGCCGCCTGATCGGCCCGATGGAGCGTTTGTTAGTCGTTCTTCGCGCACTTGTGGGTGCCTACGTGCTCATTGGAGCCCTTATTGCAGCAAAAGGTGTGGTGCGCTTCCCCGAAATATCCGAAGATCGAGGTTTGGGATACAAGGCTGAGGAATTCCTTATAGGCAGCTTCGCGAGTTGGACGATTGCGGCTCTTGCCGCGATATATCTAGCCATGGTTGCCCACGAATACCCCGGTGCCAATTAGCAAATAGCTGACTCGACCATTGCTCAGCTGGCAAGTCATCGGCTCCTTTCACGCGCGCGGGGCGAAAGATACCGGTGATTGCACGAATTCGACGGTGCTCGTGCCCGCTTCGTTTTCGATGACGATCGATACGACCGCCTCTCGATTTCTCGGGAGGATGCGCGCGGTGACTTTCCCCCCGCGCGCGTTGTCGAGCTGGTGCGCGACCCAGTCGATGAATTCGGCGGGCTTTTCCGCGTCCTCGGTTGCCTCTCCGCTGTCGTCGAGGAGGAGCAACTCGACTCCCCTGCGCCGTGCGTCCTTGGCTTTGCTAATCACAGGTTCGATCGAGAGTCGAGCAGCCCGGATACCGTCACGCAGCGCGGCCTCCAGGATAAGAAGTTCTGCACGCTGTTCAGGGGAAAACTCGGTGCCCCCTGCGATGAGTTCGAGAACTGGTCTAGCGTCTGCGTCGAGGCGGGCGATCTGTTTACTTCGTTCTTCAGTGATCGCTTCCGCAGCGGCCTGCGACGCTTCGCGGCGGGCTCGCGCCGCATTCAGCTCCGCGATCCTGCGAGCGGTTCGCTCGATGCCGATGGCGAACAGTGTGCCAATGAGAAGATTGCCGGCCTGGCCGTCGATGAGACCGACAGCCTCAAGCCAGCCCTGGCCCGTCGTCGTGGTCCAAATGACAGTCACCAGCATCATGGCGCCCATGCCGATCCAGGCGTAGCCGATGCGCCAGCGAAGGCACATGAACAGCAAGAGAAACGAATTTGCTCCGAATGGCCATGAGGCATAGCCGGGCCAGCCAGTTGGCGGAAGTTGCCAGCACACCAAAGCGGTGCTGACGACGACCGCCCCCACGACGGTGAGGCACACGTAAAGCGGCATCGGGTATGGGCCCGGCCTGGTCATGAGCACTGCCGCGGCCAAGTCGATGGCGAGGGCCAGGACGCACACCCACGGGTGTAAGACCCCGCCCAGAGTGCTGACCGCGAGAATCACCTGGGTGAGTATGAATACCGCCAAGAGGACGTTCGTGACCGGTCCGGCCAGGTGGATCAGTTTCGCAACATCGGTTCGCAGCGTGCGAGTCTTCGCGGCCTTCATGATTTCGCCCACCCTAGAACTATTCGCGTTCCTCGGTCGAGCTCGCTGACGATCTGTGAGTGACCGCCTGCCAGATGCCGCATTCGCTCCTTGATGCTGACGGCGATCCCGAGTCGCTCGGGGGAAATGGATGAGGGGTCGAAGCCTCGCCCGTCATCGAGGACCGTCACCTCGGCTAACGCCTCGCCGACCTTCACATGAACGGCTCGGTTCAGAGGCCGATCCTCGATTGATGCGTGCCGCTGAATGTTGCGCAACGCTTCGGCAAGACCTTCGCTGATCGCCTGGGCCACGTCGGCGGGTACGGTGCTGTCCTGGCCCTTCAGGTCGTAGGTGAATGAGGCATCCGGGTCGATGTCGGTCGTTGTTGCCTGCTGCAGCCAGACGAAGTCGAGCCCGGACATGACACTGGCCGTATTCTCGCCTGCCGCGAACGCGTCGATCTGCGCCAGCGTTTTCGCTGCCTGAACAGCGGCAGCGCGACGTAGAGCGGGTTCCTCGCGTGCTGCGACCAGAAGAGTAGACAGCACCCCGTCGTGCATCAGCGCATTCACTCGAGCCCGTTCTTGCGACCGCGCCTGAACCGCCGCATTGCGCGATGTCTGCGCGTGCGCGGCCTCCGCGGCATCGTCGAGGCGTTGACCGGTATGCACGCTGACGAACGCAAGAGCGGCGAACACTGCGCTGGACATGAGCGTGTACAGCGCGTCCTCGAAGGGAACCGCTACCGGCTGCGGTGACGCCAGAACACGATCCACAACGATCAGGACGGCAGATGCTGCTACGTAGGGCCAGACGTACCGTGCCCTCCACACCAAGGCTGCGGCTGTTGTGCCGATTCCTGCCGCGCCGAGCACCCATGGCGAATTCTCAGCGGCCGGAAGTGAAGGGACGGTCATCAGGGGTACCCAGGTGATCAAGACGAGTAGCTGGCCGACAGCGACGCCGGCCGTGAGTCGCCGTATGACCCGCGCAGTGCTCCACTGAGACACGATGCCCGTCACGACGGGTAGCCCAAACACGGCGAACAGGGCCGTGATCGACCACCATGGGGGAAGCGCCGTGAATTGAGCCACAATCCTGGGAAGCAACAGGGTTCCAAAGGCGATGCCCGCAGCCGCGAAGGCGATGGAGATTGTGCGAAGAATTCGAGTTAGTGCAGGCCCGTCGTTGATCGGCTTCCCGCTCATTGGCGTCCGTCTGGCAGGGGCAGGAACCCGTCCTCCAGAGCCCGCTTGTAGAGGTCTATCTTCGTATTCGCGGGGCGCCCCGAGCGCGAATACTTCGCTCGGATGCGTCTGATGTAATCCTCGACCGTGGCGATGGACAGGCCCGTCACCGATGCGACAACCTGCGTCTTGTTGCCGTCGGCGAACAACGTGAGGACCTTCTGTTCCTGCGGACTCAGGCCGGCATCGCTGAGGGCCGGATCAGAATCGATTGCTGCTGCCCACTCAGTAGAGATGATCGGGTCCCCGACGGCCGAACGGGCCAGCGCGTCAAGGAGGACGCTGAGGGGCTCGGATTTTCGCACTACGCCGAGCGCGCCTGACCGGGCAACCAGTCGAATGAGGTGCGGGCTTTCTGCTGAGGTGAAAGCGAGCGACTGGGCCCCGGCCGCCTCGATGCGCGCGACGTTGTTGACAGGTGAAGAGCCGTCCGCCAGCCTCAGGTCGAGCACCACCAGGTCGACGTGGTCGGTCACGCTGAACAGTTCGTCGACGGTCGATGCAGCACCAGCGAACTCGAGGCCAGCGGAATCCTCGAGGGCGGCGGCAAGGGCGACCGCGATGATCTCGTGATCATCCACGAGGCCGACGCGAAACAGGCTTTCGGGCACTGTGGACTCCAGTATGGATCGTCGTATGAGTGGTCATGTTGGGGCGGAACGATGAACTCTTGCGCGATGACGAGCCGACCGCCTTCGCCCTAGGGATTACGAACAGGTAGCCGCGGCTCGAGTTCACCCTATGGGGGTGGGGCTCGAATGGCGAGGAGTTTGTAACCCGACGTAACCGCGCGGACTACCCCCATTCGGGTGCCATTGAAAGAGGGGGATGTTCACCGCCCTCCAGCACTGCGACGATGCATTGTCTTTCATGTCTCACCGCAGCGTCGCTCGAGCGGAAAGCTGCATGAACCAAGTGGAACATACGAGGTTCAGGCTGCGCCATGGGTAAACATCCCCATGGTTCGGTTTGAGCAGCAGCCATAGATTCATGCCGATCCCCAGCCGGGGCGCCCGAGAGGAGATTGCTGCGTGACATTCCTGACAAAGGTCAGCCCCGCCACACGGGCCGCGCTTTCTGTCATCGGAATTGTCGCCGTGGCCTCCACTGTCGCGGCGGCAGCGATCGTCTACCAGGGGTTCGCGACCACTCAGGTCACACTGAATGACGGCGGCGTCTGGGTTATCAACTCCGCCCAGTCGATGCTCGGCCATCTCAATTTCCCATCGCAGACTCTCGACTCGGGGGTCAGAGCCAAGTCGGGAAACTTCACCGTCCTGCAGCAGGGCAGCACCGTGCTCCTCCACGATGTCGCGAATTCGACGCTCGCAACGGTCAACCCGGCTACAGTCGCCGTCGCGCCAACGGCCGCCAAGCTGCCTTCCCAAGCCAGCGTGGCCTTGGGTTCTCAAACGGTCGCCGTGGTGGCACCCTCATCGGGCAAGGTCTGGGTGAGCGCTGCGGGTGCAGCGGATAGCTTCAGCCAATCCGCGCCGACGGTGCTCGTGCTCGGCAAGGGAGGCGTCGCCACGGTCGGGGGCGATGGAACGCTCTACGGGGCTTCGCCAACCCAGGCCAGGCTGTACACCGTCGCCGTGAATTCCGGCGGCAGCGCAACATCGACAAGCAGCACGTCGATCGCGGGAGTGAGCCCCAACGCCACACTCAGCATCACCTCCGTCGGCAACCAGCCCGTGGTTTTGGACAGCAGCACCAACCGTCTGTACACGGGCGCGGGCAACCCCATTTCGGTTCCCTCAGGCAGCGTCCTCCAGCAACCGGGGCCGACAAGCACGACTGTTCTTGTCTCCTCACCGATGTCGCTGCTCGAGATCCCGCTCTTCGGCGGCAAGGCAGTGCAAAAGCCCTCCGGCGGCACCGGAACACCAGCCGCGCCCGTGCTCCTTGGCGGCTGCGCCTACGCCGCGTGGGCGGGCTCTGGCCGCTACCTGCGGGACTGCCCTGGCACCGTTAGCGACGTCCCGGCCACCGTCATCGCTGGCGCCACCAGCGCCTCATCGTTTGTTTTCAGGGTGAACCGGGAGGTTGTCGTCCTGAACGATGTCACCGCCGGCAACGTGTGGATGCTCGACAAAGGCAACAAACTCGTCAAGAACTGGAGTGACATCGAGCCCGCCACCCAGACGATCACCAACAGCGCCGACAAGAACAACCCCAACATCACTCCGCCGGATCGCACTCAACCCAACCGGCCACCTATCGCCCAGGACGATACGTTCGGAGTGCGCCCAGGTCGAACCACCGTTCTGCCGGTGCTTGACAACGACACCGACCCCGACGGCGACGTGATGACCGCGACCCTCGACGGCCCCAACCCGTCGATCGGCACGGTTCAGACCATCAACGACGGAGCGCAGCTGCAACTGACCGCCACCCCGGACGCCACGGGAACGGCGACATTCAGATACACCGTCTCCGACGGGCGCGGAGGTGAAGCGCAGGCCACAGTCACCCTGACCGTCAGCCCACCAGGCACCAACAAGGCCCCCGTCGAACGCCGGGTAGCCACCGTTATCGTCGAGCAAGGCGCGACTGTCACCTACAACGCCCTTCCCGACTGGAACGACCCCGACGGCGACGTTATGTTCTTGAAATCCGCCACACCCATCGGCGGCGACCAGGTCCGCTCAAGTCCCGACGGAACAATCACCTTCTCAGCGCTCGGCCGCTCCACCGGTTTGGTCAGCGTCCCCGTCGCAGTGTCGGATGGCATCGCGTCCACCAACGGAACGCTCAACTTCGACGTCAGACCGGTCGGAAGCACCAAACCGCAACCCAACGCCGATCATGTCTCTACCAAGGTCGGGCAGCAAGTTACGGTCAGCCCGCTGGCCAACGATGTCAGTCCCAGCGGTGCCCCACTGCGACTGGCCCAGGTCTCTACTGACCCCGGCGCACAGATCGTCCCCGACCCGGCCGCGGGGACCTTCAGTTTTATCTCGACCGTCGCCCAGACCTACTACCTGACGTACATTGTCACTGATGGCCCCAACCAGGCCACGGGTCTGGTGCGAGTCGACGTGGCACCCGCCGCACCGGATAACTCTGCCCCGATAGCCGTGCGTGACGTGGTGTATCTTCCGTCCGGCGGCAACGCGCTCGTGGATGTCCTTGCCAACGACAGCGACCCGAGCGGCGGCGTCCTTGTCGTCCAGTCGGTCCAAAACCCCGCGAACTCCGGGGTCACCGTCGCCGTTCTGCAACACCAAATCCTCCGCGTATCCGACCAGGCCGGAATCAGCGCCCCCACGACCTTCACCTACAGCGTCTCGGACGGAGCTAAGTCGGCGACCGCCGATGTTGAAGTAATCCCCGTTCCCGCGCCGCAAACGGATCAAGCCCCGGTCGCCGTCCCCGATTCAGCGACCGTGCGAGCGGGTGACCATGTCAACATTCCCGTTCTGGCGAATGACACCCACGCGGACGGCACCACCCTCACGCTGTCCCCGACTCTGGCAGAGCCGCTCGACACCCCCGGATCAGGGACGCTTTTCGTATCCGGGGATGAACTGCGATTCCAAGCCGCGGCTACCAGCAAAGCCGCCACCGTGCACGCCACTTATATCGCCGTCGACAATTTCGGCCGCAGTTCAGCAGCGCAGGTCACCATCAATATCCTGCCGGTGAATCTGGCCACAAATGCCCCACCCCAACCCGTGAGCGTAACCGCCCGCGCACTGGCGGGAACGACGGTCAGGATTCCCATCCCGCTCGACGGAATTGACCCCGACGGCGACTCGGTCGCCCTCATTGGACAAGCCATGGCACCCGCCAAAGGCCGGATTGTCGCGGTCGGTGAAACCTGGCTGGACTACCTCGCCTACCCGACGTCCTCCGGTACCGACTCATTCAGCTACCAGGTCGCAGACCATCTCGGCGCGACAGCGATCGGTCAGATCAAAGTTGGAATCGCGCCCGCGAACCCGCAAAACCAACCCCCGGTCGCGGTTAACGACTCGCTCACCATGCGCCCCGGTCACTCGGTCTTTGCCGACGTCCTAGCCAATGACAGCGACCCTGACGGGGATCCGCTCACCTTGGTCAAAGGTGGCCTGACCGTTCCCGCGGGCATCACCGCCACCGTCTCCGACGGCGGGGTCCTGGTATCCGCAACACAGAACGCTGCCCAGAAAATCATTCAGTACACCGTCAGCGACTCCCACGGTGCCGAGGCCACCGGAACCCTCCGAGTGACCGTCGACCCCAACGCGCCACTTCTCCCGCCTACCGCACAAGACGACGTCGTCAGTTGGGCTGACGCCGCAGGAAAACAGCACGTCGACGTGGCAGTACTCAGCAACGATGCCGACCCCAACGGGTTCGCCGACGATCTGAACGTTTCGCTTCCCGGTTCACCCTCCGGGAACGCCGAAGTGATCGGCAAGGTCGTCCGGGTAACCCTCGAATCCGCACCACAAGAAATCCTCTACACCGATACCGACAGCAACGGCCTGAAATCGTCCGCGTTCATCCTCGTCCCGGGGCTCAGCAACGAATACCCCACCCTGAAAGCGGATGCGCCCACCGTCACAGTTAAAAGTGGACAACCCGTCACCCTCACACTTGACCGCTTCGTGAACGTCGCCCCCGGGAAAACTGCACGAGTAACCACCGTCGCGAACGTCACAGCATCTCACGCCAACGGCAACCCGCTGGTGAAGGACCAAAGCACCCTCACCTACACTTCGGCCGCCGGATATGTCGGGCCCGACGCCGTCAGCGTCGAAGTAACTGACGGGGCAGGGCCTGACGACCCGCACGCACATAAAGCCGTGGTCGTGATCCCAATAACAGTGATCCCTGCGAAACCGATCTCCCTCACCTTCCTCGGCAGCATCGTCACATTGGCTCCTGGCGAAAGCGCCATCCACGTCGACCTTCAGAAACTCACCACCGATCCCAACCCGGGACAACTCTCGAAAGTGACCTACACGCTGAAGTCCTCAGCCCCAGACTGGCTGAGCTCCCACAGCCTCAAGGGACATGTCCTCACCCTCGGGGCAACCACCGCGGCCAAGAAAGGATCAACGGCCTCGTTACAGGTTGAAGCGAAAGACGGCACGACAGCACCGGTTACCGCCACCTTCACCGTCACCATCACAAGCTCCTCGCGACCGCTTCCCGTCGCCGCGAACCTCACCAACCCCAACGCGGTGCAGGGCCAGACCTACACCTTCGACCCGCTCTCCGCAGCCTTCAACCCGTTCCCGGGAAAGAAGCTCCGACTACTCAACGTCCACGTCGCAAGCGGTATCGGTGCTGCTGTGCCCATTGCTGGCTCGAAGGTGCAGGTCACGACCAACTCAACCTTCTTCGGCACCCTCACCGTGAGTTACCGGATCGGGGATGCGACCCACGACCCGAGCCGCGAAGTCACCGGGACGATCACACTGACGGTCGCTGGGAAACCATCGGCTCCGCTGACGCCGACCGTGCAGTCGGTTTCGGACCGGACTGTCGTCCTGTCCTGGGCCGCGCCTGCGGAGAACGGAAGCCCGATCACCGGGTACACCGTTCGGGCGGCAGGATTTCAGCAGAAATGCCTGTCCACTTCGTGCACGCTCACCGGGCTCACCAACAACACGACCTATTCATTCAGTGTGGTGGCGACCAACAAGGTCGGCGATTCTGACCCATCCCCGGCATCAGCCCCTGCCCGTCCCGACGCTGTCCCCGACACTCCCGCCGCGCCAGCTCTCGCTTTCGGCGACGGATCCCTTTCGGTGTCGTGGGTGACCCCGCAGACTCATGGATCCGCGGTGCAGTCGTACACGCTTCAGATTTCCCCGGCCCCGGCGTCGGGAGCGCAGAAGAGCGGCCTCACCGGCAACTCGTACGTCTGGACTGGACTGGCCAACGGCACCAGCTACACAGTGCAGGTCGAGGCCTTCAGTCTGGCTCCGAACCCGTCTCCCTGGAGCGCGCCGTCCGCACCGATGGTCCCCGCCGGCGTCCCGTCCGCACCGGGCGCACCGACCGTCAGCCACGCACCAGCGGTTGGCACCCAGGGCCAACTCAACGTCGCCTGGACGGCGCCGGCAAACGACAACGGCGATACGGTCTCGAGCTACACAGTGCGCGTCGCCCAGGGGGCGTCGACCGTTGAAAACGTTCCTGTTCCCGGGTCGTCTCTCTCGCAGAGCATCGCCCTGCCCACCTCCTCAACCGACTACACCTTCACCGTGCTGGCGACGAACAAGGCCGGAACGTCCGCACCCAGCGGAGCCACCACGACCCGCTCCATCAACGCCCCCGATGCGCCCACGAATGTGCACCTCACCCCAGGTGATGGCACGATAGCGGTAACTTTCGCGCCTGGGAACCTGAACGGGGCCAACAGCAGCGAAGTCACCTACGAGTACTTCCTGAACGGCAACGCTTCTGGCATTCTCCCCAGCGGCGGCGGAACTGTTTCGGGGCTGACGAACGGTTCGCAATACACCGTCTTCATCGAAGCAAACGTGACCGCGAGCGGGTACACGGGCCAGAGCGCGCCCTCGGCAACTGCTGGCCCGACCACGCCATTCGGCAAGCCGATCGTTCAGGTCACTGGCCAATCCGGTACCGGACAAGTGACCTTCACCTGGACGGTAAATCCAAACGGGAGCACAGTCACCTCTGTCACGCCGAACAACTCTGGCTCAATGACATACACCGGGCTCGCGGCGGGCCAATCCCAATCCATCACTGTTGTTGCCACGAACGCGGCGGGATCCACATCTGCGTCCGCGACCGCGTCAGCTGCGACCGCCTCAAGCTGGTCCATTCCCGTCGATGCTGTTCAGACCTGCGCGCAGGACCAACTAACGACTACGCGGTACTCCGCGCCGCCCCCGACTTGCAGCTCGCCGGGGGTCTGGATTGCTGCAAACACGGTGATCACGACTACCTGCTACGCAGACTCCACGACGATTTCCAGCGGCGGCGACCACCGGTTCTACTTCATCCCGAGCCGAGGACTCTACGTAGCCCAGTACACGATGAAGGCTCCCTACGACACGACTGTCCCGTCTGGAATGCCCGTATGCCCATAGACCCGCTATCCGCCCCGAGCCGAAGAGAGCAACAATGACAATGACACCGCAACAAGCAACCTGGTTCGCCGAGACCTTCGGGCGGCTCGCTGACAACGTCAGCAAGGCCGTACTTGGAAAGACCGAGGTGGTCCGACTAGCGCTGACCACTATGTTGGCCGAGGGACACCTGCTTCTCGAGGACGCTCCCGGAACCGGTAAAACCTCGCTCGCGAAGGCCATTGCAGCCACCGTGCAGGGCACGCATAACCGCATCCAGTTCACCCCCGACCTGCTCCCCTCGGATGTCACCGGCACCTCGGTGTACGACCAGAAGGCCGGGAAGTTCGAGTTCCATCGTGGGCCGGTGTTCGCCTCGATCGTGCTCGCCGACGAGATCAACCGCGCATCGCCGAAAACCCAGTCGGCGCTGCTTGAGGTGATGGAAGAGTCCAGAGTCACCGTCGATGGTGTCGGACACGAGGTCGGCCGGCCCTTCCTTGTGATTGCGACCCAGAACCCGATCGAGCAGGCCGGAACCTACAAACTGCCCGAGGCGCAACTTGACCGATTCATGATGAAAACCTCCATCGGTTACCCGGACCTGGTTGCGGCAGAACAGATCCTTGCAGGAGTTTCGGACCGCAACCCTTCGGCGAGCCTGAAAGAAGTCATCACCACCGCCGCAGTCGCCGATATGGCCACCCTCGCCAGCACCGTGCACGTCGACAGCGCCGTGCTTCGCTACGTGGCACAGCTTTCGGAGGAGACCCGGAATGCGCCGGAGACGCGGCTGGGGGTCTCGGTGCGCGGGTCGATGTCGTTGATTCGCGCGGCGAAAGTGTGGGCTGCGGCGCAGGGCCGCCACTTTGTGCTCCCCGACGACATCAAACAGCTCGCAGCGCCCGTTTGGCTGCACCGATTCGTACTCGATGCCGAAGCAGAATTCGCAGGCGCAACACCAGAAAAGATTCTGGCCCGAGTGCTGTCGGAGGTCGCCGCGCCCCAATCCCGTAAGCCAGCCGCATGAGCGCGATCGCAACCGACTCCCGCAGCCCCGCCCAGGCCCTCCGTGCGCTGAAGTCTGCCGGGCTTCGGACTCGTTCCGCCCTGGTAGCCGCCGCGCAGGCATTCGCGGACGGTGTGCGGGTCGTAGTCCGGCCGTTCTCCCCTGTGATGGCGCGGCTTGCCCCGGTATTCGGTATAGCGAGCGCATTCGGGTGGACTCTCATCGTCCTGACCGCCGCATCGTGGGCGACCGGTTTGCTCATGGGCTGGGATGAGTTGACTGTGGCCGCCTCCGTGACCTCCGTCACCCTTATCGCCGCCGCACTGTTCATCTTTGGTCGCTCCGCGTACAAGATCGACCTCGACCTCGCAAGCACACGAATCGTCGTCGGACAACGCGCCGTTGGTCGCATCGAAGTTCGAAACACCTCGAGCCGATCACTGCTGCCTGCGCGAATCGAACTGCCGGTCGGATCCACATTCGCCGCGTTCCGCCTCCCCGTCCTCACCCCTGATGCGATCCACGAGGACCTCTTCACCATCCCCACGAATCGTCGCGCCGTCCTCACCGTGGGACCAGTGCGGTCGGTTCGGGATGACCCGTTCGGTTTACTTCGCCGACAAGTGGTGTGGACCGAGCCCGCACCGCTCTACGTGCATCCGCGCACCGTCAACCTCGACGGCTCATCGTCGGGGTTCCTCCGCGACATCGAGGGCCTGCCCACCAAAGACCTCTCACCGAGCGACGTGTCCTTTCATGCGCTTCGCGAGTACACCCCCGGCGATGACCCCCGAAACATTCATTGGAAAACCACGGCGCGCACCGGGACGATCATGATCCGACAGTTTGAAGAAACTCGCCGTTCACACCTGGCCCTGGCGCTATCCACCTCTCTCGGTGATTATTCAGACCCCGACGAATTCGAACTTGCGGTGGCCGCCTGCGGGTCACTCGCACTACAAGCTCTCAAAGAAGAAAAGCAACTCACCGTCCTGATCCATGGCGAGAAATTGCACTCAGATACCAGCAGACGACTTCTGGATGAACTCTCCGGAGTGGAGCGCGCCGAAAACCGCAACAGTATCGTCAACCTCGCCCTGACCGCCGCACGGGACGTCCCCGACGCTTCCGTCGTGGTCCTCATCTTCGGCGGCGATGTCGCACCGGCAGAAATGCGGCAAGCCGCGAACAAGCTTCCCCTCGGCGCCAGCGTCATCGCGTTGGTATGCCTACCTGGCGCAGCCCTGAGTCGGAAAGCCATCGGCGACCTGGTTGTGCTCACGATCGGGTCGATCGACAGCCTGCCGCTCGCCATGCGACGGGTAGCGAACTGATGTCCAGCACCACGCGAACCCCGGTCGCGACGATCGCGAATCTCGGCGCAATGGCCCTCCTGGTCGGGGTGGGCGTCGTCGGGTTCGGACCGCTGTTCGGCGGAACCGGCTACCTCGTCGCCGGATTCGGCGGACTGGTGCTCGGGCTGGCCCTGGCATGGTCGGGTGCCCGATTCCGGTTAGGAATCCTGACGATCGCCGCCGCGACCATCGCGACCTATCTGCTTTTCGGTGCCGCACTCGCGCTACCGTCAACCGCCATCGCTCGAATCCTTCCGAGCCTGGCGAGCCTCCACGGCCTGCTAACGGGCGTCGTGCAGGTGTGGAAGCAAGTGCTCACCGTTGCGGCTCCCGTCGGTGCCATCCCGGGCGCGCTAATTCTGCCGTTCTTCACCTCCCTGCTGGGGTCGGTCATTGCCGGAAGCCTTGCTCTGAGACTGCGCCACCCCGGGTGGGCACTCTTACCAGCAACTACGGTCCTTGTTGTCGCGATCGTGTTCGGCACCGGGCAGGCGGCATTCCCGCTGGTGCAAGGGCTCGTTTTCGCACTCGTTGCGGTGTCGTGGTTCGCGTGGCGTGTCGCGCAGGCACGTGACGCCAACGTCGGATCAACCGCGGACACGGACGCGCAGGTCCACGGCCGGGTGAGAACGCGGCGACTGCTGGGCGCAACCGCGGTCGCTGTCACCGCACTTGTCGCGGCGGTGCTCCTCCAGCCCGTCGTCGCTCCGGCGAATGCGCGTCAAATCCTTCGCACCTCCGTGGTTCCGCCCATTAATCTTCAGAACTACCCGAGCCCGCTTCAGTCGTATCGCAAGTACGTGAAGGCAGGAGTCAACCCGAAAAACGTACTCTTCACCGTTCAGGGGCTGCAGAAAGGCACCCGGATAAGGCTCGCTACGCTCGACTCGTACGACGGCACCGTGTACTCCGTCGCCGCCGACGGCGGCTCGGGTGCGGGAAGCTTCAGTGCGGTCACCGGCGGGACAGTCGCCGCCGCCGATCCATACCTCACTGGCACCAGTCATGGCATGTCAGAAACCATCACCGTCACCACCAAATCTCTCGACGGAGTTTGGCTTCCCGACATCGGGTACCCGACCGCGATCACCTTCGCCCGCGGTCAAACACAACAGCTGTCAGCTGGACTGGACTACAACCCCACCACTGGCGTTGCTATCACCACTGCCGGACTCGCTCCCGGGGACACCTACACCGTGCAATCGATCGTGGCCAGAGCAACATCCGCCACAGCCAGCGCATCCCTAGCGAACGTGACGCTACCGCAACCACAGGAAGTCCCCGACGCCGTGAGCACCTTTGCCGCGAAGGCAACCAGCTCCGCCCAGACCCCCCTGGCGCGGCTGATCGCGCTGAGCACAGCGCTATCAACCAAAGGCTTCTTCAGCCACGGACTCAGCGGTGATTTCGCCAGCCTCCCTGGCCATGGCGCCCAAAGGCTCAGCAATTTCCTTGGAGCACCGCAAATCGTCGGCGACGACGAACAATACGCGGTCGCGATGTCGTTGATGGCGAACCAGCTGGGAATCCCGGCCCGCGTAGTGATGGGGTTCTACCCAAAAACCTATTCGCCCCGCCAAGCCATTCCGATCACCGGCGCCGACCTGCACGCATGGGTTGAGGTCGATTTCAACGGCGTTGGTTGGATCGCCTTCGATCCGACGCCAGATGCGAACAAGAAACCCAACCAACAGCTCTTGAAGACTCAGCTCGACCCGAAAGCCCAGGTGCTGCAACCGCCGCCGGCGCCCCCGGTCGCGGTGGCCGCACCGAACGACCCGGGCGCCAAGGGCGGTAAGTCGACGAAACTCACCAACACCGGGTTCGATACCCTTCTCGCTCTTCTCCCCGTGGGAGGTGAGGGGCTGGGCGTCCTGCTGATCCTGTTCGGGCCGCTACTGATCATTGGTTTCCTGAAAGCCCGTCGCCGGCGTCGTCGGGCCGCCGCCGCGCGCGTGGCAGACCGACTTAGTGGTGGATGGGACGAAATCGTCGATACCGCCTATGACCTCGGAACCCCGCTCGCCGTCGGCGGGACCCGGAAAGAAGGCGCCCTGATGCTCGCCGAAACCTACCCCGCGGTCGGCATCCTCGAAGTCGCAACGGCGGTCGACACGGGAGTGTTCGGACCGGTCGACCCCAGCGATTCCGACACGGAAGCGTTCTGGCTCCAGGTCGACCAACTCATCAAAGAGCTTCACGGGTCCGCGGGACGCTGGCGTCGACTGAGAGCACGGATGTCTATCGCCACCTTCTTAGCGCGCAGAAAGGAAGCCGCCGCAATGACACCCACCGAATCCTTCAGATCCTCTCGGAGGCGAGCCCGATGACTGTTGTCCCTGCCAGCTACGGTGCTCGCGTCGGCGCGTATCTGATCGATGGAATCCTGCCCTTCGTTCTCTTCCTTCCGAGCCTCATCGCCTTCATTTCAGCCAGCGGTATGGGCGCCACTGGTGATTTTGAGGGAGCAGCGACCGCATCCGCCGCTGCCTCGAACCTCGAAGTCGTCGCTGTGTTCGTGAACCTCGCGTACGGGATCGGACTGTGGATCGCGGAAGCGAAAACGGGGATGACGATTGGCAAGCGTGCGCTCGGACTGCGCACCGTTCGAGCGGACACACTCCAGCTCGCCGGTTTCGGGCGAATCATCGGCCGCTACCTGATCATCGCGCTCGGAGGACTCGTCATAATCGGCCAATACATCGTCCTTCTCTCGCCGTTGTGGGACTCGGAGCACCGCAACCGTGGCTGGCACGACAAGGCCGCCAACACCTGGGTTCTCGACGTCAAGCACGGACCGAACCCGCTCCTGCCCAGCAGTCCAATCGCCGTGCCCGTGCCCGTTTCCGAGGCAACCGCCGGCATCGTCTCGGTCGGTATCCCGTCTACCGGCAGCGATCCCGTCACGAGCCCGCCCACCCAACCCGAGCCAGCACCGTTGAACGCTTTCGAGGAACCCCGAGTGGCAGCGATCGAACACGCCCCGCATCCTGTCGCGGCCATCTCCACGATGCCCGCAACGTCACCGGCCACCGAACCATCCAGCAGTGTGATCGTCGGGGTGCCCGGGTTCGCTCCCGCCCCGTCCCTCCAACCTGCCCCTGCGCCAGATCTGGTGACATCATCCTCCACCCCGGCGGCAATTCCGCCGGGATCGTCGATGAGGATGACAACGATCGAACGCGCGCGGCGAACAGCTCCGAGTTGGCCCCTCGCGGAGCGGTCCTTCGACTGGACAGCGGAGACGAATTCCCGTTCGCCGGAACAACCCTGGTTGGCCGCAACCCAGCCGGCGACCCCGGCGAGGAGCAGGTCGGACTCATCAGCATTCCCGACACCACCCGGTCGCTGTCAAAGACGCACGCCGAGATCGGAATCGACGGATACCGGCTCTGGGCCACTGACCGCAACTCCACCAACGGCACCCGGATACGCCGACTGGATGGCACAGAACAGACCGTGACCGCGACCGCGCGTGTGTACTTTGCACCGGGCGAGACAGTGCTTCTCGGCGACCGCACCTTTGAGGTCCGGTGGCAATCGTGAGCATCGACACTGCACCGCCGCTGCGCCTCAGCTGGGGTGCTTCCACCGATCGTGGTCGGCGGCGCACAACCAATGAGGACTCCTTCCTCGCTCAACACCCCGTCTTTCTCGTCGCCGACGGAATGGGCGGTCACGAGGCCGGCGAGGTTGCGAGCGCGGCAGCCATCCAAGCATTCACTTCCCTCGTGGGCCAAGCGACGGTTTCGGTGGAGGAAGTGCAGGGGGCGCTATCAACGGCGAAACTGACGGTTGCCGCCATCACCGACGCCAGAGGGTCCGGCGCGGCGGGCACGACCATAACCGGAGTCGCCGTCACCGAACAGGGCGGCATCCCTTACTGGATAGTCGTCAACCTTGGTGACTCCCGAACCTACCTGCTGACCGATGGCATCCTCGAGCAGGTCAGCGTCGACCACTCCCTCATCCAGGAACTCGTCGACTCCGGTGAACTCGAACAATCCACTGCCGGCCTCGACCCCCGACGCAACGTCATCACCCGAGCTATCGGCGCAGGCAATCACGGCGAAGCCGACTACTGGCTGATCCCGGCCAACACCGGCAACCGGATACTGATCTGCTCCGACGGACTGACGAGCGAACTCGATGACCCCACCATCACGACAGCTCTCCTGGAGGAAGTGGTTGCTCAGGATGCGGCAGATCGGCTCGTGCACGAAGCACTGCTGCACGGGGGTCGTGACAACATCACCGTCCTGGTCATCGACGTCATCAGTACCATCGCCGGCGACAGCGATCCGGAAACCGCGCAGACAGCATTCCCGGAGGACTACACCGATGACACCTACCCCAGGGAGCACCTCCCCGTCGGAGGCGAGCGATGACCGACACGACCTACCAACCAGGCGACTGGTACGGAATCGTCACGGCCAATGCTGTCGCACTCCTTCCCGCCACGGTCGACAGCCAGCTGGTCGTTCAACTCTGGCTCAGCCTCGACGAGGGCACCGGATTCTCAGGACTGCTCGACGTGCTTACCGCCGCGTACGGTGCCAGCCTGTCCTCCTTTCCCGCCTTCGCGATCAGCGACCTCGACGGCGACGACGCCCGCATCGCAGTGCGGGGGCCGCTTGCCATCGAGGTGACCCCGTCCGACGATGCCGACTCGCTCACCATCACCGGCGACCAGGTCAAGACCTGGAACGAACGAGTCGTCACCAGCCCCCTCGCGATCACCCTCACCGTCACCGGCGCGACCCCAACCGAAGCATTCCTCCCTCTTCGCAACGGAGTCGTGCGCGCCGCACAAATCCACACCATCGTCACGAAAATTCCCGACGAGAACCGTGCGAAAAATGAAATCCCGATTGTGTCGACACCTCACCTCACCGCCCCGTCCGCCGACGACACGCGCGCCCCGGACATCGAGCTGACCTTCAGTGATCCGGGAGCCACCCTCAGCGAGTCGCCAACCGAGGATGACTCTTCACCAGTACTGGATGACGACAACGCGCAGGGTATGGACGAGGGGTCCTTCAGCAACTACGACGATCTTTGGGGAGAGACCATCGCCACCTCGGTCGAATCCGCCGCCATCCGCCCACCCAGCGACGACGAGCACTCCATAGAGCCACGCGCCGCAACCCCGCCCCCCGCCCCGGCTCCCGCTCCCAAGGTCACAGCACCGCCCAGTCCTGCCCCCGCGGCCCATCCAGTCACCGGCATGATTTCAGCGATCCCCTCATTCGACTCGACTTCAGCAGACCCCGCGGCAGACCAACCGGGAGCCCCCGGCGAACACAACGATCACGACGGGGAGACCATCTCCCTTGCCCAGCTCCAGAAGATGCAAGCCACACCCCCCAGCGCATCAACGTCAGTCGCCAGACCCGCAGGCCGAATCCTGCTGTCCACCGGAGAAGAAGCAGTTCTCGACCGATCGGTGATTATCGGTCGACGCCCGCGAGCCACCCGCGTGTCCGGCGGCGACGTCCCACACCTGCTCGCCGTCCCAAGCCCGCTGCAGGACATATCGCGCAGCCACGTCGAAATCCGAATCGAAGGCATCCATGTGCTGGCCCAAGATCTTGACACCACCAACGGGACGATCCTGCGACGCGGGGACGATCCCCCTGTGCGACTTCACCCCGGAGAGGCGACCATGATCGCTGACAACGATGTTCTCGACCTCGGCGAAGGCGTCACCGTCACATTTGCAGGTCTCTCGTGAGCCCGAAGCGCGCCCCATCCGGGCCACCACAAATCAGCGGATTCGCCCCCGTCCAACTCCTCGGATCCGGCGGGTTCGCCGACGTCTTTCTCTACGAACAAGCCATGCCCCGACGCAAAGTTGCCGTCAAGGTATTGCTCCCCGATCAACTTAGCGACTCCTCCCTCGCGGCATTCCATGCCGAGGCCGACCTGATGGCATCGCTCTCTACGCACCCCTCGATCGTGACCATCTACCAGGCCGACATCTCCGCCGACGGCAGACCGTACCTGGTGATGGAGTACTGCTCGAAACCCAACCTCGAAGCCCGTTACAAACGCGAGTCCCTCAGCGTCGCCGACGTGTTGCGCATCGGAATCCAGGTCGCTGGCGCAGTCGAAACTGCACACCGGGCAGGAATCCTCCACCGCGACATCAAACCCGCCAACATCCTGGTCACCGAATACAACAGGCCCGCCCTCACCGACTTCGGCATCTCTGCCACCATGGAGTCGGCCACCACCGAGCAGTCGGCCGGAATGTCGATCCCGTGGTCCCCACCCGAATCGTTCAACGGCAGCGCTCCTGACACGCGGTCCGACGTATACGCCCTCGGCGCGACGATTTACACCCTCCTAGCGGGTCGAAGCCCGTTCTCGCTACCCGGTGCCACCAACTCCAGCATGGATCTCATCAGCCGCATCCAAGCGACGCCGGTTCCTCCGCTCGGGCGCCCCGACGTTCCCAAATCCATCGAGCTGGTGCTCGCCAAGGCGATGTCGAAAAACCTCCACGACCGTTACGGATCGGCGATGGAATTCGGCCGCGAGCTGCAGCGCCTGCAAATGGAGTTCAGCATGTCGGTCACCCCGATCGACGTGCTCGACGACACAATCGCGGAGGAAACCGAGGTCGACGAGGATGACGGCCGCACCCGGATCCGCGGCATCGTCAGCATTGAACAACCCGCCGTCCCCAGCACCACCGTGCGAGCCCCCGCATCAAGCGCCACGGTGCGGCCCGCAGCAGCAGTTCCGCCCGTGTTTGCCACGGAGTCGGAAGCCGAGTCCACGATCAGGCGAGTCGCCGCATTCCAGCTACCCGTGCCCGCCGCCGACCCGCCGGATAGCACCCTTCGGCGGCCGGTCACCCCTGTCGACGACCCCACGCCCGACCTCCCGCCGCACCGTAACCGGGGTCGCCTTATCGGCATAGTCGCGGCCAGCATCGTCGCCGCTGCGGTGGTTGCGGGCATCCTCGTCTACACCACCAGCGGAACGGCAAGTCCGCCGCCGACGCAACCGACACAGAAAGCGGCACCCGTCAACCCGGTCGGCGGTGCAACCGTGGTGCCGTCACCCACGCACCTCGCCGGGACTAAGACCGCTTCCGGTGTCGACTTCACCTGGACAGATCCCACGCCAGAGAAGGGCGACACCTACCTCTATCAGGATGTCAGCGACCCCACCAAGACAACGCCTCAGATACCGGTTGTTCCTGCAACTGAAACCATTCCCGCCGACCCATCGGGACGCACCTGCATCTCGGTATGGGTTCTGCGCACCGACGGGTCGTCCTCCGCCACCCCTGCAACCGCGTGCGTGCCATGACGCTCAGCTCGAACCCCGAACCGCAAACGTCGGCCACGTCGACTGTCTCCATCGAATTCTGCGGGGAGTGGTCGACTGTCGACCCCGGCCAGGTATTCGAAGTCGGCCGCGAAGCGGACCTGGACATTGACGACAACCCTTTCCTGCACCGTCACTTTCTCCAGGTGCTTTCCGTCGACGGACTGTGGTGGCTCCGAAACGTCGGCAGCCGCCTGCCCGCGACGGTCACCGACGGCGACGGCCGAATGCAAGCCTGGCTCGCGCCCGGCGCCCGACTTCCGATCGTGTTCAGCATGACCAGCGTCATCTTCACCGCCGGGCCCACCACCTACGAATTCAACATCCACCTCACCGCGCCGCCCTTCATTGACGCCGTACCGGTCACCGGCGACCAGGGCGCAACCACTGTCGGCCCCATCTCCCTCACCCCAGCCCAACACCTCCTGATCGTTGCGTTGGCCGAGCCGATGCTGCGCCGAGAAGGAACAGGGACCAGTGACCTGCCCACATCGGTGCAAGCGGCCAAACGCATCGGCTGGGCACAAACGCGCTTCAATCGAAAACTCGACAACGTCTGCGACAAACTCGACAAAGCCGGGGTGAATGGCCTGCGCGGCGGTGTCACCGCCTACGCAACCAACCGTCGTGCCCGGCTGGTCGAATACGCCGTCTCCGCGCGACTGGTCACCCGCGCCGACCTTCCCCTGCTTGATCGAGCGCTCAGAAACGAATTCGAGGTCGACGAATGATCGCGCCCCGCATCGCCTACCGAAAGAACCGCAAATGAAGATCAAACTCACGATGCGCCGAACCACCGGAACTGCGGTCAACCTCGCGGTCACCGCCGACGGTACCGCCCAGGTGGCTGACATCGCCAAATCGCTCTACCTTGCCGACCCCACCCGACACAACAGCGACGACACCGCGAACCTCACCGTGCGCATCATCGAAGCCGAAGGCGCCGGTTCCTCCGCGATCCGCGCACTCGACCCCAACTCGACCCTCCTCGACTCCGGCCTTCGACCGGGGTCAGTTATCGAGCTCGCCGCTATCAGCCAACAGCTCCCTGGTCGCGATCGAGGCCCCGCCGCGGCAACCGTGAAGGTTCTCAGCGGACCCGACGCGGGCCGCGAGTTCTCGCTCCCGTTCGGCTCCAGCAGCATCGGGAGGGACCATGACGTGGATATCCGACTCAGTGACCCGCTCGTTTCCAAACGGCACGCCCGTATCAACGTCGGCGAGACCGTCGAGATCGTCGACACCAACTCCGCCAACGGCATCCTCGTCGGTGGCCGGCTCACCGCCCGCGCAACCCTGACCTCGACAGACCTGCTCGAAATCGGCGACACCTCACTGTGTGTCATCCCGCTGCAACACTCGACCGCCGCGGCCCTGTCCAGTCCGGTAGTGGAGTTCATCCGTTCCCCACGGGTCGTCCTCCGGTACTCCGGAACAAAATTCCCAGCACCCGAACCGCCCAAGCGAGCCCAGAGCCAACGTTTCCCCATCCTCGCAATCATCGCGCCCCTGATCATGGGCGCCGTCCTGTTCGCGATCACGCGTCAAGCGCTCAGCCTGGTGTTCATCGCGCTGAGCCCGATTCTCATGATCGGTACTTACATCGACAACCGGATCACAAACCGGCGACTCACCCGAGCCGCGGTCGCCCAATTCGACGCCTCAATCGATGCCACGCGGGCTCTGCTTAGAGAAGCGCAAACCGAGGAACGCGCAGTACGACTCGACGAGTTTCCGTCTGTCGCCGATACGGTTGGTGCCCTGCACCGGCTCGGCTCGCTGATGTGGACCCACCGGCCGGAGGACACCGGATTCCTGACGGCCAGGCTCGGACTCGGAACAGCACCCTCCCGCAACACCGTGACCTTGCCGAGCTCGAATGAAACGCTGCCGGAGCACTGGGCAAAAATCAGGGACCTCGCTCACGAATTCGCGAACATCGACGGCGTCCCTATCGACCTCGACCTCCGAGTCGCTGGTGCTCTCGGCCTCGCCGGCCCGCGGGAGCTTCTCGGCGGTGTCGCACGCGGGATCGTCCTTCAAATGATCGGACTTCATTCACCTGCGGAACTGGTTGTCTCCGCTATCGTCTCCCCCGCCACCCGGCCCAATTGGGACTGGCTCGAATGGCTCCCTCACACGGGCTCCCCGCACAGCCCCATCGACGGAAATCATCTCGCCGACAATCCCGGTGCCGGACTCGCCTTGCTTTCAAATCTCGAAGCACTCGTCGAACAACGTGCGAAAGAGGCTGCAACACCGCGCGGCGGATACGACCCGGCCGACCCACCCAAGCGACGGGAACCGATAATTCCCGCAGTGATCGTGCTCGTCGAAGCTGACACGCCCGTCGACAGGGGTCGACTCACCCGACTGTCAGAACGCGGCGCTGACGCCAACGTGCACGTCATCTGGTGCGCCCCCGTGCTGGAGCAGCTTCCCAGCGTGTGCCGCACCTTCCTGGCGCTCCAGTCGGGCGACGGCCACGCGACCGTCGGACAGGTTCGCATCGGCGAGCAAACTTCGCCCGTCGCTTGCGAAAGTGTCGACGGGGCTGTCGCTCTTCAGATCGCACGATCGCTTACCCCGGTTGTCGACGTCGGAGTCCCCATCGACGACGACTCGGACCTCCCACAGTCCGTCTCCTACATTGCCCTCGCAGGCCCTGAGCTTGCCGAACATTCTGATGCCATCGTCGATCGGTGGCGGGAAAACAACTCCCTCACCATCCGCGACGGTTCCGCGCCGGTACGGCGCAAAAAGGAAGGCAACCTTCGCGCCCTGGTCGGGCACGCCGGAACCGAACAGTTCTACCTCGACATCCGAAGCCAGGGCCCCCACGCGCTTGTCGGCGGGACCACAGGTGCCGGAAAATCCGAATTTCTGCAGTCCTGGGTGCTGGGAATGGCCGCCGCCCACAGTCCCGACCGTCTCACCTTTCTTTTTGTCGATTACAAGGGCGGCGCCGCATTCGCCGACTGCGTCGACCTGCCGCACACCGTGGGCCTGGTCACCGACCTGTCACCCCACCTGGTGCGCCGCGCCCTCACATCGCTCCGCGCAGAGCTTCGGTATCGCGAGCACCTTCTGAACCGGAAGAAAGCAAAAGATCTCGCTTCGCTGGAAAAGACCGGCGACCCCGAAACCCCGCCGAGCCTGCTCATCGTGGTCGATGAGTTCGCGGCCCTCGTGCAGGAAGTTCCGGAATTTGTCGACGGCGTTGTCGATGTCGCCCAGCGCGGACGCTCGCTCGGGCTCCACCTCATCCTGGCAACCCAACGACCCGCGGGCGTGATCAAAGACAACCTTCGCGCCAACACAAATCTCCGGATCGCCTTGCGGATGGCCGATGAGGAAGACTCGACCGACATTCTCGGTGTCCCCCTCGCCGCACATTTCGATCCCTCCATCCCCGGCCGTGGTGCAGCCAAAACCGGCCCGGGTCGAATCGTGGCGTTCCAGACCGGATACGCCGGGGGCTGGACCACCGGAGAGCCACCACGCCCTCGGATCGACATCGAAGAGCTCAACTTCGGGTCAGGCTCGACCTGGGACGTGCCCAAGACCGAGATAGAACAGGTCGGTGATCCAGGACCCAACGACATCGCCCGGATGGTCTCTGCTATTCGTGGAGCGGCGACCAGCGCCTCGGTCCCGCCACCGCGCAAACCCTGGCTCGACGAACTCGCCGCCGTGTACGACTTCTCCAAACTCCCGAACCCCCGCACCGACGAACGACTCCTCCTTGGCGTCGTCGACAGTCCGGCCTCCCAATCGCAACCCACTGTGTTCTACGAACCCGACCGTGACGGCAACATGGCCATCTACGGAACCGGCGGGTCGGGCAAAAGTGGCACCCTTCGCAGCATCGCCGTTGCGGCCGCGATCACCGCACGCGGCGGTCCGACCCACGTCTACGGACTCGACTTCGGCGCCAGCGGACTGCGCATGCTCGAAGAACTCCCCCACGTCGGTGCGATCATCGCCGGCGACGATGACGAACGCGTCGTGCGGCTCCTCAGAACCCTCAGGGACATCGTGGATGAGCGCTCCGTGCGTTACGCCGCCATCCGCGCCGGATCCATCGTCGACTATCGACGCCTCGCCAAAGCCCCGGACGAAGCCCGGATCCTGCTTCTCGTCGACGGTATCGGCGCGTTCCGCGAAGCCTACGAATTCGCCGGATCCTCGCCATGGTTCACCGTGTTCGCCCAGATTGCGGCGGACGGTCGACAGGTCGGGGTGCACATCATCCTGACCGCAGACCGGCCCAACGCGGTCCCGACGTCCATCAGCTCAACCATTCAACGCCGGCTCGTACTGCGACTTGCCTCCGACGATGACTACCTGCTCACTGGAGTACCAACGGACGTTCTCGGCGCAACGTCCCCGCCAGGCCGCGGCATCCTGGAGGACACCGAAGTGCAGATCGCGGTCCTCGGCGGAAGTTCCAACGTCGCCATCCAATCCCGCGAAATCAACCAACTCGCTGAAGCCATGCGCCGTCAGGGGATCTCCGCTGCAGCTCCGATCGGGAAACTTGCGGAAACCATCGACCTGGCCTCACTCAGCATCGCAAGCGGGGACCAAATCGCCATCGGTGTCGATGATGAGCACCTGGCGCCAATTGGGATCACACCTCGCGGTAGCTTCCTGATCGCCGGTCCGCCCGGAAGCGGACGCACCACGGCACTCGTCACTCTCGCCCGATCACTACGACGCAGCGCACCAGGGATCGCCCTCATCCACATCTCGGACCGAACAACCGTGCTGAGTCGGCTGGCCGGTTGGGAGACCTCGGCGGTGGGAGTCGAGGCGGTCTCGGAGCTCGCTCAGAAGCTCGTGGCCCAGTACGGCACACGTGCGCCCGCACCGGGAACCGTCGCCATCCTCATCGAGGGAATCACCGACTTCACGGGGACTCCTGCCGAGACCGACCTGGACGCGCTCATCCGTCTTGCCGTGCGTGGAGACCAGTTCGTTGCCGCGGAAGCGGAAACTTCCACCTGGTCGCAAGCCTGGACGCTAGCTCAACCCTTCAAAGCAGGCCGCGCTGGACTCCTCCTCGTGCCGGGTGATCTCGACGGGGACACCCTTCTTGGCACCAGCACCGGACGCATTAGACGAGCGGACTTCCCGCCCGGTCGCGGTTTCCTCATCGCCCAAGGACGAGCCCACAAGCTGCAGATCGCTGAAGGGGAATCCTGATGGTGAAATCGCCCCATCGACCGCGTGCACAGCCTGGCAATACCTTCAACACGTGGGACACCACACACACAATCTCCGCTTCCGGACAGCCCGGAACGGGAAACACAAAAGGAGAACACCATGGCCGTTTGGGGTCTTGACGTAGAGCAGGTTCAGACGCTGAGCAAGCAGCTGAACCAGGAATCACAGAGCATCCAGCAGATCCTGAAGACGCTCACCGGCGCCCTCAACAACACCCAGTGGACCGGACCCGACGCGACCGCATTCCGCAACGACTGGACCGGCAGCCACACCGCAGCGCTCAACAACGTTGCGAACGCACTGCAGCAGGCCTCCGCCGCGGCAGCGAAGAACGCCTCCGACCAGGCCTCGGTCTCCAACTCATAACATCCCGCGCGGCGCGGGCGGGGTACGACCCCGCCCGCCGATCGCAACAACTCTGAAGGAGGTCACATGAGCACATTCTTTGGCGCTGACGTCGTGGAATTACGGCAGCTCGCAACCACGTTCGAAAACGCAGCCACCCAACTGACCAAAACGAGGAACAGCGTCGGTGGGAACGTGCAATCGAGTCCCTGGACAGGTCCCGATGCATCTCGCTTCAGGGCCAACTGGGATTCGCAGAGCGCGACGCAACTTGCCGCGGCCGCGGACCGGCTGTCCTCAGCGGCCACCTCCCTGCGGAAGAATGCGGATCAACAGGAAAACGCCAGCAGCGTTACGGGGCTGGGCTCGGCCGGCAGCCCCGGCCTAGGGCTCAGCACGTTGCCTGCCATAGTGCCGTCCACTTCAGACCCAGCATTCCCGGGACTTGAAACTGGATTCCCCGGACTCCGCGAAGTGCTCAACTCGCGCTACCCGGGGATGCCCGACGAATTCCCCGCCACCATGCAAGACGTGTTGGGTACGCTTCCTGGCACCGCTGGAGACGTCGTCAACGTCCTCGGGATCGCGTCAGCTGTTACCGACCCCAACTCCAGCCTTGGGGACAAAGCTGTGTACGTCGCCCAGGACGGGCTCGATTCGTTCGCAGGAGACATGCGCTCGGAAGGCTTCGCATCAGGTGACCCGGCGCAATACCTCGCAGGCGTCGCAACTTCCGTCGTCGGGGACGTCGTCGTCAATGCGGGCGCTGCGGATTTCAGCCCGAGCGGGGTGAGCAGCACCTTTGGCTACATCGCACAAGATCCAGGTGGTGCAGCGCTTGCCGCAAGCCAGGCTGTCGTCAACTACCTTCCGAAACTCGCAAGCGACTTCTGGCCATTCGGCTAGTTCGACTCAACCAAAGGACTGTCTGCCATGAATGAATTGCTCACTGACGATGAGATCGTCGCCCTATCCGTCAACGTCGGGAAAGCCTGGCCGCTATCGCTCCCAACAATTCCCACGAAGGACCTTCCCAACCTTCAGGCCTCCAACAACCGGGGAATACGTTCATTGGCGGTCAGAGGCCTTGCAACAGTAGCCCCGCAGGACGGGTTGATCTTGGATCAGGGGCTATTGGCGCTCACGTCTCGAGCGATCGGAGCCAACGGATACCTCGCCGCGTATGTGGCTGATAAAGAGAGCCCGGGAGTTCCCGCCGGAAGCTCTGTCACGGTCTACTTCGCTCACGACGATGGGCCGGCCGTTGTCGACTCGGTAACGGTGTCGGGTGTGCACGCGCTCCGGGCAGCGTCCTCGGCCGAGGGCCGCACGGCAGTATCCCAATTCGCCGAGAAGGCTTTCGTCGGCAAGACTCTGGCAGGCACATCCGGCCTCGTTGTGGTTGTGGCAAAAGTCAGCAGGGATTCGGACACAACTCAAGGGCTGCTCGTTTCGGCGGGCGAAGTTGAGACAGGGACTCTGACCTTTGAGAACGCGCCCAGTGGATACTTCTCCGCCAGCGACACAACTTCGGAATGGGACCCGGCACTGATTTCTGCGATCGAGAGATAGGGAATTGCGCGTGATTTCGACCGTCTTGTGGGTTGGCGGAAGCGCAATGGTGCTGTTTCGTTTGATCCAAGGGGCAATTCTGGCGTCGCAAGATGGATGTTGCGCTTGCCGAAATAGCTCGCAGCCCGAGAGTGCATTTGCCCTGAGAACATCGTCGTGATCAGTCATTCTCTTCGATCTGGAAAATCTCGGATTCTGCCCTGGAACGGCATTTCGGCCTAACCGAAAGTCGCAAGCGTTCAGGCCACCAATTCCATTGACCGAAGCACCGAGGCAGAGAGTTTCGCCTAACTACCGGGTCTTTCTTGGAAAAATTCGGCCGGACAACTTCTCAGAGGTTGTCCGGCCTTTTTCTTCGAGTTGCCCCGCCAACCTGACACGTACGGTTGGCACGGTCGACGATTACCAGCCGTTCCCGTCAGTTCGCTCCGGCGCGGAGGGTCTTCCTGAAGGCCGCCATGAGCACGGAGTCCTCGGGCGAGCACACCGGTACGACGTCGTCGCCGACCACTATGAGGTAGTGGGCGCCGTCATCCGTCGCCTCGGGCGGTTCGCGCAGTCGCTCGAGGGAGATCCCGGAGACGAGCAGCCACCGGCGGGCCCTCGCGGCGAAGACGGCGACGGGCGGCAGGGCTGAGTCGTCGCCGCGCGATTCGTCCTCGATAACGACGAGCAGTCGGTGCAGCCGCTCGACCAATCGATCCGATCCCCCGACGTCCACGCTCCGATCATGCCAGCGCCCCGGCGTCTCATCGTCATCATTGCGATGGATGTTTCGTGTCGCCCGATTGAGTTGGCACGAGTGGTTGGAATGGGCTCGGAATTCCAACCGATCGGGTCATCTGGTCGCACCGAATTTGGCGTGATTTCCGTCAGCAAGTGGCGGGAAACCGGCCTTACCCGGCATCGGGCCCCGGCATAGATTCGCAGCGGGCATACCGGACAGGAGCGTCACACCATGGGCCTTATCGATGAGGGAATCGCCGCGAACGCGACCCTGGCCGTCGGCTACGACTCACGACTCGGCGAACCACCCGCGCCACGGATCGCGATCGTGACGTGCGCGGATCCGCGGCTGTCGGGCATCACCCGGCTGCTCGGGCTCGCGGATGCCGACGTCGACATGATGCGGAACGTCGGCACCGTGATCGACGACGACACAGTGCGGTCCCTGGTGGTCTCGACGAGGCTGCTGGGCACACGGGAGATCATGATCATCAACCACAACGACTGCGGGATGACGAAGTTCGCCGACGACGAGCTCGAGAGCCGCCTGCGCGAGGAGACGGGAAAGGCGCCCATCGCACCGGCCCGCTTCTACAGCTTCACGGATGCGGAACAGAACACCAGGGAGCAGATGCAGAAGGCCCGCTCGCACCCGTGGCTGTCAGACGACGTTCCGATCCGCGGATTTGTGTTCGACGTTCACACCGGCCGACTGAGCGAGGTGTTCCCCGTCACGGCGGATGCCGTGGCCGCCCGCTGAACAGGGCTGCGATGCCGAGCCCGGAGATGCTCGCGCTCATGGCCGACCTGCGGCAGCGGCAGGCCGCCGCTGCGGGTGCACCGCCCGCACCGCTCGCCGAGCAGCGGTCGGGCTTCGCCCCCGGCGGCCCCGTGTATCCGATCCCCGACGACGTTCGGGTGACGGGCGTCACGGCGCGAGGAGCAGCGGCCCACTGGCTCGACGCACCCGGTGCGCACACTGATCGGGTGCTGCTGTTCCTGCACGGCGGAGGCTTCCAATTCGGCTCCCTGCGCAGCGACGGCGAGCTGGCCGCTCGTCTGGGCCGATCAGCCGGCATGCGCGTGCTCTTCGTGGACTACCGCCTCGCCCCCGAGCATCGGTTCCCGGCCGCCATCGACGATGTGATCGCCGCCTGGGGCTGGCTGCTCGACGACCAGGGGCTGGATGCGGCCTCGATGGCGGTGTGCGGCGATTCGGCCGGCGGCGGCCTCGCGGTGGCACTGCTGGTCGCCCAGCGCGATGCCGGTGCTCCCCTTCCGGCCGCCGCCGTACTGATGTCTCCCACCGTCGACCTGACCGGATCGGGCGCATCCATGACGCAGCGGGTCGACCAGGATCCGATTTCGACGCCCGCGCTGCTCGCGCGGCTGGCATCCGACTACCTCGCCGGAGCAGACCCGACCGCGCCGCTCGCGTCGCCCCTGTTCGGATCGCTCGAGGGGCTGCCACCGCTGCACATCGAAGTGGGCACCTCCGACCTGCTGCTCAGCGACTCCGAGCGACTCGCCGCAGCGGCGACCGAGGCGGGCGTGGAGGTGCAGCTGCACGTCGGTGAGGGACTCCCCCACGTGTTCCCCTTGATGCTCGGTACGCCCGAGGCCGCGGCGGCGACCGAACGGATGTCGGCATTCCTGCTGCAGCACGTGGGCTCGCCGCGCGAGACGCAGTCGGTTGCGCGACCTCGCCGGGAGTGAGGGGTTCTCGCCACCATTCGCCGCACGGGCCTGTGAGTTGAGGGATGCCTCGGATGCCTCGGGCGGTCGAGCCGACGAACCTCGAAGACAGCGGCGCCATCGGCCGCGCGACCATCGATTTCGAAAGCACACCACTATGACAATGACCCATCCTCGCCCGACGTCCGCCCGTCACGACCACACCACCGAGGTGCGACCATTCACGATCGAATTCCCGCAGGCCGACCTCGATGACCTTCGTGAGCGCGTTCGCCAGTCTCGGCTCCCCGAGATGGAACTCGTCGACGACGCCTCCCAGGGCGTGCAGCTGCAGGTCATTCGCGACCTGGCCCGGTACTGGATCGACGAGCACGACTGGCGGCGCGTCGAATCGCGGTTGAACGACCTGCCGCAGTTCGTCACCGAGATCGACGGGCTCGACATCCATTTCATCCACGTGCGGTCGAAGCACAGGGATGCTCTTCCCATGATCGTGACGCACGGGTGGCCGGGCTCGATCATCGAGCAGCTGAAAATCATCGGGCCGCTCACCGACCCCACCGTGTTCGGCGCCAACGCGTCCGACGCGTTCGATCTCGTCATCCCCTCGCTGCCCGGCCACGGATTCTCGCGAAACCCGAGGAGACCGGCTGGGACCCGGTGCGCATCGCGCGCGCGTGGGTCGAACTGATGCACCGGCTCGGCTACGAGCGCTACGTCGCCCAGGGCGGCGACTGGGGCAACGCGGTGACGGAGCAGATGGCGCTGCTGCAGCCGCCCGGGCTCATCGGCATCCACACCAACATGCCGGCGACGGTGCCCGACGTCATCCAGCAGGCTCTCGCCAACGGTGAGGCGCCCCCAGCGGAACTCTCGGGCGAGGAGCGCGGCGCGTGGAACCAGCTGGCCGCGTTCTATGCGCACGGACTCGCCTACTCCCAGGAGATGGGCAACCGCCCGCAGACCCTCTACGGGCTGGCCGACTCGCCCGTCGGCCTCGCCGCCTGGATGCTCGACCACGATGCCGCGAGCTATGAGCTGATCGCGCGGGTGTTCGCCGGTCGCACCGAGGGGCTGACGAAAGACGACATCCTCGACAACGTGACGCTCTACTGGCTCACGAACACGGCGGTCTCCTCGGCGCGCCTCTACTGGGAGAGCAAGCTGCCCTTCTTCGCACCCAAGGGAGTGATGCTGCCGGTCGCCGTCAGCGTCTTCCCCGACGAGATCTACGCGGCGCCGCGCAGCTGGGCTACGCAGGCCTACCCGAACCTCATCCACTTCAATCGCCTGGACCGCGGCGGTCACTTCGCGGCCTGGGAGCAGCCGGAGCTGTTCTCGCAGGAGATGCGCGCGTCCTTCCGGTCGCTGAGGTGAGCGAGGCGTTCGGTCCGGTCGTGCAGGTCGAAGCCGGCGACCTGAGCGTCGGGCTGGTGGATGCCGGCCCCCGCGACGGCCGGGCCGTGCTGTTGCTTCATGGCTGGCCATACGACATCGAGAGCTACGCCCAGGTCGCGCCGATTCTGGCGGACGCCGGGTACCGGGTGGTCGTGCCGTGGCTGCGCGGGTACGGCACGACACGATTCCGTTCTGCGGAGAGCGCGCGAAACGGCCAGCCGGCGGCGCTGGCCGCCGACGCGATCGCCCTTCTGGACGCCCTGGGAATCGAGCAGGCGATCGTTGCCGGATTCGACTGGGGTGCGCGCACGGCCAATGTGCTCGCCGCACTCTGGCCCGAGCGCTGCGCGGGACACGTGGCGGTGAGCGGCTACCTGATCAGCGGCCAGGCGGCGAATGCGGCTCCGCTGCCTCCCGCGGCCGAGCTGCTGTGGTGGTACCAGTTCTACTTCGCCACCGAGCGCGGCCGCGTCGGCTACGGGCAGAACCTCGCGGAGTTCGCCCGGCTCATCTGGAGCACGGCGTCTCCGAGCTGGCGATTCGACGACGCGACCCTGGCGCGTTCGGTCTCGTCGTTCGACAATCCCGATCACGTCGACATCGTCATCCACAACTACCGCTGGCGACTGGGACTGGCGCAGGGAGAAGAGAAATACGACCACGTCGAGCAGCAGCTCGCCGAACGGCCGGTCATCGCCGTGCCCACGATCACCCTTGAGGGCGACGCCAACGGTGCCCCGCATCCGCCCGCCGACGCCTATCGTGCATTGTTCACGGGCCCGTACGAGCATCGCGTGGTGTCGGGCGGTATCGGGCATAACCTGCCGCAGGAGGCGCCACGCGACTTCGCCGACGCAGTCATGGCGGTCGACCGGATGAACCAGCGGCGCGATGTGCGACTCGAGGGATCACGTGCCGGGTGAGAGCGTCCGCTCGATCGCGCACCGGAGACCGAGCGACACGCCCCGGCTTCCCGATGAGGGCCGACTGGGTGCATTCGACGGCGCGACCGGATGGATCAACGGTGGGCCGCTGACACCGGCCGGCCTGTCGGGCCACGTCGTGCTCGTCGATTTCTGGACGTTCACGTGCGTCAACTGGTTGCGCACCCTGCCCTACCTTCGGGCGTGGCACGCGAAGTACGCGCAGGCCGGCCTGGTCATCGTCGGCGTGCACACGCCCGAGTTCGGGTTCGAGTCGGATCCGCTCACCGTCTCCGAGCAGGTGCGCGACCTCGGCATCGACTACCCGGTTGCGCTCGACACCGACTACGCCGTGTGGAATGAGTTCGCCAACCACTACTGGCCGGCCGTCTACCTCGCCGACTCCCAGGGGCGCCTGCGCTACCACCACTTCGGCGAGGGCGAGTACGCGATGACCGAGATGGCGATCCAGCAGCTCCTTGCCGAGGCGGGTTCGGATACCGGGGATCCCGGCCTGGTGACGGTGACGCCGGCGGGGCTCGAGGTCGCCGCGGACTGGGCCACCCTGCGCTCCCCCGAAACCTATCTCGGCTACGACCAGGCCAATGGTTTCGCGTCGGAGGACCCCCGATTCTTCGACCGCGCCCATGTCTATGACGGCGCCGAGGAGCTGCCGCTCAACTCGTGGGACCTGACCGGAGAATGGACCGTCACCCGATCGGCCGCCGTGCTGAATGCGGCGCGAGGCCGCGTCAGCTTCGCATTCCACGCACGGGATGTGAACCTCGTCATGTCGCCCACTCGCACCGGAGCGCCCATCCCGTTCCGGGTCACCATCGACGGGCAGCCGCCGGGCGACGATCATGGAACAGACGTGGATGCGGCCGGCAACGGCGTGCTGCGCGCCCCGACCACGTACCAGCTCGTTCGCCGTGCGGGCGCGATCACCACGGCGGTGGTGGCGATCGAGTTTCTGCTGGCCGGCGCCGAGGCCTACTGCTTCACTTTCGGCTGACTATTCGGCGATCAGACCACGCCGTGTCGAAGCGCGAACGCGGTCGCTTCGCTTCGGCGGGCCACCCCGATCTTGCGATAGACGCTCGTGATGTGCCGCTCCACGGTTCGATCGCTCAGCCAGATGACCCCCGCGATCTCCTTATTGCTGAGACCGCGGGCCAGCAGGGCGAGCACCTCTCCTTCACGGCGCGTCAGGTGTTGCGGGGAAACGCGTGCGTGAGCGCCGGGCGGAGCCTCGCTTGATACACCGCCCGGCTGCCCGGGCTCAACGTAGGGGCGGTCGACCGGGGCGACAGCCAGTGATGCCTCGCGAATGCGTCTGGTGATCGAGGCCAGTGACGGCTCGACCTCCTGGGCCAGCGACCGCAGCACCTCGTTCTGCCGCATCAACGAGGCCTCGGCGGCGGCGCGGGCGGCGTGCTCTCGAACGAGCCGACGGGCGGTGTGGATGGCGATCGCTCCCTGGCCTATTGCCATCCGGAGCAGCTGGGATTCGACGAATGTGGGAAAACCGCTTCGTCTCGCCGACACGAGCACCAGGCCGCTGGCCCACGGCAGTCCCAGGGGAAAACTGGTCACGCGCACTGGTCCTGACCCGGGCACCTCGACCGCACGTGTCGTCGCACCCGAGTGGGGATCGAGCGGGCGCTGGAGCGCGATCGCCAGCGCCTCCGGCATGGTTGCGCCGCTGGGGCGCCAGATCTCGAGGGGTGCGCCCCCATCCGGGTCGGTGAAGCGCGCGTACGCGCCGTCCAACCGAAGAACGCCGAACAGTACGCTGAGCAGTCCGGCGGCGATCTCGGCAGGCTCGTGGTCGACCCACAACGCAGGAAGCGCGAGGAGTGCACCCATATCGCGGAGCGAACGCCGGGCCTCCAACTCGGGGTTCTCCCCGAAGTCCTGGTCGTCGGGTTGCTCGCGCGACGCGTCATCCATCGGCGCGCTCCGATTGCCCGAGCTCGCCGCCCGCGAAAGTGACTGGTCCCAGGTCGTCACGTTGCATTGTTGCCATCTCGATTCACGAGTTGGTGTCCGACCCAGAAAGGCTAGTCCTGCATTCCGCGGTTCACAATAATCGGCCGCGCCCTGCGCCTACCATGGACAGACACGTCAGTAATCCTCAAGAAAAACCGGGGGCGGTTTCGCAGTGACCGAACAGCAACCGCGGGACGGCCTGGCCGACCTGTCGGCAATGATGCGGCAGGTCGGCAACCAGGTCCCTGCGGCGCCCCCGCCGCCGAGCCCGGAAAAGCTGAAGCGCCGTCGCCGCAATCGTCGACTCGCCGCCCTCATCTCGGCGGTGGTCATTCTCGCGCTCGCCGGCACCTATGTCTCGCTGACCCTGACCGCCCCGCTCGGTGCCGCGGCCGATTCGGTCAGCAGGCCGGATGTGGCGTCCCCCGGCGCCACCACGGTCGCGATGCCGCAGACCGGCGAGGCCGCCGTGAGCGTGGCGGGCGCGGACAGCTACCTGGGAGCATCCGCAGACGGCGTTTTCGCCGCGAGCGGCGGCAACGGGGCGCTGCCCATGGCGAGCATCAGCAAAGTGGTGACCGCGCTCGTCGTACTGAACTCCAAACCCCTCGGCGCATCCGGGCGCGGGCCCACGATCACCTTCGACAAGGCCGACCACGACCTCTACGACAAGTACTACCTGCTCAACGCCACCATCGCTGCGATGCCCACCGGCAGCAGCATGTCGGAGCACGACGCCATCGAGACGATGCTGGTCGTGTCGGCGTGCAACTATGCCGAGGCGCTCGCCGACTGGGCCTTCGGATCGAACAGCGGGTTCCTGAGCGCGACACGGCGCTGGCTGGCCGCGAACGGGCTCACCGGCACGACCCTCGTCGAGCCGACCGGCATCGACGCACGCAATACGAGCACGCCAAGCGACCTGATCGCCATCGGCAAGCTTGCGATGGCCGACCCCGCGCTCGCCTCGATCGTGGCGAAGACGAGCCTCGACGTGCCGTCACTGGCGGGGATGCCCAGCACTAACGACCTGCTCGGCTCTGACGGGGTCGACGGCATCAAGACCGGCACGCTCGGCGGATCAGACCTCCTCTTCTCGGCGAATGTCACGGTCGGCCTACCGACGCCGGTGACCATCACGGGCGTCGTGCTCGGCGGCCCGGACAGGGGCACGGTGGATGACTCCGTGCGATCCATGATCTCGAGCATCACCTCCGGGTTCCACACGGTTCAGCTGGCGACAAAGGGCCAGGTCGTCGGCGCCTACTCGACCCCGTGGGGCTCCCGGGCGAAGATGGTCGTCGACAAGGATGCGTCGGTGCTGACCTGGTCGAACACGCCCGTCACCTCGACCATGACGACCACCACCCTTAAGACGGGCGCGAACGGCGAACGCGTCGGCACCCTGACCTGGGTCGCCGGTAAGACTACGGTGGCGGTTCCCGTCGTACTCGACGGCCGTGTGCGCGCCCCCAGCACCTGGTGGAGGCTCACGCATCCGTTCCAGCTGCTCGGCCGACACAACAGTTAGTCGCTCGGCCGCTCCGCGTAGTCCGCCGTGACGAGAATCGGCATGTGGTCGGACATCCCCTGTTTCAGGGTTTCCACCCGGTCGATACGAAGACCCATGGATGTCGCGAAGTCGAAGTGTCCGCGGAAGAACTTGTAGCGGGTGTAGGTGCGCGTCTCGCTCAGGGTGAGGTCGTACCCGTTCTCCTGGACATGCTCGCTGAGCCCCTTCTTGAACCAGGGGTAGTTGTAGTCACCGACCATGAGCGCGGGAAGCCCGTCGCCCAACACACGCAGCTCGCCGTGAGCGGCGCGGATCTGGTTGCGTCGAAGCGAATTCAGCGCAGTGAGCGGCGCCGCGTGGAATGAGGCGACGACGAGTTCGCGGTTCTCCTCGTTGTCGACGAGGCGAGTGCCGAGAAGCCGCTCGTGTGCCGGCGCGAGCACGCGGTCGTGCAGTGACTTCTTCAGGGCGAAGGTGCCGGACTTCACCGCGGTGAAGCGTGCCTTGCGGTAGTAGAGCGCCAGGCCGAGCCGGTTTCCCTTTGTCGAGTCGGCAAGACTCAGGTCGCCCACCTCCTGTGGCAGGTCCGCGCTGTCGCACTCCTGCAGGCACAGTACGTCGAGGGAGTTGTCTTCGACGAGGTCGACGATTTCGCCTACTGCGTGGTTCTCGCGGAGGTTGTAACTGATGACACGAATCACGAAAGGGGGCTCCGCCTGTTTACGAACTGTTGTGCAACGAGCTTAGGTGCACTGCGCGGCCTGGCTCGCCCTTGCGCGGCGCGGTTCCCAGCTTCATCGCAGACTCTTAACCTCTGACATACACTCGAAGAAGCCGTGGGGCAGGCTCGTTCGGGAGCCGCGGCTGCAGCAGACGGGAGCGCGGTGAGCATCGACGACGATTCCTCCGCCGTTCCGCCCGGTTGGTACACGGATCCGGCCGATTCGACGCGTCTTCGCCGCTGGGACGGTGCGCAGTGGACCCAGGATGTCGCTGCCGATCCGGATCAGGCAGCCCCCGCACCGCAACCTGAGCCTGAGCCCGCGCCCGAACCCGAGCCCGCTCCCCCGGCGGTCATCCTGACGCCGACGATTCCGCCGCCCGTCGCGCAGCCCGCTCCGACGGTGCAACCCACTCCGACTGTGCAACCAACCCCGACTGTGCAGCCAAGTCCAACGGTGCAACCGACTCCGACTGTGCAACCAAGTCCAACGGTGCAACCCACACCGCCTGGTGCTCCGCCAGCGTCGCAGCCGCCGCTCGGCCAGCCTGTGCCGGCATCGCCACTCCCGACCGTGGTGCCGCCGATGGAGTCCACCGTGCCGAGGCCGTCGCCACCTGTCAACCAGCACCCGAACCCGCCGTCGGGCCCGGTGTCGCTGCCGGACTGGGCCAACCTTCCCGGCCTCACGCTTCCGCCCGACCTGTCGATGATCCTCGGCACCGACAACGGCTCGGTGTTGCGCGCGCCGACCTTCGCCGATGCCGAGCAGCGGGAATTGCCCACGCTGCCCGTGTTCGAGCCGCCCTACATTCCCGAACGACCCGACGTGCAGGAGATCGGCAAACCCGCGCATACGTCGACGTCGGAGCCACCGGCTCCGCCCCGCCCGCCGTCCCCGCCGACCGCGCCGTCGGCAGACCCGACGCCGTCATCGTCGCGCTCCCAGCCGGCGACCACACCGTACGCGCCGCCACCCGTCGGCGCGCAATACGATGTGCCCCCGCCCCCGGGAATGGCCCACGTGCCGTCAACCGGGATCGTGCTTCCGCCGTCGGCTTTCGTCGCTCCGCAGCCGCTCTCCGCCGGTGTGACGCCTCTTCCGCCGGTCGGCTCCACTCCGCCGGCCGCCGAACCATCCGCGCCGATCGAGCCCGCGCCGCTTCCGCGCACCGTGCCGGCCCAGCCCGATTCGTCTGTTTCGGAATCCACGTCCACGCTCACGTTGTGGCTCATCGCCGCACTACCGCTGCTGCAGTTCGCGGTGATCTACGTCGTTTTCAAGACCCTGAATGTCGAGCTCGCGCCCAGTATCCAGTGGGGCATCCTGGTGGCGCCGGCAGCGTTCTCGCTGTTGTTTGCCCTCTCGGATCGCAGGAAGCTCACCGAGCGCGGGTACGCAGCACCGAACGCCCTGTTCGGGCTGATACCCCCCCTCTACCTGGCGGTGCGATGCGCGACGACCGGTCGCAGCGCGGTGCCTGCACTGGTGGCGTGGGTCGTGCTGCAGCTCGCTGCCGCAGCGGGCGTCTACTTCCTGTTGCCGTCGCTGCTCGCGGCGGCCATCCACTCGTTCGGCTGACCCTCCGCGCGTGCGCGCGCCCGGCGCCCTGCGTCGTGCCGTGGCTAAAATGACAGGCATGGCGGTCATTTCGGTGGTCATCCCGGCGCTCAATGACTCGACAATGCTGGCGCGGTGTCTCGACGCCCTCGCCCTGCAGACCCGCTTGCCCGACGAGATCGTCGTCGTCGACAACGGCAGCACCGACGACACGGCGGACGTCGCGCGACGGGCAGGAGCCCGCGTGATCAGCGAGCCCCGTCGTGGGATCCCGGCCGCGACCGCCGCCGGATTCGACGCCGCGAAAGGCACCATCATCGGCCGTCTCGACGCCGACTCCGTTCCAGCAGCGAACTGGGTCGACGAGCTCGAGCGCCGTTTCGGCGCAGACGACTCGCTCTCGGCCATTACGGGACCCGCAGAGTTCTACGGGTCCAACCGGTTCGTTCGCGGAGCAGGCGAACTGCTGTACATCGGGGGCTACTTCTGGTCGATGAGCTGGCTGCTCGGGCATCCGCCCCTGTTCGGATCGAACTTCGGTATCCGTTCGACCGCCTGGCATCGCATTCGCGAATCCTGCCATCGCGACGTGCGGGAACTTCACGACGACCTCGACCTCAGCTTCCAGTTCACGGTCGGCATGCGCATCGAATTCGACCGCAACCTCCGGGTCGCCGTCTCGGCCCGACCGTTCGGCTCACTCAGGGGGCTCGGCAGGCGCCTCTACTGGGCGTACACGACGATCGCCACCAACGCCCGCGAGCAGTCGCTGCTCCAGCGACGTGCCGAGCGCCTCCGCTGGTCTCGCGACCACGAGGTGTCGCCCGCCACGTTCGTCGGCGAAGAATTCGGCACCGAATACGGCGGCGAAGAATTCGGCGAAGGCTTCGGCGCCCCCTAGGCAGCCTCACCGTAGAGAGCGAGCAGGTCGCGCACCAGCTGGTGCGGGGCTGTCTCGCACGGGCTGTGCCCGGTCGGATAGACGGCCAGCGTCGCACCGATCGAGGCGGCGAACGCCCGATGCAGCTCAAGCGGCCAGAGGTCGTGCTCGCCGACGGCAACCAGCTTGGGCACGGGTGACGCGAGCAGGGCGGAATCCAGGTCGGGGGCGCGCTTCATCAGGGCGATGATGTCGGCGACACTGCTTCGGCGGGTGAACCGCAGGCGGTGCCGCACGAACGCCGCACGAAGCGGAGGCACCCCGACGACATTTCGCTGCAGGCCCCAGATCATGAACGCCGCGCCGACACGGCCGGAGGCAAGGCCCGAGACCGGCCCGATGCGCTTGACGCCTCGGAACCCCTGGCCCGGACTGCGGCGGAGCGCTCAACAGGGTGAGGCTGCGAAACAGGTCAGGGCGTCGTGACAGGGCGATCTGCGAGACCGTGCCCGCGAACGAGTAGCCCAGCACGTGAGCGGGCCCGGGCTCGGACTCGAGCACTGCCACGAGGTCATCGACGAACACCGCGTGGTCGTAGAAACGCCTCGGCGGCACCAGGTTCTCCGGCCCTGCCGCCCACGACTCGTACTGTCCTGCCATGTCGAACGCGACGACGTGAAAACCGGCATCCGCGAGCAGCGGCAGCATGAGAATGAAGTCCTCTTTCGACCCCGTCACCCCGGGAACGAGAACCACGCGAGGATTTCCCGGGTCCCCGGCGGTGATCGCCGCGAGAGTGCCACTGGGTGCCCGGATGCTCGTCGCGACCACGCCGTGCGGAAGCACGGTCCAGTCGAGATCCGGTAACGCGGCATCCAGAGCGAAAGCCTCGTCGACGACATCTTCGGGCACGAAAATAACCATACGCCGGCGGCGAAAGCCGCGTGGATGGGCGCACGGTCGGGCACAACGGGAAACACCCCGGCCACAACTGAGGATTCGTTTTCTGCTCCGGTAGGGTCGGTTCGTCGGTAGAACGAGGGGTACCTAATGACAAACGCCGCTGGTCCGATCCCTGCGGGCTGGTACAACGACCCGGGTGGGTCGGGACACCTTCGCTGGTGGGACGGTGCGGCGTGGACCGCCCACCTGGCGCCGCAGCCGACTCCGGCGCCCGCCGCGGCCCCGGTCGCCCCGATTGCACAGGCCCCGCACGTGCAGGCACCCGCTCCCTTCGCGCCGGTCGGCCAGCCTCCAGTGGCACAGCCTCCGGTCGCCCAGCCTCCGGTCGCGCCGGAAGAGCAGTACGTGCCGTTCCAGGGCTCGTGGAACTCGCGGCCCTACAACGATCCCGCCAATGACTTCGTTCGACCGGCGCAGTGGAACACCGTCGGCGGGTGGCTGATCGCCTTCAGCTCCATCGTCGTGGGCATCCTCGAGGCGATCATCACCGCGGTGGCCATCCCCAGCCACGACCCCAACCTCACCCTCGGCATCATCGTCGGCGGCGTCGTCGTCACGTACCTGCTCCTTTTCCTGTTTGCGGAGGCCGACCGACGCGCACTCCGCCGATTCGGGTTCGAGCACACCGCCAGCATCCTGTGGATGTTGCTCGGACCGCTGGTGTACCTCATCCTGCGCACCGTTGCCATCGGCCGCGAGGTTCGGCGCGGCTACGCCCCGCTGGTCACCTTCGGGGTCATCGCGGTCGTCGGCGTGATCGCCTCAGTCGGCCTCCCGCTCTTTCTGGCGAGCCGCATCGGATCGATCGCCTCCGACGAGTTCAGCTCGAGCCTCGAACAGGGGCTGGACCAGAATGGCGGCCACTACACCGTCGCGTGTCCGTCATCGATTCCCACCACGGTCGGATCGGAATTCACCTGCACGGCGACAGACACGTCGACGCGCGCCACTCACACGCTCAACATCGAAGTGGTGACCGGCGCCGACGGCAAGCCGACCGTGAAACTGCTGTCGGTGACGCCGCCGATCAGCGGCTAGGGCGCCGCTGCGCTACTTCGCGGCCTTCAGCGCCGCGAGCAGTGCTGTGCCGTCCGGCGTGCCCAGGCCGGTGCACGGCGTCCCACCCCT
The DNA here is from genome assembly GCA_963738535.1 of uncultured Actinomycetota bacterium. GTDB lineage: Bacteria > Actinomycetota > Actinomycetes > Actinomycetales > Microbacteriaceae > Galbitalea. The sequence goes on from CAVTXB010000008.1 coordinate 536,848, forward strand.
TCGTCGCCTTATAGGCGCCATTATTGCCCGACGTGATGTCGTGCAGCACGGCATGCAGCGGATACAGCTTCGGCTGCAGCAGCCCGAGGGGGCCGCCCAGCGACTGCGCCAGCCGCGCGACGAGCGCTGCCCAAAGCGGTGCGACGGCACTGGTGCCGCCGTAGACGGCCCTCGTGCCATCGACCAGCACCTGGTAGCCGGTCTCCGGGTCGGCGTTGCCCGCGACATCCGGCACGCCCCGGCCGCCGGGCGTCTTGCCGCCAGGCACCCCGGCACCCTTCTGCCAGCTCGGCAGCGGGAACACGTCGCTGACCCCACCGCCGGTCGCGCCCCCGCCCGATCCGTCGTTCCAGACCGTCTCGGCCGTGATCGTCGTTCCCGTTGCCGTGAAGGCTGGTGCCGCCGCAGGCGAGGGCATGCGGGCTCGACGCGGGGAAGTCGGCGTGGCTGGAGCCGTCGGCGCTGCCATCCGAGCTGCCGTTGTCGCCGGCGGCCGCCGTCACCGTGACGCCCAGCGCCGCAGCGTCGAGCAGGGCGTCATCGAGCGCCGTGCTGCGCCTGCGCCGTCCACTGGTCCTCGCTCTGGCCCCAGCTGATGCTCATGGCGGTGGGAGTCGGTGTCGCGTGCGCCGCATCCGACACCGCATCGACGAACCCGGCGTCGGTGTTCGGCGCGAAATAGACGAGAATTGTCGACTTCGGGCTCAGCGCCCCGATCACCTCGATGTCGAGCAGCACCTCGCCGTCGGCGCCCGTCGGGTCTTTGCCCGGAACATTCGTGGCACCGTCCACGCCCACCGACGAGACGGCGGGGCTGCCCACCCCCAGGCCGCCGAAGTAGGTCGTGAGGTCTGCCGTCTCGAAACCCCCGCCGAGCTCGATGATCGCGATGGTCTGGCCGCTGCCGTCGGTCATCGCCGGAAACCTGTACAGCTCGCCGAGCTGCAACGGCGTGTAGCTGGTCGACGCGGCCGCCGCACTCGAGACGCGGAACTGCGGTCTGCGCCTGCGGGCGGTCGTCGAGCCCGAGTACAGCCGTGATGATGCCGTCGAGCTGAGCCGGGATGCTCAGCCCTCCCTCGCGCACTCGATGCGCGGTCGCCGTGCCCGCCACCATGGACTCCGCCCGCCGCCAGCGACGTGCCGAAAACTCGGCCGGCGTTGGCGACAGTGCCCGAAATGCGGATGCGCCGGGAGGGCAGGTCGGTGCTCACCACGGTGATCCCCTGCGCCTCGAGGGTCTGCGTCACGAGTGCCGCATCGGCGGGGTCGGCGCCGAACTGGTCGGCGATCTCAGCACGGGTGAGCGGTGCGCCCGTCGCGTCATCCGTGGACATCGGCGAGCGTCGGCGGAGGATGATGGTCGCCTCGACGGTGCTGTCGTTGCTGAGCGGCACGCTTGCGGCGGAGATGCCGGTTGCGGCCGGGCGTTCACTGCCGGCCAGCGGCACAAGCTCGAGTGGGGCGGAGGTCTGGTCTGGGGCGAATTCACTCATACCTACCGGTCTACTCCCCCTCACTGACAGCAGCCATGGTTTCTCCACAAGCGGATGCTCTTCACGACAGCGTGAACACTCAGCAACGGGCAGTGCGCGCGGTGCATGCGCCCGCATGAATCGGCGTAGCGTTGAGGCCATGGAGCTCACCGAAATCCCCGTAAAAACCATCGACGGCACCGACACCACACTCGCCCCGCACAAGGGCAAGGTGATGCTGATCGTCAACGTCGCGTCCCGCTGCGGCCTCGCGCCGCAGTACGAGAAGCTCGAGGCGATGCAGAAGCAGTACGGCGACGCCGGCTTCACCGTGCTCGGCTTCCCGAGCAACCAGTTCCTGCAGGAGCTCGGCAAGAACGACGCCATCAAGGAATACTGCTCGACCACGTGGGGCGTCACCTTCCCGATGTTCGACCGCGTGCAAGCTCAACGGCAAGAACGCGCACCCGCTCTACGCCGAGCTGACCAAGACCCCGGATGCCGACGGCAAGGCCGGCAAGGTCACCTGGAACTTCGAGAAGTTCGTCGTCACGCCCGACGGCAGCGTGCACCGCTTCCGCCCGCGGACCGAGCCCGACGCGCCCGAGATCATCGAGCTCATCGAGTCGTCGCTGCCCGGCGAAGTAAGGCACCAGCATGGCCAAGACCTTCGAGCACGAGACGGACGCCAACCGCTACGTCCTGACGATCGACGACGAGCTCGTCGCCGTCGCCGACTATCGCGATCAACGGCGACTCGATCTCGTTCAACCACACGTTCACCAATCCCGAAGCTGCGCGGGCACGGGCTACGCGGGCGAGGTCGTCGAATTCGCGATGGACGACGTCGAGAAGACCAGCGACCGGCACGTCGTGCCGATGTGCTGGTACGTCGGCAAGTGGTTCGACGAGCATCCCGAGCGCGCTGGCCTGCTGACGCGCAGGCACGTCGGACTGAGCCCCGGCACGACCCGCTATTCGGGCTGCTGGAACCAGGGCGGATAGACCGAGATCTTCGGCGTGAAGTCCGAGCCGGCGAGCATGTCGCGCACGGTCTGACGAACCTTGTCGTTCGCGACGCCGATCAGCGTCACCGACTCGAGCGGCAGCCGGCCGTCGACCAGCAGCTCCGCCTCGAGCAGCTGCGTCTCCGTCGGACTCGCGCGCGCAGGCGGTAAAGCATCCGCTCGGCGTCCTCGCGGCGTCGATCGCGAACCGGGTCGGTCGTGCCCTCGGCGTTGCCGATCGGCGACCACGAACTGCGGCTCGGCGGCCACGACATGCCGCACCGTGCTCACCAGGAACACGAAGTCGAGCGGCGTCGGCGGCAGCGCGCTCGCGCGAGAGCCGCGGATGGTCGCAGCCCGGCCCGCAGCGCTGCCACAGGCGCGGCATCCGGCGACAGGAAGAACGGCACGATAGTCGGCGAGCGGACGGTCGCCGGCGCCGCCGGGAACCGGGATCTCGCCGCGCTCGAGCGCGCACCTCGTCGGGCGAGAGGTCGACGGACGGAGTCGCTCCGGCAACGATGGCGCGGCCGCGCCAGGATGCCCGGCAGGTTGCTGACATGGGTCACGTGATAGATGCGCTGCTCGAGCAGGTTGTCGGCCGGCGCCGTACCCACCGGAATGCGCGCCGCGGCCCGCAGGCTGCGAACGGTGGCACGCGGCGGCGCCGCCACGCGGGTACGCGTTGGCGGTCTCGAGCGACGCGGACGCCTCAGGTACCGGTTTCGGATTGCACGTCGCACACAGCCCATCCACGAAACCGTGGATACATTCGTCGCTCACGCGAAACCCTTCCTTGCCGGCGTGTCGGCCCAGGAACGGCGACACGCACACCTCCAAGGTTACGGTGGTCTGATGGCAGCGATCGTCCTATTGTCGTAATGCCGGGACGCGACGAGTCGAAACCGTCCTGTGCACGAGGAGTCGGGATGTCGGGCGACGGCACAGCACAGTCACCGGCCCCCGGGGCGATTCCCGCGGGCTGGTACCCGGATCCTGCCGGAAGCGCGGCGAAGCGCTGGTGGGACGGCGCCCGCTGGACCGACCAGCTGCAGGAACCCGAAGCGCCGCCGCCCCCGCCGAGCTTCGGCACCTTCGTGCCCGCGGCGCTGCGGCCGGCCGAGCCACTCCCGGTCGTGCGAGCCGGGAATCGCCTACACCCGCACCTCCTGGTGGCTCGCCGGCTCGCCCATCTGGATCGTCGTACCCCAGGCGCTCGTGGTCGGAATTCTCGACTCGCTCTCGCCGCCGCCGCCAGTGTCGGGACTCATTCCGGGCTTCGTGCTGGTGAACCTGCTGGCCTGGGCGATTCTCGTGTGGCTGGCATTCGCCGATCGCACCGCCCTCATCATCGGCGGAAACAACACGTGCCGCGTCTCCCTGGTGGACGCTGCTGACGCCACTCGCCTACCTCATCGTTCGGGCGCGCCAGGTTCAGCTGTACGCGACCGGAGGCTGGGCATCCGTGCTGTGGTGGTGCATTGCGGCATTCGTCTCGCCGGGGCTCGCAGTGCTTGCAGTCTTCGCGGCGTACGGCCTCAACCCGTTCTAGCCGAGCGCTGCCGGCGCGACACCTCAGACGAAGCGCACCACGGCCTGGAGGCGGGTGCGGATCTCGAACAGCTCCGAACCGCCGACCGGTGGAGTGCCCGGAATCCCGTCACGCATCAACTCCGGCAGGCGGGAACGCGCGACGAGCGCCGTCGGCATGCCCCGCATCCTGCCGGCCAGGGTGAGACCGGCATCCGTGGCGTCATCCGGCACCACAATGACGAGCGCATCGAACCGGATGCGGGCGGCACGCGCGAAACCTCGCGGGCGCGGCGCGCAAGAGACGCGAACGGATGCTCGCCCGGCGCGAGCGACGTCCCCGACGAGTTCGCCTTTGCGCACCTTCACGGGCGCGCCCCAGTCCTCCGAGAGCAGGGCGAACAGCCCCGTCGGGCCGAGCACGATGTGGTCGATCTTCTCGTCGGGACCGCCGGATGTCGCGACGTCGTGCCACACGGTGAAGGCGATACCCAGCTGCGCCAGTTCGCGCGCGCTCGCCTCCTCGGCGAGGGCGTCCGCCAGGATGTGCCGGATGTCGCGCGGGGCGGAGCGCACGAGCACCGGGTCATACGGGTTTTCGAGGCTCGGCGCCTCGGCCCGCCCACTCCCTGATGAGCGCGAGGTAGCGCTCGCGTCGCCAGCCGCCCGGATGCCCGTACGCCCGAGCGGTCGGCCGGGAGTCGCGCCGCGGCGCGCGCGGCCTGCGCCTCGAACACCGCCCGCGGCACCGACCGGCCGCTGTCGTACTCCGCGCGCGCCGCCGGCGTGCCGACCTTCTCCCAGGCCAGCTGCACCGCGGTGAACTCGCGCGCCACACCGCCGGTATCGGGATGCGTCTCGCGCAGTCGGCGACGGTAGGCGCGCCTCAGCTCGTCGTCGCTGGCGGTCGCGACCACACCGAGCACTTCGTATGCATCGGCGGCGACCGGACTGTTCTGCACGCCGATCGAGAATACTGTCTCCGGGCTTTGCGCATCCTGAGCCGAGCAGTCGCGCACCGGCGCGGGTCGTCGGGCTAGAACACGACGTTGCCGGTTTCGGCCGCGACGATGCCGACGCAGCACCACGCCGACGAGCGCGATGGCGATCATGAAGAGCGGCGAGCCAGCCCAGCATCCCCGGCCCGGTCGCGCGTTGACCCGAACCACGACCATGGCGGCATAGAGCGCGACGATGCGCGCAGACGCCGAACAGTGCGACACCCGGCGGCGGCTGCGAAAGCAGCGGCACCAGTACGACGACGGCGATCAGCGCAGCAGGATCCGCCGAGAATCAGCCAGCTCTTGCCCGTCGAGGTCGTCAGCGACGGCTGGTCGCGCACCCGCGGCGATGTGCCGATCGGCTGCTCGGGCTTCTTGTCGGCCATGCGCACAACGGTACGCCCACGCACCGAGCGCGAAGGGCCCCGCCGCGACGTCCGCGGCGGAGCCCCTCTGCAGCAGGGTGTCAGCCCTTGAAGGCGTCCTTGACGTTCTCTGCGGCCTGGCCGAGGTGTGCTTTGGCCTGGTCGGCGTGGCCCTCTGCCTCGAGCTTCGGGTTGTCGGTCGCCTTGCCGGCAGCCTCCTTGACGTGGCCTGCCGCGTCAGTTGCTGCGTTGTGGATCTTGTCGTCGGTTCCCATTGGATCCTCCATTGTTATCGATTCGTGCGATAGCTCCAGCTAACGCCGCCGACGAGCGAAAGCGGCAGGCGGTTGCCAGCGGCACGTGCGCGGTGTACCTTAGCGCCGCTCGCGGTCGGCGGCGCGTTTCGCGTCGCGCTCCTTGACGCGGCGCTGCTCCTCGCGCACGGCGGCCTGGGTCGCGCGCTCGCGCACCAGCCACTCGGGAGGATCGGCGAGCAGTTCCTTGATCTCGAGGGTCGTGAGCGCCTCGGTGACGCCGGCGCGCGCGAGGCCCGATGCGGAGACGCCGAGCTTGCCCGCCACGATGAGACGGGGATGCGGACCATGCAGCCGCAGCTCGGTGAGCCACTCCGGCGGGGTCGCGAGCAGCTCGTTCAACTGCTCACGGGTCAGCGGCGTCGACTGGAACTCCTCCGGGCGTCGCCGGAAGGTAGACGCCGAGTTTCTGGGCTGCTGTCGCGGGCTTCAGCGTTTGCGGGGACTTCGTGGCACTCACCCAGACAGCGTAGCCTGAGCGCTCGTGACTGCCGACCAGCCCGCGTTGCGCATCGCCTTTGCGCCGGGTGTGACGGTCGGCAAGTGGACCAGGCGCTGGGCGGAGCGGCATCCGGAGCTTGCGCTCGACGTGTTCGCGGCTGCGGAGGCGGATGGCGTCGCTGTTCTGCGGGATCGCACCGCCGACCTGAGTTTCGTGAGACTGCCCATCGACAGGGAGGGGCTCAGCGTCATCCCGCTGTACAGCGAAGTCGCCGTGCTCGTCGTTTCGCGCGACTCGGAGCTTGCATCAGCCGCTTCAGTCACGCAGACGCAGGTCGAGGCGCTGCAGGGTGTCGCCGAGTATTCGCCGACGGGCGCGGTCAAGGATGCCGTCGCGCTCGTGGCTGCCGGTGTCGGCTCGCTGCGACTTCCGCACTCGCTCGCCCGACTGCACGCGCGCAAGGACGTCGCGGCCATCCCGATCGAAGATGCGCCCCAGACCGAGATCGCGCTCGCATGGCTTCGGGAAGAGACCAGCGACCTGATCGACGAATTCGTCGGTGTCGTGCGGGGACGCACCGCGGCGAGTTCGCGCGCGGTGCCGACTCCCCCGACACCCAAGGTGCGGCCCGCGCGTGAGCCTCGTGCGGCTCGTCCGGCGAAGAAGCCGGCGAAGCGTCCGTCCGGGCCCGCTTCCGGCCGCGCCAGGCGGCGTGGTCGCTGAGTTCATCCGCCCCCACAAATACTTTTCCACAGATCGCGGCTGCGTTCGAATCTGTGTTCGAGTGTTTGGGAGGATTGATGCATGTCCACTCTTGCGTCGAGTCTGCTGCAGACAGCGTCTGCTGTTGCTGCTCTGGGTGCGAGTGTGGACGAAATCGCGATCCTGGATGATGCGTCGGTCATGGCGGGGTTGGGGTTGGTGCGGGATCACCGGTTGGCGTTGCAAGCCTACGAACTGGCGCTCTCAGCGGAGATCGCGCGTCGGTCGGATCACCGGCTGGGGTATGAGGGGTTGGCGCGCAAGAACGGGTCGGCGACACCCGCGATTTTCATTCAGTCGTTGACGGGGTCCTCGATCGAGGACGCGACCCAGTTGGCCAGGTTGGGGCAGTCGATGGCAGAGGCGCAGGATGCTGGTGAGTCCTCGCCTGCACCGATCACTACCGCGGCGCTTGACGGGGGGATCACGGTCGCCGCGGCAGACGCGATCCGCAAAGGGTTGGGTGAACCGGATGCTGCCGTGACCGCGGAGCAGCTCGCCGCCGCCGCGGAAGAGCTGATCGCCCGGGCCGGGGCCGGGGGCCTGACCCCGGAGCAACTGTTGAAAGCGGCCCGCCGGGCCCGGGGTGACCTCGACCTGGACGCGATCGAACGCGGTGCGAAAACCCGGGCGGCCCTGCGTCATGTGCGGGTGTGGCGCAAAGACGGCATGTGTGGCGGATCGTGGGCCCTGCCCGATGAAGACGGCGGGCTTGAGATCTACACCTCGATGAAACTGCTGGTCGCGGCAAAGACCGGCGGTCCCCGCTTCGCCGACGTCACCAAAGAGTCCGCACCCACCCCCGACCCGGTTGCGGCTGTCGAGCCTGCCGCGGAGATCGTGGATGACCGCACGGTGGAGCAGGTCATGGCCGACGGGTTCGCCCAGATCTTCCACAACGGTCTCACCACCGACCCCAGCATTGTTCCCGGGGTGGGTCGGGCGGCGGTGCGGGTCATGGTCCCCCGCGAGGTGCTCGACCACCCGCACCCAGGGCGGCCCCGACACGCGCCCGGCCGGGTCAGCGCTGCTGGAAGAAACCCTGTCCCCGATCACCTTCAGCAAACTCGAGGAATACCTCTGCGACGGGCGGCACCCTCACCATCGGATTCGACCACCACGGCAACCCCCTCGACGTCGGACGCGAACAGAGGTTGTACACACGGGCGCAACGCACCGCCCTCGGAGTACGAGACGGCGGCTGCCGGTTCCCCGGCTGCGACAAACCCCCCTCCTGGTGCGAAGCCCACCACATCCACTACTGGGCCCGAGACCACGGCCCCACCACAATCGAGAACGGCATCCTCCTGTGCCGGTACCACCACATGCTCATCCACCAACCCGGATGGGACATCACCCGCGACACCCACGACCAGTACTGGCTCACCCCACCCAAACACCGCGACCCCAACCGGCACCCCATCCCCATGCCCACCAAAAACCCCCTCATCGCCGCACTACGACACGCCCACCAAACAGAACAACAACTCGCCAGCTAAGGGTTCCCGGCTGCGAGGTGCCGCCGAAGTGATGAACAGCAGTTCGGGCACGAGTGCGTCGATCTGGGCGCTCCACTCGGCGGGGGAACGACGGGAAGCACGGCTCGGACCAGCCTCCGAGAGAAAGTCGATGAGCGAACGGATGTCGGACTCCCCCAGTTCGAGACTCTCCCGAGGATCGATCCTGTCCAGCCAGCGGTCGCGTGCGGCCCTCCAGTCGGCGGCAGAGCCACCGGCCCCACGAGGGTGATCTGCGGCGCGCAGAAGGCCTCTGATGCGCGTTGCGAGGTGCTCTGAAAGGGCTGCGGTCACCATCCGAGGCTACCGGTAGGCGGCGGCCGGGCGACACGCCGCAGAATGTCTCTGGCAATTGACACAATCGAACGTATGTTCGAATATGGGAGCATGACCCTGGCGGCAGCAGCGACCCTTCCCGAGGAGTCCCCTGCCGACTTTGCCGCTGACCGTGCAGGCTCTGCGGGGCATCCCGCTTCGGTCATCGACGAACTGCAGCAGCGCATCCGATCGATGCAGGCTACCAAGCTCGACAGCAGGCTGCTTCCTACGCATCCTGCACTCGCCGAGCTGCTGCCCGGCGGCGGACTCAAGCAGGGCGCGATGTACTCGGTCGAGAGCTCGGCGACACTGCTGCTCGCCCTGCTTGCCGGCCCCTCCGCGGCGGGCTCATGGTGCGGCGTCGTGGGCGTTCCCGAATTCGGCATCGAGGCGGCGGCATCCTTCGGTATCGACCTCGAACGACTGGTGCTGGTTCCGAACCCCGGCGACCAGTGGCTGGCAGTCACTGCAGCGGTCGCCGACGTATTGACGGTCGTGGTGGCAAAACCACCACGGCAGGCCTCGGAGAGCAGCCTCTCGCGGCTCGCCGCACGACTGCGCCAGCGGGGGTCGACCCTCATCGTGGTGGGCTCGTGGCCGCAGACCGAAGCAATGCTGAGCCTTTCGCAGAGCAGCTGGACGGGAATCGGTGAAGGCTCAGGGCACCTGGCCGCACGGCAGGTCACCGTGACCGTTTCGACCCGGCTGGGGGGAAGGCCGCGCAGCGCCCGGATGTGGCTGCCGGATCCCGACCTGCAGTTCGCCCGCGTCGAGAGCGCCACGCAGCGTCCGGACTGACGCAGGCCAATGGCCTTGAGGGCAGTCGGATGAGCGCGATAACCAACGCGGAGATGGTCCGGTTGAGGTTAGTGAAATGAGCCCGATAACGCGGAGCATGGTCCGGTTGAGGTTAGTGAAATGAGCCCGATAACGCGCAGCATGGTGCTGTGGGTGCCGGACTGGCCGATTCTCGCTTCGCTGCGGGTGGCTCCCCTGGTTCCTGCAACAACGGATGCCCCACTTGCGCTCATCGACAAGGGCATCGTCTTCGCGTGCTCCGCATCTGCCCGCATCGAGGGCGTGCAGCGCGGGCTGCGCGTTCGTGAGGCCCAGGCGCGGTGCACCGACCTCGTCGTACGCCCCTACGAGCAGCAGCTCGACTCGCGAACCTTCGAGACGGTGATTACTGCGATCGAAGAACTCATGCCCGGCGTACAGCTGGTGCGCCCGGGAATCGCCGCAGTTCGCTCTCGAGGGCCCGCCCGCTACTACGGCGGCGAACAGCCGGCCGGTCTCGCTCTCGTCGCTCTGCTCGACGAGCTGGGCATCCCGGGGGCACGCGTCGGGTATCGCCGATGGTCCGTTTACGGCCGAGCAGGCGGCACGAACGGCAACGAGTACGCGACGAGTGCGAGTCGTGCCCGAGGGCAGCATCCGCCGAGTTCCTTGCCGGGCTTCCTGTCAGCCTCGTCGAAGACCCGGTGCTGATGACACTGCTGAAACGGCTCGGAATCGTCACCCTGGGCGAGTTCGCGGCACTGCCCGCAGCCGATGTTCTCGGCAGATTCGGACCGGATGGAGCACACCTGCACGCTCTGGCAGGCGGCCTCGACTCGCGACCCATCGTCGCGCACCAGCCTCCCGACGAGCTCGATGTGATGGTGGCCTTCGAGCCCGCCCTCGATCGGGTCGACCAGGTGACGTTCGGGGTCAGGGCGTCTGCAGACGACTTCGTGCAGCGACTCGTCGCGGCAAAACTGGTCTGCACGACGCTGCGGGTCGAGATCGAAACCGAGCTGGGCGACTACTCGGAGCGCAGCTGGCTGCATCCGCGGTCCTTCACCGCCTCGGATGTCGTAGACCGGGTGCGCTGGCAGCTGCAGGGCAGCGGCGAGGTCGATTCGGGGCTGCGATCGGGTGTGAGCGCCGTGCGAATCGTGCCGGAGAGCGTGGATGCGATCGGCAACCACGAGGTCGGGCCTGTTCGGAGCGGGCCCGGATGAGCGCATCCACAACGGGCTCGCACGAGTGCAGAGCATGCTGGGCCACGAGGGAGTGCTGACGGCTGTCGTGAGCGGCGGCCGAACGCTCGCGGACCGTGCCGTGACCGTGCCGTGGGGCGATCGTGCGCTGCTCCCCCGCTCTCCCCAGCAGCCGTGGCCGGGACAACTGCCCAGTCCCCTGCCGGCAACGATTTTTGCCGCACCGCATCCCGTCTTCGTTTACGGGGCAGACGGCTCGGACGTCGTCGTCGACGAACGGGGCCGATTCTCGAGCGCGCCGGCCCGGTTTTCGCCCGCGTCGGGCAAAGATGTTCGCGGAATAACGGCGTGGGCGGGTCCCTGGCCGCTCTCGGAGCGCTGGTGGGACGCGGATGCCGCACTCAGTGCATCCCGTTTTCAGGTCGTCGACGACCGTGGGGTCGCCTGGCTGCTGGTGTTGACGCGCAGGGCCAGCGGCTCGAGCTGGGCCGCAGAAGCACGGTACGACTGATGAGCGGGCCTCACCATGGGCTATAGCAACCCGCCGATCTCGTGGTCGGAGTTCGAACGTGCCCTCTCGAGCGGTCGCCGTCCGGGAGCGCCACCCGTCGGAGCAGACGGCGGAGACAGTCCCGCCTGGTCGAACAAGCGGATGCCGTACGTGCCGCCTGCCGATCGCGGGGCCGGCCGAGGAGGTTGTGCCGTACGCCGAGCTGCACGCGCACTCCAACTTCAGTTTTCTCGACGGCGCATCCTCACCCGAGCAACTGCTGGAGGAGGCGCAGCGACTGGGGCTGCACGCGCTCGGTCTCACCGACCACGACGGCTTCTACGGCATCGTGCGCATGGCGGAGGCGGCGGAGAGCTACAACATCAAGACCGTCTTCGGTGCCGAACTGTCGCTGGGGCTGAGCAAACCGCAGAACGGTGAAGCCGACCCCGAGGGAAGCCACCTCGTCGTTCTCGCCCGCGGTGAGGAGGGCTATCACCGGCTCGCCGGCGCACTGACCTGCAGCGCAACTGGCGGGAGAGGAGAAGGGCCGACCGCTCTACGACCTGGGCGACCTGTCCGATCGCGCAGGAGGGCAGCTGACCGTGCTCACCGGATGCCGCAAAGGGCGTGTGCGGCAGGCGCTGGCAGCCCCTTCGACAAGCTCAGGGGGCGGGTCGGCTCACGGGGCGGGTCGAGCTCGGCGGCCGGCCGCGAGGTCGACGCCCTCATCGACCTGTTCGGCCGCGACAACGTGCTCGTCGAGCTGTTCGACCACGGCGACCCGCTCGCCAGCAGCTACAACGACGCGCTGGCCGCGATCGCGCGAAGCCGCGGCCTGCCGCTCGTCGCGACCGGCAACGTGCACTACGCGACCCCCGACCAGTATCCGGCTGGCCACCGCTGTCGCTGCGGTGCGCGCCCGAAGAAGCCTCGACGAGCTGGACGGCTGGCTCCCGGCATCCGGAAGCGCCCACCTGCGCAGCGGCGCCGAGATGGCGGCGCGGTTCGCGCGCTACCCGGGCGCGGTCGAGAACACGGTCGGGAGTCGCCGATGCGCACGCCTTCGAGCTGCGGCGGGCGCGGCCCGGGCTGCCCGAAGCAGCAGGTCCCCGAGGGCCACACGCCCATGAGCTGGCTGCGCAAGCTCGTCTGGGATGGCGCCGCCGAGCGCTACCCGAACCTCAGGGAGAAGGATCGCGACCGCATCGAACGGGAGCTCAGGGTCATCGAGCAGAAGGATTTCCCCGGCTACTTCCTGATCGTCTGGGACATCGTTCGCTACGCGAAGAGCCTCGGCATCCTGTGCCAGGGCCGCGGTTCGGCCGCCAACTCGGCGGTCTGCTACCTGCTGAAGATCACTGCGGTCGATGCGATCTTCTACGACCTGCCGTTCGAGCGGTTCCTGTCGAGCATGCGCGACGAGGAGCCCGACATCGACGTCGACTTCGACTCGGATCGCCGCGAGGAGGTCATCCAGTACGTCTACGCGAAGTACGGAAGGCAGAACGCGGCGCAGGTCGCGAACGTCATCAGCTACCGGCCCAAGAACGCCGTGCGCGACATGGCGAAAGCGCTCGGGCACAGCCCCGGCCAGCAGGATGCCTGGTCGAAGCAGGTCGAGCGCTGGGGTGCGCTGACCGAGAGCCAGGACCACGACATCCCGCGACGCCGTCGTCGACCTCGCGCACGAGATCCTGAAGTTTCCCGCGGCACCTGGGCATCCACTCCGGCGGCATGGTGCTCACCGATCGTCCGGTCGGCGAGGTGTGCCCGATCGAGCACGGCCGAATGGATGGTCGAACGGTGCTGCAGTGGGACAAGGACGACTGCGCCTGGATGGGCCTCGTCAAGTTCGACCTGCTGGGCCTCGGGATGCTCGCGGCGCTGCAGTACTGCTTCGACCTGGTTCGCGACCATGTCGGCGAGGAGTGGGCGCTCGAGACCATCCCGAAGGAGGAGGCCGGCGTCTACGACATGCTGTGCCGCGCCGACTCGATCGGGGTATTCCAGGTCGAGTCACGGGCGCAGATGGGGCTGCTCCCCCGGCTGCAGCCGCGGCGCTTCTACGACCTCGTGGTCGAGATCGCGCTGGTGCGGCCCGGCCCCATCCAGGGTGGTGCGGTGCACCCGTACGTGCGGCGAAAGCTCGGGCCAGGAGCCGGTCACCTACCTGCATCCGAAGCTGAGGGAGCCGCTCGAACGCACACTCGGCATTCCCGTCTTCCAGGAGCAGCTCATGCAGGTGGCGATGGCGGTCGGCGGCTGCACGGGCGAAGACGCCGACCTGCTGCGCCGGGCGATGGGGTCAAAGCGCGGTATCGAACGCATCGAGTCGCTGCGCGAACGACTCTACGAGGGCATGAAGAGCAACGGCATCGAGGGGGATGTCGCCGACGAGATCTACGGCAAGATCCAGGCGTTCGCGAACTTCGGTTTCGCCGAGAGCCACAGCCTGAGCTTCGGGCTGCTGGTCTACGCGAGCTCGTGGATGCGTCTGCACTACCCGGGCGCGTTCCTTGCCGCGCTGCTGCGTGCCCAGCCGATGGGCTTCTATTCGCCGCAGACCCTGGTTGCGGATGCCCGCCGGCACGGTGTGACAGTGCTGCGGCCCGACATCCAGTTGTCGGGGGTTTCGGCAGGGCTGGAAGCGATCGAGGGTCTCGATACGGCCGCGGGCGGCCTACTCGACCACGGGCCACGCGACGCCTGCCTCGGCGAGCAGCCGCCTGTGCCGCCGTTCGACCGCAGCATCCCGTTCGACTCCGACGACCACCGCCGCGACGGCGACTTCGCGGTGCGGCTTGGTCTCGACGAGGTCAGCGGGATCAGCACCGCACTCGCGACGAAGATCGTCGAGGAGCGCACACGGGCCGGCGAGTTCGCGAACATGAACGACCTGGTTCGCCGGGTCGGCCTCTCGACCGCGCAGCTCGAGCTGCTGTCGGCGGCCGGCGCCTTCGACACGTTCGGCCTGACCCGGCGCGAGGCGATGTGGAATGCCGGGAATGCGGCCCAGGATCGCGCCGAGTTTCTCGAGCACACGATCGTCACGGTACAGCCGCCGCTGTTCACGATGCCCTCCGAGGTGGATGAGCTCGTCTCCGACCTCTGGGCGACGGGGATGTCGACCGACAACCATCCCGTCCGGCACCTGCGCAGCCAGCTCACCGAACGCGGGGTCTTCAGCGCTGCGAGCCTGAAAACGGCGGAGACCGGGTCGACGGGTCGAGGTCGGCGGTGTCGTGACGCATCGCCAGCGCCCGGCGACGGCGAGCGGCATCACTTTCGTGAACCTCGAGGACGAGACCGGGCTCATCAACATCATCTGCAGCGTCGGCGTCTGGAATCGCTACCGACGCATCACCCGGGATGCGACCGCGATGATCGTCCGCGGCATCCTCGAACGCTCACCCGAGGGCGTGACCAACCTGCTGGCCGACAAATTCGAGGTGCTGCGGATGACGCCGCAGACCCGGTCGCGTGACTTCCGGTAGCACTCGAGCGGCAGACCTATCCAGCGTCAGCCTGCACAATAGGGTCTAACACATGTCGAAGGAGTCTGCGCGCGCGAGCGCCGAACATCGCAAGGCGGTCGTCGCCGCAGCAAGAAGGCCGAGACAGCGTCGCCGACTCATCGGCCGGGTCATCGCTGATTGCGGTCGCCGTGGTCGTCGCTGGCCGGTGATCGTCGCCCTGGTGCTCGTCGTAACACGTCACCAGCCGGCACGCGGCAGGCAGCGTCGCCCACCGCGAAGGGCCAGATCGTTCCTGCGGCGCCCACGGGGCCGACACACGGTCGAGCAGGCTGCCGACACCCGTGAAGGACACCTCCGGGATCGCCGGTGTTCTCGCCTGGGACACCACCGGCTGGCCCGGCGACGGCTCCGCCCATGCCGGCGCCCTCGAGCACAACCACGTCACGGCCCGGTGACCTACGCCGTCCTGCCGCCGGTCGGCGGCCCGCACAACGCCATCTGGATGAACGCCGGCGTCTACACGAAGCCGGTTCCCACCGAGCGCGCCGTGCACAACCTCGAGCACGGCGCCGTCTGGATCACCTACAACCCGGACCTCGCCGGCCGCGAGGTCGCGACAGCTCACCGCCTTCGTGACGAAGCAGACGCTGATCCCCGAGCCCGTCGAGCGAGTCGGCATCAGCGGCGACGCCAACCGCTACATGGACCTCTCCCCGTGGGCGACCAACTCGCTGCCGAGCCCGATCGTGATCAGCGCCTGGGGCCACCAGCTGCGGGTCACGAGCCCGACCGACCCGCGCCTGCAGCAGTTCGTCGACACCTTCCGCCACAAGCAGAAGTACAGCCCCGAGTTCGGCGCGGCCGTGGACGGCATGCCGGTTCAGACCGGGGGCCGCGCGGCGCTCGACGGCGGCACGAAACCGAACCCGCCCGGGCGCGGCGAGCTGACCGGGGCGCTGCGAGCTAGGCGCTGACGCCGGCGAGCGGCGTGCTCGGCCTGCGCCAGCAGGATGCACGTGCACAGTCCGTCGATCGCGGCCCGCAGGTCTTCGATCGACGGGAAGCTCGGCGCGATCCGGATGGTCGAGTCGCGCGGGTCGTGGCCGTACGGGTACGGCGCACCCGCAGCGGTCACGGCGATGCCCGCCTCCTTCGCCAGAGCGATTGCGCGGGTCGCGCATCCTTCGCCCGCCTCGAGGCTGATGAAGTAGCCGCCCTGCGGTCGCGTCCACTCCGCCGCGTCGTCGAGTCGCGCGCTCGAGGATTTCGAGCACAGCATCGAACTTGGGCACCAGCAGCGCGCGGTTCTGCCGCATGTGCTCGCGCACGCCCTCGGCATCCTTCAGGAAGCGCACGTGGCGCAGCTGGTTGATCTTGTCCGGACCGATGTTGCGCGCGAACGAGTAGTTGCGGATCCAGTCGACCGTCGCGGGCGAACCGCCGACGAAACCGACGCCGCCGCCCGCGAAAGTGATCTTCGAGGTCGATGCGAAAACGATCGGGACGATCCGGATGACCGGCCGCCGCCGCCAGCGCGAGCACGTCGATGACCGGCAGCTCGTCGTCGGTGAGGTGGTGCACCGCGTAGGCGTTGTCCCAGAACAGCGTGAAATCGGGCGCGGCGGTCGGCATCTCGACGAGCGCCCGCACCTCGGCCTCGGTGAAGCTGTAGCCGGTCGGGTTGGCGTACATGGGCACCGCCCACATCCCGCGGATGCTCGCGTCGCCCGCGACGAGACGACGGATCGTCTCGAGGTCGAGGCCGCCATCCACGAACGGCACGGCGATCATCTTGATGCCCGAGCGCCTCGCAGATCGTGAAATGGCGGTCGTAGCCGGGAACGGGGCACAGGAACGTGACGTCTTTCACGTCGCGCCAGGGGCCATCGCCGCCCGGGCCGACCGTTCAGCAGGGCGTTGACGACGGTGCCGTGCATGATCGGCAGCGTCACGGCGTCGAGGGCGAGCAGCTGCGCGGTCGGGATGTGCAGAAGCTCGCCGAAGATCGCGCGCAGTTCTTCGAGCCCGTCGGGTCCGCCATAGTTGCGCAGGTCGGTCCCGTCCGCGCCCGCGTAGTCGCCCTCACCGGGCAGCGTCAGCATCGCATTCGACAGGTCGAGTTGCGCCGGCGACGGTTTTCCGCGCGTCAGGTCGAGCTTCAGTCCCTGGGCGCGGAGGTCGTCGTGCTGCTGTCTGAGCTGGTCGATCGAAGTCACCCGACAACGTTAGCGCGGGTGCCTGTGCGCACGGGTCATCCCCCGGCGTGGATGCGCTTGCGCAGGTAGTCGATGCGGTCCTGCAGCTGGCTGACGGTGGCCTGGGCGACCGCGGGCCCGCCGCAGACTCGGCGCAGCTCCGCGTGGATGTGAGCGTGCGGTTCGCCGCTCAGCTTCGCGCGCACACCCGACCAGCCCGTTGAGCACGGAGCGCTGCTCCTTGAGGTTGCGGTACAGCGGCCGGTCTTCGGGTCGTTCGTGCTCGGGCCCGGCGCTGGCGCGGCGTGCGTCTGCCCGCCTCGACTGGCGTGCCTGCCGGGCATGCAGCAGGTCGCGCACCTGATCGGGCTCGAGAATGCCGGGGATTCCGAGGAAGTCGAGCTCCTCATCGCTGCCCACCTCGGCGGCAAAGCCGAACTCGGCGCCCTCATAGAGCACGCGGTCGAAGTTGGCGTCGGACTCGAGGGCCTGCCAGGTGAACACGTCTTCCAGGCGCTCGGATGCCGACTCTTCGCGATTGGCCTCATCCATCAGGTCGTCGTCGAGCAGGTCGACCGCGTCGGTGTCGCGATCGAGGGCGTGGTCGCGCTCGAGTTCGAGCTGGGAAGCGAGAGCCATGAGCGCCGGAACGCTGGGCAGGAAGATCGAGGCCGTCTCGCCCCGTCGTCGGGCTCGCACGAACCGGCCGATCGCCTGCGCGAAGTAGAGCGGGGTCGCGGCCGAGGTCGCGTAGACGCCCACTGCGAGCCGGGGCACGTCGACGCCCTCGGAAACCATGCGCACCGCCACCATCCAGCGCGACTCCCCCGTCGCGAAAGCCTCGATGCGGTCGCTGGATGCCCTTCTCGTCGGACAGCACGACGAGTCGGCACCTCGCCGGTGAGCCGCTGCAGCACCTGGGCGTAGGCGCGGGCCGTGGTCTGGTCGGTCGCGATCACAAGCCCGCCGGCATCCGGAATCGAGTGCCGAACCTCGCTGAGCCGGCGGTCGGCGGCAGCGAGCACGGCAGGGATCCACTCCCCATCGGGAGCGAGCGCGGTTCGCCAGGCCTGCGCCGTGACGTCCTGCGTGTCGTCCTGGCCGAGACGGGCCTCGAACTCCTCGCCCATTTTGGTGCGCCAGCGCATCTTGCCCGCGTAGGCCAGGAACAGCACCGGGCGAACGACGCCGTCGGCGAGGGCGCGCCCGTAGCCGTAGTTGTAGTCGGTGCGCGAGAGCCGGATGCCCTTCTCGTCGCGCAGGTAGGTGACGAACGGGATCGGGCGCGGTGTCTGACCGGAACGGTGTGCCGGTGAGCGAGAGCCGCCGGGTGGCCGGTTCGAACGCTTCCCGGATGGCGTCGCCCCAGCTGAGCGCGTCGCCGCCGTGGTGGACCTCGTCGAGGATCACGAGCGTTCGGGCCGACTCGGTCAGCTGGCGGTGGAGCGCGGCGCGCACGGCGACCTGCGCGTAGGTGACGACGATGCCGTTGAAGCGCCGACCGCCGATCGCCTGGCCGTTGCGGTATTCAGGGTTGAGGCGGATGCCCGCGCGATGGGCGGCATCCGCCCACTGGCGCTTGAGGTGCTCGGTCGG
The DNA here is from genome assembly GCA_963738535.1 of uncultured Actinomycetota bacterium. Taxonomy (GTDB): domain Bacteria; phylum Actinomycetota; class Actinomycetes; order Actinomycetales; family Microbacteriaceae; genus Galbitalea. The sequence continues at coordinate 555,321 of CAVTXB010000008.1, forward strand.
TGCGACGACGGTGATGCGGTCGACGGCACGACGCGCAAGCAGCTCGGCCGCGAGCCGGAGTGCGAACGATGGTCTTGCCTGCGCCCGGTGTTGCCGCGGCGAGAAAGTCACGCGGCTCGGTCTCGAAGTAGAGGTCGAGGGCTTCCGCCTGCCACGCGCGCAGCTTGTCGGCGGTTCCGCGCGCGGCCCGCTCCGGGTAGGAGGGCGACAGGTGCTCCGCCGCGAACGTGCCCACGTGTGGAGCGCCCACGTGGCCAGCGCCGACGTGGCCAGCGCCGACGTGCCCAGCACCGACCTGGCCAGAACCGACGTGCACCGCGTTGACGTGCACCGCGTTGTCGTGCACCGCCTTGACATGAACAGAGCTCACCGGCTTCGCAGCCGTTACGTCGTCCTGGTCCCCCACTTGATAAGACGATACCGGGCCGCGCCGACACCGAGGCGACCGACCGGCCGCCTGTGGATCGTTTGGGCTAGCGCGCCAGGTTGACGAGAAGCACTATCGCGACTGCTGCCGCCGCAAAGATCATGCTGACCAGCGTTATCGCCCGAATCCGTACGCTCATGAGTGCCCCCTCGCGCAACACTCTATTGGTCGGTGGGCCTTTTATGTGGAATTGCTGGGAGGGTTGACAAATGTGGGGACGATATCAGCGCGGCAGGTTTCACGAGACCGCGACCGAAGCGGTCTGAGACCGCGTCAATGGCGTCTTCGGCGTCGCGCCAGCCTTCGTCGGTGTCCCACAGGCCGAGCGTTGCATCAGCTGCCGGTATGAGCTGCTCCATGCGCACCCCCACCAGCCGGATGCGAGCGTCCGCGCGTTCGACTCCGGCGTAGATGTCGACGACTTCTTCGTAGATTCGCCGGCCGAGGTCGGTGGGTTCCTCGAGTTTGCGGGAGCGGGTGATCGTCGTGAAGTCGCCGTAGCGCAGCTTGAGCACGACGGTGCGCCCGATGAGTCCCGCACGCCGAAGGCGAACCGCGACCTGGTCGCTCATCCGAAGCAGTTCGCGCCGCAGGTGTGCGGCGTCGGTGACGTCGTATTCGAACGTGATCTCGTGGCCGACGCTCTTCTCTTCGCGCTCAGTGCTCACACTCCGCGGGTCACGGGCCCACGAGAGGTCGAAGAGTTTCTGGCCGGCGGCGTCGCCCAGCGTCTTCGTCAGGCTCGAGAGCGGAGTGTTCGCGACATCCCCGACCGTGCGAAGCCCGAGGCGCTCGAGCTGTTCGGCGGTCTTGGCACCGACACCCCACAGCGCCGAGATGGGAAGCGGATGCAGAAAGGCGAGCGTGGAGTCGCCCGGAACGACGAGGAGGCCGTCGGGTTTGGCGAGCCCCGACGCGAGCTTCGCGACGAACTTCGTTGTGGCAACGCCGATCGAGCAGTGCAGGCCGGTCTCGGCGTAGACGCGCCGGCGAAGGTCGGTGCCGATCTGCCACGGGGTGCCGAGCAGCTTGCGGGCGCCCGCGACATCGAGGAACGCCTCGTCGATGCTGAGTTGCTCGACGAGCGGGGTGACATCGCCGCACATCGCCATAACGACTTTGGAGAAGTGCCGGTAGCGCTCGAAGTGCGGCTCGAGCACGATCGCCTTCGGGCAGCGGCGTAGGGCGATCGACATCGGCATGGCCGAGTTCACGCCGTACTTGCGAGCTTCGTACGTTGCGGCGGTGACGACCGACCGGGCGCCGCGACCGCCGACGATCACCGGGAGGCCGGCCAGCTCGGGTCGCTCGAGCAGTTCGACGGAGGCGAAGAAGGCGTCGAGGTCGAGGTGCATGATCGTGGCGGCGGGATCGTCGACAGGTTCGGTCGAAACCTGCCTGCCGCGCCCGTCCTGCTTGCTCACCGACCCAGTCTCGCAGGTGCTACCGACCCGCGAGGCGGCTGCGCGCGTGGTGCGAAGAATGGAGGTATGCCTGCGCATCCCGCCTGGAAACGATACGTCGCGATCGGCGACTCGTTCACCGAAGGAATCGGCGACCCCGAGCCGCAGAGCCCCGGCGGATTCCGCGGCTGGGCCGACCGGGTCGCCGAGGTGCTGAGCGCGCGAACTGACGGGTTCGCCTACGCCAATCTCGCGGTGCGCGGCAAGCTCATGCAGCAGATCTTCGACGACCAGCTCGAGCCGGCCCTGGCCCTGGGCCCCGACCTGATCACGATCTCCGCGGGCGGCAACAACATCCTGCGCCCGGGCAGCGATCCCGACTGGGTGGCGGCGCGGCTCGATGAGGCGGTCGCGCGCCTGCGGTCGGATGGCGCGACGGTGCTGGTGTTCACCGGGCCGGATGTCGGAACGACCCCGGTTCTCGGGCGGGTTCGCGGCAAGGCGGCGATCTTCAACGAGAACGTTCGAGCGCTCGCAGCACGAAACGGCGCGCTCGTCGGCGACATGTGGGCGCTGCGCGAGCTCGCCGACCCGCGCATGTGGGCTCCCGATCGGCTTCATTTCTCGGCGATCGGCCACAACACGATCGCGCGCATGGTGCTGGACACCCTCGGGGTCGAAAACGACCTCAAACCGTTCGATCCGGAGCCGATGCCTGTGATCCCGTGGCGCCAGGCGCGCGCCGAGGACCTCACCTGGGCGCGAACCCACTTCGCGCCGTGGGTCGTTCGCCGTCTTCGGGGTCGCTCGTCGGGCGATCACATCCAGCCGAAACGCCCGACGCTCTCGTAGCCGCCCACCTCTCCTTATTCAGGAGCATGCGGCGCTGACGCTCACAAACGGGCGAGAACTGTGGCGCATCCGTCTCTGTGGCCACTCTGGTCACAGAGGCTCCTGAATTGGGAGAGAGGCTCCTGAATTGGGCGAGGAGGGTTAGCGCCCGAAGGTGGCTGCGGCCGGGCAATCGAACGGGTCGCGCGCGGCGAGGCCCACCCGGTTGAAGTACCGGATGACGATGCCGTACGACTCGAACGCCCGCACGCTGGTGTAGCTGACCTCGCGGGCGGCGCAGTATTCGCGCACCATCTCGCTGGTCTTCTTCAGGTACGGGCGCGCCATGCTCGGGAAACAGGTGGTGCTCGATCTGGTAGTTGAGGCCGCCCATGAACGTCGTGCTTCCCGTGCCGTGGATGTTGCGGCTGGTCGTCACCTGGCGACGCAGGAAGTCGATGCGCGCATCGGCCGGGATCTGCGGCATCCCCTTGTGGTTCGGGGCGAACGAGGCGCCCATGTAGACCCCGAAGACCGCCATCTGCACGCCGACGAAGGCGAAGGCCAGTCCCGAGCGGCAGAAACGCGAAGACGACCGCGATGTACCCGATGTTGCGAACCAGAAGCAACACGATCTCGAGCGCCCGCTTGTCGACGTGTCCCGGCGAGAACACCGTTCGGAACGCCTGCATGTGCAGGTTCAGGCCCTCGAGCGTGAGCGCCGGGAAGAAGATCCAGCCCTGCCTGGGCGCCAGCCACTTGGAGATTCCGCGCAGTTCGCGCGCCTGCTTCTCCTGGAAGACCAGGAAGTCTCGCTCGATGTCGGGATCGCGGTCGACGGTGTTGGGCTGACGCGTGGTGGCGGGAATGCTTGTTCATCCACCACGAGTAGCTCATCCCGACGAACAGGTCGCAGAGGATGCGCGCGGTGAGGTCGTTGGCGGCGGGCGACGCCCACACCTGGCGGTGCGCCGACTCGTGGCCCATGAAGGCGTACTGCGTGAGCAGGATGCCGATCGCCGCGGCGATGAGCAGTTCGTACCAGGTGCCACGAAGGGAGACGAACCCGATCCAGGCGGCGGCCATCGCGGCGGATACCACCAGGAAGTTCATGATGTAGAACCGGCGATGGCGGCGCAGAAGCCCCGCATCCCGCACCGTGTTCAGCAGGTCCGCGAAATCCGATGTCGGATTGCTGAGTCCCCGTGGTCCGGTGCGCACAATTCGCACGCCGGAGGTCGCCGGCACGGTGTCTGTCGGAGCCGTGTCCCGGAGTGCTGTCACCGCGACACCCGATGTCGCGATCGTCTTCAGTTGTGGTGGTGAAACTCTGTCTGTGCCATTGAAAGTGGTCACGCTACCCCTAGCCGGCTCGATATCCCAGTTTCGAGTCGGGCGAGTGCCCGAACGGATGCTGAACAGCTTATTCTGCCCCCCGCGCGTTTTCCGCACTTCCGGGAATAGTTGACGAATTGTTTACATGCCGGACTTGCCCGTGCGCCTCGTGATCAGAGCAGTTCGCCCGGGTGCTCGAGCCGCCAGGCTCCCCCGGGTCCGCTGATGCGCCGGTCGAGCTGCAGCGGCACGGTTGCCGTTGTGACGCCGGCCGGAACGTCACGCTGCCGACCGTCTCGGACTTCGGGGCCGTGATGAGTACCCGCGCGCGTGCGTTCTCGGTGACGGGGGTTCCGCCCCAGACCACCATCGAGACATCCCGCGTCGCAACCGCGTTCGCCCGGCTGCCCCACGTGGTCGTGTAGGTGGCGAACGCCTGGCCTTTCGTGGCGACGGGAACCAGGTGGAAGCCGGCTCGCGCCTGCGCGACCAGCGCCTGGATCGCCGCATCGATGGTCGGATGATCGGGGCCGTCGAGCACGACGCCGATGAGCGTGATCACCGTGCCGCCGAGCTCGAGCTTGCTGGTGAACAGCAGCGACGCCATCGTGAGCGTTCCCGTCTTGATGCCGTCGATGCCTTCCACACCCAGCAGTTTGTTGGTGTTCGTGACGGTGCCCACCACCGGGAGGGTGACCGATGGTGTGTTCACAAGCTCGGCGATGAGCGGGTTGGCCAGCGCGAGCTTGCCGAGCGCGATCAGGTCGGTCGGTGTGCTCGTGTTCTGCGGATTCAGCCCGATGCTGTCGGTGAGTGTCGTTGAGTCGAGCCCGTTCGCTTTCAGCCACGCATTCGCGACGGGCAGAAAGGCCGCCTCCGAGCCGTACGCCCAGTCGGCCAGCGCTCGGGCGTAGTTGTTGGCCGAAGGCACAAGAGCGATCGTCAGCACCTGCCGCTCGGTGAGTGACGCGCCGACCTTGATCGGGAACACGTCACCGCCGCGCGCGCGATACGACTGCAGGATGGCCTCGTCCGCCTGCGTGAACAGGATGTTCGGGCCCTGCTCGTCGACGCCGAGCGGGTCTTTCTGCAGCACGACCAGTGCGGTGATGATCTTGGTGATCGACGCGATGGGCAGCGGGGCGGTGCCCCCGCCCGTCGCCAGCAGGCCCGGGTAGCCGACCGCCGCGATCGCGCTGTCGCCGTACGTCGGCATCGTGATCGTCTGTGCCGTCGTGACGGGCGCGGTGTAGCGTCGCCAGCGCGGCCGGGGTGTGAGGCACGGGCGCCAGCAGCGTGAGCGGAAGGTAGAACAGCACGCGCCAGAAGCGACGATCGCGACACCGAAGACGACCAGCCGCCGTCGCCGGTAGACCTGACGACGGGTGGGTGGCACCCGTCAAGAATAGGCGCGGACGCACCGAGCGCAGTAGAGCGCCACGGCGCTCGCCGAGGCAACGTTCAGGGAATCGACGCCCCGCATCATCGGGATCGTGACGACCGTGTCGGCCGCCTCCAGCGCGGCGCGGCTCAGACCGTCGCCCTCCGTGCCCACGATGAGCGCGATCTTCTGCGGCGGGTGCGCCGCGTACTCGTCAAGCGTCACGGCATCCGGGGAGAGTGCGAGCGCGGCGAGGCTGAATCCCAGCCCCGTCAGCACCGTCTTGCCCTCGGGCCAGTCGGGCAGCCGGGTCCACGGGATCTGCAGCACCGTGCCCATGCTCACCCGCACGCTGCGGCGGTAGAGCGGGTCGGCGCAGCGCGGGGTGATGAGCACCGCATCGGCCCCCAGGCCGGCCACCGACCGGAAGATCGCGCCGACGTTGGTGTGGTCGACGATGTCTTCGAGCACGATGATGCGCCGGGCGCCGGCCACCGTCTCCTCGACCGACTTCAGCGGCGGACGATGCATGGATGCGAGGGCCCCGCGATGCAGGTTGAACCCGGTCAGCGATCTCGAGCAGTTCTGCGGAGCCGACGTACACGGGCAGGTCGGGGTCCTGGTCGGCGACCAGCTTCTCGATCTCGGGCAGCCACTTCTCGATGGTGAGCACCGACCGCGGGCGGTGGCCGGCACGAAGAGCGCGCTCGATCACCTTGGAGGATTCGGCGATGTAGAGCCCGCCGGCGGGCTCCGACAGTCGCCGCAGCACGACATCGGTGAGGTCGCGGTAGTCGCGGAGCGCCTCGGAATCGAGGCTTCGAGCCGTTCCAATCGCACGCGTTTCGCCTCCTCGGGGCCGGGGCGGAGCGTGCCCGGGTCACAACCTGCCAGCGTTCGGAAACATAACCGAAAACTCCGTTGTTTAGTCTGTCGTACAGGGCAAGCATCGGGCCCGGCGCGAAGGAGACGACCATGGCACAGCCCTCCGTGTCCACCGCGCACGCCCCTGGGCTCGGCAGGCGAGGCTCTCGTCGACCAGGCGGCCGAGATCCTCCGCGGTCGACGCATCGCGGTTCTGACCGGCGCGGGGCTGAGCACCGATTCGGGTATTCCCGGACTACCGCGGTGCGGGCGCTCCGGTGCGCACCCCGATGACCTTCACGCCAGTTCCTGAACGACGCCGAGTACCGCAAGCGCTACTGGGCGGGCAGCCAGCTCGGCTGGCGCCGGTTCGACAGCGCGGAGCCCAACGCGGGCCATCGCGCGCTCGCCGCCCTCGAGATCCGCGGCGGCGTCAACGGCGTCATCACCCAGAACGTCGACGGACTGCACCTGCGCGCCGGTTCGCATGCGGGTCGTCGACCTGCACGGCACCATGGATCGCGTGCGCTGCCTGCGCTGCGGCCAGCTCTACGCGCGCACCGACATCGCGGCACGACTCGATGCGCTCAATCCGTGGCTCGCCGACCACCGCGTCGGTGCGAACTCGGTCCCGACGGCGACGTCGAGATCGCCAATGTCGCCGACGTCGACGTGCCCGCCTGCAGCGCCTGCGACGGAGTGCTGAAGCCCGACATCGTGTTCTTCGGCGAATTCATCCCGCGCGAGAAGTTCATCGAGGCCAGCGCGCTCGTGCAGAAGGCCGACGCGCTGCTCATCGCCGGGTCGTCGCTGGTCGTCAATTCGGGCATCCGCCTGCTCGACCACGCCACCCGTCGCCGCATGCCGGTGATCATCGTCAACCGCGGCGTCACCAAGGGCGACCCGCGAGCGACGCTCAAGATCGACGCGGGCGCGACCGAGACGCTCGTCGGGCTGCAGGATCGGCTGCTCGCGTAGGTCTCGACCGCCCCGGTCGGCGCAGCGTCGCCCCTCTAAACTGGCGCGATGACATCGCTCTACCTCGTGCGCCACGGCGAGACCGACTGGAACGCGCAGCGCCGTATCCAGGGCAGCACCGACATCCCGCTCAACGACACGGGCCGTGCCCAGGCCGAGACCACGGGTGCTGCTCCTGGCTCGCCGCGACTGGGATGGCATCTACTCGAGCCCGCTGTCGCGCGCGTACGAGACGGCCGAGCATCATCGCCCGGGAGGTCGGCCTCGAGCCGCCCGAGCACCATCGCGGCGATCGTCGAGCGCAACTACGGCGACGCCGAGGGGCTCAACTGGGAGCGAGATCGAGAGCCGGTTTCCCGGCGACACCCCCGTGCCCGGGCGCGAGACGCATGCCGAGGTTGCCGCTCGCGTGGTGCCGGCGCTGGTCGAGCTCGCGGCATCCCGCCCGGGACAGTCGCTCATCGTCGTGACGCACGGCGGTGTCATCCGTTCGGTGCTGAATGCGGTCGACCCGGGAGTCGACGCACGGTCGATCACGAACGGCTCGATCCACAGCTTCGAGCTGGTGGATGGTTCGCTCGAACTCGTCGTTTTCAACGATCCGATCGACGAGCTTTCGCTCGAGTGCGGCACCGACGGACTCGACGCAGCAGAACGCCATGGAGAGCCGCGAGACCCTCAGCCGCTAACCAGCTCTCCTAACTCAGGAGGGTGTGTGACTGGTGGGACTGTTGGGTGTTGTGTTGCCGGTTCCGAGAGGTTTCGGCCCAGTAGTCACCGACCCTCCTGAATTGCGAGAGTCGGCGACGGCCCTGAGGGCGGTCAGCAGTGCCGCCGCGGACTTGTCCCAGCTGTAGCGCCGGGAATGCACCATCGCGCTGTCCGAGCGTCGCTGCCACTCGTCCGGGTCCTCGAGGCGCCGCACCGCGGCGGCGAAGGCTTCGGGCGAGGCCGGGTCGAAGAACAGCGCCGTGCCCGCCCCGATCTCGCGGAAGATGGGATGTCGCAGACGACGACGGGCGTTCCGCTCGCCATGGCCTCGATCAGGGGTAGCGCCGAAACCCTCGTTGAGCGAGGCCGAGACCAGCGCTGTCGCACTCGACAGCGCATCCGCATACTCCTCGTCGCTCGCGCCCTGGTGGAACCGCAGCGAGCCGGCAGGAGCCAGGGCAGTCAGGCGCCGAACGGTGGCGTCGTCCGCGCGACTCAGCAGGTGCAGCGTGTAGCCCGGGAAGCAGGTGCATGCCCCGAGCCAGCAGCTCGACGTTCTTGTAGGGCATGAACGACCCCATGTAGACCAGGTCGCGGGCTGGGCGCGACGTCCCGCCCGACGACGTCGAGGTCGACCGCGTTGGGCACGACCGTGATCGGATGGTTCGTCAGATGGTGCTTCAGCATCAGTGTCGCGCGTCGTGTTCGACACCGTGGCGTGGGCATCCGCGCGCGCCAGCAGCGCTCGCTGAGGCGCCCACGACAGGTGGTAGGCGCGCCAGATCAGGCGGATCGGCCACGCGAGGTCGCGGGGAGGCGTGCGGTTCTCGTAGTAGATGAGGTCGTGCACCGTCGTGACAAGCCCGAATCGCCGTCCGAACGGTCCCATGGTCTGCATGGGCGTGAAGACGACGTCGGGTTCGAACCGGTTGAGCAGGCGCGACACCAGCGGCTCCCGTGCCGAGGTGGGCGACGGCGCCATCACCCAGGGCAGGTCGGGCAGCATGGCGAGCTGGCGCTTGTCGCGAGATGATCATCGTGACGGGGGTCAGTTTGGCCAGCGCCGTCACGAGGCCGGCGGTGAACCGGCTGATGCCGTCGTGCCGTGGAAAGCGCGTGTAGCGGCAGTCGAACAGGATCTTCACTGGCCACGCCCCCGCTTCGGTGTGCGTGGGCCGGGCACCCGCGCCGCCAGGAACTCCTCGATCAGTGCCGCGGCCTCGGCCGGCTTCTCGTAGTGGATGAGGTGCCCGACGTCCGCGGATGACGTGCAACTCGGCGTCGGGCAGGGCATCCGCGAGCTTCTGCTCATCGGCGACCGTGGTGATCTGGTCTTTCTCCGCGGCGATCAGCAGCGTTGGCACGTGGATGTCTGTTCGCGTACTCGGTGACCCAGTGCACGGTGGATGCCCGGAACGCGTCGCTCAGGGTGTCCCGGTCGGCGAAGCGGCTGAAGTAGGTGGTGTGCTGGTAGTGGATCCACCTGCGCAGCTGCGGGTCCCGCGTGACCGCCATCTGCACGGTGACGAACCGCGTGATGAGCGAGCTGCCGAGCAGCGCGTACCCGATTCGGTTCGGCAGGGCCGCGCCCAGCCGGTAGTAGAACGCGGTAAGCCCGGAGACGAAGGCCTTGGGTCCCTGAAGCGCAGGCGCGGCGATCGGGTTGACGAGGATGAGCGCCGGGGTCGCGAGGCCGCCGGCGACACAGCCGCCGCGGTGACGATCGAGCCGAATGAGTGGCCGAGGATGACGGGCCGCTGGGCGAGCCCCAGGGCGTCGATGAACAGGCCGAGCCAGCGCGCGTAGCCGTCGACGTCCTCCGTCGGCCCCGGCCATCGGCGTCGACTCGCCGAATCCCGGCAGGTCGGGGTTGACCACGCGGATGCCGTGCAGGTGGGCGATGACCGGCTCGAGACCGTGGTGCTCGCCGCGAAAGCCGTGCACGGCGACGATCGTGGTCGGCGCATCCGCGGGGCCGTAGTCCCAGTAGTGGGTCGTCGCTGCCGAGAATCGCGACGGAATTGCCTCGCGCACCGGCGTCGCCGCGAGAGTCGCGCATAGGGATTCGCAGCAGGCATCGACTGATTGTACGCAGCCGCAACACCCGCCCCGGGGACTGTAAGCGCTTGCAGCCCGCCCCTAGACTAGTCAGCGTGACTTTCACCGCGCCCATCCAGCTGCCGGGACTCGCACTCGACAACGAGTGGTACCGACGGGCGGTCTTCTACGAGGTCATGGTGCGCAGCTTCGTCGACAGCAACGGCGACGGTTCGGGCGACCTCGGCGGCCTGATCTCACGCCTCGACTACCTGCAGTGGCTGGGCATCGACGCCCTCTGGCTTCCGCCGATCTACTCCGTCGCCGCTGCGCGACGGTGGATACGACGTCTCCGACTTCCGCACGATCCTGCCCGAGTTCGGCACGGTCGAGGAGTTTCGCGAGCTCGTTCGTCGCGCGCACGAGCGCAACATGCGCATCGTCATCGACTACCCGCTCAACCACACCTCGGATGCGCACGACTGGTTCCAGCAGTCCCGGTCCGACCCGGATGGCCCGTACGGCGACTACTACGTGTGGAGCGACACCGACGAGAAGTACCCGAACATCCGCATCATCTTCGTCGACACCGAGGAATCCAACTGGACGTTCGACCCGGTGCGCCGCCAGTTCTTCTTCCACCGGTTCTTCTCGCACCAGCCCGACCTCAACTTCGAGAACCCCGCCGTGCGCCAGGAGGTCATCGACATCATCCGGTTCTGGCTCGACATGGGCGTCGACGGCATCCGGCTCGACGCCATCCCGTACCTGTTCGAGACCGAGGACGGCAACGGCGAGGGCGAGCCGGCCACGCACGCGTTACCTGCGCGAGATCCGCGGCCATGCTCGACCGCGACTACCCGGGCCGCATCCTGATCGCCGAGGCCAACCAGTGGCCGCAGGAGGTCGTCTCGTTCTTCGGCACCGAGGAGGAGCCGGAATGCCACATGGCGTTCGACTTCCCGGTGATGCCGCGAATCTTCTACTCGCTGCGCGCGCAGCAGGCCGGCGAGCTGATCCGCATCCTCTCGGAGACGACGGATGTTCCGCCGGGCGCGGGCTGGGGTGTGTTCCTGCGCAACCACGACGAGCTCACGCTCGAGATGGTGTCGGAGGAATACCGCCAGGCCATGTACGGCTGGTACGCCTACGACCCGCGGATGCGCTCCAACATCGGCATCCGCCGCCGCCTCGCTCCCCTGCTCGACAACTCGCGCGCCGAACTCGAGCTCGCGCACGCCCTGCTGTTCGCGCTCAAGGGCAGCCCGTTCCTCTACTACGGCGACGAGATCGGGATGGGCGACAACATCTGGCTGCCCGACCGCGACAGCTCGCGCACCCCCATGCAGTGGAACCCCGATCGCAACGCGGGCTTCTCGAGCGCCGACCCCGGCAAGCTCTACTCCCCCGTCGTGCAGTCGCTGGTCTACAACTACGCGCTCGTCAACGTCGAATCGCAGCTCGCCCAGTCGCGTTCGCTGCTGCACTGGATTCGCAACGTCGTGCATGTGCGCAAGGCGCATCCGGCGTTCGGGCTCGGTGACCTGACGATGTTGCCGACCAACCACGAGTCGGTGCTCGCGTTCGTGCGCGACTACGAGGGCTCGGGCACGCCAGTTCGGGGATGCGCCCGAGAAGATCCTGTGCGTGTTCAGCTTCTCGCACAACCCGGTCTCGGTGACGATCGACGCGAAGGCGATCGCGGGGTCGACGCTCACCGACCTGTTCGGCGGCGGCCCGTTCCCGACGGTGCCGCGAGGACGGCCAGCTCACGCTGACGCTCGGTACGCAGGACTTCTTCTGGCTGCGGGTCGACTAACACCGTGAGTCCGTCGGCTGGTTCGAGCAGCGCGGAGTGGCGGATGCCGTGCTCGACGTGGTCTTCGATGGCGATCGCAAGGGCCGGTTTCCGAAAGGGCTTCGCCCCCGGTGGGCCGTGGATCCCGGTGGCGCTGCGACCCGTCGAGCCGTCTCCGCACCCTGGGACTGCCGCCTGATCCTCGACGGGCTGGTGCCGGTGCCCGGTACCTCCTACCGACTGGACGGCTTCTTCCTGAGCCCGGACACGGCACGGCTCGCGCTGCCGGTCGGGTTCGAAGTTCACGATTGTCGCCGGCCGCCCGGTCGGACATGCCGCACTCGTCGAGTGGCTCTAACGGGGCACTGTCGCCCGGTCGTCGTAGGGTCGTAGGCATGAGCAGTTCGTGGTTCGACACCCTCGCCGTCTTCGATCTCGAGACGACGGGAATCGACGTCGAGACGAGCCGAATCGTCTCCGCGCACGTCGGCGTTCTGGATGCCGCCGGCCGAGCTGCTCGAGGAGTGGAACTGGCTGGCGGACCCCGGAGTCGAGATCCCGGCCGGTGCCAGCAACGTGCACGGAATCACGACCGAGCGCGCGCGGGCTGAGGGGCGCCCGGCACCCGAGGTCGTCGGCGAGATCATCGACGTGCTCACGTCGCTGTTCGCCCGCGGACTCGCCGTCACGATCTACAACGCGCCCTACGACCTCAGCCTGCTGCACCACGAGGCTCTGCGCTACGGCCTGCAACCGCTCGTCGATCCGGCGCCCATCATCGACCCGCTGGTGCTCGACAAGGCCGTCGACCGGTACCGCAAGGGCAAGCGCACGCTCGAGGCTGCCGCGGTCGCCTACGGGGTCAGCCTGGTGGATGCGCACGATGCCAGCGCCGACGCGGTCGCGGCCGGACGCGTAGCCCAGGCGATGGCCCGCAAGTACCCCGAGCAGCTCGCCGTCGAGGCCTCGATTCTGCACAACCAGCAGGTCGAGTGGTGCGCATCGCAGTCGGCCGACTTCCAGGACTACATGCGCCGCACCCACAACCCGCTGTTCACGACATCCGGACTCTGGCCCATTCGCTGAGTCTGGCCGATTCGCTGAGTCTGGCCCGTTCGCTGAGTCTGGCCGATTCGCTGAGTCTGGCCCGTTCGTTCGACTGGGTGACGCATACTGTCGGGGTGGTAACCGGTCGAATCGGCGGTGCGCTCGCGCTCGGCTTCTCTCTGCTCGGGCTTGCCGTGCCTGCCGTCGCTCTTCCGCCGACCGGGGCCGGAGTCGACGTCTCGTTCCCGCAGTGCGCCGAGTCGTCACACATCGAACTCTCGGCCAATGTGCCGTTCGCGATCGTCGGAGTCAACGGTGGGGTCGCCAGTAACAGCAACCGCTGCTTCCTCAGCGAATACAACTCCGCTCTGCTGCTGTCCGGCACCACCGAGCAGCCGCACGCCGCCGTCTACGTCAATACGGGCAACCCGTCGCTGGCGGCGGCGTGGTGGCCGAGCTCCGATCGCACACAGTCGGGAACCCGGGTCTTCAACCCCAACGGCGCGTGCGCGCACGAAGCCGGGGCGGCGTGCGCCTACGTGTACGGCTACTCGATGGCGCAGGCCGACTACCGTCGGGTTCGCGACACGCTCCTGCGCCTGCCGGCCATGTGGTGGCTCGACGTCGAGACCACCAACACGTGGCAACCCGACGTGGTGGCCAACTCGGCGTCGCTCATCGGAATGGTGGACTACTTCGAGTCGCGCGGGCTCAGCGTCGGGATCTACTCGACCTCGTACCAGTGGGGCAGGATCGCCGGAACCACTCTCCCCGCGAGTCACCTGGCCGGCCTGCCGAGCTGGCTGGCCGGCGGATCCGCCGTGGGTGCGCCAGCGGACTGCGAGAAGAGTCCCCTGACGCCCGGCGGACGGGTCGCGATGGTGCAGTACGTCACGAACCTCGACAACGACTATGCCTGCCGCTCCTTCCCCCGCGCGGGAGTAACCGTGGCACCCGTCACCGCCTCGGTGGTCGGCACGGAGCTGGTGGCGACGACGGGTGACTGGGCCGATGGTGCGGACTACACCTACCAGTGGACGAGCAATGGCGTCGCCATCCCAGGAGCCACCTCGTCCGCGTACATCACTGCGGCGACGGATGTCGGGTCGAACGTCGCCGTCACGGTCACGGGCAGCAAGATCGGCTACAGCAGCTCCACGCAGACGAGCACGGGAGTGCCGGTGCTGGGCGCCCTCACGCCGACGGAGGTGACGATTGCGGGTTCGGCCGCCGCAGGCCAGACGCTCACGGCGCAGACCGGCGTGTGGGCTCCCGCGCCCGTCGCCCTGAACTACCGCTGGTACCGCGGCGCGACCCTGGTGTCATCCGGCCACACGGCCACGACGTACGCCCTCACGAGCGCGGATGCGGGACAGTTCATCACCGTGACGGTGACAGGGCTTGAGCCGGGCTACGCGCCCGTGACGGTGTCGGCGATCACCACGAGGGTCACCCCGTAGATCGCGCAGCCTCGACGGCTGGTTACTTGCCGAAGCCCTTGTAGCGCGAGTTGAACTTCTCGACGCGACCGGCGGAGTCGAGGATGCGCTGCTTGCCCGTGTAGAACGGGTGCGACGCCGACGAGATCTCGACGTCGATCACCGGGTAGGTGACGCCGTCGAGCTCGATGGTCTTGTCGCTGGTCGCGGTCGAACGCGTCAGGAAGGTCTCACCCGACGCGAGGTCGCGGAAAACGATCGGCGCGTAGTCGGGGTGAATGTCTGACTTCATGGCGAATCCTTGGCTTGGTGAGGTGAGGCTTGATGAGTGTGAGGCTTGGTGAGCTGTGCGTGTTGGTGAGCAAGCTTGTACGGCGAAGGCGAAGCCCTCAGAGCCGACTAGTCAGCTTACCAGAATCGGTTTCGAAGCGGCGAGTCAGGATGCCCGCGCCGTGTAGCGCGCCCTTGTTGGCTGCTCAGGTCGAGCGACAGTCCGAAGGTCTTGACTGAGGTTCTTCGCAGTCACGATGTCGTCGAGCCTGCCCGCCGCGACGATCTTGCCCTTCGCGAGCAGCAGCGCGTTGGTGAAACCCTGCGGAATCTCTTCGACGTGGTGGGTCACCATGACCATGGCCGGTGCCTGCGGCGACCTGGCGAACTCGCCCAGCAGCTGCAGCAGTTCCTCGCGCGAGCCGAGGTCGAGGCTCGCCGCCGGCTCATCGAGCAGAAGCAGTTCGGGGTCGGTCATCACCGCGCGCGCGATCAGCACGCGCTTCTGTTCGCCGTCACTGAGCCCACCGAACGTGCGGTCGACGAACGGCCCGAGCTTCCACTCCTCGAGCACGCGCTCGCGCGCGATTCGACGTCGATGTCTTCGTACTCCTCGTTCCAGCGGCCCGTCACCGAGTACGCCGCTGTCATGACGACATTCAGCACGGTTTCGTCGGCGGGGATCCGACGGCTCATGGCCGACGAGACAAGGCCGATCCGCGGGCGCAGGTCGAAGACATCCACCGCTCCGAGACGGTCGTCGAGCAGTTTCGCCTTGCCCGAGGACGGGTGGATGAGGGCTGCCGCGATCTGGAGCAGCGTCGTCTTGCCCGCGCCGTTCGGCCCGAGGATGACCCAGCGCTCGCTGCCGTCGACGGTCCACGTGATTCTGTCGAGGATCGTGTTGCCGTCGCGGACGATCGAGACGTCAGTGAACTGGAGGGCGCTTGCCATGGTGCGTCCAGACTAGATCAGTGAGCTGGTAGATCTCTTTGGTGCGCTCGGCAATGCGATCCCAGCTGAACAGCTGTTCGGCGCGCTCCCGCCCCGCCGCGCCCATCTTCTTCGCCAGCTTCGGGTTCGAGACGACCTCGGTCAGCGTCGCGGCGAGATCGGCGACGAACTTGTCGGGGTTGAGCGGCGTTCCGGTGCCGTCGGTCGCCTGCTCGATGGGCACGAGCCGGCCGGTCACGCCGTCGTCGACGACCTCGGGGATGCCGCCCGTCGCCGTGCCGACGACCGCGATGCCGCAGGCCATGGCCTCGAGGTTGACGATGCCGAGCGGCTCGTAGATGGACGGGCAGACGAACGTGGTCGCGCTCGTGAGCACCGCGCGCAGTTCGGTCTGGCTGAGCAGGCGGTCGATCCAGACCACGCCGGTGCGCAGCAGCTGCAGTGCGGCGACGCCGTCGCGCACCTCGTCGAGGATCTCCGGGGTGTCCGGTGCGCCGGCGCACAGCACGAGCTGCACCTCCGGCGGGAGCAGCGCCGCGGCCCGCAGCAGGTACGGAAGGCCCTTCTGGCGCGTGATCCGGCCGACGAACACGACCGCAGGGCGCTCGGGGTCGATGCCGAGGCGCGCGGATCAGTTCGTCGTCGGGGTTCGGCTTCCACGCCTCGAGGTCGATGCCGTTGTAGACGACCTCGACCTTCGACTCGTCGAGGTCGGGATAGGAGCGCAGGATGTCGCGCCGCATGCCCTCGCTCACGGCGATGATCTTCGCGGCGCCCTCGAACGCGGTCTTCTCGAGCCAGCTCGAGAGCCGGTATCCGCCGCCGAGCTGCTCGGCCTTCCACGGACGCAGCGGCTCGAGGCTGTGCGCCGTGACGACGTGCGGGATGCCGTAGAGCAGCGAGGCGACCTGGCCCGCGCGCGTTCGCGTACCAGGTGTGCGAGTGCACCAGGTCGGCGCCCTCGACGTCGCGCGCCATCTGCAGGTCGACGCCGAGCGTCGCCAGCGCGGGGTTCGCGTTCGCGAGATCCGCGGGCACCAGGTAGGACGAGACGTCCGCCTCGTCGCGCGGCATGGCCGAACGCGCGCACGCGAACATCCACGTCCTGTTTGCGCAGCGAACGCACCAATTCGGCGACGTGGACACCGGCTCCGCCATAGACCTCTGGCGGATATTCCCGGCTCAGAAGGTCGACTCGCATGGTTAGACGCTAGTACAGGCCGAGGCGAGGTCATACTCTGGGCATGTGGCGTCAAAGAAGATCTTCGGAATAGTACTTGCTGGTGGCGAGGGTAAAAGGCTCATGCCGCTCACCGCGGATCGGGCCAAACCCGCAGTTCCCTTCGGCGGCGGTTATCGCCTCATCGACTTCGCGCTCAGCAACCTGATCAACTCGGGGCTTCGCCAGATCGTCGTGCTGACCCAGTACAAGTCGCACAGCCTCGACCGCCACGTCTCGCAGACCTGGCGCCTCGACGGCATCACGAGTTCCTACGTCGCATCCGTTCCCGCCCAGCAGCGGCTCGGCAAGCGCTGGTTCGCGGGATCCGCGGACGCGATCCTGCAGAGCCTCAACCTGCTGCGGGATGAGCGACCCGACATCGTCGTCGTCGTCGGCGCCGACCACGTCTACCGCATGGACTTCGCCCAGATGATCGAGGCCCACATCGAGTCCGGTGCGGGCGTCACGGTCGCCGCGATTCGCCAGCCGATCGCCCTCGCCGACCAGTTCGGCGTCATCGAGCTCGACAAGAAGGACCCGCGGCGAATCGCAGGCTTCCATCGAGAAGCCGAAGAACGCCGATCGGGCTCGCCGACTCCCCGCAGCGAGGTGCTGGCCTCGATGGGCAACTACGTCTTCGACGCCGAACATCCTGATCGACGCCGTGATCCGCGACGGCGAGAACGCCGACTCGAACCACGACATGGGTGGCGACATCGTTCCCGACTTCGTCGCGCGCGGCGAGGCGGCGGTCTACGACCTCAACCTCAACGACGTGCCCGGTTCGACCGAGCGCGACAAGTTCTACTGGCGGGATGTGGGAACGATCGACTCGTTCTTCGACGCCCACCAGGACCTGATCTCGGCGCTGCCGATCTTCAACCTGTACAACCGCGAGTGGCCGATCTTCAGCCAGCAGCTCAACTCGCCGCCCGCCAAGTTCGTTCGCGATGCCAAGGGCAACCTGGGGACGACGATCGACTCGATCGTGTCGCTGGGCACGCTCGTGTCCGGCGGTCACCTCGAGCGCAGCGTCATCGGGTCGTGGTGCGTCGTCGACTCGGGGGCGACCGTCGTCGACACGGTCGTGTTCGATCGGGTTCGCATCGGAGCCGACGCCGTGGTTCGCCGCGCCATCCTCGACAAGGATGTGGTGATCAGTGCAGGCGCGACGGTTGGCGTGAACCACGACGACGATCGCGCTCGCGGCTTCACGGTCACCGAGTCGGGCATCACCGTCGTCGGTAAAGGTGTGCACGTCGACTGAGCCTCGGTTCGGGCGTGCGGGCAACCTTTCGTAGACTTTCGTGCAGCGCCCACGCGCTGATCGCTCGACCCTCACCCTCCACCGAAGGCACCCCCCTCCATGGCGCGCTTCCTCGTTGTGCTCGACGTCGACTCCACCCTCATCGAGAACGAGGTGATCGAGCTTCTCGCCGAGCAGGCCGGATCGCTCGCAGAGGTGTCGGCTATTACGTTCCGAGCGATGAACGGTGAACTCGATTTCGAGTCGAGCCTGCGGTCGCGGGTCGCGACGCTTCGGGGTCTGCCCGAGTCGGTGTTCGACACCGTCGGGCGGCGGGTGGTCGTCACCGACGGCGTGCCCGCCATGATCGCGGGCGTCAAGGCCGCCGGTGGCCGAGTTGGCGTGGTTTCCGGTGGCTTCCATGAGGTCGTCGACCCTGTCGCCGACCGGATCGGCCTCGACTATCGGCGCGCGAATCGGCTGGAGGTCGTCGACGGAAAGCTGACCGGTGACCTCACCGGCCCGATCATCGACGCCGAGGCCAAGGCGGCGACGCTGCGCGAGTGGGCCGACGATTTCGGTGTTCCCCTGTCGCAGACTGTTGCGGTAGGCGACGGCGCGAACGACCTGCCCATGATGGCGATCACCGGTCTGGCGGTCGGATTCGATGCGAAGGCGCCCGTGCGCGACGAAGCAAACGTGATCATGGATCGCCGGGACCTGTCCCAGCTGTTGCCGCTGCTCGGCCTGAGGGGCTGACGCGCGGGGCTAGTGCCCCATCCCGAGGCCACCGTCGACCGGGATGACGGCGCCGGAGATGTAGGCCGCGTCGTCGCCGGCCAGCCAGGCGATCACCTTCGCGACCTCGGTCGCGGTGGCAAATCGCCCGGCAGGGATCGATTTGCGGTAGTCGGCCTGCTGCTGTTCGGGCAGTTCTGCGGTCATGTCGGTCTCGATGAAGCCGGGGGCGACGACGTTCGCCGTGATTCCGCGTGATCCGAGCTCGCGGGTGATCGACCTCGCAAGGCCGATGAGCCCGCTCTTCGAGGCGGAGTAGTTGACCTGGCCCGCCGAACCCAGCAGGCCGACCACGCTCGACACCAGGATGATGCGACCGAAACGCGCCTTCAGCATGCCCTTGGATGCTCGCTTGACGACACGGAATGCGCCCGCGAGGTTGGTGTCGACGACCGACGTGAAGTCGTCGTCCGACATTCGCAGCAGCAGGGTGTCGCGCGTCACACCGGCATTCGCCACAACCACCTCGATCGGTCCGAGCTTCGATTCGACCTCGGCGAACGCGGCGTCGAGGCTGTTGCCGTCCGTCACATCCGCCCGCACCGTCAGGGCGCCGGCGGGGCCGTCACCCGACCTGGCGGTGACCGCCACCCGGTGGCCCAGGGCCAGAAATTCTTCCGCTATGGCGAAGCCGATGCCTCGGTTTCCGCCGGTGATGAGAACTGTGCGCTGAGTCGTCATGGCTCACAAGCATATTGGGCACCTTCGGAGCGGGATCGACGTAGGCTGGGGGTGCCGATGAAGAAGCAGCCGATGCAATCCGCCACCTCCCTCCCGCCGTCGCCCGACGAGGAGCGTCGCGTTCGCATGATCAAATACATCGTGGCGATGAGTCTTCGGTTTCTCTGCTTCTTCGTCGCACTCGCGATGTCGTTCCCTCCGACCTGGTGGACGCTCATCCCTGTCGCGGGAGCGATCATCCTGCCCTACATCGCCGTCGTGCTGGCGAACACCGTCGTGCACCCGAGCGTCGCCACCGTGGAGCGGCCTGGCAGCATCGTGCCGCTTTCCCCGTCGCCGCTGGCGCACCACCCCGGGGCCGAGGGATGACCGAACCGACCTGCTCGCGGGCAGGGTGCGCTCAGGCCGCCACGACTACCGTGAACTGGCGTAATCCACGCATCCACTCGCTCGAGCGGGTCAAGGTCTGGCATGCGTGTGACGAGCATGCGGACTTCCTGCGCGATTACCTCGCCGCCCGTGATTTTCCTGTGATCGTTGCTGCGCTGGGCAGCCCGGTCGAGTCGGTTCCTGCTGCAGCGACGGCAACGCGGTAGGCCTCGTCGTGAGCAGTTTCATCGCCCGCTGGCGGTTCGCGGCCGATCGCCGCTGGCTGACCTATCTGGGGTTGGCCGTCGCGTTCGCGGTGGCGTGCGGGTTTCTGTCGAACTGGCAGTTCGGCCGCAACGCGCAGACGCTCGCCGCGAATTCGGTCGTCGTCCGCAACTACGACGCACCGGCCGTTGCCCTGTCCGCTGCTGGTGCCGACCAGGTCGGCGTACATCCCGGAACAGGAGTGGCGCCGAGTCACAATGACGGGCCGCTATCTGACGTCGAAGCAGCTGCTGGTGCGAGACCGTGTGCTCGGCGACAACCCGGGTTTCGAGGTGCTTGTTCCGTTCCGTGAGACCAACGGCGACATTTTCATCGTCGACCGCGGCTGGGTCGCCATCGGCACCAAACACACCGCGCCCGACTACATTCCGCCCGCGCCGAAGGGCCGCGAGACGGTGATCGCACGGCTTCAGCAGAGCGAGAGCGTGCTGCCGGGCCGCGTCGCGCCGTCGGGACAGATCTCGGAGATCAACCTGCCCACGGTGGCACGCATGACAAACCTGAGCAACGTCTACACGGGTTCGTACGGGTTGCTGCAGACCGAGACACCCAAACCCGCCGAGCGCCCTATCGCGCCCGCCAAGCCGGTTCTCGACAATGGGCCGTTCCTCTCGTACGCCTTCCAGTGGATCTTGTTCGCTCTTGCTGGCTTCGCCGGGCTCGCCTGGGCCCTTCGCCAGGAGTACCTCGCCCGCAACGCCGACGACCCGGTTGAGATCGAGAAAGCGGCTGAGCGCGCGCGAAAAGCTCGCCTGCGCACACCGACGGACGCCGATATCGAGGACGCCCAAATCCGCGGCGAGGCAGAACTCTCCGGCGCCAAGCGCTAGGTACACGGCTCCGTCCTCCTCGCCACAACGGGCTGCTGGATTAGGATCCGGTCGTCGTAATCGTCCTGTGGATGGAGTGAGCTGCCCTTGTCGTGATCGGCGCCGTTGAGTTCGTGTTGGAGGTCGCGTCATGGTGCGGGTTTTGGGGGTGAGTTGTCGGGGTGTGCGGGTTGGGGTCGATGGTTGTGGGTGGGTGGAGCCAGTATGCGGCCTTCATGGTCGCGGGTGATTTTCCAGCCGTTGTTGTGGAAGAGGAGGTGGTGGTGTTTGCAGAGTGGGATGCCGTCGGCGACGTCGGTTTTGCCGCCGTCTTTGACCCATTCGTTGATGTGGTGGATTTCGGTCCAGGAGATCGGGGCGGCGCATCCGGGGCCGGCGCAGCCTCCCCATTTCACGGCGATGGCGGCGCGTTGGGCTGGGGTGTAGAGGCGTTGCTCGCGCCCGATGTCGAGGGGCAGGAGGTGGTGGTCGTAGATCATGGGGGTGATGCCGCCGGTGCATTCGAGTCGTTTCAGGGACCGCATGGAGAACAGGGCCGAGTGTCCTTCGATGCGCACGATGCCGGTGCCGGCTTGCAACGCTTTCAGGGTGGTGGTGACCCGGATCTGTGGGGCGCCGGAGCCGAGCAGCACGTCGGGGTTCGCGCCGGCGCCGAGCATCAGGAGTTGTTCGAACGCGTCGGCGGCGACCTGGGCGGGGGTGCGGTCATCGGCGAGGATGGTGTCGGCTTTGGCCTGGTCGGTGGGGTCGAAGAAGCGCACTGTTTTCAGTTTCGGGGACACGGCCCGGTCGAAGACCTGCTTCACGAGCACGAATGTTTCGGGGTTCAGGTCCCAGACCAGGCGCCCCATGCCGTTGTCGCGTTCGAATAGTTTGATGCCGCGCAGGCCGTATTGTTCGTCTTCGCGCACCGGGACACTGTCGAGGTCGAGTTCTTCGCGTCGCAGCCGCGCGAATCGCAGCAGCTGGTCGACATCCAGGCCCGCGGTCCCGTCGGGGCGCACCCGCGCCGCATCGACCAGCTCACCGGCGAGGGCCTCAAGTTGGGTGGGGGTGATGGCGGAGTTCGGCACCCCGAGACCGGCGCGGATCGCCTCCGCAGCGTCGGCGGCGATCAGCCCGGCCGTGACGGCGGTGGTGACCGCGGCCAGCCACGGCCGTTCCGGGGTGCACACCTCACCGGTGGTCTCATCGAGGTGCCCGGCGGTGGCGGCCTCGTGCATCAACACCCCGACCTGCACCGCGGTGGTCGCCGCGCGCCTGGACGACCCGGTGGTCATGGTGATGAACTGCGCCGGCGTTTTGTGACCATTGCGTTGCGCGAGCCCCTGGGAGCCAAGTTCGGGCGCGGAGCGGTGCGCGATCTCCCCCGCAACCAAAGCCAGCTTCGAGTCCAGCAGACGCTGGCACGCGGCCCCCATGCTGTTGAGTGCCAGCAACGCCGCCTCGGGAAGTCCCCGATACTGGGATACCTCGGGCGGGACCGCCTCCAGAGCCGACACCACCGACGCGAAGGCGGCAACCAGCGGATCGCCCGCGAGTTGCTCCCGCTGCCCGGCGGCTGCCCGGAACGCGTCCCCGGTGTCGATGAAATCCATACCCCAAGTATCGAACGTATGTTCGAATGACGGGAAGGTGGAGTCCCACTCTGTGGACAACAAAAATCACAGCGCCGAAGTGCAGGAGACGCCACCGGCAGCCGCAGAACAGCCACACGCCCGCAGCCACAGCCCCGCCCGCCGCGCTAAGCCCCGCGAGGTTGATGCCGTGCTTCCTCGCAGTGCGTCTGTCGACTAACGACCCATCCCCGGTCTGGCCGAGGCTGATTCGCGGGCAGATGGCAACGAACGCGGTCATATCCGCATTATCGAATCATCGTTGATGTTGTGCAGAGCGGACCAGTGGGCCCTGCCGGTTTTCGATTGCATCAACGTGCCCTCTCGCTATGCTCCGTCTATGAGCGACGAGACTGAACCGGTTCCGCCTCGGCCATTCAAACTGGCTGCGGACGTATTGCAGTTTCAGAATTTGACCGTTGTCTTCATTACGCAGGCATGGCTGGACCGGATGTCCGAGCCCATCCGGGCCATTTCGGTTCACTTCAGCGATAAAGACAGTAGAAAGATTGAGCTGCACTTCGCGGTCACCGCTCTTGACAACGAGCTTCGGGAGGACATTGACGAGATTCGCTTTTATACGGAGACCGCTTTTGGGCCGGGTGAATTGCCAAATATCTCGGCCGCAATCCACGTAAACGAGCCCTTACCGACACATTGCTCCGACCCATACGTTCGCATGGTTTACCTCGCGAAGCGAGCGTAAGCATTCGTTGGCCTATCTCTCATGGCCTCACTGAGCACCTGACGCGTCGGAAACCGCGTCCTGTCGGCTACGCCAGCGAGATGAGCTCTGCGTAGTCGCGGTTCCAGTGGTCCTCGACGCCGTCAGGCAGGATGAGCACCCGCTCCGGGTTGAGCGCCTCGACGGCGCCCTCGTCGTGCGATACCAGCACCACGGCGCCCGAGTAGCCCGCCAGCGCATCCAGGATCTCGAGGCGCTGACGCGGGGTCGAGGTTGTTGGTCGGCTCGTCCAGCAGCAGCACGTTCGCGCCGGAGACGACGATCATCGCGAGAGCGAGCCGGGTCTTCTCGCCACCGGAAGCACGCCGGCCGGCTTGACCGCGTCATCCCCCGTGAACAGGAACGAGCCGAGCACGCGACGGGCCTCGGTCTCGGTGAGGTTCGGCGACGACGACACCATGTTCTGGAGCACCGAGCGCTTGACGTCGATGGTCTCGTGCTCCTGCGCGTAGTAGCCGATGCGCAGGCCGTGGCCCGGCTCGATCTCGCCCGTGTCGGGCTTGTCGACGCCGGCGAGGATGCGCAGCAGCGTCGTCTTGCCCGCGCCGTTGAAGCCCGAGGACGACGACCTTCGAACCGCGGTCGATCGCGAGGTCGACGGCCGCGAAGATCTCGAGCGAGCCGTAGCTCTTGGACAGGTTGGATGCCATGAGCGGCGTGCGGCCGCAGGCGACCGGGTCCGGGAAGCGCAGCTTCGCGACGCGGTCGATCGGTGCGCACCTCGTCGAGCCCGGCGAGCAGCTTCTCGGCGCGCGCCACCATCTGGTGCGCGGCGGCCGCCTTCGAGGCCTTCGCCCCGAACTTCGCGGCCTGGGTCGTCAGCACGGCGGCCTTCTTCTCGGCGTTGGCGCGCTCCTTCTTGCGGCGCTCCTCGTCGGCGGCGCGCTGGCGCCTGGTAGTTCTTCCAGCCCATGTTGTAATGTCGATGGTCTGGCGGTTGGCGTCGAGGTAGAAGACCTTGTTGACGGTGTCTTGCACGAGTTCGATGTCGTGGCTGATCACGATCAGGCCGCCCGGGAAGTTCTTCAGGAAGTCGCGCAGCCAGACGACCGAGTCGGCGTCGAGGTGGTTGGTCGGCTCATCCAGCAGCATGGTGTCGGCGCCGCTGAACAGGATGCGGGCGAGCTCGATGCGACGGCGCTGGCCGCCGGACAGGGTCGACAGCGGCTGGTCGAGGATGCGGTCGGGCAGGCTCAGGTTGCTGGCGATGGATGCGGCTTCCGCCTCGGCCGCGTATCCGCCGAGCGCGGTGAAGCGCTCCTCGAGGTTGCCGTACTTCTTCATCGCTGCTGCGCTGACGGCCTCATCCGGGCTGGCCATGTCCTTGGTCGACCTCGTTCATCCCGATGACGAGCTGGCCGAGCCCGCGGGCATCGAGGATGCGCGTGCGAGCGAGGTCCTCGGGATTGCCGGAGCGCGGGTCCTGCGGCAGGTAGCCGATCTCGCCGGTGCGGTCGATCTTGCCGCCGGCGGGGGTAAGCTCGCCCGCGAGGGTCTTCGTGAGCGTCGTCTTGCCCGCGCCGTTGCGTCCGACGAGGCCGATCTTGTCGCCCCGGTCGACGCGGAACGTGACCTCGTCCATGAGCAGCCGTGCCCCGACACGCAGCTCGAGGTCTTGCACAGAAAGCACAGGCATAGTCCAGTTCTTTGGGCGCGGAGCGACAACGCAGAAGGAGGGGTACAGCCAGTTAGTCTACTTTCATCCCCCTTTCGCCGCTGTGAAGCACAGGAGCATCAATGTCGACTCTCTCCATCGCGTATGGACGCCCGACCCTCGCCGACCGCATCTTTTCGCGCAGCCTCGTCACGGACCTCATCCTGATTGCGGCCGGAACCGCGCTCACCTCGATCCTCGCCCAGATCGCGATCCCGCTCTGGCCGGTTCCGATCACGGGCCAGACGTTCTCGGTGCTGTTCGTCGGCGCGGCGCTCGGCGTGACGCGCGCGGTGCTGTCGATGGTGCTCTACCTCGCGATCGGGCTCGCTCGGCCTGCCGGTGTTCGCACCGCAGGCGGATGGCAGCCACATCACCGGGCTCGCAGCCCTGCTCGGCCCGACGGGCGGCTACCTCGTCGGATTCATGCTCGCCGCGGCGCTCGTCGGATGGCTCGCCCAGCGCGAGTGGGATCGCCGGTGGCTCGGCACCCTGGTCGCGTTCGTCGGCGGCACCGTGGTCATCTACGTCTTCGGCCTGCCCTGGCTGTACATCTCGCTCATCAACCTCCACGTGCCCAACACGCTGAACTACACGCTCGCGCATGGCCTGTACGTCTTTCTGATCGGCGACACGGCGAAGGCCATCTTCGCGGCCGTGCTGCTGCCCGTCGTCTGGCGGCTCGTCGCACCGAAGAAGTCGCCCTCCGCGGAGTAGCGTCGAACCATGGGTGAGGCGGTCGGGGGCGCGATCCCCATGTTCCGGCCGAGTTTTGTCGACTCCGACCACGCAGCGCTCAGCGGCCTGCTCGCGACGGGCATGGTCGCGCGAGGCGCAACGGCCCGACGATTCGAGGAGCGAATCGCGGAGCGCGTGGGGGCCGAGGCCGCGCTGACGACATCCAGTGGCTCGGCGGCGTCGACGCTGGCGTTAGCAGCGCTCGGAATCGGTGCCGGCGACGAGGTTCTCACCCCGTCGCTGACGTGCCTGGGTGTCGTCAACGCCATCTCGCGGGCGGGCGCGAAGCCGGTTTTCGTCGACGTCGACCCCGACACGCTCACAATGGATGCCGATGCCGCCGCAGCCGCAGTCACCCCGCGCACGGCGGCGATCGTGCCCGTTCACTATGCCGGTCACCCCGCCGACCTGGATGCGCTCACCGCGATCGCCGCTGAGCACGGGCTCTCCATCATCGAGGACATCGCCCACGGGCTCGGCGCCGCCCACCGGGGTCGCCCGCTCGGTTCGAGCGGCAATCTGGGCATCCTCAGCTTTCACGGCACGAAGATCATCACGACCGGCGAGGGCGGCGCTCTCATCGGCCCGCACGACCTGCTCCAGGGCGCGCGGGGCGACACCAGCTTCGGAGTAGTGCCGGGCGAGCATCCGTCCGGCTTTCCCGACGACTCGGTCGAGACACCGGGACTCAAGTTCGGGATGTCCGACCTGCAGGCCGCTCTCGGCCTCAATCAGCTCGGGCGGCTCGACGAGCTGCTGGCGGCTCGCCGGCGCACCGCCGACTTCTACAACGAGCGGTTCGCCGACAACCCATCGCTGCGGATCCCCGTAACCCGGGGCGACGTCACGCCGTCGTGGCATGCCTACACGCTGAGGTTGCGTCCGGAGGCGATCGGTGCGACGGCGGAGGATTTCATCCGGGCCGTGCGCGCCCACGGCGGAGCTGCGTCGCACCAGTTCTTTCCGGCCCACCTCACACCGCTGTACCGCAGCTCACACCACGAGTTGCCCGTGACCGAGCGTGAGGCCTTCCTGATCGTCTCACTACCGGTCTTCCCGGGAATCACCGACGAGCAGCTCGCCCGCGAGGTCATCGCTGTCGAGAGCGCGGTCCGCGACTTCTAACGCAGCAGCGCGGGCAGGTCGTCGACGCACGCGATCGCATCGACCGCCGAGAGGTTGGGAATCCACGGGAGGCCACGGCGGTCGTACGGCCGGGGCTCGAAGTCCGTCCAGTCGAGCTGCACCCCCGACCCCTCCCAGCGATCGGGCTCGATGTACGCGTGCGCTCCGAGGCCCGACAGGTAGCGGTCGCAGGCGTGGTGGATGGCGAGCGAGATGAGGCGGTCGTTCGGGTTGTCGAAGTCCGGCAGCGCGAGCTCGCTTTCGACGACCAGTTCGACGTCGACCTCGAACAGGCGCAGCATCCACTGCACCGTCGCGAGATTGATGACCGACAGGGGTTGGGAGCGGTTCGCCGCCGTGATCTCGTACAGTTCGTCGAAGCGGTCGTAGTGCGGCGCCCTGGCGTATGCCGCCTGCAGCACTCGACGATGAGCCTCCGGCCACGACGGCTCCGCCGCCGTCACGGTGGCGTACGTCGAGGAATTGTCTTTGTGCACCGGAAGGGTGAGCCACTTCCATCCGTCGCCCTGGCGCACCCGATTACGGTTGCTGACCGCGTCTTTGACGTAGCGCAGGTCGTCCTGCACGATGAAGACGTCTGCTCGCGCGACCTTGTGAAGCAGGCCGAGGTACGGCAGGTAGGTCGGCTGATGAGCCACCAACGTCCTGTGCGCCACTACCGCTCCCCCGAGTCGTGCTGTCCCTACCAACTTACTCTCGGCAGTTAAGCCCGGGCGGTAACCCTTTGGCGCACCATTTCACAGCTCGAGGTCGGGAGACCTCATCTCCGCGCGACGACGAAAGTGCTACATCGAGAAGCCGAGGGCCCTCATCATGTCGCGGCCGTCATCGGTGATCTTCTCGGGACCCCACGGCGGCATCCAGACCCAGTTGATGCGGAACTGGTCGACGATGCCGTCGAGCGCCTGCGCGGTCTGCTCCTCGAGCACGTCGGTCAGCGGGCATCCGGCCGACGTCAGCGTCATGCTGATGATGAGCGCGTCGTTCTCGTCGTCCCAGGACAGGTCGTAGATGAGGCCGAGGTCGACGACGTTGACGCCGAGCTCGGGGTCCATGACGTCTTTCAGCGCCTCCTCGACAGCGTCGAAGAGCGTGGGGGCGAGTGCGGAAGGCATGCGACATAGCCTACGCTTCCGCGCGTCAGATAGCGGTCGTAGCCCTCGTTTTCGAGGCGCTCGGCGAGCTCGGGGCCGCCCTCCTCGGCGACGCGGCCATCCACGAAGACGTGAACGAAGTCGGGGTGGATATAGCGCAGGATGCGCGTGTAGTGCGTGATCAGCAGCACGCCGAGCCCGGTGTTCTCGTGGGCGCGGTTGACGCCCTCCGACACGATCTTCAGCGCGTCGACGTCGAGCCCGGAGTCGGTCTCGTCGAGGATCGCGAACTTCGGCTTGAGCAGCTCGAGCTGCAGGATCTCGTGACGCTTCTTCTCGCCGCCCGAGAACCCTCGTTGACGTTGCGCTCGGCGAACGCCTTGTCCATGCGCAGCGCGCCCATCGACTCCTTGACCTCTTTGAGCCAGGGACGGAGGGCGGGCGCCTCACCCTCGATCGCCGTCTTCGCGGTGCGCAGGAAGTTGGTGACCGTCACACCGGGGATCTCGACCGGGTACTGCATCGCCAGGAACAGGCCGGCGCGGGCGCGAGCATCCACCGTCATCGTCAGGACATCCTCGCCGTCGAGCGTGATCGAACCGCCCGTGACGTGATACTTCGGATGACCCGCGATCGTGTACGCGAGGGTCGACTTGCCCGACCCGTTCGGGCCCATAATGGCGTGGATGGAGCCCTGCTCGATCGTCAGGTCGACACCCTTGAGGATCTCTTTGGTGCCCCCCTCGATGTCGACGGAGACCTGCAGGTCTGTAATGACCAGTGTTGACATTAGTAATCCTTAGCGCAGAGCGGCAGTTGTTTAGACGGCAATGGTTTCGTAGGGGTCGACGTAGACATCGCCTTCGACGATCGTCACGCGGTAGACGGGCACCGGCTCGTACGCCGGCAGCGAGGTCGGCTTGCCCGTGAGCAGCGAAAACTTGGA
>CAVTXB010000009.1:0-12724 GCA_963738535.1 uncultured Actinomycetota bacterium
ACGGCAGCGGGGCCACGGCCACGGCCAGCCCGAGGGCGATCATCGACGCGGATGCGATTCTGGAACGCGCCGTACGAGAACGGCGGGGCGACGATGAGGAACGCAACGATGCGCACTCCCGCGAGCAGCACCGTCTCGAGCCAGCCGAAATCACCCAGCGACATGTCAGTGGCCCACCAGCGTGGGGATCTGCGCGAACAGGTTGGTCGTGAAGGTGACGATGACCGAGATCATCCACTGGCCGCAGATGATGAGGGCGATGCGACACGGCGACGGCCTTCGGGACGAACGAGAGGCTGGTCTCCTGGATCTGGGTGATCGACTGGAACACCGAGATCGCGAAGCCGACGACGAGCGCGGTGATGAGGATGGGCGCGGCGAGCTCGCCCGCGGTCATGAGCGATGAGACGGCGATGTCGATGATGCTGGACGGGTTCATCAGGTGCCCCCGTAGCTTCCGACGAGGGTGGTCACGAGCAGTCCCCAGCCGTCGACGAGGATGAACAGCAGGATCTTGAACGGGAGCGAGACCATCACGGGCGGCAGCATCATCATGCCCATCGCCATCAGCGACGACGAGACCACGAGGTCGACGATGAGGAACGGGATGAAGATGACGAAGCCGATGATGAAGGCCGACCGCAGCTGCGGAGATCATGAACGCGGGGATCAGCGTCGACAGCGGGACGTGCGACGGCGGCTCGGGTTGGGCCGGCCCGCCGCGCGCGTCATCAGCGCGAGGTCTTCCTGGCGGGTGTTCGCGAGCCATGAAATGCCGCAGGGGGCCTTCGGCCAGCGTTGATCGCGTGCTGGAGGTCGATGGTGCCGTGAAGGTACGGCTGGAGGGCAGTCGACGTTGATGTGCGGGATCACCGGCCACATGATGAAGATCGAGAGGAACAGCGCGAGGCCGGCGAGCACCTGGTTCGGGCGGGATCGTCTGCAGGCCGAGAGCGTTGCGGGTCATGGCGAGCACGACGAAGATCTTGGTGAACGACGAGACCATGAGGATGAGCGACGGCGCGATCGACAGCAGCGTGATGCCGATGATGACGAGGATGCTGTCGGACGGCGTGCCGTTCGGGCCCGTTGAGCGTGGTCTGGATGAGGCCGTTGATCGACGGGGCGGTGGGGGTCGGTGCCGGGGTCGGGGCTGGTCGCGTCGGCGGTGGCCGAGAGCGCCGGGCCGAGCACGACGAAGCCGAGACCGATCAGTGTCGCCGCCGCCGACGCGATGCCGACGCGACGGCCGACCTTGTCGCTGACGATGGGCGTGCGACGCATCAGCTGCGTCCGCGAACCGCGGTCCACGCCTGTTTCCAGGTTGCCGCGGACAGGATCGAACCCGCCATCTTCGACGAACCCTCGGGGAACATCCCGGAGAAGTTCTGGGGCCTGGCGAGGCGGATCGGTGCCGGCTTCGGGGCTGTGACCGCCGTGGCCTGAGCGACGGCGGGCGTGGTGACCTCGGCCGGGGCCGGGTGCGCCGCCTGGCCGAGTGCCTGCGCGAAGTCGCGCGAGTTCTGCTTGCTGCTCGCGCGCCGCGTGATGGCGACCGGAGTGGCGATGTCGGGCCTCGTGGGCTCCTCGACGGTGGCCGGCTCGTCTGCCTCGGCCTCGGTGCCGTCGAGCACGGCGATGCCGTGCTCGGTCACGCCGAGCAGGTAGCGCTTGCCGCCGAAGTCGACGACCGCGACGCTGGCCTTCGGGCCGAGGTTCTGGCGGGCGATGACCGACATCGGCTTGGCGGCCCGCTTACCGCCGCGGCTGACGCCGCTGCGTGAGACGCGTCGCTGCACGAACCAGATCGCCCCGATGACGACGGCGAGCGAGACGACGACGCGGAGTGCGGTGAGAAGGGTGTCCACTTAGTGAGCCGCAACATCCGCGCTGTCGAGGATGCGAGTGACCCGCACTGCGAATTCCTGGTCGACCACGACGACCTCGCCGTGTGCGATGAGGCGTCCGTTGAGCAGCACGTCGGCGGGAGCGCCGACGGCCCGGTCGAGTTCGACCACGGCTCCGACCTCGAGTCCGAGAACGTTGCGGATGGGCATCCGGGTGCGTCCGATCTCCACCGTGAGGGTCATCTCGACCTCGTTGAGGCGGCTGAGCCGGCCCTCGATCGAGCGGGGTGTCCTGGCCGGTACCAGGTCACTGCGCAGGCGCACGATGTACCAGCCGATGGCCGCGCCGTCGGCCTGGAGTTCGAAGACCTCGGCCTCCGGGTCGGCGAACAGGGCCGCGGCATCGCCCTCGACTGCGTCGCTGAGCACGCCGGTGCCGAGCACGGCTGCGCTCTCCTGGAGTGCCGGAACGATCACGTCCGTGGGCTTCACGAGGGTCTGGGATCCCGAGGCCTCGGCGAGAAAGCCGGAGTCGATCAGAACGAGGGCCAGGTCGGCCGAGACCTCGCCGACCCAGCTGGCGAGGATGGCGGATGAGGTGGCAGCCGGGAGCGGCGACGGCGCGTCGGCCCGAACAGACGAGAGGTTCGCCGTTCCCGGCATGTGCTGGATGAGTGCGTCGACAGCGAGCTGCTGCCGGGTGGAGTTGAGTGCGGTGTTCACGATTGTTCCTCCAAAGAAACGACGACACAGGCGAGGCGCGAACCGTTCGCGCCGACGGCGGCTCCGGCCACGGTCACGCCGTCGACCGCGACATTGAGTGGGCGGTGCTGGGGGTGCGGCAGCCTGATCAGGTCGCCCTCGGCCAGGCCGAGAATGTCCGCGGGGGAAACCGTCGCCGGCAGCAGCTGCAGGGACAACGAGACAGGTACCGTCGCGAGCTGCACTTTGTTTCGGCTTGCCCCCGCGGAGTTCCTGGCGACGGCGGGGCCGTCCGGGTCGCCGAGACCGTCGAGGGGGATGGCGATCGTGGTCGGCGAGACCGACTCGCCCATGGCGACCGCGAACCGCGCCACGAGCACGAACTGCCCGGCGTGCGCGGCCTGCGCCATCGGGGCGCTGTACTGGATGTTGTCGAGGCTGAGGGTCCCCTCGACCAGTGCGCCGAGCGAGTAGGCGAGGTCTTCGAGCAGGTAGCCGACGAGGCGGCCGAGGATGGCGGCCTCGATCTGGGTGAAGGGGCGGGACGGCGGCTGGATGCTGGAGTTGCCGCCGAGCATGCGACCGACCCAGCCGAGCGCGACATCCTGGTCGACCTGCAGCACCGCGCGGCTGGCGAGGTCGCCCACCTTGAGCAGCACCATGGCGGTCGCTTCGGGCAACCCGTCGGCGTACTCGCCGTAGCGCTCGACCTCGACCGATTCGACCTCGACGTGCGCGACCGCGTGGGTCATGGCCGTGAGCTGGGTACCCCACTGGCGCGAGAAGCTCTCGAACGCGAGATTGAGGGCGCGCATGCGTTCGCGGCCCAGCGTCGTCGGGCGCTGGAAGTCGTAGACCTCGAGCGCCGGCGTCGCTGCGGAGGGCACCATCGTGTCATCCGAAACCTGAACCGTCATGCCCAGCACTATCGACGCGCCCCCACCGCGCGTTAGCTCTCCCCCGCGAACTGGGGGTCATCTCATGAGTGTTCCGCGGCGAGCACCTTTGCCATCAGAACCTTCACGCTGTCGGTCGCCTGCGAGAGCACGACGATGTCGACGCGGCGGTTGAGCGGGTACTGGTCGGGCGTCATGGTGGCCGAGAGCGGCCGGGCCGCGCCATACGACGACGAGTAGATCTGCCCCTCCGGCACCCCCGTGGCGACCAGGTATTTGAGCACGGCGGTCGATCGCGCCGCGGCGAGATCCCAGTCGGTCGGGTACGGGTAGGGGTTCGAGTGCCCGTCGGCGTGACCCTCCACGGCGTCCTGGTTGGGGATCGTGCGCAGAACGGGACCCATCACGTTCAGGATGCGATCGGTGTCCGGCTGCAGGATGGCGCTGTTGCCGGAGAAGAAGGAGGCCGCCCCGACGAGGCTGATGGTCAGCCCGTCGCTCGTCACCGAGAACGAGACGTCGGATGCGAGGCCCTGCGCCTGCAGAGCCGCCGAGATGCTCTTTTCGACGCTCTGCAGCTTGCTGACCTCGGCGGCGGCCGCGTTGAACGCCGTGGTGTCGACGCCGTTCTTGCCGACATCCGCCTTCGGCACCACGATTCCGCGGGCCGTGTCGACCTTCATGGTCTTCGTCACGCCGAAGCCCGTCGAGAGTGCGAGGCGGAGCTTCTCGAACTTGTCCTTGTCGACGGTCGACATGGCGTAGAGCACGATGAACAGGCACATCAGCACGGTGACCATGTCCATGTACGAGGTGGTCCAGCGTTCGGAGCTGCCCTCCTCGTGCTCCCCGCCGTGCGAGGCCTTGCGTCGCCGGCTCATGCTGCTTCCTTGAGGGGCTTGGTTTTGTCTTTCGACTCCTTGGAGCCCTTGCCCTTGGACTCGGTGACCGTGATCATGGCGCGCAGTCGCTCGTCGACGACGCGCGGCTGGCTGCCCTCCTGCACGGCGAGCACACCCTCGAGCAGCACGTGCATCCGCTCGATGTTGAGGTCGGCGAGCCGGCTGAGCCGTGCGCCGAGCGGCAGCCAGATCACGTTGGCCGACAGCACGCCCCACAGGGTGGCGACGAACGCTCCCGCGATCGACGGCCCCAGCGTGGCCGGGTTCGACAGGTGCTCGAGCACGTGGGTGAGCGAGATGACGGTTCCGATGATTCCGATGGTCGGCGCGTAGCCGCCGAGCCCGTTGAAGAATTTCGCGGCGGCGCGCTGTTCGCGCTCCTCGGTGGCAACCTGCTCCTCCAGCAACCCGCGCAACTCCTCGGCATCCATGCCG
Source organism: uncultured Actinomycetota bacterium (assembly GCA_963738535.1). Taxonomy (GTDB): domain Bacteria; phylum Actinomycetota; class Actinomycetes; order Actinomycetales; family Microbacteriaceae; genus Galbitalea. The sequence continues at coordinate 4,783 of CAVTXB010000009.1, forward strand.
TCGGCGATGTTCTGCAGCGCCGACTTGAGGAACGGGTCCTTGACCGCCTGGGCCTCCCCTTCGAGGGCGAGCAGTCCCTCCTTGCGGGCCTTGTCGGCGATGGCGACGACCTGGTCGATGAGACCGGCCGGCTGGGCGAGCTTGCCCTTGAAGGCGATGGGAAGCGACTTCGCGGCGCGGATCATGTCGGGGATGGTTCCGCTGGCGATGCCCACGGCGATGGTCGCCCCGAACACCAGGATCATCGGGGCAGGGAGCAGCAGCGAGCTCGGGCTCGAGCCCTCGAGGAAGATCATTGACGAGATCGACCCGAATGCAACGATCAGGCCGATTATTGTCGCGGGATCCATCAGATCGACCTGGGACGCTTCGTGCTGGCCGTCTTCGCGGGCTCGGGAAACTGCACGAGCTCCCCCGGGCCGGCCTTGTGCCGGTCGCCGACCTCGTTGAACCGCGCGAGCGAGATGACCCTGGCCCGGTAGCTGGCCATGAGGTCGATGACCTCGGTCATCGACTCGGTCACGATGTACGTGGTGCCGTCGACGAGAGTCAGCGTGGTGTCTGGATTGCTGTGGATACGCTCGACGAGGTCGGGGTTCACTGCAAAACGGCTGTTATTCAGCCTCGTAAGGATGATCATGGTGGCTTTCCTTGCCCTGTAAATGCGCCTTCAATGGCTTCAGATCACACTGTCGGTCGATCGGCGCCGCGCGTTAGCTCGCGGCGCCGATCAACTCCGAGTGAAAAAACTAGTGCTGCATCTGGTTCAGGTCCTGCAGGATCTGGTCGGACGTCGTGATGATGCGGGCGTTGGCCTCGAAGCCGCGCTGGGCCACGATGAGGTTCGAGAACTCCTGGGTCAGGTCGACGTTCGACATCTCGAGCGAGCCGCTCACGATCGAGCCGAGCCCGTTCGTGCCGGCGATGCCGAGCTGGGCGACACCGGAGGCGATGGTGGGCGTGTAGTCCGACGATCCCGCCTTCGCGAGGCCGTCAGGGTTCGAGAAGTTGGCCAGCGCGAGCTGTGCCAGCGTCACGGTGGCGCCATTGCTGTACGAGCCGACCAGGCTTCCGTCGCTCGACAGGCTGTACGACTGCAGGGTTCCGGATGCGCGGCCGTCCTGGCCGGAGATGGTCGCCGTCTGCAGTCCCGCGTACCCGGTGGTCGCACTCATGTCGACGGTGACGCCGCCGACCGTGATCGAGGATGCGCCGGTCTGCACGCCGTTCGCGAAGGTCATCGTGGAGGTGCCGGTTGCCCCGGTGCCGTCGGCGCCCGCGACGTTCCAGCCGGTGGCCGTCTTCGTGAAGGTGAGGTTGAGGCTGCGTGAGGTTCCGGTGCTGTCGTAGACGCCCTCGGTCTCGGTGATGGCGGTGCCGACGGCGGCATCCGACGGCAGGTTGCCCGAGAGGGTGGCCTTGGTCGTTGCGACGGCGGGTGCGACCGAGTTCTTCGGAAGGGTGATGTTGCCGAGGGGGGCGCTGCCGCTCGGAACCGAGCCGTTGACCGCGGCCCACCCCTGCACCAGTGCGCCGTCGGGGGCGGCCAGGTTGCCGTCGGAGTCGAACGTGAAGCTTCCCGCACGGGTGTACATGGTCGAGCCACCGGACTTCACTGTGAAGAAGCCGTCGCCCGAGATCATCATGTCGGTCGGGTTTCCGGTGGAGTCGGTCGAGCCCTGTGTGAAGTTGGTCGCGATACCCGCGACCTTCACGCCGAGTCCGACCTGGGCCGGGTTGGTGCTGCCGACCTCGGCGTTGCTGCCACCGGCCGACTTCATCATCTCCGAGAGGGTGTCTTCGAACTGGGTGGAGCTGGACTTGAAGCCCGTCGTGTTGACGTTGGCGATGTTGTTGGCCGTGACGTCGAGCATGGTCTGGTGGGCCTGGAGACCCGAGATTCCTGAATCAAGTGAGCGAAGCATGGTGTGTCCTGTTCTTTCGTGTCTGTGGAGCGGTGATCGTGATGGTTACGACGCCGACGCGGCGGCGGTCTTCTGAACTGCGGTGAGGGATCCGAGAGCGACGGAGACTCCGCCGATGGTCACGGTCGGGGTCGTGCCGGTGAAGGATGCACCGGTGACCTCTCCCGACTGGGTGTTGCCGTTGGCGTCGAGGTACGACGCCGTCATTCCGATGAGGCCCGCGGCCGACTCGCGCTGCTGCAGCGAGTAGTTGCTCGTCTGGGTGTCGGACAGCGTGGTGAGAGCCTGCATCGACGCGAGCTGCGAGGTCTGGGTGATCATGGCGTTGCTGTCCATGGGCGAGTCCGGGTCCTGCGTCTTGAGCTGCGTCACCAGCAGCTGCAGAAACATCTGCGCGTTCATCTGCTGGTTGGCCGGCGTCGCGCCGGCGACACTGTTCGTGTACAGCGACGCGGATGCGCCGTTGTTGGTCGTTCCTGCAATCGACATAGGTGGTACCTCTCTACTAGGCGAGCACGTCGAGGGCCGAGGTGGCTCCCACGCTGGTGGGTCGGGCGCTGGTGGATCGGGGCGAGCCGTCCGATGCGGGCGCCACCGGGGCGTCCGAGGTGCGGAGGTAGCTCGGTCGGTCGTCGCGGGCGAATGATCCGCCCGCGCCGAAGGGGTTCTGGTTGCCCGCCGCGGAGCCGTCCGCGTTCGGTGAGGCGATGGTGAGGGCGGAGTTCATGCCGCCCTGGGCCAGGTCGCGTTTCAGGTCGGGCAGCATCGACGTGAGCGCGTCGGTGCCCTGGGCGGTCGGGGCGCTCAGTTCGATGCGCATGGTGTCGCCGGTCACGTGGGCGCGCACGGTCACGGGCCCCACCGCGTCCGGCGAGACGGTGAGTGTCAGTACGTGGGTGCCGGAGCCGGCGGTGCGCAGCGCGAGCAGCGGCGGCGCCAGTTGCTCGTTGAGCGGCTGGGTCGACGGAGGAGCGGCCGGGGTGCTGACCGGGGCGGCCGATGCGGCGTGACCGGTCGTCGGGGTGGCGAGGGCAGCGGCGAAGGCCTGCGACCCGTCGGTGGTGGAGTTCACCGGTGCGGTGACGATGCGCGCTGCCGGGCGCGGCGCGTTTGCGACGGCGGACGATGCCGCGACGGGGGCCGCGCCGGCGAGGCTCGGAAGCACCGTGACGGGCACCGGTGCGACCGGGGGTGCCGGCGTCGTGACGCCGGCTGCGAGATCACCGTGGCTGTCGTCGCCGGCCGAGGCGCCGCCGCTGGCGCGGCGAGCGGGCGCGGCGAGGCCGGCCGGAGCCGCGGCCGCGAGGGCAACCGTCACCGCTGCGACCGGGAGGGTTTCGTCGCCAGCGGCAGGCGCAGCAGGGGGCGTGGCCAGCGGTGACGGCGCCGCGGTCGCAGCGGCAGGCGGAAGAGGGGCGCCGGCGCCGATGAGGGTGCTCGACGGGAGAGCATCGGGTGCCGAGTGCCGGGAGGCGCGATGGGCGGGCACCGGTGGCGGCGTGGTGACGGCGCCGCTGGGCGACGCGAGCAGTGCGGGCGCGAGCGGTGCCGCGGGTGCGGGCTGGGGAGCCGGGGCGACTGCCGGGGCGACATCCTGTGCCACCTGCGGAGCGGCGGGCGCCGGGCTCGACGGAGCCGGTCGCAGCGCAGCGGGCTGTGCGGGCGGGGCGACCACGGCCGCGTCCGATGGAACGGGGTCGGCGATCGGCGCGATCGGCTGGGCAGTGGCGGGCTGAACAATCGACGCCGCGGGCTGACCGGCCGAGGCGCTGGACGCGACCGGCGGGGCAGACGGCGCCGGGTTCGTTACGGTCACGGGCGACGCGGTGGGGGCGTCGGTGGCCGACTGCAGTTCGGCGGCGAACGCGTCAGGATCGGTCGCGACAGACGATCGGGATGCGGGCGTGCTCACGTCGATGGGTGCGGAGCCGACGGTGATGGTGCTCATAGTTCCTCCTGCGCGAGCATCGACTGCTCCATGGCCAGCGTCTGCTGGGCGGAGGTGGTGGAGCTCGTCGCGGTCGTGGTCGACCCGGTGCCCCCGCTGATGTTCTCAAGTGATGCGATGGCCGACGACAGCTGGCTCGACGTCGACGAGCCGCTGCCCGAGAGGCTCGACGTCGACGACTGCGAGCTCGAGAGCAGGCCGAAATCGGCCTGGATGATGGCCTGAACCGCCGAGAGGGCGGCCGCCTGCACCGCCGCGCTCGTCGGCGTGCTCGCCGGCGCGGTCGACGTGGTCGCGGTCGTCGGCGTCGTGGTCGGCGACGAGCTGGTGCCGGCGCTGGGCACGATGCGCCGGATGGTCTCGATGCCCGAGTCACCGACCCAGAGCTTCTCGTTCTGCACGTAGCGGCCCGGCATGGGGGCGTGGATGACCGTGTCATTGCCCTCGTAGATGGCGACGTGGCCGCCGCCCTTGAAGACGATCAGGTCGCCCGGCTGGGCCTGGGCGAGCGAGGGTACCGCGGTGCCCTCGGTCATCTGCTCGTGCACGCCCCGGCCGAGGGTGATGCCGAGGTCTTTGTAGGTCTGCTGCACGAGGCCGGAGCAGTCCATGCCTTTCGTGCTTTCGCCGTCGAGAACGTAGGGGATGCCGAGGTACTTCTTGGCGTCGGCCACCACGTCGGCTCCGGTGGGGCCGCTGCTCGCCGTCGTGGTCGCGCCCGTCGCGGCGCCCGTGGCCGAGGTCATTCCGGCACCGAGGATGCCGCCGGCGGTGCTCCCCGACGGTGACAGCGCGGCGAGGATCTGCTCGAACGAGGCGATCGTCGAGCTGTCGCTCGTATCGGCCGCGGCAGACCCGCCGGTCGGATACATCGTCGACAGCATCGACTGCACCTGCTGCAGCGAGGCGAGCAGGTTGACGGAGGTCACGATGTCACCCACTTCTTCGGTGTGTTCAGCGAGCGGGCCGAGATCTCGTCGAGGGCATTCTGTTCGGTGCGCAGCAGTTCCTTGTGCTCGAGCTCGTCGTGGCGCTCTTCGAGCTTCTCGAGCGAGATGGTCGCCTTGCGTGCCTCTTCGAGCTGAGCGCGGGCCTCGGCCATGCGGCGCTCCCACTCCTCCTCGAGGACGCCCAGGTCGCCGAGGGTGCTCGAGGATGCGGCACGCGCGGCGGCGGTCCACCGCAGCGTCTCGGACGAGCCATTCGGCGACATCAGCTGCGACAGCGAGTTCTCGGCGTAGCGTCGGCGCGCGGCCACCTCGGCCGCGCGGGCGCGCGACACCGAGACCTCGCCGGCGGCGCTGTCCTGCTGCAGGCGGCGGAGCCTCAACAGGGCCGCGAGAGAAAAGGGATTCGCCATTATGCGCTCTCCAATTGGGCCACCAGCTCGGCGAGCGCCGACCAGGACTCGTCGGCGGTGCTCGAGTTATCGATCCGCTGCGTGAGGAAGGCGTTGATCTCGGCTTCGTGGTCGACTCCCGCGTCCACCAGCGGGTTGGCACCGCGCTGGTAGGCACCGACGTCGAGAAGGTCCTGGGCGGCGCGACGCGCGGCCATCACCCGGCGCAGGGCGAGCGCGAGTGCGCGCTGCTCTGCTGAGGTGACATGGCCGGCGACGCGGGAGACGGAGGCGAGCGCATCCACGGCCGGGAAGTGGCCGGCGACGGCGAGCTTGCGGTCGAGCACGACGTGCCCGTCGAGAATGGATCGCGCCGCATCCGCGATGGGCTCGTTGTGGTCGTCGCCGTCGACCAGCACCGTGTAGATGCCCGTCACCGACCCGATGGGACCGGTTCCGGCCCTCTCCAGCAGGCGAGCGAGCAGCCCGAAGACCGACGGCGGGTAACCGCGGGTGGCCGGCGGCTCCCCGACCGAGAGGCCCACCTCGCGCTGGGCGTAGGCGACGCGGGTGACGGAGTCCATCATGAGCATGACGTGCGAGCCGGTCTCGCGAAACGACTCGGCGATGCGGGTGGCGGTGAACGCGGCGCGCACTCGCATGAGCGCGGGCTGGTCGGCGGTCGAGACGACCACGATCGACCGGGCGAGCCCCTCGGGGCCGAGGTCGTCCTCGAGGAACTCGCGCACCTCGCGGCCGCGTTCGCCGATGAGCGCGATGACGGAGACTTCGGCGGCGGTGCCCCGAGCGATCATCGACAGCAGCGACGACTTGCCGACGCCGGACCCGGCGAACAGTCCCATGCGCTGCCCTCGACCGACCGTCGTCAGGGTGTCGAGCACACGCACGCCCAGCGACAGGGGGCTGTCGATCCGGGCCCGCAGCAGCGAGGACGGCACGGGGTTGTCGACGCTCACGCGCGAGACGTGGGTGAGCGGTCCGCGACCGTCGATTGGCGTGCCGGCAGCATCCACGACCCGGCCGAGCAGACCGCGTCCGACCGGGATGGTCATCGGACCGCCCGTGGCACGAACATCCGTGCCGGCGGTGACCGAGTTCATCGCGTCGAGTGGCATGGCCGTGACCGAGTCGCGGGCCACGGCGACAACTTCGACCCGTGCCCCGTCGCCGACGACCAGCAGGTCGCCGATCGCGGCCGAGATGCCCTTGATGCGAACGCCGAGACCGACGACCGAGTCGACGGATCCGACGCGCTCGGGACCGACGATGCGCACGAGGTCGTCGAGCCGGGACGGCCGGTAGGGCGAGGTGAGGGTCATCGCAGTTGTCCGATCGCTGCACGGGCACGGTCGAGCGCCGACGAGATGCGTGCGTCGACCCGACCCTCGGGCACCTCGACGATCGCGTCGCCGCGTTCGAGCGACACGTCGGAGACGAGGTCGAGCCCGGCCGGGGCCAGTCCCGCGGCGGTCACGACCGCCAGGTCGACCGGGCTGAGGTGTACGGCGAGGATCACGGCGGGGTCGACGGCCTGCAGCGCGCGCGCAAGGGCGGTGCGGGCCGACCGGTCGCCCTCGGCGAGTTCGTGGCCCAGGATCGCCTCGGCGAGTTCGATGGCGGCGGCGGCGAGAGACGAATCGGAGTCGGCCAGCACGAGGGCGTCGACCTCGGCCACCCGCACGGCGGCGGCCTCGAGGGCCGACAGCGCCGAGCGCAGTGCGGTCGCGGCATCGCCTCGCAGGGCCTCCCGCTCGGCGCGGGACTGCTCGGCCACGATCGCCGCCTTCGCTTCCGCGGCACGAAGGCCTGCGGCATAGCCGGCGGCGTGGCCGCGCACGCGGGCGCGTTCGGTCTCGGCATCGACGGCGGCCGACGTGACGAGGCTCGGATAGGTGAGCTCGGCGAATCCGGTGTCAGTTGACATATTCGTCCTCCGGCTCCTCGCCGCGTTGCAGCGAGATGGTGCCCTGGGACTCGAGCTCGCGGATCGAGCGCGCGATCTCGGCCTGCGCCTCGTCGATCTGCTTCTTCTTGAGCCGGCCGAGGTTCTGCAGCTCGTCGTCGAGCGACTCGCGGTTGCGCTCCGAGATGTTCTCGCGCACGATGGCCGACAGCTCGGGCGATGCGCCCTTGAGGGCGATCGCCAGCATGGCGACGTCGATGCCGCGCAGCACCTGCTGCACGTCCTTGGCCTCGAGGCGAATGATGTCGGCGAACGTGATCATCCGCGCGCGCACCTCTTCGGCGAGCTTGGGGTCGCGGGCGTCGAGCGCTTCGAGCAGTTCGTGTTCGGTGGCGACATCCGCGCGGTTGATGATGTCGACCAGCGGCTGCACTCCCCCGACGACCTCAGCACGTTCGCGCGGGGCGACCACGGTGCGGGCGGAGCGGCGCAGGTTGTCGGCGACGATGCTCACGGCCTCCGGGGTGGCCGAGCGCATGCTCGCGATGGCCTGGGCGACGTCGAGCTGGGCCGAGCTGTCGAGCTTGCCCAGCACCTGCGAGGCCATGCTCGGCGTGAGGTGAGCCAGAACGAGGGCGGTGGTCTCGGGCAGTTCGCCGGCCAGCAGGCTCGACACCTGGTGCGGGTCGGCCGCATCCAGGAACTCGAACGATGTGCCCGCCATGGTCGTCGACACGCGGTCGAGGAACCCGGCCGCACGTTCGCTGCCGAACGACGCCTGCAGCAGCTCTTCGGCGAACTCGAGG
>CAVTXB010000010.1:0-15337 GCA_963738535.1 uncultured Actinomycetota bacterium
ACACCTACGCGATCGACGCGACGCTGGCGGCGAAGCACGGTGTCCGCCGCTACGGATTCCACGGAACCTCCCACAAGTACGTCTCCGAGCGGGCAGCCGAATTCCTGGGCCGACCCCTGGAAGACACGAAGACGATCGTGCTGCACCTCGGCAACGGCGCCTCCGCGTGCGCCGTCGACGGGGGCAAATCGATCGACACGAGCATGGGGATGACGCCACTCGCGGGACTCGTGATGGGAACCCGGTCGGGAGACCTCGACCCGGCCATCCTGAGCTACCTGCATCGCGAGGCCGGGCTCGGCTTCGACGAGCTCGACACGCTGCTTAACAACAAGAGCGGACTCGTGGGGCTGGCCGGCGAAGGCGACATGCGCGACGTTCAGGATGCCGCATCCGGCGGCGACGACAAGGCCGAAGCGGCGCTCGCGGTGTACGGCACCGGTTGCGCCACTACATCGGCGCCTACCTCGCCCAGCTCGGGCGACTGGATGCGCTCGTGTTCACCGCCGGAGTCGGCGAGAACAGCGCCGCGCTTCGCGCCGCGGCCGTCGACGGGCTCGAGGGGCTCGGCATCGCTGTCGACCCGGCGCGCAACGCGTCAATCAGCGAAGGAGCCCGCTCCATCTCGCCCGACGGGTCGCCCGTCGCGGTGCTCGTCATTCCGACGAATGAGGAACTTGAGATTGCGCGACAGACTCTCGCCGTCATTGGAGCGTGACCCGGTACGACCAGTACCACGTGCCGCCCAGCACCAGCATGGCCAACAGCCAGCCGACGCCGATGAGCAGCTGAAAGTTCGCGTCCCGGTCTTCCGACGGCTGCAGCGATTGGCCCGCCGACACGAACTGGTCGCCGACGCTGAGAGTCACGGTCGCGAAGCGAAGGCCCGGCCTGCGGTTGCCACGTGACGTTGTCTTCGCCCGATTTGGCGGCACTCGCCAGAACGCCGGTCGGGCAGCGACACGAGCGAGCCCCTGAGAAAGCCGCTGCCGGCGCTCGCCGCGCCCTGAGCATCCTCGACCACCACGAAGGCCGCGAGACTGCGCGACAGGTCAACGTGCGGCTGGGCATCCAGGGTTGCCGACTGGCCCTCGCGCAACTCGGCCGCGACCTGGCTGGCGAGCCGCAGCGGAGCGTCGTTGGCCGACTGGCGGTCGAGCTGCTGCACGACGACGTAGATCGTGCCGAACAGGATCGTCGACGACGACGATCGCCGCAATCCTCTGCAACCGAAGCAGCCACCATGACTGCGCTGCACACGAGCAGCTTAGGTCGGCCCGCCGCACGCGAGCGTCCATACCGGCGGATGATTTCGACGCAGCGCTCGCACAGTACACTGGTCGGTGGCTCCTCGCGTGGCGCCATCCAGGCCAACTCCCCCAGGACGGAAACGTAGCAAGGGTAACCGGGCTCTGGCGGGTGCGCGAGGGGTCATTTTCTTTCTCCGCCCTTCCGCTGAGGGGCGCCAATCGGGTGCCGTGAAGGATCCGCGCACGACCGAATCACGCCCCTCAGGCGAGTGTGCAGGGCGAGTCAGCCGAGTGTGCAGGGCGAGCGCGAGTGCCGGTGGTGGCCGGTACGCTGGACTCCGTGGCCACTGCCCTGTATCGCCGGTATCGTCCGGAGACGTTCGCCGAACTGATCGGCCAGTCGCAGGTGACCGATCCGCTGCGCACCGCGCTTCGCACCGACCGGGTCAACCACGCCTACCTGTTCAGCGGGCCCCGCGGATGCGGCAAGACCACATCGGCCCGCATCCTCGCCCGCTGCCTGAACTGCGCCGAGGGTCCGACCGATACCCCGTGCGGCAAGTGCGCGAGCTGCATCGAGCTGTCGCGCGACGGCGGGGGATCGCTGGACGTCGTCGAGATCGACGCCGCATCGCACAACGGCGTCGACGACGCACGCGACCTTCGCGAGCGCGCCGTGTTCGCCCCGGCGCGCGACCGCTTCAAGATCTTCATCCTCGACGAGGCGCACATGGTGACGCCGCAGGGGTTCAACGCGCTGCTCAAGATCGTCGAGGAGCCGCCCGAGCACGTCAAGTTCATCTTCGCGACCACCGAGCCCGAGAAGGTCATCGGCACGATCCGGTCGCGCACGCACCACTACCCGTTCCGGCTCGTGCCGCCCGCGCAGATGCTCGAATACACGCAGACGCTGTGCGACGCCGAAGGCATCACGGTCGCGCCCGGCGTGCTGTCGCTCGTCGTTCGCGCCGGCGGCGGATCGGTGCGCGACACCCTGTCGCTGCTCGACCAGCTGATGGCCGGCTCCGAGGGCAGCGACGATCGAGTACGAGCGCGCGGTCGCCCTCCTCGGCTACACCAACAGCGCGCTGCTCGACGAGGTCATCGACTCGATCGGCGCGCGCGATGCCGCCGCCGCCTTCACGGCCGTCGACCGCGTCATCCAGACCGGACAGGATCCGCGGCGGTTCGTCGAAGACCTGCTCGAGCGATTCCGCGACCTCATCGTCGTCGCCGCGACACCGCCGAGGGCGCCGCCGCCGTGCTGCGCGGCACACCGCAGGACGAGCTCGACCGCATGGCCGTGCAGGCCAAGAAGTTCGGCGACGCCGAGCTGTCGCGAGCCGCGGATGTCGCAAACGCCGCCCTCACCGAGATGACCGGCGCCACCTCCCCGCGGCTGCACCTCGAACTGATGGTCGCGCGCATCCTCGTTCCCGAGAGCGACGACACCGAGCGCGGTGCGCTCGCGCGCGTCGAGCGGCTCGAGCGACGCATCGGCGTGGATGGCGCGCCCGCAACGTCGACCAGGACCAGCCGCGGCCAGGCCCGTCGAACGTCCTGTCGAGAGCGTCACCCCGCCTTCGCCGTCCTGTCGAACCGCCGCCACTGACAACCGTGGCTCCCGCGCTGCGCGACGGATGCCGCGGTGCAGGCCGCGGTCGAGGAGGCAGCGAGATCGTGGCCGCCAGAAGCGGTCGCCGAGGCCAAGTCGGTCACGCTCCAGCAGGTGAGGGATGCCTGGCCCGAGGTGCTCGAGTCCGTGCAGAAGGCCAGCCGCAACGCGTGGATGGTCGTCTTCACGGCCACGCCGCTCGAACTGCGCGACAACAACGTGCTCGTCATCTCGTTTCCCAGCCAGAAGGACGTCGAGGCTCTCAAGCAGCCCAGCTCACCCGGCGAGGGTGTCGGTGACCAGCTCAAGCAGGCCATCTCCGACGTGCTCGGCATTCGCCCGGCGCTTCATCGCCAAGGCGGAATCTGCGGCGCCACAGCCTCCGGTCACGCCCCCGGTCGCGCGCGCAGTCGTGCAGGTCGACGACATCCCGGAGCCCACCGAACCCGACATCGAGCCGCCCGTCGACGAAGCTGTCGTCGACGAGGCGGGCTGGGCGGTCGCCGCCGATCCCCGGCTCCGCGAGCCCGAGCCGGCTACGGCCCCGCCGGCGGCAGCCCGCAGCGAAGGCGGCCGCGGCATCGGCAGCGGTAAGCGCCAACGAGCCGCAGCGCTACGGCGAATCGGTCGTTCGCGAGATTCTCGGCGCGAGCTTCATCGAGGAGCAGACCGTGCCCCGCGCGTGACGCCGAGGGAGAACTAAGCCGTGTACGAGGGAATCGTCCAGGACCTGATCGACGAGCTCGGCCGCCTGCCCGGAATCGGGCCGAAGTCGGCGCAGCGCATCGCGTTCCACATCCTCACCACCGAGAGCTTCGACGTCACCCACCTCGCCGAGGTGCTGATGACGGTGAAAGAGAAGGTGCGCTTCTGCGACATCTGCGGCAACGTCACCGAGGAAGAGACCTGCAACATCTGCCGTGACCCGCGCCGCTCCGCCGCGACGATCTGCGTCGTCGAAGAGGCCAAGGACGTGCAGGCGATCGAGCGCACGCGCGAGTTCCGCGGGCTCTACCACGTGCTCGGCGGCGCGATCAGCCCGATCGACGGCATCGGGCCCGACGACCTGAACATCCGCAAACTCGTGCAGCGTCTCGCCGACGGCACCGTCACCGAGGTCATCATCGCCACCGACCCCAACCTCGAGGGCGAGGCGACGGCCACCTACCTGAGCCGTCTGCTGGTGCAGCCGAACCTCACGGTCACCCGCCTCGCATCCGGTCTGCCCGTCGGCGGCGACCTCGAATACGCCGACGAAGTCACGCTCGGCCGGGCCTTCGAAGGGCCGCAGGCTCGTCGAGCAATAACCGCGTTTCGCGCAACCGCGTCAGCGCGTGTTTCGGGCACATTACACTGAACTCGGACAATCGTCGCCCCCAGGAGTACCGCGTGAGCTTGATCGTACAGAAGTACGGAGGATCCTCCGTTGCTGACGCCGAGAGCATCAAACGGGTCGCCAAGCGCATCGTCGAGACCCGGCAGGCCGGCCAACGAAGTGGTCGTCGTCGTGTCGGCGATGGGCGACACCACCGACGAACTCATGGACCTCGCGAACGAGGTCGTCGCGGCCCCGAGCGGTCGCGAACTCGACATGCTGCTGACCGCCGGGCGAGCGCATCTCGATGGCGCTCCTCGCCATGGCGATCAAGGGCCTCGGCATCGAGGCGCGCAGCTACACCGGCAGCCAGGCCGGCATGATCACGGATGCGCAGCACGGCTCGGCGCGCATCGTGGATGTCACCCCCGGCCGCGTTCGCAGGCCCTCGACGCCGGCGCGGTCGCCATCGTCGCCGGGTTCCAGGGCTTCAACCGCGGCACGGGCGACATCACGACGCTCGGCCGCGGGGGATCCGACACGACCGCGGTCGCCCTGGCCGCGGCCCTCGGCGCCGACGTCTGCGAGATCTACACCGACGTCGACGGCGTGTTCACGACCGATCCGCGCATGGTGCCGAAGCGCGCGCAAGATCGAGAAGATCACCAGCGAGGAAATGCTCGAACTTGCTGCGGCCGGCGCAAAGGTCTTGTACATCCGCGCGGTCGAATACGCGCGCAGGCACGGGGTCACCCTGCATGTGCGGTCATCGTTCAACAACAACACCGGCACTCTGGTCGTCAATCCGGTGGAGGGAGAAAGCAACGTGGAAGAGCCACTCATCGCGGGAGTCGCCGCAGATCTGAGCCAGGCCAAGATCACCGTCGTCGGCGTTCCCGACGTGCCCGGCAAGGCCGCGCAGATCTTCACCGTCGTCGCGACCGCAGGCGCCAACATCGACATGATCGTGCAGAACGTCTCGCGCACCGACACGGCCAGCACCGACATCTCGTTCACGCTGCCGAAGACGGATGGCCCGGCGACCCTGCCGCGCTCGAGGCCGCCAAAGCGGACATCGGTTTCGAGCGCCTGCAGTAGGACGACCAGATCGGCAAGCTGTCGCTCGTCGGAGCGGGCATGCGCACCAACGCGGGTGTCTCGGCGAAGCTGTTCACCGCGCTGTTCGAGGCCGGAATCAACATCGAGATGATCTCGACCAGCGAGATCCGCATCTCGGTCGTCACGCGGGCCGACACCATCAAGCACGCTGTCGCGGTCGTGCACACCGCCTTCGACCTCGACAGCCACGAGGGCGACGCCCAGGTGCACGGCGGCACCGGCCGCTAGCGCGCGGTAGGTACTCAGCAGCACGACGGTCGCGAACGCGTTGGTCGAGATGTGCATGATGAGCGACGGCCCGAGGCGGCGCGTGCGGGATGCGACGGCCGCAGCGAGCAGGCCGAAGACCAGGATGTCGACACCGAGCACGAACAGCATGGTCGGGTTGCGCGCTTCGTAGAGGTGGAAGCCGGCGAACACGACCGCGCTCGTCACGACGCTGATCCAGGTTGCTCGACGGGTGGTCTTGGTGCCCTCGAATCGTGCGTGGCGGATCACGAGGTTGCGCACCGCCCGCATGAGCAGTCCGCGAAAGTACAGCTCCTCGACGATCGGGGCGATCAGGGACGCGATGCCGAGGCCCACGATCACGGCCCACACGAAGCTCCTGGGCAGCTCGGCGTTGCTGGTCGGCGCGACCGGCAGCCGCAGCACCCCCACCGCGAAGTTGTAGATGAACACGTCGGCGAAGTGAACGACAACGGCGAGGCCCACACCGATCAGCAGGTCGATCCAGCGCAGTTCGAGGCCGAGGTCGCGCACGAGGCTACCGAGGCCTCGCACGCGCACCACCGCCACCAGGTATGCGACGAGCACCGCGTAGGTGAGCAGCAGGATGGCCGTGCCGAGCGCATCCGAGCGCGGATACCAGGGGGCCCTGCCCAGGAAGTAGCTGCCGACGATGATGGCCGCGAACAGCGCGAGCCCGATGATGCGCGGCCGGAAGACCCCAGCGCACGACGTGCGCGGGCAGCAGTCCCTCGCGCGGCGGCGCTGAAATCGGGCGCGGATCGCTCACAGTGATCACTGTAGGGCCGCCGCCCTCGCGGAAATGTAAACTTGGCGCTCAGGTCTTTTTTCAGGTGAGGCGAGTCATGGGTTCAGCAGCAGGCATCCGTATCGGCGTCGTCGGCGCCACCGGCCAGGTCGGCGCCGTCGTGCGCACCCTGCTCGAGCGAGCGCGACTTTCCGGTCGCCGAGATCCGCTACTTCGCGACAGCCCGCAGCGCGGGCAAGACGCTGCCGTTCCGCGGCGAAGACATCGTGATCGAAGACGCCGAGACGGCCGACCCCACCGGGCTCGATGTCGCCATCTTCTCTGCCGGAAGCGACCATGTCGAAGGTGCAGGCGCCGCGCTGGGCTGCCGCCGGGGTTCTCGTCATCGACAACTCGTCGGCCTGGCGCATGGACCCCGACGTTCCGCTCGATCGTCAGCGAGGTCAATGCGCACGCCCTCGACGAGGCGCGCAAGGGAATCATCGCGAACCCGAACTGCACGACCATGGCGGCGATGCCGGTGCTGAAGGTGCTGCAGCGAAGACGCGGGCCTCACCCGCCTCATCGTGTCGACCTACCAGGCGGTGTCGGGCGCCGGCCGCGTCGGCGGCGACGAACTGCTCGAGCAGGCTCGCGCGGCCGTCGCGCAGGATGCGATCGGGCTCGTGCTCGACGGATCGGCTGTGGACTTTCCCGCGGCATCCACGTTTCCCGAAGACCATCGCGTTCGACGTCGTGCCGCAGGCCGGCAGCTTCGTCGACGACGGGTTGTTCGAGACCGACGAGGAGAAGAAGCTGCGCAACGAGAGCCGCAAGATCCTCGAACTGCCCGACCTGCTGGTCAGCGGCATCTGCGTGCGCGTGCCGGTCTTCACCGGGCACTCGCTGGCGATCAACGCCGAGTTCTCGTCGCCCCTGTCGGTCGATCGCGCCAAGCAGCTTCTCGCGGACGCCCCGGGCGTCGTGCTGATGGATGTGCCCACCCCGCTGTATCGCCGCCGGAAAAGACCCGTCGTACGTGGGCCGCATCCGGCAAGACGAGGGGGTGCCGAACGGTCGCGGCCTCGCACTCTTCATCAGCAACGACAACCTGCGCAAGGGTGCGGCGCTCAACGCGGTGCAGATCGCGGAGCTCGTCGCCGCCCGCCTCGTCGCCGCCGCCTAGCCTCGTCGCCGCCTCGCCTTCGTCGCAAGAACTAAGGACCAATTCGGCCAGACCCCGAACAATAGGAACTTTCTGGCCTTGTGGCCCCATTCTTCCTAGTGTTTGTTCGGCGGCGGGTATGCCAACAGCTCCGCGACGGCGGCTTCGGTGTTCGGCCAGTCGAGCACAACCTGGTCGAATCCGAATCGATGCGCTCGGAACCCGCGCCTGACCAGCTCTGCGTCGCGGGCACGGTCGCGCTTCGGGTCATGCCACTGGTCGCCGTCGAGCTCGATAGCGAGCCATCCGTTGAGAAGCAGGTCAACTCGACCGGTTCCACCGCTCTGCGCGATACCCGGAATGGCGAATTGCGGCTGGATGTCGCGTACCCACCTCGAGAGCCTGATGCGGGTGAGCGTCTCGAGCCCCGACTCCGCTCGAGGATCCACCAGCCGCAACAGGCCGCGCGAACGGGCGGGGAGGAGCGATTCAAGCCGGGGCAGGCCCGCCCTCGACAACACGCCCTCATGGAGTGCACTGTCAAGGCAGGCAACGAACTGGTCGGCGGGGAGGTGCTTGCTGGCCACCCACAGCGTGTCGGTGATCGATTGTCGCCAGGGGGGTTCGCGGCCGTCGGGCGCTCTTTCGGGCACCCAGTGGCGAACGAGCCCGCTGCGCGGAAATGGCGGAGGTCGAAACTGCGTCAGCGCACTGCGACTCACCTTTGCGCTGCGTGGTGAATTCGGCGGGACGGCGACGTGGATGCGGCTGTCGCAGCCGTCCCAGAGCCCGCGGCTGGCAAGCGCGCTCGCGGATGTCAGTTTGCCGCGGTTGACATGGCGACGACGGCATCGCGATCCGCTTCGGGCGCCGCGACCCAGCCATTGCAGATGCGCACGATGGAGCCGGTGCCGAGTGCGGCCGACGCGTGGTCCGACTGTGCCCCAGCCTCGAGAGATCGAGCACGCGCATGACGTCTCCGCGCTGGTGCAAGTCGGCGAGAGCGCCCTCGTCAGGGCATTCGTCAGCGCATTCGTCATTGCCAAGCGTGCCCGCGGGGACCGGCCGATACCGGTCGTCCCGCGAGCTGAGGGAAAGGCGCGGCCGCCGGAGACACTGTGGAGACACGCACGATTGAGGAGCTATTGCGCAGATCGCATGACATTGTAGGAGTGATTGGGGTCGCACATCCAATTTGTCCTAAGTTTGCGTAAACGGGCCTGCTGGCGGCCCTCCGATTTGGGTGGCGGTGCCGAATAGGAGTCATGAACGAAGCTCGCGTCGCCTTCTACGGCGACTCCTACACTCTGGGAGTCGGCGCGACGAGTGCTGCCCTGCGCTGGTCGACGGTCATCTGCGCGGAGCGCGGCTGGCGCGAGTTCAACCCGAGCATCAACGGTCTCGGGTTCGTGCGCAATCGCCGCAACTTCGGCGACGGCGACCTGCCGAGCCAGATCATCGCGAACAAGCCCGACATCGTCTTCGTCACCCTCGGCCTCAACGACAACTTCGGGTTCGCGGAGCAGGCCGAGCAGATCCGGGTGCAGATCTCGACCGACCTCGAGTACCTGCGCCTCGCGCTTGCCGATGCCCGCTTCATCGTGGTGGAGCCGTTCTGGTACACGGATGATCGTCCCGACTCCCTCAGCGTGATCACGGGCTGGGTCAAGGCCGCGGCCGAATTCATCGACGCCGACTACATGGTCGGCGCCTCGCACTGGCTCGAGCACCACCCGGAGTGGATGGCCGAGGACGGCCTGCACCCCAACGACGCGGGCTACGCGCAGATGGCGCGGCGGATGGATGCTGCGCTCGCCGAACTTCGCCTCCCCGCGGCCGTCTGACCGGCTGCAGCGAAGGACTGCGCCGAGACGGCCGGCCCGCCAGTCGATAAACTGAGGCCAGTGAACAAACCCATCGACGTTGCCCTCATCGGTGGCGGGATCATGAGTGCCACGCTCGGGACCCTGCTCAAGCAGCTTGAGCCGACCTGGAACATCCAAATCTTCGAGCGCCTGTCGCAGGTCGCGCTCGAGAGCTCGAACCCGTGGAACAACGCCGGCACCGGCCACTCCGCGCTGTGCGAGCTCAACTACACGCCCGAGCGAGCAGACGGCACCATCGACATCTCGAGCGCCGTCAAGGTCAACGAGCAGTTCCAGGTGTCGCGCCAGTTCTGGTCGCACCTGCTCGACGTCGGCGCGCTGCCCGACCCGAGCGCGTTCATCAACTCGACGCCGCACATGAGTTTCGTGTGGGGCGACGACAACGTCGAGTACCTGCGCAAGCGATACGAGGCGCTGAAGGACCACCCGCTGTTCGAGGGCATGGAGTTCAGCACGGACGCTGCGGTGATCCGCGAGCTGGGCGCCGCTGCTGATCCCCGGCCGTCGCAAAGACCAGCCGATCGCCGCGACGCACATCGCTGCGGGAACGGATGTCGACTTCGGCGCGCTCACCAACCTGCTCACCAACTACCTGACGAGCGAACGGCGCCGAGCTGATCCTCGAGGAGACCGGTCACCGAGCTTGAAGCGCAAGAACGGCCTGTGGCGCATCACGACGCGGCACACCGTTGGCAACGCACCGGAGTTCTATGACGCCCGGTTCGTCTTCGTCGGTGCGGGCGGCTACGCGCTCAACCTGCTGCAGAAGTCGGGAATCAAAGAGATTCGCGGCTTCGGCGGTTTCCCGGTGAGCGGCGAGTTCCTGCGCACCGACAACCAGGAGCTGGTGCGCAAGCACCAGGCCAAGGTCTACGGCAAGCCGGCGCTGGGCGCCCCGCCGATGTCGGTGCCCCACCTCGACACGCGCGTCGTCGACGGCGAGTCGAGCCTGATGTTCGGCCCGTACGCGGGGTTCAGCCCCAAGTTCCTGAAGAGCGGCATCGGTGTTCGACCTGGTCAAGTCGATCCGCTGGCACAACCTGATCCCGATGGTCGCGGCGGGCGCGAGCAACCTCGGCCTCGTGCGCTACCTCGTGGGCCAGCTGCTGGCGTCGCCGCTCGACCAAGTTCGAGGCGCTGCTCGAGTTCTTCCCGGATGGCGACCCGGAGGACTGGTACAAGATCACTGCCGGCCAGCGGGTGCAGGTCATCAAGAAGGACGCGAAGAAGGGCGGGGTGCTGCAGTTCGGCACCGAGGTCGTCGCGGCCGCCGACGGCAGCATCGCGGGACTGCTGGGGCGTCGCCCGGGGCGTCGACCGCCGTTCCGATCATGCTCGGGCTGGTCGAGAAGTGCTTCCCCGACCAGCATGGATGCGTGGCGCCCGAAGCTGGTCGCCATGGTGCCGAGCTACGGAAAGCAGCTCTCCGACAACGCGGAACTCGCGAAGGTCACGATGACGGCGACGGCGGCGGAGCTGCAGATCGCCCAGTAACGGTCGGCGCGCCGCGTCACGTCTTGACGGGTATTCGAATATATGTTCGAATGGCTGAATGCGGTGGCAGGGCCAGGAACTGAACATCGACCAGGCGGAGACCCTGCCCGGCCTGGCTCGAGCTGAGCAACCTCGTGCGCACCGTGCGCACGCCCGAGTTCGCGGGCATCACGTTTCATGAGGTGCTCGCCAAGTCGGCGCTCAACCATGTTCCGGGCCAGAGCGCCATGCCGTTCGGCTGGACCATCAATCCCTATCGCGGCTGCAGCCACGCCTGCGTCTACTGCTTCGCCCGCAACACGCACACCTACCTCGAACTCGACGCGGGCAAGGACTTCGACAACCAGATCATCGTGAAGGTGAATGTGGCCGAGGTGCTGGGGCGCGAGCTCGCGAAACCGAGCTGGGCCCGGCATCCGGTCGCGCTGGGCACCAACACCGATCCCGTACCAGCGTGCGGAGGGTCGCTACCAGCTGATGCCGGGCATCATCGAGGCGCTGTCGAACAGCGGAACGCCGTTCAGCATCCTGACCAAGGGCAGCCTGCTTCGGCGGGACCTGCCGCTGCTGGCCGCGGCGAACGAGAAGGTGCCGGTCGATCTCGCCATGTCGATCGCGGTCTACGACGACGAGCTGCAGCAGTCGGTCGAGCCGGGCACGCCCAGCACGGCGGCGCGCCTGGCGACGGTGACGGCGGCGCGCGAGGCGGGCCTGCCCGTGACCGTCTTTCTGATGCCGATCCTGCCGTACCTCACCGACACGCGGGCCCACCTGGATGCCGCGCTCGAGCGGGTCGCCGCTTCCGGTGCGTCCGCCGTGATGCACACGGCGCTGCACCTGCGGCCGGGCACGAAGGAGTGGTTCATGCAGTGGCTGGGTGCCGAGCATCCCGAGCTCGTTGCAACGGTACGAGGCGATGTACAAATTCAGCGCGTATGCGCCCAAGGAGTATCGAAAGTGGCTGGCCGACAAGTTCCGGCCGCTGGCTCGCAAGCACGGGTTGTCGCGCGGCCAGGACGACCCGGCGACGGGCACCGTGCGCTCGCGCGCGCTGCGGCCGGCGGCGCAATACGACGCTGAACCGACGCTGTTCTGACCCCATTGTGGGCCGCGTGTTCCGGGGACGACGCGCCCACAAGGCGGGGTACTAGACCGTTCTTTGCAATGAAATACTGCCTTTGCGCGTTAGTGTGCGCGTAAAGGAGCTCCGGTGACGCAAGGCCAGGCACAGCACGTCGGCCTGCAGGCGGTCAACCGGGCGTTCAGTCGATTCGCGCATGTCACCGGTTACACGGTGCTGTGCGGTGCGATCCTCGAGATCGTCGGGTACCAGTCGGTGGCGGGCTCGGTGCCGGTCTGGCCGGTTCTGTTTCCTATCGTCGCGACCCTCGCTCTGCTCGTCGTGCTGGATCGGCGCCGCACGTTCGTGATCTCGGTGCTGTTCCTGCTGGTGGGCACCGTCACCCAGTTCTTGCTGTCGTTCGTGCTGCTGACCGCTTTTCCGTCCATCCATTCGAGGGATGCGCTGGTGCTGTCGCTCGTGTCGGTTTCGCTCATCCTCGTGTGCGGCTCGGGGTTCGTGCCGAGTTCGACGATCATCTGGGGCACGGTGGGTTTCGTTCTCGGCCAGCTTGCTTCGCTGGCCGCTGCGCTCGTCACCGGTTCGACCTACCGGCCGGATGCCATCTCGATCGTGGTCGAGGTGGGTCTGGTGCTGGTTGAGCTGACGGATGCCATCACGCGAAGCAGGCGGCTCACCGCGCGGCCCGCAACTGGATCGTGCGGTCATCGACGACGAGCTTTCGGTGCTGCGTTACCGCGTCGAGGGCAAGGCCGCGGCCATCATGCACGACACGGTGCTCGGGCATCTTTCGGCGATCGCGTCGGGCGCGGATGGCCCGCTCGATCCGACTCTGGGCAGCCAGATGGAGAAGGATCTCGCCGTGCTCATGGGCGATGAGTGGCTGCAGTGACTCGTCGGGCGCCGCCGACGACGCGGCTCGGTCGGACTGGCGCCGCAGCGCGCTGCTGACGGCCGTGCAGGAGGCGCGCGAGCTGTCGCTCACGGTGGATGTCACGGGAGACCTGGGCGCGATCGGCCGGCTGACCGGCGAACGCGACCAGGCGGTGGGCCTTGCGGTGAAGCAGTGTCTCGTCAACGTTTTGCGTCACGCTCAGGTCTCGCACGCCGAGGTCGTGATCATCGGCTCGGCCTCCGACGTCTCCGTCATGGTCATCGACGCCGGGCGCGGTTTCTCGGAGCAGCTGGTCGGGCTCGGATCGCCTCGGGTTGCGCCAGTCGGTGCGGCGTCGTATCGAGGGCGTGAACGGCGAGGTGCGGCTGTGGTCGACGCCGGGCCGCGGAACCTCGGTGCTGATCCAGGTGCCCGCGGCGGCGCCGATCGGTGCGTCGGATGACTGAGCGCGGCATGTCGTACCAGCAGCTCGATCCGGTCGGAAGCTACGGTTCGAGGCCGATCACCCTGGTGCTCTCGCTCGGGATTCTCGGCGGTGGCCATCGGCGCGACCAGCATGAGCTGGCGCGACGGTCGTCGAGCCCGGTGTGCCGCGGTCCTGGCCGTCGTTGCCACTGCCGTTGCGGTCGGCGGGGTCGCGTTCTGGTCGAGCCCGCTGCGCGCGCCGTTCCGCTGGTCGGGTTTCGTGGTCGTGATGCTGGCGTGCGCGCTGAGCCTCGTGCTGTCGTCGGTGGCGACCTGGAATCGACAGACCAACGTGGTCGAGCAGTGGGCTCCGATCACCGTGGGGCTGATCCTGGTGCAGCTGAGCTCGTACCGCTCGGCGCGCGAGCTGACGGCGGCGACCATCCTGGGCGGACTGCTGGCGGCGTTCGTGGCCGTCATCCATCCGACGTCGTCCGGCACCTGATGCTGCCGCCTCTGGTCATCGTTCTCGATGCGGCCCTGCCGCTGGTCGCGCTGGGGGCGGGGGCGACCGCGTACTCCTCGGTCGTGGTTCGATCGCTGGGTCGGTGGTACGCGAAGTCCGGGGCCGGCGATCGGCTCCGCGAGCACCGCGATGAAGGACCGGGTGGTGCGGTCGGTGCAGAACGACCGGGTCGGCATCCTGAACGACACCGTCGTGCCGTTCTTCTCCGAGCTCGTCGCGCGCGGCGAGGTCACCGTCAGATGATCGAAACCGGGCGCGCGTCGATCGCCAGCTCGATCCGGTCGGTCATGGTGGCCGATGTCGACCGCAGCTGGCTCGACTCGGTCATGGACGACGTGGCGATGCAGTTAGGCGACGACGACGGTGCCGGGGTCGGAGGTGGTGCAGGATCCGCATCGCGCTGGCGTCGGGCATGACTACCGAGCAGCGGATCGTGGTGCGCGCCGTCGATCATCGCGCTGTTCGATCATCCGGGATTCGATGCCGACGGCTTCGCGATCACTGATCGCCCGCGATCGCGGCAGCGGCGGTCGTGACGCTGACCGCAAAGCTCGACGCTCGACGAGTCGGTTACCGCGTTCGGGACTGGCCGCCTACCTCGCAGTGCTGAGGATTGCCTTCGGAGACCTGCATCTCAGCTTCCAGCGACCAACCCTGATACTAAGGTTCTCCTATGAGCACAAGTGAGCGATGCTGGCTCGTCGCCGACAGCGGCCGACAGCGGTGTTCCACGGGTGCGGCTCGCCCTGCTCGACGACCACGAGGTGCTGCTCGACAGCCTGAGCAGCTGGATCGAAGCGAACGCACCCGACTTCGACCTCGTTCTGAGCGCCAGCACCTGGCTGCAGCTCGTGCACAGTGACAACTTTCCGACCGACCTCGTCTTCATCGACTTCCAGCTGAAGGAGCCGGTGTCGATCGAGGCGCGGGTGCGCACCTGTCGGGCGGCCGGCGCGAAGGTCATCGTGCTGTCGAGTCTCGACTCGCAGGAGTCGCGCGATCGCGCGCATGGCGGCGGGAGCGGCGGCGTTCCTGACGAAGTCGCTTCCGATGCGCGAGGTCATGGACACCGCGCGCAAGGTCATGGGCGTCGAGCGCAATGCGAGCATCCCGCTCGACCGGCGACCGGCAGCGGACGACGGCGCCACGAAGTCACCCGGCCCAAGCTGAGCGCGGGCGAACTCGACGCCCTCAAGCTGTACGTCGCGGGGTACAGCACCGAGGAGGTCGCGGCCCAGCTCAACGTGCGCTACGAGACGGCGAAGACCTACCTCCGACGCGTGCGCGAGAAATATGCGAAAGTGAATCGACCGGCCGGAAAGAAGGCCGATCTGATTCGGCGTGCGGCCGAGGATGGGTACCTTCACTAGTGTCAAAGCTTTATTTCCGCCACGGGGCGATGAACAGCGGCAAGAGCACGGCGCTGCTGCAGGCGGCCTTCAACTATGAGGAGCGCGGCCAGCAGGTGCTGGTCGCCAAGCCGCAGATCGACACCAAGGGCGACTCGTTCATCGTGTCGCGGCTCGGCGTGCAGCGGCCGGTCGACTTCACGGTGGCGCCCGACGAAGACATCTACGTCGCGTTCACCGCAGCAGCGCGAGCGGGTGCTG
>CAVTXB010000011.1:0-14316 GCA_963738535.1 uncultured Actinomycetota bacterium
TTCATGTATTGCTGGCACGGGTCTTCGATGACAATCACAGAGAGGTTCTGAAGCATGTCCGTGTTCATCGTGGCGGAGGTACAGGTCTTCGACCCCAGCATCACCACCGATTACAGCCGGCTGGCGGGCGAGTCCATCGCCGATTTCGAAGGTCGGATTCTCGTGCGAAGCAGCGTCGCGGAACGGGTCGAGGGTGATTGGGCGCCCGGAACGCGCTTCGTGATCGTGGAATTCCGCGATGCCGAGACTGCGCGGGCCTGGTACGAATCCGACACCTATAGAAAAGCGCGTGAACTGGCCAAACGAGGAATGAACCGGCGCATCGCAGTGGTGGAGTCGGAACCAGTGGCGCAACAGCAGAGTCGTGACAACACACCGCGGTAAAGCAACAGGCTCCCAGACCATGCTTCAGGAGAAAGAGAGGAATCACGTGCAATCCGTCGACTACCGGCCAGCCGTGACCAACGGCGCCTTCCGGACGCCCGCACCAGGGCGCGAGCTGCCGTTCCGGAAGGAATCGGGCGACCCGGGGACCATCCATGTTCTGGCCGACGCCTCGCAGACGAATCGTCGCTTGGCCATTACACTTCACACGATGGAGCCGCACGAAAAGTCGGTGGCATACCTGCGTAGCCTCGAAGACGAGGGCTTCTTCGTGATTTCCGGCCATATCACGTTCCACATGCCGCACGACGACTGCGAGATCGAGGCGGGGCCGGGCGAGTTCGTGTGGCATCCGGTCGGGCGGGCGATGAGCTTCGAGTCCGGTTCTGAACCAGTGAGATATCTACGATACCTGCTGCCTGGGACGGAGTTCGTACCCGGCTACTACGAAGACGCGGACCATCTTGAAGGAGTCGCGCCGGATGAGAGGGATGCCTTCCGCGCGGGGATCGCACGCGACGCCTACGGTGTTACGACCTTCCCGGATGGTGACATCCCGCCGTCGCAGCGAACCGCCGAGTCCAGGGGGCCAGTGACTCCCGACGCAAGGTTGCTCCTGCCTCACGAGAGCGACCGCATGGTCAACTCCCCGTTCAAGTCCGATGCCGATCAGCGCTTCACGATGAACATCGACCGCAACATGATGACGGACGTGGAAGTGAAGTTCCACGCGTGGGGACATCAAACGGGCGATCTGTTCGAACTGCTCGAAGTCGCGTGGACCAAACCCGACATCGTCTATCCGCATGTGCACACGCTGGAAGAGGAGGGCTTCTACATCCTCGAAGGCGAGTTCACGCTCTACGTGTGGGAGCCGGGCGGCGTGACCAAGCAGGTGGGGCATCCGGGTGACTTCATCTGGGGACCGCGGGACTACGCGCACTCATTACCACATCACTGGCGTTCAGGGTGCGCGGGTCCTGACCTGCCTCGTTCCCGGTGGCTCCGGATTTGCCCAGTACTTCTACGGCATCGCCGTTGAAGGGCGCGGCGCCGATCTGTCGACCGACGAGAAGTTCGAAGAGTTCAAGCAGTGGGGAGCTCAGATCTCCGGAAAGATCTTCCTGGCCCCGGGCGAATGGCCCGAGCCGCTGCCGATGTGAACTGCCGTCCGACGACCGACTGAGACAGGAATTAGCAATGAGCACCACCATCATGGATCTGCCCAGCGTGAACATCGATCCCTTTAGCGACAGCACTCTGGCTTATCCGGAGCCGTTCTGGGACGAAGTCCGCGCGGCCGGACCCTTGGTCCGGCTGTCCGGGATCGAGGGTCACAGCGTGATCGCCACGGGCCGTGACCAGAACGTGCGCGAGCTGCTCGCGAACAACACGGATTTCTTGAGCAGCCGCGGAACCGGGATTTGGGATATCCAGCGTGGGAATGGTTTTCGGCCGGCCGCCTTGTTGACGGAGACGGACGAGCCGGCGCACTCCGCGTATCGCAAGGTCATGGGAAGCGTCATCTCGCCGCAGTCCGTCCGCGCACTGCGCACGACTTTCACCGAGGTGGCCGAGGATGTCGTCGATCGGGTGCTCGACCTCGGCGAGTTCGATGCCTACACCGAACTCGCAGTGGGCTTCCCGCTGCGCGTCGTACCCGACTTCATCATGGGCGCCGCCGAGGAGGGCAGGGAGAACCTGCTTCGCTATGCGACGTTCCTCTTCGAGTCGCTCGGTCCCCGCACGCCGCGGGTCGAACGCGTCTTCGAGGAGATCGGCGACGTGCAGGCGGCGATCGAATGGACCGCGCGTAGCTGTATGCGCGAGAACGTCTCCGCTGACAGCTTCGGCGCCCGCATCTGGGCGGCCGTCGACAGCGGTGAACTCAGTGCGGAGGATGCGCCCAACCTGGTCCGATCGTTGGTAGGCGCGGGAATAGACACCACGATCAACAGCATCGCCATCACCCTGCACCTGCTGTCCACCCATCCCGAGCAGTATGCATTGCTGCACGAGCAGCCGACACTTGGCAAGTTCGCCTACGACGAAGCATTGCGACGGCACTCGCCGATCCGATCAGTTTACCGCACGCCGGCCCGCGATCTCGAGCTGCTCGGGGTGCAGGTGTCGGAGGGTCAGAAGATCATGTCGATGCCGGGCTCGGCTAACCTGGATCCCGAACGCTGGGGCAATACCGTCCTCGACTACGACATCACCCGCGACACCGGCGGCCACCTCACTTTCGGCTTCGGGATCCACGCGTGTGTCGGTTCTGCGATCGCCCGCCTAGAGGCAGACGTGCTGCTGACGGCGTTCGCAAGACGGGTGCGCAGCATCGAACCCACCGCTTCGGCAGAGCCGCTGCTGAACAACTTCTTGCGTGGCTTCGGCTCGGTTCCGGTGCGGATCAAGATAGCGTAATCGACGATCACCCCATCGCCGTGCTCGACTCCGCGCGGCGAGACCAGCGATCACCATCCCCGTTTACAGTCGGTTCGTCAATGTCGGCGGAATCCGGACCCATTACCTCGATGCGGGTAACGGGCGCCGCTCGTGCTCCTGCACTCAGGAGAGTTCGCTGGCAGCGCCGAGCTGTGCTGGGAGATGAACACTAGCTCTTTCGTCGGCGTTGGCTCGACGGTCGGGTCAGCGCGCTTCGGCGGCGGGCCGGGTCGCGGCCTGAGCGCTCTCGGTGACCTGTGCGACCAGTGAGGACACCGTCTCGTGATCGAAACGCGCCCGAGGCACGGCAACAGTGATCGCTCCGCGAGCCACGCCAGCGGTGTCTCGAACGCTCACTGCGATGGCCACCACCAGGCTGTCGTTGTCGTTCTCAGTCGCGCATAGCCGAGGCGGCGTACGTCGACGATCTGACGTTCGAATTCGAGAATCTGCTCCGTCGTGCGAGGGGATGCCCCGTCGAGGCCGCGCGGATACAAAGCGCGAAGCGACTGGCCTGGCAGCTCGGCGAGCAGCGCCATGCCGATGGCCGCGAGGTGAGCCGGCAACAGCATGCCCGTTCGCAGACCGACCCGGGGTAGCTTCGTTCCCGGCACGCCGTAGAGGAACCGCACGCCGTTGCCTTGTAGCACGCCCAGGTGCACGGTCTCGCCGACGGTTCCGGCGAGCGTCTGCATGTACAAGCGTGTGCTCGCGACCAGGTCGGGGCGTGGGGCGGAACCGCGGGCGACCAGGTCGAAGAACGGGCCGCGATGGTAGAGCTTGTGCGAACCTTGAACGACGAAACCGCGAGCCAGCAGCGCCGACAGCACCCGGTGGGCCGTCGAACGCGCGACCCCCACGTGCTCTGCGACCTCGATCACCCGCACCGACTGCCGGTCGGCGACGAAGGTCAGAATGCGCAGGGCATTGTCGATCGAGGTGATCGGGTGGCTGCCCGGCGGGTCACCGGGCGTCTCGGCGTCGTCAGGTCGAGCCTCGCCGAGCGGAGGGGAATCAGCGGAGGAAGTCATCGACCAGGGTGTTGAATTCGTCGGCTCGTTCGATGTTCAGCAGATGACCGGCGCCCTCGAGAACGACCACGCGAGCATCCGGAATTCGGTTGAGCACCTCGTGATAGCCGGGCTCGCGCAATTTGTCGGCACCGCCGGCGATGGCGAGGGTCGGCATCATGATCTGCTCGTAGGCGATGGTGTCGGCCTGGCCGAACTGCGCGCGCTCCGGCAGCTGCGGCGACTTGAAACGCGCGGCCGCTACGGCCTCCCACGCACCGGGCTGGATGCTCGCCTCGACGCGTCTCGCAATGTACGCCTCGTCGTCGACCCAGCGCGAGTCGCTGAAGTTCGCGGCCAGAATCGCCCGCATCGCCGCGGGAGTTCCGTCGTACGACATGATTTCCCTGCGCTGTGCGTTGTCGGGAACGAAGCCGCCGCCGCTCGCGACGACCAGTTTCGAGATGCGGAATCGGCAGTACGGGCTGCTCGCCTCGCGCAACAGCGTCGTCGCGCCCATCGACACTCCCGCGAAATCGGCCTGGTCGATGGCCATGGTCTCGAGAAACGCGACCATGTGGCGCACCATGCGGTCGGAGCCCGACACGAAATCGCGGATCTTGTCGGTCTGGCCGAACCCCAGCCAGTCCGGAGCGATGACACGACGGCGTTCGGCGAGCGGGGCGATGTTCTGCTCCCAGCAGATCTCGGCCGAACCGCCGAACTCCCCGGAGTGCAGGAGCACCAGGGGTGGTTCGTCACCGTCGCCCGCGTCGAGGTAATGGGTGCGTATACCGCCGATATTGACGAACCGGCTGTAGACGGGTACCGGGTGGGTAGTGGCGTTGACGCGCATGAATTCCTCGATCTCGCTGCAGTGTTGTCAATCTAGCGAGCGGGTTCGGTGCCCGACCCCTCGGTGCGCACATTTCCGCCCACGGCAACAAAGCAGCGTTCCCAAGCGCGGAACTCGCCGATGATTCGGCCTTCGTGAGCGCTGTCGAACTACGGTAGAACCCGAAACGATCGAGAGAACAGGGGCGTCGACGATGTCTGACCGCGTGAACACTGCGGTGAGCCAGACGATCGATTTCGACCCGTTGGTCGAGGCGGCTCTGCGTCGCGTCGCCGATCCCTGCAGCATCGCCACAGGCGTGCCTATCAATCTCGTCGACATGGGGCTGGTGCTCGTGGCGAGTCGCGAAGACGGCGTCGCTCGAGTCGTTCTTCAGCTGACGAGCCCCATCTGCATGCAGATCGGCATCATCCAGGCCAAGATCCTCGACGAGGTCGGCGCGATCGAGGGCGTCACGAAGGTCGATGTCGACATCGACCACGGCGCGGAATGGCTGCCCTCGATGGTCGCCGGGCATGCGCGTATCGCGCTGCGTCAGCGCCGTCCGTTCTCGCCGGCCGACGCCCTCGCGGAGGATGCTCGACCGTAGTCGAGCGATCTGTCGTGCCCGCGCGGCGGGCGCTGTTCGGCCGCGCGGGCGCATGCGCCCGCCGCGTGGGAACGTGGCATCCGCTCGGCCGCCGGTCGACGCTGTGCGCGCGATCGCGCACGCTCGAGGGCCGTTCGGGCCCGGCGTATCGCGCTGCGGAATTTATCGGCGGCCCGGTCATCGGCGGCAGAGAATCCCTCAAGCTGAGAGCCGACCAGACACGTACCACGAGGATTGTTGAGTTCAATGGCAAAGACGCACGTCGTAATCATCGGTGCAGGCATCGGCGGCCTGACGTTAGCTCTGCACTTGCATCGGCTCGGCATTTCGTGCCTGGTGCTCGAAGCAGCTCCGGAGATCCGGCCGCTCGGAGTCGGCATCAATGTTCTGCCGCACGCAAGCCGGGAGCTGACAGAGCTCGGTCTCGATGAGCGACTGAGCGCCATTTCGATCCAGACGACAGCGTCGGTGTTCTACAACCGATTCGGGCAGCTGATCTACAAGGAGCCCGCAGGAAAGGCCGCCGGCTACCAGTGGCCGCAGTATTCGATTCACCGCGGCCTTCTGCAGGGAGTTCTTCTCGAGGCCGTGCGCGAGCGGCTAGGCTCCGACGCGATCCAGCTCGACCAGATCGTCTCGTCGGTCGAAGAGACTGCCGACGGCGTTCTGGTGCATGCCGTCGATGAGGCCGGCAACAGCCACGACTGGTCGGCATCGGTGGCGATCGGCTGCGACGGAGTGCATTCGGTGGTCAGAAAGCAGCTGCACCCCGATGAGGGCGCGTTGAAGTACTCGGGTCTCACCATGTGGCGAGGAACCACTCGCACCGCGCCTTTTCTCGATGGGGCGAGCATGGTTCGGGCGGGCTGGTTGCAGACCGGCAAGATGGTGATCTACCCCATCCAGGATTTCGGCGACGGCACGCAGCTGATCAACTGGGTGGCCGAGGTCGAGACCCCTCAGCGCTGCGAACGGGATTGGCTGCAGGAGACCGCCACAGACGCCTTCGCCGACTCTTTCGCCGATTGGCACTTCGACTGGCTCGATGTGCCGGAGCTCATCAAGCAGGCCGACACCGTGCTCGAGTATCCGATGCTCGATCAAGATCCGCTGCCGTGGTGGACGGCGGGGCGCATCACGCTGCTGGGCGACGCGGCGCACCCCATGGTTCCGCGCGGTTCGAACGGGGCCGGCCAGGCGATTCTCGATGCTCGCGCACTCGCCGACGCACTCGCCGCGCACGACGACCCACGCGACGCGCTTGCCGCCTACGAAGCAGAGCGGCTGCCGAAAACGGCCCGCGTAGTCGAGCTGAACCGAACGAACCCGCCCGACGCCGTGCTGCGTGAGGTGTTCGAGAGATCTGGCGATCAGCCGTTCGACAACATCGACGACGTCATCAGCGAGGTCGAGGTGGTCGCGCTTCTCGATGCTTACCGGCAGACAACCGGCTCGTCGCATGGGGAGCTGTCGGGTCGCTCCTCCGAATCGGCGAGCTGAGCATCCGACCGTGTCTACCACGATGGATTCTCAGCCGAACCTTTCGCCGGCGAACGACGTTGCACAAACGCACCGCGGGCGATTGGCCGTCGTCACCGGGGCGGCGCGCGGAATAGGTCAGGCGCTGTGCGGTGCTCTCGCAGCGCGCGGTGCGAATGTGATCGGCATCGACCTGCTCGATCTCGGCGACACAGACCGCATCGTCGCTGACGCCGGGCGCGACTTCAGCGGCTTTCAAACGGACATCACCGACCATGCCGAGGTGGAGGGGATTGCTCAGGCCGTCGCCGAACTCGGTGGGGCGCACATTCTCGTGAACAACGCGGCGATCGACGACCCGGTTCGCTGGGACGAGTTGGATCTGGCGACGTGGCGCAGAATCATGACGATCGACCTCGAGGCTCCGTTCATGCTCGCGAAGGCCTTCGTGCCTCAGATGCGCGCTCACGGGTGGAGACGCATCGTCAACATCGCCACCGGGGTCACGATGAACCCCATGCCTCGGTTCGTGGCCTACCGCGCCGCGAAGATGGGGCTCATCGGGTTCAGTCGCGGGCTTGCGACCGAGGTCGGCGACGACGGAATCACCGTCAACGTGGTGAGCCCCGGTATGACGGTCACCGCGATGAGCTCGTCGTCGGTCGGCGAGGAGCAACTCGCGGCCGCGGCTCGATCGCGCGCGATCCACCGGCTCGCTGTGCCCGACGACATCGCCGGTGCCGTGCTCTTCGCCACGTCAGACGACTGTCAGTTCGTTACAGGGCAGACCATCATGGCGAACGGAGGGGCGTACTTTCTCTGATCGCACGCGCCCGTTCCGTATAGGAGAACTCCTTTTCGTTCGCCTGTCGGGCCGCACAGAGAGCAAGTAGCATCCACATCATGCGCAGCGTAGCCACAAACCCCGACGAGTTCCGTTTCGACGATTTCGAAATCGCAGGCTGGCGCCGACTCGCCGTGTCGTACCACACGACGCTCGGGCCGCTCACGAGCGCGGCGGCCGAATCCATCCTGGCGGCAGCACAACCGCGTGAGGGAGACCGGCTGCTCGACATCGGCTCCGGCCCCGGGTGCATCGCGGCGGCCGCCGCCGACGCCGGGCTGTCGGTCACGGGCTGCGACATTTCTGAGAGCATGGTCGACCTTGCCCGGTCGCTGCACCCGAATCTCGATTTCGACCTCGCCGATGCGCGGGCCCTTCCGTACGGCGACGAGTCATTCGATGTGGTCACGCTCGGCTTTCTGCTGTTGCACACGGCACTCCCCGACCTCATGGTCTCTGAAGCAGTACGCGTGTTGCGACCCGGCGGCCGGCTCGTCGCAAGCGTCTACGACGATCCGTCGCGGGCACGATTCGTCGGGCTGTTCGGTGAGGCGACCCGAGGCATCCACTTGACCCCGCCGACCATGCCACCCGGGCCGAGCCTGTTCGACCTCGTGACCGCCCCGCTGCTCGAGGAACTCTTGGCCGATGCCGGGCTCACCGATGTCGAGGTGCAGAGCCTGGCGGTGAACCACCGGCTCGCGGATGCCGGCGAGATGTACGACCAGTTCAAGCGGGGAACCGTGCGGGCGGCCGCTCCTCTTGAGGCGCAAGACGCGGCAACCGAGTCGCTCATCGTCGACGCCCTCGCCGACAAGATCGAGCCGTATCGGGTCGACGCTGGGTACTCGATTCCCGCCGCATTTTTGCTTGCAACCGGTCGCAAACCGGCGTGATCTCCCATCTATCTGCTTGACGAAGGGAAGCACTACGAGCACGAGGCCAGAAGACGTTCCAGACTTTCGCGCGCGAATGGACCTCACCGGTCAGCGGGTGATCGTTCTGGGCGGTGGCGGTGGAATCGGGCGCCAGTCGGTGCATGCCCTGACGCAGCTCGGAGCCGCGGTCGCGATCATCGACATCGACCGTTCGGCCGCCGATCGGGTCGCAGAGGAATCGGGGGCCACGGCTCTCGTCGGCAACGTGACCGGACTGGCAGAACTCACCCAGCTGTTCGAAGACGCCAGTGTCGCAATGGGCGGGCCCGCGACCGGGGTGGTCGATGTCATCGGCGCCGCGAAGATCGCGCCGTACGCCACGCTGACGCCTCAAGACTGG
This sequence comes from uncultured Actinomycetota bacterium, assembly GCA_963738535.1. Taxonomy (GTDB): domain Bacteria; phylum Actinomycetota; class Actinomycetes; order Actinomycetales; family Microbacteriaceae; genus Galbitalea. The sequence continues at coordinate 8,886 of CAVTXB010000011.1, forward strand.
GAAGCCCAGCTCGACGTCAACCTTCGTCACGCCATCAACGTCTGTGCCATCGCTCACACCATGGCCACGCCGCCTGCCTCGATCGCCATGGTCGGTTCGGTGTCGGGCGTGCGGTATCTCGACGGTCAGGGGGCCTACGGTGTGGTCAAGGCCGCGCTGCACATGCTCGTGGTGACAGAAGCGGTGGAGTTCGCCGCGCAGGGCACCACCCGCATCAACGCGATCGCGCCCGGATGGACGCGCACCCCTCGGCTGAACGAGCGTCTGCCCGAAGACACGTGGAAGCGGGTCGGCAGCACCATTCCGCGCGGCTACGCCGGGGATCCCTCCGAGATCGCCGGGCCGCTCGCCTTTCTGATCTCTCCGCTGTCGTCGTACGTGACCGGCGAGGTCATTCTCGCCGGCGGCGGACTCAGCAACACCGTTCCTCTGCCGCCGGCGGTGTTCTGATGACGACTATGAAGGCTGTGACATTCCGCGAGTTCGGGCCGCCGTCTGTGCTGAGCTACGAAGACGTTCAAATTCCCCAGCCCGGGCCAGCAGAGGTGCGCGTGCGCCTGACCGTCTCTGGAATGAACCCGACCGACTGGAAATCACGGGGCCGCCAGATCTACGGCGACGCCACTGTCTCGAAGATTCCGCATCACGATGGGGTGGGCACGATCGACGCGATCGGCGCCGATGTCGACTCGGCGCGCATCGGCCGGCGGGTCTGGGTGTATTTCGCCGCCAGACCCGGGTATCGCGGAACCGCCGCCCAGTACACGACGGTGCCGTCGAGTCACGCGATCGACCTGAGCGCATCAGTCAGCGACGAAGTCGGGGCATCCCTCGGTATTCCAGCCCTCACTGCGCACCACGCCCTCGGCGACTTGGCGCTGCTGAAAGACGCGACGGTCGTCGTTAATGGATTCGGCGCCGTGGGTTTCGCCGCAATGGAGTTGGCGTTGTGGGCCGGCGCTCGTGTCGTGTGCACAAGCACCTCACCGCAGAAGTGGCAGACCGCGCAGCAACTCGGTGCCAGTGGGGTTGTCGACCCCGCCGATGCGGACGCCCTCGACACCCTTCGGGCCATGGCGCCCGGCGGTGCCGTGCGCATCGTCGAGCCGGCGCTCGGTTCGAACCTGGTTCGCGACCTCGGTGCGCTCAGGGCGGGAGGCAGTATCGGTGTCTACGCCACAGAGGGTGAACCGCTTGCCGACTTTCCGACCAGGGCATTTCTGAATCTCAACGCTCACATCGACTTCACGACCGTATTCGGCATCGGCGACCAGGCTCTTGCGAAGGCCGCTCGCGACATAACGGATGCCCTCTCGCAGGGGTATCTGCGTGGGTATCCGATCATCAGCTTTGCCCTGGAGAAGACCGCTGCCGCTCACGATGCAATGGCCGACGGTGCGTTCGCCAAGGCCGTCATCACGATTCCCTGATCGCGATCGACCGCCGGGGCCCCAGGACACCCGGTCAGAAACAGTGCTGTTTCACGAAACACCGAAAGGACAACTGATGAGTCCGACAATGCCAGAACTCGATATCGATCCGTTCGCAGAGGCCGGCTTGGCCGATCCGAACGAGTTCTGCCACAGGGTGCGGGAGGCGGGCCCGGTGGTCAAGCTGCCGCAGAGCGAGGGCCACCACCTGGTCGGTGTCGGCAGCGATGCGGTCGTGCGCCATCTGGGTGAACCACGTCGATTTCATGCCGCATGTCAACAACAGCATCCGTAGCTGGACAGACATTCCGATGAGATTGGTCGCGGCCTGATGGCCGGCCTGACCGTGTTCGCACGCCTCGAGTGGAAGGTTCGCGATTCGCTGCTCGCCTATATGACGAATGATCCGTCGTTCGACGTCGAAGCGTCGGGCGGCGGCGAGTTCACCGAGAACGAGGGAATCGTACTGCCCGTGCAGATCGACGATGAAAAAGTCGTGAGGGCGACCGCAGCGGTGACTCTCTCGGCACACGGTGGCGCGCTCATGGTGTCGCTGCGCAACGTCTCAATCGAGAATGGGGCGCTCTGGATCGACGATCCGTTCGACGATGCCGAGCCACCCGCACGAGTGCGGCTGGTGGAGGTCACTTTGCGACCTTCTGACGACGCTAAGGGCGGTGCCGTCTACGAGACGAGGCTCGCATCAGACGCCGACTCGTTGTTCTCGTACATCTATCCGCCGCGTTCGCCGTTCGCCGAACTGTACGTGCGCCCGGCCGCCCCGCTGGATTAGCGATCCTGGGCCCGTATTCGTGGCCCCGCATTCGTGGGCCCGAGTTTGTGGGCTCAGAGATCTAGAACGAGGCGTCGGCCACGGCAGCGCGAGACGCAGACCATCATCATCTCGTTGGACTGCTGCTCTTCCTCACTGAGCACGGAGTCTCGATGATCGACCTTACCTTCGAGCACCGCGACCTCGCAGGCACCGCAGGTGCCCTCGCCGCATGACGAGAGAATCGGTACGCCGGCTTCCCGCAGAACCTGCAAGATCGACTGGTCGGCGGGCACCGTCAAGGTGCGGCCTTTGCGCGCGAGCTCGATGTCGATCTCCGTGTTGATCGCCCCGTCGATCGTGATCGGCGCGAATCGCTCGAATCGAACCGAACCGCTCGGCCAGTGCGATGTCGCCGCTGTGATCACGTCGAGAAACGGCCCGGGCCCACAGGCGTAGATCGTCGTCGAGGGGCGCTGCTGGGCGAATTCGCCCGCGAAGTCGAAGAAACCCGATTCGGCGTCGGTGTGCACCCGCAGTCTGTCTCCGAAGTCGCTCTGCAGTTCATCGAGAAGCGCCATCGATTCGGCGTTGCGGCCGCAGTACAGAAAACTCCACTCCGCCCCGCGGCGTTCGGCCTCTCGTGCCATCTCGATGAGTGGCGTGACACCGATGCCGCCGGCGATGAACAGGTAGTTCTCTGCGGGAGCGAGCTCGAAGGTGTTGCGGGGCCCCCGTACCGTGACGATGTCGCCCTCTGTCAACGAGGAGTGCACAAACTCGGAGCCGCCGCGGCTGGCCACGTCGCGCAGTACGCCGATGCGCCATGAGCGCCGGTCGGCTGACGGGCCACACAGGCTGTATTGGCGCACGAGCCCGTTGGGCAGCACCAGGTCGATGTGCGCGCCCGGCGTCCAGTCGGGCAGTGAATCACCCGAGGGCGACCGCAGCGTCAAGACGTTGATTGTGGCCGTCGCTGCTTCGATGCTGGTGACAGCCAGTGCAAACTCATGATCAGTCATCGTTGCCTCTCCTATGAGTCCATGACCTCGAACATGATCACGGTAGTGCGCGCGCCTAGACCCTCGACTGCCGCGGGAATTCTTTCCGCACGGCCGAATCCCTGATCGAGCAGCCCGTGCCGCGCTCGCGATGAGTATCGTCGGTCTGCTCGCGATCTCGTGGCAGCATCAGCTCGGGCCCATAGCGGATGCCGGCTACCACGTCGTCGCCCCCGACATGCGCGGCTACGGGGCATCCGGTGCGCCTTGGTCACGCGAGGCGTATTCTCATTTCGACCTGGCCGGCGACCTCGTCGGCCTCATGAATGCCCTCGGGGCCGAGACGGCGTCGTCGTCGGGCACGACGTCGGCGCACTGCTCGCGTGGACGATGGCCACTGTGCTCCCTCACCGCGTGCGAGCGGTTGCGGCGCTCAGCCTTCCGCACAAGCCGCGCGGCCAACAGCCCCCGATCGCCCCGGCGCCGCCGCAGTTCTACCAGCGCGTGTTTCACGACGAGGGTGTCGGGGAGTCGGACCTCGACGGCAATGTCGCCGACTTTCTCGCCGGCATCCCCGCTCGTTCCCGCGGAGCATTCACGTTCGCAAACGACCGAGGCTGGAAGGGTGTCATGAAAACTCTGTCGTCGATGAATGCGTGCATCGACCCCAGAGGCCAAGCCGCCTACGAAGGCGGCCTCCGACACGAATTCCTTCACCGGGAATCTGCGCGGAGGCGGTAACAGGCCGGCTCCGAACAGGGCCGTCAGCCACAGTGCTCTTTTCAGTAACTGGATGTTCCCTTCGCGCTCATCGACGAGGTCGGGGACGGCCGGAATGTACTTCGGAATCATCTTCTAACGTTCAGCTGTCACTAGAAGTCCTGGGTGGTGATAGCTGACTGCCTCGCGCAAGTCCCGTACTACTTGCTCAACTATTACCTGCCCCATCGCACACCACGCAGTATCAGCGCGATTGTGCTCCTGTCTCTGACGCTCGCTTGGTTCCTCTTCTGATTCGGCCTGGGTTTAGTTCCTAGTTGGTTCCCTGTCTGGCGGTCGCCAGCGGGGAGGTTTCTTGGTCAGCGTAATACTCGTGTTCGACTTCGAGCGGGGTACGCATGTCGAGTTCGCCGTGGAGGCGGTGGTTATTCCACCACCACACGTATTCCAGGGTCGCGAGCTCGACCTGCTCGACGGTGCGCCAGGGCCCTTGCCTGCGGATGAGCTCGGTTTTGTAGAGACCATTGACGGCCTCGGCGAGGGCGTTGTCGTAGCTGTCGCCAACGGTTCCGGTCGAGGGGGTCGCGCCGAGTTCCACGATCCGGTCCGTGTAAACCAAGGCCATGTAATTCGACCCGTGGTCGGAATGGTGCGTGAGCCCGTCAAGATTTCCGCCCGCTGCCCAGGCCGCCATGTCGAGGGCTTGGAGCGGGAGGATGTCGGCCTTCAACGTCGAAGCGACGTTCCAGCCCACGATCCGGCGGGAGTAAACGTCGGTGACGAGCCTGTCAAGTTGTTTGTGTAAGTGAGCGTGGTCTCGTTTCGTGTTGTTAGAGGTGCGGGTTGATGCGGTCGGGGTAGGCGAGGCTGAGTTGCTCGAGGGCTTTCTTCCAGTTGGTGACTTTCTGCCCTTCGACTAGGACACCTTCCGCCTTGCGTTTGGCGCCTCGGCCGAGGCCTTGTTCCTTGGCCCGGTCGCGGGCTCGTTTGTCTTCGATGTTGCAGATCGCGAGCCAGAGCAGCTTCACCGCGGCGGCATCACTGGGGAAATGGCCCCGGTTTTTAGTCACTTTCCGGAGTTGGTAGTTCAGCGACTCGATCGCGTTGGTTGTGTAGATCACCCGTCGAACCTCGGGCGGGAACGCAAGAAAGGGAGTGAAGCGTTCCCACGCGTTCTCGAATACTTGGGCCGCGTGAGGGTTCTTCAGCCCCAACGGAGATGCCGCGAACGCGTCGAGCTCGACCCTGGCCTGGTCGGCGTTGGCGGCCTGGTAGATCGGCTTCAACGCGGCCGCGACGGGTTTCATCGAGTCCGACGCGACGAAACGCATCGCGTTACGGATCAAATGCACGACACAGGTTTGGACTGCGCTTTGCGGCCAGGTCGCCTCGATCGCTTCGGGGAACCCGGTCAGTCCATCGCAGCAGACGATGAGGACATCCCGCACGCCGCGGTTCGCGATCTCGGCGCAGACCGCAGCCCAGAACTTCGCCCCCTCGGCCTGTTG
>CAVTXB010000012.1:0-192792 GCA_963738535.1 uncultured Actinomycetota bacterium
TCACCCCCGCCGGGATCGTGGACAACGACTCCACGCTCGACCGCTACGCGTCCACGGCGGTCGCGCAGGCCCGCGCGGGCGCGCACGTGGTCGCGCCGGGCGGCATGATGGACGGTCAGGTGGGCGCGATCCGGACGGCGCTGGACGGGCGGGCTTCCGCGACGTGGCGATCTGCGCCTACTCGTGAAGTACGCCTCCGCCTTCTACGGCCCGTTCCGCGAGGCCGCCGAGGGCGCGCCGAAGTTCGGTGACCGCGCCACCTACCAGCAGGACCCGGCCAACGCGCGCGAGGCGCTGCGCGAGGTCGGCTCGACCTCGCCGAGGGCGCGGACATGGTCATGGTCAAGCCGGCCCTGCCGCTACCTGGACATCGTCCGCCGGGTCGCCGACGCGTGCACGTCCCGGTTGCCGCCTACCAGGTCAGCGGGGAGTTCGCGATGGTCGAGGCGGCGGCGGCCAACGGCTGGGTGGACCGCGAGCGGGCGATCATGGAGACCCTGACCGCGATCAGGCGGGCCGGGGCGAGCGTGATCCTCACCTACTGGGCGACCGAGGTAGCCCGCCGCCTGGGCTGACCTCACCGGCTGTGACCGTGGTCATGGTCACGGTGATCTGCGCCGAAGGACGCCCGCGGCGGAGGTACGATTTCGGCAATCCCTCTACCAGGTTGGCGGATGCTTTGGCATTCCCTCCCCCGGCGGGATTACGGCGGACCACGAGGGGCGGGGCCTGATGGTAGCGATGATGCGGCGACGCGGCCGGCGCTGGGCCGCGCAGCGGCCCCCGGCGCTTGGCCAGGCGGCACTCGAGTACGCGGCGCTTGGCTGGCCGGTGTGCCCGGGGGCCAATCCAAGCGGCGGGCTTGACCGGAAAGGGATGCCCGAGCCGGGCCGCGCCTGCTCCTGCAACCGGGTCGGCTGCCCTGACCCTGGTGCCCATCCGGTCTCTCCAACCTGGCAGATGCAATCGACCGCGGACAGCGCGGTCATCGGACAGTGGTGGGAAGCCCGTCCGGAGGCGAATGTGATACTCGCCACCGGGCGGGTTTTTGATGTTCTCGACGTCCCCGCCGTGGTCGGCGCCACCGCACTGGCCCGGATGGCCAAGGCCGGCGTCGAGACCGGCCCGGTCGCGGCCGACGGCGCCGAGCGGATCCACTTCTACGTCTCGACCAGGGGCGCGCCCGATCACGAGGACGAGTGGTGGTCCTGCGGCCTCGACGCGTCACCGGACCTGACCGGCGCCGCCGCGGTGCTGCGCTGGCACTGCCGGGACAGCTACGTCCTCGCCGCGCCGTCCAGGCACGGCTCCGGCCAGGACGTACGCTGGATCCGGGAGCCAGCCGGGCGCGGCCTGCCGGACGGGCTGCGCCTGCTTGAGTACCTGGTCGACGCCTGTGAGGAAGAGAGCTAGAAGTGACTGACCCGCTGACCCCGCCGACGCCGGCCGCGACCCGGTCGTCACCCGCGGCGCGGAGCTGTTCGCCCGCGCCCGCGCGGTCACGCCCGGCGGGGTGAACTCGCCGGTCCGCGCGTTCCGCGCGGTCGGCGGCACCCCGCGGTTCATCGGCCGCGGCGCCGGGCCCTACCTGACCGACGCCGACGGCGAAGAGTACGTCGACCTGGTCTGCTCCTGGGGCCCGATGATCCTCGGCCACGCCCACCCCGCGGTGGTCGCCGGCGGTCGCGACGCGCTCGCGCGCGGCACGTCGTTCGGCACGCCCACCGCCGGGCGAGGTCGAGCTGGCCGAGGAGATCGTCGCGCGGCGCGCCGGTCGAGCAGGTCCGGCTGGTCTCCTCCGGCACCGAGGCCACGATGTCGCGCGATCCGGCTGGCCCGCGGCTTCACCGGCCGCGACGAAGGTCGTGAAGTTCGCCGGCTGCTACCACGGCCACGTCGACGCGCTGCTGGCCGCGGCCGGCTCCGGCGTGGCGACCTTCGGCGCTGCCCGACACCCCCGGCGTGACCGGGGCGGCGGCCGCGCGACACGATCGTGCTGCCCTACAACGACGCGGCCGCCGTCGAGCCGCTCTTCGCCGCCGCGCGGCGACCGAGATCGCCTGCGTGATCACCGAGGCCGCGGCCGGCAACATGGGCGTCGTCCCGCCGGCGCCCGGCTTCAACGCAGCTGCTCGCGCGCTGTGCACGCGGCACGGCGCGCTGCTCATCTGCGACGAGGTGATGACCGGCTTCCGCGTCACCGCGCGCGGGCTGGTACGGGCTCGACCGGCGTCGGCTGCGCCCGACCTGATGACGTTCGGCAAGGTGATGGGCGGCGGCTTCCCGGCCGCGGCGTTCGGCGGCCGGGCCGACGTGATGGCGCAAGCTGGCGCCGGTCGGGCCCGGTCTACCAGGCGGGCACGCTGTCCGGGAACCCGATCGCCACCGCCGCCGGCCTGGCCACGCTGCGCGCCTGCACCGACGACGGTCTACGCCCGCGGTCGACGCGGTCGCGCGAGACGCTGCGCAAGCACGTCGCCGACCGGCGCTCGACCGAGGACGGGGTGCCGCACGCCGTGCAGGCGCGGGCACCATGTTCTCGGTCTTCTTCGCCGACGGCCCGGTGCGCGACTACGACGACGCCAAGCGCCAGGACACCGCCGCGTACGCCGCGTTCTTCCACGCCATGCTCGACGCGCGGCGTCTACCTGCCGCCGTCCGCGTTCGAGGCGTGGTTCGTCTCCGCGGCCCACGACGACGCCGCGGTCGCAGACGATCGCCGACGCCCTGCCGGCCGCCGCCCGGCCGCTGCCCGCGCCGCGCGCCCGCTGAGGCCGCCGGTAGGCTGACCAGCTGATGCGCTGAGCACGACGTCGTCCACCTGATCCGGCACGGCGAGGTGCACAACCCCGAGCGGCGTGCTCTACGGCCGGCTGCCCGGCTACCACCTCTCCGAGCTCGGGCGGCAGATGGCCGAGCGGGTCGCCGAGGTGCTTCGGCGGGCCGCGACATCACCGCCGTCGTCGCCTCCCCGCTGGAGCGGGCCCAGGAGACCGCGGCGCCGATCGCCGCCGGCTCGCGGCCTGACCGTCGTCACCGACGACCGGCTGATCGAGTCGGAGAACATCTTCGAGGGCAAGACGCTTCGGCGTCGGCGACGGCGCTGCGCAAACCCGGCAACTGGCAGTACCTGTGCAACCCGTTCCGCCCGTCCTGGGGCGAGCCCTACACGCGAGGTCGTCGCCCGGATGCTCGCGGCGTCGTCGACGCCCGGGACGCCGCCGGGGCCACGAGGCGGTCTGCGTCAGCCACCAGCTGCCGATCTGGGTCACCCGGCTCGCGCGCCGAGCAGCGGCGGCTGTGGCACAACCCGCACACCCGGCAGTGCGCGCTCGGCTCGATGACCAGCTTGGCCTTCGACGGGGACAAGCTCACCGGCGTTTCTTACGCTGTTCCGCCCCGGCGGCGAGTCGCCGCGCGAGGCGGTCAGCATCCTCGATCGACGGATTCTGCTCGTCGAGGACGATCCCACCGTTGCTGAGGTTGCGTCGTCCTATCTCCGAGCGGCTGGTCTGCTGGTGTCGCACGTCGTCGACGGTTTTCGGCGCTCGCGGCCATCGACAAGACGCTGCCCGATCTGGTCGTACTGGACAGGATGCTGCCGGGGATCGACGGTGTCGAGGTGTGCCGGCGCATTCGCGCGGTATCACGACTCCGATCATCCTGCTCACGGCGCTGGGATCGGAAGAAGACCGCATTCAGGGTCTGTCGGCCGGGGCCGACGACTACCTGACCAAGCCCTTCTCACCACGTGAGCTGGTGCTCCGCGTGCAGTCGATCCTGCGTCGTTCGGTCGCCGTCTACACCCCGGAGTCGGTCATCGACTTCGGCCGGTTTCGACTGGACCCGTCTGCGCGACGCGCGAGCAAGGATGGCGCGGAGCTCGCCCTGACCTCCCGCGAGTTCGACCTGCTCGAGTTTTTTGTCAAACATCCGAACCAGGCGTTCAGCCGCCCCGAGCTCTTTGCCGGGGTGTGGGGCTGGACCGTCGGCGACCTTTCGACCGTCACCGTGCACGTGCGGCGTCTGCGCGAGAAGATCGAGGCCGCCGTGACCGAGCCCGAGTTCATCGTCACGGTGTGGGGCGTGGGTTATCGCTTCGAGCGGGGGTCGAGCAATGCAGCCTCGCTGACCTCTCGATATCGTCGCTATCGCGCTCGGGGCCTCGTTCATCGTCGCAATCGCTGGCGCCATCGCCTGTTCGCGATGCGTCGAGCGACCCTTCGCCTTCAGCTCGCGTGCTCGTGGCGACCGCGGCACTGGCCATCGTTGCCAGCATGATCGCGGTCGCTAACGCGGATGTTCATCTCGAGCCACGACCTCACGGTCGTGATCCGTCGCCTGTATCGCGGGCGTTGTCGCGCTTGCGCTGAGCGTCGTGCTCGGCACCGTCGTTTCTCGCAACTTCCGCGGGCTGGCCCGCGCCGCGCGTGACATCGGCGAAGGGAAGATCGTCCCGACCTCTGCCAGCGGCTCGACCGCCGAGCTGCGCTCGCTCGCCGCCCAGCTCGAGGAGACCAGCGCCCGCCTCGCCGAGTCCTACGCGCGTGAGCGCCGATCGAGGCATCGCGTCGAGAACTGATCGCGGGAATCTCGCACGACCTCCGCACGCCACTCGCCGGCATCCGCGCGATGTCGGAGGCGCTCGAAGATGGTCTCGTTAACGACCAGGAGCGCTATCTGCGGCAGATGCGCATCAAGGTCGAGCAGCTCACGGAGCATCGTCGACGACCTGTTCCAGTTGTCGGAGATCGAGTCCGGGATGCTCACTGTCGATCTGCGAAGTGTCGCTCTACGACATCGTGAGCGATGCGGTCGCCGACCTCGGGCCGCTCGCGGCCGGCCGGACCATCACGGTCGAGGCGCCCAAGTGGATGACCTCACCGTTCGTGCCGATCCCGCCGAGCTCTCCCGCGCCATGAGCAATCTGCTGATCAACGCCGTGCAGCACACACCGCCGGGCACGCCCGTCACCGTCATCGCCAGTCGTCGCGCGGATGGCAGGCCGACCGTCTCGGTGATCGATGGGGGCGGCGGCATCCCCGAGGCCGAACTCGACCGCGTCTTCGATGCGGGGTGGCGGGGCACGGCGGCGCGATCGCCGATCGATGGCGCGAGGTCTGGTGGTGCCGGGCTTGGCCTCGCGATCGTCGCGGGCATCCTCAAGGCGCACAACGGTGAGGCGACCGTTCGCAACGTGCCGGGTGGCTGCCGATTCGACCTCATCTTGCCTGCGTGACGCGGTCGCCCGAGACTGTCACCATTCTGTAAGCGGATCGCCGCGACCCGGTTTCGCCGTCGCTCCTAGCCTGAAGTCACGCGTACGGCGCGATGAATTCGGGCAGGGGAGTGAGCGATCGGTGACCACCTTCAGCAGCACAATCGATCAGCTTGTTCGCGCACTGTCGGCCGGAGAGCCGCGTGCGTTCGAGCGCCTGCACGCCGCGACGGAGGCACGGGTGCATGCCGTCGTGACTCAGGTTCTGATCGACCGGTGGCAGTCCGAGGAGGTCACCCAGGAGGTCTTCATAGAGATATGGGAGAAATGCTCCGGGTTTGACGGGGCCAAAGGCTCAGCGCTGTCATGGATGCTCATGATCGCGAAACGGCGCGCGGTGGATCGCGTTCGGGCTTCGCAGGCGTCGCGGCAGAGAGATCTCCGTGACGCGGAGCGCAACCGGCACCGCCCCTACGATGCCGTGTTCGAAGTGGTCGAAGCTCGGCTCGACGCCGAAATGCTCATCGAGAGCCTGCGGCGCATCACGCCACTTCAGCGCGAAGCGGTCGCAACGACCTACTTGCACGGCCGCACATTCAGCGAGGCCGCGGACCACCTCGGCGCCTCCGAGAAGGCAGTCAGGACGAGGGTGCGCGACGGACTGGCGAACCTTCGGCGAGTGATCGAGCGGTCGGGCGCGGCGGCGTAGCCTTCACAGCCGGTTGTGAGCGGCGGTGGTCCGCGCTGGCGTGAGATGCAATCGGGCTCGAGGTCTCATCGACGAGCGAGCTGGGCCACTGTGCAATCTTTCGACGTCGAATGATCCGTGCGCCAGGCTGAACCAAACCATGGGCATCATCATGTGGCCGGCGGGCGAGTGCGGCGTGAATGGGCGAGCGCGCACGCCCGGATTGCGCCGAAGTCGCCCGAATTGAAAAGAGCCCCCTGTCGGATTTGAACCGACGACCTTCGCTTTACAAGAGCGAAAAGAGGCCCGAATTGGCGCCGGTGATTTTGCTTAATAGCTGATCAAAGCCTTATTAGAGTCCATCCGAATCGTGTTACGAAGCTAACTCGTCAACAAGCGATTGTGGGCAAAAAGCGGGAACTTCCTAGTCCACCTGAAAATCGTGGGTGTGGTCGACACCGTCCTCTTGCCAGGCTACTGGCTGAAGGACCGGTTCTTCATTAGACCCTCCCATGAAGTGCGCGGTCGGGCTTAGCTCGCGCATCTGGAGGGCGTGGATGGTGATGGGCTGTTCAGAGCGCCGACGAGGTGCATCGTGGGACTGCCGACCAACTCGAAGGTAACTTTCTCGGCGTCCGTTGTCGTACTGCGATTTGTAACCTCAATCCATGTTCTACGACGATCGCTGGGAATACCTCGGCTGTAGTGAACTTCCATCGCGGACTTCGGCTGTACAAGGAATCTGACCGGCGACGAGTTGACTGGCGCTGCGGAAGCGCTCGCATAGGTGACGGAAATATCCGCCTCAATACATTTCCAGACCTCGGCAAGCAGTTGATCAACATTCTTGAATTCCCCAAACAGTCCCCGGTCCTGAACTTGTTTCCTGAAAGCACGAAGCCCATCAAGTCGCTCAGTATCGACATCGATCGGAAGGGGCGCGTCCCAGAAAGTACAGGGTGGGATCACTGGCTTGCCTCGTACAACGGCCTTCTCTATCTCCTCAACCGTCCCCGAAACGGCTGACGGAGTAGGGCTTCCGAGTCGGCCCCAGAAGATAGGCGAAAACTACGTCGGCCCTATCCAAGCCTTGCGAATTCAATATCGCCTGCGGATGGTCTCCGAGCATTGGCACCGACGATGTTTCCCAGCGCCAAGGCACGAGGACAACTCCCCTCGACTCCGCGTTCGCATCGTTCCATGAATGGATGGCCCTTTCAAACGGCATCCCGCGCGCTATCAACATCAGACGGTGAAGCAATCATCACGCTCAATACTGTGGCGGGGTAGGACATAGCATCAGGCTAGTGGGGTGGCAGGACCGTCGATTTGTGAGGGCGAACCGGCGGTCCACGTGTCGACCGCCGAAGCCGCAGGGAGGAGCACATCGCGTCACTCCACTCTCGGGATGAGGTTCGCTCGAGACACCTGAGACACCTGACACGCCTCCACGGATGCCCACGTGGCGCACGTCCCCCTGTCTGACTAGTCGCCCATCGCTGCAACGAGCATCGCGAGAGCATCATCGACGGTTTCGACCCCGAGAGATTCGAAGCGCTCTAGTTCTACGGTCCCGTCGCTCATGAATTCGATCTCCCAACGTTCGCCGGGAACCGCGACAGTGATCATTACTGCGCCGTCGCGCACAATATCCCTGTCGTAGCGAATTCGTCCAGCAATAAGTTGCTCGCAAAATCTGAGTGCCCGATTCACGGAGTTCTCTGTGCCGTCGTCGAATGCGCCCTCGCTGTCCATGACTGCAACGCTACTCAGCAGCTGTCCACGCCACACTCACTCACTTGCGCGCGCGTCACCTGGATCTCAGTCCCTTCGAGCTGCAAATGGCCGCGATGTCAGCTCGCAAGCAGGTCGGGCGAGAGCGTGCGACGCAGAACCTCTTCAAGTTTCGCTGCAACACGATCGCCGTCCGCGTCTCCCAACGAGGCCAGGATGACCTCGCGTGCGAGTGCCGAGGTCGGAACACCAGCCCGCTCGGCCCGCTCGGATAGTTGGTCGTACTGCTCCTTCGTAAGACGCACGGACAGCACCGCGGGATTGCCGGCACCGGAACGGCGCTGGGCTCGAACGCCAGGTGCTGGTGTCGCGTCACGGTTGGCTTCGGCGTGAGCCGCTTCGGCGGCGAGGGTCTCTTCGATGCTCATTGCTGCTCCTTACGAACCTAGGTAGTGACGTTCATCCGTGCTGTTGGCGCGGAACGCGGTTGCGCCCCACAGGTGGTCATTCTCGTCGCGGACGGTGATCACGGTGATGAGGAATCCGGCTGAGTCCGACCAGCCGATCGTCCGCGCCGAGAGACCAGTATCTGAGGCGTAGTCCGGATCGAACGTCACCGCTGACTCGTCCAGGTACGCCTCGTCCGCCCATTCGACGAGGATGTTCTGCTCCGTCTCGCCCTTCCGTTGCGACCGCTGTTCGATGTGCTCGCGGCGGTGCAACCAGTCGGGAACCTCACTCACGTATACAAGTCTACTACGAGGTGTAACACGCGACTAGTTCTGTTACTCGATCAATTCGCCTGCAAACTATTTGACTTCGATCCGTGCCCGCACGGAAAAGGCGTCACAGCTTGTCTACCGACGAAGCCCACTTCATCCGGCTGCCGAATCACGAAGCCGTCGGACAGAAGCTCGAATCGCATCGGCGTATTGGTAGATGTCATCGAGCGTTGCGATTGGGTGACGTGTTTCGACCTTGTTTTCGTCGAGCAGGCCGAGGTACTTCTGCTTTTTCTGATTGAAGTGGAGCCGAGCAATGGTCTTGCGGTTGTTGTCGTCGAGGAGGATGCCGAAGTAGGACTGCGAGTCGCGGGCAATAATTCGCTCCGGTTTCACCTCGCTGCATGCGATCGCCTTCACGATGTTGAAACCTTCGAGCTCTTCGGGGGTTGTGACGATCCCACCCTCTTGTTCTTCGGCATGGGCGATAGCGCCGCTTCCAAGTGCCTGCAGGGGCGCGTCATCGAGGCCGAATGGCGGGGGCGACGAGAGCGGTCTTCAGCCGTTCGTTCACCTGGTCGTTCAAGAATTGCGCGGTAGCGCGGGGAACCAGCTTTCTGAACTGCTCTTTAACCTTCTGTGTGTACGAACCGTCATAAACGCGCGTTGCGAGCAGTCGAATCCATTCGTCTTCAGGCTCCGCGAATTGGGCAGCGAGCAGTCGCTTGATCGCCCCGACATACTTCAGTTCTTCCGCTGCACTGATAATCGAGTCGAGATCGAAAACCTCTTTGCTGAGTTTTATGAGTTCCGGGATCAGCGAATCGTCGATGTTCGCCATATCAAGCACCAGAAACGGACGATTGTCCATCATGTTTGGCGCATCGAGATCCGTGAAGAATTGATAGATCTCGCCATTGGTCAGTACAGCAATTCTTGCTTTCGTCACAGCGAAGTAGCGATAGAGCTGGGATGCGTTCTCGATTTTGAAGCGGGCCTGTGACGACTTACACTCGATCAGGATCTGAACGACGCCGTCGCGCATGATCGCGTAGTCGATCTTCTCGCCCTTCTTCATGCCGACGTCAGCGATGAATTCCGGGACGACCTCGAGCGGATTGAAGACGTCGTAGCCGAGGATCGTCGAGATAAAGGGCATAACGAACGCGTTCTTCGTGGCCTCCTCGGTTTTGATCGAGTCGCGCTGGGTCTTGATCTTTGTCGCAAGCGCGGAAAGCCGTTCTTCAAACTCCACTGCAACCACGTGAATCTCCTCATTGAGTCAGTTGAACAAACCATAGGGCTATGCGAGCCTGCTGGCGAGAGCTCCAGAGTACTCGTACGTAGACGAGTCGGTCTCCCAGCACTGGACATCTCGCGCGTCGGCGGCTTTGTTTCACGAGATTCGCGACAGCGCGAATGCGCAGCGCAGCGGGCGTGTTCGGCGCAACCGGGCGTGCGCGCCCACCCGGAATTCGCCGCAGTCGCCCGCGATTGAGAAGAGCCCCCTGTCGGATTTGAACCGACGACCTTCGCTTTACAAGAGCGGTGCTCTACCACTGAGCTAAGGAGGCGTAACCGCGAGCAAGTCTACCGATCGAGTCGTGCGCGTCCGTCACGCCAGGGCGGCGACGAGCGCCTCGACGAAGCGGGGAATCGCATCCGGAGTGCCGGCTGCGCGAGTGGGATTGAGCTCGCCGATCGAGAGGAGTCGGAAGCCGGGCTCCGCGCATCCTGCTGCGAGCACTGTCGTGACCGAGGCGAGCGAGGGTCCCGAGTTTCGGCCGTCCGTGTTTTCGGCAAGAGGAAGGTCGGTGAAGTCGAGCACGTCGAGGTCGAGGTGCAGCGCGAACGAGCGTCCGGCTACCCACGATCGAACGGCAGCGGCCTCGCCCGCGGGGTCGGTGGCGAGCGCCTCATTCGATCGCCAGGCAAGGCCGAGACGATCGACCTGGTCGCGTTCCCACCCCGTAGCTAGCGCAGGGTCGGCGCCGAGGTAGAGCAACTGGTCCGGATCCAGTAGCGGGCTGCGCGGAAATCCGAAATCGGGCGGATCCGGCAGCAGGTTGAACGCGGCAGCCATCCCCATCCAGTCCAACGCGCCATCGGTCGTGCTGGTCGGAGTATTCAGGTCGAAGTGGCGGTCGATGTAAACGAGGGCAGTGTGCGGCTCTCGCTCGATAAGCGCGCTCATTGCCCCGAGCGCAACCGTGCAGTTGCCTCCGAGCAGCAGCACGTCGGCACCGCCGTCGAGCGCGTTGCCCACCATGACCGCGGCCGCACGGATCGCTTCGGCGGCCTGCGTGAAGTTCTGGGCCAGAGGATGCGCGGTATCCGGTGTCCAGACCTGGAGTGGTCCGTCGCCGGCATCCGTCACCTCGCGACCACGATCGCGGAGCCGCTCGAGGAGACCGTGTTCGCGGAGTACGCGGGGCGCCGACTCCTGCCCCGCCGCGTAACTACCGGCGCTCGTCGGGGCACCCACGATGGTGATCGGTCGTCGAGGCGTTCCGGCACCCATAAACCCAATTTACGAGGCTTTTAGGGCCGAATTCCCGAATCGTTATCCGAAGTGCTTGTGAACACATTCGGAATTTTGTAAAGTGACGCTCAACACATCTCGCCACACCGAAGTTGCGGATGACCAACCAGGAGTGACTCATGGCTGACGCAACGAAGCGGGATGCGGTGCAACTGAAGTCCACGCGCTTCTCCATTTCCAAGGGTCTCATCACCATCGGAAGCGCGACGATCCTGCTCTTCGTGGTCAGCGCGATTCGTCGCGCCCTCCAGCGTCTCCGCCGACCTCGCTCGTCGGGCATGCTCCCCATCGCCTCGGTGCTCGCGGTCGCCGGCCTCGGCCAGATGCTCGCCATCCAGCAGGGCGGCATCGACCTCTCGGTGGCGGGCGGCATGTCGCTCGCGATCGTCATCGTCACGCACAACCCGGATGGTGTGAACTCCGAATTGCTGCCGGAACATCCTCCTTGCCCTCTTCTTCGCGGTCATCGCCGGCATCGCTCAACGGACTGATGATCGGCGTCCTCGGGCTCAACCCGATCATCGCGACCCTCGGGATGAACGCGCTGCTGTACGGCGTGAACCTCGGCGATCTCGGGCGGTCGCCCCCGCATCACCACAAAGCTGCTCGCCTCGATCACCGGAGGCTCGTCGTTCGGCATCCCGAACTCGGTCTTCTTCGCGCTCGGTGCGCTGATCCTCGTCACCGGTGCTGGTGCGGCGAACCGTCGCCGGTCGCCGCTTCGAGGCGGTCGGGGCAAACCCGCGCGCCGCTCGCGCCATCGGTCTTCGCGTGAAGCTCCACCAGAGCTCCGCCTACATCTGGGCGCAGCTGCTGTACTGCGTCGCCGGAATCATGATCGCCGGAATCACGGCGCAGCCGTCAGCCTATCGAGGGCGACGGATACCTGCTCATCTCGGTCGCCGTCGTCGTCCTCGGCGGCACCTCGCTTCTTGGGTGGCCGGGGCTACCCGCTCGCCACCGTCGTCGCCGCGCTCTTCCTCGAGCAGCTGGTCGAGTTCGTCATCCAGCTCGGCGTCTCACGGCCATCCAGACCATCGTCCAGGCCGCGGCCCTCGCGGTCGGCGTCTCGCTTTACACCGTCGACTGGGCCGCAATCTGGGCCGAGGATCACCCGCCGCCAACGCTTCGCCCCCGCGATCTCACCTGATCGCCCCCGGCCACCACCAATAAAACCCACCACAACAAAACCCACTCGGCCCCCGGGCTCGACAACGCGTGACAGAGGCGTTGCGCGCAACAAGGAGGAATAAACAATGAAACCTCGCACCAAGATCGGAACGGTCGCGATTGCCGTCGCGCCGTCTCCCTCATCCTGTCTGGCTGTAGCAGCACAGGCAGCACCGCCGGTGGCACGAGTGGCAAGGTCACTCACGTCGCCGGCGCCCCCTCATGGTGCGGAACGAAGAAGATCTCGTTCGCGCTGCTCGACGGTTTCGGCGGAAACAGCTGGCGCCTCGTGACCACGGCCTCCGGTAAGCAGGAGGCCCAGAAGTGCCCGAGCGTCACGAAGTTCCTGTACGCGGACGGCCAGGGCAACACCCAGAAGGCCATCTCGGACATCAAGGGCATGGTCTCGACCGGCGTCAACGCGATGGTCGTCTTCCCGGATGCGGGCAAGGCCGTTCTTCCGGCGCTGACCTCGGCCTACAAGGCCGGCGTCGTCACGGTTCCCTACCGCGTCTTCCCCGGTGGCAAGGCCGGCGTCAACTACGACAAGTGGATTGGCGACGACTTCGCGAACGACGGCACCAACTGGGGCAACTGGATCGAGAAGAACGTTCCCAAGGGCGGAAACATCCTGTTCATGGGTGGCCCGGCCGGTAACAGCCAGAGCATCGACCGAGTACAACGCGGTCAAGAAGGTTGTCGGAAGCGACTACACCTTCATCGACCAGACGCCGTTCGTGCCGACCAACTGGGACCCGACCCTGACGCAGACCCTGCTGTCAGCCGCCATCGCGAAGTACCCGAAGATCGACGTCATCATCTCTGACTTCGGTCCGACCATGGTCAGCTCGCTCCCGCTGTTCACGAAGAGCGGGCGCCCGATCCCGGCCCTGGCGACCTCCGACGGCAACTCGCTGAGCTGCTTCTGGAAGGACACGCAGGCCAAGGCCCCGTTCAAGTTGATGACGGTCGCGACCGGTAACGACAACGTCCGCCTCGCGGTGGACTACGCGGTTGCCAAGGCGACCGGTGGCAAGATCCCGACGGCCGATTCCTTCAAGGGACCGATCTTCGAGGACTCCACCGACACGAGCAAGCCGGTCGACTGCCAGCCGAGCCTGCCGGGTGACGTCTACCTCTCGGCCCAGATGTCGGGAGCCGAGCAGGCGGCTCTCGGAAAGTAACTGAACCGTACACCAGTTCCACCTCTCGCACGATCGGGTTGGTCGCGGCATCGCCGCGGCCAACCCGACCGCGGGACCGTCACCCTGCTTCAGATCCAACGCAAAGGCCCACCCGTGAACCAGTCCAGGACACCGTAGTCACGACGCCAGCGACCCTCGAGATGCGCGGCATCTCGAAGTACTACTCGGGCGTCGCAGCCCTGACCGATGTTTCCGTCGAGATCCGTCCGGGCGAGGTGCACGCCATTCTCGGTGAGAACGGCGCGGGCAAGTCCACGCTCATGAACGTCGCCTCCGGCACCGCGCAGCCGGATGCCGGAAGCATGATCTTCCAGGGCGACGCTCGGCGACCCTCACCCCGAAGCTCGCGGCCGACCTCGGTATCGCGATCGTGCACCAGCACCCCGCCGTCCTGCCCGACCTCACCGTCGAGGAAAACCTCCGCGTCTCGCTTCCCGCGAGCTGTTTTCCGGGGGCGCCGCGGCCGCGGTTCGCGACATGCTCGACCGCGTCGACCTCAACGGTGCACCCGGGCGACCGGGTCGAGACGCTGACTGTCGCGCAGAAGCACCTGCTCGAGATCGCGAAGGCCTTCGCGATGCAAGCCCAAGCTGCTCATCCTGGATGAACCGACCGCGCCGCTCGGCGGCGACGCCGTCGACCTGCTGTTCAACCGGGTTCGCGACATGCGTGAAGACAGGCACCTCGGTCATCTACATCACCCACCGGCTCGCCGAGGTGCGCGAGCTCGCGAACCGGGTCACCGTTCTTCGCGACGGCAAGGTGCGCGGCACGTCGGCCGTGTCCGACATCACGGACGCCGAACTCCTCGCGCTCATCGTCGGCCGCGAGCTCAACTCGACCTTCCCGCCCAAGCACGAGCCCGTCGCGGGCGCCCCGGTCAACTTCCGCCTGTCGAAGCCTCGCCGGCCCCGGGCTTCGTCGACGTCAACGCAACCGCGCAGCGCGGCGAGATCATCGGCATCGCGGGCGTGGTCGGCAACGGCCAGAGCGAGCTGCTCCGCGCGCTCGCCGGGCTCGAACCGTTCAGCGGCGACGTCGAGATCGAGGGCACGGACTCTCGCAGCTCGAAGACCTTCTCAGCGCGCGGCGTTCATGCCGGCCGACCGTCATGGCGAGGGCCTCATGATGAGCCTCTCGGTGCGCGAGAACGCCGCGATCGCGGCGCTCAAGAAGTTCACGCAGCCTGCTGTTCGTCAGCCGGCGAAGGAGGTCAGCGCAGGTCGGCGCATCCCTCGCCTCGCTCGTCGGTCAAGGCGCCGTCGATGGATGCGGCCGGTCTCCTCCCTCTCCGGCGGCAACCAGCAGAAGGTCGTCATCGCCCGCGCGCTGCTGTCCGACCCGGTCCTCCTGATCGCGGACGAGCCGACCCAGGGCGTCGACGTCGGTGCCCGCGCCGACATCTACGGCATCCTCCGCGAGGCGTCGGGCCGCGGCATCCCGGTCGATCGTCGCCTCGTCGGATGCCAAGGAGCTCGAGGGACTGTGCGACCAGGTCGTCGTGATGTCGCGCGGCCACGTCGTCGAGACCCTGACCGGCGACGACATCACCGAGGAGCGCATCGTCACGCGCCGCGGTGCAGTTCGACGACCGAGGCGTGTCGCGGCGACACCGCGGCAGCAGGTCGCAACGCGTCGCCGGCTTCCGCCGCTTCATCCAGGGCGACTACGCGCCCGGCGCTTGTCGGGCCGTCGTCATCATCGTGCTCGGGGCGCTACCTGCTCGGCCAGAATCCGGCCTACCTCTCGACCTTCAACATCACCAACCTGCTGACGGCCGCCGCGGCGCTCGGATTCATCGCACTCGGGCAGAACATCGCCCTGCTCACCGGCGGGATCGATCTCTCGGTCGGCCCGCTCGCCGGCTTCCTCGTGGTCGTCGGTTCGTTCTTCATCAACGACGGCAAGTCGACTGGCCAGGTGATCCTCGGTCTCGTGCTGATGGTGGTGGTCGCGCTGGTCGTCGGGCTGGTCAACGGTTCCCTGATCCGCTTCGGCCGGTTCACGCCCGATCGCGGCGACGCTGGCGCTCGTACATCGCGCTCGGCGGCTTCGCGCTGCTGCTCCGGCCCCAGCCGGGCGGCTACATCAGCAGGCTTCCAGGACTTCGTCAACACCTCGTATCGGCCCCGTCCCGCTGTTCTTCCTGGTCATCGTGGTCGGCACGGTCGTGCTGGAGTACTTCCTGCGCAAGACGACGCTGGGGCTGGCGGCTGCGGGCCGTCGGGTCGAACAAGGAGTCCGCTCGCCGCATCGGCATCGCGATCAACCGCACCGTGATCTTCGCGTACGTCGGCGACGGCGCTGCTCGTGTTCCTCGGCGCGATCATGCTGATGGGCCAGTACGGCATCGGTGACCCGTCCCAGGGCTCGTCGCTACACGCTCGACCAGCATCACCGCGGTCGTGCTGGGCGGCACCAGCCTGCTCGGCGGACGCGGCACATTCATCGGCACGCTGCTCGGCGCCGTCCTGCTGCAGAGGTGCTCAACGCGACGGTGTTCCTGGGCCTCGGAACGGTGTTCCAGTACTTCTTCCAGGGCATCCTGATCCTCGTCGCCGCCATCCTGTACACGGTGGGACGGATGCGCAGGAAACGGCGCGCGCTCGCCGCCTAGTCGCGGGCGAGGCCCCGGGTGATCTCGGCGACGGCCGACCAGTCGAGGTCGGCGAGCTCCGGGTCGGCCAGTGCCCTCGTGAACATGTCTCGCAGCACGGGTGACGTCGGGAGGGTGACGCCGAGGTCGCCTGCCGCCTGTTCGGCCAGCGAGAGGTCCTTTAGCCCCAGGCCGACGGTGAATCCGGGCGGGCTGTAGCTGCTCGTCGCGATGAGTTTTCCGTAACCGGTGTAGGCGGTTCCCGTAAAGGCGGCATCGGTCAGGATCTCGACGAAGGTGCTCGGGTCGACGCCGCCTTGCTCCATGAGCGTGATGGACTCCGCGAGCGCCTGCAGCGCGTGCAGCAGGTTGTAGTTGACTCCGATCTTCACGAGGCTCGCGCTGCTCGCGCGGTCGCCGACGACCCACGTGTGTTTGCCGAGCACATCCAGAAGCGGCTGCACCTCCTCGATGGCGGCGCGAGGTCCCGCCGCGACGATGTTGAGCTGCCCGGCTTCTGCGACCGCGGCGCGACCCAGCACCGGGGCCGCCACGTACAGGACGCCGGCCGCCCGGTGGACGTCGGCAAACCGGTCGGCCGCGGCGATGCTGACGGTTGCGGAGTTGACATGAATGGTCCCCACGGGAGCACTCGCGAGCACCTCGGGCGAGAATGCGCCCTCGACGGCGTCGTCGTGCGCGAGCATCGAGAAGACGAGGCCGGTGGCGAGCGCCTGCTCGACGCTGTCGGCCCGGATGGCGCCGGCCTCGACGAGCGCGTCCGCGGCAGCGGGGGTGCGGTTCCACACGTGCACGGCGTTTCCGGCCTCGACCAGGCGACGCGCCATCGCGCTGCCCATCGTGCCGAGTCCGACAAAGCCCAGCTCGGTCATGTCATGCCTCCCAGATCGTCTTGAGGTTACAGAACTCGCGAATGCCCGCGGCCGCCAGTTCGCGGCCATACCCTGACACCTTGATCCCGCCGAACGGCAACTCCGGGTAGGACACGGTCATGCCGTTGATGAACACGGCGCCCGCGTCCAGCGAGCTCGTGAAGAACTGCTTCTCGGCCGGGTCGGTGGTCCACACGTTCGAGCTCAGTCCGAAGTCGGTGCCGTTGGCAATCGCCAACGCGTGTTCCGCGCTGTCAACCCGATAGAGGGATGCGACAGGTCCGAAGGTCTCTTCCGCATACAACCGCATGGCGGGGGTGATGTCGGCGATGATCGTGGGCGGATAGAACCAGCCCGGGCCCTCCGGGGTCTCGCCCCCGACGAGTGCCGTCGCGCCGTGCGCGAGTGCATCGTCGACCGAGTTCGGCCAGGTCGGCCCGCCCGGCCTCCGTCGCGACGGGTCCGACATCCGTCGTGTCGAGCATGGGGTCTCCTACGCGGAGATTCGCGCATCTGCTCGACGAAGTGCTGCGGTGAATTCGTCGTAGACGTCCGTGTGGACGAGAAACCGCTTCGCGGCGATACAGGACTGGCCGTTGTTGCCCGTGCGGGATGCGACCGCCTTCGCGGCGGCGGCTTCGAGGTCGGCGCTCGGCATGACGATGAAGGGATCCGAGCCGCCGAGCTCGAGAACGGCCTTCTTGATATTGGCGCCCGCGATGGATGCGACGGATCGCCCCGCGGGCTCGGAGCCGGTCAGCGTGACCGCCTTGATCCTCGAATCCGCAAGCACGTCGGCGACCTGTGCAGAGCCGATCAGGAGCGTCGAGAACGCGCCCTCCGGGAAACCGCCCCGCGTGAACAGGCCGTCGAGGTAGAGCGCAGACTGCGGGACGTTGGAGGCGTGCTTCAGGAGCCCGACGTTGGCGGCCATCAGCGCGGGAGCCGCGAAACGGATGACCTGCCACAGCGGGTAGTTCCACGGCATCACGGCGAGGATGACGCCGAGGGGCTCGTAGCGAGCCGTCGCCGAGCTGGCGCCGACCGCCGACGGGTCGGCCAGCGGCTCGTCGGCGAGGAACTCCTCCGCGTGGTCGGCGTAGAACCGCATGTTTCGCGCGCACTTGAGCGCCTCGGCGCGGGCGGACGCGAGGGTTTTGCCCATCTCGGTGGTGAGGATGGCGGCGACCGTGTCGGCCTCCGCCTCGAGCAGCTCGGCCGACTGCCGCATCCACGCCGCCCGCGTCGCGAAATCGGTGCGTCGCAGCGCGGTCGCGGTCGCCGTCGCGAGGGCGATTCGGCGCTCGATCTCAGCCGAGTCGTGCGGTTCGAATGTCTGCTCGACGATCTCCGGTGGCCGGGTTGACGGTCGCGATGGCCATGAGATCCTTCCACGCGCCGGGCGCAGTGCCAACGCTGGTCTTGTGCAGTCAGTGTGAACAATATCCGACAATCGAGTCCACCCTCAATCGCCCAAATCTGCCGGAATCCGGCTGCTTGACAATAGAGAGACTACTGAGTTGAATGACAGAACACATACTGTGTAGTAATACTGTACAGTCGCAGAACAGTACAAGACTGCAAGGGAGCAGCCGCCATGGGTGAACGAGTGAAGGATCGTGTGATCCTCGTTACCGGCGGCGCATCCGGGATCGGCGCGGCGATTGCACGAGGCTGTGCGGCCGAGGGCGCCACATGTCGTCGTCGCCGATCTGAACCTGGAGGCGGGCGCAGCGCGTCGTCGCCGAGATCGCGGCCGCGGGCGGCTCTGGGCTCGCTCTTCGAGGTCGACGTCGCCGACCGTGAATCCGTCGTCGCCGGCATCGGGCCGCGGTCGAGCGCTTCGGTCGACTCGACGTGTACTTCAACAACGCGGGGATGAACGCGCCCACGCAAGTTCCTCGACATCACCGAAGACAACTTCCGAAGCTCGTCATGCGCGTCAACGCGCTCGGCGTGCTCATCGGTACGCAGGAGGCGGCCCGCCAGTTTCTGGCCCAGGGTGTCGGACCGGCAAGGTCATCAACACGGCGTCGATCGCGGGCCGCACCGGATTTCCCAACTTCGCGCCGTACAGCGCAGCGAAGGCCGCCGATGATTTCGCTGACCCAGGCCGCGGCGCGATCGTTCGCGGCCGACGGCATCACCGTCAACGCGTTCGCCCCCGGCGTCGTCGCGACGCCGCTCTGGACCAAGCTCGACGCAGACCTCGCGACGATGGGCGCGGCCGACGCCGGATTCGACTCGATGGCCGCAGACATCCTGCTCGGCCGCCCGGCGCAGCCCGAAGACATCGTGCCGACCGCACTGTTCCTCGCGGCACCGGACTCCGACTACATCACCGGCCAGGTCATCCCGATCGAAGGCGGAATGATCCTCGTCTGATCGCCCCCACCGCGCTACAGAAAGGCTTTTCCGATGAGCACCAGCACCGCAACCTTCGGCACCAACGCCGTCGACTGGGAAGAACGCATCCAGTTCGATCGACTTGCGATCGGAGCGGCTCGCGCGGCTGAAGGCCGAGCTCGAGAGCGTCGGACCTCGGCGCGCTGCTCGCGTTCGACTTCTCCAACATCCGCTACATGTCGGCGACCCACATCGGCACCTGGGCGATGGACAAGCTCATCCGCTTCTCGCTGCTGACCCGCAATTCGGACCCGATCGTCTGGGACTTCGGATCGGCCGCCAAGCACCACCAGCTCTACAACCCGTGGCTGTCGACGACGACGGCCGAGATGGATGCCGACCCGCACGCTCCGCACCACGGCGCGGTGCGAGCCCCGGCTCGAATCCGGCGCTCGCGCAGGCATCTCGACTCTTCGCGGAGCGTTCAGCCCGGACGCAGGCATTGCGGATGAGGTAGCGACGCAAGATCAAGCGCGAGCTGGAGAAGTTCGGCCTCGCTGAATGAGCCGCTTGGCGTGGACGTCATCGAACTGCCCGATCCTGTTCGCCCTTCAGTCGGCGGGCATGACGGTCGTCGACGGCCAGCAGGTCTTCCTCAACGCCCGCGAAGATCAAGACGCAGGACGAGATCTCGCTGCTGACCCAGGCCGCATCCATGGTCGACGCCGCGTACGACAAGCTCTACGAATTCCTGCGCCCGGGCGTGCGAGAGAACGAGGCGGTCGGTCTCGTTGCGAAGACGCTGTACGACCTCGGCTCAGAGTACGTCGAGGGCGTCAACGCCATCTCGGGCGAGCGCTGCTCGCCGCATCCGCACGTCTACTCCGACCGACTCATCCGACCGGGCGACCCCGCATTCTTCGACATCCTGCACAGCTACAACGGCTACCGCACCTGCTACTACCGCACCTTCGCGGTGGGATCGGCGAGCCCGGCACAGAACGATGCGTACAAGCGCGCCCGCGAATACATGGACCGCGCCATCGCGCTGGTGCAGCCGGGAGCGACGACCGCGGACATCGTCAAGGTCTGGCCCAAGGCGGAGGAGTTCGGATTCCCGGACGAGGAGGCCGCATTCGCGCTGCAGTACGGCCACGGCGTCGGCCTCTCGATCTGGGAGAAGCCGATCTTCTCGCGCCTCGTGTCGATCGACCACCCGGAGGCGCTCGATCGAGGGGATGTTCTTCGCGCTCGAGACCTACTGGCCGTCGGCCGATGGCATCGGCGCCGCTCGGATCGAGGAGGAGATCGTCGTCACCGCGACCGGCTGCGAGGTCGTCACCAAGTTCCCGGCCGAGGATCTGCTGGTCGCCGGCCAGCGCTACTTCAGCGTGAACGGCCCGCTGCCGGTTATCCGCAGTTCGCAGTCCAACCTCAACACCGCTGGGGGCGAGGCGAAGAATAGGTCGACGCGACGACGTTCACCGGACGAGGAATGAGGCAATGAAGGCTGCCGTCTACTACGGCGACCACGATGTGCGCGATCGAGACCGTGCCGGATCCGGCGCGCGCGCGACGGCGAGCGTGCTCCTGCGCGTGCTGCGCACCGGGATGTGCGGAACGGATGCGACCGAGTGGAAGGCGGGTCCGCATCCTGTTCCCGAGCGCGAACGCCGCACCGGTGACCGGCCACGTCGGACCGTATGATCTTCGGGCACGAGTTCATCGGCGAGGTCGATCGAGGCGGGGCCTCGGTCGGCGTTCGCCGTCGGCGACGTTGTCGCCATCCGGCGCGGGCGTGTCCTGCGGGGAGTGCGACCGCTGCCTCGAGGGCCGCACCAACCTCTGCCGCAAGCTACTACACGCTCGGCCTGAACGCCGACGGCGGAATGGCCGAACTGGTCTCGGTGCCCGAGAGCACGCTCGTCCGGATCCCGGCTGGCCTCGCGCTCGACCATGCGGGGCTCGCCCAGCCTCTCGCGGTCGGCCTGCACGCGGCTCGGCGTTCCGGGGTCAGGGACGGTGACCGCGTCGTGCTCATCGGCGCCGGCGCGATCGGCTCCTTTGTTCTCACCGGCGTGCAGTACCTCGCCGACGCCGACACGACGGTCATCGACTTTCCCGGTGCGCGACTCGACCGTGCCTCGCGGCTCGGCGCGACTCGCGTGATCGAGGCGGGCGACGCGGCGCGCGAGATGCCGTGCTCGCCGCAATCGGTGGCGGCGCGGACGTCGTCATCGAGGCGAGCGGTGCACCCGGCCAGCTGAACAACGCGATCTCGATGGTGCGTGACGGCGGAACGATCCTCCAGGTCGGCCTGCCGTCGAAGCCGCAGGAGGTCGTCATCCACTCGCTCGTGATGCGCGAGATCACGGTGCGGACCACACTCGCGCATGTCTGTGGCGAGGACCTCGCGCCCGCCCTCGACATCCTGGACACCACCACTCTCGGCGACGAGTTGCTCGACTCGGTGCGCCCGCTCGAAGACATTGCCGAGCAGCTCGAGCGCCTGGCCACCGGCCAGCTCGAGGGCAAGGTCCTGTTCGATCCGTCCCTGAAGGAGAACTGACATGAAAGCAGCGGTCTTCCACGCCGCCCACGACATCCGCGTCGAGGATGTCGCCGCGCCTACCGAGCGTGATCTCGGGCCCGACCGACGTGCTGGTGAGCCCGTACTGGTGCGGCATCTGCGGCACCGACCTGCACGAATACGCGATGGGGCCGATCGTCACACCGGCGACGCCGCATCCGCTCAACGGCTCGGTGATCCCGCAGATCCTCGGGCACGAATTCTCGGCCGAGGTGATGGCCGTCGGCAAGGAGGTCACGAGCATCACGGTCGGCCAGCGGGTCTCCGTGATGCCGCTGCTGTTCGACAACCTCTGCTACTACTGCCGCCGCGGCCTGAACCACCTGTGCGTCTCGATGGCCTGCATCGGGCTGAGCTACAAGTGGGGCGGAATCGCCGAACTCGCGGTCGTGCCGGCGGCGAACTGCGCGCGTGCTGCCCGACTCGGTGACCGACCTGCAGGGCGCGCTCGTCGAGCCCGGCGCGGTTGCCGCGTACGGTGTCGACACCGCCGAGGTTCGTCCCGGCGACACCGTGCTGATCACGGGCGCGGGCCCGATCGGCGCGCTCGCCTCGCTCTACGCCGCCTCGCTCGGTGCCCGGGTCATCGTCTCCGAGGTGAACCCGACGCGCGCCGCGCTCGTGCGAAGCTTCGACATCGGCGAGGTCGTCGATCCCTCGCAGATCGACGTCGCCGCGTGGATCAAGGACCAGACCGAGGGGATCGGAGCGGATGCCGTGATCGAGTGCTCGGGCAACGAGCGCGCGCTGCAGACCGCGATCGCTGCCGTGCGTTCAGCCGGTCACATCGCGCAGACCGGGCTTCACACCAAGGCCGCATCGATCCTGCCGATGGTGCTGTCCGAGCACGACATCACGCTGTCGGGCACCTGGTGCTACCCGGTCACCGACTTTCCCCGCATCGTCAGTCTGATCGGCAGCGGTCGCTACCCGGTCGAGAAGGTCGTCAGCGCGCAGATCGCCATGGAGGACATCGTCGAGAAGGGCTTCGAGACCCTGCTGTCACCCACGGGCGACCAGGTCAAGGTTCTCGTCAACGCCCGCTAGGACGAGAGGACACCAATGAAAGCACTTCAGTACGCGGCCCAGGACAGCGCGGTCGTCGCCGAACTCGATATCCCCGAGATCGCCGAAGACGAGGTGCTCGTTGCGGCGCGGTCGGTGGGCGTCTGCCACTCGGACATCGACCTGCTCGAGGGTCGATACATCATCCCGTTCTCCTACCCGCTCATCCCGGGGCACGAGTGGTCCGGTGAGGTCGTGCAAGGTCGGCAGCAGGGTCACCGAATTCCGCCCGGGGGACCGTGTCGTCGGAGAGTGTGTGATCGGAGCTGATCACTTCGGATTCTCGATCAGCGGAGCGGCCGCCGAATTCTTCGTCGCCAAGCCGTCCTGGCTGCACACGCTGCCCGATGAACTGTCGTACACGATGGGGGCGCTCGTCGAACCGTTCAGCGTCGCCTACTACGCCCTCGTCCGCGCGGGCGGAGTTGACGCGAGCGACACCGTCGTCGTTCTCGGCGCGGGCCCGGTCGGTCTGGCCGTGACCGCCGCCGCATCCGCGATGGGCGCGACGACCGTCGTCGTCGAACCATCCGCCGATCGTCGCGCGGCAGCATCCAGCCTCGGAGCCGCCCACACCGTGGACCCGGATGGAGTCGACGCGCTACTCGGCGAGCTCACGGGCGGCCGGGGCGCCGACCTCGTGGTCGAGGTCAG
Organism: uncultured Actinomycetota bacterium; assembly: GCA_963738535.1. Classification (GTDB taxonomy): domain Bacteria; phylum Actinomycetota; class Actinomycetes; order Actinomycetales; family Microbacteriaceae; genus Galbitalea. The sequence goes on from CAVTXB010000012.1 coordinate 23,424, forward strand.
TGGACGCCCGGACGTCATGGCGCGCGCTCTCGAGCTCGTCGCGTTCCAGGGCCGCATCGCCTACATCGGAATCGATGTCGGCCGCGAGGCGACCGCGAAGCTCGGACTCATCCAGTCGAAGGAGCTGCGCATCACCGGCTCGATCGGCTCGCCCGGGGTATGGCCGCAGACGCTTCGGTTCCTGGCCGGCAGCAAGCTCGACCTCACGCCCCTGGTCACCCAGCACTTCACCATCGACGAGGCGCTGGAGGCGCTCGACGCCGCGCACCACCCCGAGACGACGATCAAGGCTCACATCGAACTGACCGGCACGCTCTAGGGGAGGATCTTCGCCTTCCGGTACTTCTCGACGTATGGAAGAAGCTGTCCCGGGTGTCACGGGAATTGGTGAATCCGGCCTTTCGCGACTTGTTCATGTCGGTGAGAACCTCCATGTCGCGGCCGAGGTCGGCGTCGCTGTGCCACCACGAGGCGACCCGGTTGATGTCGGACTCGCGCAGGTCGTATTTCTCCGCGATGCTCTTCCAGATCTCGGCGCTGTCGACCATGGCGGCGTCGAGCGTGCGGGGTTCGCCCTCGAAGCCCTCCCACTCGAGCCCGAAGTAGGCCGCGATCTGGGGCCACAGCCAGCGCCAGCGGAAGACGTCGCCGTTCGCGGTGTTGAACGCCTGGTTGGCGCCGCCCTCGTGCGTGCCGGCCCAGATCATCTGCTCGGCGAGCAGGTCGCCGTCCGTGACGTCGGTGACGCTGTTCCACTGCGTTTCGGAGCCGGGGAAGACGAAGGCGTCGCCGAGTTCCTTGCAGATGGTGGCGTAGGCGGACAGCGTCAGGACCATGTTCATGGCGTTCCCGGTGGCGAATCCGAACACCGTGTGCGAGCGGTGCACGCTCCAGGTGAAGTCGTCGCGCTCGGCGGCGGCGAAGAGCTCGTCTTCCTGCGCGTAGTAGAAGTTCGGGGTCGACTGGCGCGGCTCTTCCTCGTGGAACGGGGTGTCGGCCATGACGCCCTGCGCGTAGGCCTCGAACGGACCGAGGTAGTGCTTGAGTCCGGTCATGAGCGCGACGTGCTTCACGGACTTCTGCGGGCTGAGCGCCGCGAGCACGTTGCGAACGGCGGCGCCATTGACCGCGATGTTCTCGGCCTCGGTGGCCTGGCGAGACCATGCGGTGATGACGACGAGGTCGGGCGCGACGCCGACTCGAGTGCGGTGGCCAGGGCATCCGGGTCGGCGAGGTCGGCACGCATGGCCGTTCCGCCCGGCAACGCCGCCGCCACTGCGCGAGAGTCCGAACGTCTCCCAACCGGACGCGACGAGGTGCTCGCAGACGGTCTGGCCGACGATTCCGGTTGCGCCGACGACGAGTGCGCGCCCGGGCGTTGGTGATGCTGCCACGACAGGTGCTCCTTTGATCTGAACGTTAAGGGCTGAGAGCGCAGGGACGGTTTGCCAGGTACTCGGCGATGCCCTTCTTGCGCTCCTCGGCCAGGAAGTAGGCGACCTCGACGAGCTCGACCGTGATGCCGTCGGGATCGAGGAAGTAGACCCAACGCCAGCCCGCGAGAACGCCCTCGTCGACGGTGTTGACTTCCGAGAGGAAGTCGATGCCCTTGCGCCTCGAGCTCGGCCTTGGTCTTCGACCGCGTCGTCGACGCGAAGCGCAACGTGCATCGCGCCGACGCGGTTCTGCGGCTCGACCTCGTCGTTCGGGCGTGTTGCCGTACTCGACCAGTTCGACGATGTCGTTCCCGGCCATCAGGCAGACCTGGCGAAGGGTGCCCCCCGGTACGCCGACGCCCTTTTCGAGCTCGGGACCGGAAAACCACGGGCTCGGTTCGTTCTGGAATTCGAGCCCGACATGTCGTGCCAGAAGTAGATCGACCGGTCGAGATTCTTGACGATGATGCCTGTGTGATGGACACCGGTAATGGACATTGCACACCTCTTTGTATGGTCTTGCCGAGCCTCGGGGGACCGGCTCTGCGCGGGTTCGAGATAACTGTACTGTTCTCTCTCAGTTAACGCTATCGCTCGGCGTGAACGCCCAGCCGCGCGCATCCGCGTCAATCACCCGGCGGATAGCGCTCGCTGTGTATATTTAGGCAACATCGATCGGGTCTCGTGGTTGTGAAGTGTTGCTCACTCACCGCCGCACGGATCGGGGTCGCCGTCGGCGTGAACGCCACACTTCTCAATAACGGAACACCGAGGGTCTCATGGAGAATCTGGGCGAGCGCCTCAAGGACGTCCGGCTCAAGGCTGGACTCACCCTGCGGGAGCTGGCGCGCCAGGCAGACGTTTCACCGTCCTTCATCTCCCAGATCGAGAACGGTAAGTCGCAGCCCTCGGTCGCGACGCTCTACTCGTTCTCCCGCCTGCTCGGGGTGACGGTCGACGAACTGTTCGATGCGCGAGATACCGCGCCCATCATCGTCGGATCGTCGAGGAGCCGGACGACGAGTGGCACGGCACCGGCCGGATGAATCCCGACCAACGCCTGGCAGCCCTCGGAGTATTCGAATCGGGTGTCGGTCGTTCACCCGTCGCATCGTCCGCACCTCACCATGGCCGATGGCGTCGTGTGGGAGCGGCTTGCCGCGACGCCCGAGCACGCGGTCAACTTCATGAAGATCGTCTACGCCCCCGGGAGCGACGTCGACCGCGGGCGGCGACCTGGCGACGCACGACAGCTACGAGTACGGCTACGTGCTCGCGGGGGAGCTCGAAGTCACGATCGGCGAAGAGGTCTTTCATCCTTCACGAGGGCGAGTCGCTCGGATTCGACTCCGCGATTCCGCACGTCCTGCGCAATCCGGGCCCGGGCACTTTCGAGGGCCTCTGGTTCGTGCACGGCCGCACGCACTGACCACGCTCCGCCCTGCGTCTGCAGCCATCCGGCTTGACAGCCGATGTACGCGGCCATACGTTGTTGTTCACGGTAGCTAAACACCGTTCACTCTGGCTGTTTAGCCCGTCCCGCTTCGCACAACGACGTGGCCGATCAATCGGCGGACAGGAAATGCCTTCACCATGGACCTAGGTCTGGGACTCGGCCACCTCTCATACTCGACTCTGGTTCATGCCGGAGATACCTGGGCAGAAATGCGGGCCAGCGTCGAGACCTACCTCCCGCAGGTCAAGGCGCGGTTCTCACCGGACGCGCCCTTCGGCGTCTCGCTCCGGATCTCGGCCGACTCGGCCCGAACGCTGACCGGCAGCGCGAGCGAGCGGGACGACCTGAAGAAACTTCCTGGCGGCCAATGACCTGTACGTGTACACGGTCAACGCGTTCCCCTACGGCCCGTTCAAGGGCGGCACCGTCATGGAGCGCGTCTACGAGCCGGACTGGACCACCGAGGAGCGCGTCGCCTACACGAACTCGGTCGCCGACATCCTGGCCGAGATCACGCCGCTCAGTCGTGAGTCCGAGCATCCAGACCGCCCCGCTGGCGTTCAAGCCCAAGGTGACCGACGGCGCCTACGTCGATACCTTCACGACCAACCTGTTCCGCGTGGTCGCACACCTCATCGAGGTCGAGGCGAAGACCGGGCATCGCGTCGAAGCTCGCGCTCGAGCCCGAACCGGCCTGCTACCTCGAAACGACGGATGAGACGGTCGAGTACTTCGCGACCCGCATCTACACGCCCGAGGGCGTTCGTGAGCTGGCGGCCCTCGCCGACGTGCCAATCTCCGAGGCCGAGGGCCTCCTCCGCCGACACCTCGGTGTCGTGTTCGACATCGGACACCAGTCCGTCGGGTTCGAGGACATCCCCGCGTCCCTCACGAAGCTGGTGAACGCGGGCATCCCGATCTTCAAGCTTCAGGAGGCTGCGGCGCTCTGGGTCAAGGAGCTCTCACTGGAGCTGATCCCGCAGCTGCGCGTGTTCACCGACACGATCTACCTGAGCCAGACGACCATGCGTCGCGGCGGCGAGGTGACGAAGTTCCTCAACCTGGGCGAGGCGCTCGACGCGTTCGAGAAGGATCCGCGTCCCGCGGAGATTCGCACCCACTTCCACGTGCCGGTGTTCCTGTCCGAACTCGGGCCATTCCTGACCACGCGCTTCGCGATGCAGGATGCGCTCGCCATGCATCGCGCCACACCGCTTGTCCGACCATCTCGAAATCGAGACGTACACCTGGGATGTTCTCCCCGAGAACCTCAAGACCGGTGACATCGTCGACTACGTGACGCGCGAGCTGGAGTTCGTGCGCGACGAACTCCTCGGCTGATGGCCATGGCGAGCCCCCGAATCGCGGTTCTCGGCACCGGGGCAAACGGTGCATCCATCGGCGCCGACCTGACCCGGGCCGGCCTCGACGTGACCTTCATCGAGCAGTGGCCGGCCCACGTCGAGGCCATGCGGGCCGAGGGCATCCGCGTTCAGCTGTCGGACTCGGTCGAGACAGACGCCGGTGACCGCCATCCACCTGTGCGAGGTGGCCACGCTTCGCCAGCCGTTCGACGTCGTGCTCGTTGCTCGTCAAGGCGTACGACACTCGCTGGGCCTGCGAGCTGATCAAGCCGCTCGTCGCGGCTGACGGGCTCGTGGTCGGGCTGCAGAACGGCATGACGGTGGACACCATCGCGGATGTCGTCGGACCGGATCGCGCGATCGGCAGCGTCATCGAGATCTCGTCGAACATGTACGTCCCGGGCATCGTGAACCGGCAGAGTCCGCGGGATCGATCGTGGTTCGCGGTCGGCGGCATCAATGAGCCATGCGCAGGCACGCTCACCGGAGGCCGCCGCGCTGCTCTCGCACTCGGGCACGGTCGAGGTCTCCGACGACATCCGCTCCTCAAAGTGGATGAAGCTGGTCGCCAACGCCGCGGAGCTCGTTCCCTCCGCGATCCTCGGCCTCCCGCTGTCGGAAGCAGCCGCAGTACCGGGAATGCGTGAATTCATGACAGAGGCGGGTCGCGAGGCCGTGCGCACCGCGGTCGCCACGGGCAACCGGGTGCGCCCCATCTTCGGAATGGCCGACGCGGACCTGGCCAACCCTGATCGCTATGCCGAGCAACTCTTCGACGCGGTGCTCGGTCACTTCACGCTCCCGAAACCAAGACCACGGTGCTGCAGGACTGGATCAAAGGACGGCGAAGCGAGGTCGACCAGATCAACGGCCTTGTCGTCGATGAGCAGGCACGACTGGGCGGAAGTGCTCCGGCGAACCAGCGAACGGTCGAACTCGCCCACCGGATCGAGAGCGGGGAACTGGCCGCGGATGTCTCCAACGCCGCGGAGCTGGTCGCCGGCTTCTAGTCCTTCGCGAAGATGTCGGGGTGCTTCAGCAGCTCGAGTCGCGTGCGCCGGATGTGGCCGTAGAGCACGCGCTCGGCCTCCTCGGAGTCGCTCCGTCGGAGCGCGCCGACCAGGAGCTGGTGCTCGTAGTGCACCGCGCGGTTTCCATCCGGACCGACCAGCAGGGTGAAGGCGCGTGCGGTAGTGCTGGGTCGAGTTCCACAACCGCTGCACCGTGTCGCCGAGGATCGTGGTGTCGTGCGCCGCGAGTACGACAGCAGATGGAACTCCCGGTCGAGGTGCAGGAACGTCTCGAGGTCCGATCCGGCCTGCATCTCGTTGGCGAGCTCCGCCAGCCGGTCGAGCGTCGTCTCGCCGAGACCGGGCAGGCTGTAGCTCAGCAGCAGCGGTTCGATGCGCTCCCGAATCTGGTACATCTCCTGGCACTCGTCGAGGCTCAGGTGCGAGACCCATGCACCCGTGTTGGCGACCAGGGTGACCAGTCCATCCGATTCCAGGATGCGCAGGGCTTCCCGGACGGGCAGCCGGCTCGCGCCGAACTCCTCGGCGATGTCCTCCTGCCGGATGCGTGCGCCCGGCGCGTACGCGCCGCTCAGGATCGCCTCGCGCAGCGACGTCGCGATGCGCTGGCCCGCGTCGCCGTCGCGGCTGGCGGAGTTGCCATCGGGTTCCGTTCGCTTCGGGAGTGCGCTATTCGGCGGGATGCGCCGGATGCCACAGTTTAACGGGCGCGTCCTCCTCGTACGCCTTGCCGTGCGGGAAGCTCACCAGCTCGAACTGCATGCCCCACGGGCTGCGGAAGTAGACCCAGCGCTGCCCGAGGCTGTGGCTGGAGCTGGCGGTCGGGTCGCCCATGATCTCGACGCCCTTGTTCGCGCAGGTAGTCGACCGCGGTGTCGATGTCGTCGACGTAGAACGCGAGGTGATGGCCGCCGATGTCGCTGTTGCGTGGCTGCGGCGAGCGCGCCCTCCGCTGGCTCGTACTGGAAGATCTCGAAGTTGGGACCGAACTCGCAGCGGAAGAATCGGAGCTCCCGCATGACGGTGCGCGGGTGGACGCCCAGGTGGTCGAGCATCCAGTCGTCGTCCGGGTGGTCGAACGGTCCGAGCGTGTAGACGTAGCTCGCAGCCGATGACGTCGACGAAGAATCGTGTCGCCTGCTCGAGGTCGGGAACGGTGAAACCGATGTGGTCGGTTCCGCGCAGGCCCGGGATGCCCTTGTTCATCCGCAACTCCTTCGTTCGAACGACCTGATTGGATACAAAATACGTGTATTCCGCTGAATCAGTCAGATATTCGGTCAAAACTTTTGCATTGGATTCAATCATGGCTACTATCGATCTCACACGTCAGCCGAACCGAACACCGATCGGCGCGACCAATGGAGACCGTGCATGCCGAAACGACGACGCTTGGAACCGGGATCGCCGTGGGTGGAACTCACCACGACGCCGCGGACTGGAAGGACGCCGATCCCGCGCTGCTCGGCACCATGCTCGGCCAGCTCCACCTCATCCGCGCGTTCGAAGAAACCGTTCTCGAGCTGGCCGGCGAGGGACTCGTCCACGGCCCCGCGCACTCCAGCATCGGCCAGGAGGGCGGCGCGGTCGGCTCGATCGTCGGTCTCGACCTCGACGGATGCGATCAACGGCTCGCACCGCGGCCACCACCAGTTCCTCGCCAAGGCCCTCAGCCACGTCTCGGGCGGCGTCTCGACCCGAAGAACACTGGTCAGCGCCGACGTCCAGACCGTGCTGCAGCGCACGCTCGCCGAAATCCTCGGTCTCGCGCAGGGCTACTGCCGCGGTCGCGGCGGCTCGATGCACCTCCAGTGGTTCGAGGCCGGCGCGCTCGGCACCAACGCCATCGTCGGCGGCGGCGTGCCGCTCGGCGGCCGGCAACGCCTGGGCGCAGAAGCACGCCGGGACCACGCGACATCACCGTCTCCTACTTCGGTGACGGGGCGAGCCAACATCGGATCCGTCCTCGAGTCGATGAACCTCGCCTCCGCGTGGAAGATGCCGCTCACGTTCTTCATCGAGAACAACCTCTACGCCGTGTCGACCACGGTCGACGGAGTCGACCGGCGACCGCGCCTGTCCGCGCGTGCGCTCGGATTCAGCATCCCGTGCGTGGCGCGTCGACGGGATGGACCCGCTCGCCGTCCACCTCGCGATGAAGGAGGCGGAGAAGACGCTGCGCTCGGGCGGCGGCCCGGCCCTCATCGAGGCCGAGGTCTACCGCTTCTTCCACCAGAACGGGCCGTACCCGGGTAGCGCCTTCGGCTACCGCACGAAGGAAGAAGAGGGGCAGTGGCGCGCGCGCGACCCGCTCGAGCGCGTCGGCGAGCGAGATGGTCACGCTCGGACTGATCGACGAGGCCGAGGTCACGGCTCGTGCGCGAGCAGGCACAGACCGCCATGCGGGATGCGGTCGCCGCAGCTGATCGAGGCCGATCCCGACAACCAGGGCAAGCGCCGCATCAAGCCCGACCTGTGGCCCAACACCGATTTCGTCGAACGTGGGGGTTCGCGGCGACGGCAGCGAGCTGGCCGACGTGCGCACGCTCGAACCGACCACCTATCGACGGCGAGATCGAGAACGTGAAGTTCGTGGATGCCGTGGCCGGCGTCATGGATCGCCGCATGACCGAGGATGACCGCATCATCGTCATGGGCGAAGACGTGCACCGGCTCAACGGCGGAACCAACGGTGCGACCAAGGGCCTCGCCAAGAAGTTCGAGCGGAGCGCGTTCTCGGAACGCCGATCAGCGAGAACGCGTTCGCCGGGCTGGGCGGTGGGATGGCGCTCGACGGCCGCTTCCGCCCGGTCGTCGAGTTCATGTACCCGGACTTCATGTGGGTCGCCGCCGACCAGGTCTTCAACCAGATCGGCAAGGCGCGCCACATGTTCGGCGGAGAAAACCCCGTGCCGCTCGTGCTTGCGCACCAAGGTGGCCATGGGCTCGGGCTACGGCTCCCAGCACCTCATGGATCCCGCGGGCATCTTCGCGACGAGCGCCGGCTGGCGGATCGTGGCGCCGTCCTCGCGCCGCCGACTACATCGGGCTCATGAACACGGCGCTTGCGCTGCAGGATCCGGTGCTGGTCATCGAGCACGTCGACCTCTACCGCAGACTCGAGCGAGGTGCCGGCGGGCGACCTCGACTACTACATCCCGCTCGGTAAAGCCGCGCTCCGCCGAGAGGGCGACGATGTCACCGTCATCAGCTACCTCTCGATGGTCGAGCCACATCCTCGAGGCGATCGAGCAGGTCGGGCGCGGACGCCGACATGATCGACCTGCGCTGGCTCGACCGCGCATCCATCGACTGGGACACCATCGGCGAGAGCATCAAGAAGACCAACAACGTGCTCATCGTCGAGCAGGGCGCCCGCGGGCACGTCGTACGGCGGATGGCTTTCGGATGAGATCCAGCGCCGATACTTCGACTGGCTCGACCAGCCCGTGCAGCGCGTCACCGGCGGTGAGGCGAGCCCGAGCATTTCGCGCGTCCTCGAGCGCGCCGCGATCGCGCGCACCGAAGAGGTCGTCGCCGGTCTCGAGCTGGTTCTCGCCGCCCGTGGGGGAGCACGCTGACATGGCGACAATCCTGAGGATGCCCGAGGTGCTCGCGAACGCGACCGAGGCCGTCGTCTCGGCATGGACCGTCGACCGAGGGCTCAGCGTTCTCGACCGGGGACACGCTCGCCGAGGTCGAGACGGAGAAGGCGCTCGTCGACCTTCCCGCCGAGCAGGATGGGATCCTCGGTCGCATCCTCGCGCAGCCGGGCCAGACTCGACCGAGGTCGGCGCGCCCATCGCGGTGCTCATCTCGAAGGGCGAGACCGAGGCGGACATCGACGCCGCGCTCGGCTCCGTCGCCGCGGGCGACCCGCAGATGGTCTCCGTTCCCGAGCCCGTCCAGGTCGAGACTCCCGAGGCCGAGTCGGCGCCCGTCGCGGTCGGCACACCGGTCCCCGAGTCGAGCCTTGCGGTCCGGAGTTTCCCCAGCGCCCGCCCAGCTGATCGCCGAGTCGACGGCGACCGCGAGGCACGGCGGACGGATCTTCGTCAGCCCGATCGCGCGCGTCCGGGCGCGCGAGGACGAGCATCGAGCTCGCGACGCTCACCGGAACCGGACCCGCCGGACGCATCGTGCGGGCGGATGTCGAGGCCGCAATCGCCCTTCGACAGGCTCAGGGACCGACAGCAGCAAAGGACCGTCGTCGGCGCCGGTCGACATCCGCGCCTGCCAGCGGCGCCGGCTACACCGCCATTCCGCACACCGGAATGCGCAAGGCGATTGCTCGTCGATTGACCGAGAGCAAGTCGACCGTTCCGCACTTCTACCTGACGGCCGACTGCCGGGTCGACGCGCTGCTCGCGCGCGCGCGCCCAGGCCAACGCGTTCTCGCCGGTCAAGCTCTCGGTCAACGATTTCGTCGATCAAGGCGGTGGCCGCGGCGTTCGCGCGACGTCCCCGAGGCGAATGTCACCTGGACCGACACGCACCTGCGCCGCTGGGATGCGGTTGACATCTGCGGTGGCGGTCGCGACCGAAGGCGGCCTCCTCACTCCCGTCGTTCGCGGCGTGGACGACGCTCGATCTGTCCGAGGTCATCGAGACCGTCGTCCGAGCTCGTCGGGACGCGCCCGCGCCGGCCGCCTGCGCCAGGACGAGCTCGAGGGCGGCAGCTTCTCGGTCACCAACCTCGGGATGTATCGGAACGACCGAGTTCTCGGCCATCCTGAACCCGCCGCAGTCCGGCATCCTCGCGGTCGGCGCAGCGACCCCGCAGCCCGTCGTCGTGGATGGCCAGGTGGTCGTCGCGACCGTCATGCGGTGCACGCTTTCGGTCGATCACCGCGCGGTCGACGGCGCGCTCGCCGCGCAGTGGCTTGCGGCGTTTACCGCGCGCATCGAAAATCCCGGTCTCGATTCTGATCTGAGCCGAGGGACGGCGTCGCCTAGTGGTGGAGGCGCCGTCCCTCATCTTTCTACCGGGTAGCGTTTGAGGAGCCATGACTCCCACGACTCCACCGCCGGCACCCGCCTCTCGGCTTCGGCTCGCGCTCTGTGTCGTGTTCGCGACACTGTGCGGACGCGGCGTGGCGCTTCAGTCCCGCATCAACGGACAGCTCGGCAGGACCTGCACGACGGCTTCGTCGCGGCACTCATCTCGTTCGGCTCGGGCCTCGTGATCATCGCGATCGTGCTCGTGTTGTCGCGCAGCGGTCGTCGCGGGTTGGTCGACGGTGACCGGTGCGATTCGTCGTCGCGAGATCCCGTGGTGGCATGCCGCCGGCGGCGTCGCCGGGGGACTGTTCGTGCTCTCGCAGGGCCTCGTCGTCGGACTGCTCGGCATCGCGCTCTTCACGGTCGCCACCGTCGCCGGCCAGACCATCAGCGGCCTCGTCATCGACGGCCGAGGCATCGGCACCGTCGCACCGAAGCCGGTGACGATCACTCGCATCATCGGCGCGGCGCTCGCACTGGTGTCCGTCGTGATCGCGGTGCTGCCCCAGGTCACCGGGCAGGCCCAGATCTGGGTGATCGTCTTCCCGTTCGCGGTGGGCCTGCTGCTCGCGTGGCAGCAGGCGGTGAACGGCCAGATCAAGACGCTCGCGGCATCCGCCACGACGGCGACGTTCTTCAACTTCGTCGCCGGCACCGCGTGCTGGCCGTTTTCGCGGCCGTCAATGTCGGCGATCGCCGGGCTTCCCCACGGCTTCCCGAGCAGCCCGTTTCTCTACCTCGGCGGCCTCGTCGGAGTGCTGTTCATCGCCGGTTTCGCGTTCGTCATCCCGATCATCGGGGTGCTGCTGCAGAGCCTGTGCGCGGTGTCGGGCCAGCTGCTCATGGCACTGCTGCTCGACTACATCGCACCCTCGGCGGCGACCGGCGTCGCGGTCGCGACCGTGATCGGCACCGTGCTCACCCTGGTGGCGGTCGTGATCGCGTCAGTTCGCTCGCGAGCCGGCGATCCGGCCCCGCGGCGCAGCGACCGAGGGCCAGGGCGAGGCCTACAGGGCCGAGAGGAAGCTGGCCGGGTCGATCGCCGGCCCGGGCATCCGGCTTCGAGTCCTCGGTCTTGCCGCCGACGTACAGCCAGCCGAGCAGCTCCTCGTTGTCGGCGAGGCTGTGCAGCCGACGCACGGCGTCTGACCGGGTGTGGCCGCCGGTGCGCCACATCACGCCCCAGCCGGCGTCGTCGAGCAGCAGGGCGAGCAGGTGCGCGACACCGGCGGCCGCGGCATCCTGCTCCCAGCCGTGCACCTTGAAGCTCTCCTTGTGCACAGCGACGACCGCCAGAAGAAGGGATGCCCGCAGCGGCTTCGCCGCCAGCCGCTCGGCGTCGACGCCGGTCAGCCCGCTCTCCTCGACGAACGCCTCGCCGAGCCGCACCCGGGCGTCGCCGCGCAGCTCGATGACGCGCCACGGCCGCAGCGACGCGTGGTCGGGAGCGGTTGCCGCCGCCGCGATGAGCGGCAGCAGCTGCTCGGTCGTCGGGGCATCGGCGGTGACCCGCGGGTAGGACCGTCGACGGGCGCTCGACAGCTCTCGCGAATAGCTCACGCCTCGGGCTTGAAGTCGAGCGAGAGGGAGTTCATGCAGTACCGGTCGCCCGTGGGCGTGCCGTACCCGTCGTCGAACAGGTGGCCGAGGTGCGACCCGCAGTTCGCGCACAGCACCTCGGTGCGGGTCATGCCGAGTGACTTGTCGGTCTTGCAGCTCCACGGCGTCGGGGTTCACGGACTCGAAGAAGCTCGGCCATCCGCTGCCGGAGTCGAACTTCGCACCGCTCTTGAACAGCTCGTTGCCGCACGCGCCGCAGGTGTAGACGCCGTCGCGCTTCTCGTCGAGCAGCGCGCCCGACCACGGGCGCTCGGTCGCGGCCTCGCGCAGAATCTTGTACTTCGGCCCGAGCTCCTTGCGCCACTCGTCTTCGGTCTTGGTCACGTTGTACGCCATCGGACCCTCCTTCAAGGGAAAACTCTGTATGCCCTATTAAACTCGGCACCATGCCGGATTGTTCCACGCTCGATCGACCGTGGAGCGAACTCACAACCGACGAGCTCTACGCCTTTCTGAAGCTGCGCACCGACGTGTTCTTCGTCGAACAGAAGGTCGACGAGACCGAACTGGATGACCGCGACCGCGAGGCATCCACCCGGCACTACTGGATCGCGGATGAGCGTGGGCACGGCGGCCTACCTGCGCACCCTCGTCGACGCCGAGCCCACCCACCTCGACGCGCGCACGGCTCATCGGTCGCGTCGTGGTGCGCGCCGACCGGCGCGGCCAGGGACTCGCCCAGAAACTCATCGCCGAGGTGCTCGCCCGCCACGGCGACGAGGCGATGCTGCTGCACGCGCAGCATTACATCGCACCGCTCTACGCGCAGTTCGGCTTCGTGGCATTCGGTGACGTCTACGAAGAGGCCGGAATCGCGCACCTGTCGATGTACCGCCCGGCGGGTGGATGAACGCGGCCGAGGAATTCGCGACAACAGCCGACTGGTACCGACGGTTCGCCGAGATCGAGGCACCGGGGCGATCGGCGCTGTTCGAGGAGTGGGCTCACGGGGTGGCCGAGGATGCGAGCATCCTGGAGCTGCTCGCGGAGCTGCCGCGACCGAAGCGCCAGCCCAACCTGCTGTTCGCGTGCTCGCGACTCGTCGGATGCCCGCTCGTTGCCTACGCGCAGTGGCGGGAGTGGCTGCTCGACCACTGGGCCGACGTTCGCGCGCAGATGCTCGTGCGCGCGCACGCAGACCAACGAGCCGCGCCGGTGCGCGGTGCTGCTGCCGCTGCTCGCGCAGGTCGACGGGCCGATCGCGCTGCTCGAGGTCGGGGCATCCGCCGGTCTCTGCCTCTACCCCGACCGCTACAGCTACTCGTACGACGGTCGCCGGCTCGATCCGCCGACGGGCCGAGCACCGTGCTGCTGGAGTGCGCGACGACAGGCAACCCGCCCATCCCGACCGCGCTGCCCGAGATCGTGTGGCGGGCCGGGCTCGACCTCAATCCGCTCGACCTCGGCGACGCGGGCGACACCCTGTGGCTCGAGACGCTGGTCTGGCCGGAGCAGCACGAGCGCCGGGCGCGCATCCGCGCCGCGATGCGAGATCGTGCGAGCCGACCCGCCGCGGATCGTGCGTGGCGACGCCATCGACGACCTGCCCGCGCTGGTCGCCCAGGCGCCCTCGGAGGCGTCGCTCGTCATCGTCGACCTCGGCCGCGATCGTCTACCTGATGCCGGAGCCCCGGGCGCGGTTCATCGAGTACGTGCGCTCGCTCGACGCCACCTGGATCTCGAACGAGGGGGCGGGCATCGTGCCGGTGGCGGCGGCCGCGCTCGACGGACGCGAGCCGCCCGTGACCGGAGCAGATGCTGCTGTCGATGGATGAGAAGCCGCTGGCGTTCACCGGGCCGCACGGCGACCGCCTCGACTGGCTCGTGAATGTCCGCGGTTTCTGAGGATCCCGTCGCAGCACTGGGCGTTGCGTCGCGGGCACCGCCGCCAGCCGCGGCCCTAGGATGGCGCGAAAGTAAGGAGGAATGGATGTCGGCAGAGCCAGCGCGCAAACGGCGAAGCGATCCCGGGCTGAGCGAGCGCGACATCCGGATCCTCGAATTCGAGCGCGAGTGGTGGCACCACGCGGGCGCCAAAGAGGCGGCAATCCGTTCCCAGTTTTCTCTCTCGGCGGCTCGCTACTATCAGTTGCTGAACGCCGTGATTGATTTGCCCGGGGCACTTCGTCATGATCCAATGCTTGTGAAGCGATTGCTGCGGGCACGGGATGCGCGCACACAGGCGCGCTCGGCACGTGCGTTCACCCGATCAGGCCACGACGGCACTCCCAGCCATCAATCCAGCGAGGAATCCCCCAACTAGCCATGGCGAACTTCCGCACAGACCAGTTCGATAACCTGCCGGAGAACCTTGATCGTGTCGGCGCCCACCGAGGTCCGAAGGTCAGAGGCCGCGGCTGGATCACCTTCGCGTGGGCCGTGCTCGCAACGGCCGTCATCGTCGTCGGCGGTCTCTACGTGCTGTCGATCTTCGACGGATCGATCAAGTTCGGGCTCGGCGGCACCACGGCCGGCAGCACCGCGACTCCGAGCGGTACGCCGACGCCGGTGATCACGCCCGTCGACCAATCCGACGCGCCGATCGCGTCGCGCAACATCACGGTCACCGTGCTCAACGGCACCGACATCGTCGGGCTGCAGAACCAAGGCCGGCGACAAGCTGACCGCCCAGGGCTGGAACGTCATCGGCACCGCCAACTCCACGGCCACCAACATCAAGAACACGACCGTCTACTACTCCGACGCGGCCGACAAGGATGTCGCGCGCGGCATCCAGCAGACCCTCGGCGCGCAGTACATCCAGTTCAGCAGCGCCTACCCCGGATCGTCGATCACGGTCGTCGTCGGCAGCGCCTACAAGGGCTGAACCGGCCCCGCTGCACCCCCGCCGCGTGCCCCGTGAGCACGCCGTGTTTCTGGCATGTTTAATCCTTTCGCAGGGGAGTTCGCGGCGCCGTTTATCCCGCTAATATCTGGGATCAGTCGCCCATGCGACGAGGGCTGCCCGTGCTCGCACAGCCGTCCCCGTCGGATGCCGGATCCGGAGTGCCACGCGACTCGGCAAACTGCAACACCGCACCAGCCGCACAGCAACAAGCAGGGAGTACGACATGGCGAACGGAACCGTCAAATGGTTCAACGCTGAAAAAGGCTACGGATTCATCACTGTCGAAGGCGGCGGGCAGGACGTCTTCGTGCACTACTCCGCCATCGACATGGGTGGCTACAAGGTGCTCGAGGAGGGCCAGCAGGTCACGTTCGAGGTGGGCACCGGCAGCAAGGGGCCGCAGGCGGAGTCGGTGCGCCTGGCGTAGCCCATCCCGGCCTTTCCCTGAGGGGCGTCAATCGGTCGTCAAAGCTCCGGCTTTGCAAACCGATTGACGCCCCTCAGGCATGTTCGCCTGCCGTGCGCTCGCCTTGCACTCACCCCGGGGGAGTGCCAGAATGTCTTTGGCACTCGACACTACTGAGTGCTAACGCAGACCAGAGTCCGAGAGGGACAAGTAACACATGGCAAAGATCATTGCTTTCAACGAAGAGGCCCGTCGCGGCCTCGAGCGTGGCCTCAACATTCTCGCCGACGCCGTCAAGGTGACGCTTGGCCCACGCGGCCGCAACGTCGTGCTGGAGAAGAAGTGGGGCGCGCCGACCATCACGAACGACGGTGTGTCGATCGCGAAGGAAATCGAGCTCGACGACCCCTACGAGAAGATCGGCGCCGAGCTGGTCAAAGAGGTCGCAAAGAAGACGGATGACGTCGCCGGCGACGGAACGACCACCTCGGTCGTTCTCGCCCAGGCGCTGGTTCGCGAAGGACTGCGCAACGTCGCGGCCGGCGCCGACCCGATCAGCCTGAAGCGCGGCATCGAGAAGGCCACCGCGGCCGTCATCGAGGCACTCATCGCCTCGGCCAAGGAGATCGAGACCAAGGAAGAGATCGCGGCCACCGCATCCATCTCCGCTGGTGACCCCGAGATCGGCGCTCTCATCGCAGAGGCCATCGACAAGGTCGGCAAGGAGGGTGTCGTCACCGTCGAGGAGTCGAACACCTTCGGCACCGAGCTCGAGCTCACCGAGGGTATGCGCTTCGACAAGGGCTTCCTGTCGGCGTACTTCGTCACCGACCAGGAGCGCCAGGAGACGGTCTTCGAAGACCCCTACATCCTGATCGTCAACAGCAAGATCTCGAACATCAAAGACCTGCTGCCGATCGTCGACAAGGTCATCCAGGATGGCAAGCAGCTGCTCATCATTGCTGAGGATGTCGACGGCGAGGCTCTCGCGACGCTCGTCGTCAACAAGCTCCGCGGCATCTTCAAGTCGGTCGCCGTCAAGGCTCCCGGCTTCGGTGACCGTCGCAAGGCGCAGCTGCAGGACATCGCGATCCTCACGGGCGGCCAGGTGATCTCCGAGGAGGTCGGCCTCAAGCTCGAGAACGCCACCCTCGACCTGCTGGGCAAGGCGCGTCGCGTTGTTGTGACCAAGGACGAGACCACGATCATCGACGGTGCTGGTGACGAAGACGCCATTGCGGGTCGCGTCAAGCAGATCCGTTCCGAGATCGAGAACACCGACAGCGACTACGACCGCGAGAAGCTGCAGGAGCGCCTGGCCAAGCTGGCCGGTGGCGTTGCCGTCATCAAGGCCGGTGCCGCGACCGAGGTCGAGCTCAAGGAGCGCAAGCACCGCATCGAGGACGCCGTTCGCAACGCGAAGGCTGCCGTCGAAGAGGGCATTGTCGCCGGTGGTGGTGTCGCGCTGATCCAGGCCGGCAAGACCGCGTTCGAGTCGAAGGCCATCAAGGCTCTCGTCGGAGACGAGGCGACCGGCGCGAACATCGTCAAGGTTGCTGTGGATGCCCCGCTCAAGCAGATCGCGCTCAACGCGGGCCTCGAGCCCGGTGTTGTCGCCGACAAGGTGCGCAACCTGCCGACCGGTCACGGCCTCAACGCCGCAACCGGTGAGTACGTCGACATGCTCGCCGCGGGAATCAACGACCCGGTGAAGGTGACCCGTTCGGCCCTGCTGAACGCCTCATCCATCGCCGGACTGTTCCTGACCACGGAGGCCGTTGTGGCCGACAAGCCGGAGCGCACCCCTGCACCGCAGGGTGACCCCTCGGGTGGCATGGACTTCTAAGCACCAACACCAAAAGGGCGGTTCCCCTCGGGGAACCGCCCTTTTTGTCTCCCGTGAGGGGCGCTAATCGTGTGTCTGGCGGGGTCGTCGAGCGACCGATTGACGCCCCTCAGCGGGGAGGGACGTGGGTCAGCCGAGGATGTGGGGGAGTGCGGCCAGCGCCCAGCCCTCGGGGATGTCCGGCGGAAGCTCGGGAAGCAGGTCAGTCTGGGCGACGGCGGCCCAGTGCAGCAGAACGAACCACGACAGCTGCACGACCGCGGCAGGCGCATGCTGCAGGGGATCGATGCGCCTGAACCGGAGCAGCGAGACAAGATCGAGGTCGCCCGGCCCACGCACAGGCCGTTGCCAGTCGATGATGCGGTGACCGTCGCTGGTGAGCAGCACCTCCTGGGGGCTGAGGTCGCCGTGCGTGAGCCGCGGGTTGGCGGTGGCGGCATCAACGACCGCAGCCGACCGGGCCCAGGCAGCGACCTTCGCCGGGGCATCGGCCGGCACGTTCGAGAACCTCCCGACGGCAACCAGCGACGCGAGCCGCTCCGCGGTCGTCTCGGCGGCGCTGGCGAGCGCGTCGCCGGTCGACAGGTCGAGGTAGCTCGGCGGGGTGCCGCCGATCTGCCCGATCGACGTGGACTACCCGTCGGGCCTCGGCGACGAACTCGACCTCGCTGAGGGTGGCATCGTGGAGGGTGGGGCCATCCATCCACTCGGTGGCGAGAAACGACGTCGCTGCTTCCTGGCCGAGATCGAGGAACGGCACCAGCAGAGGCGACGACGCGGCCGCGTAAAACTCACGCTCGACGGTCGGCGGCAGTTGGGCCTTGTAGGCGTAACGACGGCCATCGGCGAGGCGAACATCCTCGGTGCGAGCCAGCGGCCACTCGTGCACCAGCGACCTGCTGGCGACGCGGCCGCCCAACGCGGCACCGAGCTCGTCATCATCGTGGATGAGCAGCCCCGGGAACTGCGGATGCGTGCGCATGCGTCAATTCAACTCCCGCGCGGATGGCGGAACCGCACAGGCGGGGCCAATGCGGTCACCGGGGGCAACGCGGTCACCAGGGCCAATGCGGTCACCGGGGCATCCGCGGACGCCCCCGGTGACCGCATTGGCCCCGATTGGTGAGGGTGGCGGTGCGCGGCTAGCGCTGGAACAGCCGCGCGTTGGAGGTTTCGGCCTCGGCGTACTGCTGCCCCGCGGCACCCAACGCGCGCCCGATCGCGCCGAGACTCTCCTCGACCCGCTGCTGCGTCGCCCGCCAGTCGCTGACCACCGATTGGAAGGCGGTGGCGGCGGCACCAGACCATGAACCCTGCAGGTTCACGAGCTGGCCGAGGAGCGCACCGGATTCACCGGAAATGCGCTCCATGGATGCGTGGATGGTTGCCGTCGCCCCGAGGACGGCCTCGCTGTCTACGTGATAACTCGTCATGCAGAGACGGTAGGCGCGGCAGGCACGAGCATCCGACACCTCGAGCCGACCCGTGGAGTTATCGCGCGGCTTACGCGTTGTGGAGGAGCGGAAGTCGCACCCGGAACGTCGCGCCCCCGCCGGGGGTCTCCACGACATCCACGGTTCCGCCGTGCGAGGCGACGATGGATGCCACGATCGCGAGCCCGAGCCCGCTGCCGCCGGTGTCGCGGTTGCGCGACGAGTCCGCGCGCCAGAAGCGCTGGAAGATCTTCTCCCGAATCTGCGGCGGGATACCCTCGCCGTGGTCGATGACCGAGAGGTAGGCCGAGTCGCCCGGCTCATCGACCTGGATGCCGATCTCGATCGGGCTGCCCTGGCGGCGTGAACCGCATCGCGTTGCCCATCAGGTTGGTGATCACCTGGCGGATCTTGTTCTCTTCCGCCCGCACGGTCGCGGTCGGCGGGTCGATCGTCGACGGCGTCACGATCTGCACCGCGGCAGTCTTCGGAGTTCGAGGCCGGCGCACGGCGAGCCGCGCGATGGTCGCGCCGGCGAGCGCCATGCTGCGCGTGGCAACCGACGCCGTGCGCGTCGACACCGGCGCGGTCGCGACCTCGGCGGTCGCGAGCGTCGGTGGACATCAGGATCGGCTCGCTCACGACCACGCTCACGGTGCGGTCGGGTGCCGACGCCATGGCGTCGAGTGCGGCGTCGTTGGCGAGGGGAACGAGGTCGACGGCGGCCAGGTTGAGCGGCTTGGCCTCGTCGATGCGCGCGAGCTCGAGGAGGTCCTGCACGAGCTCGCCCATGCGGATCGCCTCCTTCTCGATGCGCTCCATCGCCTGGGCGACCTCCTCGGGCGTCGAGAGCGCGCCCATCCGGTACAGCTCGGCGTACCCGCGCACCGAGACGAGCGGGCGTGCGCAGCTCGTGGCTGGCGTCTCCGACGAAGCGTCGCATCTGCTCGACGGTTTTGCAGCCGGTCGTCGAAGGCGGCGTCGATTCGCGACAGCATGGTGTTGAGCGACTCGTTGAGCCGCCCGACCTCGGTGTTGCGCGGCGCGCGCTCGAGGCGCTGGCTGAAGTCGCCGGCGGCGAACCGGGCCGCCGTCTGCTCGACCTCGCGCAGCGGCGCGAACGTGGATGTCACGAGCAGGCGGGTCAGGGCGCCGCCGAGCACGACGACGGTGAGCGCGAAGAACAGGAAGATCAGCGCGAACTGGCCGATGATCTGTTCGTTCTCACCCAGGTTGTAGGCGACGATGACGGCGCGTGCCCGACGGCGGTGCCGTCGGCGTTGACGAGCGGAAACCCGACCGCCTCCCAGTGGTTGCTGTCGCGCTTGTCGCTGAGCGTGAAGGCCACCCCCGACGTGGATGACGGTCGGCAGGGACTTGCGCGTTCACGACCGGCTTCGGCGACGTCATCCGGCTCGTTGACGCAGGTGGTCTCCCCGGTCGAGTTGATGACGGCGAAGTAGTAGCGCGGCTGCACTTTGACCGTGTCGGGCGAGCAGGCGATGACCGACGGCCTCGGTGGGGTTGGCGGCGTACGCGTTGACTTCGGTCGTATAGACCTGGTTCAGCAGGTAGCTCCGCAGGAAGCTCATGGTGCCGACGCCCGCGACGAGCAGGCCGAGGGTCAGCAGCAGAACGGTGACGCCCGTGATTTTGCCGCGTAGCGAAATCCCGTTCCACCACTCAGTGAGCTGTTCGTGCATTAGGGGGTAAGGCTAAACCTTTGCGGCGCGAAGCATGTAACCGAATCCGCGCTTGGTCTGGATGACCGGCTCGTCGGAGTACTGGTCGAGCTTGCGGCGCAGGTAGGAGATGTAGCTCTCGACGATGCCGGCGTCGCCGTTGAAGTCGTACTCCCAGACGTGGTCGAGGATCTGCGCCTTGGAGAGCACGCGGTTGGGGTTCAGCATGAGGTAGCGCAGCAGCTTGAACTCGGTGGGGCTCAGCTCGACCTGCTCGTTGCCGATCGTGACCTCGTGCGTGTCCTGGTCCATGCTCAGTTCGCCGGCACGGATGATGGCCTCTTCGTCGTCGTGCATGGTGCGACGCAGGATGGCCTTGAGGCGCGCGACGATCTCGTCGAGGCTGAACGGCTTGGTCACGTAGTCGTCGCCGCCGACTGTGAGACCGGTGATCTTGTCTTCGGTGTCGTCTTTCGCCGTGAGGAACAGGATGGGCGCGGTGTAGCCGGATGCCCGAAGCCGCTTGGTGACGCCGAAGCCGTTCATGTCGGGCAGCATGACGTCGAGGATGATGAGGTCGGGCTCTTCTTCGAGCACGGCGGAGATGGCGCCGGCGCCGTTTCCGACCGCTCTGACGGCGAAGCCGGCGAACCGCAGGCTCGTGGTCAGGAGGTCCCGGATGTTGGGCTCGTCATCGACAATCAGGATCTTGGGGCCATCACTCATGGTGACAGTATCTGCGTGTTGTCTGTGAGGTTTCTGGGAGGTGAGCCTGACTCGCACAGGAACCGGCTTGACTGAGATGGCGCGGCCGATTTTTCGTGCGACCGTGCCGCGATAATTCGGCAAAACAGTGTGGAGAAGACCGTGCCAGACGTTCAGACATTCCTCATCATCGGCGCCTCGCTGGCGGGCGCATCGGCCGCCGAGGAGCTGCGCTCCCAGGGCTTCGAGGGTCGTATTGTGCTCATCGGCGCGGAGGCCGATCACCCGTACATCCGCCCGCCGCTGTCGAAGGATTACCTGGCAGGTAAGGCCGGGCTCGCGGACGTCTACGTGCATCCGTCGGACTGGTATGCCGACAATGCGGTCGAGTTGCGGCTGGATGTCTCGGTCGAGTCGATCGACCGGGCCGCCCACATCGTCGCCACGTCGACGGGCGAGTCTCTGCACTACGACAAGCTGCTTCTCGCGACCGGGTCGCGTCCGCGGGTTCTGAGCGTGCCCGGCGCTGACGCCGCGGGCGTGTACTACCTGCGCACCCTCGAGCACTCGTCTGCGCTCGCCGCGGAGCTGACGCATGGTGGCCGACGTGTCGTCATCATCGGCTCCGGCTGGATCGGAATGGAGGTGGCCGCGACAGCCCGCACGCTCGGCAACGACGTGCGCATTGTGGAGCACGGGTCGATTCCTCTCGCGTCGGCGATCGGCGACGAACTCGGCCGCTACTTCGCCACTGTGCAGGAGCGCAACGGAGTGGTGCTCACGACCGAGGCCAGCGTCGAGCAGATCATGGTCACGAACGACCGGGTGTCGGGCGTGAGAATCGGGGCGAGCACGGTGGTGGCCGCTGACGTGGTGGTCGTGGCTGTCGGCGCGGAGCCCAACATCGAGCTCGCCGCAGCGTCGGGGCTGTCCGTCGACAACGGGGTTCTCGTGGATGCGGCCCTTCAGACCAGCGACCCGGACATCGTTGCGGCGGGCGATATCGCGAATGCGCTGCATCCTGTGCTCGGCCAGCGGCTGCGAATCGAGCACTGGGCGAACGCGCAGAACCAGGGGGCAGCTGCGGCGCGATCGATGCTCGGCCAGCAGGTCTCGTACGACGACATCCCGTACTTCTACACCGACCAGTTCGATCTCGGCATGGAGTATTCGGGCTACCCGCCGCTCGCGAAGAACGCCACCGTCGTCTATCGCGGTGACCCAGGCTCCGGTGAGTTCATCGCGTTCTGGGTCGCCGACGGAAAGGTTGTCGCCGGCATGAACGTGAACGTGTGGGACGTCAACGAGGCCATCCAGGGTGTGATCCGGCGGGGCAACACGGTCGATCCTGACCGACTCGCCGACCCGTCCGTCGACCTCGAGAGCCTCTGACGTGGCGCAGCGCACAGAAGCGGCGACGGTCGAGATCACCTCGGTTCTGCCGGATGTCGCAGGGCCCCTGGATGACACCGCTCTCGCCGATCACTACACCGCTGGGGCGGGCGAGCCCTGGCTGCGGGCCAACTTCGTGGCAAGCATCGACGGTGCGGCGACGGTGGAGGGAAAGTCGGGGGGCCTCGGGGGCGACGCCGACCGCCGCGTCTTCGACCTGCTTCGCACCCTGAGCGACGTCGTGCTCGTCGCATCCGGAACCGTGAAGACCGAAGGGTACGGCGCCATGGTGCTCGACGCGGCGTCGTCGAGGCCCGGGTCGCCCACGGGCTGCAGCCGCAGCCGGTGTTCGCGATCGTCTCAGGGTCGCTCGACCTCGACCCGAAATCAGACGTGTTCGCGCAAGGCGCCCGTGCGCCCGATCGTCTTCACCACCGAATCGGCGCCGGCTCACGAGGCGCTGTCGGAGGTCGCCGACGTGATCGCCTGCGGTGCAACGAGCCTCGACCCGGCCGCCATGGTGGCCGCCCTGGTGGAGCGGGGGCTGGGTCGCATCCACTGTGAGGGAGGGCCGTCGCTGTTCGGCACCCTGCTCGCGGCCGACGTGGTCGACGAACTCTGCCTGACCGTCAGCCCGCTGCTGGCGGGCGGCGACGCGGGCCGCATCGTGCAAGGGCGACCTGCCCTCACCGCGGGCAATGGCGCTGGCGGGCATCCTGCGCTCCGACGACACCCTGCTGCTGCGCTACCTGCGCGCGCGCTGACACGCCCTCACCGCGTCAGGCGGCCTCGAGGTTGTCTTGGTCGAGGATCGTGTAGCTGTAGCCCTGCTCGGCGAGAAAGCGCTGGCGGTTCTGCGCGAAATCCTGGTCGACGGTGTCGCGGGCGACCAGCGTGTAGAAGTTGGCGGGCAGCCCGCTCTCCTTCGGGCGCAGCAGGCGGCCGAGGCGCTGGGCCTCCTCCTGGCGTGACCCGAACGAACCGGACACCTGGATGGCGACGGTCGCCTCCGGCAGGTCGACGCTGAAGTTCGCGACCTTCGAGACGACGAGCACCTTCGTCGATGCCGTTGCGGAACTCCTCGTACAGCCGCTCGCGCTCATCCACCGGCGTCGCGCCGGTGAGCTTGGGGGCGTCCGAGCGCATCGGCGAGCTCGTCGATCTGGTCGAGGTACTGGCCGATCACGAGGATGCGCTCGCCCTCGTGCTTCGCGACGAGCGCCTTCACGACCCCGAGCTTGGCGGGCGCGGTCGCGGCCAGGCGGTAGCGCTCGTCGTCGGCGGATGCCGCGTACTCGAGCCGCTCCTGCTCGGGCAGGTCGATGCGCACCTCGTAGCAGGATGCCGGCGAGATGAAGCCCTGCGCCTCGATCTCCTTCCACGGCGCGTCGAAGCGCTTCGGGCCGATGAGGCTGAAGACGTCGCCCTCGCGGCCGTCCTCGCGCACGAGGGTCGCGGTGAGGCCGAGGCGTCGGCGGGCCTGCAGCTCGGCGGTCAGCTTGAAGACGGGTGCCGGCAGCAGGTGCACCTCGTCGTAGATGACGAGGCCCCAGTCGAGCGCGTCGAGCAGCGCCAGGTGCGTGTACTCGCCCTGACGGCGGGCGGTGAGAATCTGGTAGGTCGCAATCGTCACCGGACGCACCTGCTTCACGAGTCCCGAGTACTCGCCGATGTCGTCCTCGGTGAGCGTGGTGCGCTTGAGCAGCTCGGTGCGCCACTGGCGCGCCGAGACGGTGTTGGTGACGAGGATGAGCGTGGTCGTCTGCGCGGTCGCCATCGCGCCCGCGCCGACGAGGGTCTTGCCCGCGCCACAGGGCAGCACGACGACGCCCGAGCCGTGATCGAAGAAGTTGCTGACCGCCTTGTTCTGGTAGTCGCGCAGGGCCCAGCCGTCCTCGACGAGGGCCATCGGATGCGGCGTTCCGGGCGTGTAGCCGGCGAGGTCCTCGGCGGGCCAGCCGAGCTTCAGCAGTTCCTGCTTGAGCTGCCCGCGCGCCCAGGCCTGCACGACGTAGGTCTGCGGGCCGCGCTTCTCGAACAGCAGGGCGGCGACCTTGCGTGCACGAGTGATCTCGCTGAGCACGGCCGCATCGGTCGCGGTGAGCGTCAGCGCGCCATCCTCCGCCCGCTCGATGACGAGGCGCCCGTAGCGGCCGACCGTCTCGGTGATGTCGACCGAGACGCTCTGCGGGATCGGGAAACCGGCTGTACTTCTCGAGGGTCGCCAGCATGTCTTCGGCGGTGTGGCCGGCGGCGCGGGCGTTCCACAGGCCGAGCCGCGTGATGCGGTAGGTGTGGATGTGCTCCGGCGCGCGCTCGAGTTCGGCGAACACGGCGAGGTCGTGCCGGGCATCCTCGGCGGACGGGTGCGCGACCTCGAGCAGCACCGTGCGATCGCTCTGGACAATAAGCGGACCGTCGGGCACAGGCATCCCTCCAGCCTACGGCGTGCGGGTTAGCCGGTGGTCGAGCAGCGCACGGTGGCCTAACGCGTGGTGGTCGAGTAGCGCGCTCTGGCGCGCGTATCGAGACCCGGCTCTGCCTCTGGCGTGTGGGGGTCTCGAGTACGCCCGGCCTCGCAAGCCCGGTCTTGCCGCTCGACCAGCTCTCGATACGCCGGCCTCGGTCGTCGGCTCGTGCACTCGGCCTACCGAGTGGTGGTCGAGTAGCGCGCTCTGGCCCAACGCGTGGTGGTCGAGTAGCGCGCTCTGGCGCGCGTATCGAGACCCGGCTCGCGCTTTGGCTGACGCCGGGTCTCGATACGCCCGGGCCTCCTTCGTCGCGCTCGTGCTACTCGACCACCCCGAAAGTCCGGCCGGGTCTCGATACGCCCGGCCTCGCAAGCTCGGTCGTGCTACTCGACCACCCGAACACTCCGGTGGTCGAACCCCCGGGCAGCGGCTACAGCTCGGCGGGGCCCACCGCGGTGATGCTTTTCAGCGGGAGCGTGCGTTCAAGGTCGGAGCGTCGGTCGCGAGCGCGCAGTCGACCACCGGCGACGCTTGCCGGCTCCAGCTGCAGGTCGACGGACGAACCGTCGGGCATCGCCACCGTGACGGTGAGCCCGATCTTGGCTTTGATCGCCGTGTCGAGCTGGCGCTCCAGCCAGGCCTGCCCGTTCTCGGCGGACGTCGATTCGCCGATCAGCCGCAGCTTGCTCACGATGGCCTGCGCGGGCGATTCGGCCGCCGGCGCGCTCGACCGTGCGGTGCGCAGTCGGTCCAGCAGGATGATCGTGCCGCTCGCATCCTCCGCCGCCACCGGGTACCGCGCCTCGCTCAGCGACCAGAACAGCACCGGGAACTCGAACCGGCTCACCGCCTTGTAGGGCCCGATGCGTGTGAGCCCGAGTGAGACCAGCCCGTGGTCGACCATGATGGCCGACAGCAGCGTCGCATCCTCCGCGGTCACGTAGCTTTGGGCGCCCTGCTGGTCGGCGGCGGTAGGCGGCTCCGTGATGGCCCCGACGCGCAGCGATCCGAAGCGCGCCGCCGCACCGACGATCAGGTACTCGAGCGGCTGCGGGATGCCGGTCAGCGAGATCTACGCCAGGAACGTCGCGGATGCTGTCGGCTGTCTCCCCGGTCGTCAGCGCGCGGTTGATCGTCGACTCGCTCATCCGGTAGGTGGTCGCGAGCGTGCGGGTCTCGACGTCTGCGATCGCTCGCAGGCGCGCATCCAGCCGGGGAAGCAGCGGACCCGGCGCGACGATCGACAGGTCGTGCTGCAGGTAGACCTTGTCGATCTCGGGCGGGAACAGCTCCGCCATGACGGCCGCCGCGGCGGCGTCTCCGCCGGTCGCCAGCAGCGCGGCCCCGGCGGTGCTGGGGGTGTGAGCTCGCCGTGATGCCGAGGATCTCGGCCTCGCGCGAGAACGCGAGCGTGCGGTCGCGCATCCAGTCGCCGCCCGCCGGGATAGAGCCAGCGCACGTAGTCCGCGAGACGCTCGCCCCACTCGGCGCCGGCACGCGACGCGAGCAGGTGGCGGATGTCGTCGGGCAGCCGCGCAAACCACGCGCCCGCCAGGCGGGCCCAGCGTTCACCGTTCGCGCGCAGCATCCACTCGTCGGCCTGCTCGGTGGGCAGCCAGCCGGCCGGCGTCGAGGACGGCGAGGTCGGCGCGCGCGGCGATCGCGACGAGTCGGTGCGACGTCGTCGAGTTCGAGCGACATGGCCGACGCGAGCCGCTTCGTGTCTGGCAGCGCGATGCCGCCACGGGCAAGCTCGCGGGCGGGCTCGCGCTGCAGCTCGGCGAGCAGCGCGGCGACCGCGTTGGTGGCGTTGAACGCGTGCTCGGAGGCGGCGTGGTCGATGAACCGCGAATCGGCGGCGCTCACCGGGGTGAGGGATGCGGGGGCCGGGTCGGTGACCAGCTGGTCGAGTGCTGGGCAGGCCGGTGGCCGGCCAGGCCGCCAACTGCTCGGCGACCGGGGCGTAGGCGGTCCAGGTCGATCCGGCTGCGATCCAGAAGCGCCAGCTCCCGGGCGACCTCGAGGTCGGACTCGACGGCCGCAGCGCTGGGTTGCAGCGCCGAGATCGCCGTCGCGACGACATCGGTGGTCGCGCCATCCGGCACCGTGCACAGGGTGGCGAGGGCGGCGAGGGTCGCGCGGTCGAGTGCGGCGAGGGCCTTCTGGATGCTCGCGCGCATCGAGCAGCGCGTCCGCCAGGTCGAAGAAGTCGCGCACCCGGGTGTCCCGGATTTCGCGCAGCGGTCAGCAGGGCCACCAGCTCGTCGTCGCCCAGGTCCCGCAGCCGACCGGCCAGCGAGAGAGTGGACGTACTACTTGCCGGCATCCTTCGCGGTTCGGCTACGACGCACGAAAGTGATGATGAGAAGCACGATCAGCAGAACGAAAGCGAGCGGCAGCGCGATGCCGGGGATCAGGTCGACGACCTGCCACACGCCGGTGCCCTTGTTGGTGCTCGTGGCGTAACCGATCAGCACGGCCGCGATCGAGAAGATCGCGAGACCGACGATCGAGGCGACCACATAACCCAGGATGCGCTGGATACGCGACACCGGCGGGGGTGCCGGAGCTGCTACAGGTTTCTTGTTGGCCACGCACCAAGAATACGGGGTCTGCGCCGCCGCGGTCCGCACCCCGTATCCTTATAGCGCGCACCGTGAACTTCTCGGTGGAAGAGAGGTACTGGGATGCCTACCGGCAAGGTTAAGTTCTACGACGACGAAAAGGGCTTCGGGTTCATCAGTTCAGATGACGGCCAGGAGGTCTTTCTGCACGCGTCTGCGCTTCCGGCCGGTGTGACCGTCAAGCCGGGCTCGAAGCTGGAGTTCGGTATCGCCGACGGCAAGAAGGGCGCCCAGGCGCTGTCCGTGCGCGTGATCGAGGCGCCGCCGACCATGGCGAAGCTGAACCGCAAGTCGGCCGACGACATGGCGATCATCGTCGAGGACCTCGTGAAGCTGCTCGACGGCATCGGTGCCGACCTGCGTCACGGCCGCTACCCGGCGAAGTCGCACGGCAGCAAGATCGCGGCCGTGCTGCGCAAGGTCGCAGACGACCTGATCGTATGGGCCATGCTTGATTCCCTGACCGAGGCGCAGAAGTTCGCGCTCTCGGCGCTTCTCGAGGTGCAGCCTCCGGCGACCGTCGGCGAATTCGTCAGCGAGACCGACGAGGGCGACTCGTCGTCACCTACCGTTTCGCGACCACGCAGGCGGGATACCCGGGCTGGAACTGGGCCGTCGCGGTCGCGCACCTTCCGGGTGAGCAGCCGACGGTCGTCGAGAGCGAGCTGCTGCCCGCCGAGGGCGCGCTGCTCGCTCCGGACTGGGTGCCGTGGTCGGAGCGCATGGACGACTACCGCGCCGCCCAGGCCGCCCTGGGCGAGGCCGCTGCGGACGCTGACGACGACGACCTCGACGATGACGAAGACGACGACGAGGATGCGTTCGGCAGCGACAACCTGCACGGCGGCGACCTCGACGGTGTCGACATCGACGAGATCGACGACTCGTCTGAGGAGATCATCGAGATCGACGACTTCGACGACGACGAAGACACGACGACGATGTCGACGACGAAGACGACGCGGCGATGACCCCGACGACTCAGGGCCGCTTGACCTGCAGGTAGACGAGGGCGATCAGTCCGAGGCCGAGGGCGACAGCGGGAGTGAAAACCCACCACGCGTGGCCGGCCGCCGCAAGCGGGGCAGTAAAGAACAGCAGCACGATCAGGGCGACTAGCCAGGCGGCCATGCCGATGACGACGACCTTGCGGTCATCCGTCTTGGCGGGCGTCGGGTCGGGTCGACGCTCGCTGTCTTTGAGCCAAATCCGCACGACTTCAGCCTAACCTCCCGAGTTGCACGTTTTCGTGCCCAAAACGGCCCCGTGGCCGCGAAAACATGCAACTCGAGGTGGGTTAGAGGTGCTCGACCACGTACTCGATGGAGGCGACGAGCGCACGCACGTCGTCGGGCTCGACCGCGACGAAGGTTGCGATGCGCAGCTGGTTGCGACCGAGCTTGCGGTACGGGCTCGGTGTCGACGATGCCGTTCTCGCGCAGCGTCTTCGCGACCGCGGCCGCATCGATGGAGTCGTCGAAGTCGATGGTCACGACCACCTGCGAGCGGTGGTCCGGGTTGGTCGACGAACGGTGTCGCGTACGTCGACGGCTCCGCCCAGTCGTACAGCACGGTCGACGACTCTTTCGTGCGGGCATCCGCCCAGGTGAGGCCGCCGTTGCCGTTGATCCAGTCGATCTGGTTCTCCATGAGCAGCAGGGTCGAGATCGCGGGCGTGTTGAGCGTCTGGTTGAGCCGCGAGTTGTCGATCGCGTTCTTGATGCTCAGAAATTCGGGGATGTACCGGTCGCTCGCCGCGATCGCCTCGACCCGGGCGACGGCGGCGGGCGAGAACAGGGCGAACCAGAGTCCGCCATCGGAGGCGAAGTTCTTCTGCGGCGCGAAGTAGTAGACGTCGGCTTCACTCGCCTCGAAGTCGATGCCGCCGGCGGCACTGGTGGCGTCGATCACCGTGAGCGCATCCGCGGCCACCCGCGTGACGGGGGCCATGACACCCGTCGATGTCTCGTTCTGCGGCCACGCGTAGACGTCGATGCCGTCGAGGATCTGGATCTCCGACGCGCGAGCCGCCGTCGGCGGTGATCACCTTCGGCGCTTTGAGCCACGGGGCGCCCGCGGCCTGCGCGAACTTTGACCCGAATTCGCCGAAGCTGAGGTTCTCGGCGCGACGCTCGATGAGGCCGAAGGATGCGGCGTCCCAGAACGCGGTCGAGCCGCCGTTGCCCAGCACCACCTCGTAGCCGTCGGGCAGGCGGAACAGCTCGCCGAGCCCCGAGCGCACGCGACCGACCAGGTCTTTGACCGGCGCCTGGCGGTGGGAGGTGCCGAGCAGTTTCGCCCCTGCGGTCGCCAGGTAGTCGAGTTGTTCCGGGCGCACTTTGGATGGCCCGCAGCCGAATCGTCCGTCGACGGGCAGCAGCGTAGAAGGAATCGTGATCTGGGGCATGGCCACAATTCTATTGAGAGCGGGGGTGCGAAAAAGCACGCCCGGGCGATGTGCACACGACATGTGGGAGGCGGTTCTGCCGCCGGTAGGCTTGACCCCGCAAGGGAAGGGCTGGAGGCGTCGATGACCGATCTCGTCGATACGACGGAGATGTATCTGCGCACCATCCTCGACCTCGAAGAGGAGCACATCGTTCCTCTCCGCGCCCGCATCTCGGAGCGGCTCGGCCATTCGGGCCCGACGGTCTCGCAGACCATCGCCCGCATGGAGCGCGATGGCCTGGTGACCGTCGAGGGCGACCGCCATCTGGCGCTCACCCATGAGGGTCGCAGCAAGGCGACCCACGTGCTGCGCAAGCACCGCCTCGCGGAGCGCCTGCTCGCCGATGTGATCGGTCTCGACTGGGCCTACGTGCACGATGAGGCCTGCCGGTGGGAGCACGTGATGAGCGAGCAGGTGGAGCGCCGCGTGCTCGAGATGCTGGGCCATCCGACCGAGTCGCCGTACGGCAACCCGATTCCGGGTCTCGCCGAGCTGGGGGATGCGCCGGCGGCGCAGTTCATGGACGGCGTCACCAGCATCGTCGACCTCGTGCCGTCGAGTCGGCGAGCGCGCGGTCACGGTTCGTCGCCTCGCCGAGCCGGTTCAGTTCGAGCCGGAGCTGCTGCAGCAGCTGCAGGCCGCCGGCGTCGTGCCGGGCGCATCCGCCGTGATTTCGACTCTCGGCTCCTACATCGTGGTGCAGGTCGATGGCTTCGACGACGGCCTCGAGCTGCCCGTCGAGGTCGCCACTCACATCTACGCCGCGTCGTAGTTTCTGCCCCGACCTGTTCGGGTGACGTGACATCGGTGCGTCACTCCCGTAGTGTCGAGCCGTCCTGATGACCACCACCTAGCCGGTCGCAGGCCCAGCGAGAAGACGTCTCATCACACCCGTCTCTTCTCGCCGGACGTGAATTCACATACGAAACGGATGGGGCGGCTCCGCACTTCTTACCGAGTGCCGCGAGCGGCCGAGGCGCAGGAGGTTGCACTCTTGAGCACCAAAAACCCGAAAACCGAATATCCGAAAAACGAGCTTTCCCGAGTCACCCGACAGTTGCCCGAGCTGCAGCTCCACGCCGATGTGGTTGCGCCGCAGCGGGCGAAGCCGGCCAATTTTCGACGCAAGTCGACCATTACGAGTATCGCGGCTGCGGTCGTGGTGCTGCCCGGGCTTCTCGCGACCGTTGTGCTGCCGGCCTACGGCGCTGCCGCCGCTCCGTCGACCGCGGATCGTGCGAGTATCGCCCTGCAGCGCGATCTGGGCACGAATGCCCAGTCGGTGCACGTGGTCGCGACGGCCGACATCACGCCGATCGTGGCGCGCGACACCTTCAGCGTCATTCCGCCCGTGGTCGTGAGGCCCGTGGTGGCGGTCGCGTCGGTCGGGCGAGCGCTGAACGCCTCCCCGGGCCTGCCCGCTTTCGACCTCAGCTCGGTGGTCGGTGTGGCGCGCCAGTACCTGGGCGTGCCGTACGTGTTCGGTGGCGAGAGCCCTGCGGGGTTCGACTGCTCGGGCCTCGTGGCGTACGTCTACGCGCAGTTCGGCATCCGCCTTCCGCACTCCTCGCGTCTTCAGGGCGAGATCGGAACGCCGATCGCGCGCTCGGCCGCGCTGCCCGGCGACGTGGTGGTCATGGACGGCGGGTCTCACGTCGGCATCTACATCGGCGGCGGCCGCTATATCGACGCGCCGTACCCCGGTCGCGTGGTCAGCGACGACCTCATCTATGACAACAACTACTACATCGTTCGTTTCGGCATCGGCTGACCCGTTTCGTTCGGGTTTTGGCTACATATCGTTCGCGTTGCGTTACCCGGGCTGAATTGGGTTTCTGCGTTACCCTGTAGTCCTTGGGTCCTATTGAGCCGCCAGGAGAGCGAATGTCGAGAGTGCGAACCATCCAAACCGTGGATGCGCGCGCCCTCTTCTTCATACGCCACTGCAGTTTTCGGTGCGTGAGCTTTCACGCGCCACTCGGCTGAGGCACCGTCGTTTTCGACGGTGCCTTTTTCGTAGCTGCAGACTCCTGACTCGAAATCCCCGGGGTGCATTCGAAACGCCTGCAAGCCGTGCAGGCGCCGTCGAAAGGATGACAATGCGCACACTGGTCCTCAATGCCGGGTACGAACCGCTCGCCGTCGTGTCGTTCAAGCGAGCGATCGTGCTCGTGATGAATGAGAAGGCGACGATTGTCGCGAGCGATGATGAGCATCCTGTCTACGGGTCGGATCGTTCGTGGGATCGGCCGTCGGTCATCATCCTGCGTCGCTATGTGCGCATCCCGAGCGGGCGCAACGTGCCCGTCTCGCGTCGCGGTGTGCTGCGCCGGGATGCCCACCGCTGCGCCTACTGCGGCGGTGCGGCGGGCACGATCGACCACGTGCTGCCGCGGTCGCGCGGCGGTGCGGACTCGTGGGAGAACCTGGTGGCCTGCTGCCTCGCCTGCAATAACCTCAAGGGCGACAAGACTCCGCGCGAGATGAGGTGGACGCTGCGCATCCGCCCGCGTGCGCCGCACGGTGCGACCTGGCTGGTGCGTGGCGTCGAGCGCGCCGAGCCGCAGTGGGATGAGTACCTGGCTCCTGCGGCTTAGCTCGCGGCGCGAACGACCGAGTCGTGCAGCGTCGACATCCAGTTGAGGCATTGTCCGGCGAGGGTGCTGGTTTTGGCGCTGTAGGCGCAGATGCCCCGCACGATGAGCGTGCCACGCAGCATGTTGAAGGTCTCGACCTCGACTGGCGCGATGTTGCCGGTCGGCAGCTGCTGGATCCACGCGACGGTGGTCGTGCCGGGCCAGTCTGCGGTGACACCTTCCATCTTTATCTGGCCTTCGGGGTTCGAGTATCCGTTGGAGCACTTCAGATTGATCGCGGACATCGCGGCGAAGCTCTTTTCGGCGGCAGCCGCGGACGGGTACTGGCGCACGGCACCGTGCACCGCGAGCGATGACGTGCCGTCGACGCTGCGGTAGTCGGGAAATATGTCGATCGGGTCCGTCGAACCGACGTCGGCCGACGTGATGGGGGTGTCGTACGTCAGCGCCGTGCAGGCGGGTATCGATAGCGGCACCTTCGACAGCTGCGCGTCATTCTGCAGCTCCTGGCCGGCGGATGACTGCAGGTTGTTGGTGACCGTGCCGCCGGTCTCCGAAGCCATGCCTGCGGGGGCGGCCGGCACCCCGAAGGCGGAGAGGTCCGACAGCTGCGGCGTTGTCGGCGCGGCGCCGGACCCGGAGTCTGCGGCCGGCGCAGGCGTCGATGTTGTTGCCAGCGTGGCCGTGCCGAAGGTGAGGTGCCCGGTGGCGAACGTGGTGCCGACGATGAGGGCGGCGACGGCGACGCCGCCCACGATCCACAGCCATCCGCGCGAGCGGCGGGGCTTCGGCGCCGGGTCGGCCCGCGGCGGCACGAAGCGCTCGACGATCGGAACCGGTGTCGGCATCGGGGTCTGCATCGGAGTCGGCATTGCAGTGGGCATCGGTTCCGGTGGCGGATACGCCGGCAGGGTGGCAGCCGGAGCCGGCGTGCGATGCGCCGTCCATTCGGAACCACTCCACCACCGCAACTGAGACGGGTATTCCGGGTCGTTGTACCAGCCGGCCTCGATAGCCATATCGTTCCCCCCGAGCACGAAAACCAGCACACGGCCGGCTCTTCAGCCTATGTTCCGCGCAGATCCCGGGGCATCCCCCATGTTGGGGCTGACGCGCTCGCGCACCTTTTCGGGAGAGGATTGGCTATGGCCTACGTTCCTGTCATCGATCTCGACCGCGACCCTGCGATCGTCGGCGCCGAACTCGACGAGGTGTGCACCGACGTCGGGTTCTTCCAGGTTGTCGGGCACGGCGTGCCGGCCACGGTGGCCGAGCGCGCGTGGCAGGCCACGATCGATTTCTTCGACCTGCCCCTCGAGGATCGGCTGTCGACGAAAGCGCCGACGGCAGGGTACCCGTACGGCTACATCCCCTTCTCGGGCGAGGCGCTCGGCAAGTCGCTGGGTGGCGAGTCGAAGCCCGACCTCAAGGAGGCCTACAGCATCGGACCGGTGGATGCCCCGACCTGGCCGATGTCGGGCGACGACGAGGGATGGGCGTGGCAGCCCAACCTGTGGCCGGCGGCGCTTCCGGAGTTCCGTGACGCCTGGACGCACTACTTTCGCGTGCAGCTCGACCTGGGCACGAGGCTCATGCGGCTGTTCGCGCAGGGGCTCGGTCTGCCCGCCGACTACTTCGACGCATCCATCGACAAGTCGGCGAGCTCGCTGCGGGCCATCCGCTACCCGGCCCGGGAGTTCGCGCCGGAGGATGGCCAGCTTCGTGCCGGCGCGCACACCGACTACGGCACGCTGACCATCCTGAAGCAGGACCGGGTCGGCGGCCTTCAGGTGCTCACGCAGCACCACGACTGGGCCGCGGTCGAGGCGATCGACGAGGCGTTCGTGATCAACATCGGCGACCTGATGGCGCGCTGGACGAACGACCGCTGGCGTTCGACGCTGCACCGCGTCGTCGACCCGGCGCCGGATGAGGCGGGCCAGATCCCGCGCCGCCACAGCATGCCGTTTTTCCACAACGCGAACTGGGATGCCGAGGTGGTGGTGTTGCCCACGTGCGTGCCGGCGGGGCAGCAGCCCAAGTACCAGCCGGTGCTTGCGGGCCCTCACCTGCAGTCGAAGTTCACCCGCGCGACCGGGTAGAGGCCAGGATCAGCGCCCGACAATGGCGGGATCGACGGTTTGGGCCACGAAGAAGTGCCAGCCGAGCCACCACCAGAACGTGAGCAGGCAGATGCGCGCTGATCGCGCAGTCATGACCCGGTCGAGCAGTTCGCCGAAGGTCGCGAACCGATGGTGTTCGCGATAGCTCCAGAGCGCCAGGGCGACTACCGCGATCCCTTCGACGATGAACCCGATCGTGCCGATCATGCGCGTGCCCTGCCTCGGCGGCTGAGCGCGACGCCGCCCGCGAGCCAGGCGGCCACTCCCGCCACCCGTCCGATTGGAGTGTTCAGGATCGGATCGAGGATGTCGGACAGCGCCGGGTAGTCGGTGCGTCCCTGGGCGCCGTAGCCCAGAAAGTAGGTAGTGAGTTCCCAGACGCAGAAAGCAATTCCGAGGATCGCCCAGGCGACAGCCGCACGCTTCAGGCGGGGCGTCCAGGCATCCGACCTCGCCGATTCACCGTTCTCATTCGGCCACGCGACAAAGAACACGAGCACGCCGCTCATCGCGACGACCAGACCGTCAGCGAGGCCATGCCGCGGCGTGAAGACCATCACTGCGGCGTCGAGCGCGAGCACTCCGGCAACGACAAGGCGTCGTGGTCGGACCGCCCGTCCGTCGAGGCCCGCGAGGAGGCCTGACTCGCCCACGACCAGCGCGGCGGCCATCGCGAGAAACACGATGCCGTCGGCGACCGCCGCGCGAAACAGCTGGAATCCGCCCGTGAGCACGAGGATTGCGATCCAGGCGGCGACGGAGAGCCTCACCGACCGTCGCGTACCTGTCGCTTGCACGAGGCCATGTTAATCAGCCGGTGACTTGCGCGCTGGCTCCCGCAAACGGGCTTGCCCGGCTTCCGTGTCAAGCCGTTGAGGCGCGGCGCGGCGACTGTGACACTGAAGGTCTCAAATGGGGAGATCCCGGAACGGATGACGAAGTGAGCTGGACGACGGTCGCGGAACTCGGCACGGCCCTTGGCACCCTCATCCTGGCCATCGCCACCTTCGCCTCGGTGCGCTCGGGAAACCGGTCGGCTCGCCTGTCGGAAAGGTCGCTGCTGGAGGCAATTCGGCCGCTGCTGCTGCCGTCGCGCCTGCAGGACGAGCCCGAGAAGATCGGGTTCGCCGACGATCACTGGGTTCACCTTCCCGGTGGGCACGGTTCGGCGGAGGTCGTCGGCGAGACAATCTATTTGGCGATTGCCGTGCGCAACGTCGGGCCGGGTCTCGCAGTGCTGGGCGCGTGGATGCTCTATCCGGATCGCACCGGACTCGACGGCGATCGGCCGGCACTGGATGGGTTCCACCGCCTGACCCGCGACCTCTACATCGCACCCAGGGACACCGGTTTCTGGCAGGGCACGTTCCGCGACTCCTCGGAGCCCGGGTTCGCCGAGGCGGCGCAGGTGATCAGGGATCGCGAGGCATTCACGGTCGACATCCTGTACACGGATGCCGAGGGCGGCCAGCGCATCATCACGCGCTTCAGCATGATCCCGGCGAAGCGCGCGAAGGACGGCTGGCTGGCTTCGGTCTCACGTCACTGGAGCCTCGACCGCGAAGACCCGCGCGAGCGTCGCGACGCCCTGGAGTCTTAGGCCGTCACGCTGCCGGAGAGCACGGTGCGCACGAACTTCTTCGCGTCGCGCGGGTCGAAGGTGCGTGCGCCGACAACGCGAAGGATGATCGCCCCGATCAGCATCTCGCTGATGTGGATCACCGGGGTGTCTGGCGCGAGCTGTCCGGAGGCGACCGCTTCGCGCAGTCGGCCGTCGAGAGCCTCGGGCGTCGCGCCCAGTCGGTTGCTGAGCTGCGCCGCGACCTCGGGGTTATCGACCGCGGCGGCGATGAGCGAACGGATCAGGGCCGCGTTCGCGTCTTCGCGAACGAACCGGATGATGGCCAGCGAACCAGCCGGGTGATGTCGTCGACGACGTCGTCGGTGGTCTGCGGCCGGAAGGAATCGGGCATGAGCGTGTCGTCGACCAGGCACTCGGCGAGCAGCTCGCTCTTCGACGACCACCAGCGGTAGATGGTGGGCTTGCCGACCTTCGCTCGCGCGGCGATGCCCTCGATCGTCAGGTGGTCGTAACCCTCGATGGCGATCAGCTCGGATGCCGCGCGCAGGATCGCGAGGCGCGCCTTCTCGTTTCGTGCGGCCCCGGGGCGGCGGGGCGGGGCGACGGCTGGCATCCGCGACATCCTTCGGTGAATTTGCGTTACGGTTCGTAACGTAACATAGCGCTCGACGGGAAGAGGGACCTGACGTGGCCGAACTGTTGTACCGACTGGGCAAGCTCGCCGCCCGCCGTGCGTTTGTCGTGATCATCGCGTGGGCGGTGCTGCTCGGGCTGGCCGCAGCGGCCTACCTGTTCGGTGCGGGCACCCTCAGTTCGAACTTCGACATCCCCGGCACCCCCACCGACAAGGTCGCCGACCGAGCTCGCCGCGAAGCTGCCCGCCTACAGCGGCTCGTCGGGCTTCGCCGTCTTCCACACCACCAACGACAAGCCGTTCACGGCCGCCCAGAAGCACGCGATCGGCCGGCTCGCGAAGGGTGCCGACACGATCTCGAACGTCACCGGCGCGACCGACCCGTTCGCGACGGAGGCGAAACTGAAACAGCAGGCGGCGACCATCGCGAGCGGGCTTGCGCAGCTCGACGCGGGATCCCGCGCAACTCGCGGCCGGCCAGGCGCAGCTCGATGCCGCGGTCGCGGCCGCCAAAGCCAACGGCAGCTACGCTCTCGCCGAGTCCACGTTTGCCGCGAACCAGGCCAGCCTCGACACCCAGAAGGCGACCATCGCGGCGGCGCGAGCCAGAGGCCGAGGTCGGGCGCGAAGCTGCTGGCGCTCGCGAAGGGCATCCGCACGGTCTCGTCGGACGGCACCACCGCCATCCTGAACATCAACTTCGACAAGTCGCAGGAGCAGCTGCCGCAGTCGTCGAAGAACAGCGGTCGTCGACTACTTCGCCACCAACACCGTCGCGGGAGTGGATGTCAGCCTCTCGTCGGTCATCGCCGCAGAGCGCGCCCGAGATCATCGGTGTCGGCGAGGTGACCGGTTTCGTGCTCGCCGGTGTCGTGCTGCTCATCATGCTCGGCACCTTCGTCGCGGCGGGCCTTCCGCTGCTGAACGCGCTCGTGGGCGTCGGGGTCGGCGTGCTGTTCGCGCTGTCGCTCTCCGGCGTCGTGGATGAGGCGTCGGTCAGCCCGGTGCTCGGCGTGATGCTCGGACTCGCCGTCGGCATCGACTACTCGCTCTTCATCATCAACCGGCATCGAAAGCAGCTGCGGCAGGGCATGGAGCTGCACGAGTCGATCGGCCTCGCGACGGGCACGGCGGGCAACGCCGTCGTCTTCGCCGGGTCGACGGTCGATCGTGGCGTTGCTCGCGCTGAACATCACGGGCATCCACTTCATCGGCGTGATGGGGACGGTCGGGGCGTTCTGCATCGTGGTCGCGGTGCTCGTCGCCGTGACGCTGACGCCGGCGATGCTGCGCTTCGTCGGTGCGCGCGTCCTGACCCGGCGAGCCCGCGCGAGCATCGGGCACGAGAAGCACGTCATCGGCGCCGTTACGCCCGATGTCGCACGGTGCGGGCGGTCGTCACCGTGGTCGTCGCCGTCGGGCGTGCTGCTGGTCATCGCGGTTCCCGCGCTCTCGATGCGGCTCGGGCCTGCCGGACTCGTCGTCAGACCCGCGTGAACTCGACGACCTACAAGTCGTACACGCTCGCGGCGGCAGAAGTTCGGGCCGGGCATCAACGCCGAGCTGGTCGTGACGGCCGCGCTGCCGTCGGGGCTCAGCGCGACCCAGATCACGCAGCGCCAGCTCGCGATCGCGCAGCGCATCGACGCGCACGGCGATGTCGCCGCGATCGCGCCGATCGGCGTCTCGACCGACAAGACGCTGACCGCGTTCGCGGTGCTGCCGAAGTCCGGCCCGAACGACTGTCTCGACCCAGAACCTGGTGCGCACCATCCGTGCGATGACGGCGGCGGGCACGGATCACCAACCTCGGAGTTGCGGGCGTCGCGAGCGGCAACATCGACATCTCCGACAAGCTCGCGGCCGCGCTGCCGATCTACATCGCGGTGGTGGTCGGGCTCTCGCTGATCATCCTGATCGGGGTGTTCCGGTCGATCCTGGTTCCGATCATCGCGACGGGCGGGTTCATCCTGTCGCTGCTCGCCGACTACGGCGTGCTCGTTGCGGTGTTCCAGTGGGGCTGGCTCGAGTTCGGTGTTCGGCATCCACAGCACCGGGCCCGTGCTGAACTTCCTGCCGATCATCCTGGTCGGGCATCCTGTTCGGGCTCGCGATGGACTACCAGCTGTTCCTGGCGTCGGGCATGCGCGAGGCGTGGGTGCACGGCGCATCTCGCGCGGGAGGCGGTGGTTCGCGGGTTCCGTGCGGGGCGCATCGTCGTCACCGCCGCGGCGATCATCATGATCTCGGTCTTCGGCGGGTTCATCTTCTCGGACTCGATCTTCATCGTCGCGCTCGGCCTCGGCCTCGCGTTCGGAGTGCTCGCGGACGCGTTCGTGGTGCGCATGCTGCTCATGCCCGCGCTCATGCACCTGCTCGGCCGGTCGGCCTGGTGGATTCCCGAGGTGGCTCGACCGCATCCTGCCGAACCTCGACATCGAGGGCGCGCAAACTGGAGCGGGAGCACCACGCCGTCTAGGTAGCCTTAGCCGACGGCGACAGGAAGCGACCCGCGATGAGCGCACGATTCGAAGAGCTCGACTGGCAGCAGACGGCGATGGGCGATCTCACGCTTCGCCGGCGAACCGAGCCGACGCTCGGGGTCGAGATCTTCGAGGTCAAGCTGGGCGACGAGTTTCTGATGTCGAGCCTGTTCACGGTGGCCGAGGAGCAGCTGGCGACGCTCGGTCTGGCCGCCGCGACGGGCGACAGTCTCGACGTGCTGGTGGGCGGCCTCGGCCTCGGCTACACGGCCGTCGCGGCGCTGCGGGATCCGCGCGTCGCATCCGTGACCGTGATCGACGCGCTCGCCGCGGTCATCGACTGGCACGAGCGACTGCTGCTGCCGACCTCCGTCGAACTGGTTCAGGATGCGCGAACCTCGCTCGTTCTCGACGATTTCTTCGCGGTCGCGCGCCAGGCCCCCGTCAGGCGCTACGACGCCATCCTGCTCGACGTCGACCATTCGCCGCGGCACCAGCTCGACCCCAGCCACGCCGACCTCTACGAGGTGGCGGGCCTGCGCGCCCTCGCGCTGCACCTGGCGGTCGGCGGGGTGTTCGCGCTGTGGTCGGATGACCCGCCCGACGCGGAGTTCATGGCGAAGCTCGGCGAGGTGTTCGATGAGCCCGCCGCCCACGTCGTCGACTTCGACAACGCGCTCACCGGCGGCACGTCGTCGAACACCGTCTACGTCGGCCGCGCGCGGTAGCTATCGCTGTCGCGAGTGTCGGCGCTCGTGGATGACGGTCACGGCGGCACCGAGCAGAACCGCGATGACCAGCCCAAGGCTGAGGTACCAGCTCACGAGCGAGGGAGCGTTCGACGGCCTGGGCTGTGACGTGTGGGTGGGCGCTGGTGTGCGCGTCGGCGTGCTCGACGGCGTCGGGGCGGGCGTTGAGGTCGGTGTCGGCGCAGCGGTCGGGGTAGTCGTCGGCCCGAAAGCGTTTCGGATGACCGCGGCGACGACGCTCGCCGCATAGGCTTCGCCGCGGCTGTTCGGATGCAGCGAGCCCGGGTCGAGCGTGAATGACGACGTGTTCTGCATGTGGAACGTGATGCCATTGAGCCACGGCTTCGCCCCACAGGGCGTGTGCGCTTCGGTTCCCGCCAGCAGCGACGTGAAGGTGAACCCGGCCTGAACCGCGGCGGCGCGTGTCGCGTTGTCGAGCGCCAGCTCGACGGAGTGCAGGTAGCCGACATCCGTGTTCGTGTACGGGAAGGCATTCGTGACGGTGAGGGATGACAGGGTGCCCGAAAACGGAGCAATGAAGCATCCCGCCGCGGGCGTATTCGCGGCGTTCGGCATGATCGCCGGATAGCCGACCACGAAGACGTGCGCATTGGGTGCCTCGGCCCTGATGGTTGCGAAGGTCTGCGCCAGGTGAGCACTCACGACGGTGCTGATCTTCTTCGCCAGGGAGTCGACGCCGTTCACGACGTACGACGCTTTGCAGGTGAGCAGCTTGGTCTCGAGGATCGGACCGTGGGGAGTCGCGGCCACGCACGATTGCAGGGTGCCGGCGAAATTGAGGTCGTTTCCGCCGATGGTGATCGTGACGACCTGCGTGTCCGGCCCGAGTGCGAGCGACTGCACGGGCGCCGGAGTGCCGCCGACCTTCTGGGGAGTGGTCAGGATGTTGGCTGTGTTCGCACCTCCGCAGGTCACATCGGTGAGCTGCAGGCCGAGGGTTGCGGCGATGCGGTGCGGGTAGTCATTGGCCGCTTGTCCGCATCCTTTCACCGGCTCGCCGGTGGTCGGGGTTTGTCCGAAGCCCGCCGCATACGAGTCGCCGAGCGCCACGTAGGGGAGTCCCTCGGTGGGCTGGGTCTGCGGCTGGGTCTGCGGCGGCGGGGACGGCGGTGGCGACGCGGCCGCCGCCACCAGGGGAGTGGCCGCGAGAAGCACCGCCAGGGCGAACGCCGCTCGCGCTGTCAATTCCGCCGGGGGCGCTGGTTTCGCTGGCCGGGCGCGCCGCGGTCGGGCTTGATCTCGATGAGCTTGCCGCTGATGCGGGTGGCGGAGAGCCGGTCGAGCGTCGACTGCGGCAGGTCGGCGGGCAGCTCGACGATGGAGAAGTCGGGCCGGATGTCGATGTGCCCGAAGTCTTCGCGGCTGAAGCCGCCCTCGTTGGCGAGCGCGCCCACGATCTGCCGCGGCTCGACCTTGTGGCGCTTGCCGACCTCGATGCGGTAGGCGGCGAGGTTCTTGGACGGGTCGCGCGGCGTCGGTCGCGTTCGGGTCGGTCGGGTCGGTCGTCCCGGAACGATCGTCCCTCGCGCGGGTTGCCGCGCTCTTCGCGCTCGCGGGCCTGCCGGGCGAAGCGCGGGTCGTCCGGGGAGAGCAGCAGGGGGTGTCGCCCTGCGCGACGATCGCGAGCGCGGCGGCGACATCCGGTTCGAGCACGTCGTGGTGTTCCA
The DNA here is from genome assembly GCA_963738535.1 of uncultured Actinomycetota bacterium. Lineage (GTDB taxonomy): Bacteria > Actinomycetota > Actinomycetes > Actinomycetales > Microbacteriaceae > Galbitalea. Next base: position 65,044 of record CAVTXB010000012.1, read on the forward strand.
CGTAGTGGGCGATGATGTCGCGGTACGGTGTTGAGGCTGGTCTCTCGTCGCCGAGCGCCTCGGTGATCGCGTCATCGAAGCGGGTGAGTCGCGTGACGTTGACGTCTTCGACGCTGGGCATCCGCATCTCGACCATCGGCTGCCGCGTGGCGCGCTCGATCTGGTCGAGCAGGCGGCGTTCGCGCGGGGTCACGAAGCTGATGGCGGCGCCGCTGCGGCCGGCGCGTCCGGTGCGTCCGATGCGGTGCACGTAGGACTCGGTGTCGATCGGGATGTCGTAGTTGATGACGTGGCTGATGCGGTCGACGTCGAGGCCGCGGGCCGCGACATCCGTGGCGACCAGGATGTCGAGCTTGCCGTTCTTCAGCTGCTCGACGGTGCGCTCGCGCTGGGCCTGGGGCACGTCGCCGCTGATGGCGGTGGCGGAGTAGCCGCGGGCGCGCAGTTTCTCGGCGAGCGTCTCGGTCTCGTTCTTGGTGCGGACGAAGACGATCATCCCCTCGAAGTTCTCGACCTCGAGGATGCGGGTGAGTGCGTCGATCTTCTGCGGGTACGACACCATCAGGTAGCGCTGGCGTGGTGTTGGCCGAGGTGGTGGTCTTGCCCTTGATCGTGATCTCTTCGGGGTCGCGCAGGTACTTGCTCGAGATGCGGCGGATCTGCGCCGGCATCGTCGCCGAGAACAGCGCGATCTGCTTCTCGCTCGGGGTGTCCTTGAGGATGGTCTCCACATCCTCGGCGAAGCCCATCTTGAGCATCTCGTCGGCCTCATCCAGCACGAGGTACTTGAGCTGCGGAGAGGTCGAGCGTGCCCTTCTCGAGGTGGTCCATGATGCGGCCGGGCGTGCCGACGACGACGTGCACGCCGCGGCGCAGGGCGCTCAGCTGCGTGCCGTAGCCCTGTCCGCCGTAGACCGGCAGAACGTGCACGCCGCGCAGGTGGGACGAGTACCGCTCGAACGCTTCGCAGACCTGCAGGGCGAGCTCGCGGGTGGGTGCGAGCACCAGGGCCTGCGGGCTCTTCTGGCTGAGGTCGAGACGGTCGAGGATGGGGAGCGCGAACGCGGCGGTCTTGCCGGTTCCGGTCTGGGCGACGCCGAGCACGTCGCGCCCCTGCAGCAGTGGCGGGATGGTCGCGGCCTGGATGGCGGACGGGTTCTCGTAGCCGACATCCTTGAGCGCGCGCAGGATGCCGTCGCCGAGGCCCAGGTCGGCGAACGTGATGGCGGGCGTTTCGGCCTCGGCGGAATCAGTGGAGCTCATGCCCCAACGCTAGTCGCGCTGCCGGTCCCCCGGGTCGCGCGTCCGCCCGCATACCGGTGGTCGAGTAGCCGCGCACCGGTGGTCGAGTAGCACGACCGCGGTGGTCGAGTAGCCGCATACCGGTGGTCGAGTAGCACGACCGAGCTTGCGAGGCCGCGCGTATCGAGACCCGAGGCCGCGCGTATCGAGACCCGAGACCGCGCGTATCGAGACCCGAGCCCGCGCGTATCAAACCCTCGCCCCGCTAAACTCGTACCCGCCAGCCTCTGTAGCTCAATGGAAGAGCAGTTCCGTCCTAAGGAAACGGTTGGGGGTTCGAGTCCCTCCAGGGGCACTTTGTAAAAGTGCTGATCAGAGCCATGTTTTGTCACCAAAACACTGCCCTTTTGGGGGTCGAGCGCCCACAATTGAGCAGCATTGAAACGCAAAAGCGCTCTTTTTGCCCACGTTCTGCCCACGCTTGAAAAAAGTCCAGGCGAGTCAGTCGGCCTTCGCTCGACCCAGTTCTCAGCCTCAAATTGGTGAGCGTGACCGCAAACATGGTCGAGATCGGAGCAGTTCGGGCCTCAGGAGTGTCCTCCCTCTGGGCGGCGCGACCGACAAGCTCGACTGCAACTTCAGTGCACCGTACTGCGAGCAAGATGACCGGGAGCGGTCGCTCGTCTCCCCTCTAGTCGATGATGCGCGCCAGGAGATTTATTCGGTCCCCTTTGCGCAGAACAACGTCCCCGGAAGGATCTCCCACGTGGTTGGCCCGTGTAAATGACACGGCAAGGTATCCGGCAGGCAGACCCACGGTGCTCAGTTTCTGACCAATATGTGCGGACTTCGGAGTGATGGTGAGCTCAACTATCTGGTATCCCGTGAGCGGCGTGGAGGGGGCAGCCGGATTTGTGGGCTGACCATCGGTGAGAGCGTCTGCCAGCTCGCGTGCCGCTATGGGAGGGCGGGGCGAGCCGAGCTCCTGGGTAACTTTCTCGAGCGCGGACTGGGTTGTGATCCACCCCTCGATGTGGCGACCGTCCTCGGTGAGCACAGGCAGTCCATCCTTTCCGTAGACCTGCAATTGCCGGAGCACGTCGACGAGTGGTTCGGTGGCGAAGACTGCTTGTGGATTGCGGCTGATGGTCACGTCACCGTCAAACGAAGGGGTGATCGCGGACTCCCGGCTGCGGGCGCCGCCGAGGTCGAGCATTGTTGCCAGAGGCTTCATGGTTTGCGCGGCGGTGAGGTCGGCGAATGCCCGCCATGGTGCGGCTCTGTCGATGTCCTGACCGCGGCGTAGGAGCTTAGTTGTGTAGATCGTTCCGTAGCTGAGGCCGCGTGAGGTGGCTGTCGCGATCGCGACGGCCAGCATCACGGGGAGGGTGAGAGTGAAGTCGCCGGTCATTTCTACGACGCTGGCCAGTGAGGTCAGGGGAGCGCGCGCGGCCGAGGTGAACACCGCACCCATCGCCACTGCGGCGTACAGGGCAGGGCTTCCGGCTGCCGAGCCGAAGAGGTGATCGGCGGTGACCCCGAAGGCCATGCCAGCGGTCACACCGATGAAGAGCGAGGGGGCAAAGATTCCGCCGGAGCCTCCGATGCCGAGGGTGAGGCTGGTGGCGAGCATCTTTCCCACCATCAGAACCAGGAGGAACCAGATCGTGTAGTTCCCCGCGATCGCTTTGAACATCACGGGGTAGCCGACCCCATACATTTGAGGAAGCGCCAAGAGCAGCAATCCCAACACGATGCCGCCGACTGCAGGGCGCGCCCACTCGGGCCGGCGTTTCCAAATCAGGTCCCAGAGGTCCTCCATTTTGTAGAGAACGGTCTTGAAGAGCAGGCCGATGAGGGCAGCAATCACCGCGAGGACAGCAATCAGGAGGTAGTCGGTCGGGTTGTGAAGGGCGATCCCGGATGGGAATCCGGTGAGGAATGCGTGGTCGCCGAGGAATGGGATCGCGACGGCATCGGCAACCATCGCGGAGAGCATGACCGCGAACATGGCTTCCACGGAGAACTCCCGCAGGATGATCTCGACGCCGAAGAACACTCCGGTGATCGGGGCGTTGAAGGTTGCGGCGATGCCGCCACCCGCCCCGCACGCAACCAGGATGCGCATCCGGTTCTCGGGCATCCGGATCCATTGCCCGAGTCCCGAGGCCAAAGCCGAGCCGATCTGCACGATCGGCCCCTCACGGCCGACGGATCCGCCGGTCGCGATCGTCAGCGCCGAGGCGAGTGCTTTGACGGCCGCGACCTGGGGTCGGATGCGTCCGCCGTTCTCGGCGACGGCGACCATGACCTCGGGGACGCCGTGGCCGCGCGCTTCCCTGGCGAAGCGGTACACGAGCGGTCCGTACAGGATGCCGCCGACGACCGGAATGAGGACGAAGAATCCGAGCCCCAACCAGGGCAGGTGCGCGCTACCGACGTACCCGTCCTGCCCGAATTCGGACTTTCCGGTGGCAACCCAGGTAAGAAACGAAATCAGGTACCGGAAGATCACCGCACCAACCCCGGCTGCTACTCCCACAGCGATGGCGATGCCGAACAGTCCGAACCGGGACCCGCGCAGGCCGGCGGCGATTCTGTCGGTAACGGAGCTGACTCGTTGTGGTTTCGGGTTGCTGTTACGCGTCAATTTTTGTTCCAACGTTGGGGCTGATTGTGGGTGAGTGGTGGATGTCCTCTTATAGGTGCAGCTAGAAATGGGCGGTGACCTCGAACTGCGCCGTCGTCACGGCGCGATGCCCTTCTTCGGCTTCGTCACGGGGGGCTCGCTCGCAGCAGCGGCGAACGCGTTGAACGCCGTCGCCAGGGTGTCGCGATCCTGTACGGACATCCGCGCGAGGATGTCGTCTATCTCGTTTTGGCGCTGTCTCGTCGCTTCTTCAACCACCGCCCGTCCCCGCTCTGTGATCGCAACTTGCTCATTGACGCCTCGGCCGCGCATCGTCGCGAAGATCCAGCCCGCGCCTTCCATCGCGTCCAGTAGGTTCATCAGCGGCTGTGAGTGCATGTTCATCAAGGCCATCAGCTCGGCAGCGATTAGTGAGTCCCGCTCGCTGAGAAGCACCAGGGCGCGAAAATGGGTGAGCTCGAGGATTCCTAAGGCGGATGCGATCGAGCGGGAGACGAGGCCCAGCATCGGTGCGATGCTCGGGACGTCGGCCAAACCGCCGAACGTCTCCAACCCTCCCGGATCCATCGCAGTCCCGTCGGCCGCCTGATTCTGCAACAGCCGGGAGATGTCGATCGTGACCTTGAAGATTCCCCCGTGCTCGATCGCAGCGGGGTCAATGGGAGTCAGCGGATGCGCCGGATCCGGTAGCGGTTCCACTCAGTTCCTCCCCCTGATGCCGGACGCCCCTATGCCGCAGCGATGTTGCGACCAAACTATCTTCAATATATGTATTATTGCAAGTATTGCTAATCTGCATAGGAGTGAAGGGGACCGCATGAGGACCACAATGAACGCGGCCGACGCGACTCTGCTGGCGTCGAGGGCCCTCCTCGGGGTGGTCGCGCGATCGGTGTCGAGCGCGTTGGAGTTTGTGACCCTTCCGCAGTTCCGGGTGCTCGTCGTCCTCTCTGGCAGCGGCCCGATGCGGATGGGTGCGCTTGCTGAACGACTGCACGCGAACCAGTCCACGTTCAGCAGGTCAATGGACAAGATCGTTTCGGGCGGCTGGGCTCAGCGCTAGCACCAGCCCGGACAGTCGCCGGGAGGTGCTCATCTCGTTGACCGACGCGGGGCAGGCCTTGGTCGACGAGGTGACCGACCGTCGGCATCGGGAGATCTCCACCATCCTTGAGCGGCTGACGCCACCGGAGCAAGACTCCGTTCGCGCGGCACTTGAGCTATTCGCGATCGCCGCGGACGAGTACTCGGTCGAGGAGTTGCTGGTCCTTGGTATTTAGCGAGCCTGCTTGTCTCGGCAGTGCCGATGCCGATGCCCGGCGGTAGCGCCACCGGCATGTCCGGAACAATGTGGATGCCGGCACTTCCACCGACTTTCGCCCGCCTGCTCGCCTGGCACTTGCAGCCGGTACCGATCTTCCCGATCCTTGCCGTGCTGTTGCTGCTCTGGGCTACCTCGTTGGGCGTCGTAATGCTGCGGCGGCGAGGAGTGCGGTGGCCGGTCGCGCGGATCGATCTGGTGGGCGGCGGGCATTGCGACGATTGTCGATAGTCACCGCGACCGGGGTTGACGGGTACGGGATGGAGCTCTTCAGCGTCCACATGGTCCAGCACATGGTGCTCAGCATGCTCACCCCCATCTTCCTGGCCCTCGGAGCGCCCATCACCCTCATCATTCGAGTTCTTCCAGCTCGCCACGGCGGCGGATGGAATGCCCGAAAAGTGTTTCTCGCGATCCTGCACAGCCGGGTGGCAGCCTTCTTCACCCACCCCGCCGTCACCGTCACCCTGTTCCTCGTCAGCCTGTACGGCCTCTACTTCACCCCCATATTCGATGCGCTGATGAGCACGATGTGGGGTCACAACCTGATGCTCTTCCACTTCCTGGTGATCGGATTCCTGTACTTCTGGGGCGTCATGGGCATCGACCCAGCGCCGCGCAAAGCGAACCGCGGGATCCGCTCGCTCAGCTCCCCGATCTTGCGGATCCTCGAAATGGTTGTAACAGTGCCCTTCCACGCGTTCTTCGGAGTCGTGGTGATGATGTCGGTCGACCTCATCGTTCACTTCTACGCCCACCCCGACCCCGCCTGGCACATCACCGCCCTCGGCGACCAACAGGTCGGAGGCGGGATCGCGTGGGGCTTCACGGAAATCCCCACCCTCGTCGTGCTCGGAGTGTTGTTCTGGCAATGGCAATCCACCGCCGCGCGACACGACAAAATCGCTGACCGGAAAGCGGACAGCGACGGGGACGCTGAACTGAACGCCTACAACGCGAAGCTTCAGGCATTCGCCGCCCGCGACCGGACGGGTCACGCGTGACCGACAACCACGCCGGCGACCCACGCGACCCGGTAGACCCGCGGCCCGATTCCGAGAGTTTGCGCAGCCGGGTGGGCTGGCTGCCGGTCCTGCTGGGCATAGCAGGGCTCGCCATCATCGCGATGATCGCCTACGCATTTCACGCCGGTGCTGCCGGAGTCGCCAGCCCGACAAGCTTTCCGATCTCGAATCAGATGGCCACGATCCTGGAAGTCAACCCGCTGATGACCCTCGGAACCCCGGCCCCAGCGTTCTCCCTCACCGACCAAAACGGGCGCAGAGAAACCCTCGCCTCCTTCACCGGCAAATCCGTGGTGCTCACCTTCGGGGACGACAAATGCACCGACCTGTGCACGCTCCTCGCCGAGGACGTTCTTACGGCGAACACCGACCTCGGTGCCGACGGCAGAAAGAACGTCGCCTTCGTGTCCATCAATGCCAACGCGTTCTTTCCCTCTGTCGCGACGACCAAAGCCTGGACCGACAGTCACGGTCTCGGACACACGGCAAACTGGAGCTTCCTCACCGGGAACCCGTCCACCCTGGCTGCGCTGGCAAAAAAGTACGGAGTGGAAGTCGATCTCGACCACAAAACCCGCACCATCGACCACGGCGCAGAAATGTTCTTCATCTCCCCAACCGGCGACGAAGAACAGATCGGAGACTTCGGTACCGAATCCGCGAACACCGCCGAGTTTTCGCACTCCATGGCTAAACTCGCGAGCGAAATGTTGCCCAGCGACGACCGGCACACCGGTAGCCGGGCCAACCGGAGCGGCGAAGAAAGCGCTCGATACCTCCGTCGGCGACACCCCGGCCCCGATCGAACTCCCCACGCTCGGCACCCGCACCGCCCTGACGACGTCGGCATATCGCGGTAAATATCTTGCGCTGAACTTCTGGTCCCCTACGTGCAGCATTTGTGTGCACGAACTGCCGGCAATGCAACAGGCGTCGCATAGCCTGGACGGCAAGGCGGTGGTGTTGGGGATCGACGTTTCCGATCCCGGTGGCGCAGGTTCAGCGTTCGCTGCCCGTCTGGGGGCAAACTATCCGATGCTCTCGGACGGCCAAGGATCAGCCGCGGCAGAGTACGAAATCCCGGGCCTCCCCTACACCGTGATTCTCGACCCGAAAGGTACGGTAGTGATCCGTCATCCCGGCGAGATGACCGCGGAGCAACTCGAATACATCCTCAACACCCTCATTAGCGAGGCGCCCAATGGCTCCTGATGTCAGCAGCGGCGTCGCGTTGCCATTGAGCATCCCGAGTCCGCCGGTCAGTTACTTCATGGTCGGCCCACTCACGGTCCACTACTACGCATTGTGCATTCTCGGCGGCATCATCATCGCCGCAGTGATCACTGCTCGGAGAATTTCGCGGGTCGGGATCCCGCGCGGCACCGTGCTCGATGTCTCGGTGTGGGCTGTCGTGGTCGGCATCATCGGCGGACGGCTCTACCACGTCGTGACCCACCCCACGGATTACTTCTACAAGGGAGCCGACCTGTGGACGATCTTCGCAGTCTGGGACGGCGGCCTCGCCATCTTCGGTTCGATCCTCTTCGGCACCCTTGGAGTGTTCATCGGATGCCGTCGGGCCGGCATCCGATTCTTCGCCTTCGCTGACGCCCTCGCTCCGGGGCTGCTGTTCGCGCAGGCGTTTGGACGGCTCGGAAACTACTTCAACCAGGAACTCTACGGTCCACCAACCACCCTGCCGTGGGGGCTGCAGATCACGTCCTCGAGTCCGGCGTTCCCGCCCGGGCTCCCTGCCGGAACGCTATTCCAACCGCTGTTCCTTTACGAGATGATCTGGGATGTTGCGGGCGGCCTCCTGATCCTGTTCCTGAGCCGCCGGTTCGTTATGTCCTTCGGCAAAGCGATGGGCACCTACTTCCTTTGGTACGGAACCGGTCGCGCCTACCTCGAGACGTTGCGGATCGATCCGACCGAGTTCCACTTCCTCGGCGAGAAAATCAACACCGACGTCGCGGCCGCCGCCGCGATCTTCGGACTGGTGATCCTTATCGTGCAATCCGTGCGACACCGTGGCGAATCTGCCCCTCCGGGCATCCTTACCGGGGGCAGACTCGACCTCGCGACAAGGGCCACGCCCGCACCCCAGGTGATGATCGGCACCAGGGGCAAGGTCGTGACCACCAGCGAAATCCTCAGGCGATGACAGGCGAGCGAGTAGCCGTGATCAGCCCTTTCTTCGCTTGCTCGACGAGCTGAGGAACACCAGAGCAGCGGTCAGGACGACTCCGCCGAGCGCGAGAACGTTGCGGTGGGAGTCCGCCCAAGACTGGATGGAATGCGAGTAGGCCTCGTCGTCGAAGATTCCGTGCGCCCCGTGGTCGCCGGCCACGGGGGAGTAAAGATTGGTCGGAAGCATCGGTTGCGTCTTGCCTGGAGCCTGTTGTCCGCTGTATCCGGTTTTCGCGAGATACCAGTCCGCGAACCAAGCGGCGGTGCGGTTCCCGACGACGGTCACCACGGTGGGGATACCGACCCAGGTTCGACGGCGGGGGTGGTCGGCGACGTCAGCAATTGCTCGTGCTCCGACTTCGGGTTGGTAGATCGGTGGCACTGGTTTGGGGTGGTGCGGCAGTTGGGACTTGACCCAGTTGAACTGGATGGTGTTCAACGCAGGCATGTCAACCTCGGACAGGCGGACGGAACTGTGGTTATGGAGCAGCTCGGTGGTGAGAGTGTCTGTGAACCCGCGGATGGCATGCTTCGCTCCGCAATAGGCGGCCTGGAGTGGGATGCCGCGATGTGCGAGGGCGGAACCGACCTGGATGATGTGTCCCCGGTCGCGCGCCATCATGACCCTGAGAGCGGCGCGGGTCCCGTTCACAAAGCCGAGATAATTGACAGCCGTAGCGCGTTCGAAGTCTTCCGGGTCGGTGTGGACGAATTCGCCGAAAACCCCGACCATGGCGTCGTTGACCCACAGCTCGATCGGACCCAGTTCGTTCTCGATCCGATCGGTAGCCGCTTCCACCGCCTGCCTGTCGCTCACATCGGTCGGGATGCCCAGCCCTCTCCGGCCGCGATCGAGGACATCGTCTACTGCGCCGTTGACACCTTCTATGCCACGAGCGAGGATCGCGACATCCCAACCGCGGTCGGCGAGTTCGCGAACGGTGGCGCGTCCCAGGCCGGCGGATCCACCGGTTACGACGGCGACTCCTCGCTGGTGGCGAGGCTCGCCCCTGTGCGTGATGATTTCGGATGCGTGCATCGAGGTTGCTCCTTGTTCGATTTGGTGGATTAGCTCTGGTGGGCCCAGGGAGTCGTGAGCCGCTGTGACGACTCGAGGAGGAGGGCGTGGACGAAGGCCTGCGGAATGTTTCCGCGGAGTTGGCGCTGTTGCACAGAGAACTCTTCCGCGAAGATCCCTGGCGTTCCGCAGGCTGCGCGGTTGCGTTCGAACCAGCGCGCCGCTTCCAGGTCGCGGCCTTGCTGGTGGAGGGCGAGGCTGGTCATGAACCCGCACAGCAGGAATGCGCCTTCGCTCATCCCGAGCGGTCGGTCGTCTTCCCGGAACCGGTACATGTAGCCGTCTTGGCCGAGTTCAGCCAGCGCCGCGTCGAGTGTTGCTGTGGTTCTGGGGTCCTCTGCGGGGAGTGCGCCGCGAACTGCGGGGATCAACAGGGCTGAGTCGACGCGCGGGTCGGTCGGCGTGCGTTGCCATCGCCCGCTCGGGTGCAGGGATGTCTGGCTGGTCTCCGCGAGGATACTGTCGGCCAGGCTGCTCCATCGCGCGGCGAGGGGAGCTGGTGCAACCCGAGCGATCGCATGAAGCCCTGCGACGCAGGTCAGTCGCGAATGCGTCCAATGCTCGTTGTCGAGCTCCCAGATGCCCGCGTCCGGCCGCGTATGCCGTCGTTCGATAGCGTCGACGGCGTGGGTCGCCGCGACCCAGTGATCGGTGCCGAGCCGGTCGGCGCCAGCCGCAGCGGCGAACAGGAGAAGCGCCTCCCCGAACGCGTCCAACTGGAACTGTTTATTGACCCAGTTTCCGACCTTGTCCGAGCCGCCCGGGTATCCGGAAAGTTTGAGGGGGCGTTCATCGGGAACAGCTCCACCATCGACGGTGTAGGCAGGTTTCAGATGGTCGCCGTCGTCGAGGAGGCGTGCAGCGACGAACTGAACGGCGGCGTCCAGGAGGTCCCATTGGCCGGTGAGGGCGGCAGCCTGGCCGGCATAGCACTGGTCCCGGATCCATGCGTATCGGTAGTCGTAGTTTTTGCCGCGCTCGTAATGTTCGGGCAGCGCCATGGTGGCACCGGCAACCATCCCCCCGCCGGCGCTGGTCAGACCGCGAAGGACTGCGGCCGCGTGCTCCGCGTCCCGGTCAGCGATGGTGCCGGAGACCGTACCCGTCGCTGACCAAGCCGAGCTGGTCGCCTCCCAGAGGCTGTTGGCGTCGTGTGCCGGAGCCGGGAGCTTGCGGTCAGAGATCTCGAAAACGAGGTCGTGGTATCCGCCTGCATCGACCGTCAGGTCAATTTCAAGTTGACCGTCGTCGGTGAGGTGTGCCGAATTTGCCCCGCTCCACCGCCAATGCAGGGTGCCACTGCGCCCCGACCAGACGCCGTCGACGTGCTCGACATCCGTCATCCGGTGTTTGCCGAACCCGGCCCGTGGGTCGAGCACGACACGCACATGGGCGTCGCCTTCGACGGCGAGTACCCGGCGAAGAATGATCGTGGTGTGCTCATCAGCTGGCATGGCGAGTGCTTCGCGGCATTCGATTCGCTGGGTTGTTGTCGTCCATCGGCTGTGCCAGATGAGGCTGCCGGGCTCGTAGAAGCCGCCCCACACGAAGGGCTCGCTGAGCGGGGTGACCGCGTAAACCCCCGACCCGCCGATGAGTGTTGAAAACACCGCGTCGGAATCCCACCGAGGGGCGCACATCCACGCGATCTCGCCTCGCGGCCCGACCAGCATGCCGCGTTCGCCGTCCGCCGCGAACGCGTACTCGCGCAGCACATAAAGGGGGAAGTCGGTCACTTCATCTCCGCCATATCCGCTAGCGGCCCCACCCCGACCGAGAACTCGGCTTCGGGGTGGTTCATATCGAACGCCGGCGACTCGGAACGGATGCGCGGCATCGACGTGAAGTTGTGCCGCGGCGGCGGGCAGGAGGTCGCCCACTCGAGCGAGCGGCCGTAGCCCCACGGGTCATTTACCCGCACTTTCGGCGCCCGCCGTGCGGTGATGTAGACGTTGTACAGGAAAGGCAGCATGGAGGCACCGAGGATCATGGCGCCGATCGTCGACACCTGGTTCATCCAGGCGAAGTTGTCGGAGGGCAGGTAGCTCCAATACCGCCTGGGCATCCCTTCCACCCCAAGCCAGTGCTGGATAAGGAAGGTCGTATGGAAGCCGATGAACAGCAGCCAGAAGTGGATCTTGCCCAGCCGCTCGTTGAGCATCTTGCCGGTCCATTTCGGCCACCAGAAGTAGAACCCGGAGAACATGGCGAACACGACGGTGCCGAACACCACGTAGTGGAAGTGAGCGACCACGAAGTAACTGTCAGAGACGTGGAAGTCGAGCGGCGGGGAGGCCAGGATGACGCCGGTGAGGCCACCGAAGGTGAAGGTGATCAGGAAGCCGATCGCAAACATCATCGGGGTCTCGAACGTCACCGACCCGCGCCACATGGTGCCGATCCAGTTGAAGATCTTCACGCCGGTCGGAACCGCGATCAGCATGGTCATGAAGGAGAAGAACGGCAGCAGCACCGATCCGGTCACGTACATGTGGTGAGCCCACACGGTGACCGACAGCGCCGCGATCGCGATGGTCGCGTAAATCAGCGTCTTGTATCCGAAGATCGGCTTGCGGCTGAATACCGGCAGAACCTCACTGATGATGCCGAAGAACGGCAGCGCGATGATGTACACCTCGGGGTGCCCGAAGAACCAGAACAGGTGCTGCCAGAGCAGCGCACCACCGTTGGCCGCATCGAAAAGGTGGGCGCCGACGCGTGCGGTCAGCGCCAAGCGCAAGGAGAGCAGCCGCCAGGACCGGGAACGCCATGAGCACGAGGATCGACGTGACGAGCGCAGTCCAGACAAAGATCGGCATGCGGAACATGGTCATGCCAGGAGCCCGCATCGTGATGATCGTGGTGATGAAGTTCACGGCACCGAGGATGGTGCCGAACCCGCTGAGCGCAAGGCCGAACACCCAGAGGTTGCCGCCGATGCCGGGGGTGAACGTCGTGTCAGACAGTGGCGCGTACGCCGTCCACCCGAAGGAAGCCGCGCCCTGAGGGGTCAGAAATCCTGACACCATGATGAGCGAACCAAACAGATAGAACCAATATGCGATGGCATTCAGGCGGGGAAACGCGACATCCGGAGCACCGATCTGCAGGGGCATGATCACGTTCGTGAAGCCGGCAAACAATGGGGTGGCGAATGCGAGCAGCATGATCGTGCCGTGCATGGTGAACAGCTGGTTGTACTGCTCCGGCGTTCCCACCAACGCCTCGCCGGGCTCGAAAAGCTGCGCACGAATGACGAGCGCCATGACCCCGCCAACGCAGAAGAACAGGAACGAGGTGATCAGGTAGAGGTACCCGATGGTCTTGTGGTCAGTCGTCGTCACCCATTTGACGACAACGTTCCCTTTGGGCCGTGCGCTGGGCGAAACTGGCTGTGGGTCGTGTTGTCCGAACCTCCGCCGGTTTCGACTGAGCGGACAAGTGTCGTGGTCATGCCTGCGCCTCCGGTCGTGAAGTCGCTGGTCACCGGTTGGCAGCACGGGTCCAATTCCGTACATAATCTGTCGTGATGGGGAGCGCGAAGAAGCAACAGGACGACGAGGTTCTTGGGTCGACACTCCGCGCGGCCGATGTGCTTCTGCGAGTCGTCGCCCGGACAGTGATCGCAGTCGAGAACCTCGTTACGGGACCACAATTGCGGGTTCTCGTGTTGATCTTCCGAGACGGTCCCACCACGCCGAGCGCCGTCGCGACCGAGCTGAACGTGCACGCGTCAAACGCCACGCGGGTGTGCAGCCGCCTCGAGCGAGCCGGATTTATCGGTCGGCTTCCCGCCGGGTCGGACCGTCGGCTACGCCGCTTCGACCTCACCGCAACCGGCCGCGAGCTCGTCAGGGGCGTAATGACAGAACGCCGCAAGGCAATCGGGCGCATAATCGAGCATTTGAGCGAATCGGAGTCCGTGCAATTGCGTTCAGCTTTGGAGATCGTTCGCGCGGGCAGCCAACAGAGAGCGGCGACGGGAGACGGCGGATTCACGCTCACCGCGGCCGAAAGCCACGACGGTCAACCGAAGCTCTCCCGCACCAAAAACCAACGAAACCAACGCGCTAGAACCAGCGGGTCTGCGCCAACGGGGTCGCGCCGCGGCGAAAACTGCTGCGCTCGCGCAGTGGAGGACGTCGACCACGGCACCGAGTCGGTGCCAGTTCTCGTTTCCCGCGAACAGGACCGCCCCCTGCACGACGTGGCGGGCACCCAGAACGCGCACCACCCGACGCGCGGACGGCGTCAGATCCGCTCACTGATCTGCTGGTCGAGAAGCAGGTTCGGCGAAATCATCATTGCCACGCCATAGCCGATGCGAACCACTTCCAGGATCTTCATCGCACACTCTCCATCCAGGCCGCGACCACCGCGACCGGGATATCGCGGGGGAGTCCCTTCGAGTGCATCATCAAAAACTCACAAAAAAAAGTCCTTGCGCAAGCGCAATGAAAATTGATAGACCTGAAAGGATTCCCGTCCACGTCCCCGCGACCATCCCGGAGCTATCGGCATGCCACGTTCTCATTCGCGATCGCACTCCGTCGGCGACGCCGAGTTGCTCGCCGCTCGCGCTCTCGAGGATGTCCGTCGTGGTCGGTTCGAACGATCAATGTCCGGGCTCACCGCCGCGGGTGCGATGGTCACCGCGGCCGAAATCTTCTTCGAACACGACAGCGCAAGCTTTGGAAACAAATGGATGTGGGCGCCGATTGCATTGGCACCACTCGGCGCGGTGGCCGGAATCGCTGGCGTGTTCAGTAAACGCGCCGCGAAGACCACACTTCCCGCTGTGTCGGCGCTGATCGTCGCGAACGGACTTCAGGGTGTTTACCTGCACGCTCGCGGCATCCACCAAAAGCCCGGGGGTTCAAGAATTTCCGCTACAACATGGAAATGGGTCCACCTCTATTGGCGCCGCTCCTCGTCACGGTCGTCGGAGGGATGGGCCTTCTCGCAGCCGTTCTGCGGCGCGAGAAATGACCGAACTGACCCTGCCACCGAGCTCCGGTGGCGACCGATTTCCAGACTTTTCGGTCATGGCGCAGGCATCAATTGGGACGACGCAACCCGCGACGTCATTGAGGCGCGTATTGAACACCCCCCGGAGGATCGCTCCTTCTTCACCCCACACGAGGCATTCACCGCGACAGCACTGTTCAACCAGCTTCTGGACCAGAAGGGGGAACCCCACATCCCGGTCATGGAAATGGTCGACTCTCGGCTCGCCGCTGGCGAAACGGACGGGTGGCATTACGCGGGAATGGCCCAAGACAGCGTGTCGTGGAGGGACGAGCCTCGGGTGGCTCGACGAGGACGCCGTTGCCCTCGCGCAGCCGAGTTTCGCCCGTCATCGGGAACGCCATCCAGGTACTGATCATCCAGAAGGTCCAGGACCTCGGATCGAAACCCTGGCACGGCGTGCCTGCCGCCCATATCTGGAGCCTATGGACCCGCTACGCGTGCACCGCGTTCTACTCGCATCCCGTTCAGCGTGGCAGGAGATCGGGTTCCCCGGACCGGCGTACCCGCGCGGCTACAAAAACATCGGAATCGACCGGCGCGAACCCTTCGAGGTCCGCGATGCACACCCGAATATCGCCGACGGGTGGGCCCCCGAATCATGAGCACCGTCCGCGACCGCAACGAATCAGCCTGGTTACTGCCCGCTCGGCCCGACCAGGCTCACCGCCCGACCGACCAGATGCGGCGGTTCGACGACGATGAGGAGATCGACGTCGTCATCGTCGGATGCGGCGCTGGCGGGTCCACCCTCCTGCAACGTCTCGCTCGCGCCGGCTGGCGTGTTGCCGCGCTCGACGCCGGACCATTCTGGGAACCGGAGACCGACTGGGTCTCCGACGAGGCAGGCTCCCACAAGCTGTACTGGACACAACCCCGCGTCATCTCCGGTTCCGACCCGGTCCCACTCGGCTCCAACAACTCCGGTCGGGGAGTCGGCGGTTCGATGGTGCACTACGCCGGATACACGCCCCGATTCCACCCGAGCGACTTCCACATTCTCACCGCCGACGGCGTCGGCGCTGACTGGCCAATCGAATACGACGAGCTGAAACCGTATTACGAGGACATCGAGGCCGAACTCCCGGTCTCCGGCGAGGACTGGCCGTGGGGCGACCCGCACAGCTACCCCTACCGTCCCCACCCGGTAGGGGGCAACGGCGAGGTGTTTCTTCGTGGTGCTCTAGCCGCCGGAATCACCGCGAAAGTCGGACCGGTGGCCATCGCGAACGGACGATTCGGGAATCGACCGCACTGCATCTACCGCGGGTTCTGTCTGCAAGGATGCAAGGTCAACGCGAAAGCGTCACCACTGATCACCCACATCCCGGACGCTATCGCCCACGGCGCGGAAGTCCGTGCCGATTCAATGGTCACCCGGATCGAGATCGACCAACGAACCGGCCTCGCCACCGGTGTCCACTACATTCGCGACGGTGTCGCACGGTTCCAACGTGCCCGCATCGTCGTTGTTGCCGGGTACTCCATCGAGACCCCGCGCCTGCTGCTCAACTCCACGTCGACCAGGTTCCCTGACGGGCTGTGTAACGACTTCGACCTCGTCGGCCGGTACCTCATGGTGCAGGGCGCACCGCAGACAGCTGGTCGATTCGATTCCGAAGTACGGATGTATAAGGCACCGCCGCCAGAAGTGAGCACGGAACAGTTCTACGAGACCGACCCTACGAAGTCCTTCAAACGCGGATACTCGATCCAGACCGTCTCCCCGCTGCCGATCACGTGGGCGGAGCACGTCTCCGCACAAGGGCACTGGGGTGCGGAGTTGCGCAAACGAATGAGCGACTATGTGCACTGGTCATGCCTCGGAGCGCTCTGCGAATTCCTTCCCCAACCCGAAAACCGTGTGACGCTCGCGGAGGAGACCGATCAATACGGGCTTCCCGTTGCCAACTTCAGTTACTCACAGTGCGACAACGATCGGCAATTGGTAAAAGCCGCCCAGTCAACCATGGAGGACATCCTGCACGGCGCGGGCGCCGACGAAGTCATCACCATCAACCGATACGCCCATCTGGTCGGCGGCGCGCGGATGGCGACCGACGAGAAATCCGGCGTCGTGAATTCACACGGGCAAACCTTCGCCGTCAGCAATCTCTATATCGCCGGGGGCAGCACCCTCCCCACTCAGGGCAGTGCGAACCCGGCCCTGACCATCATGGCGGTCGCGGCTCGCCTCGGCGATCACCTTCTTGCCGAGATCCATTCCGGTAGGAATCCATGAGCGACACGCAATTCACGCTCGCATCCGGCCGCAAGATCGGCGTTTCCAGCTACGGCGACCCGACCGCCAACAACATCGTTCTGTTCTGCAATCCGACCGGCGCCGCAGGGTCATATAACCCGGACCCGCTCGTCACGGATCGCTACAACGTGCACGTCATCATCATCGACCGACCCGGATATGGTGGCTCCGATCCTTGGGACGATGCCACCCCACCATCCGTGGACGCATGCGCTGACGACCTGGCCCAATATCTCAGCATCTCCGGCATCGCAAAGAGACGAGCGAACGGCGAAATGTCCGTAGGCGTCATCGGCTGGGGCTGGGGCGGCGCAACTGCACTTTCGTTCGCTGCCACCCATCTCGACGAACACGACCGCGTGGCGATCGTTGGACTGGTAAAACCCGGACAAGCCCGACGCGGCGATAAGGGCTCCACCGTGGCTGAACTCAGTCGCCCCCATTTCATCTCCTCCGTCGCTGGCGCAGCCAAAACGATGACAACAGACCTCTCGAATAGCCTCACTACGCTCGGTGTGGAACCCGACGATCCAGACCTGACGGAGCTGGGTTCTTACGGGCAAATCCAACGGCTGGCCGACAACGCCGAAAACGATCGTCTAGGTGTCGCTTTCGATCGCCTCTCAGCTCGAAACACGTCGTGGGCACTAGACCTCAAACACCTCGGCGCCGCGGTACTCCTCGTGTATGGCGATCAGGACCCAGTTGCCACCCACGCTGACGCCGATTGGTACGACCATCACCTTCACAACTCGACCACGATTCACATCAGCGAAAGCGGCCGGATGGTGATAATCCCAGCGTGGGACGAGATTCTTCGGTTTCTCGCTCGACAGTAGCCATACCTGTCAGACAGATCCCGGCCGCATCCCACCGGCCCGGTGTCTTGCGGGATCAGGTGTGATAACTCCGTCGCTGAAATGCTGTACGCGGCGCTTGAGGGGTCGCCCTTGTCCCATGGCTCCTAGCTCGGCAGGACGTTACATCGGCGTTACACGCAGCGGAGTAGCCTCCATCGCAAGACGAAGCGAGGTTTCCATGTCTCATCCTGTTCCGAGTTACACTCTCGCCGAAGTTGAGGCCGCCGGCCGAGTCGAACTTCCCCACTTCTCGAACGGGGACGCCTATGTGTTGGGAACGATCGCCGGTGAGGTAGTCACCCAGTGGAGGCTGAGCCTCGCGATCGATATCGTCATTGATGGCTACGTGGTCTACCGGGCACGCCTCGGAAGGACGGGTCACCGCAACGATAAATGGCTCGAACGCAAGGCGGCGACCGCGCGACATTTCGGCGAATCAACCCTGCTGGTCAAGCTGCGCCAGCAGGCGACAGGTGTGCCATTTGGTGAACTCGATGTGGACCACGACGTGATGCTGCCCTTGGGCGGATCAATACCGATCTACGTCGCGGGCGAGTTGGTTGCGACAATGACGGCGTCGGGGGAGACGGACTTGGTCGATCACGAGGTCCTCATTGAGGCCGTCAACCGCTACAGCGCCGGGCCCGAGAGCGGTGGCTCCCCTGTCGTGGAGGGTGCGTCGCGGTAGACGGTCGCACGTCCTTGCCACGGAGAAGTGCATAATCTGATCACGAGCCCCCCGCAAATCCGAGAGAGCGACAGCCCTCGGGGGTCTCGACGTTGGTTGAACGGTGCCCCGCTGCGCGGCCCACTCCACAACGGGAAGCTTCGGAATCGAGGAGCCGGGGCCAGCACAAATGGGACTTCTGCCGCATCAGAGCTGCCTGCATCGGTGAGACACTAGCGGGATGGGGGAACCTGGGCCTGAGTACGTGGGATATTCGGAGCCAGCGGGGCGCGAGCTTCGGCGGCCGGTCATCCTTGTTCTGACAGGTCTACCGGGCACTGGCAAGTCCACGCTAGGGCTGAGGACCGCATCATTGCTTGGCGCCCCGCTGTTCTCCGGCGACGCGCTCATGTCAGCGCTTGAACCCATAGCCGGACAACTCTCCGCGCTTGATCCTGATGAATACGCTGCAGTTTGCAACGGGTTGCTGCTCAGTCTCGCAACAGGGCAGTTGAACGCTGGCCAGGATGCGGTTATTGACTCAATTATCGCGAACGACGTCTTGCGAAACTGGAGCGACCGGTTTACCGGCCGGTCCACATTCCGAGTCGTCGAATGTGTGGTGGCTGATCAGTCGCTGCATCAGCGTCGTTTGACGGAACGCCCGCACGACCTGAACGACTGGCATGAGGTTCCCTGGAATGCGGTTGCGCGACTTGCGTCGCGCTTGGGGCCGTGGACAGTCGATCGACTAGTGATCGACGCGTCGTCAGCTCTCGAGGTCAACGTCACGTCGATTCTCAACTACCTGGAAAGCTGACGGGTCCGGCCCTGCTATCCGGGCGAACGTAACTGATGGCAGTTTTATACGACTGCGTTCCACGGGACAGGCCGGGTCAGCACGATAGATCGACGAACCCACGGCAACTGTCGTGCCACGCGGCGCCCACAGTTGTAGCCCGCAAATTTACGTCGGAGAAGCTGCGGATCGAGGACGGGCGCCAGTAGCCAGCACGGCAAAGCACCCACGCAAACGAGTTCCGCATCGCCCCTTGGGCGACTCGGTATCGTTCGCCGTCGTCTCGCGTCCCGCAACTAGCTCAATAAACAGTGCTGGTTCGACGCAACTCAGGAACCGGTTCCGCGATGTGAAAACGATGACTGCTACGGGAGTTGGGCGTGGATTTTCAGCACCATCGTTTTCAACGTCTCTATCCCGATCTCAGCGAGTTCCACAGTCCCGCCCGACGTAACAGAATCGTCTTCAACTTCGATATAGGTGTCACCAAAGCGGACGCCCAGGTGTGATTGGTTGCCGACCGCGGAGTCTCCGATTCCCGAGATCGCAGATCCGAATCCGTCGGTCTCCGAAGCGATCTGGAGGTCGGTGGTGCCGTCGGTCGTGTCAGTGAGGACGCCGATCTCGTTCTTGCCTGTCGTCACGTATTCGCAGGACTTTTTGTTGGGGTCGATAATCGCACTGACAGGGTCGGCTGCGACTACGTCGTATCCGCTCACCTTCCGTATGTACGCGAGCGAAAACACATCACACGGAAATGGGCCGGTTCCGCCCTGCGCTTCTGGTGCATCGCTTGACGCGGGTGCCGGGCTTGGGGCCCGCGTCGCGCTGGGTACTGGCGTCGATGTGCCTGCTGCGGGCGCGCACCCGGACAACGTGACAATTGCTACCAGCGCCACGAACGAGAGCAGTACATTGGATTTCGGCTTCATGACCGCAGCGTACGAGTCGCCCGGTAACGTCTGTGTAATCGCCCTCGGTCGGCTCCGCGACGTGCCAGAGCCCGCCTTCGCCGGGACGGTCGGCTCCGATGATGCATCCGCGGCGTTACAGAGCCGTTACGGGCCCCGCCGAATACTGGACCAAAGACCGACACAGTATTCCGCACCCGGAGGAACCCCATGCGCACACTCATCCCAATTCTCACCCTTGTACTTGCCGCGACCGCGTTATCCGGATGCGCAGCAGCGACGACATCCGGCGCCGCCAATAGCAGCTCGTCCGGCAGTTCATCGTCCGGCAGTTCCTCGAGCGGGGGCTCATCCGGCGGTGGTGCGACCGCCGCGAACGAGTGCTCGATCGCGCACGATGCGCTGGCCAAATTTGTGACGTCGCTGAGCGCCCCGTACCAGAAAGGCAACGTGTGCAACTTTGGCGTCGGGCCGAACAGCACGAAGAGTGGCGCAGCACTCGGCCAGCTTTATGGCGACACCCTCAACGTCAGGCTGGTGACCAGCGACATCGATTCCGAATACCAGGGCGCGAAAGACAGCTACAGTCCCACGACGCCGTTAAGTGGAGTTGGCACCGAGGCCGAATATCACGATGGCGGAAACGGCAACCCGCAAGTATTTGCCCGCAACGCGACCGATTTCTGCGATGTACAGACGTCCTTCAATGACGCATCCGAAGTCGGGCTGACCAAGCCATCCGGCTCTCGCACCATCAGCGCGGCGGATGTTCCAAAACTCGCCTCAGAACTCGGCAGCGTCTGCTCGGCACTTTTCGCAGGCAAACCCTAAGAACTCGGTCAGGTTCTATAAGAGCGGCCTGGCCCCGAGAGCGACGGTGCTTCGGTCGGGCGTCGCAAGACCGGCTGGTTCTGACAGGTTAGGGGTGTTGAGAGTCTCGCTTGGCGAGTTCCACTTGAGACGATTCGACGGGCGCTCGTTTGGATGAGCGCCGACTGCGTGGAGGTCGCGGGTGAGCCTCTCCGCTATGCCCGTACGGTGCTGCGTATTGTCACCGAAGCCCTCGGCGAGGGTCAGCGAGGGCTCGCGGAAGCTGTGCTCTGGAGTATCGAACCCGAACCGACCGACGCGGCGAAGGCATCCGTAGGGCAAGTTATCGGGGTGAGTGCTGGCGTGGCCGATAGATGGCATGGCGACCAGAAACTCATGGATGCACTCGCGCGGATGGTGATTCCGCAGTGGGATGACCGGGGCAGGGCCGCTGCTGCGGAGATCCTTGCGCTCGCTCGAAAGGGTCGCGCGTTCGACTCGATTGGGGTGCTGCATCGGCGGCATTCGGGGCTTGCCATTCTGGAGGGCGGCGCGCTCGTTGTCGCGGGAGGTGTGATTGCCGTAGCTAAGGCGCAGGATCGGGACGTTCGTGCCGTAGCGGCTGAGTTGCTGGACGCGAGCGATTGAGTTTCAGAGTTTCGGTCGCGCCGTCTGCGGTTGTGTGCCTCGCCGGTGAAGTTCGGATACCCAGGATTTCCTTGCTGCGGCCAGAATCTTCCGGTCGGCCTTCGAGAGCGTGATGATGTTTGCGATGAGGTCGAATGCCTGGCCGATCATGGCGGGCAGCACGTCGATGTCAACTGGTGGATGCTCGGTGCAGGATCTCGGCCGCGACGGCCGGGTCGACGCCGTTCGAGCTTCAGCAGCGCGAGGATCTCGCGGGCATCCTTCTGGCCTTTCTCGGAGAAGTGGCGGTCGAGGAGCGCCGCCATCTTGGTGGCGATGTGGGCTTCGAGGCGCAGGAGTGTCCAGCTTTCGAACGAGAGCTCGTCGGGGTATTCGGCGAGCACTTCGACTTTGAGCCGCAGTTTGCTGCCAAGTTGGGATTCGTAGGGCAGGTAGATATCCAGGTGCACGTCGTCGATGGTCGCCCGCAGCTTCCGACCCTGGTGGTTGTTGCTGGGGGAGAGGTCGGTCATGAACTGCTCGAGTTTGTGGCGGCTCTCCTGCGAGGTGATGAGGTCGATGTCGAGACTGATCTCCCCGCCGACGCGCACGAACGTCGCCCACCCGCCGATGAGGATCGATGGCTCGAGGTCGTGACCGAGCCGGTCGACGAGAGCCCGGATGACTCCGTGCTCGTCTTCGTAGAGGCTAGGCACTAGCCTTCTGTTCCCAGTCGGCCTCGGTGAATAGCGTGGCTTTGAGTGCGCGGGTGAATTCGGCTGCCTGCCAGCCGGGGCTTGCCCACAGGTCGGCGTAGGTTTGCGCAAGGCTGGCGTATCCGGATTTCCAGGTGCGGGCTGCGAGAGGATCTTCGGTGAGGATGATCACTTCCTCTCCCGTCGGGAAGTCGGCTTGGGAAAGTGTGCGGGTTGTGTAGACGATGCGTCGGCCCAGATCGGAGACGGTATTGCGGCCGCCGAGATAATGCACGGCGGCGGTAGTGCCGCTGAGCGCGTAGTCGACCTCGACATCGTCCAGGAACGCTTGGGCGGCGGGCAAAGTTGTGGAGACCATGGTGTCGGCGCGCAGGTTGCGGTGCGCAGCGAATGCTTCGAGAAGTTTCTCCGGCGAGACGACCGTGTAGCCGCTTGCGCGAGTTCGTGCGGACGGCACCAATATCGACAAGTCGCCCGAGAGCCTGGTGAGTAGTCGAGGGCGCAACCGACGCAGCATCCGCGATGTCGCCGATACTGTTCCAATCGCGCTGGCCCTCTAGCGCGGCGTCGGCCAACGTACGCCAGACTATTTCCACGTTCTTCATCGACACCATGCTCGCAGATTTCATATAAATGCGGAAGTGTATTTCCATGTTTTTATGGAAATTGAGCTCGGATGGCGTGCCCACCGTTTGCCCACATGTGTGGGCAAACGAGTCGATTTCGTTCAATCACGTTGACCCCAAGATCGTTGATTTTCCGGGGATTTTCGGCAAGATCCGCGGTGTATCAAGGGTCGGTTTTTGAGTTCGAGTCCCTCCAGGGGCACCTCCAGGGAAGACGAGGGCGAGAACAATGAGCAGGTTCGCCACGGTCGCCGCGGAGCTGAAGTCGGGGAGCACACCGCGAACCTTTCAAAGAAAATGCTGGTCAGCAGCTTTTTATCCTCGGACACGACCACGTAAAATCAAGATTTGCCCACATTTTGCCCACACTTATTTCGCGGGACAGGCGTGCCATTTCCCGAAGAGTCAAAAAGTTGACAACAGTTATTACATCTGTGACACTTGTGACATGCGCTTCCCAATTTATAATTGACCCCGAAGGTCATTTGCGCCTCTCGCGTACACCGGTTTAGCAGCCCGCGTGTATTTAGCCTTATTAAATCCCCGCCGACCAGCTTCCCCCAGGATTGAGTTTCAGAATCATGGCCAAGGTCAACGTCTTTGACGTACCCACTTCCCAAATCCAAACATTAGAAAATGCTAGAGATGCTTTGCCCAAGGGCGTACTCAAAGAGGCGCTAAAGGTCATGTCCGAGGATCTCCGCCGAGGAGAGAAAGTTCTCGTTCTTGGAGAGGACGCGACACTTACGCCAGCGGAGGCCGCAGGCATGCTTGGTCTCAGTCGTACGCATCTTTACAAAGTGCTCGATTCGGGCGCACTTGTTTTTCACGTAATTGGAGAGCGAGATCGGCGCATCTTGGCTACCGATCTACTCGCATATCGTGATCGCATGTTCAACGCTCAGCGTGAAACAGCTCGGGCGCTTGCCGGAGGAACTTCCGAGGATGATCGAGTTCTTGACGAAATGTCGTAACCACCGCGGTCGGACGCCGGCCATATGCTGGCTGGGTGCCCAGATCACGCCGTGTGACGCTCCGATGTGCGTGCGAAGATTTCGATAAGGATTGGATTGAAGCGAACGATCTTCGGATGGTTCGCGAGCTTCGCGCAGCTATCGCCGCTCAAGATCCGGATAATCCCCGAGATTCGGAGCTCGCGACTATTTTGCGAATGATCCCTCCACTAGCTCAGCTCCGGCATCCGTTGATCCTTGCTTTTGATGACAAGTTCAGTTCAGCGGATGACACAGGAGCACTGCGCGAATCTATAAGTTCGGTAACTGACCGGCCGTGGTGGAAGCAGAAGTTCTCTGCAAGGTGGCGAGGCGCGGCCACGGTTCTGACGGCCGGAGAGCTTGAGACCGCCTGGCTTTGTGCGGCCGGGTATCACCGCGAGGGTTCTCCCGAAGATTTTTACACTTGGTTTGCACGTGAATGCGCGGGCGGTTCAGAGGGATTCATGCCGTCGGGTGAAGATCGAGTCCTTGAACGCGTGGATCGCAAGATTTCGGACCTTGACGCGTGGACGATCCAACTCCATCTCAGTTCGATTATTCTGCTCTGTAATGCGCTCGATAACGGGGCGGCGGGGCCGATGACCGTAACGAAGCCCGGCGTAGACGCAGAGTCGCTCATGGATCTATCCGTCGTCGCCGAAGTTGTTGAGGAGGCGGGCGAGAAACTCACTGAAGTCACCGTGTTTATCTCGCCGCTTAGCAGGGAAAGCAACGCGACGAATTCTCTCGCGACTCGCACAATCCTCGCTGCGATCGATCCTCTTGCCGAGCATTGGAGGACGGCTCCGTTGGCGGGTATGAAGATGTCACACGCTTTGCTATTGAGCGGCGATGCAGAAGTACGGGCTCGCGAGATTCGTGATCGTGGTGAACTGTCTGCTGAGGACTTTCCGGGCCGGGTTCGGCTCGGGAGCGTCTCGCACTATGCGCGTGCAACCCAGCTGACAGATGCCACCGTTGAGGGTGAGCCAGTACAAGCGATCTGCGGCTACTGGTTCGTTCCGATGCACGACCACGAAGGCTTGGAGGTATGCCCAACGTGCGCCGCGGCACATCAGGCGCTTCCTGAGTAGCTCGTCAACCAAGTAATGATTCTGCGGATTCTGTAGGCGAACAATTGCGGGTTTGCCTACATTTTGCCCACATTCCTGAGATCTATTTCATCTCTGGAACCTCGTCCGGGCCGACGGGAATGAGAGACCCGCCCTTTCTGAACAACGACCAGATCCTGTCTCGCTCTGTGCTCCAGGTGTTCGTCTCTCGCGAGGAGAGGCCAAACTCTTCAATGACGTCGTCCGTTGTGACGAGGGCAGTCGATAGCAGGTAGCCAGAGTGCGCCGCAACAATTTGCTCTGAAGCAACCATTCGTACGGCGTAGTTGCCGGGCGGCCGATCAGAAACCACTTTCACAAATGTGTTGATGCCGATGCTGGCACCGTGGGCGATCGCCGAAAGATCGGAATAAATCTGTTTCCCGATTTTTTCATCCATAGCGTCGGTTGGAATGCAATGCGCCAGGGCCGACGCAACGAGGTCCGCAAGTCGGAATTTTTTCGCCTCCGGAAGCCCGCTGTCTGCAAGAAAGCGCTTCATGTCTTCCCGGTAAGGCGGTACGTCAATTACGTGACCCGCTTGAGTTGTCAGACTCGCTATGGGGCGTAGCGATTCTTGGTAGTACGAGTCCTGCAACGCTAGCGATGTCCATTTCCAGACCAGATCTTCGGCATCAGTTGCCATGCAGAGAAAGTGAACTCGAGAATAGGTCTCAATTCTGTCGACGACGTTCGAAAATGAGGCCATAGCGACGCTTGAAAATGAGGCCACCCAGACAGATTGGATGGGTGATCACTTTGGAAGATTGGGCGTTGATCAGGAGGCTTGTCGCGGACGGGGTTCCGCAGCGGCAGGTCGCGCGGGATTTGGGGATTGGGAGATCGACGGTCGCGAGGGCGGTCGCGTCGACGAGTCCGCCGAAGTATGAGCGGTTAGAGCAGCTGACGTCGTTCTCGCCGTTCGAGTCGCGGGTCCGGGCTCTGTTGGCCGAGCACCCGCAGATGCCCGCGACGGTGATCGCGGAACGGGTCGGCTGGTCGGGGTCGATTACCTGGTTCCGGGACAACGTCCGCCGGGTGCGGCCCGAGCAGCGTCCCGTGGATCCGGCGGATCGGCTGGTTTGGGAGCCAGGGGACGCGGCGCAGTGTGATTTGTGGTTCCCGCCGGCGAAGATTCCGCTCGAGGACGGGAGCGCGAAATTGTTGCCGGTGCTGGTGATCACGCCCGCGCATTCCCGGTTCATCACCGGGAGGATGATCCCGACCCGCAAGACGGAGGATCTGCTGCTGGGGTCGTGGGAGTTGATCCAGCAACTCGGCCGGGTTCCGCGTCGGCTGATTTGGGACAACGAACCCGGCATCGGTCGGGGTCCGCGCCGGGCGGAGGGAGTGACCGAGTTCATGGGGATGCTGGCCACCACGCTGGTGTTGCTCAAACCCCGCGACCCGGAATCGAAGGGGATCGTGGAGCGCCGCAATGGCTGGTTCGAGACCTCGTTCATGCCGGGCCGCTCGTTCGCTTCCCCGGCGGACTTCAACACCCAATTCGCCGACTGGTTGAAGCTTGCCAACTCTCGGATCGTGCGGACGATCAAAGCACGCCCGGTGGATCGTGTCGATGCTGACCGGGCGGCCATGCTGCCTCTGCCGCCGATCCCGTTGCATCTGGGGTGGCGGAACCGGATCCTTCTGGGCCGCGACTACTACGTCCGCCTCGATACGAACGATTACTCGGTCGATCCGACCGTGATCGGCCGCATGGTTGATGTCAGCGCGGACCTGGACCGGGTGCGGGTTCGTGCCGGTGGGCGCATTGTTGCCGAGCATGACCGGGTTTGGGCGCGCGGGATGACGGTCACCGATCCCGCCCATGTCGAGACCGCCGCATCACTGCGCCGGCAGTTTCAACAACCCAGAGCCGTCCATGCCGAAGGCGAGGATCTGACCCGGGACCTGGCCGACTACGACCGCGCATTCGGCCTCACCGGCGAGGTGAGCTGATGGCCACCACCACCCCAGAGTCCGTGAAGCAGATCACCTACCTGGCTGGGGCGCTGAAAGCACCCCGCATCATCGAGGCCGCGACCCGCCTCGCCGACCAGGCCCGCGATGCCGGGTGGACCCACGAGGACTATTTGGCTGCGGTCCTCGAACGGGAAGTGTCCGCCAGGAACGCGTCCGGGGCTGACCTGCGCATCAAAGCGGCCGGGTTCGCCGCCCGGAAGACGATCGAGGACTTCGACTGGGACGCGCAACCTGCGATCCGGCAACAGGTCGGCGCCCTGGCCTCGGGCGGGTTCCTGACCGAGGCCCGCAACGTGGTCCTGTTGGGGCCGCCCGGGACCGGGAAAACCCACCTCGCGACCGGACTCGGCATCGTTGCCGCCCGGCACGGGCAGCGGGTGTTGTTCGCGACCGCAACGGACTGGGTCACCCGCCTCAGCGACGCCCACCGGCAAGGTCGCCTGCCCGCGGAGCTGGCCCGGCTGCGGCGTTACGGGCTGATCATCGTCGACGAGGTCGGCTACCTCCCGTTCGAGCAAGACGCCGCGAACCTGTTCTTCCAACTCGTCTCGAGTCGCTACGAACACGCCTCGCTGATCCTCACCTCGAACCTGCCATTCAGCAGCTGGGGCGGTGTCTTCGGAGACCAAGCCGTCGCCGCCGCGATGATCGACCGCATCGTCCACCACGCCGACGTCCTCACATTGAAAGGCGCCTCCTACCGGCTCCGCGGGCGAGGCATCGACAGCCTCCCCAGCATCAAAACCCAAGAACCGGCAAACTAGAGACCACAACCGGTGGCCCCATTTTCGGCCAACGCATCGGCCTCAAATTCGAGCGTCGTCGACAAATTCCTGCGCGAGCGATAGTAGTCGGAGCAACTGCGAGCCCATTGGGGCGCTGTAGCAATTGCCCGAGCGCCCTCATCTGATCCGCCCCGGCGAGCATCGCAAAAAGCATGTCCTCGTGTGCATGGCGTACTGGGTGAGGACCCCGCCATGACTTGAGCCGATTCATCGCATCAGCTAGTTTCTCCGCCGCTTTTGACGACGGGAACGGCGGTTCACGACCGATCACCAAATTACAGATCGCTTCGGATGCAGTGGCGCTTGCGATCAGCGCTCTGCCAAATAGATCGGCGGCCGCCTTGAAAGAATTTGGCACATTCGGGAGCGTAGCTCACGACGAATTTTTTTGGTGTCAGTCGGGTTCGCCCACGCTAGCTGTGCTGAATGAGTTCTTCGAGTTCGGAAAGTACGTCTGTTAGTTCGTCAGGCATCTCATCCGTTGGCAGGCTCTTCGCGAGCGAGTGTACGTTGAGCGTTCTTGCCCCAATTGACTGCAGTTGCCCGTTGAGCCACCGGAGGCACAATTTCGCGTCCACCAAGCCCTTCCGTCCGTCTTCGGATTTCCAGTCGAGATCGAACTCGAGTTTGGAGTTTTGCAGGACGCTTTTCTCGGAGAGCTTGGCGGCCGCGCCGACCTTTAGTCTGCGTTCCTCTAGCCTCTGACTTTGTAATGCTATGTAGGCTTCGTCCTTTTGTTCGGAGATTGCTTTAGCCAGCAGGTCGCGAGCGGCTTCGATTGGGATTCCTGAAACCTTCGAGATTGCACCTGCAGATAGCAGATAGTTTTCCATCTCGCGTCTCTTCCACACATGAACCCGGGCCCCGACTCTTTTCAGCTCGGCGGTCTCCAGTTCGACAGAAGCGCGTGATCGGAGATCGCCGTCCAGGACAACGAATGTCTTCACCGTGCCGCCGATAGCGCTCATCGTTTCTGTGAAAGCTGCGGCACGCCAGTTCTTGCTGAATCCTCCGAGAGGCACAGTTGCATAGCTGTCGGACGATGCGAGGCCCTTCAGGCTCAACCGACGCGCTAGATGCGCGATCACCGGGGCGTCATCGCCTTCGACGAAGAGGACCATCCGGCTGCGTAATGCTCGCCCAACCCCGAGTTCATATCCGCTGCCAAGGCGTCGCCCCATTAGCGCCAATGAGCCGTCCGCTTTCGGGCGCTCTGCCGAACGTCGTCCGCGATCGATCCACACCGCGCTCCCGGGCTCTGCTTCCGCGAGGATTTCGACGCTGTGCGTTGCAACGACAGTCTGTTGGGCTGCGCCGAAGAGTGTTCTAGCGAGCCTTCGTTGCAAGTCCGGATGGAGAAATACATCGGGTTCGTCGAGGATAACGATCTGACAAGCGCGTTGCCTCCACAAGTGGAAGAGGGCTTGGATCCAGATCTGAATACCGTCGCCAGCCCAGCCGATTTCTCTCTCGTGTCTGGTTTGTTCCTCGCCATAGAACAAGTCGAACCCATCGTTGTTTGCTCCGATGGCCCTGTGGATCTGTAGATTGTTTAGTTCAGGAGTCCGTTCGTAGACAAACGACGTGAAGTCAATCCAATCCTCAGCGTCAAGGCGCCAAAGCGCATTCCGAAAATACCTGCTTGATTTGCGGCCACTTAGATGACGGCGCAGCGTTTCGTCCCCAACGAAAGACTCTCGATCGTCCAGTGGAGTGAGGGTCGGGACAACTGCGACATCGGGAAACAGGGTCTGGGCAACAGCCCTTGGCGCAGTGCCGCTGCCACGTGGTGGAAAAACGAAGAACATACCTTGAGGCGGTGCTTCGTCCTCATCGAAATCTTCGATGTTTGCCCATGAGGCCACCGCCCGAGCGCCGCTGCTCATCGTGACCTCGATTCGGGTTTCCTTCGGCCGAAAGTCGTGGCGAATGTTGTCGCCGGAGAACGCGGAAGCCTCGATGGCAGCCGCGGTGATTGGCCACCCACGTGTCGGCTTCCCGTCTACCTCGCCCACGGCGGATGGAGCAATTCGGCGAGCCGTGGGAATCATTGCGACGATCAGGCGCAAAGCGCCAAGGGCAGTCGACTTGCCGGCGTTGTTCGCCCCGACGAGGACGTTCGTGTGCTTAAACGCAATGGAGTGATTTTCGAAACCCTTGTAGTTGATCAATCGCATCGACTTCAGAGTGAATGCCATTTGCATTGTTCTCCTGATGTCCTGGTGCACTCGAATGGATGACGTAAGTCTGGCGCATCTGAAACCGCACAACTCGGTGAAGCTTGACCCGAAGTGGAACTATAACGCCCACTCGACTTGCTTAATCGAGATGCATTCCGCACCACGGTCGCGATGAGAGGGATTCATGCGGGAGACGAGCGCTCGCTACGCGATCTGAATGCGACGATCACCGATCTCAACCTCAACGTGCAATTGACCGCCGACGGCCTCGACGTACCGACGAAGCGTGTCGACTTGGGTTCGTTCAATGTCGCCGTGTTCGAGGCGAGAAACGCGGTTCTGGCTGACATCGAGAGCATCCGCGAGTTCGACTTGGGTGAGCCCCAGAGCTTCGCGGAGTTCCCTTAGCCGATAGGCACGAACTTCTTCGAGCATCCGCCGCTTGTGCTCGTCGACCGTGGTGCGATTGACCGGGCGTTTCGCTAGCACGACGTCCAACGTCTTAGCCATTAGTTCTCGTCTTTCAAATTCTTGAGGTGATCATCGAATCGATCGTCCGCGATCGGGATGTTCGTTCGGTACCACCTGTTCCAATTGCCGGCCTTGTCGCCAGCCACAAACAGGATCGCCTTCCGTTTCGGATCGAATGCGAAGAGGATCCGCAGCTCCGACCGCCCGCTCGACCCTGGTCGCAATTCCTTCATGTTCTTGTGACGCGAACCCACCACCCTGTCGACGAGTGGTCGGCCGAGTTGTGGTCCATGCTCGCCGAGAAGTTCGACGGCTGCGATCACGAGCTCATAAGAAGTTTGGTCAAGCTCGAGCAGCCATGTCTCGACGAGCTCAAGATCGACCTCCCACTTCGATACCAGAATACACCTCCTGAGTTGTATTACCTATGGGTTATATAGGTGCTGCCGGCCTTGGCGAGGTCGAGCGCCTCGGCTACCGCGTCCAAGTCGTCATCAAACAGATCGGCGTACGTATCGAGTGTCATCGCCGCGGATGCATGGCCGAGCATCCTCTGCACAGCTTTCACGTTCGCGCCAGCAGAGATCGCGAGCGAAGCCGCCGTGTGCCGAAGGTCGTGCAACGTCAGCGCAGAAGGGAACGAGGGGTCGATTTTCACCGATCGATTTCGTGCTCCGGCAAACCAGCCATCGCCCTGCCTTGGGGTCGGGGTGAATGTGCTCCCGTCGCCGAAGACGAGTTGATCCCGAGACTTCCCTTCGCATTGCTTCGCGAGCGATTGTGCGAGGAATGCCGGGAAAGGCACACTTCTCGACTCGTGAGTCTTTGGCGTGCCGGGCACGATCGTGCCGCGAACATTCACGGCGTTGGCACGAACGAGGACCCGACGCCGCAGCAGGTCCACGTTGTTCACGCGGAGACCGACCGCCTCGCCCCAGCGCAGCCCGGTGTACGCAAGGAACACCACAAGTGTTCCATTCGCCCGAGACTCATCCGCGAGCAGTTGAACCTGGCCGTGGCTGAGGTAGTGACGCTCCTTCGATCGCTTGCGCGGGAGGTTCACGCCCCGCGCGGGGTTCGACGGAAGCCGACGATCTCGAACCGCGATGTCGATCATCCCGGCGAGGACGCCATACGCGCGAATAACGACGGTCGCGCTCTTCTCTCTTCGATAGCTCGCTCACCCAAGCCTGAACCTCGCTGTGACGAATGTCGCTGAGGATTCGACGTCCCCACTTCGGCTCGACGTGCACTCGCCAGGCGACCTCTACAACCGCGTAGGAGCTGGGCTTCAAATGTGTCTGGGCAGCGAGCCAGGCTATGCCGAGCTCACTCATGGTGATGCGCGCGGCGGCGGCATCGATGAATTCTCCGGCGGCCTTGCGCACTTCTGTGGCGGCGAGAAAGAGTTCTGCATCTCGCTTGGTCCTAAAGCCGCGCTTGTCCGTTTGCGATCGGTCCGGCTTCCGATATCTCACTCGATATCTCTTGCCCGCAGACGTCTCGTACGATGATATTGATCCCATGGCTGCCTCCCGAGGCGCCTGATCTGAGCGCCGACTTGATGGTGGCAGTGACAATACGTTGTGCCGCCGACCGTTTCTAGCCGGTCGTTTACCCGGTCGTTTACCCGGTCACCGCGCGCGACCGGGTAAACGACCGGCTGAGGGGCTTGGATCCCCGTCATCCCGCCGCTCCTTCGCGGTGCGAAAATCCCAACCCCCCCACACACAACAGCACTGTGCAGGGGGTTGGGATTCAGGGGAGCGGCGGGATGACAGGGATCCAAGAGTCAGTTGAGGCGCGAAGGATGCGAACACCACGATGAGAGCGAAACTCATACACTGTGCCTATTCGACATCGGAGGTCACATGGCGCGCAGGCGTGGTTTCTTTGCGGAGATGCAACATCAGTCGCAGGTCGCGGCTCGCCAGGCCGATCAGCGCCAGCGGGCGGCCGTAGCTGCTCAAGGACGAGCTGAGCGTGCCCAAGCAGCGGCCGTTCGAGCGCAGCTTGCCTCACAGCGGGCTTCCGAAGCGGATCGCAAACGGCTTGAGCGCGAGGCGGCCGCAGCCCACGTCGAGGCGATGCAAGCCGACGTGCAACAGAGGAACGCGGCCCTCGAGGACGAGTGGGAGCAACTGGAAAATCTTTTGGCAGCCACGCTCCCGATCGATGACTTCGTCGACCTCGAAACACTCAGGAAGACTGTGGAGCACCCACCGTTTGACCGTATCGATCTCAAAGTTCCACTAACGCCACCCACTCCGGTTCCCGATCCTGTCGAGCCCGCGCTCGGCCAGGTCGAGCAGCCAAAGGGGCTATTTGGCCGCAAGCACAAATTGGAAGAAGCGCAGGCGAAAGCGAATTCCGACTTCGCAGCGGCTCATGAATCGTGGGCGGCACGGATGGCGGAGCTTCCCGCAGAACGCGCGAAGACGCAATCGGATTACGAAGCTGCGGAACAGGCTCGCAAAACGAGCCTTGCCGAAGAGGAGGCGAGATACGCTGCCGAGTGCTCGCAGCGTGAGAAGGAGGTCGCTGACCAGAACGCGACGCTCGACCAATTCATCGCTGACCTCGGATACGGTACGGTCGACGCCGTCCGCGAGTACGTCGGAATCGTCCTTGCCAACTCCGTTTACCCGGACCATTTCCTAGTCGAGCACGATGCCGACTTTGACCCCACGACTGCTGAACTCAAGGTCCAAGTTCTGGTCCCGGGTCCGACCGAGCTATCCACAATCAAGTCTTACAAGTACGTCCGCGCGACCGACGAGATAGCTTCCAGCGCACTCTCGCTAAAGGAGTCGAAGGAGCGCTATGCCAGCGTCGTTCACCAGATCGCTCTTCGGACGCTGCACGAGATTTTCGAGGCGGATCGGCGCAATCTGATTCAGTCCATCTCGCTGGAGCTCGGCACGAACACCCTGAGCCCGGCTACTGGGAAAGATCTGTATGTGCCCTTTGTCGCCGTCGGGTCTGCGCGAGACAAGTTCTCGGAGATCGATCTATCGGCGGTTGTGCCATCGGCGACCTTGGGTCATCTCGGTGCCGCAGTATCAAAGAGTCCGTTCGACCTCATTCCCGCAAGCGGCGCGGGCGTTCGCCACTCGTGACCGACGCCTCCAATCTGACTTTCAACCCGCCCCCGGGTTGGCCTCGACCGCCAGCCGGATGGCAACCGCCAGCCGGGTGGAGCCCTGATCCAAAGTGGCCGGCTGCGCCAGATGGATGGCAACTGTGGTTGCCCTCCGGCGCTCCCTCGACAGAGTCTCCGCCAACGGATGCCGCTCAGCCGGACCCAACTTCAGCTCGGACCGTCGCACCTACGACTACTGACCCGTCGGCCAGGATCGTTTACCTTGAATCCGAAGTCGAGGCTCTTAGATCCCAACTTCAAGCGGCCGCGGGGGCGGACTACGTCGACCTAAGCGATGATCGTGTACTTCAAGACATCGGTATCTACCGCTATCACCATCCTCTTGAGAACGCGGCTCAATACGTAGACCGATTAAACGATCTGCAGTCGAAGATCGCGGAGGTGGTCAAAGCGGGGCGGGCCATCGTGAAGTCGAATCTATTCACTTTCGACAACTCTCTCGCCAAGGGCCGCAAGATGGCGGACGACCTCGGCAAACTCATGTTGCGCGCATATAACTCTGAGGCTGACAACAGCGTCCGATCGCTGAAGGTCGGCAACGCTGTCACCGCCACGCGCCGGCTACAGGCAACTCGCGACGCGATAGCAAAGCTCGGCAGCATGATGGAAATGCGGATAAGCGACGAGTTCCACGACCTTCGGGTTCAGGAGATCGAACTTACCTCCGACTTCTTGATGAAGCGCCAGGACGAACGGCAAGCGGAACGTGACGACCGCGCCATGCTCCGAGAGCAACGCAAAGTCGAACTCGAACTCGCGGCCGAGCGAGAGCGATTGGACAAGGAGCACAGCCACTTGTCGAATGCGCTGGAGGCGTTGCGCGCGAGCGGTACCACGGACCCGATCTAGAAGCTCGACTAGCTGAGGTACAAGCAGCGATCGCCCAGAACGATTTTCGCGCAGCGAATATCCGCGCCGGCTATGTCTACGTGATCTCGAACCGAGGCGCATTCGGCGATGACGTGGTCAAGATCGGGCTTACTCGCCGTCTTGAACCAATCGACCGAGTACGAGAGCTAAGCGGGGCATCGGTGCCCTTCAAGTTCGACATCCACACAATCTATTTTTCAGAGGACGCTGTCACTTTGGAAACCGAACTACATAAGCACTTCGCGGCACGAGCAGTAAATCAAGCAAACGCCCGAAAGGAGTTTTTCTTTGCGACACCAACCGAAGTGCGGGAGGTCTTGTTGCAAAAGGTAGGTAACCTCCTCGAATTCAAGGAGCATGCCGATGCAACTGAATACTTGCAGTCTGTCGGATTATGGCCGGCGACGGATCGATCTCGTTACGCGAATTAATCGAAAAGAGTGAAGGTGGCGCCCGAGCCATCGGAATTTCTTCTGACAAATGGAGAAGCAATGACTGCGTCGAACGAAAAGGTCATGATCCTGTCAGTGCGGGAGTCATGGGAGACCTTAAAGACCGCTCTTGTTGATGACAGTAACGATGCGGTGCAGGTCAACATCACTTCTGACAACAAATTGACGAAGACATCGCGATTGACATTTCTGCTCACTGATTCGCAGGTGTCGGCTATTTGTCTAGCTTCGAAGGTTCGTCGATCTGGCACCTTTGAACACTCCATCAAGCTCCAGCACATCAGGCCACTTGAAAATGCCGTCGCGTGGGACGACGTCATCTCGGCCGTGCCAAATGGCAAGAAGGCCTCCCTGTCTTTCGGACTCGAGGCTCGATACCCAATTCCGCACGGAGCATTTGAAGAATTAGTCAACGCGCTCTCTCGCAGCAACCAAGCGCTCCCGGCGCAGATCGAGGAGCTGCAGGCGTTGGCCCGCGTCAGCGCGAACGAAGTCTCAGACACGCTGTCGCTTGTACTGGAGCAAAGAGACGCTGTAGCTCTGGGTCTAGAGATTGCAGGGATAGACAGCAGGACTGCCTTGCCAAGGGCCGTGACCGCCAGGGACCCTGCGCCGTTTCTTCAGGGCCTCGAAGGCGCCACGACCTCGGAAGCGTCCATCGTTCGAACGCACGACGCCACGATATTCGGTGACTGGATCCCTGAAGACTCCGGGAGATTCGATGTCTGGCGGTATACAGATCCAGTCGACTCTGCGCGGAAAGTCACAGTTCTCTACACCGACAAAGAGCGACTCGAGCAAGTAACCGGGACAGATCTAATCTATTTCCGCGAAAACGACCCGGGTTATGTCCTAGTGCAATACAAACGCATGAAGCGAGAGCCGACTCAGGATGTCTATCGGCCCGACAAACAGCTAGACGATGAGATCGCGCGCATGAAGGCAATGGGCGTCGTCCAGTCGGCGCCAGCGTCACTCGGGGAGTGGAGGCTTTCGGCCGAGCCGTTCTACATAAAACTCGTGGATCCGAGCGTGACACGACCGAGTGGGAATCGTCTGGCGCAAGGCATGTATTTCCCTCTTCCTCTTTTTTGAGCTGCTCCTTTCGGAGGCAACGTCGCGCGGAACGCGAGGCGGTGTCGCTGTTGGTTGGCACAACGCACGCCGTTATTTGAGCAATGGACAATTTCTCGATCTTGTGCAGCACAGTTGGATTGGGACCAGTGGAAACGCAAGCGCCCAAGTCGGCCAGCTTTTGCGTACGGCGCTAGATAATCGAAAGGGAGTCGTTGTCGTAGTCGACCAGACTGATATCGCCGCGGCTGTGCCGCTTCGCCGGAGATAATCCAAAGCGCGTGCCCACATTTTGCCCACGACTGCGGCTAGACGAAGTCGATTCAACGAAATCACGTTGGCCCTACTTGGCTGATTTTACACTGATGTTACACCCGGAGAGGCCTGATCAGAGGCCTGTTTTGGAGTTCGATACCCTCCCGGGGCACCGGTTATGATGAGTCGCGACACAGGTCTCACCTGAGTCGCGACATGGGTCACTTCGCGAAACTCCCTGGCCAGCGGACGGGTTCTCAGGGCCTGACGGGCATCCACCACTGGGCGAGGCACTTTCGCGCTGCTAACCGATAGGTCTCGCAAGGTTTCGCCACGTGGTCTGAAATCGCTCCTTCGTCAGCTGTGAGAGTTCCGACTGACCATGTGACTGCTACTTTGACCTCATGGCCGACGAGTCACTCCACGATGAGTTGCAGGAGTTCGTGGCAGAGCGAGACTGGGCGCAGTTCCACACGCCAGCGAACCTCGCGAAGAGCATCGCCATCGAGGCAGCCGAACTCCTGGAGTGCTACCAGTGGAGCCATGACGCCGACGAGGCCCGGGTGCGAGAGGAGTTGGCCGACGTTCTCACTTACTGCCTCCTCCTTGCCGATCGTCTGGGCGTCGACCCCGACGAGATCGTCCGCGAAAAATTGGCGCTGACCCGCGAGAAGTATCCCGTCGACAAGGCCCGCGGGCGGAGCGCAAAGTATGACGCCCTTTGAGATCGAGCGGCTCGATTTCAGCAAGCGGGCCGTCGATGACTGGGCGCCGCTCGATCGACACAACTCGAACTGGCCGGTCGTTTACGTTTTGGAGGGTGATTCTGCGGCAGCCCCAAAGCCGGCAGGAATCGTTGGCGACGTCTATGTCGGCGAGTCGCTCAATGCCGCAGCTCGGATGCGCCAGCACCTTGAGTCCGAGGAGAAGAAGCATCTCGCCACGCTTCGAGTGATCGTCGACGACCGGTTCAACAAATCTGTATGTCTCGACCTCGAGTCGTACCTGATCCGACTGCTCGCAGGGGATGGAACGTATCGAGTACTGAACCGTAACGACGGTATCGTCGAGGCGGATTACTTCGATCGCGAGCAGTACCAGGAACGGTTTCGCGACGTTTTTGAGGAACTCAAGCGTGACGGAATCTTCAACCGCACAATCCCAGAAATTGAGAACAGCGACCTCTTCAAGCTCTCGCCCTTCAAAGCACTGACGCAGGATCAGGCAGCAGCGATCGAAGACGTCCTCGAAGGGTTGTTTGCAGACCTCGGGTCGGGCGAACGCAGCACGATTGCTATCCAGGGCGATCCCGGGACCGGCAAGACGGTCGTCGCGATCTACTTGCTGAAGCTGCTCGCAGACATCGAGCGGGCGACCGATGTAGAAGATCTCGATAGCGACACGGTGTTCTCCGAGTTCTTTGCGCCCGAGTATCGACTGCTTCTCGCGGGGGCTCGGATCGGGTTGGTCGTTCCGCAGCAGTCCCTACGAGAGTCGATCAGGAAGGTCTTTCGTAAGACGCCGGGGCTTCGACCAGAAATGGTGATGACAGCCTTCGACGTCGGCCAATCCGACCAGGCCTTCGACCTGCTCGTCGTCGATGAAGCGCACAGGCTGAACCAGCGCGCCAACCAGCCATCGGGTGTGCAGAACCAGAAGTTCCGACAGATCACGGAAAAGCTCTTCGGTTCGGATGACAAGAGCAAGACTCAGCTGGACTGGATCCGCGCGAAGAGCAAAAACCAGATCTTCCTGCTTGACGCGGCACAGAGTGTGCGCCCGGCTGATATTCCGAAGGAGCTTCTTGATTCGCTCGTCAGCGAGGCCAAGGCGCACCACCGCCACTATCAGCTCATCTCGCAGATGCGCGTCCGTGCTGGGTCCGACTATGTCTCCTATATTCGCGGGCTGTTCGGGGCTGGGAGAAGCCTCGATTCGTCCCCGCGCGATCGCGAGGACTTCGACGAATACGACTTCCGCCTTTTTGACAGCCTCCCGGCAATGGTGGCTGAGATCCGACTCCGTGACGCTGAGGTGGGACTCGCAAGGATGGTCGCAGGCTATGCCTGGCCGTGGAAGACCAAGAGCGACAAGACCGCCTACGACATCGAGGTTGATGGTGTGAAATTGCGGTGGAACAGCTCGCAAACCGACTGGATAGCGTCGAAGGGGTCGCTCGACGAAGTCGGCTCCATTCACACCGTGCAGGGCTATGACCTCAACTACGCCGGAGTCATAATCGGGCCCGACCTTCGCTACGACGCCGAAGCGGGACGCCTGTTCATCGATCGTGCCTCGTATTTCGACGCCGCGGGCAAGCAAAACAACAAGGTGCTGGGCAGGACGTACTCCGACGCTGATCTCCTCGAATTCATCGCAAATATTTATGCGGTCCTACTCACCCGGGGGATCTGCGGGACCTACGTGTACGTTTGCGATCCCGCGCTGCGCGAACATCTCCGTTTCTATATTCCGGTGGAGGCTTCGCCCCTCAACTGAAACTGAACACGGGATGCGTCTGCCCGCGACATGCGAGACAAGCTGCTCATAGATGGGCGCATTGGGCTCGCTCCCAACAGCGCGATCGCCTTCGCAGGCCTCAGCCAGCGGTTCTCGCTGGTGCGGTGTCATCCGTCTGACTCGCGACTCTCGATAGGAAATACCCCAACTGCGGTATGGCGAACTGACACCGGGCTGACGAGATGCGCGGGCGCACTTGCGACCATCGGATCATGAAAAATTCACTCAATGATTTGGTCAGCGAGCGCATTGCCTCGAGTGCGGTCGCTGGTCTCGAGATTCGCCATCCGTCAGGCGCGGAAACCGCCGCGAGGTGGTGTGCGCAATGGAACTAGCGATCATCATCACCGCGTCCATCCTGGTTGGCCTGGCGATCGTGTGGGTGTTGCTCCGACTCTTCGTGCGACGCGTTCTGCACGACGACAACCGACGCCTGACTCGACTGGTGCTGGCGCTGCTCGTGGTGCAGTTCATCCTCGGCATGACAGCCAACCTCTGGGTCATGATCCCCGACTACCAGCCCTGGATCGTTTTCCATCGCGCGGGGCCGATCCTGTTCCACACCATCAACGCGCTCCTCCTGCTCAACTTCTCGACCATGTCGCTGGTTCGGGCCGCGAGGGAACGTCGTTGGGTCGCCCTGGCAGCGTGCGGGCTTCTGGGCGTGATCGTTGCGTTCGCAAGCGGCATCCTGTTCGTGACCGGTGGCCAGAATGACGCGTTCTCATTCGCAATGGCGATGGGCTTCTTGCTCGCCTTCGTGACCTTCGGATATCGGGCTTTTGCCGGCAACGGCCGCACGACGGTCAGCGCTGAGCGCGATCGCGCGCCGCGCGCCGAGGGCGACACCGTCGACGAGGTGCAGCGGCCCCGGGTCGACGCGTGACCGGACCCGACGCAGACTCGTCAGTCACGAATCCGTGCCATCCCGACGAGGGCGCGGCACCGATTCGTGATTACGCTGGGCCTGTGTCGAGTACAATCGCACTTCTCGATCGGGTCAGGAAGAACCCCTGGACGGTCGAAATCGCCCTCGCCACCGTGGCGGCGATCGGCTCGGCTCTTGGTGTCTGGTCAGAACTGTCGGCATCCCCGAATCCGTACCCCGCGGCCTGGGGCGCGTTCGTGCTGGCTGTCGTGCCATCCGCACTGCTGGTGTTTCGACAGCGCCACTCGGTCGTCGTCGCGGTTTTCGCAATCGTCGCGGTCGCCATTTACCACCTGCTCGGCTATCCCGGCGAGGCACCCGGTCTCGTCTTCTTCTTCGCGTTCTACTCGGTCGCCTGTTATGGGCGCGGCGCGCGATCACTGCTGATCGGATTGGGCTCGCGGTGGCGGCGACCGCGATCCCGACTCTGCCGCCGCATGCGGTCGCCATCACATCGTTTGCGGTGCTGGGCCCGACCGTCGGATTCGCCTGGACGGTGGTCGTCGGCGCCGCGGCCGGCCAACGACGGCGAGCCGGCGATGCACGGGTGCGGCAGGCGGCGATCGACGCCGAAGCACGCATCCGAGACGGACTCGTCGAAGAGCGACTGCGGATCGCGCGCGACCTGCACGACGTGCTCGCCCACACGCTCTCCGTGATCTCGGTGCAGAGCGGTGTCGCGATCGACTCATTTGCAGATCGACCGGACGCAGCCCTCGAGGCGTTGCGGGTCGTTCGCTCGCTCGCGAAGGAGGCCCTGCCCGAAATCCGTGTCACGCTCACCGCTCTGCGCGGCACCGACGACCCGCAGCAGGGCATCGCCCCGCAACCTCGCCTGCGCGAGGTTGCCGACCTCGCCGACGAAGCTCGTCGAGCCGGCCTCACCGTTTCGCTTGCTCTGCCGAACGACGTCTCGCAGCTCGGCCGGTTCTCGGAAGTGACCGCATACCGGATCGTGCAGGAGAGCGTGACGAACGTCATCCGTCACGCGTCAGCGCGACGTGTGGACATCAGCGTCGCGGTGGAAGGCGGCGTCATGACGATCGATGTCACCGATGACGGCGCAGGGGATGACCAGGGCGACCCGGGTCTCGGCATTCGCGGGATGCGCGAGCGAGCGGAGCTCGTCGGCGGCATGCTGAGCACCGATCGCGACGCCCCCAGTGGCTTTCACGTTCATGCGGAACTGCCGGTCGGCTCGCAATGAGCGTTCGCATCGCGATTGCCGACGACCAGGCCCTCATCAGGGCCGGTTTTCGGTCGATCCTCGAACGCGACAGCGACTTCGTCGTGGTGGGCGAGGCGGCGGACGGCATCGATGCGGTGGCGTTGGTGCATCGAACCCGACCCGACGTCGTGCTCATGGACATCAGGATGCCCCGGCTAGACGGAATTGCTGCCACCCAGCAGATTTGCGCCGACGCCGAGGTGCGCGAAACCCGCGTCATCATCATCACCACCTACGAAATCGACGAGTACATCTATTCGGCCCTTCGAGCGGGCGCCAGTGCATTTCTGCTCAAGGATCTGGAGCCCGAGGAACTCAGGCGAGCAGTGAGCGTCGTTGCGGAGGGGCAGTCACTGCTCGCACCGAGTGTCACGCGGCGAATCATCGAACAGTTCTCGCGACGCCCGACTCGGTCGTCCGACTACGAGGCGAGGCTTGCACAGTTGACGGCGCGTGAGCGCGAGATCGTCGGCCTGGTCGGCCACGGGCTCAGCAACATCGACATCGCAGCGCAGCTGTCGATCAGCACCGCAACGGCGAAAACCCATGTCAGTCGCTCGATGATGAAGCTCGACGCGCGCGATCGCGCCCAGCTCGTTGTCTTCGCCTACGAGTCGGGCTGGTCGTCGCGGCCGGCCCGTGACCCCGCGCATAATGTGATCAGCGCGCGGTGTGCGCGTCGTTCGAGCTGCGTGAATGGATGATCGCCCGATGACGAACTCCGCGAAGGTCGTGATCATCGGCAGCGGCTTCTCGGGCCTCGGCCTGGGGCGCAAACTGGTGCAGCAGGGCATCCGGGATTTCGTGATCCTCGAACGGGCTGACGACGTGGGCGGGGTGTGGAATCTCAACACCTATCCGGGCTGCAACTGCGATGTGCCGTCGCACCTCTACTCGTTCTCGTTTGCTCCCAACCCGGAGTGGAGTTCGACCTACTCGCCCCAGCCCGAGATCCGTGATTACCTGCGCGACTGCGTGGATCGGTTCGGCCTGCGCGACAACCTTCGCACCGGCGTCGAGGTGACCTCGGCCGCGTGGAGCGAGACCGACCAGCGGTGGAACCTCGAGACCAGCGACGGCCCCTACACCGCCCAGGTGCTGGTGAGCGCGGTCGGCCCGCTCACCGAGCCGAAGCTGCCGGATGTTCCGGGCATCGACGCCTTCACCGGCACGATCATGCACTCCGCGCGCTGGGACAACGACCTCGACCTCACCGGCAAGCGCGTGGCGTCGATCGGCACCGGGGCATCCGCCATCCAGTACGTGCCCCGCATCGCCGACCAGGTGCAGCAGCTGTTCGTCTTCCAGCGCAGCGCGCCCTGGATCATGCCCCACGACAAGAGGCCCATCACCGATGAGGAGCGGGAGAAATTTCGCCGGCGTCCCGCGGCGCAGCGTCGCGAACGTGACAAGGCCTACCTGAGCAAGGAGATTCTCGTGCTCGCCTTCGTGAAGTTTCCGCGCATCATGCGCCTGGTCGAGCGGATCTCGCGCCGGCACCTCGAGCGGCAGGTGGCCGATCCGCAGTTGCGAACGATGCTCACCCCCGACTTCACCCTCGGATGCAAGCGGGTGCTGCCCTCGAACACCTGGTACCCGGCGCTGCAGAAACCGAACGTCACGCTGGTGCCGAAGGCGCTCGCGGAGGTTCGCGCGAACTCGGTGGTCGACTCCGACGGCGTCGAGCGCGAAGTCGACGTGATCATCTTCGGCACCGGGTTTCACGTCAGCGACATCCCGTTCGCCGACCGGGTGCGCGGTCGCGACGGCCGCTCGCTCGCCGAGGTGTGGCAGGGCAGCCCGCGCGCCTACCTCGGCACGTCGGTGCCGGGGTTTCCGAACTACTTCATGTTTCTCGGGCCCAACACGGGCCTCGGCCACAGCTCGATGATCTACATGATCGAGTCGCAGATCGAGCACGTCAGCCGCGCACTCCGCGCACTCGACCGGGTGGGCGCCACCACAATCGAGGTGCACCGCGCCGCCCACGACACCTACAACAGGATGGTCGACCGCAAAATGAAAACGACCGTGTGGGAGGTCGGCGGATGCACCTCGTTCTACCAGGACGCCACCGGCCGCAACGCCACCCTGTGGCCCGACTGGACCTTCGCCTTTCGCCGCCGGGCGAAACGCTGGAAGGCGGGCGCGTACGCACTCGCCGGGGCGTGCGATCGGGAAGCGCTCGAACCCGCCGAACTCACCTGATGTGGGGCGTCGGCGCTACCGTGGAGTGTGGACCCCGTCGAGGCGCTGAATGAGATCGCGTTCCTGCTCGAGCGGGAGCGGGCGAGCGAATTCAAGACCAAAGCATTTCGCACCGCTGCGGCCGTGCTCGCAAAAATCCCTGCCGACGAGCGGCAGCGCCAGGTCGACGACGGCAGGCTGAAGAGCACCAAGGGCATCGGCGGCACGACGTACGAGGTGATCGTCGAGGCGCTGGCGGGCGACACCCCCACCTACCTCGCCGAGGCCCGCGAGCGCGGCGAGAAGACGCGGGCCACCGGCGGCTCGACACTGCTGCCCCTGCTCAAGGGCGACCTGCACGCGCACAGCGACTGGTCGGACGGCACCACACCGATCGAGCTCATGGTCGCCGCGGCGCGGATGCTCGGCCGCGAATACCTCGCCCTCACCGACCACTCCCCGCGGCTGAAGGTGGCGAACGGCCTCACCGTCGAGCGACTCCGCAAACAGCTGGATGTCGTCGCGGCAATCAACAAGGACGACCAGGGCTTTCGCCTGCTCGCGGGCATCGAGGTCGACATCCTCGACGACGGCGCCCTCGACCAGACCGACGCGATGCTCGACCGCCTCGACATCGTGGTCGCCAGCGTGCACTCGAAACTGCGCATGGAGTCGCGCGACATGACCGAGCGGATGCTCGCCGCCGTCGAGAACCCGCACACGAACATCCTGGGACACTGCACCGGGAGACTGGTCGAGGGTTCTCGCGGCCAGCGGCCGCCGTCGACGTTCGACGCGAAGGCCGTGTTCGCCGCCTGCGCCGCGAACGACGTGGCCGTCGAGATCAACTCGCGGCCCGAGCGGCGCGATCCGCCGGGCCCGCTCAT
Organism: uncultured Actinomycetota bacterium; assembly: GCA_963738535.1. GTDB lineage: Bacteria > Actinomycetota > Actinomycetes > Actinomycetales > Microbacteriaceae > Galbitalea. The sequence goes on from CAVTXB010000012.1 coordinate 108,950, forward strand.
CGACCTGGCGCTGAAGGCCGGCTGCCTGTTCAGCATCGACACGGATGCGCACGCGCCCGGCCAGCTCGACCTGCTCGACCAGGGCGCCGCCCGAGCGGAGGCCCACCACATTCCGGCCGATCGCATCGTGACGACCTGGCCCCTCGACCGCCTGCTCGACTGGGCCCGGTGAGGATGCCCATGCAGATCGTTCGCGCCGACTTCGCCGACCCGCGACTCACGACTTTTCTCGAGCAACACCTCGCGGACCTGGCGCCCACGGCGCCGAAAGAGAGCCAGCACGCCCTCAACCTGTCGGAGCTGCAGCACCAGAAGGTGCGGCTCTGGGTCGCGCTCGACGGCTCGAACCTCGTCGGCACAGGCGCCCTCGCCCAGCTCGAGCCGGGGCACGAGGAACTGAAGAGCATGCGCACCGACCCGCTGCTGCGTCGTTCCGGGATTGCTCGTGCAATGCTCACTCACCTTCTGCTCGATGCGCGCGGCCGTGGAGTGCGTCGAATCTCCCTCGAGACCGGCAGCATGGACTTTTTCGCGCCCGCGCGCGCCCTCTACGCGTCGGCCGGGTTCACGGAGTGCGCGCCGTTCGGCAGCTACGTGGATGACCCGAACAGCACCTTCATGACGCTGGAGCTCGACGGGTAGGCATCCCACGCGCGCTGGGCTGGGTGCGACTTCGTTACGAACACGTAACACATCGGTAACACAGGATCAGACATTTAACCCCTTAATTAACACATTCAATGTCATACTGAGCGCGTTAGATGTTCGATCATTGCGGTCGACGCGAGGCGGGTCCAGTTCAAAGGAGAACAGAATGTCAATACTCGAACCCGAGGTCATTGTGCCTGGGAGCTCCACCGCCACCGCTGAAGGACTCAAGAAGGGCTCCATCGGCCTCGGCGGCGCACTGATGCAGTCGATCGCCCAGATCTCGCCCACCCTGGGTGTCTTCTACACCATCCAATTCACCACCACCGAGGCGGGAATCAGCGCCCCACTGACCTATCTCGCCGCCTTCCTGGTGTGCCTGGTCGTCGCGGTTCCCATGGTCGGCCTGGCCCGCCATCTTCCGTCAGCCGGCGGTTTTTACACCTATGTCTCGGCGGGCATCGGCCCGAAGGCCGGATTCATGACCGGCTGGCTGTACGCCATCTCGGTCACGGTGGTGCCGGCGGCCCTCGCCGCCTTCACCGGCGCCGTCATCCAGGACGAGCTCAACTCCAAGTTCGGCTTCAACCTGCAGTGGTGGGTCTACGCCATCGTCATTCTGGGCATCTGCTTCTTCTGCGCCTACCGCGGCCTCGTGCTGTCGGTGCGGTTCTTGCTCGTGATGACCTGCTTCGAGATGGTGGTCGGCCTCGGGCTCGCGCTGTCGGGCGTGATCGACCCCGGCAAGGGCGGGGTCAACCTGAACGGGTTCAACCCGATTCACCTCTCCAACGGGTCGGGATTCTTTCTCGCGGTGGTGCTGTCGATCTTCGCGTTCACCGGATTCGAGAGCGCGGCCACCGTCGCGCAGGAGTCGCGCAACCCCCGTCGCATCGTGCCTCGCGCGATCTTCGGCTCGCTCATCATCGTCGGAATCTTCTACATCGGCACCTCGTGGGGGCTGCAGCTCGGCTGGGGCACCGACCACCTTTCGACGCTCGCGAGTTCGGCCAACGCGCCCGCATTCGTGCTGGCGGATCGCCTGTTCAACGGCGGCATCCATCATCGTGCTGATCGCGCTGATCAACTCGGGACTGGGCGTCTGCATCGCCTGCACGACGAGTGCCACACGAACGATCTACGGAATCGCCCGCACGGGCGCGCTGCCGTCGTTCTTCGCCCGGGTGCAGCCCAAACACCGCACCCCCATCACGGCGGTCATCGTGCAGTCGGCCATCGCCCTGGTCGTGTGCCTCGGCGTCGGAATCCCGATCGGCCCGCTCAACCTGTTCAACGTGCTGGGCACAACCGGAACCTTCGTCTACGTGCCCATCTTCATCCTCATGAACATCGCGGCGTTCCTCTACTTCCGCAGGAAGCACCCGGATGAGTTCAGCGTGTGGGCCTACGTGATCGCACCCATCATCTCGACCGTATCGCTGCTGTTGATCGCCTATTACAGCCTGGTTCCGCTGCCCGCGTTCCCCGTGCTGCTGGCGCCGTTCATCGCCATCCTGTACGCGCTCATCGGGGTGATCATCCTCGTTGCCCGCAACCTGCGCCCCGGGAAGACCGCGTGGATGGCGCGAGCCGGAGAGCTGCCCGACGTCGACGAGGCAGACTAACAGCGACCAGATCGACGAGGAGCACACAGTGAACGCAGAAGTTCGGCAGCAGGACATCCTGGAACAACTGTCATTGCGCGGGGAATTGAGCATCGCTGAACTGAGCGGTCGATTCGATGTCTCAGAAATGACGGTTCGGCGAGACCTCAACCAGCTCGCCGCTGCCGGACTTCTCGTTCGCACCCACGGCGGGGCGGCGCCCGTGGCCAGCGGAAGCTTCGAACCACCGTTCGCCCTGCGGGCGCGAACGAATACCGAGGCCAAGCGGCGAATCGCGGTGCTGATCGCCAAGCAGGTGCTCGACGGCCAAACCATCATCCTCGACGGGGGAACGACCGGAGTCGCCATCGCGGAGCAGCTCGTCGGCCGCAACATCACCGTCTGCGCGCTCAACCTCAGGAGTGCCGAGATCCTCTCGGTCAGCGCGTCAACACGGGTGATGCTGCCCGGCGGACTCGTGCGCACCGGCGAATCGAGCGTCATCGGTTCCGAAGCCGAGGCGGCGCTCTCCCGATTCCGGTTCGACACCTTCATCATGACCGCGTCCGGTGCCGCAGTCGGCAGCGGGTTCACCGAGTGGAACCCCGAGGATGCCGCCGTCAAGAGAGCCGCGTTGGCGGTGTCTCGTCGAACGATCGTGGCGTGCGACGCATCCAAATTCGGCCGCGAGGCCTTTGCGCGCATCTGCGGGCTGAACGACGTCGACGCGCTCATCACCGACGGCTCCCTCTCGGCCGAGCACCGACAAGAACTGAAGCTCGCGGGCACCGACCTTCTGATCGCCTGACGTTCATAAGAAAACGAGAAAATCATGACCAGTTTGAATCCAGCCCTGCCGTCACGGGTCGACGTCGTCGTCATCGGTGCCGGAACGGGAGGCAGTGCCCTGGCCGGGGTGCTCGCGCAACACAGCGACCAGCGCGTGCTGCTGCTCGAAGCCGGGCCCGACTACGGCACCTTCGCCGGAGGGCAGTGGCCCGCGGACGTGCTCGACCCCCGCTCCATCCCGCTCTCCCACGACTACGGACTGCACACCACGGCGACGCCGGGATTCGGAGCACTCGACCTGCCGCGCGCGCGAGTCGTCGGCGGATGCTCGTCGCACAACGGCTGCACCGCCTCGCTCGGCGCGGCATACGAGTACGACGAGTGGGAGTCCGAAGGCAACCCCGGATGGTCGGCGAACGAGGTCGAGCCCCTGCTCGACTGGGTGCACGGGCGATTCGAAGTGCGCCGGTACACCGTCGACGAACTCACCCCGCCGCAACGGGCGTTCGTCGACGCCGGTGTCGCCTCGGGGCTGCCGTTCGCCGACGACCTCGACACCCTGGCCGCCGCCGAGGGCATCGGACCGATGCCCGTCAATATTCACAAGGGCGTGCGCTGGAACAGCGGCTTCGCGTTTCTCGACCCGGTGCGCCATCGCCCCAACCTGCAGATCGCGGGCAACACCACGGTGACGCGCCTCGATCTCTTCGCCGGTGAAGTGCGCGGCGTGTTCGTCGAGTCGCCCGAGGGGGAGAGCTACATCGCCGCCGGACGAGTCGTCGTGTCGGCGGGCGCGTACCACTCGCCGGCCATCCTTCTTCGCTCGGGCATCGGTGCCCGCGCCCGGCTCGACGAACTCGGCATACCCGTCGCCGTCGACCTGCCCGGAGTGGGCGAGCACCTGCTCGACCACGCCTGCGTTCAGCTCGACTTCGCGGGCAAGCCCGGGCTGCTCGAGGAGCTCGCGGCGCTCGAGGTGCATCCCGACGAGCAGACGGTCGGGCGCGCGAAGTCGTCGGTGTGCGACGACGGCCCCTACGACATCCACGTCTTCATGGTCGCGGGGGAGAACAGCGGTCACCCGGGGCTCCCTCCGATCAGCCTGTATGGCGGAGCGATGCGCGCCAAGTCGCAGGGCACCGTGACACTGGACGCCAGCCTGGATGTCGCCCACCCCGTCATCGACCACCGCTACGGCACCGACCCCGACGGCTACGACCGCACCGTACTCGCCGAGGCGCTCGAGCTGCTGGGCACGATGGTGAAGCAGCCGGGCCTTGCAGAGATTCTGGGCGACCAGGTGCTTCCCACCAACGGCGACCCGCTCGACGACATCGTCAACTACTGCCACCCGGCGGGCAGCTGCAAAATGGGGCCCGCCTCCGATCCCCTGGCCGTGGTCGACAACACCGGAAACGTGCACGGCGTGCGCGGACTCTACGTCGCCGATGCGTCGATCATGCCCTCGATCACCCGCGGCAACATCAACCTGCCCATCGCGATGATCGGAGCGCGCGTTGCCGCCTTCCTGCTCGGCGTGACGCCCCGAGCCGTGACCGGCGCCGAAAAAATCTCCAGCGAACTCTCAAGACCCAAGGACCAGTCATGACCGACATCACGCCATTTGAAGCCGACATCCTCGACCAGCCAGACGCGCTGCAGAGGCTGGCGGATGCTCCCGAAGCGGCCGGGACTGAGAGAACTGGCCGGCCGCTCCTGGGATCGCATCGTCTTCACCGGGATGGGCAGCTCGCATTTCGCCGGAATTCCCACCTGGCGCCGGCTCACCGAACTGGGGCTGCCGTCGTGGAGCGTCGACACGGGCCAGCTGCTCGACACCCCCGAACTGATCACCGCCAACACCCTGGTCGTCGCCACCTCGCAGTCGGGTGCCAGCGGCGAGGTCGTCGAACTCGTGGACCGCCTGACGGCCAAACGCGCCGGCTACGGCCAGCTCGTCGGCGTGGCCGCGAACCCGCTCAGCCCCCTCGCCCAGGCCGCGGATGTCTTTCTTCCGCTGCACAGCGGAGACGAGGCCACCGTCAGCACCAAGAGCTACCTGAACACCCTCGGGGTGCACCGGCAGCTGATGGGCGTGTTCGCGGGGGAGACGGCGACGGTCGCCAACCTCGAGATTCGCGACAGCGCCAGCGTGGTGTCCGAGCCTGATCGCGACGGCGAACCTGCGCGCGCTGGCCGAACACGCGATCGCGGATCCCGGCCACCGGCTTGCCGCCGTGGGCTGGGGAAACCACGCGGCCACCGCGCTCTACGCGGCGCTCATCACCAAGGAGTCGTCGAAAGTAGCGATCGAGGGATTCATCGGCGGCCAATTTCGCCACGGGCCGTTCGAACTCGCCGGACCCGGCCTGACCGTCATCATCTATGGGGCCGGTGAGGCGAGCTCGCGAGAGTCTCTGGCACGGTTGGCGCAAGACCTCAACGCCACCGGGTCGTCGACGGTGCTCGTCGGCGACCTGCGCGAAGACGGATCGATCTCGGTGCCCGCGCCCAGCGAGGGGTCGCTGGCCGGACTCGTCGCGGGCGCCGTCGCCGCGGAGCTGCTTGCGGTGGAACTGGCGAAAGCGAACGGCGTCACCCCCGGCGCCTTCGCCTACGGCAGCAAAATCACCACGGCGCTGTGAACGTCGAAGACCGCCCGCCCGCGGTCTCGGTGGGGGTGGATCTCGGCGGAACGGCAACCCGGTTCGTCTCGCTCGACGCCGAGGGGCGCATCAACCGCCAACTCATCGTGAGCACGCCCGCCGAAGCGACCGGGGACGACGCCATCCGGTTTCTCGTCGACCACATCGGGCAGCTGGGCCACCACGCGCACCTCGAATCGATCGGAATCGGAGCCAGCGGCCCCATCGACGCCGGCGGGATCATCAGGAACAGCGAGACGCTTCCGGCGTTCTCGGGCATCGACATCCTCGCCGGTGTCGAAGCGGGTCTGGGGCTGCGGCCGACCATCGACAACGACGCCGTCACGGCCGCGATCGGCGAGCACCGGCTCGGAGCCGGCAGGTCGGCACGCGACATGCTGATGGTGACCCTCGGAACCGGTGTGGGAGTCTGCCTGCTGCAGAACGGCATACCGTTCCGGGGCGCAGACGGCAGGCATCCTGAGGCAAGTCACATCAGCGTGGGCGGCCCGCCGGCGCCCTGCTATTGCGGGCGCACCACCTGTTGGGAGCAGACGGCGTCACGCAGGGCACTTCAGGATGCGGCCAGCGCCCTGGCTGAGCATCCGTCCCACAGCTCCCACGACATCGACCGCGCCGAGACGCTCGCGCTCGCCGGCGACACCGACGCACTCGCGCTCTTCGCCGACTACGGCCGCACCCTTGCCGAGGGGCTTGCCGACCTCATCGCGATCTACGAGCCGCACCGCGTGGTCATCGGCGGAAGCGGCAGCAGCTACCTGCCGAGTTATGGGCATGCCCTGCGCGAATCGCTCGGGCGAATCGCGGGACTCGACGTGGCCATGGTGGTCGCTGCCCAACTGGGCGAGTTCGGCGGCGCTATCGGCGCCGCCCTCGTGGGGTGACCGAGCTGCCCGCGAGTTGCCGCGTTTACCGGGTTTGCGCGCCGACAGACCCGGCATTCGCGGCAAGTCGAGTCAACTGACGCTCGCGAACGCCGGCGCCAGATCCATGTGAACGCGGTAGTCGACGATGGCGTCGCCCTCGACCCAGATGACGGTCACGCACGGCAGGTCGACCTGGATGCCCGACGGGTCTTCGGTCGAGATCGTGAACCGGCAGAACAACTGATCGCCGACGTGGGCGACCTGGTCGACCGTGTGGCGCACCCAGGGCAGCGAGTCGACCGCACCCTGGGTGGCGGCGACGACGGCGTCGCGCCCGAAGGTGGCGTCGTTTCCGCCGAAGCGGTAGCGAGCATCCTCCGCGAACCAGGAGGCGAAGTCCTCCGCGTCACCGCGATCGACGGCGGCGCACATGGCCGCGACCATCCGGTCGCGGCCGGCTTCGTCGTGCGGCACCGGGCGCGATGCACTCACTCGGGCTTCTTCTGCAGCGAAAGGCCGAACTTGTCCATGACCTCGGCGACGAGCTTCATGTCGCGCCCCGGGGGCAGGGCGCTGAGGCCGCGGTAGTAGTTCTCCAGCCCGGGAGGCGAGACGACCGCGATGATGCGGGTCTCCTCGTCGAACGGGTTGTGGAACATGTGCGGCACACCGCGCGGCATGAGCAGGGCCGACCCGGGCGAGAGGATGTGCTCGACGCCGTCAAGCTCGATGCGCACGCGCCCCTTCACGCAGATGAAGAGTTCGTCTTCGCGCGAGTGGATGTGGGTGGGCGGGCCTCCGAGGCCGACCGGCACCACATACTCGAACAGCGAGTATGCCCCGCGGGTCTGTTCGGCAGTCATCTTGACGTAGATGCCCAGTCCGATCGCGCCGACGTTCTCGCCGGCATCCGGCTCGAGGATGTGGTGCGCGGTCGCGGGCGTGCTGTCCTGTTGGATTGTCATCTGTTTTCTCCTCGTTAGCGGTGAGTCGGTTCAGCGTGCGGCTGCGGAGCGGGCGGGCTGCTCGACGCGATCGCCGGGCGCAGCAGCCTGAGTCGCGGCCGCCCTGGGCAGCCGCGACAGCACGCGTGGCGTGATGCTGCGATACGCGGACGGCGCGATCGGGTTGATCCAGTGCGAGAAGCGAACCGGCGCCGGGATGTTCACCCGCAGGTCGCCCAGCACCTCGTCGACGTTGTGCATCGAGAACGGGATGATCTTGGTGCCGCGGCTGTGGTGCCTGTTCGCGGCCTCATCCATGAAGGCGAGGTGCTCGACGATGGCAGCCCGCATGGCAGCGGGCTCGGGCAGCGCGATGTCGCCCGCGACATCCGCGGCGATCCAGACGGCCGCCATCTCGGCGTTCAACGGGCTGAAGAACGACGAGTTGTAGCCGTTGAACCAGAGGCCGGAAACGTCGACGGGCTTGATGTGGCGGTACAGCATGAAGTTGTCGCGCTCGTCGAACAGCCCCGACGCGATGCTCTCGTCAAGGAACGGCACGCCCTGGGTGAAGCCGGTCGAGTACAGCACGATGTCGGCGGGGAGCACCGTGCCGTCGGCGAGTTCGACCGACGGCACGCCGTCGTGCACGAGCAGTCGAGAGATGGTCTGGTCGCGGTGCACTCGGATGGCTCCGGACTCGACGCCCTCGAAGAAGCCCTCGGTCGCGAGACCGATCGCACCCTTGACGATGTCCTCCATCTGCCCGCGCGGAACGAGCCCCAGCTGCTTGAGCTTGAACTGCTTGACCGACACCGACCCGATCGAGTTGAGCATGCCGCGGCGAATCCCGTTGCCCGGGCCATGCAGGAACTTCTCGAACCCGCGCAGGTACTGGTAGCGGAACAGGGACTCGCCGAGCCGCGTGAGCAGCAGCATCTTGAAGTTGACGACGTTGTTGATCTTGCGCGGCACCTTCCACAGCAGCTGGCGGGCGATGACATCCGTGCTTGCTGCGGCTCCGCTCACCGCAACCGTGACGTCGCACGCCGACTTGCCGTACCCGATCACGACGACGTGTTTGCCTCGCGCCTGCTCTTCCGAGTGCAGCTCAGTGCCGGGAATCAGCTGGCCGCCGGCCGCGGTGAACTCCTTCTCACCCGGGATGACCGGCTTCAGCGGCTCGCTGAAAACGCCGTTCGCGAGCACGACCCCGTCGAACGCCGCGGTCGCGACCGCCCCGCCGTCGACCGGTCGCGTTCGCACACTCCAGCGGCCGTCGTCGGCGCGGTCGATCTTCTGCACCTCCGTGCCAAGCCGCAGCGACGAAACGAGACCGTTGTGTTCTGCATATGACGACAGGTACTGCTGCACCTGCTCGCCGCTCGGCCATTCGGGGAACGACCTGGGCATCCGGTAGTCCGACAGCTCGTACTGGGCCTTGGTGCTCTGGGTGGAGAGTCCCGGGTAGCGGCGCGATGCACTCCACACACCACCCACGTCGGCGACCCGATCGAACACGGTCACCTCGTGACCGGCCTGCTTCAAAACTTTCGCGGTGGCGAGCCCGGCGACGCCGGCTCCGACGATGGCGATGTCCACGAATCCTCCAAGGCCGCCACTGCGGTGTGACGGTGGTGCAACCTTCGCCGTCCGTTCGCGACTGCGCATCTCTCGGTCCCACTGTCCGGGACAGATTTCCGAACGACCTAGGCGCGCTGCGAGTAGGCGCGGGTCGCTGCGGCTGCGGCGAGCTGCACTGCGGTGGCCAGCCGCTCCGGGTTGATGAGAGTCGCCGGCCCGGTCACGGAGACGGCGGCGGCGATCGCACCCGTCGAGTCGAACACCGGGGCCGCGACGCAGTTGATCGCCACGTTGCCCTCCTCGCGATCGGCAGCCCAGCCACGGGAATGGATGGCCTCGAGCTCCGCCCGCCAGGCCTGCTCCGAGGTGATCGTGCGCGAGGTGCGGCTTCGAAGGCCATCCCGCAGCACCGCCTCGACAGTCTCGGTGTCGGAGTGCGACAGGATGACTCGGCCGAGGGCCGAGCAGTGCGCCGGGATCATCGATCCCACCTGCGACAGCATGGGCATGCGGCGGTGGCCGCTGATCTTCTCGACGATGAGCACGTTGACGCCCTCGAGCACGCCGAGCTGCACGGCCGTCTGCGCCGCCGAATACAGGTCCTGCATGTAGGGAAGCGCGGCCTCGCGCAGTTCGCGACGCACAGCGACCAGCCCGGAGAGTTCGAAGATGCGCGTGCCGACCCGGTAGCGGTCGACGGGCTTGTCGAGCCAGCCCAGTTTGATCATGCGGTCCGCGGTACGGTGCACGGTAGACCGGGGCAGCCCGGAACGGCGAACGAGCGCGGCGAGCGTCAGCTCGCGGTGCACTTCGTCGAACGCGTCGAAGATCGCGGCAGCGCGGTCGAGGCCGGCCGCGGGTGCCCCGGAGCCGTTCAATGAATCCCGGTCAGTGGGACCGGAACTTGTCTGCCCTACCATGAGCCATCACTCTAAACCCAACACGGATTGGAAGGTCAAGTGACCATCAGCACAAGTCCCGGTGCCATCGAACAGCCCGGTGCCCTCGAACAGGCCGGTGCCCTCGAACAGGCCAACGCCATCGTCGGCGGTGGGTCGGCCGGCATCGGCAAGGCCACCGGGAAGGCCCTCGCGCTCGCGGGGCACCGCGTGGTGCTCGTCGGCCGACGTGTTCAGTCGCTGCACGAGGCCGCGGATGAGATCGCCGCAGACACCGGAGTCGAGGTGAACGTCTTCGCGCACGACCTTTCACAGCCCGACAGCGCCGGCGAATTCCTCGACGAAGTCTCGGCTCGATTCGGCGCACCCGACGTGCTGGTTCTCAACGCGGGCGGGCCGCCGCCTGGCCGCATCCTCGGGCTGTCCGACGCGGACTGGCGCTCCGCGTTCGACCTGCTGCTGCTCGGGCCGGTGCGCCTGGCGTCCCTCGCTCTGCCCGGGATGGCGGCGAACGGATTCGGGCGGGTCATCGTGACCACCTCGACGGCCGTGCGCCAGCCGCAGCCCGGCCTCGCCGCATCCGTCGTGCTTCGCTCGGCCATGACCGCGGCGGCCAAGCTGCTGTCGCTGGAGTTCGCGGCGCAGGGCGTCACTGTCAACTGCGTTGCTCCGGGGTCGACCGCAACCGACCGTCGCGACGAGATCATCGCCGCCCGCGCCGCAGCCTCCGGGCGGTCGATCGACCAGGTCGCGGCCGAGGATGCGGCGGACATCCCGGCCGGTCGTCCGGCCGAGCCGAAGGAGGTCGCCGACGCGATCGCCTTTCTCGCGTCCCGCGCGGCGGGCTACATCAACGGCACGGTACTCACGGTCGACGGCGGACGGACGGTGACGATCTGATGGCGACCAGCGGCCCCGACTTCTCGCTGCCCGAGTTTCTGTCGTCGATCTCCGACACCGTCGCACCCGGCACGGCACGACCCTTCGTGGTGCACGCGGCCGAGCTCGAGACCCTGCCCGCCGGCCAGGTGCACAATCCGAGTGAGCTCGCCGTCGCGGGCACGCTCCCCACGACCACGTTCGAGATTTTCCGACAGCGCATCCCGGCCGGCGAAAGCACCGACATGCAGCGCCACCACCACGAGACCGTGCACTTCGTCATCTCGGGGCGCGGTCACACCGACCTCGAAGACGAGACCGAGGCGTGGGCCGACGGCGACTTCATCTACACGCCGCCGTGGACCTGGCACCGGCACTACAACGACTCGGCCGAGCATCCGGTCGAGTTGCTCACCATCGAGAACTCGCGGCTGCTCGCGCTGCTGGGCCTGGGGCGCCGGCAGAGCGCCGGCCTCGTCACCGTCGAGCAGGCGCGACGCACCACGAAAGGCGAATGATGACCACAACCGCTCCACTGCCGGTGTCTCCCGTGCCGGCGCCGGCATCCACCGTGCACGACCACATCAGCATCTGGGGTGACCTCTGGAACCTGGATCACGAACTGCGCCACATCGACGTGGGCGGCGTGCGCACCCGGGTGCTTCAGGCCGGGAGTGGCCCCGACCTGGTGCTGCTGCACGGCACGGGCGGGCACCTGGAGGCCTACTCTCGGGACTTCGCGACGCTTGCGCAGCATTTTCGGGTGACCGCCTACGACATGGTGGGCCACGGATGGTCGGCGCTGCCCGACAAGCACTACACGATCGACGTGCTGAGCGATCACCTGCTGGGAGTGATGAGCGAACTGGGCCTCGACCGCCCGCACCTCTCGGGCGAGTCGCTGGGCGGGTGGGTCGTCGCCTGGGCCGCGGCGCATCATCCCGACCGTGTCGGTCGGCTCGTGCTGAACACGCCCGGCAACATCGCCAACAAGCCCGACGTGATGGCCCGGATGCGCGACTCGACACTCGCCGCCGTGCGCACGCCCGACGACGAGACCGTGCGGCGGCGCGTCGAGTTTCTCTTCCACCACAAAGACATGGTCACCGACGAGCTGGTCAACCTGCGCCGGGCCATCTACTCGCGACCCGGATATGAGCGGGCCATCCTGAACACGCTCGTGCTGCAGGACCCGGAGATTCGCAAAGACTTCGCCTGGAGCCCCGACTGGGTGCAGAACGTAGTCGCGCCGACGCTGCTGCTCTGGACCGACCACGACCCCACGGGCGGGCTCGACGAAGCAGACCTGCTGCTGCAGTGGCTTCCGGATGCGCGGCTGCACGTCATCGAAGACGCGGGCCACTGGCCGCAGTGGGAGAAACCGCAGGAGTTTTTGAACGCCCACATCGAATTCCTCATCCAAGGAAAGGACCCCTCATGAGTGAGATCGTCGGATTCGTCGGCATGTCCCACGCCCCCTACGCGACGATGATGCCGCCCGAGTCGCCTGACGAACCGGGCGGGGCATTTCTCGCCGACGTCGACCGCGTCGCTCGCGCCGTCAGCCGCATCGACCCCGATGTGATCATCGCCATCGGCCCCGACCACTTTCACGGCAACTTCTACGACGTGATGCCGCCCTTCGTGCTGGGGGTGGAATCTGCGGAGGGGTTCGGCGACTTCGGCAGCTTCGCCGGCGAGGTTCCCGTCGCGAGTTCGCTGGCCTGGTCGATCCACGCCGCACTGACCGCCGCCGACTTCGACATCGCGATCTCGTACGACCTCACTCTCGACCACGGCGTCGTGCAGGGGTGGCAGATGATCAGTCCCGACAAGCCCATCCCGATCGTGCCGCTCGTGGTGAACACCGCCGCGCCCCCGCTGCCAAGTCTGCGACGCAGCGCCGCACTCGGCCTCGTGCTCGGCGCCGCGCTGCGTGCCTGGGACGGCCCCGAGCGCATCCTTGTGCTGGCAAGCGGCGGCCTCTCGCACTGGCTGCCGAGCAACGATCCGCGCGAGCTTCCCGAGGAGCGTCGCGAGCCGCTCATCCACGGCCGGTCCGACACCCGCGCGTTCGCCGCCGTGCGCGAGCCCCGCGTGCGAGCCATGGGCGGCAATCCGGATGCCCGCGTCAACGCCGAATGGGATCGCTGGTTTCTCGAGCAGCTTGTTGCCGGCGACGCGCAGCCGGTCATCGACCTCGGCCACGACGGTCTCGAACGAGAGGCCGGCAACGGCGGACAGGAACTGCGCACCTGGCTGATCGGCCAGGCGGCCGTCGGGCTTCCCCTGGTGTGGACGAGCTACGAGCCCGTGCCCGAGTGGATCACGGGCATGGGCATCGGCACCAGCTTCGACGTCGCATGAACATCACCCGCACCACCGCGACGTCGACCCGGACGGCGCCGGGTGTTTCGCCGGCTCTCGAGCGGCTGCTCGCCGCACGGTCGAGCGGCGTCGCCTGCCCGCCGGTGCGCGACCTGCTCGACCCCGCAACAGCCGAGGAGGCCTACGCGGTGCAGCTGGCCTGGATCGAGCAGCGCATCGACGAGGGCGCCCACGTCGTCGGTCGAAAGATCGGGCTCACCAACCCGGTTGTGCAGCGCCAGCTCGGCGTGGACTCGCCCGACTACGGATTTCTGCTCGCCGACACGCAGTATGACGACGGTGGCACGATCGGCGCGGGCGTTCTGCTGCAGCCTCGCGTGGAGGCCGAAATCGCGTTCGTCTTGCGCAGCGACCTCGACCTCGCCGACCCCACAGAGCACGACGTCGTCGCCGCCACCGACTACGTGTGCGCGGCGCTCGAGATCGTCGACAGCCGCATCGCCGGGTGGGACATCCGCCTGGTCGACACCATCGCCGACAACGCATCGGCCGGGGCGTTCGTGCTCGGCACCGAGCGGCACTCGCTCACGGGCGACCTCAGCGATGCGACCATGTCGATGCATCGCGACGGCGAAGTGGTGTCCGAGGGAAGCGGCGCCGACTGCATGGGCACCCCCCTGCGCGCGATGGCCTGGCTCGCCCGCGTGTGCGCCGAGCTTGGCAGCCCGTTGCGAGCAGGCGAGATCGTGCTCTCCGGCGCGCTCGGCAGAGTCGTGGATGCCCACGAGGGAGACCGGTTCAGTGCAGAGATCTCCGGGCTCGGGCGCGTCTCGGTCGAGTTCGGCGGGGTGACGGCGTGAACGCGAAGGTCGCCATCATCGGTTCGGGCAATATCGGCACCGACCTGATGTTCAAGGTGATTCGTCTCTCGGAGGTACTCGAGATGGGTGTGCTGGTGGGCATCGACCCGACGTCGGACGGGCTCGCCCGTGCACAGCGACTGGGCATCGCGACCACCGCGGACGGTGTCGAGGGGCTCATCGCGATGCCGCAGTTCGGCGACATCGAGGTGATCTTCGACGCCACCAGTGCCGGGGCTCACGTGCACAACGCCCGGTTGCTGGCGCCGTACGGCAAACGACTCGTCGACCTGACACCGGCAGCGATCGGGCCGTTCGTGGTGCCCGCGGTCAACATGGACGAGCACCTCGACGCACCCGACGTCAACATGGTCACCTGCGGCGGCCAGGCGACCATCCCCGTCGTCGCGGCCATCAGCCAGGTCGTCACCGTGCACTACGCCGAGATCGTGGCATCCATCGCGTCGAAATCGGCGGGCCCCGGAACCCGCGCCAACATCGACGAATTCACCGAGACCACCGCCCACGCGATCGAACAGGTCGGGGGAGCCCGCCACGGCAAGGCGATCATCGTGCTGAACCCCGCCGAACCGCCGGTGATCATGCGCGACACCGTGCTCGCACTGGTCGACCGGGCGGATGACGCGACGAAAGCCCGAATCGTGGCGTCGATCGAGCAGCGGGTGGCAACGGTCGCCGAGTACGTTCCCGGCTACCGGCTCAAACAGGAGGTGCAGTTCACCGACGAAGACGAGTCCGTCGCACCGCTGGCCCAGGCGATCGGTCCGTTCACTCGTGTCTCGGTGTTCCTCGAGGTGAAGGGCGCTGCGCACTACCTTCCGGAGTACGCGGGCAACCTCGACATCATGACCAGCGCTGCGATGCGCGTCGCCGAGCGGCTCGTCGAGCAGAAAGTCAGCGCGTGAGCGAGACGACCACCACGGTAACGAAGCCGACGGTTTACCTGCAGGATGTGACCCTGCGTGACGGCATGCACGCCCTGCGGCACCGCATCTCGCTCGACGACGTCGCAACCATCGCCGGTGCGCTCGACCGCGCCGGGGTCGACGCCATCGAGATCGCCCACGGCGACGGACTCGGAGGCAGTTCGCTGACCTACGGGCCGGGCAGCGAATCGGATTCCGCGTGGATCGAGGCCGCCGCCGCGGCGGTCACCACGGCGAAACTGACCACTCTCGTGCTGCCCGGCATCGCGACCATCCCCGATCTGCAGCGCGCGTACCGGCTCGGCGTGCGGTCGGTACGCGTCGCCACCCACAGCACCGAGGCCGACGTCTCGGCCCAGCACATCGCGGCCGCCCGCGACCTCGGCATGGATGTCTCGGGGTTCCTCATGATGTCGCACATGGCGGAGCCCGGGGCGCTCGCGCAGCAGGCCAAACTCATGGAGTCGTACGGCGCCAACTGCGTCTACGTGACCGACTCGGGCGGGCGGCTCACCATGCACGGCGTTCGCGAGCGGGTGAGCGCATACCGGGACGTGCTCGACGCCTCGACCCAGATCGGGATTCACGCCCACGAGAACCTGTCGCTGTCGGTGGCCAACTCGGTGGCCGCAGTCGAGGCTGGCGCCACTCGGGTCGATGCGTCGCTCGCCGGGCAGGGTGCCGGCGCCGGCAACACCCCGATCGAGGCGTTCGTCGCCGTCGCCAACCTGCTCGGGTGGCAGCATTCCGCCGACCTGTTCGCGCTGCAGGATGCCGCCGACGAACTGGTGCGCCCGCTGCGCGATCGCCCGGTGCAGGTCGACCGCGAAACGCTCACCCTCGGCTACGCGGGGGTCTACTCGAGCTTTCTTCGGCACGCGGAACGGGCATCCGCCCTGTACTCCGTGGACACGCGCGAGATCCTCGTCGAGGTGGGACGGAGGCAACTCGTCGGCGGCCAGGAAGACATGATCGTCGACGTCGCCCTCGACCTGGTCGCCTCGCGCACCTAGGGGAGCCGCTCAAAGTGCGTCGCCGAGTCGTCGGTCGGCGTGAAGCCGAGTGCGCTCAGCAGGCGGATTGATGCCACGTTCCTCGCATCCACTTCGGCCGTCAGCCGCACAAGGCCGAGGCCTCGGGTTACCGCGGCGATGAGAGCGGCGACCGCTTCGCTGGCATATCCGACGCCCTGGTAACGACGGCTGAACGCGTAACCCACCTCGGCCTCGGACGCGCTGGTACGTTTCAGGAGCACTTCCCCAATGACCCGCTCGTCGGCCGCATGCACGACAGCGAGGACGATCCACTGCCCGTCCCGGGCAACCGTCTGTCCACGCTTTACCGCGAGCGCGGCAGCTGTGTGTTCTCGGTCGCGCACCGGCCATGGGATGAAGCGTGTCACCTCGGCGTCTCCATGGAACTCAACGAGGTGCTCGAGGTCCGACGACTGGTGAGCGCGAAGTGTCAGCCGCGTGGTCGCGATTTCCCCGGTCCAGCTCCACGCTCCATGGACCTTGGCCAGCACGCCACCGACTATACGAGAGGCATTGACAGCTTCACCCGCGTGGTTGGACACATTGTCGCGTTGTGCGGCTGTGGGAATCAATTCATCCAAAGCGTTCTCCGTTTCTCCTCGCCCGTGGAGAAAGTCAGGTCGGGGTTTGTCGCAGGAGCCGAGCGACCCTCATACTCGAAGCCGTGATCCAGCCCGATGAAAAACCCGTCGCACCCAGTCTCGACCGCCGCCGATTCGTGATGGAGTCCTCGTCGAACAGCGCGGTCGATTCGAACTCTCCGTCGTCGTTCCTGTACTTCGAGCGCGACGGCGTGATCTGGGGCGACTACGACGGAGACACGGTCACGTTCGGGCGATTCGTCGGAACCCGAGTCGGCAACGATCTCTCCGTCTCGTTCGCACACGTAATGTCGGCCGACGGTCTGGTGGTGACCGGAACCAGCGGCAGCGTCGTCGAGGACACCCCCGACGGCATTCGGCTCATCGAGAGTTTTCGCATCGGCGACGTCGATCACGTCAGCGTCTGTGTCGAAGTACGGGGCGATCAGCCCGAGCTGCGCGGCTAGCGCGTACCCGCGTCCCTGCCGTTACCGGCGGTGGTAAACCGCGTCATTCCGAGCCGATTCGACATTCCTGAGCGGTCGGGAATGTCGGTCGGGAGCACGTAAGACTTGCGCACCACCTCGTCGAGCACGACGACGCTAACCACGGACTTGACCTCGGGACGCGCTGCAACGACGCCGGTCACGAAGTCGTGCACCCCGCCGATGTCGACGGCGCGGATGAGCAACATCGCGTCATGCTCGCCGGTCGTGATGGCGCAGTACTCGACATCTGGCATCTGGAGGAGGCCCTCGCGGAAGCGGTGCCAGCTCTGCGGATGTACTGTCACGAAGACGAGCGCGCACACGCTCAACCCCACCAGGGACGGATCGACGTGAGCCGAGAAACCGGTGATGATTCCGGATGCGACGAGCTGCTCGACCCGGTTGTACACGCTCGCGCGCGAAACGTTGACCCGGTCGGCGAGCGCGGCCATCGAGATGCGTCCGTCTTCGCGCAACACCGTCAGGATGCGCATGTCGACATCGTCGATGACGTGCGCCTTTTGTCCAGAGAGCGCCTGCTCGTCTTGGTCGGTTTTGAACACTTTGCGCTCCAGGCTCGATTGGAATGGAAATTCGTCTACGGTTTTTGCTCGGTAGGGGCATAACGATACGGAATATGCAACTCTTTCTCCATACCGTCCAACAGCACAAGTATTTCGGGCGGTTGTTCGGCGCGACGGAGGGCCCATCCACCGGTCGCGAGACATCACGTTCTGGTCGGTACCGACCGTGCCGGCCCATTCCCCCAGGAGGCAACCATGGCTTTTCGCTCCGCCAAGACCAGGATCGCGGTGGGTTCAGCGGCCGTCGCGCTCGCCCTGGTCATCACCGGCTGCTCGTCCGGTAAGACGACCGGCAGCGACTCCGCGGCCAAGACGCTGACCATCGACAAGGCCTTCGACCTCAAGACCGCCGACCCGGGTCGCATGTACGAGCCAACGGGCGAGATGGTCGACAAGGCTCTCTACGACACGCTCCTCACGTTCAAGGGAGGGGATGTCTCCAAAGTCGTTCCCGGTCTTGCGACGTTGAAGGAATCGGCGGACGCCAAGACCTTCACGCTGACCCTGACCGGCAGCCACAAATTCTCGGACGGAACACCGATCACCGCGACAGACGTGGTCTTTTCGCTCGATCGCGTGATCGGTATCAAGGGCAACCCGTCGTTCCTTCTCGATGGTGTGACCGTCACCAAGAAGAACGCGACCACCGTTGTTCTCACGACGAAGACTGCGACGCCGGCCCTGCCGTCGATCCTCGCCAACCCGGCGCTGGGTATCCTCAACTCGAAGGTCGTTAAGGCGCACGGTGGAACAACGACCGACAAGGACGCCGCAGAGAAGTACCTGAACACACATCGGCGGGCTCCGGGCTTTATGTTCTCAGTTCGCTGGACCTCGCCTCGCAGGTCGTGCTCACCGCCAACAAGAACTATGACGGCACCGACAAGCCGACGTACTCCCGCGTCGTGATCCAGAACGTGGAGGGTCCAACGCAGAAGATCAACGTGCAGGGCGGAAGCGCGGATGTCGCGCTCGACCTTTCCGGCACGCAGGCGACCGGCCTCGGCAGCTCGATCAACGTCACGAGCAACCCATCCGCCAACGTCATCTTCCTTCTGCTCAACCAGAACCTGGCGATCTCGAAGATCACCAGTAACCCGGATTTCGTGAAGGCGGTCAAGGAGTCGATCGACTACTCCGATCTGGTGTCGATCGCGGGCACAGGGACGTCGCAGGCGCCCGGAGTCGTGCCGAGCATGTTCCTCGGTGCACTGAAGTCGTCCGATGAGCTGAAGACGGATGCGGCCGCTGCCAAGGTGGATCTCGCGAAGAGCGGGTACGCCGGCGAACCCGTCACGCTCAACTTCCCGAGCGACATCACGCTCAATGGAATTGAGTTCCCGACGATCGCGCAGCGCATCCAGAGTCAGCTCAAGGCCGCCGGCATCACCATCAACCTCGCGCCAGCCCCGGTCGCGACCGAGCTCGACGCCTACCGCAACGGCACCGAGACCATCGGTCTCTGGTACTGGGGCCCGGACTACCCGGACCCGAGCGACTACCTGGTCTTCACCCCGGGCAACGTGGTCGGGCTTCGCGCGGGATGGGCGGCAACTGCTGACGCCGGCATCACGAAGCTCGCAGATGCCGCCGCGGCAGGCGGCAGCAACGCCGCTCGCCAGAGCCAGTTCGCCGACCTGCAGAAGGCCCTGAACGCCTCCGGTCCGTTCATCCCGCTTCTGCAGCCCGGCAACAACATCGCCGCCAAGTCCGCGGTGACCGGTGTCGTCTACAACGCAGTCTGGACGATCGACATCGCGTCTCTGGGCAAAAAGTAAGCACTGCTCTTGACGAGCAATCCAGCGGTCCGGACCGTGCGCGCGGGGAAACCCGCGGGCACGGTCCGGACCGCGCACCCTTTTGTGCGCTATGCGGTGCGCCGGGTGATCACCTCGATCCTGTTGGTGATCGGCGTCACGCTGGTGACGTTCGTTCTCACCAACCTGGTTCCCGGCGATCCTGTCGCCGCGGCCCTCGGCCAGCGCGCGGCTGAGGACCCGACGATAGTGGCGCATTTCCGAGCCGAGTACGGTCTCGACAACTGCTGGTGGTGCAGTACTTCACCTACCTGGCCAACCTCCTGCACGGGAATCTCGGCGTCTCGACCACGACCCACAATCCTGTCTCGTCCGACCTCGCCAAGGCGCTTCCGGCCACGCTGGAGATCGCCATCGGGGCGATCGTTCTGAGCGTCATTATCGGCGTGGTGCTTGGAACAATTGCCGCCTACCGGCGTGGCAAGGTCTCGGACCACGTGCTTCGGGTGGTGTCGTTGGCCGGCCTGAGCGTGCCCACCTTCTGGCTCGCCCTGGTGCTCTATTACGTCTTCTATTTCAAGCTGCACATTGCGCCGGGTTCGGGTCGTCTCGACTCGGACTACAACGTGCCGCACACGGTCACCGGCCTCTACACGGTCGATGCGCTTTTCGCCGGCCAGCTCGACACGTTCTTCGATGCGCTGTCGCACCTCTTCCTTCCCGTACTCGTGCTCACGCTGTACACGGTTGGCCTGCTGACCAGGTTCGTGCGCACCGCCGTGCTCGAGATCCTCGATCAGGACTACGTACGCGCCGCGCGCGCGAAGGGCCTGCCGACGCGCACCGTGATCTGGTCCTATGTGCTGCGCGGTGCGAGCATCCCCGTCCTCACGGTCGTGGGTCTCGCCTTCGGAAGCCTGCTGAGCGGAACCGTTCTGGTCGAGGCGATCTTCTCGTGGCCCGGCATCGGCAGCTACGCCTACCAGGCCGCATCACACCTCGATCTCCCTGGGATCATGGGAGTCGGTCTGCTGATCGGTGTGATGTACCTGCTGGTGAACCTCGTCGTCGACCTGCTCTACGGCGTGCTCGACCCCAGGGTGAGGATCGCATGACGCTCCCCACCGTCACAACGGATGAACTCGATGCGAGGAAGCTGCGCTGGCGACGCCCCAGGTTCCGGCTCGGACGCTGGTCGGCCCCGCTCGGCCTCGCCGGCGCGGTCGTCGCGCTGATCTGGATCCTCGTTGCGATCTTCGCCCCGATCGTCGAGCCGCACGACCCGCTCGCCCAGAATCTTCCCATCCTGCAGGCACCCGGTCACGGCACCCTCCTCGGCACCGATGAACTCGGCCGCGATGTCTTCTCGCGGGTGCTCTCCGGGGCGAGTGTCACCATTCCGCTCGCGCTGCTTCTGGTGGTGATGTCGGTGCTCATCGGCGCCATTCTCGGATCCGTCGCCGGATTCTTCGGACGATGGGTCGACGAGCTCATCATGCGCATCACAGACCTCGTCATGGCTTTTCCAACCGTCATACTCGCGATGGTCATCGCGGCGGCGCTCGGCGCGTCGCTGTTCAACGCGGTGTTGGCCGCGCTGATCGTGTCGTGGCCGTCCTATGCCAGACTCACCCGTGGACTGGTGCTCGGCCTGCGGGGATCGAACTATGTGGTGTCCGGGCAGCTGCTGGGATTTTCGGCGCTGCGGTCGCTCTGGCGAGACATCGCTCCGAACATCCTCGGTCCGATCCTCGTTCTCGCGAGCCTCGATATCGGAACCGCCATCCTGCTGCTCTCGGGGCTGTCGTTCCTGGGGCTCGGTGCGAAGCCGCCCACGGCCGAATGGGGTTCGATGGTGTCCGATGCGGTGCAGAACTTCGACTCCTGGTGGCTGGGTCTGTTTCCGGGCCTCGCGATCCTGACCGTGGTCGTGGCGTTCAACTTCATCGGTGACGCCCTGCGCGACGCGCTCGACCCGAAATCGAACACGTTGCGGGGAGGCGGGCTGACGCTATGAGCATCCTCACCATCGCCGACCTGCACATCAACCTGCGCACCTCCGACGGCCCGCGACCGATTGTCGACGGTATCGACCTCACGCTCGACAAGGGCCGTATCCACGGCTTGGCGGGCGAATCGGGGTCCGGCAAGACGATGACGGCGCTCGCCATCCTGGGGCTGCTGCCCGAATCGATGACGGCGACCGGCTCGATCCGGCTCGATCGTGACGGCGAAACGACGGAACTGCTCGGCGCAACCCGACAGGTGATGTCTGCGATCCGCGGCCGTCGAGTCGCAATGGTCTTCCAGGACCCGTCGACGAGCCTGCATCCGCAGATTTCGGTCGGTCGCCAGCTGACCGACCACATGCGCCACCACCTGAAGCTCAGCAAGCCGGATGCGCGCAGGCGTGCCGTCGGCCTGCTCGAGCGCGTCAGCGTGCCAGACCCCCTCGGTGCCTTGACGAAGTTTCCGCACCAGTTCTCGGGTGGACAGCGTCAGCGCATCGCCATCGCAGTCGCTCTCGCCTGCGACCCCGACGTGCTGTTGGCCGACGAACCGACTACGGCGCTGGACGTCACGGTGCAGGCGGGCGTACTGCAGCTCATTCGCCGATTGGTGGACGACAGCGGGCTGAGCGTGCTGCTCGTGACGCACGACCTCGGAGTGATGAGCGCCATCGCCGACGAGGTGACCGTCATGCGTTCCGGAGTCGTTGTGGAGTCGGCGCCCCGTCAGCAGCTCTTCACGGCGCCGCAGCACGAGTACACGAAAGCGCTGTTAGCCGCGCTCCCGGGTTCGACGCTCGAGCAGTCACCCCAGGCGCTCGTCGAAGAGCTGCTCTCGGCTCCAACGACAGGGGAGGCCGACCAGTGACGACAAATCCGGTTCTGACGACGACCGATGTCGTTGTGGAATACCGCGGGCGGCCGCCGGTTCGAGCGGTCGACCGTGTCTCGCTCTCAATCGGGCCGGGCGAGGTCGTTGCGCTCGTGGGGGAGAGCGGATGCGGCAAGTCGAGCCTTGCACGCGCGGTCATCGGCATCGAGAAGCGTGCGGCGGGCAGCGTTGCGTTCGGCGCATCCGACGTGCCGGTCCTGGGAATCAGGCGCCGGCCTCGTGCACTCACCGGGATGCAGATGGTTTTTCAAGACCCCAACTCGTCACTGAACCCGCGTCGCCGGGTCGGCGACCAGATTGGGGACGGCGTACGTGCCGCACTGGCGCGCGGTGAGGCTGGCTCGGATCCCGCGGACTGGCTCGAACGAGTCGGGCTCGACCCCGGGGCGGTGCGCAGCTATCCGCACGAGTTCTCGGGAGGGCAGAAGCAGCGCATCGCGATAGCAAGGGCCCTCGCGGCGCGGCCCGGAATGCTGGTCGCCGACGAGCCGATCTCGGCGCTCGACGCATCCACTCAGACGAGCGTGGCCGGACTTATGCGGTCGCTGTGCCTCGAGGCGGGCGCGGGGATGCTCTTTATCTCGCACGACCTCTCCGTCGTGCGACGGATCGCCGACCGCACACTCGTGATGTACCGCGGCCGCATCGTCGAATCGGGTGACACCGAAACGATTTGGACCGATCCGATGCATCCGTACACTGAGGCCCTGCTGGCGGCCATACCGATTCCGGATGGCGCCGGTCGCCTGCCCGCCACTCCAGATGATGCGGACCGCCTCACCTGGACCGAGATGATCCCCGAGGCTCTCGAAAGGAGCGCCGAATGACCACCATCGACGCGCACCCGTCCGCCAAACCGATCGAAGCGCCGCTGTGGGCAATGCCGCGTGCCGCTAACCGCGCACCGCTGCCCGGCAACGGTGCTTTCATGCTCGCCGACTGGGACGACCCGGCGCGCGTGCTCGAGCCCGACAATCCCGTCGTCGCATACACCGTCGAGCGACGCTCGAGGCTGGCCCAAGCCTTCCCGGCGGAACTGCTGGTGATTCCGTGCGGTGAGCCGCGGGGGCGCTCGAACGACAACGACTACGTGTTTCGGCCCGGCACCGACCACGTCTGGCTGACCGGCAACACGGGGGCATCCAGCGTGCTCGTCCTCGACACCACGGGCGGTGTCGCAGGCTCCGTACTGTACCTGCACGCGCCATCCGGGCGGTCCAACGACGAATTCTGGCAGAACGACGCGCAGGGCGACCTCTGGGTCGGACCGCGACCATCGCTGCAGGAGACACAGGATGCGCTCGGAATCGAGTGCCGGCCGCTCACCGAACTGCGAGACGATTTCGAGCGCGCCGCGGCGCGTGCAAAAACCATCCGAGTGCTGCCGACCCTCGACAGGGAGGTCGATGCGATGGTGCGGTCAGTGTGCGGACCGGATTTTGCTCCTCATCTCGCACTCAAATCCACGCTCGACCAGCTGCGGCTCATCAAAAACGACTGGGAGCTCGGGCAATTACAGCTGGCCGTCGATGGCACTGTGCTGGGCTTCGAGGACTGCGTCCGCGAATGGTCGCGGGCGAGAGAGAGCGAGCACGGCGAGCGGTACATCGAGGGCACCTTCTATCGCCGCGCGCGGCTTGAGGGCCAGGGCCCGGCCTACGCGAGCGTCGTGGGTGCGGCAAGTCACGCGGCCACGCTGCACTGGACGGCGAACACCGGTCGCCTTCGCGACGGGGACCTCGTGCTCATGGACATGGGCATGGAACTGCCGTCGCTCTACTCGGCGGATGTGACGCGGACAGTGCCGGTCGACGGGGTCTTCACGCCGTTGCAGCGCGACGTGTACACGGTCGTACTTCAGGCGCAGCAGGCCGGCATAGAAAGGCTGCGCGCCGGCATCCGATTCCAGGACTACCAGGACGCATGCTCGCGAGCCCTGACGCAGGGCCTGATCGACCTGGGGGTGCTCCACTGCTCGGTTGAGGAGGCCATGTCGCCCGAGGCGCAGTACCACCGCCGCTGGAGCATCTCGCGCGCCGGCCACATGCTGGGCATGGACGTGCACGACTGCAATCACGCGCCTCAGGGTTCGTACCTGACCGGCACACTGTCCGCAGGCAACGTGCTCACTGTCGAACCGGGCCTGTATTTCCAGCCCGGGGACGAACTGGTGCCACAGGAGCTGCGCGGCCTCGGCATCCGCATCGAGGATGACCTGCTCGTCACTGAGACGTCGTCAATCAATCTTTCTGCGGCTCTGCCGCGCGAGCCCGACGCCATCGAGGCCTGGATGGCGACGCTGGCTGAGTAGCCGGCGGCGCCCGGAGGCTACAGGCTGACGACGAGCTTGGTGGCAGAGATGCCGGCGCGAAGCTGCGCGAGTGCGGTAGGGATGGCGTCGAGTCCGGTGCCGACGACGGTCGCGACCGGTTCGGCGCGGTAGGCGCCCGTCGAGAGCGCGGTCGGCAGGAAGTCGGTGTAGATCGCCGCACCGACCTCGTTGTCTTTCAGGGTGCCGCCCCAGATGACGCTGACAGTGACGCCCCGACGGCGCGCCAGGCGAGCGCGAACGGTCGTCGGCGGGCCGGGATGCGCGGATGCCACACGCTTGCTTCCCGCGGTGCGGGCGGCCACCGTAATGCACGGCCGCAGCGATCCCGAGCCGATCGCGAGGCTGCCGGCCAGCGGACTGTCGCCGATCGCCGCGACGAGGTCATCGACCGCGGTCGGGCTGCGGTAGTCGACCACGGCGTCGGCGCCCAGCGACCGCACCCAGTCGAAGTTGCGCGGAGAAGCGGTGGCGACCACGCGATAGCCGGCGTTGCGCGCGAGCTGGATGGCGTTGGCGCCGACACTGGTCGATCCGCCCCAGACGAGCACCGTCTCGTGTCGGTCGACGGGATCGGGGGTGGGCAACGCCAGGCCGAGCTGGTCTCGCTGGAAGAGCCCGCACGATGCGGTAGACATCGCGAGCGGCAGAACGGCAGCCTGCTCGTACGACAGCGAGTCGGGGATGGTCGACACCATGTGCTGCATGAGCACGACGTACTGCTGGAATGCACCCTCGGCCGGGCGGTTCTGCGACTTCTCGATCCCGAACGCATGGGCGACAACCCGGTCGCCAGGGTGCAGCCGGGTCACCGCGTTTCCGACCTCGACGACCTCGCCCGCGACATCCGACCCGATCACCGCGGGAAACCTCAGCCAGGGGAGCACGATCCGGTACAGGAAGCCGGGCATGGCGTCGACGAAGTTCACGGCGACCGCGGCTGCTCGCACCACGACCTCGTTCGGGGCGGGCGGCGTGTAGTCGGCGGGACCGACCTCGAATGCTTTGCCTCGTCGGGGCAGCCAGAGGGCGGTGTTCTGCGGAGTCATGATTCGACACTAGACACTGCCTAGTATCTAGTCAATGCCTATTTCGGGTACCATGGGCCCATGGAGGAGCGGCCCTTTCATCACGGCAGCCTGCGAACCGTGCTGCTCGACCAGGCCGAACTGGTGCTTCGGGAACGGGGCATCGATGCCCTCTCGCTGCGCGAGCTCGCCCGCGACGCGGGTGTCAGCCACGGCGCCCCCCGCAGTCACTTCATCGACCGCAAGGCGCTCATCGACGCGCTGGGTGAGCGCGGATTCATCCAGCTCGCGGACGCGATGCGCGACGCGGCATCCGCCGAGACGGCCGACTACGCCGAGTCGCTGCGTGCTGCCGCCCACGCCTACGTCGACTTCGCGGTGAGAAACGCCGCCCTGCTCGACCTCATGTTCGCCGCCAAGATGGCGACCCCGCCAGACAGCCTGCTCGATGCCGCCGAAAGATTCTTCGAGACCATCAGCGACATCATGCGGCGGGGCGTGGCCGCGGGCGTCTTCGCGCCCGGCGAGCTCGACCGACTCACCCTCCTGGTGTCCGCGACCATGCAGGGCATCTCCACCTTCGTCGGCGCCGGACGCGCCTCGGGCCGCCAGGTGGACGTGCTCATCGACGATGCGGTCACGATGTTTCTGGGCGCGGCGCTCGACCCCGAGCCGAAGTAACCCGTTCGGCACGAATGCGCCTGCGCGCGCAAGCGATGTCGTGCCGAACGGGCGACGTCGTGGCTAGCCGCGCGTGTAGTAGCCGGCCTCGAGATCCTCGAGCAGGGTCGGGTGGGTGGGCTTCCAGCCGAAACGCTCCTGCGTGATGGTGCTCGACGCGGTGCTGTCGACCCCCAGGAACCGTCCGAGCCAGGTGAACTGCTCGGTGGCTTCGTCGGGCGTCAGGTCGACGACGGGCAGGTCGAGCTTGCGTCCGACCACCTCGGCAACCGACTTCAGGGGGATCCCTTCCTCGCCGATCGCGTGCGCGATGGTGTCACCGGGCGCCTCCTCGGCCAGGATGCGGAACAGGTGCGCGGCATCCAGGCGATGGACCGCCGGCCAGCGCGTTGCGCCGACATAGCCGGCTTTGCCCGCCGCCCGGTCGAAGTTGACCATGGCCTGGATGAAGCCGTGGTCGCCCTCGCCGTGAACGGTTGGAGCGAGGCGAACGGCCGCGCTGCGGATGCCGCGGGTCTCACCCCAGCCGAGTGCCATGGCTTCGGTGCGCAGCCGGGGAGACCACGACGTTTCGGGGTCCGGACGGTCGGTCTCGACCGACACGGCGCCGAGGATGCCTGACGCGAAGATGAGCGGGCCGTTCGAGCCCTCCAGGATGTCGCCGAACAGCTTCATCGCCTCGAAGTCGGTGCTGGCGGCGTTCTCCATCTGGCTGAAGTCGTGGTTGTAGCCGGTGTGGATGATGCCGTCGACGCCCGCCGCCCCGGCCCGCAGGCTGTCGTGGTCGTTCAGGTCGCCGCGCTGCACGGTGGCTCCCGCGGCCTCGACCTTGGCTGCGGACTCGTCGGACCGGGCGAGTCCGACGACGTCGTGCCCGGCCTCGATGAGCTCGGCGGTGACGGCGGATCCGATCCAGCCGGATGCTCCAGTGACGAAAATCTTCATGGCAGTGCCTTTCCGGTGAAGCCGCGACAGGCGCGCCGTGTGCGCTCCCAGTGATGTCAGCGGCTGTCATCGACAGTAGCACACGATGTCAGTGGCTGTCATCAGAGTATGATCGAACCATGAGTAGATGGGAGCCCGGCGCGCGCAGTCGCCTCGCCCAGGCCGCCATCGAGCTCTACGTCGAACGCGGTTTCGAGCAGACCACGGTCGCCGAAATCGCCGCCCGCGCCGGCGTCACCGAACGCACCTTCTTTCGTCACTACGCCGACAAGCGCGACGTGTTCTTCGCCGGCCAGGAAGGATTCCAGGCGCTCTTCGTCGACGCGGTGCGGGACGCGCCAGCGGATGCGACACCCCTGCAGATCGTCGAACTCGCGCTCTACGGGTCGGCCGACGACTTCGAGCCGCGCCGCCCCTGGTCGATGGAGCGCAACCGCGTCATTCACCTCAACCCGGGACTCATGGAGCGCGAACTCATCAAGCTCGCAACCCTCAAGGCGTCGATCGCCTCGACACTGCGCGAGCGCGGCCTCGAGGAGCCGGCCGCGAGCCTCACCGCGGAGACGGCGGTCTCCGTCTTCCACATCTCATTCCAGACCTGGATACAGGCGGACAACACACGCACCTTCCGGCAGATCGTCGACGAGTCTCTGGCGGCCCTGCGCGTCGTGACGGGCTCGTAGGGCGCCCTGGGTCTCGATACGCCCGGCGCGCCTCTCGGCTGGTGGGTCTCGATACGCGCTCGGGCGCTCGTGTCGAGCTCGCGCGCCTACTCGACGCCAGCTCGATACGGTGGTCGAGTAGCGCGCTCTGCCCCGCAGCCCGGTGGTCGAGTAGCGCGCTCTGGCGCGCGTATCGAGACCCCGGCCGCCTTGGGGTGGTGGGGTCTCGATACGCCCGGGCCTCCTTCGTCGGCTCGTGCTACTCGACCACCCCGAACCGGTGGTCGAGTAGCGCGCTCTGGCGCGCGTATCGAGACCCGCTCGTCCTCGCAAGCTCGGTCGTGCTACTCGACCACCGAAGCTGCCGCCGTGGCACGATGTTGTGCATGATCATCGTCACGACCAACGACTTGCCCGGCTACACGATCACCCAGTCGCTCGGCGAGGTGATGGGGCTGACGGTGCGCGCCCTCAACTTCGGTGCAGGCATCACCGCAAGCCTGCGCGCGATCGGGGGCGGGGAGTTGCCCGAGTACACCCGCACGATGCACGACAGTCGAGCCGAGGTGATGAACCGGATGGCCGCTGAGGCGGAAGCCCGCGGAGGCAACGCCATCCTCGCTATGCGTTTCGACGCCAACGCGATCGGCGCCTACATCGAGATCTGTGCGTACGGCACGGCGGCGGTGGTCGAACCGAGTAAGGCCTAGATGCGCGCGGAGTGGGATGCCGTGATCGCCGGCGGAGGCAGCGCTGGGCTCGCGGCGGCGTTGACGCTTTCGCGGGCGCTTCGGCGCACGCTGGTGATCGACGGCGGTCGACAGCGAAACGCGGCCGCTGCGCACTCGCATGGGGTGCCGGGTTTCGACGGCGACTCCCCGCGGTCGATGCTCGAACGCGTTCGCGCCGAGATCGTTCGATTCGGCGGGGAGATTCGCGACGACGAGGTGGTGTCGGCGACGCGACGCGACGACCTCGTCGAACTGCGCACCGCATCCGGCGCTCGTCTGGATTCGCGCACCGTGATTGTGGCGACCGGCGTGGTGGACGAACTGCCTGCGGTGCCGGGGGTGTCAGAGCTGTGGGGGAGTGCCGTCGTGATCTGCCCCTACTGTGACGGATGGGAGGTGCGCGGTAAGCGCATCGCCATCTTGGGCACGGGGCCGAAGAGCATCCACCAGGCGAACCTGCTGCGCCAGTGGTCGGATGCGGTGACGGTGTTCACGAACGCCGTTGTGCATCCGACCGGCGTCGAGCTCGCGGAGTTCGCGGCCCGAGGCATCCGCACGGTTGATGGCGTCGTGATGCGCATCGACCGCGCCGGCGATGGTGTTGTGCTCGAGACCTCCGCGGGGACGACCGAATTCGACATCGTCTTCACGGCGCCACGCGTCATACCCGAAGATCGTCTGCTCGCTGAGCTGGGCGCTGAGTTTGTCGATACGCCGGCCGGCCGGTTCGCGCGCGTGGATGCTCGCGGAGCCACCAGTGCCGCCGGCGTGTGGGCCGTGGGCAACGTCGTCAATCCCTCGCTCAAGGTGGCGACCGCGGCGGGCAACGGCATGGATGTTGGAACACATGTGAATGAGGCGCTCGTGCGCGCAGATATCGCTCTCGCGCTCGAGCCCAACACATCCTGACGCGAGTTGCCCCACATCGACCGTCAGCGCGGGATTTGGGTCGATGTGGGGAAACTCGATGGGGCCTACTGGGGCGCCATCCGCAGCGCGCCGTCCATGCGGATGGTTTCACCGTTGAGGTAGTCGTGTTCGGCGATCATGAGCACGAGCTGCGCATATTCGTCGGGGCGCGCGAGCCGCTGCGGAAACGGGATGCCGGCGGCCAGCGATTCGTTCACGGCGGGCCCGAGCGCGGCGAGCAGCGGGGTGTCGACGATGCCGGGGGCGATGGTGTTGACGCGAATGCCGTACCGGGCGAGGTCGCGCGCGGCCGGCAGGGTCATCCCGACCACGCCGCCTTTCGACGCGGAGTAGGCGATCTGGCCGATCTGTCCGTCGAAGGCGGCGACCGATGCGGTGTTCACGATTACTCCGCGTTGCCCGTTCTCGTCGGGCTCGGTGGTCGAGATGACTTCGGCGGCGAGGCGCAGCACGTTGAAGGTTCCGACGAGGTTGACCTCGATGGTCTTGCGGAACAGGGCGAGCTCGTGCACGCCCTTCGATGACAGGATGCGCCGGGCCGGGGCGATGCCCGCGCAGTTCACGACGAGGCGCAAGGGTGGTGCGTCGGCGCCGAGCGTGGCGAGTGCGGCCTGCACGTCGTCTTCGTCAGTCACGTCCGCGCCAACCAGGCGAACGCCGTTGGCGGGCTCGACCGGGGGAGCGTCGACTGCCTGCGCCAGGTCGAGTCCGAGGACGGTGACTCCTCGGGCGGCCAATGCGGTCGCGGTGGCCGCGCCGAGACCGGATGCGGCTCCTGTGACGAGCGCGCTGGTTGCCTCTAGCTTCATGGTTTCTCCTTGTGGGGCGTCCGTCGGGTGTCATTCACTCTGGCACATCCGGACGTTTCGTTGGCCGTGGCAGCGCTCACATGCTACGCTAACCGCCATTCACTTAGGAGCGCCAAGGGCGTCTCAATCTGTCAGGATCACGTCTCAATGAAGACTTCACCGGATGCGCCGGCGAGACGCACGCGTCCACGAAACCGGCGCGCGATCACCCTCGACGCTGCCACCAAACTGTTCTCCCGGCACGGCTATTCGAGCGTTTCGATGAGCGACATCGCGGCCGCCACGAACGTCGGGCCGTCCGCGATCTACCGGCACTTCTCTGGAAAAGCCGAGATGCTGGTCGAGGCCATTCGCACGGGGCTGGCGCCCTACGACGAACTGCTGGCGAGCGCCGCGGCGACCGACGGTTCCGACCCGCAGCAGCTCGCCGCCGTCTTCCGGCAGCTTGCCGAATGCGCGGTGGCGAACCGCGAGGTCGGGGTGCTGTGGCAGCGTGATTCGCGAAGTCTGGATGAGGCTCTGCAGCGGGAATTGCGCGACGAGCTGCGCTCGACCACGCGCCTGCTCGCCGGCTTCATCGGCGCCGCCCGGCCTGAGCTCGACGCTGTGCAGACCGATGTGCTGGCGTGGTGCTGCTTCGGTGTTCTGGTGAGTGTCGGCTTCCACTCGCTCTCGCTGCCTCACGACGAGTTCGTGGATGTGATGGTCGACCTCATCGAGACGGTCACGTTCGTTTCCCTGACCGATCTGCCCGAGCCGCCGGCGAGCGTTCCTGTGATCGAGCCTCCGGCGTCGCGCCGCGAGCAGCTCATCAGTGCCGCCACCGAGCTGTTCGCCGAGCGGGGATTCAGCGCGGTGGGCGTGGATGACATCGCCGAGGCCGTCGGCATCGCGGGACCGAGCGTCTACGCGCACTTCCCGAGCAAGGTCGCCATTCTCGCGGCGGCGATCGACCGCGCGAGCCGACTGCTGCGCGTCGAGACCGATCGCGTGCTCGCGAGCAGCGCGCCCGCGCCCGAGAAGCTGGCCCGGCTCGTCGACTCGTACACGGGCGTGGCCAACCGTGAGCGCTACGTTCCCCGCACCCTGATCTCTGAGATGGACCGGCTGCCGGCCGAGGACCGCGAGGACGCGGTGCGCATCCAGCGCGAGTACATCGACACCTGGGTTGACCTGCGCCGCCAGTTCACGACCGAGGGCGCGACGGCCGCGCGCATCCGGGTGCAGGCGGTGTTGCTCGTGGTCAACGACGCCGTGCAGACGCCGCACCTGCGCTCGCTCGACGGCTTCGAGGCCATCATCCGTCGCATCGCCGACGCGCTTCTCGGGGTCTGAGTCCGCCGGTCGCCCCCATAAGCGAACGGGCTGCAGCTCGAACGCAACCCCGTCCCTCCCTCACCCTCCCACTGAAAACTCAGGGGAAACGCGTACCCCCGAGCCCTATTGGCCGCCGGCCCCGCACATTCGCCTGAGTTTTCATGAGCCCATTACCCAGACGTTACCGACGGCGACGTACAGTGAGGGCACGAGCCGCGGGGAACGCGCTCGCAGAAAAAGATCACCCTCCCGCGAGGGTGTCCGAACGCCTGGTGCGGGAGCACCCGAATCTCCCGCACCAGGTCTTTTTCGTACGTCGTCACCGCCGTGACCGTGACCGTCGCGCCGGCTAGCCGTGCAGCTGCTGCTCCTGCTGCGTGAAGCTGATGTGCGCGGCATCGATGCCCACCAGACCGAGGTCGACCCTCAGCAGCTGGCTCGGCAGTTCGCTGCTCGGCGGCGGGGTCGCATCCGTTCCGAGCGTCAGCCCGAGCCCGCCGAGCGTTTCACCCGTGACCGAGTCGAGGTACGCGACCACGTGGCCGCTCACCACCATCTGCCCCGCCGTTGTGACGAGCGAGGGGCCGGTGGCGCGGCGCACGTCGAGCACGAAGCCGTCGATCGTGATGCTGTCGGCGACGAGCTTGATGACCGGAACCTGGCTGCCGTTGGCCAGCGGAATCGTCACCAGGGTCACCGACTGGAGGCCGGTGAACGACAGCGAGGATCCACTGAGCTGCGCGGCCGGCAAGGTCATGACGGGCGCATCCGGGTCGGCGAGCACATCGAGTGGCGCGATCGTCGAACCCGTTCCGCCGGTTCCCGCGACCCCACCCAGCAGACCGCCGACGACCCCGCCGATCGGCTTCTTCGGAGCGGGGCTCGAGGTGGGCGTCGGTGTCGGAGTGGGGCTTGTCGTGCAGCTCATGAGCAGCGGGATGCACAGCGCCTCGGGCGCCGAGGCGGGAACCCGCGCCGCGCCGATCCCCAGGGTCGCCGCGACGAGGCACAGAACGACTGCGCCGCTTACCGGCGCGCGTCTAAAGGGCGCGGCTCCGCGGGAGTTTTCTTCTTCATCCACGCGACCGTCAGGATGCCCCCGACCGAGCCGAGCAGCATGCCCAGGATGAACCCACCCAGGTTGACGCCGATGAGCGAGTAGACCGCGACGACCAGGGCGATGACGCCGTAGAAGATGCGGTGCTGGGGCATGAACAGCGCGAGCAGTCCGAGAAGCACCAGCGCGATGGGGATGACCGTCGCCTGGAAGCCCTCGATTCCGACCTGCACGTGGATGTGGCCGATGTCGAGCTGGCCGGAGAAGAACATCTCGACGCCCGCGAGAATCGTGAGCACGCTGCCGACGAACGGTCGCTCCCGAGCCCAGCCGACGAAGGCGACCCGGTGCTCATCCTGGATGATCGGCCCCGGCTTTCGATACGAGCGTGCGTTGAGCAGGTGGTCTGCCGCGTTGCCGATGCTCATCAGAAGCACCCCTTGCTGCCGTCGGTCAACTGCACGTGCATGCCGGTGAGGTTGAAGACGGAGGCGGTCGTGGACCACGCCGTCTGCTCGAGGCCGGTGATCTTGATGGAGTCGGCATCCTGGGCGAAGTCGCCCGCCGTGCCCTTCGCGGAGGTGTTGACGTGCGACGCGTCGACACCGATTCGGATGTTGTTGAAGCTGGCGTCGCCCTTGAGGTCGGTCATTCCGATCTGCAGCCCGGTGGCTGTGGCGGGCTTACCGCCGCCGCCCGCGGTGATGAGCATGCCGACCTTGCCCAGCGGGGTGTCGGTGACGACCGACTGGCACAGGTTGGCGAGGCTGGCCTGCCCGATGTTGGCGAT
Organism: uncultured Actinomycetota bacterium; assembly: GCA_963738535.1. Taxonomy (GTDB): domain Bacteria; phylum Actinomycetota; class Actinomycetes; order Actinomycetales; family Microbacteriaceae; genus Galbitalea. The sequence goes on from CAVTXB010000012.1 coordinate 142,588, forward strand.
GGCCACCTGGTGCTGGCCACCGGATGTGTCGCTGGTCACGCCCGCATACTGCGAGAAGGATGTGCCATCCAGCTGCGAGGAGCTGATCTGGAACTGGCTTCCCGATACAGCGAACGAGACCGGCACTGCTCCGTTGGCGACCCCTCCCATGAGAAGTGTGGCGACGACGGCGACCGGTACGGCAGTGAGCACGATTCGGCCCGCGTGGCTGCCGGTCAGTTTGTTGAGTTTCATGTGATCCTCCTTGATCCCAGGTGAAGCAGTAACGTGACTGCTCTCTATCAGGGGAGACCGGTGGTGCACGCGGTTATGACGCCCCTTTGGGGGACATTTCGGATTTTGTGACAAAACACACAGCAAAGCGGTCGGTGTGGCGCGGGGCCTGTGAGTTCCTCCAATTTGGGTGCCGGAAGGCCGGGCATAATTCAGGTATGGCTGTCGAGCCCCGAAAAACCCGCGCAGTGAAGCCGTCGCCCGCTTCCGAAAGCCGCCTCTGGTTTCTGGTGCGCCCGCCGACGATCTACGGCACCATCATCGTGAGCGCCGTGATTGTCGCCGCCAACGACAACACCACCGACTTCGAGGTGTTCGAGCTGACGCTGGGAACCATCGTCACGGTGTGGGTGGCGCACGTGTTCAGCGAGGTCGTTGCGGGGGAGCACGCGGTCACGAACCCGCCGACGCCGCTCCGCACGGTGATCCGTCATGCGATGGGCCACGCCTCGGGCCTGCTGATCGCGGCCATCCTGCCGTTGCTGTTGCTGCTCGTCGGCACCTTCGGCGGCCTCACCGAGTACATCGCCTATTACGCCTCGCTCGGCGTCGCCGTTCTCTCCCTCGCCGTGCTGGGCTGGCTGGTGTTCGCGCATCGCGGCAACGCGTGGCCCATCCGCCTGGCCGGCGCGGTCGGCACCGCGCTGCTCGGCGCGATCGTCGTCTTCCTGAAGTCGCTCATCCACTAACCCCGTGAGGGGCGTCATTCGGTCGTCCGACACCTCGCGGAAACGACCGATTGACGCCCCTCAGGCGGTGGTTGGTGTGGTCAGTCGACGACCGAGCCGGCGAGGTCCTCGCGCTCGCTGTCGGGCGTCTCGAGCGACCCGGCCTGCGCATCCGCGAGTTCGCGCTCCGACTTCAGGTCGAGTCCGCGCGTGAACACCCAGTACAGGATGGCGGAGACCGGCAGGCCGATGAACAGCGAGATGTCGACGCCGCCCATCGCCTTCGAGATGAAGCCCTCGTAGAAGCCAGCCACGTTGAAGAACGGCGTCATGCAGATGAAGCCGATCAGGTAGGCGCTGATGCCCTGCCATCCCCATCGCCGGTAGATTCCTCGCGGCTTGAAGATCTCGGCGATGGCGTAGTGGCCCTTGCGCACGATGAAGTAGTCGGTGAGGTTGACTGCCGTCCACGGGATGAAGAAGTAGAGCACCAGGAACAGGAAGCCGGCGAAGAACGCCTCGAAGCTGTCGGCCACGAACCCGGCGAGGATACCGGAGATTGCGGCCGTGATGACCACCGTGATCACACGGATGCCCAGCGTCGCGCGCACCTTGCGGAAGCTGTCGATCGACGAGATCAGGGTCAGCGACCCGCCGTACATGTTGAGCACGATGACCGCGATGAGGCCCAGCGCGAACACGATGAGCGCGATGTTGCCGAATCCGGGGAACAGCAGGTTCGAGACCTTCAGGATGCCCGCGACCGGGTCGCCCGCGTTGAACCCCTTGATGACGGCCGCGAGGTACGCGCCGAGGATCATGATCCACGCGCCGCCGACCGCCGAGCCCCAGAACGTCCAGCGGAACGTCTGGCTGGTGGGGGTGTCGGCGGGCAGGTAGCGCGAGTAGTCGGACACGTAGATGGCCCACGAGATCTGGTAGCCGGCCACGACACCCAGCTGCGCGAAGAACGCGAGCGGGGAGAAGTGCCCGAGGTCGAACGCGCCGGCCGGAAGCGGCAGGTGGGCCGCCGCGGAGATGGTGACCAGCGCCATCACGACCACCGTCAGGTAGACGAGGTAGCGCTCCATGCGGTGGATGAGGTCGTAGCCCCACAGCGCGACGACCGCGCCGATGACGGTGATCAGGATGGCCCACAGCGGGTTGAAGCTCGCGGGCGCGTTGACCGCGTCGCCGACGGACTCGCCGGCGAGCACCGTGTTGAACACGTTGAAGCCCGCGTACTGCAGGAACGCGAAGAGCCAGACCAGAAGCGCGCCGATGTAGCCGAACTGCGGGCGCGACTGCACCATCTGCGGCAGGCCCAGCTTGGGGCCCTGCGACGAGTGGGCGGCCATGAAGATCGTGCCGATGATCAGTCCGATCACGATGGCGATGATCGACCAGACCAGGTTGCCGCCGAGCGCGAAGCTGGTGGTGCCGACCGCGAGGGTGGCGAGCTGCGCGTTGCTCATGAACCAGAGCGGTCCGATGTGCCAGACCTTGCCGTGTCGTTCGTTCCTCGGCACATAGTCGATGGAGCGGGTTTCGAGGCCACCACTTCGTGGCTCGGTTTTGGGTGCACTCACGCGCGTCTCCTTAGGGGGTGGTTGGGAAGGGAGTTCAGGGCTTGGGGGCGGTCAGCGCTCCGTAGAGTTCGGGGCGTCGATCACCGAAGACGTCGACCATCGCGCTCATGGTCTTGTCGTGGGACAGGCTGAGGTCGAGGTCTGCGGTGACGATGCCGGCGGCATCCGCTGTCGCGACGACCCAGCCGTGTTCGTCGACGATGCAGCTGGCGGCGTTCCAGTCCTGGCCGCGTTCGACACCCGGCGCGGTCGCATGCGGCGATCGCGACGTGGTTGCTGTAGGCCGACGCCATCGCGACCGTGACCTCGGGCACGCGCTCGCCGGCGGGCACGGTCTCTTTTGGCCAGTTGGTCGGGGCCGCGATCAGTTCGGCGCCGCGAAGCGCGAGGCTGCGGGGGAATTCGGGGAACTCCAGGTCGAAGCAGATGAGCACGCCGATGCGTCCGGCCGCGGTGTCGACCACCGGCGGCTCGGCCGAACCCGGGGTGAACAGCAGCTTCTCTTTGTCCCAGAGGTGCACCTTGCGGTAGACGGCGCGCACACCGGAGGCGTCGACGACGGCCGCACTGTTGTAGATGAGCCCGTCGTCGCCCAGCTCGGTGAAGCCGCCGATCGCAACGCCGTCGATCTCGGCGACCGCCGCGGCCCAGTCGGCGAAGACCGGATGCGACGCCGGGATCGCGACCGACCGCGCCTCCTCGACCGACTCGAGCATGTAGCCGGAGAGCGCGAGCTCGGGCACCAGCACGATCCGCGCGCCCGCCGCCACCGACTCGCGGATGGCCGCGGTGGTCGCGGCGATGTTGGCGGGCAGGTCAGCTATCGCGGGCGACAGCTGGCGGCAGGCAATGCGTGTCAATCAGGTTCCTCACACTGGCCTCACAGGGGTGATGGTCCAGTGTGCCAGACTTCGGGCCCGCACGGGCAACAGCACGGGCAACAGGACGGGGCGGCCCGAACTGTCGTTCCCGTCCTGTCGACCGTGTGCTTCGGCGGATTGGTCCTGTCGAGCGATCGCTACTTCGCGGCGGATGCGGCCAGTGACGCGTTGAGCGCGTTGATCTGGGCGACCGTGAGCGGCGTCCAGGGCGAGCTGTCCGGGTTCGACGATGCGGCCGCCGGGCTGTTGCCCTGGTTCCACCACTTCGCCTGGTACGGGATGCCGTCGAAGATCACGCGGTCGCCCGTGTTGTACACGGCCGCGCCGGCCCAGGTCGGGTAGGTGCCGGCGGGCACGGTCGGCTGCACGATCGGCTTCTCGCCCTTCAGCACGGGACCGACCAGCTGCCACGGCGTCTGCCACGAGTTGAGCACCGGGTTGTCGGGAATGTCGCCCTGGGTCCACCACTTCGCGACGTACACGTTGTGGTGCCAGACGATCTTCGTGCCCTCGAGGTACGAGCTGGTGGTCGACCAGATCGGGTAGGGGCTCGTCTTCGGGTTGTCCTTCAGGCTCGCGCTGCTGACGGCTTCGCTCGTGGTGACCGACTTCGAGTCGGCCGTCGCGCTGCCCGTGAAGCCGGCGGCGAGGATGGTCGAGAAGTGCTTGCCGCCCTGGGCGATGCCACTGCACGAGTCGGAGACCACGGTCAGTGTCGTGTAGTTGGAACCGCAGCGTGAGGTCGCGGTTGAGCGACCACGCGGAGACCCGGCCGACGCCGTTCGACGTCAGGAAGCGTTGAACTTCGTCGCGTCGGCGAGGCTGAAGACCTCGCCCTTGTCGTCGTTCTGCCCGATCATCGGGGTCGCGCCGACCTTCGACCAGAGCGTGCCCGAGTCGAGCGTGATGTGCTGCTGCTTGTACAGGATGCCCAGCTGGCGCTGCACGGCGACCACCGCATCCTCGCTGGCCTGCACCATGCTGGTGCCCGCGGTGAGCGAGGAGCCGTAGTCCATGGTCATCGCGTTGACGCCCGCGAGGTCGACCTTGCCGGCGAGGGTCGCGCGAACCGCGTCCTGGCCATTGACCGCGAGGCCGGTCTGGGTGACCGGCAGCGTGAGCCAGACGGCGAGCGACTTGCCCTCGGCGCGGCGCTGCTTCTGCACGATCGCGAGCGCCTCCGCGCGGCGCGTGTTGGCCGCCGAGTTGTCGAGCGCGGTGCCCTCGACGTCGAGGTCGATGGTCGAGAGGTTGTAGCGGTCGATCACCGAGGCATAGGCCGCGGCGAGCTGGGTGACGCTGGTGCAGGTGACGCGCGAGCTCCTGGTTCTTGAGCCCGCCGAAGGAGACCGCGACGTCGCCACCCTGCTGCTGCAGCCGCGCGATCCTGCGGTCGAGGTCGAGCGACGCGGATGCCTCGTCGAGCGAGTATGCGTCGCCCCAGCTCGGCGTGCAGGCGCCATCCTCGAGGCGACGATGAACGACAGCACGACCTGCTTGGCCGCTTTCGTGGTCGGGGTCTCGAACGCGAACGTGGGCGTCGCCGTGACATCCACGTAGCCGGCGAACCACGAGCCCTGGCTGGTGTCGTCGGCGGATGCCGAGTACAGCTGCCAGCCGGCGAAGCCGCCGCCGATCACGCCCACGGTCGCGACGATGGCGACGATGAGCCGCAGGATGGAGAGCCGGCGACCGGGCTCGCCGGGCCCATGGCCGGTGAAGTGTCAGTCGTCGTTCATGGTCAGGCCGAGATCTCTGCGTCGTCGTTCAGGTGAAGGGGCAGCGCGCCGGCGGGCGGGTTCGCCCTCGACGGCGTGGCCGTGGTACAGCGTCGAACGCCAGTCGAGCACGTGCGACACCGGGGCGACCGGCTGCCGGCGCGCCGCGCGGCAGCTTCTCGACGAAGAGCCAGCCGGTGGCACCGAGCCAGACATCCACGATCGAGTTCCAGACGCCGATGTACGACGAGGATCGCCCAGGTCGCGAGGATCGCGTTGAACGCGGCGAACGCCGCATTGCCCCAGTTCTGCGCCAGGTAGTCGCGGTAGAGCGTGAAGAGCGAGAACGCCACGATCGCGTACGGCGCCACGACGTAGAGCAGTGGTGCCGCGGTGCGGTTCTTCACCTTCGGGGTGCGCGCGAACGGGATCTTCTTGCCGGTGATCGCCTGCTGGATCGACTTGAGCACGCCGGCGAGGTTGACCGGCAGCAGGATGAGGTTGAACCCGTAGATGCGCAGCACGTCGGTGCGCTTGTACCCGGCAGACTTCAGGTCGCTCGACATCGCCCAGAAGTAGGGGATGGCGGCGAGCAGCACCAGCGGGCTGAGCAGTCGCGAGTCGTAGGGGAAGGCGAGCAGCAGCACGAGGCCGAAGCTCGCCCACGCGATCGAGCTCATGTAGTTGACGCGCAGCGCCAGCTCGATGAGCGGGATGCGCTTGCCGGCGCGACGACGCTCGGATGCCTGGCGCCAGAGCTTCGGCAGGATCAGCAGGCCGCCGTTGGCCCACCGGCGCCGCTGCACGATGAGCGATCCGAAGTCGGGCGGCGTCGCGCTGTAGCTGAGGCGCTCGGGGTAGTTCTTCAGCGTCCAGCCGTGCGTGCCCGAGGTCGATGCTCGACTCGGTGTCTTCGATGACGGTGCGGTCCTGCACGTAGCGACGGATCTCGAACCCGCCGACCATCTCGGTCTCGACGATGTCTTCGAGCGCCCGCTTGCGGATGACCGCGTTCGCGCCGACCCAGAATGCCGCGCCGTAGAACGACATGCCCTGGTGCAGCACGTGCTGCAGGTCGGTGGTGGCCCCGGCGAGGCGCTCGATGCGCGATCCGGCCCCGCGGAACGACGAGTACGGCGTCTGGGTGACGGCGACCCGTGCGTTCTCCGGCTGCTCGAGCAGGTGCACGAGGCGCAGGCAGTAGTCGCGCAGCAGCAGCGAGTCGGCGTCGAGGGTCAGCAGGTATTCGCTGTCCGGGACGACGAGGTCGGCGTTCGAGCCATCCGTCACCGGGCGAAGCAGAAGACCGTTCGGCGCCTGCTCGGTGCGATAGGCGCCGCCCATCAGGCCGATGTACGAGTTGAGGTTCATGGCCTTGTTCGCCTCGTGCGAGAGCGAGGAGTACAGCTTGCGCTCGAACACGGTGACCTCGGCATCGAACGTCCACGCGAGTCGGCGGTAGAGCTCGCGCATCCGGTCGAGGCTCGGGGTCGCGCCCTCTTCTGCGGCGGCGAGCAGCGCGTCGGCGTTGAGCCGAAGCTCGTCGGCCAGCCCGCGCAGCACCTGCTCGGCGAAGAACTCGTCGACGTGGTCGGCGATCACCTCGTCGGCGGCCATGTTGTAGAGCCAGGCCGCGGCCCAGCCGTAGTGGTCGGCGAGGTCGCGCACATCCGAGGTGTCGACGACGTCGTCGTCCCGGGTCGCGAACTCGAAGGCCGCCTGCGCCTGCCAGAAGCGCTCGCGGGGTTCTTCGAGCGCGTCGTTGATCTCGCGGCCGAGATCGCGCGTGCGGTCGAGCCGGGCCAGGATCTCGGGCTTGCCGGGGAAGGGCGGGTCGTCGAGCAGCAGCACGACGCGAAGCGACGGGTACTCCTGCAGCGCGGCCGACCACAGGGTCTGCCGCACCACCTCGGGCTCCTCGGCGTAGGAGGGCACGAGCACGGTCATCGAGGACTCGCTGCCCGCAAAGTGCCGGTCGAGTTCGGCGCGCGGAACGCGCACGTGGATGCGGAACTGCTGCAGCGCGCCCTGCCGGGCCACGAGGTACATGAGCGCCGAGAAGCTGAGGAACGTCACGATGACGAGGTAGGAGATCGCCTCCATCGTGAACTGGTAGTTGGCTGCCGCGGTCGAGGAACTGGCGCAGCACGGTGGAGACGACGTACGCGATCCAGAAGAGGATCGTGGCGACGATGGCGAGTCGGCCGGCGATGACTTTGCGGTCGCTCGGGCGAACGTGAACGGTGGGCAGCGGCTGGGTTCGCCGCTCTGATCCCCACTGCCGTTTTTGGGCGCGGGGAATCGAATTAAGGGTCAGCATCGGGTGTCCTTGAGGGGGGTTGCACAGGGTTCGGCCTGTGCGTTCGGGTCGGCCGGACGGTGGGTGAGAAACGTCGGCGAATTAGACCCTAGTCCGCATTAAGGGGGACCCCGGTGCGCGGGCCCGTTTCTGCCCCAAAATTTGGCCAACGTTCAGTTTCGAGGCCGATTTGTCCCCCGGACGGGGTCGAATTTCTCATGGTCTCGCGCTTGACATTCACTTCTCGTTCAGCGCGGATAAAAGCTCAACTCGATCGTGGCCGGTGATGGCGAGAGCGCGGGGCACGGTGCCGAGCCGCGCTCGCAGGATGGCCGCCGCAAGCTCGATCTCGAGGGAACCCGGGCGGGCATCCCGGGCGGCCGGCTTGTCTGCCGCCCGCAGCAGGTCGCGCACGGATGCTCCCCACCCGGGTGGTGCGGCGTGGGGGGTGGCGGCCAGTGCCTGGGGTTCGAACGAGCCGATTCCGGCCGCGCCGATGCTGCGCTCGCGTTCGGCGCCGCAGCGCCGCATCGAAGGCCGCGTAGTCGAGGCCGGCTCGGGCGAGCCGGGTCGCGGCAGGGCTCTGCGCCCGCAGGATCGCGAGCATCACATGTTCGGCCTCGACCGTTCCGGCGCGTCGCGCCACCGCCTCGCCGACCGCGCTGCGGCCGATCGCACTGAGCCGTCGGGGAAGCGCGAGCGGGCCCGAGGGCGTGCGCTCAGCCATTGCGACGTCGGAGGTCGATGCCGGCGACGATCAGGCGGGCGACGTGTTTCTTGTGCACCGCCTGTCGCGTCACGCCGAGGGCCTGTGCTACCTCGCTCCAGGTCCAGCCGGCGCCGAGGGCGTGTTCGACGGCGGCGTCTTCGAGCTGGTCGGCGAGCTCGCGCAGCGCGACCACGGCGGCGAGCTGGTCGGCCACCGGGTCGAGGGGGCCTACCTCTGCCACAGCGCACCCGCGACCAGGAGGGCGACCCCGACGATTCCGGGGATGACGCGCAGCAGGTGGAACGAGACCCATCGGTCGCGCAGCGCCTCCCAGTTGGCCGGCATCGTGTCTGGCGTCCATCCGCGGATCTGCGTGACGATCGGCACCTCGATGGCCAGCGTGACCACGAGGGCGAGCACGAACAGTGCGAGCGCCACCAGCCCGAGCACGAGGCTCGCTCGGCACCCGAACACGACGTCGAGCACCAGCACGGGCACGAACGACGCCAGCAGGATGGGGTAAAGCACAGTCATGATGCGGCCCAGGTTCGCGTCGAGCCGATGCACCACGACGAGGAAGACCTCCGGGGCGAAGGTGCGTATCGATCGGGTGAGGGCGAGCCAGGGACCCCAGAAGATTCCGCACACGAGTGCGGCGAGGGTGATGTTCAGGATGTCGAGGAGACGCAGGGCCAGCATGTAAGCAACCTAGGTTGCTGCGCCAAGGTTTGTCAACTCGAGTTGCCTAATACCCATCACTCAGTCCAGGGGCGCGTGCCCTCGTCGCTTCGCCTGCTTCTCCAGCGCGCGGAGGTTGATATTGAACAGGGCGCGGATGCGCGCATCCTTGTCGGCTTCGTAGTGCGGATCGGGCGAGGCGGGCAGCGAATCCAGCAGCCGCGACGACACCGCATCGCCGACCTCGCTCCACGCGCGCTGGCGCGCGCCCTCGGCGACCTCGGCCACGAACTCGTCGTCCTCGCTCAGCCGCTCGAGCTCGGCCGACAGCATCACGTGGATGATCCCCCGCTTCGTGAGGGTGGGGTGGTCGTCGAGCTGGTATCCCTCCGAGTCGTCCACCGCCCCCGCCGGTGTCTGCACGTCGACCGCGAGCTGCTGCACGCGCTGAGCACTGGCAGCGTTCTCCGACGCGAGATCGAGGAGCCCGCGTCGAACGGCCGCGAGCACATCGTCGAGGTTGAACGGATGCCCCTCGCGGATCGCCTCCACGATGATGTAGTTCTTGACATCCATCGTGACCGCCGCCGTGGCGATGAGAACGCCCTCGTCGACGGAGCGTTCGATCGAGACCGGCTTGCGCAGCGGATTCGGGGTCGCCGCCGCCGGTACCGCCGGCCCGGCTGTCGCCTCGCTCATCGATCCCCTCTCGCACCTCAATTTTAGGGATGTTAGCCTTCGTGCATGACGCCGCAGGAGCTCGCGAACCTCGCGCACCTGCGCCGCGCCCGCGACCTGATCGACCGGGACTACGCACGGCCGCTCGACGTGCCGACGATGGCGGCCCGCGCGCTCATGTCGCCCGCCCACTTCTCCCGCCAGTTTCGCGCGGCCTACGGCGAGACACCCTACAGCTATCTCATGACCCGCCGCATCGAGCGGGCGATGGCGCTGCTGCGGTCTGGCGCAACCGTCACCGACGCCTGCATGACCGTGGGATGTTCGTCGCTCGGGTCGTTCAGCACGCGCTTCACCGAGCTCGTCGGCATGACCCCGAGCGCCTACCGGGTCGCCGAGCACGGCGCCGTGCAGGCGATGCCCGCGTGCGTGGCCAAGGTGCACACGCGCCCCACCCGCGCCGGGTCAAAGCCAAGCAGGATTCGAGAAGCGGCCGACGTCGTCGCTGCCTAGAGTTGGCGGCATGACGATCTCACTCAAGTTCTGCAACATCACCGTCAACGACGTGGATGAATCCGTCGAGTTCTATCGTGACGCGCTCGGGTTCGAGGTCGTCAACGACGTCGGCAACGGCGGATTCCGCTGGGTCACCCTGGGCGACCCGACCGACCCGGGCGCCCAGATCGTGCTCTCCGAACCGCACGCCGGCCGGTCGAAAGCCGACGGCGACGTGCTGCAGGAGCTGCTGACCAAGGGTGTGCTGCCGGTCATCGTGTTCTCGTCGGACGATGTCGACGCCGCGTTCGAGAGGGCGCAGGCCACCGGTGCGGAGGTGCTGCAGGAGCTCATCGACCAGGGCTGGGGTCCCCGGGACTGCGCGTTCCGCGACCCTTCCGGCAACACGGTGCGTATCGCCCAGGCCGCCTGAACTCCGCCCCTCACGGGAGAGACGGAATAGGTTGGGGGCGTGGCTGACGACGCGACCGAGGGCGGGCCATCCGTCGCGTCGCGGCTGTTCGCCATCCTCGACGCCTTCACGAGCCCCCCGGCGCGGGCGCTGAGCCTGACGGAGATCTCGCAGCGCGCGGGCCTTCCACTCTCGACGACCCATCGGATGGTCGCCGAGTGGGTCGCGTGGGGCGGTCTCGCCCGACTCGACGACGGCCGCTATTCGCTCGGCCTTCGCCTCTGGGAGGTGGGGGTGCAGACCCCGACCGCCCGAAACCTGCGCACCCTCGCGCTGCCCTACCTCGAGGACCTCTTCGAGGCGACCCGCGAGCACGTGCACCTCGCTATCCTCGACGGCAGCGATGCGCTCTACGTCGAGAAGCTGTCCGGGCACCAGCCCGTGCACGTCATCTCCCGGGTCGGCGGCCGGCTGCCGTTGCACGCCACCGGGGTCGGGCTGGTGCTGCTCGCCTTCGCGCCCTCGGAGCTCATCGACGACTACCTCGCGACGCCGCTCACGAAGTTCACGCCGTCGACGATGACGGAGCCCACCGAGGTGCGCCGCCGGCTGGCCGAGATCCGGGCGACGGGCGTCGCGCGGATGAGGGAGGAGATGACGCCCGGTTCCAGTTCGCTCGCCGCGCCCATCCTCGACCGCACCGGCCAGGTGGTCGCCGCGGTGTCGGCCGTGACGCGCACTGTCCCGCAGGAGAATCCGGCCCAGGAGCTGGCGGTTCGGCAGGCCGCGCGGGGCATCAGCCGCACCCTCGGGTATCGACGCGCGTGAGCCGTGTGCTTCCACTGGATGGAAGTGTGCCACATCGGGCCTGCCCCGTCGCCCACACTTGAGCGGTCCCGTCACGCACGCCAAGGAAGCCGATGACTACGCCGACCGCACTCACCACCAACGTCGCCATCATCGGTGCCGGTCCGGCCGGGCTGCTGCTCGGCGTCGCACTGCAACGCGCCGGCATCGGGTTCGTGATCATCGAGAACCGCTCGCGCGAGTACGTGCTCAGCCGGATCCGGGCGGGCGTGCTCGAGCAGGGGTCGGTCGAGACGCTCACCCGGCTCGGCGTCGGCGATCGCCTCGCCCGGGAGGGCCTCGTGCACGACGGCATCTACCTGCAGTTCGCGGGCGAGCGCCACCACGTCGACTTCAACGAGCTCATCGGCCGCACCGTCACCGTGTACGGCCAGCAGGAGGTCGTGAAGGACCTCTGCGCCGACCACGACGCCAACGGGTCCGCCGTCTACTACGACGCGGCGGAGGTCACGCCGCACGGCCTCGACGGGCACGACGCCGACCGTCACCTTCGAACACGACGGCACCTCCTACGAGCTCGCCGCCGACTTCGTCGATCGGGGCCGACGGGTTCCACGGCGTCTCGCGACCGAGCATCCCGCAGAGCGAACTCTCCGTCTACGAGCGCGAGTATCCCTACGCCTGGCTCGGCATTCTCGCCGACGTCGCGCCGTCGACCGACGAGCTGATCTATGCGCTGCACGAGGACGGCTTCGCAATGCACTCGATGCGCTCCACCCGGGTCTCGCGGCTCTACCTGCAGGTCGATCCGTCGGACGACATCGACAACTGGTCGGATGCCCGCATCTGGGACGCCCTGCACACGCGCCTCGCCATCCCCGGCTGGACCCTGCACGAGGGCCCGATCACCGAGAAGTCGATCACGCCGATGCGCAGCTTCGTCGCATCCCGGCTTCACTACGGCCGGCTCTTCCTGGTGGGGGACGCGGGACACATCGTGCCGCCCACGGGCGCGAAGGGCCTCAACTCGGCGATCTCGGATGTCACCATGCTGGCGCGAGCGCTCGTCGACCACTTCGGCGGCGACGAGACGCGGCTGCGCGGCTACGGTGCCGCTGCCCTCGACCGGCAGTGGCGCACCCAGCAGTTCTCGCAGTGGATGACCGAGATGCTGCACCGCCGGCCGGGCGACGACGACGCGAGCGCCTTCGACTACCGGTCACAGCTCGGCGAGCTGGCCTACGTGACCGGCTCGACCTATGCGAAACAGATGCTCGCGGAGCAATACACGGGACTGAAACTGGAAGGATCGTAACGTGGCAGCCGAACTGGAACCGCAGTCGACGATTTCCGCCGAGATCGCCGCGCCTCGAGGGCACGCGCACGGCGTCCGGCCATCCGCTGCGCGACTACCCGCCGTACCGCAGTTCGGTGCTGCGGCACCCGACCCACGAACTGGTGCGCGTCGACCCCGAGGAGGTGGAGCGCACGTCGCCGGCATTCGGCCACACCGACGTGAATGCGCTCGAGAGCGACCTCACCATCCAGCACTCGGGTGAGCCGATCGGGGAGCGCATCACCGTGTTCGGGCGCGTGCTCGACGGTGACGGGCGGCCCGTTCGGCACCAGCTCGTCGAGGTCTGGCAGGCGAACGCGGCCGGTCGGTATGTTCACAAGCGCGACCAGCATCCCGCGCCGCTCGACCCGAACTTCACCGGCGTCGGGCGAATCATCACCGGCGACGACGGGTCGTACCGGCTCACCACGATCAAGCCGGGGCCGTACCCGTGGAAGAACCACCTGAACGCGTGGCGGCCGGCGCACATCCACTTCTCGCTGTTCGGAACGGAATTCACACAGCGCCTGATTACCCAGATGTACTTTCCCGGTGACCCTCTGTTCGCTCTCGACCCGATCTACCAGAGCGTGACCGACCCGGCCGCGCGCGCCCGGCTCGTCAGCGAATACGTTCACGACGAGAGCACCCCCGAGTTCTCGCTCGCGTACCGGTGGAATATCGTGTTGACGGGTTCGAAGTCGACGTGGATGGAGAGCGAGCACGATCATGACTGAACCGGTAGCCGTAGGCCTGCGAGCAGACCCCGTCGCAGACGATCGGCCCCTTCTTCGCGTTCGCGCTGCCCTACGAGGGCGGTCCCGAACTGGTGGCCGGCCACAGTGCGCTCGCCATCCGGCTGCACGGCTGTGTATTCGACGGGGCGGGCGAACCGATTCCCGGATGCGATCGTCGAGATCTGGCAGGCCGACGAACGCGGAGTCATGCCCACCGCGCGGGGCAGTCTCGCCCGCGATCGCTACACCTTCACCGGCTTCGGTCGCGACGCCACGACGCTCGCCGGCGACTACAACTTCACCACGGTGAAACCGGGACCCGTCGATGGCCGGGCGCCCTACGTTCTCGTCACCGTCTTCGCCCGCGGGCTGACCCACCACCTGTTCACCCGCGCCTACTTCGACGACGAGGCGGAGCTCAACGCGAACGACACGCTGCTCGCCGGTCTGCCGCCCGAACGCCGCGCCACCCTGGTGGCGGTGTCGGATGCGCCGGGTTCGTACCGGTTCGATGTGCACCTGCAGGGCGAGTCCGAGACGGTGTTCCTTGACTTCGGATGATTTCGGGCTGCTCGACCCGCTCGATGCGGGTGAGGCAGCGGGCAGCGCCGTCGCGGACCCCGCCTGGCTGCAGGCGCTCGTGGATGTCGAGGTCGCGCTGCTTCACGCCCTGCGGGCCGCGGAGCTCGTGCCGGCCGCGGCCGACCGGGTGGCGGCGGGCATCGCGCACGCCTCCGACCTCGACGGGCCCGCGATCGCGTCGGCGGCGCGAGGCGGCGGCAATCCGGTCATCCCCCTCGTGAAGCAGCTGGGCGCCCGAGCGGAATCGATCGAGAGCGGCGCGTCAGACTGGATCCACGTCGGCGCGACGAGCCAGGACATCCTCGACTCGGCCGCGATGCTGGTGGGCCGCCGGGCAGTCGCCGCGATCGGTGTGTCGCTGCGCGAGCTCGTCGCGCAGCTGGCGGTGCTGGCGGAGCTGCACCGCGGCACCCCGATGGCCGGCCGCACGCTCGGCCAGCACGCCTCGCCGACGAGCTTCGGCCTCGTCGTCGCGGGATGGCTCGACGGCATCCTCGACTCGCTCGCGCGCCTCGACGATGTCGCTTCTCGCCTTCCGCTCTCGTTCGGCGGTTCGGTCGGCACGCTGGGCGTGCTCACGGATGTCGCCCGCCTGCGTCGCCCCGAGGCCGATGCCATGCGGGTGGTCGATGAGGTGCTCGCCGACCTGTCGCGCCGACTGGGGCTGCGCAACCCCGACATTCCGTGGCACTCCAACCGGATGCCGATCGGTCGAACTCGCCGCTGCGCTGGCCGCGGTCGTGGGCGCCATCGGCACCATGGCGGTGGATGTCGAGCGTGCTGTCGCGCACCGAGATCGCCGAAGTCTCCGAACGCCTCGGCGCGGGAGAGGGATCGTCGTCGGCGATGCCGCACAAGCGCAACCCGCGTCACCTCCGTGCTGCTCGTCGCGGCGGCGCGACGCGCGCCGGGCCTCGCGTCGACCGTGTTCACCGGCCAGGTCGCCGAGGACCAGCGCCCCAGCGGCGCCTGGCACGCGGAGTGGAGTGCCCTCCGCGACCTCGAGCGGCTGGCCCTCGACGCGTCGGCTGCCGCCGCTTCGCTCGCGCGACGGCTCGAGGTCGACGTGGCGAGGATGCGCTCCAACCTCGACCTCACCGACGGCCTGATCTTCAGCGAACGCGTCTCGACGATCCTGGCCGAATCCATCGGCAAGACCGACGCATTCGACCTTGTGGCGGCCGCATCCCGCGAGGCGGTCGAGACGCACCGCCCGCTGCAGGTGGTCGTATCCGCGCGCCTGGCCGGGCAGGGCGACGACGTGCGCGCCAGGGTGTGGGCCGCATTCGACCCCGACGCGGGTCTCGGCGCCGCCGCGGTGCTGGTCGACCGAGTGGTCGCCCGAGCGAAGGAGATCGCATGACCGTCCCCACCCTGCGCTGTTCCGTTCTGCCTGTGCGCAGCGGCGCCGGTGACGCCGCGCTCGTCGTGCTCGGGCCGTCACTCGGCACCACATCGGAGATCTGGGAGGCGGCAGCGCACGGTCTGGCCGCGGACCACCGGGTGCTGCGCTTCGATCTTCCGGGTCACGGGTTCAGCCCGGCGGCGACGCAGCCGTTCGACATGGCGGAGCTGGCGGACGCCGTGCTGCAGCTCGTCGACTCGATCGGCGGTGGTTCCTTCTTCTATGCCGGCGACTCGATGGGCAGCGCGATCGGGCTCACGCTGGCGGTGCGGCATCCCGCACGGGTGCGAGGCGTCGCGGCATTCGCGGCGCCGGCGGTGTACGGCGACCCCGCGGGGTGGCACGCCCGGGCGGCACAGGTGCGGGCCAGCGGTACGGCCTCCGTCGTGTCGATGAGCGCGGCGCGGTGGTTCGCGCCCGACTATCTCACCCGTGAGCCCGGTGCGGGTGCGGCGGCTCTCGACCGGCTCGTGCAGGTCGACGACGAGTCGTACGCGCTCTGCTGCGAGGCGCTGGCGGGCTACGACCTCACCGCGTCCGCGCCCACGATTGCGGCCCCGACGCTGTTCGCGGTGGGGGAGTTCGATGTGGCGACGCCACCGCCTGCCGTTCGCGAGCTGGCGGCCCTGGTCACCGGGGCGCGCTTCGAGCTCATGCCCGGCGTCGGCCACCTGCCCGTGCTCGAAGACCCGAAGGCCACCGAGTCGCTCGTGCGTTCGCTGCTCTCGCCGGGCGCGTCGACATCCGACCGGTTCGAGACCGGCATGCGCGTTCGTCGCGAAGTGCTCGGCGAACGAGCACGTGGATGCCGCGAACGCCCGGATCACGCCCGAGACGGCCGACTTCCAGGAGTTTCTCACGCGCTACGCGTGGGGCGAGATCTGGAATCGCCCCGGCCTCGACTCGTCGCGAACGCAGCCTCGTGACCCTGTCGAGCCTGGTGACCGGCGGCCACGAGAACGAGATCGCGATGCACGTGCGAGCCGGCCTGACCAACGGGCTGACCCGATCCGAGATCGGCGAGGCCATCATGCACACCGCGCTCTATGCGGGACTGCCCGCCGCGAATTCGGCGTTCGCGATCGCCCGCGAGGTGTTTGCGAGGGCGGATGCCGACGCCGTCGACCAAATCGAGAGGAGATCCGATGGATAAGACGTATGCGAGTGCCGCGGAGGCGGTTGCGGACATCGGGGATGGCTCATCCCTCGCGGTGGGTGGTTTCGGGCTGGTGGGGGTGCCGATCGTGCTGATCCGCGCGCTGCTGGCCAGGGGCACCACCGATCTCGAGGTGGTGTCGAACAACTGCGGTGTCGACGGCTGGGGTCTGGGCGAGCTGCTCGAGGTGGGTCGCATCCGCCGGGTGATCGCGTCGTACATCGGTGAGAACAAGGAGTTCGCGCGCCGCTACCTGGGTGGTGAGCTCGAGGTGGAGCTGACCCCGCAGGGCAGTCTCGCGGAGCGGATGCGCGCGGGCGGGTCGGGGATTCCCGCGTTCTACACGCCGAGCGGGGTGGGCACGATGGTGTCGGAGGGTGGCCTGCCGTGGCGGTACAACGCCGACGGCACGGTTGCGCTGCAGTCGCCGGCGAAGGAGACGCGGATGTTCGGGTCGCTGGGCGCCGAACAGGAGTATGTGCTGGAGGAGGCGATCGTGACCGACTTCTCGCTGGTGCGCGCAAAGCTCGGCGACACTCACGGCAACCTGGTGTTCGAGAAGTCGGCCCGCAACTTCAACCCGGCGGCGGCGATGGCCGGCCGGGTCACGATCGCGGAGGTCGACGAGCTGGTGCCGGCGGGGTCGATCGACCCGGACGACGTGCACCTGCCCGGCATCTACGTGCACCGCATCGTGCAGCTGAGCGCGGCGGATGCGGCGGACCTGCCGATCGAGAAAGAGACCGTGCGCCCGAGACCCACCACGACGGCGGGGGGCGAGAACTGATGGCACTGACTCGCAACGAGATGGCGGCCCGTGCCGCGCAGGAGCTGGTCGACGGCTCCTACGTCAACCTCGGGATCGGCCTGCCGACCCTCATCCCGAACTATGTGTCGCCGGACGTGACGGTGGTGCTGCACTCGGAGAACGGCATCCTGGGGGTCGGCCCGTACCCGTGGGAGGGCGAGGCCGACCCGAAGCTCATCAACGCCGGCAAGGAGACCGTCACGGTGCTGCCCGGTGCCTCGTATTTCGGCAGCGACCTGAGCTTCGGGATGATCCGCGGCAAGCGCATCGACGCCGCGTTCCTCGGCGCGATGCAGGTCTCCGCGGGCGGCGATATCGCGAACTGGGCGGTGCCGGGCAAGCTCATCAAGGGCCCGGGTGGGGCGATGGATCTGGTGCACGGCGCCCGACGGGTCATCGTGGTGATGGAGCATGTCGCGAAGAGCGGTGAGCACAAGATCGTCGACCGAGTGCACCCTGCCGTTGACCGGCCGCTCGGTGGTGAGCCGCATCATCACCGATCTCGCCGTCATCGACGTCACCGACGCGGGCCTCGTGCTGCGCGAGCTGGCGCCCGGCGTCTCACTCGCCGAGGTGCAGGATGCGACCGGGGTCACACTGATCGTCGAGGGCGAACCGGCCACGATCCGGGCGGGAATCTGATGACCGAACTGCGCGAGGTCGTCATCTGCGAGCCGCTGCGAACGCCGATCGGCCGGTTCGGCGGCGTCTTCACGGATGTCGCGCCCGCTGCCCTGGCCGCGACGGCGATCGCGGCGCTGATGGAACGCACGGGCCTCGACGGCGCCGTGATCGACGATGTCATCCTCGGGCAGGCGTACCCCACGGCGGAGGCGCCGCCGATCGCCCGGGTGGCGGCCCTCGATGCGGGGCTGCCCGTGACGGTCGGCGGGCTCCAGCTCGATCGCCGCTGCGGGTCGGGGCTGCAGGCGATCCTGGATGCGGCGATGCAGATCCAGACCGGCATCAGCGACGTCGTCATCGCAGGCGGGGTGGACTCGATGAGCCAGGCCCCGTTCTACACGGTCACCTCGAGGTTCGGCGTCGCCGGCACGGCCGGGATCCGGCTGCACGATGCCCTCGGTCGGGGGCGCGAGACCGCGGGCGGCACGAACTACCCGGTGCCCGACGGCATGCTCGAGACGGCCGAGAACCTGCGCCGCGACTACTCGATCAGTCGAGAAGACCAGGATGCCCTCGCCCTGCGATCCCAGCAGCGCGCCGGCGCCGCCGTCGCCGAGGGCCGCTTCGCCGACGAGATCGTGCCCGTGACTGTTCGCGGTCGCAAGGGCCCCGTCGTCGTCGACGCCGACGAAACTCCCCGCCCCGACACCACCCTCGAGGCGCTGGCGAGCCTGAAGCCAGTGCTGCTCGCGAAGGATGCCGCCTCCACCGTCACCGCCGGCAATGCGAGCGGCCAGAACGACGCGGCGGCGGTCGCGATCGTCACCACCCCCGAGCGTGCCGCCGAACTCGGTCTCACGCCGCTGGTTCGACTCGTGACCTGGGCGCGGGCCGGGGTCGACCCGTCGCGCATGGGGCTCGGGCCCGTTCCCGCGGTCGCGAAAGCGTTCGAACGTTCGGGGCTCACGATGGCCGACATGGACCTCATCGAACTCAATGAGGCGTTCGCTGCGCAGGTGCTCGCCGTCACCCGGCAGTGGCAGCTGACCGATACCGACTGGGACCGGGTCAACGTCAACGGGTCGGGCATCTCGCTGGGTCATCCGGTGGGAGCGACCGGCGCGCGCATCCTCGCCACCGCATCCCGCCACCTCGTTCGCACGGGGGGCACCTACCTGCTGGAGACGATGTGCATCGGCGGCGGCCAGGGTCTCGCCGCCATCTTCCAGGCCCAACACTGAAAACTCAGGCCAAACCTACCCGCGGGTGACTATTCCGGCGTGCACCCCCGGTTTCGCCTGAGTTTTCAGATGGGGGTCAGAGTTCCCAGTCGTTGCGGTTGAGGTGCGCCGTGTCGCGCGCGAGGTAGCCGACGAACAGGCCATCGGGGTCGCGGGCGGCGATGATCGACTGCAGCCGGGCGAACTGGTCGTCACCCAGGAAGCGCAGCTGCCGGTTCGTCATATCGCTGTCGCCCAGGTACTGGCCCACCGTCACCGGCCTCGCCCTGCGCATCGCGCCGTTCAGCCACTCGCGGTTCGCAGCATCCCGGCTCTCGTCGTCGTCGACGAGGTAGGTGGCGACATAGGCCTCGCTCTGCATCGAGAAGGCCATGTCGGCAAGCTCCCGCAGCGGCGCCATGCTGAACCAGATCGTGAAGGCGCCCGGCGTCGGCAGGTCGCGGAAGAGCGGCTCGATCGACTCGATGATGACGGCCGGATCGCCGTCGACCCACGCGTTGTCGACGCGGTAGCGGGCGTGCGGCGGGTTCTGGCGAACCTGCGATTGCTTCTGCTCGGCGAGGGATGACTCCGCCGCAGCCTGCGCGAAGAGCGCCCGGTCGAGCACCGGGCTGGTCTCGAACGGAGCGAGCGCGGCGGCGGCCTGCTCGGCCGTCTCGGTGAGGGCGACGCCGGACACGAGGAACACCCGCTCGCCCGACTGCTCGTCGGTCATGCTCACACACACGATCTCGACGTCGGGCGAGATGTCGGCGTGGATGCGGTACATCCACGTCATGACGTCGCGGAACAGGCCGAGCGGATACACCTGCACGGTGTGACCGACGAACCCGAATCGGGGCCGCGTCGCCAGGTGGAACCTCGTCACGACCCCCGGAAACCCGGGACCGCTGCCGCGGGCGGCCCAGTAGAGGTCGGCGTTGGTCGTCGCATCCGCCCGCACCAGGTCGCCGTCCGCCGTCACGACGTCGAGGGCGACGATGCTCTCGGCCGCCCATCCCCACCCGCGCGCCAGCCAGCCCTGGCCGCCCTGCAGCAGGAAGCCGCCGATGCCGACCGACGGGCAGTGGCCGCCGTTGAAGAACCGGCCCCGCTGCTCGAGGTAGCGGGTCGAGTTCGTCGCCGCCCATGACGGCCGGGCGCGCCGACACGACCCCGGACTCCTCATCGAATTGGATGTCCCGCAGCTGCCCGAGGTCGATGAGCAGGGCGTCGTCGCGCACGCTCCATGCGGCCCAGCTGTGGCCGCCGGAGCGCACCGAGACCGACCAGCCGTTGCGCCGCGCGAGCCGCACGCCCAGGGCGACGTCGGCATCCGATTCGGCGAACAGCACGGCAGCAGGCTGGCGGCCGGGCCGTCGTCCGTTGAAGATGCGACCGACCCGTGCTTCGTCGAAGCCGGCGTCGCCCGGGTACACGATGCGGCCGGTGAAGCCGGCCCGAGTCGAGGCGGTCATCCGAGGGTCGATCCGCCGCCGTCGACCACGAGATTCGCCCCCGTGATCCACGAGGCCTCGTCGGAGGCCAGGAAGAGCGCCGCGTTCACGACATCCTCCGGGCGACCGACCCGCCCGAGCGGGATGCGCGCGATGTTGTCTTTGAACGGCTGCGGCCCCGACTCGACCAGCCATTCGGTGGCCGGAGTCACGATGAAGCCCGGGCTGACGGCGACGGCCCGGATGCCGTACCGGCCGCCCTCGACCGCGAGCTGCCGGGTGAGCGACAGCACGCCGGCTTTGGCCGTTCCGTGGGCGTTCTGGTTCATGAACTCGACCCCCCGCAGGCCCGCGATCGAGCCGACGTTGAGCACGACGCCGCCGCGCTGCTGAAAGTGGGGCCAGATGGCCTTCGTCGTGTAGAAGACCAGGTTGAGCTCGTTGTCCATGACGAAGTTCCAGTCGTCGATGGTCAGCTCTTCGATGGCGCCGAACCGGGGCGTCGAGGCGTTGTTGTAGAGGATGTCCGCGCCGCCGTGCACGGCGATCGCAGCCTCCACCCAGGCCGCCGCCTCGGCGGGATCCGCGAGGTTGACGGGGGCGAAGTTCTCGATCTCGCCGCCGGCGTCGCGCACCATCGCCACTGTCTCGGCCGCACCGGGTTCGAAGAGGTCGCAGCCGACCACACGAGCGCCTTCGCGCGCGAACGTCAGCGCGGCCGTGCGGCCCATGCCACCGCCGATGCCGGTGATGAGGGCGACCTTGCCGGCCAGTCGCGCCATAGCTTCTCCCGTCCTTGCCCTGTGGTCAGTGAACAGTTCCTCAGTGAACAGTTCGTCGAGTGAACAGTTCGTCGAGTGAAAGTGAATCTCGCATAGTGAAACTAATCCATGATAGGCCTAGACCATGCACTTTGATCATGTTGGCCTGAGCGTCGCCGACCTCGACGCGCAGGCAGCCTGGTACTGCGCCGCCTTCGACCTCGCCGAATCGTCACCGTTCGAGGTGCCGTCCCTGGGCCTCCGCGGCACGTTCGTGACCGGGGGGACGGGACTGGCCATCGAACTGCTCGAGCGGGTGGGCTCGAGGCCGGGCATCCAGGCCGCCGACCAGGCCGAGGCCCTGCTCACGCGCGGCTACGGGCACGTCTGCCTGCGGGTCGACGATGTCGACGATGTTCACGCCCGGCTGCTCGCGCTCGGCGCGGCCGAGCGGATGCCCCCGCAGGCGGCGCCCGAGCCGGGAGTGCGGATGTCGTTCGTCTCGGACCCCGAGGGCAACCTGATCGAGCTTCTCGACCGCGCGGGGCCGGTCGGCCAGCCGGCCTGACCGCGCTCGCGGAGCCGCTCGCATTGACAGCGCCCACGCCTCGGGCTAGGTTTTGCGTATCGGTTAGTAAAACCGACTTTCTCAGAGTGAAAGTGCATCAAACGGAGGACGCGATGGCGCGACTGCTCGAGGTCTCAGACCTCCGAGTGTCTTACGGCGCCGTCGTGGCTGTGAACGATGTCTCACTCAGCCTGGATTCGGGCGAAGTCGTCGGACTCATCGGGCCCAACGGAGCGGGCAAATCGTCGTTCATCGACGCGCTCACCGGCGCCATGAAAGGCCGCGGCGGAAAAGTCACGTTCGAAGACGCCTCCCTCGACGGGCTCGCCCCGCACGCCGTCGCCCGTCGCGGGCTCGTTCGGACGTTCCAGTCGGTGGAGCTCTTCGACGACCTGACCGTGCGCGAAAACCTGCTGGTCGCCGCCGAACAGCCCACCCTCCTCAGCAGCCTGCGCGACCTCATCCTTCCGTCGAAGCCCGTCGGCCTCGACGATGTCGCCTGGGCCAGCTCCATCTGCGAGCTCGACGACGTGCTCGATCGGTTTCCGCGCGAACTGTCGCACGGCCAGCGCAAGCTCGCCGGGGTGGCACGCGCGCTCGCGAAACGACCGCGACTGGTGCTCATGGATGAGCCGGCCGCCGGCCTCGACACCGACGAGAGCGTCGCGTTCGGCAAGCGACTGCGGTCGCTGCCCGGCCACGGCGTCAGCGTGCTGCTCGTCGACCACGACATGGAGCTGGTGCTCGGCGTGTGCGACCGCATCTACGTGCTCGACTTCGGCGCCGTCATCGCGTCGGGGACCCCCGACGAGATCCGCAGCAACCCTCGGGTCATCGAGGCCTACCTGGGAGGCCACAGTGTCCAGTCCTGAGCGCGACCGCAGCCGCGCCGGCCGGTGCTCGAGGTCTCCGGGATGTCGGCCGGCTACAACGGCTCGGCCGTCGTGCGCGACATCTCGATCTCGGTGGGCGCCGGCGAGATCGTGGCCCTGCTCGGAGCAAACGGCGCGGGCAAGACCACCACGCTGTCGCGCGATCGCGGGGCTCATCAAACCACTCGGCGGCACGATCACCCTCGGCGGCACATCCATCGTCGGGACGCAGCGCGCACAAGCTCGCTCGCGAGGGCGTCTCACTCGTTCCCGAAGACCGCGCGCTGTTCTCCGAACTCACGACGCGCGAGAACCTGCGCATCGCCGGCGCCCGCGGCAAGTCGAAGCAGAGCGAGGAGCAGATCCTCGAACTGCTGCCCGAGCTGCGCAAGTGCATCAACCGCAAGGCGGGCCTGCTCTCGGGCGGCGAGCAGCAGATGCTCGCGGTCGGTCGCGCGCTCGTCAGCTCGCCGCGACTGCTGATCGTCGACGAGATGAGCCTCGGGCTCGCGCCCGTCGTCGTCGAACGCCTGCTCCCGGTGCTGCGGGATGTCGCCGACACGCTCGGCACCGCCGTGCTCGTCGTCGAACAGCACGTCGCACTGGCGATGGAGGTCGCCACGCGCGCCTACGTGCTCGCGCACGGCCGCCTGACCCTCGAGGGCAACACGGCCGACCTGAAGAACGACCGGGCGCTCATCACCGCGTCGTACTTCGGCGACCCCGCCGCGCAGGCCGAGCTGTCCGGCATCCCGCAGGCGGGCGCCGAACCCACCAAACCCACCCACCGACTTCGACGGCTCCCGCAACGGTCCCGACGAATAACTGCGGACCCCCACAGCAAACAGGGGGTCCGCCCCAACCCCGCCCGTCGGGCGGGGCGCGCCACAGGTACTGCAATGAAGGAGTGACATGGCAATAAAGATGCGATTCGCCGCCCAAGGCGGCAGTCGTGCTGGCTCTCGGAGTCAGCGTTGCGCTCGCGGGATGCTCGTCGACGGCGTCGACCGGCTCACCCCAGGGCGTCAAGGGCAAGGTCGGAACGCTCGGAACGGCGGATGCCGCAAAGGGCAGCCCGGTCGTGTTCGGTGTACTGAACCTGCAGTCCGGCCCCGTGACCTTCCCGGAGGCACTCACCGCCGAGCAGGCCGCCGTCTCGTACGTCAACGCCTACAAGGGCGGCATCGGCGGACATCCGATCAAGCTCGTGTCGTGCTCGACCGACGGTTCGCCGGCGACCTCGGCGCAGTGCGCCAACCAGATCCTCGACCAGCACCCGGTCGCCATCCTCGGCGCCGCCGACACCGGTGCACCCGGCGCGATCCCGATCTGGCAGCGCGCGGGACTCGCCTACCTCGGCGGCGTGCCGTTCACGCCGGTCGAGCAGAACTACAAGGACGGCGTGATCTTCTCCAGCGTCTCGACAGCTGACAACGCCGCGGCATCGGTCTACGCGGCCAAGACGCTGAACGCGAAGTCCGCCGCCGTCATCTACACGTCGGACACCCAGGGAACCAGCGTCGCGGTCAACGTGATCGAGCCGACCATGAAGGCCGCCGGCATCACGAAGATCACCGGAATCTCGATCGCGCCGACGGCATCGGATGTCTCGTCCGCCGTCGCGACCGCGCTCGGCGCCAAGCCGGACGTCATCTACATCAACGCGCCCGCCGCGTGCCCGAACATCCTGAGCTCGCTCAAGCAGCTGGGCAACACGGCGAAGATCGTCGGCATCGACCCCTGCACGTCGCCGGCCGCGATCAAGGGCGCGAACGGTGGAGCCGAGGGACTGTACTTCGCGTCTCCCGTGCTCGACCCGAGCGCCAACACGGCCGACACCAAGCTCTACCTTGCCGCGCTCAAGAAGTACGCGCCGCCGACGATCGCGCTCGACTCGATCGCGGCGATCGGCTTCCAGAGCGTCATCGATGTGCAGGCGGCCCTGGCCAAATTCACCACGGCGGACCTCACGGAGTCGAAGATCCTGGCGGCGTTCACCACCGGCTCGAACCACACGAACTTCATGGGTCACCCGTACACCTGCGACGGCAAGCAACTCGCCGGCGCCACCTCGGTGTGCAACGCCTACGAGCAGATCCGCGTGATCAAGAACGGTGTGCCGACGGTCGCCCAGTCGGCGTTCGTCGACCCGAGCCAGTACTACACGCCGAAGTCGTAGGACAGCGGGCCGGTACGGCACCACCACACTGCACCATCGATAGGGATGTGACGAACACGTGAGCGACTTCCTGCTCTTCCTGCTCCTCGGACTCGGGGCCGGCGCGGTCTACGCACTGCTCGGACTGGGCCTCGTCCTGAAGTACCGGAGCACGGGCGTCATCGACTTCGCGCACGGCGCGATCGCGATGTGGAGCGCCTACGTGTTCGTCAACCTGCGATCCACGGGAGCCCTCGAGCTCCCGTGGATCGTGCTCCCGCACGAACTGCAGCTCTCGCCGACCGGGATGGATGTGCTGCCGGCGCTCGGCATCACACTGGTCTACGGCACCGGCGCTCGGCCTGCTGCTGTTCGTGCTCATCTACCGGCCGCTGTTGCGGGCGGCGCCGCTGACCAAGGTGTGCGCATCCGTCGGGGTGATGCTCGGGTTCGAAGCCATCGCGGTGCTGAACTTCGGCACCACCTCGCTCGCCGGACAGCCCGTTCTGCCGAGCGACCCGATCTTCATCGCGGGCATCGCGTTCCCGAGCGACCGCCTGTACCTCGCCGCGATCGTGGTGCTCGTGACGGGCATCCTCGCGTTCGTGTACCACGCAACCCGGTTCGGGCTGGCGACGCGGGCGAGCGCCGAGAACGAGGTCGGTGCTGCGCTGCTCGGCATCTCGCCGACGGCGATCGCCGGGCGCAACTGGGTCATCGCCAGCTTTCTCGCCGCCGGGTCCGGCGTGCTGATCACACCGATTTCGTCGCTCGACCCCACGTCGTACACGCTCTTCGTCGTTCCCGCGCTCGGCGCCGCGCTCATCGGTCGCTTCCAATCGTTCTGGTGGACGGCCGGCGCCGGCCTGCTGCTCGGCGTCGCGCAGTCGGAGCTGGTGAAGCTGGAGACGATCTGGACCTGGCTGCCCCAGCAGGGACTCTCCGACGGCCTGCCGTTCCTCATCATCCTGATCGCGATGACACTGAGTGCCCGTCGTCTCGGCGCCCGCGGCGCCGCAGGAGGATGGCGCAACCCCGCGCTCGGTCGGCCCACCAGGCCGCTGCTGACCTCCATCATCGTCTTCGTGATCGGCGTGATCGTCGTCATCGCGCTGCAGGGATCGTTGCGGGCCGCCTTCGAGTCGTCGGTCATCACGATCTGCATCTGCCTGTCGCTGGTGCTGCTCAGCGGATTCATCGGGCAGGTGTCCCTGGCGCAGATGTCGTTCGTGGGGTTCGGGGCGTTCATCCTGAGTCACCTCGGCGGCGACCTCGGCATCCCCTTCCCGTTCTCGCTCATCCTGGCCGCGCTCTGCGTGGTGCCCATCGGCATCCTGATCGGGCTGCCGGCGCTTCGCGTGCGAGGGGTGAGCCTCGCCGTCGTGACCCTGGCGACCGCGGCGGCGATGGATGCGCTCGTCTTCAGCAACGTGCCGTTCACCGGCGGCCTCGGCGGGCGCAAGGTCGGCCAGCCGGAGCTGTTCGGACTCAACCTGGGCATCTCGAACGGCACCGTCTACCCGACCATCACCTTCGGCATCTTCGTGCTCGTGGTCGTCGTCTTCGTCGGATACTGCGTCGCGCGACTTCGAACCTCGGCGACGGGGCGCATGATGATCGCGATCCGCTCCAACGAGCGAGCCGCCGCATATATCGGGATACGTGTCGCGCCCGTCAAACTGTTCGCGTTCGCCGTCTCCGCCTTCATCGCGGGAATCGGCGGCGGTCTGCTGGCGTACGACCAGGGCACGGTCTCGTCCGGCTCGTTCGCGGTCTTCACGTCGCTGACCGTGCTGGCCATCACGTATGTGGCCGGCATCGGACGAATCGCGGGCGCCGTCATCGCGGGCATCATGTTCTCGTCGAACGGGCTGTTCGTCTCGTTCCTCGACAACCTCATCCACGTCGGCCAGTACCAGATGATCGTCGCGGGTGTCGCGCTCGCCGTGACCGCGATTGCGAACCCCAACGGCGTGGCCTCCGAGATGGTGGGCGACAAGGGCCTCGCGCCGAAGATCGTGCGGCTTCGGGATCGGGTTTTTCGGGTGCGCCACCCCAAGGGAGAGCCGGCAGCCGTGATGGCAGAATCAACCCAGCGCTAGGCAGCCGCGAGGCCACATATTCAATAAGGAGTACGGATGGCGAACGGCCACACCCGCGACATTTCGCTGCAGCAGGCTCGCGGGCTCATCCAGAAGGCGATCGATAAGGCCGAGCAACTGGGGCTGCGCGGCGGCATCGCCGTGGTGGGCGGCAGCGGAGCCCTCGTCTCGACCTCGCGAATGGATCGCGGGGGCGCCGGCGGGATGGCGCGGGCTCGATCGAAGGCCTGGATCTCCGCCACCCAGCAGGTGCCGAGTGCCGAGCACCTGAAGCGCATGAACTTCGTCTCGGCCCCGGTCGAGCAGGGGTTCAAGACCGCATCGCCCGAAGCCCTGTTTCCCGGTGCCGGTGGCATGCCGGTCTTCGACGGCGCCGAGGTGATCGCGGGAATCGCCGCGTCGGGTGCGACCGTCAGCCCGTTCTTCCCGGCGGGTATCGCGCAGCAGAACATGATCGCCGACGGGCAGCCCGCGAACCCGGAGGACCTGCTCATCCACTACGCGCTCGGGCTGCCGTACGTCGGGCAGCACGGGGATGACTTCGCCCGGTGGGCGACCAGCTTCGGCGAGTTCCCCGCCGATGCGCCGGCGGGTCTTGGCATGGCGCCCGCGCCCCGCGCCTCCAACCAGCCCGAGCACGACTGGGCTGTTGCGCTCTCCGACGAGGTGATGGCGGAGGCGACGACTCGAGGGGCGCGTGTCGCTGTCGCGATCGTGGACCATCGCGGCGACCCCATCCAGCAGGACGTGATGGATGGCGCGGCCACCGCAGGCGCATTCGTGTCGCTCGCGGTTGCGGCCACCGCGGCGACTTTCCAGCTGCCGAGTGCCGATCTCGGCGCGCACTACGGATCGCTCGCGGAGCTCGCTGCCACGCTGCCGTACCCGATCCTGGGCGCGGCGGGCGGCGTACCTCTCACCGAGGGCGACGTGTTCGTGGGCGGCCTGGGTGTCGGGGCAGTGGAGCCGGCGCTGGCCGCGGAGATCGCGTCTGCCGCTCTCGCGAGAATGTCGTGACGCGCGACGTCACCGTCTGCGTGGTCGGCTGTGGAGCCATCGGCAGCCTGTTCGCGGCGCACCTGGCGCGTGTCGACGGCGTCGAGGTCTGGGCGTACGACGTGTCTTCGACGCTCGTCGACGCGATCAACGCGAACGGCCTGCGCATCGAGGGTGCGGAGGGGTTCGTCGCGCAGGTGCACGCGACAACGGAGGCGGCGCGAATTCCGCCGTGCGACTTCGGTGTCGTCGCCACGAAGTCGGAGCACACCCGGTCGGCGGTCGCAGCCGTGTCGACGGCCCTGGGCGGTGCTGCGGTGGCGAGTGTGCAGAATGGGGTCGGCAACGAGGAGCTGGTGGCCGAAAGCGTGACCGCGGTCATCCGGGGGTCGACGCTTGTCGCCGGTTCGATTGTCGAGCCGGGGGTCGTGAGATTCGACGCACCGGGCGAGACGTGGCTGGGGCCGTTCGAGCCGTCGCCGGCGTCGGCGACGCAGATCGCGCGCCTCGCCGACCTCATCAGCCAGGGCGGCCTGCCCACGCACGCTCTCGCCGACTCGCGCGGAGCCCAGTGGACCAAGCTCATCTTCAACGCCGCCAACAACGCACTGTGCGCTGCGACCGGCCTCACGGTCGGCCAGCTGGGCGACATCCCGAGCCTGCGCGCGCTCGTCGCATCCGTCATCGAGGAGGGCCGCGCCGTCGCATCCGCCCTGGGCATCGAACTCGAGTCCGACCCGCAGGCCATGTTCGATGACGCCGTCGCCCACGCGTACGGGCATCGGCCGAGCATGCTGCAGGATGTCGCGGCCCGTCGCCACACCGAGATCGCCGTGCTCAATGGCGGCATCGTCGCGGAGGGCGGGCGCGTCGGCGTGCCCACGCCGTCGAACCAGGCCCTCGTCGCCATCATCGAGGGCATCGAGAGGTCCTGGCGCCCCTGAGTTGCCCCCCGACCTCACCGAATGGTCAAGAAGGGCTCCTGGATCGTCGGGTGGACGACACTTTGTGACCGTTCGGCGAGGTCTACAGGTTGGTGGGGGCTACAGGTTGGTGGGGGTGCCGGGAGAGAGCGGCCTGAAGCCGGTGCCCTCGGGCGTGAAGTGCCCAAGAATCTCGTAGTACCCGGTCGTGTCCGCGAGCGCCGCCTCGTGCATGGGCACGGCGATTCGCGGCTCGACCTGCCGCAGGAAGTCGATGGTCTCGCCGAGCTTCAGCCACGGCCCCGCGACGGGCAGGGCGAGGATGTCGATGGGTCGGTCGGGCAGGTCGAGCGAGTCTCCCGGGTGGTAGAAGCTGTCGTCGACCACGAAGCCGAGGTTGGCCATGTCGGGCACGCTCCCGTAGACGGGGCGGTGGCGGCCGTCGCCGACGACATCCACACTCGCCCCGCCGAGGTCGTGGTGGGCGCCCGGTTCCACCGCGGTTCCCGCGCCGAGCAACGCGACGGTCTCCGCCGACGCCAGCAGCACGGCCTGCGGGTTCGCCGCGAGCAGCGGCGCGAGTCGCTCGGGGTCGACGTGGTCGTCGTGCTGGTGGGTGACCAGCATGGCGGTGAGGTCGCGAAGGTCTTCGAACCCGTGCGACAGCGTGCCCGGGTCGAACAGGATGCGCGCGCCGCTCGTCTCGACGAGCAGGCACGCGTGGCCGAAGTGCGTGATTTTCATGGGGTGTCTCCGTTCGGTTCGTCGGGCGCAGCCGTGGGCGCGGGCCGGGCTCGGGCTCATCGACGCGAAACACCCGCAGCTGCAGGGCGAGCGTCGCGTAGTAGCCGACGAGGGTGCTCAGTTCGAACGGCGGTCGAGTCGCCGACGACGGATGCCCCAGCGCTGCCACTCCTCGTCTGTGACGTCGCCCCGCGCCATCGCGAACACGAGGTGGGCCGCCGCGCGCTCGTGCTCGTCGGCGAGCTCGGGCACGCCGCCCGCCCAGATCTCGGCGAGCTCCGCTGTCGGTGACGCCGATCGCCCGCCCGACGCCTTCGTGGGCCTGGCGCTCGAACGCCGAACGCCAGCGCGCGGCCACGATCAGTATCGCGATCTCGCGCGTGCGCGCGGTGAGCTCGGTCGAGAAGCGCACCGCTGCGCCGAGCTCCTGGATGGCGTGGCCGAGTGTCGGCGAGAACAGGAACGCGTTGAAGGGCCCCTGCAGCGATCCGTCGGCGGCGGTGAGGGCGAAGTGCTGCGGCCCCGACGCGCGTGGCCCTTCGGCGATCTCGGCGTAGAGCTCGCGCTGGGCATCGGTCAGCACGCCGGGCGGCAGTGCGGGCAGCCGGCTCACAGGGCCCGCAGCCGCAGGCTGATGTCGGCCGCGGTCGCCTGCAGCGCCTCGAGCAGCGGGCCGCGAAGGGTTTCGACGGTGTGCCGTGACGACGACACCGCGATGTTGATGGCGGCGACGGCGACAGGCTCTCGACCGAAGACCGGAACAGAGACCGACCGCAGCCCCTGGGCGAGCTCCTGGTCCTGGATGGCGTAGCCCTGTTCGCGGATGAGCGCGAGCCGCTCATCCAGTTCTTTGCGACTCGAGACCGCGTTGGGACCGGCATGCTCGGTGAAGGAGTGGGAGCCGATGCGTTCGTTCAGCTCGTCGGGGCTCAGGCCGGCGAGCAGCAGCTTGCCCATCGACGTGTAGACGGCCGGCAGCGTCGACCCGACCTGCACGTTGGCGGTGACGAGGTCGGCGTTGCGCAGGCGGGCGAGGTAGAGCACCTGGTCGCCGACGAGGATGCCGAGGTTGACGGTCTCGCCCGTGCGTCTCGGCGAGGTGGCGCAGCGGTTTTTCGCTGACCTGCACGAGGTTGGAGCCGCGAAGGGCGGCGGATCCGAGCGTGAGCACGGAGACACCGGGCTGCAGCACGCCGTCGGCGGAGCGATCGAGAAAGCCGTCTTCTTCGAGCGTTGAGACGATGCGGAAGGCGGTCGGCATCGGGATGCCGGTGAGGTCGCAGATGTCGCGCAACCGGAGGGAGGTGGTGTTTTCGTCGAACAGCCGCAGCACCTGCAGGCCTTTGGCGAGCGATTCGATGCGGTACTGGTTCGCGGGTCGTGCGTCTGCTTCGGGGTTCTCTTCTTCGGCCACCGGTGGTCTCCTCGCGAGTCTGCGTGTGACGTTCACTGCCCGATCGGCCGACATTGACGTCGACAAAAAAATCGGGGTAAGCTTCAAATGACGAAACTAACTTTCAGTAAGTGAAAGTCTAGGCTAACAAGGGAACGCAATGCAACTCACAGATGAGCTGCCTTCTGACGATGGTGTCAGACTCGATTGGCTCGGTCTAGCCGGGTCACGGGTTCTCGTCGTCGGTGCCGGCGGCATCGGCGCGGAATGCGCACGTGGATACGTCGCGGCGGGCGCCAGCGTCGTCGTGGCTGACCGCGACCAGTCCCGTCTCGACGCCCTCGAGGCCGACCCCGCGTTCACCGGTTCGACGATCTGTGCCGACCTCACGGTGGCCGGCGCGGGGGCGGCCACGGTCGCCGGCGCCATCGACACCCTCGGCGGGCTCGACGTGCTGCTGCACTGCGTGGGGGTCAACGACCGGCGCCCGGTGCTCGACTTCACCGAGGAGGAGTGGGAGCGCGTGATGCAGATCAACCTCTTCACGGGCTTCACGGTGACGCAGGCCGCCGGTCGCCACATGGTTGCCCACGGCTCCGGCCACATCATCGTGCTCTCGTCGGTCTCCGGGCTGCTCGCGCACAAGCTGCACGCACCCTACGCTGCCTCCAAGGGCGGCCTCAACCAGATGATGCGCGTGATGGCGCACGAGTGGGCGAGCTCCGGCGTGACCGTCAACGCCCTGGCGCCCGGCTACATCGAGACGTCGCTCACCTCCGACTACCTCAAGAAGCCGGGGGTGCGGGATGACCTCGAACGGCTCGTGCCCGCCGAGCGCCTCGGCGTGCCTGCCGACATCGTCGGACCCGCGCTCTTCCTCTCGTCCCACCACGCCAACTTCATCACCGGTCATGTGCTGTACATCGACGGCGGCCGCACACTGGTCTAACGACCTGACAAGGAGAACAACGATGTCATCCAGCCCCACAATCTGGCCCCGCTTCGAGGGCAAGACCGTACTTGTCACGGGCGCCGGCACGGGCTTCGGCGCCGAGATCGCCGTTCGTGCCGCCCAGGAGGGCGCAAAAGTCGCGGTGCACTACCGCTCGTCGAAGGCGGGCGCGGAGGCGACCGTTGCGCGCATCGAGGCGATCGGCGGCGAGGCCATCACCGTGCAGGCCGACATCGGCACCTGGGAGGCCATCAAGACCATGGCCGACGAGGTGTGGGCGGCGTTCGGCACCCTCGACGTGCTGGTGAACAACGTCGGCGATGTCTCGAGCGAGCAGATGTCGTGGAAGGAACTCACGCAGGAGGCCCTCGACGCGGTCATCGACATCGACGTGAAGGGCACGCTGCTGATGACCCACGAGTTCGGCGAGCGGATGCTCGACCAGCCGAACGGCGGCAACATCATCAACGTCGGCTCCACGGTCATCGTGCGCGGCTCACCGCGCGCCCCGCAGTATGCGGCGGCGAAGTACGCGATCCTCGGCATCACCAAGTCGTATGCCAAGGTGTTCGCTCCTGCGGTGCGGGTCAACACGTTCGCGCCGGGCTTCATGGAGACCGAGCGCCTGCTGAACCGTGCCGACTGGAAGGCGGGTCGGCGCGAGACGCTCATCTCGCAGACTCCCATGGGCGTCATCCCGCCACCCGAGTTCGTCGCGGGCACCTGCCTGTGGCTGGCGACGGACGAGGCGGCTCATCTCACCGGCGGCTACCTGCTCGCCGATGGTGGATTCAATATGGTCGGAGCGTAAAAAATGAAATTGATCACGTTTGACGAGGGCCGTGTCGGCCGCATCGAGGGCGAGGATGTCGTCGAGTTCGACGTTCCCACCATGCGCGAGTACTTCGAGCGCGACCAGAAGGTCGGCGAGACGGGCGAGGTGGTGAAGCTCGCGGATGTTCGCCTTCGCGCACCGATCGTGCCGAAGAAGTTCTTCCACACCGCCGGCAACTTCCTCGACCACCACGAGGAGCTCGAGAAGGTGAACTGGTCGCATCCGGTGCACAAGGGCATCGTGTTCTTCCAGAACATCGACGCGATCATCGGCCCGGACGACGACATCGTTTACCCGTCGCAGCTCACCAAGGAGATGGACTACGAGCTCGAGCTCGCCATCGTGATCGGCAAGGCCGGCAAGTTCTTCGACGCCGAGCAGGCGCTCGACCACATCGCCGGGTTCACCGTGTTCAACGACATCACGGCGCGCGACATCCAGCGCGAGGAGATGAAGTCGGGGGTGTTCTCGTTCAGCAAGGGCATCGACACCTTCTGCCCGATCGGCCCGTACATCGTCACCAAAGACGAAGTGCCCGACTACATGAACCTCGCCATGCACCTCACGGTCAACGGCGAGATCCGCCAGCGGGGCAACACCAACCAGATGCGCGTCGACATGGCGCACCTGGTGGCCTATCACTCGCCGCAGGGGTTCAGCGCGGGCGACCTGCTCACGACCGGCACGGTGTCGGGTGTGGCCGCCGTGCAGCCGAACCCGTTCGACTTCTACCTGCAGCCGGGCGACGTGGTCGAGGCGACGGTCGAGGGCATCGGAACCCTGCGCAATCGGGTGGTTAGCTGGGAGGACGCCTACGGCGTACCCGCACCGGTGGCATCCGGTTTCGGGGACTGACGACTTCGGGAGAGAACTGACCATGAGGCTTGCAAACATCGACGGCCGTGCCGCGCTCGTCTTCCCGCAGGGCGGGGTCGACCTGGCCCGCGATGTGGAGGCGACCAGTGGCGGAGTTTTCGGCTCCGATCCGCAGGCCGTCTTCGACAACTGGGATGCCTTCGCGGACTGGGCTGCGACTGTGGAGCCGGGCGGTGAGCCGTTCGAGCGCAGCAGCCTGGGCGCCCCGGTGCCCCGGCCGGCGCAGGTGTTCGCGATCGGGATCAACTACGCCGAGCATGCAGCCGAGGCGGGTTACCCGGCGGGGTCGCTGCCGATCACGTTCACCAAGTTTCCCAGCTGCCTCACCGGACCGGAGGCCGAGGTCGAGCTGCCGCCGGGATCGGTCGACTGGGAGGTCGAACTGGTCGTCGTCATCGGCAAACGGTCGAAGAACGTGTCGCGTGACGACGCGTGGTCGGTCGTCGCGGGCCTCACGGTCGGGCAGGACCTCTCGGAGCGCGAGGCGCAGAACGCCGGGGCGAAGCCGCAGTACAGCCTGGCGAAGTCGCACACCGGGTTCGGACCGACCGGCCCGTGGCTCGTCACCACCGACGAGCTGGAGAACCCGGGCGACCTGGCGATCAGCTCGACGCTGTCGGGGGAAGTGATGCAGTCCTCGCGCACCTCGAACATGATCTACAACGTGCCCGACCTGATCTTCGAGCTCTCGAGCGTGTGCGAGCTGATGCCCGGGGACATCATCTTCAGCGGAACCCCCGCGGGCGTCGGAAACGCCCGCACACCCAAGCGATTCATCGGACCCGACGACACCCTCCACAGCGAGATCGAGGGCATCGGATACCTGCACAACACTTTCCGCGCCCGGTAGACGCCGCGCGGAACCCATCTGACAGAGAGGTCACACAATGCCATACGAAGCCGCGGACGGCTCGAACCCGTACGAGGGAATCCTGCCCGGCAGGCCGACGCCGTATTTCCTGGAGCCCGGGGAGGGCGAGAAGTCGATCGTCTTCGACACGACCTTCAACATCCTGCTGTCGGGTGACGAGACCGAGGGACAGTATGGCGCGTTCACGACGGTCGGCCCGGCGGGTGAGCGCATCCCCGCCCACTACCACCCCAACGCGCACGAGATCTTCTACATCCTCGAGGGTTCGGTGCAGCTGTGGATCGATGACCAGGCGGGCTTCTCCGAGAACCGCATCCTGAAGCAGGGCGGCTTCGGCTACATTCCCCGGGGCGCCGTGCACGCCTTCCAGATGATCGAGGCCTCGCGGGTGTTCGGTATTGCGACGGGCGGGTTCGAGCGCTTCTTCAACGCGATGGGCGTGCCGACCGACGACCCCGGCGTGCCGCCCGTGCCGTACATCACCCCGTTCCCGCAGATGCTCGCGGCGGGGGAGAAGTACGGCACCGTGTTCGTGCCCGACTTCAAGTTCTCGTGAGCGCAGCGCCCGGATGACCGACCCGACCGTTCTTCGTGACGTCGTCTACTCGTCGCCGGCGGGCTTTCGACCGCTGACGCTCGACCTCTACCTGCCCGACGTCGAACGGCCTCCGGTGGTGCTGTTCCTGCACGGCGGTGGATGGCGCGCCGGCAGCCGTCGCGCGTTCGTGCCGCAGGTGAGCGAGGCCGATTCGTTCGGACGCATCGTGGCGGCCGGTTTCGCGGTGGCCTCCATCGACTACCGGCTGAGCGGCGAGGCCCTGTTCCCGGCCCAGGTCGACGACGCGCGCGAGGCCGTGGCCTGGCTGCGCCGCTCGGGCGACGAGTTCGGCGTCGACGGATCACGAGTTGTGCTGTGGGGGGAGTCGGCGGGTGCGACCATTGCCGCGCTGGTCGCGCTCGAGCCCGACTCGGGCGTGCTGGGCGTGGTCGACTGGTACGGCCCGTCGAACCTGGTGGCGATGGCTGAGGGACTCAGCGCCGACGAGGCTGCGGCGTCGCGGGAGACCGGCTGGCTGGGAGTGAGCGCGGTGGACAACCCGGCCCGCGCCCGCGCGGCCAGCCCGGTGTTCGCCGCGCGGGAGGGTGCACCGCCGTTCCACATCGAGCACGGCACTGCGGATGTCGCGGTGCCGTTCGCCCAGAGCCGTGAACTTGCCGAGGCGCTCACGGCTCGGGGTGCGGTCGTCGACCTCGTCGAGGTGCCCGACGCCGGGCACCTGTGGGGCGGCGTCGACGACACCGCCCCCATCTTCGACCGTTCGATCGCCTTCGCGACATCCCTTCTCTGACGTCACCTCTCCACCCCATCCGCCAAGGAGCCCTATGCCCATCACGGTCGACCCGGCGCCGCTCTCCGACGCCGCCCTGCTGCAGCGCCGGCTCTGGGACGCCGACCCGCAGGGCTGGGCTCTCTACAGTGAGCCGCACAACGTGCCGCTGTTCGAGGCCGTGCTCGATGCCGCCGGCGTCGGCTCCGGCACCCGCCTGCTCGACGTGGGGTGTGGAACGGGACTCACTCTCGAGCTCGCGGCCGCTCGCGGGGCCACGCTGGCCGGCGTGGATGTCGCGCCCGGGCTGCTCGGCATCGCCGCCGATCGCGTGCCTGCCGCCGACCTTCGGCTGACCGACCTGCAGGTGCTTCCCTTCGTGGACGGCGCATTCGACGCCGTCATCGGCGTGAACGCGTTCCAGTTCGCATCCGACCCCGTCGCGGCCATCGCCGAGGCGGCTCGAGTGCTCGCACCGGGCGGCCGGCTCGCGATCGGTATGTTCGCCGAGCCCGAGCGCGCGCAGTCGACGGCGGTGCATGAGGCCATGTCTGCGCTGAGCCCGCCCGCGCGCGCATCCGACCACGCACCGTACGCGCTGTCTGCGCCGGGCAATCTCGAGTCCGCGCTTGAATCCGCGGGCCTCGCCGTCGACACCGCAGGCGAGGTCGAGTGCGAGTGGAGTTACCGGGAGGTGTCGCACGCCCTGCGCGGCCTGATGGGCTCGGCGGGCGGCACGCGAGCGATCGAGGACGCCGGCGCCGACGCGGTACGAGCGGCGATCGAGGGCGCCCTTGTTCCGTTCACCGACCCGGCGACGGGCGCCGTGCTGATGACCAACACCTTCCGATGGATCGGAGCGACCAGACCGTGACGCACACCAATCGCGGGCTTCACCACATCGCCTACTGGACCGACGACCTCGGCGCGCCATGGCCCAGGCCACCGCGTTGCTCGGTGTCGGACCGTTCCGCGTGATCGAGCATGTGGACCTCGGCGACTTTCGCTTCGAGGGCGAGCCCGCCGTTCTCGATCACTCGGCGGCCTTCGCGCAGTGGGGCGCGGTGATCCTCGAGCTGAACGTGGCGCACGAGGTGCGGCCGTCGCGGCTGCGCGACGCGCTCGGCATCGCGCCGGGCGCCGTGAGTCACACGTCGTGGTACACCGGTGATCTCGCGGCGGAGGGCGAGCACCTCGCGGCCTCCGGATGCGCCCTGCTCACGACGTCCGCGGGCGGCGCGGTCGCGAACTGGTTCACCGGGGGATCGCTGTTCGCGCATCCGATCGAGGTGCACCAGCCCACGGCACCGGTGCTCGGGATGTGGGCCGCCGTTCGCGAGGAGTCGGAGGAGTATTCGCATGACTAGAACCGTGCTGGGGCTGTCGGCGGGTAACCCCGGCGGCAGCGCCGAGATCCTGCTGAAGCAGGCGCTCATGGCCGCCGAGGCCGAGGGTGCGAGCGTGTCGCTCGTGCGGATCGACGACCTGCACCTGTCGGTCGGGCCGGGCGCGGGGCAGGCGGGCCCGCACGAGGATGACGCGGACTGGTTCTGGAACCAGCTGATGGAATCCGACGGGCTCATCGTGTCCACTCCGATCTATTCGCGCACCATCCCGGGCAAGCTGCGCCTGCTGGGCGACAAGATCTCGGGGCCGCAGGCGGATGTCGCGTTCACCGAAGAGATCCTGCGGATGCGCGCGGCCGGCGAGGCGATTCCGGTGCAGTTCCCGATCGACGAGCGCGTGCTGCGTGCCCGGGTCGCCGCGTTCATCGCCGTGGGCGGCTCACTCCCGTCGTACTGGAAGACCCTGGCGCTGCCCCTCATGCACACCCTGACCGCGTCGATGCAGGCCGCGGTCGTCGACCAGGTGCAGTTCGCGGGCGCCGGCAGCCCGTCGTCGATCGTGCTCGACCCCGAGGCGCTCGACCGCGCCGCGCTGCTCGGTCGCACCGTCGCCGAGCAGCTCGGCCGCACGTGGGAGCAGGCCGAATACCGCGGCGCGCCGGGTGCGTGTCCGGCCTGCCACCTCGACGTTCTGGCGCTCATGCCCGACGGCACGATCGAGTGTGCGAGCTGCGGCGCGGCGGGAACGCTCGTCGTCACCGACGGCGTCGTCACGCCGACGTTCACGGCGAAAGGCCTCGAGCGGTCGGTGCTCTCGCGCGTCGAGAAGGTCGACCACTTCCGGGAGGTGCAGCAGACCGCGGCGGCACACGCACCGCTGCGGCCCCGGATCGACGCGCTGGCCGCGCAGTACGCCGCCTGGGATCGCACCCTTCGACCCAATCGATAGCGCCGGCCGCAGCGAATTACCAGCGGGCAGGCCGACAGTGCCGGTTTCTGCCGACACGCTGCGTGCACTAGTGACGAATTGCGTGCAATATTGTGGATTGTGCCCGCGATCGCGGGCAGACGTGGACGGCGGTCAAGGGTGTACTGGTTCCTCAAACATCTGGTCGTCGGCCCGGTGCTGCACCTGTTCTTCCGCATCCGGGTCGAGGGACTCGAAAACCTTCCCCGGCACGGCGCCTTCATCATGGCGAGTAACCACCTCTCGGCCATCGACTCCTTCTTCGTTCCCATTGCTCTGCCGCGCCGCCTGACCTACCTGGCCAAGGCCGCCTACTTCCAGGGCAAGGGGCCCACCGGATGGTTCGTGCGCAACTTCCTGCTCTCGGTCGGCCAGATCCCCATCGACCGGTCGGGCGGGGCCGCATCCAGTGACTCCCTCAACACGGGACTGGCCGCGCTCGCCGAGGGCAAGGCGCTCGGCATCTACCCGGAGG
Source organism: uncultured Actinomycetota bacterium (assembly GCA_963738535.1). GTDB lineage: Bacteria > Actinomycetota > Actinomycetes > Actinomycetales > Microbacteriaceae > Galbitalea. The sequence continues at coordinate 181,287 of CAVTXB010000012.1, forward strand.
GCACGCGCAGCCCCAATGGCAGCCTCTACCGCGGCAAGACCGGGATCGCGCGCATGGTGCTCGCGGCCGGTGTGCCGGTGATCCCGGTCTGCGTCAGCGGAACCTCGGAGGTCTTCCCCAAGGGCAGCAAGCGGGTGCACTTTCCGCGCATAACCGTGAGGATCGGCGACCCGCTCGACTTCTCGCGCTTCGCCGGGCTCGACAACGACCGCTTCATCCTGCGGGCGGTCACCGACGAGGTGATGCTGGGCATCCTCGCACTCGGCAACCAGGATTACGTCGACACGTACGCGTCGAACGTCAAGAACAACTCCGACTTCGACCCGCAGCGCGAGCTGGCCGGCCAGGTGGCCTGAAGCGCTACTCGACCAGCGGCCGGGTGCGGATGGCCTCCGACGAGATCGTCGGGGAGTTCATCTCGCCCGTCATGCGGCGGCTCTCCCGGCGCAGGTCGAGCTGCACCATCACGAGCGCCGCGAGATCTTCGAGGTTCGCGATCTCGACCTCGGTGACGCTGTGCGGCTTGGTGTCGAGCACGCTGAGCGTGCCGATCACCTCGCCGCCGTCACGACGCAGGGGAACGCCGGCGAAGAACCGAAGGCCGACCTCGCCGCGCACCAGGTCGCTGTCTCGCGCGTCCGGGTTGAGGTGGGCGTCTTCGACGATCGTCGTCACCTGCGGCAGCGGGCCCGGCGACGACAGGTCGATCGACCGCACGATGTGATCCACCTCGGCGCCGAAGTGCGAGCGGATCCACAGCCGGTCGTTCTCGAGCACGGTCACTATCGAGATGGGCGCGCCGAACAGCCGCGCGGCCAGCGACGTGACCCGGTCGAGCGCCATGTCGGGGTAGGTGTCGAGATAGGCGGAGCGCAGCGCATCCGAATCGGTCGGCCCCACGGCAGGCAGAAGCGGGGCGTCGACGTCCTTGTGCCGGGCGCTCTCCGCGATCACGAGTTGGCGAAGGGATGCCACGAGCTCGCGCGGGCCCGGTCGGTCGCCCGGCTCGGCGCGCGGTCATCGCCCTCAGCAGGCTCTGCCAGTGCACGGGAAGGTCATCCGGGATGACCGGGTTACGGGTGACGCGGGCGACGGCGGACTCGACGATCGTGCCCGGGATACTCGACGTGGCGGGTGAAGCACTCGAGCAGCACGAGCCCCAGCGAGTAGACGTCGCTCTGCGTGACCCACCGTGCCGATCCCGTCGCCTGCTCGGGGCTCAGGTAGGCGGCGGTGCCGGTGGTCGCGCCCTCCCGCGTCATGCGCTCCATGTCTTCGCTGAGCGCGATGCCGAAGTCGCTGAGCTTGGCGCGCGCCCGGGGCGCCCCGTTGCCGTAGTCGACGAGAAGGATGTTCGACGGCTTGATGTCGCGGTGCACCACGTTGTTGCCGTGCACGTACTCGAGGGCCTCGGCGATGTCGAAACCGATCTCGGCGATGTGGCGGGGACTGATCGGGCCGGCCGCGAGCCTGCTCTGCAGGTCGGTGCCGCGCACGAACTCCATCACCAGGAAGCGATGCCGGTGGCCGTCGTCTCCGACATCCACCCCGGCATCGAACAGGTTCACGAGCCCATGGTGGTTGAGACTCGCGAGCACCCCGAGCTCGGATTCCTGCCGGCTGGTGTCGGTCGCGCTCGACTGGGTGAAGAGCTTGATCGCCACCGATCGCCCGAGCACCTGGTCGTGGGCGCGGAACACGGTGGACATGCCGCCGCGGCCGAGCACCGCCTCGAGCCAGTAACGCTCGCCAAGCAGTCGGTCGGTCGCATCTGCTGCCTGGCGCGGCCATATGGTCCACCCTTCGCCGCAAGTCTATTTATCCGCTGGGAGACTGCTAAATATCTGTCAGGGCTTGACGGGACGGCGATATATCCCCTAACTACAACTGGGGGCGCGGGTTCCGTTACCAATTCGTTGCTTAAAGGTGACAGATCGGAGTGCCTCGGGTAACCTCGACAAGGTACTGGGATCGGCTTCCGCGTGGGAAATTGCCCGCAAGCACCCAGTCAGATGCGCCCGGAGGTACACGCCGTGTCCGAGAGCCGCCGCCAGATTCACTGGCAGAGCTCTTCGCGAACCGCGCCGACACCGCATCGGCCGCTGCCGCGACCAGGCAGCTGCCGGCTCGTTGCCCGCCCCACTGGTTCCGGCTCGCCCCAGTATTCGTCGCGCCGTGAAATGCGCGAAGCGACCACCAACGACCGACGCAAGCCCGGCCGCAGTGCGGCGGCCAAGGCGCCCGCAGGGCGCGCCAGGCTCTCCCGTCGCGACCAGGCGGCCGTGCGACGGCTCGCCGCGACGCCGAAGATCGCGCCGGCACCGTCGAGCAGTTCTGCGCCCAGCGAAGCGCCAGAACCCGCTCAAGGTGATCTTCGTGCTCCTCGTCATCTCCGGATTCGTCGGCGGGATCGCGCTGCCCGCGGTCGCATCCTCGGCCAACACGCTGCAGACCGGCACCGCGACCAGCTACAAGGACGGCCAGTCGGTCAAGGTCAGCGCGAGCATCGAGACCTCCAAGGTCAGCCGCGACACGGTCGGCGCAACCTCCGAAGCCGAACTGCGCACCGAGCAGATCAACGCACAGATTCTCGCCAATGCTCCCGGCCCGCGCCAGCCCGGCGACGACTACCCGTGGCGCGACGCCGGCTACTCGCTGTCGCCGCTCGGCTACTACTACCGCCAGTGCGTCGACTTCGTCGCCTGGCGCCTCAACCGCGACCAGGGCGTCACGTCTGCGCCGTGGAAGTGGGTCTGGTCGAACCTCACCCCCAACGGCGGCGACGCCTCGCAGTGGGAGAAGGCCTGGATCGCCCACGGCTGGACGACCAGCGCGACACCGATCGTGGGTTCGGTCGCCTGGTTCGTCGGCGATCACGTCGCCTACGTGCACGCCGTCGACGGTGACAATGTGACGATCGAGGAATACAACGGCGACGTCGAGCCGCGCCTACGCGATCCGCACGATCCCGATTTCCTCGGTCGGACGGTTCCTGTACCCACCGACCTAGTCGAACCGGTGCCCCCACGCGGGGCAGAACCGACTCGGGCGAAACCCCGCAGGCGTCCCCGCATATTGCGGGAATGCGGCCTTAAAGTGGCCTCGTGTGGCGTGTCGGAAGTCGCGAGGACGAATCCCTCGAAGAAGATGCGCTGCTCGACGCGCCGCACCAGATCACGATGCCGCACGCACTCAGCCTCGGGGATCCGACAGTGAAGGCGGTGAACGTGGCTGAACCGACGTGGGACGCGTGGCGCGCCGAGCTCGCGCCGCGTCGGCGGCGCGTCGCCGCTGCTGCACTTCGTCGACAACCCGCGCACCCGCATCGAACTCAGCTCGACGCATCCGGGTGGCCTCGCGCAGTTCATCACCGGCAAGACGACACTGCTGTCCAACCTGATCCGCGACGAGGTCGCGCTGCGCACGGCCCGGATCGCGGCAGGCGCCATCGCGGCCAAGGGGCTCGAGCTCGCGACCGCCCGGGGCATCGACGGCATCCAGCTCGGCATCGGCATGGTCGAGTGGCAGTACGGGGGCGTCGAGCTACCACGCGCCGCTGCTGCTGCGGCCGCTGGCCATCCGTCGTCACGGACGAGACTTCGAACTCAAGCTGCGCGGCGATGCCGTGCTCAACCCCCAGCTGCAGCAGCACGCTGCTCGAGCAGTTCCAGCTCGACCTCGACGAGCGAGCCTTCGTCGCCCTCACCGACGAGGACGGCACCTTCAAGCCCAACCCGGTCATCGATCGCCTGCGCGGCCTCACCAGCCACCTCGAGTGGTTCAACGTGAGCCCGCGGCTGGTCGTCTCATCCTTCGCCGAGGTGGCGACGGCCATGCTGGCGGATGTTCGCAACCTCGACCACCCGGTGCTCGACGCCCTCGCCGGCAACCCGACCGCGAAGTGGACGCTCGAAGAGAGCTTCTCGCCCGTCGAGGCGATGAGCGCCGACGCCCGGCCGCCGCAGTCCGACACGCTGCTGCTCGACGCCGACTCCGAGCAGGAGAACGTGGTCGCGCAGATCGCGGCCGGCAACTCCGTCGTCGTCAAGACCCTGCCGGGAACGGGCGGCACCCAGACCATCGTCAACGCGATCGGCAACCTGGTAAGCCAGAACAAGCGCGTGCTCGTCGTCAGCGCCCGGCGGTCGTCGCTCACGGGGATCACCCAGCGCCTCGCGGATGTCGGCCTGACCGGGCTCGCGGTCTCGCCGTCCACCCTGCGGCGCGACGTCGTGCGCTCGATCTCGCGCATCGAGAAGTCGAAGAAGCCGGTCATCGGCGAGGTCGACGAGGCGCTCGTTCGCCTGCGCAAGGTGATGCTCGACTACCGCAGCGCGCTGTCGCGCCCCGATGAGGCCCTCGGCGTGTCGCGTGCTCGACTGCATCACCGAACTCAGCCGGCTGTCGCTGCTGCCGGTTCCGCCGAAAACCACCGCGCGGCTCAGTCGCGCGACCGTCGAGGCACTCGTCACCGACCGGCACCGGGCATCCGAGACCATGGTCACCGCGGCGGCGCTCGGCGAATTCAGGTACGGTCCGGGGGATTCGCCCTGGTACGGCGCCCAGTTCGCAAGCGGGGACGCCGCTACCCGGGCGCACCGCATCGCCCAGCACCTGAACGAGCAGCTGCTGCCGCAACTGCTGGCCCGCGCGCAGGAGCTCATTCGCGGCACCTACATGCGGCCGTTCGAGAACTTCGCCGAACTCGGCACCTACCTCGGCCTGCTCGTCGAGCTGCGCGACACCCTCGACCGGTTTCTGCCGGTCGTCTTCGACCGCTCGCTCACCGAACTCATCCTGGCCACCTCGCCGCGCCGCGACAGCGAGATGCCGCGCTCCAACCGTCGTCGGCTGAAGAAGCTCGCCAAGGAGTACGTGCGCCCCGGAGTGCACGTCAGCGACATGCACGAGTCGCTGGTCAAGATCCAGCAGCAGCGCATCCTGTGGCAGCGCTTCGTCGCGGAGGGCGTTCCGCCGGAGGTGCCCGTCGGCATCGCCGACGTGCAGTCGATCTTCTCCGAGACCGCGACCCAGCTGGCCCAGCTCAACGAGCCGCTGCGGCTGCTGACCCGCGACACGCAGCTCGAGTACCTGCCCGATCGGCGCACTCGTCGACGAAGGTCGCCGACCTCGCCGCCGAGTCGGACGTGCTCAACAACCTGCAGGAGCGGTCGGCGCTCATGACGACACTGCGCGACCTGCAGCTCGACCCCCTGACCGAAGACCTCGCCGCGCGCCACGTTCCCGAGTCGCAGGTCGAGGCGGAGCTCGAGCAGGCCTGGTGGCAGTCGGCGCTCGAATCGCTGCTGCAGTCGGAACGCGCCCTCCTCGGCGCCAACACCAGCGTGCTCGACCGGCTCGAGGCGGACTTCCGTCTCGTCGATGAGGCGCACGCCGCCGGCAGCGCGCAGCTGCTCGCCTGGCAGCTCGCCGAGAACTGGAAGATCGGGCTCGTCGACTGGCCCGACGAGGCGGCGCTGCTCAAGAAGCTTCTGCGCCGGCTCGACCGTCACGTCGTTCGACCTGCAGACCACCGCGCCGCACCTGTCGCGCACCATCGCGCCCGTCTGGCTCGCATCGCCCTACGAGGTCAACCGCATCGCCGAGTCGTGCGTCTTCGACACGGTCATCCTCGTCGATGCCGGTGCGACCACCATCGCCGAGAACGCGGGCGCGATCCGCCGCGCCCGGCAGGTCGTCGCCTTCGGCGACCCGGTCACCCAGAGTCCCGGCCCCGTTCGCGACGAGTGTCGGCGATCCCGACGCCGACGACCGACGTGGTCGCAGACCGCGGAGCAGTCCGACGAACGCCACGCGGACTCGGCGCTCGCACGACTCGGCAGCGTGCTCCCCACGCCTGTCGCTGACCCGCAGCTATCGCGCGGGCGGCGAAGACCTCGCCGAACTCGTCAACCGGCGCTTCTACGGCGGCAAGATCGAGTCGCTGCCGTGGGCCGGCACCTTCCTCGGCCACAGCAGCATCGCGCTCGAGTTCGTCGAGAACGGCTACGGGATGCCCGACGGCGACACGGGCGCGGTCGAGAGCGTCGACGCCGAGGTCGAGCGCGTCGTGAGCTCGTGCTCGAGCACGCCGCCCAGCGCCCGCGCGAATCGCTCATGGTGCTCACCGCGAGCGCCCGTCACGCCGTTCGCGTGCAGCAGGCGGTGCTCGCGGCCCTGGCCGTCGAGCCCCGAGCTCACCGAGTTCGTCGTCGGCGACCGGCCCGGAGCCGTTCATGGTCGTCGACCATCGAGCACGCCGTCGCCGAGAGCCGCGACCGAGTCATCTTCTCGATCGGGTTCGGCCGCACGCCGCACGGCCGCGTGCTCTCCGACTTCGGCGCGCTGGGCGAGCCAGGCGGGGAGCGGCTGCTCGCCGTCGCCATGACCCGCGCACGCCGGTCGATGGTGATCGTGAGCTGCTTCGAACCCGAAGACATCGACGACGCCCGCATGCAGCACGGCGCCGTCGCGCTCGCCCAGATCCTCGACGAGATCGACGCGCGAGCCGCCGAGGTTCCCGTGCGCGACGAGTCCGACCCCATGCTCGTCGACCTCGCCCGCCGACTCGAGGCGCGCGGCGTCAACGTCGCGCTCGGCCACCGCGGAAAGCTGGGGCTCGTCGCATCCCACGGCGGCATCTGCGTCGCCATCGAGACCGACTCGGTGCTGCAGCGCGGCAGCCTGCGCGAGTCGCTGCGACTGCGCCCGGAGCTGCTGCGCCGCCTCGGCTGGCACTACATGCGCGTGCACGTGTTCGAGCTGTTCAGCGACCCGGAAGGTGTCGCCGCCAACGTCGTGAAGCTTCTGGGCGCGACATCCCTGCCGCTCCCGACGGAGCCCATGGACATCCTGCCGTCTCCGACCAGTGACTGAGCCGACAGCCGCCGAAGCGCCCGCGCAGGGTCACGACGCCGCCGCCGCCCGGCACCGACCCGAACCCGGCGGCCGAGCCCGACCGGCACGAGCTCACCGAGAACGACGAGCGGCTCAAGGCCGAGAAGCCGCCCCACTACTAGCCCACCTGCTCTCCTAATTCAGGAGGGTGTGGGATGAAAGTGGTGGGTGTGATGGATGGTGGGCCGTCCGGTAGACATCCACCCCACCAGTCACACACCCTCCTGAATTACGAGAGTCACACACCCTCCTTGGTCACTCGACCGGGGGAGTGGTGGTGCCCTTCGCGAGCAGGTCGCGGATGTCGGTGAGCAGCTCGAGCTCGGTCGGCGGCGTGCTGGCCGACGACGGCGGGCTCGCCCTCCTGCTTCTTCGCGAACGGCGCGCTTCTTCACGAAATTGATCGGCACCACGAGCGCGAAGTAGACGACGATCGCCACCAGCAGAAACTGGATGACCGCGGCGATGAGTGCGCCGAAGTAGATGATCGCCGGTGCTGCCGCCGTGGCAGCACCGGCGGGCACCGTCACCGGCAGCGACGTCGCAAGAGACGCCGTGCTGAACAGTGCCCCGATGGCCGGGTTGATGACGCCCGTGACAACGGTATTGACGATGTTCGTGAACGCCGCACCGATGACGACCGCGACCGCCAGGTCGATGACGTTGCCGCGAAGGATGAACTCCTTGAAACCCTTGAACACTCCAACTCCCAGGTATCTGTGCGCGCGCGCGCGCGCGAGTTAACCAGCGGCCTTGGTGGGGGATGCCGCTGGGGTTGAGGGGGCCGGCGCGGCCGGCTTCGACTCTGACGACTTCGACTCTGACGACTTCGACTCCGACGGCTTCGAATCAGACGATTTCGACTCCGACGACTTCGACTCGGATGATCCGCCGCCGCCCGACTCCGACGACTTTCCCGTCGAGCGGGAGTCGTTGCGGTAGAAGCCCGAGCCGTTGAACGTCACGCCGACGGCGGTGAACACCTTGCGCAGCTTGCCGCCGCAGTTGGGGCAGACGGTGAGCGAGTCATCCGTGAAGGCCTGCTGGATGTCGAAGGCGGTGCCGCACTCGGTGCACTTGTAGGAATAGGTAGGCAAGTCTGGGGGTCCTTTAGGAGAAACGCACGACGCCACCCGGCGTGACGACGCCGTTGACGCGCTTGTCGTGCACTTCACTGGGCACGCTGTCGACGAGTTCCTCGTCGAATATCACAGCATAGACGGGCGGGCACTTCTCCATGCTGCCGAGCGTCTTGTCGAAGTAGCCCTGGCCCCAGCCCATCCGCATGCCCGTGCGGTCCACGGTGGCCGCGGGAACCAGGATCAGGCCGACGTCGTTGATCGCCATGGGGCTCAGCACCTCGCTGGTCGGGGCGGGCATGCCCTGCGATGTCCGCCGTCTCGTCGCTGGCGTCGTAGGGGGCCCAGTCGAGCAGGCCGTCGGCGCGCGAGATCGGCAGGATCACGCGGATGCCGCGCTGGCAGGCCCACGCCGAGGAAGTCGCGCGTGGGCGGCTCATCCGGCGTCGACAGGTAGGCGGCGAGGTAGGTCACGCCGAGGCTCTCGGTGAGCTGATTCGAGCTGCGTCGGTGAGCTGCGGCGTGTCTGCGGCGCGCTCCGTACTGGTGCGCGTGCGGCGGCGCTCGCGCAGTTCGGCGCGCAGTGCGCGCTTCTGCAAGCTGACGTCGTCGCTCATGTACGCAATTCTAGGAGTCGGCAGGCCGATACCCTGTTGGTATGCCAGGCGAAGCTCACCAAGGCAGTCATTCCCGCCGCCGGGCTTGGCACGCGATTCCTTCCCGCCACCAAGGCGATGCCGAAGGAGATGCTGCCGGTCGTCGACAAGCCGGCCATCCAGTACGTGGTCGAGGAGGCGGTCGCCGCCGGCCTCACCGACGTCCTGATGATCACGGGCCGCAACAAGAACGCGCTCGAGAACCACTTCGACCGGGTGGGCGAGCTCGAGGCGACGCTCCTGAAGAAGGGCGACGTCGCCCGGCTGCGCAAGGTCAACTACTCGACCGACCTCGCCGACGTGCACTACGTGCGCCAGGGCGACCCGAAGGGTCTCGGCCACGCGGTGCTGCGCGCGAAGATGCACGTCGGCCACGAGCCGTTCGCCGTGCTGCTCGGTGACGACATCATCGACGAGCGCGACGTGCTGCTCAGCCGCATGATCGAGGTGCAGGCCGAGCGCAACTGCAGCGTCGATCGCGCTGCTCGAGGTCGACCCGTCGCAGGCCGAGATGTACGGTATCGCGACCGTCGAGGCGACCGACGATCGATGACGTGGTGCAGATCACCGGGACTCGTCGAGAAGCCGGCGCCCGGCACCGCGCCATCCAACCTGGCCATCATCGGGCGCTACGTGCTGCGCCCGGAGGTGTTCGACATCCTCGAGGTGACCGAGCCGGGCAAGGGCGGCGAGATCCAGCTGACGGATGCGCTGCAGGTTCTCGCGGCGAACCCGAACATCGCGGGCGGCGTCTACGGCGTCGTGTTCCGCGGTCGCCGGTACGACACCGGCGACCGGCTCGACTACATCAAGGCCATCATCCAGCTCGCGGTCGACCGCCAGGATCTCGGAGAGGCGCTGCGTCCCTGGCTGCGGGACTTCGTCTCGAAGATGGAGTAGGGATGCCCACAATCCCGTCGCTCACCGAAGGCGACGTCACTATTCGGCCGATCCGGGCGCGGGATGCGCGCGCGCTCGAGCGCGAGCTGATCGACAACCGCAGCGTGGCTGCGCCAGTGGGAGGCGACCAATCCGCACGGTCCGCTGTCGTTCGACGTGCGGTCGAACATCCGCAGCCTGCAGGCGAACGCTCGCGCCGGCCTCGGCCTGCCGTTCGCGATGGACTACAAGGGCGAGTTCGCCGGGCCAGCTCAACGTCTCGTCGATCAGCTACGGGTCGCTCGGATGCGCGACGATCGGCTACTGGGTCGGCGGAGCGGTTCGCCGGCCACAACGTCACGCCCATCTCGGTCGCGCTCGCCACCGACCACTGCTTCTTCGGGCTCGGCCTGCACCGCATGGAGATCTGCATCCGTCCCGAGAACGAGCCGTCGCTTCGGGTCGTGCAGAAGCTCGGGCTTCCGCTACGAGGGGCTGCGCCGTCGGTACATCCACATCAACGGCGACTGGCGCGACCACTTCTGCTTCGCGCTGACGGTCGACGAGCTGCCGCAGGGCGTGCTTCGTCGCTGGCTCGATGGGCTCGCGCCCGAGGCGGATGCCGCCGTCCCGGCCGCCGACCGCGCCAAGGCGGCCATCCCGCTGCGCACCGTCGCTTCGCCGCTGACGCGCTTCGCCGGTCAACCAGCGGGATCGTTGCACCGCGTGGTCGAGGGAGCTCGCGAATTTCGACGCGGCTGGTCGAGTAGCAGCGCGACGAACGAGCACGCGTATCGAGACCCCCAACCGCGTGGTGACCCGGGATTTCGCGACATGCCGCTCGTACCTTTAGTCCCATGGGATTCACGGGCCTCGACGGCGGCATCATGGTGGCACTTGCCGCGGGCCTGTGGCTGGTCTACCTGATGCCCACCTGGTTCAAGCGTCGCGAGTATGCGGCGGTCGAGAAGACCAAGATCCGCCGCCAGCAGGCGCTGCGCGTTCTCGAGGAGACCGCCCCGATTCCGGTTCGTCCAGCGGGTCGCAGCAGATCGTGTCACGCCAACCGGCCAGGTGACCGACCGCGACAAGCTCGCCGAGGCCATCAAGCGGTCGCGTGACGCCCAGGCCGCGCGCATGGCGAGCCGCCAGTACGCGGAGGAGGCGACTCGCGCCCGCGCAGGCCGCATCCGCAAGGCTGCGCGTCGCTCGTCGCCTTCGTCGCACTCGCGCCTGGGTGCCCCTCCTGCTGTCGCGGCGGTCGTCACCATCGCCGTGCAGGTCTTCCTGATGATCGACCACCGGGATCGCCGCGGGCGCCGTACTCGGTGCTCGGCTTCGGCGCCGTGGTCGGCGTCGTTTCGTTCGCGGCGCTCGGCCGACTCGCCACCATCGCTCGCCGTCGCGCCGCCGTGGTCGTCGCGGTCCGCGGTCGAGTACGAAGCCCGGCTGTTCGCTCCCGAGGCCGTCGAGAAGCCCGCGCAGGTCGCAGCACCCCGGTCGCGACCTGGACGCCGGTCGCCGTTCCGAAGCCGCTGTACCTTTCGCGCTCGGAGGCCCCGCTCATCGAGTCGACGGTCGACGCGCGTGAACACTGCGCGCAGGCTGCCCTCGAGTCGGATCGCGCCTTCGCGAGGCGCAGGAGTCGCCCGAGGTCTCGCCGATCACCACCCCCGAGCGTTCCGCGGCCGCTCCGCCAGCCCGTGCGCCGCGATGGGGATCGTCGGAGCGGATGGATGTCGCCGGCCCCGACCTCGACGAGGCCCTGCGTCGTCGCCGCGCCGGCTGACCCCGGCCCCGCCCCACCCCCGCGGCGTTTTGTTACCCCCGTGCCCCTCATCGAGAGCGCATCGGTAACAAACCCCGGTGGCGTCACGCGTTTCGACGGGCCAGCGTCGAACTGATAACGTAGCTACGCAGTAAACGGGCCCTTGGCGCAGTTGGTAGCGCGCCTCGTTCGCATCGAGGAGGTCAGGAGTTCGAATCTCCTAGGGT
>CAVTXB010000013.1:0-202712 GCA_963738535.1 uncultured Actinomycetota bacterium
ATTCAGTCGTTTTGGTATGAGCAAGCCCGATATTCGAACGGTAGAAGGCGGCAATGCGAGTGGGACTGTATGATTCGGCCTGGGTTTAGTTCCGTCTTTTGATCAAGGATGGAACTGATGGCTAAATACACTCCCGAGATGCGTCAGCGGGCTCTTCGGATGCTTGGCGAGGCGCGCGGGGACCACGCGAATCTGATGACCGCGATCCGGCACGTTGCGGGGTTGCTGGGCATGAGCCCTGAGACGTTGCGGATGTGGCAGCGCCGATACGAGGTCGACACGGGTGCAAGGCCCGGCGTCTCGACGGACATGGTCGAGGAGAACCGGCACCTCAAGCGCGAGAACGCGGAGCTGAGGCGGGCGAACGAGATACTGAAGGCCGCGTCCGTGTTTTTCGCCAAGGAACTCGACCGTCCCACGACGAAATGATCCAGTTCATCGATCAGATGAGGGATCAGTTCGGGGTCGAGGCCATCTGCCGGGTGCTGCGCCCGGCGGTTCGCGGGTTTCTCACCTCGCGCGGCTTCAGGGCCGCGAAGGCGCGCCCGGCCTCGGCACGCCACCTGCGGGATGAGCTGCTGGTTCCCGAGGTCGCTCGCCTGCACGCCGAGAACTACGGGGTCTACGGGCGCCGCAAGATGCACGCCCTGCTCAAACGGCAGGGCTGGGCGGTCGGCCGGGACCAGACCGAACGGCTGATGCGACTTGCGTCTGTTCAGGGGGTGCGGCGCTCGAAACGGGTATTCACCACCAAGCGGGATCCGGCTGCCCAGCTGCCGGCTGATCTCGTGCAACGTCGGTTCACCGCGACCGGCCCTCGCCGGCTCTGGGTCGCCGATGTGACCTATGTTGCGACGTGGTCCGGGTTCGCTTATGTCGCCTTCGTCACCGACGTTTACTCCCGCCGGATCGTGGGCTGGAACGTCGCTTCGACGTTGAAGGCCGACATCCTCCCGCTCCAAGCCCTCGACATGGCGGCCTGGGCAGCGGGCGGAAATCTTGACGGGCTCACGCACCATTCCGACCACGGGTCGAATTACATGGCCTTGGTTTACACGGACCGGATCGTGGAACTCGGCGCGACCCCCTCGACCGGAACCGTTGGCGACAGCTACGACAACGCCCTCGCCGAGGCCGTCAATGGTCTCTACAAAACCGAGCTCATCCGCAGGCAAGGGCCCTGGCGCACCGTCGAGCAGGTCGAGCTCGCGACCCTGGAATACGTGTGGTGGTGGAACAACCACCGCCTCCACGGCGAACTCGACATGCGTACCCCGCTCGAAGTCGAACACGAGTATTACGCTGACCAAGAAACCTCCCCGCTGGCGACCGCCAGACAGGGAACCAACTAGGAACTAAACCCAGGCCGAATCACTCCAACGCGGTCTGCAACACCTGGCGGGTCAGACCGGTCAGCAACCCGTTCGGACCCGTGAGCTCGATCCCTTGCCCGCGGGCCGCAGCCACGAGCTCCTCCGCCATTGCCGCGAAATCGTTCTCCGCATACAACAGCTCACCCGTGTTCGGGTCGACCCGGACATGTTTCTGAATTTCCTTGTCCATACGTGATCATCTCCACACCGCAGCTCCCGCTGCGGCAGGTCACGCCGAACCAATTACACAAAAATCCTGACAGACCCGCGTTCGGGTGAGCGGCTCTGTCTCGAACTCGAGCTCCGCGTTTGACAGCGACTCAGGCCGAGCGCCCCCCATGATGCTCTCGTTGACCCGGGTCGCCACCCGACGGTCGATGCTGCCGGTACATCGCAATGTTCGGATTGGCGGTATTCGAAGCTGGCTTTCGGACCCGGCAAAACGAGGTGTGATGCGCGGAGGGCGGCACGATGGCGGCCGCGGCTGATCCCTCTGAGTCGCTGCGATCCGCCTGCCCCCTTGCGGGGCAAACCTCGCGTCCTCTGACCTGGCAAAGGGCGCCTACAGTTCGATCAGTCTCAGGGTCTCGATCGAGGTGACGCATCACGGTATTGTTTGTGCATTCATGGCAACCCCTGACCATGAAACCGGGCTTGGTTCATGTTGTGTCGCGAGCCCGGATGGTAGTCCTGAAGGGCGACGTGATGGATTCACGGCCAACCAAAGTCCAGTCCCACTCCCAGTGTGTCCGCGGGGATTGGCCCGAGTGGTCGAGACGCTATGACAATCAAGCCCGGGACGCAGGCCCGGTTCGCCTGCGGGCCCGCCCCACTATCAGCGAAACGGGCAGAGTTTGTGCGCCATGTGGGTGCCGCCGTCGTTGCTGGGTTTGAGGGCGTGGAGTTCGGGGCAACTCGAGGGTTGGTTTTCGACGCACCAGCGGTTGCCGCTGTTCTTGAGGGCTCCGGCGCTGTGTTGTCTGCGCTGACGGTGCGTAGTGGGTGGCGGGACTCGGATGAGTCTGAGAGTGAGCGTGCGCTCGCAGATCACTGGATCACGTTTGCGAGTTCGTTCCACGGCGCTCGAGTCGTTCTTGAGCAGGTCGCAGGGGGCGATCGGAGTGCGATCCGGGAAAGGCAAAGCAATGCCATCAGCTGCCTGGCGGCGATTGGTCGGCGAGCCGAGGCGGCGGGGGTGGGGGTGACCTTCTGCCCGGACTCAGCTGAGGGCTCCCTGTTCCGCAACATGCACGACTTGGAGAGACTGTTCACCGGGTTAGGTGATGCGCCTGTTGGCTACACCCCGGACCTTCGCCATATTGCCGAGAGCGGGATGGACGCGCTCGATGTGATCCACACCTTCCGCGACCGCGTCGATCATGTCCGTTTAGGCGCCGCCGCCGATGTGGGTTCAGATGTGATCGATGCCGAAGACACCGAACGTGCGCGGGTTGTGGCCTACCTCGCCCACACCGGGTTCACTGGATGGTTCGTGATGGATTGTTGGGACGCCGACCCGCTGGCGAACCGCGAGGGTGAAATCCAGTCCGCCGGCCACTACGTCAAGGAGCGACTCGTTCCTTTGATCATGGAGGCTCAGCGCGCCCGTGCCGAGGAAGCCGCCACGGGACCCGCACCGGAATCACCACACCGTCCGAATCGCGAGTGATCGCGGCGGACCGCGACCGACGAGGGAAAGGTCAAGCGGTTACTGCCGCGGGTCACGACGCTGGCAAGGATAGCGCTCGCTTAGTGGTGATCCGTGCAACGGAGGTGAGTGGTCCGTGGCGTACCTCACAGGCCATTGTCGACGGAAGGAATGTCGCGCTAGGTAGCGCATCCGCTGACGGGATGGCTGGCGTCGCCACTCGTTTCGCACCCCAACTGAAAATCGGACGAGGGGTCCGACAGGTTTTCTTCGGGCTGCACAGGTTTTCTCTCAGGCGGCTGGCGCGATGTCCCACAACTGGGTTTCGACGTGGTGTGCCAGGGTGTTCAGCATTGTGGAATCGAAGTGAGTGTCGGGGCGGGGTGCGGGGTCGAAGACACACAGTGCCCCGATTCGTAAACCACTTGGCGACTCGATCGGAACTCCGGCATAGAAGCGGAGCATGCCCGCTTGGACGGCCGGGTAGTCGGCGAAAAGGAGATCGTTGGTCGCGTCAGGGACAACCATCGGCTCGTTGTGCGTGATCGTGATCGCGCAAAACGAGGACGACAACGCCATATCGTCCAACGGATCCGGTCCGGCCGAGTAGACGGTCCATTGCCGATCCTTGTCCACAATGTTCAGCGCGGCGTACTGGGTTCCATATGACTCCCGGAGAACGGTCACGATCCGGCGAATGTCACCGCTTGGCTCTGCTGTTTCCAGCCGAGAGCGTCGATCGCGGCAAGTCGTTCACCCTCATCCTGACCTTGGTCACGCTTGTCGTGAGCGGAGGCGTGGAATGGGCTACCCGCGAGTCCGGGAAGCGCGGAGAGAGCGGCGGAAACAGAGGGGCCAATGATATTCGCCCACGACTGGTAAACCTCAGAGGCAGGAGCCATCCGGGTGTCACTCGCGCCTGTCCCGCCGAAAATTTGTACAAACTCCGCAGTCGCGGACGACGGGCACGTCTTCCGCAAACCCTCGAAAAGAGGGAATGTACGGCTGTTTCCGGCTCCGACTTCTGAAGGCAAGCCATTCGGTGATTCGCCACCGACACCGACGATGACGGCCCGGGTTCCGAAAGAGCACAGGCGCTCGAGCTCTTCCACCAGCAGCTGCGAATCCGCAATGTCCCATCGGCGTCCGAGGAGCGATCCGAATACGCTGGGTGCGGGCACGACGATGACTACAGCATCGAAACGCCACAGGGGCTGGGATGCGAGGGTTGAGACGATGACTCCGGCCTGCGGGCGCGGGCAGTTGATGACATCGACGATCTGTCCTCGTCCCGACAGGGTCCTCACTTCCCGGGCAAGGTGGCCGGCGAGGGAGAGCTCGTGGCTGAGAACACCGAAACCGCCGAGCATTCCGCACTCAATCAACAGCGTTCGTTGAATGTCGGGGCCCGCGGCGTGGACGCGAGGCAGATCCCGCGGCACAAGCGGGTTCCCACCCCACAGGGCGCTCCCGAAGTCAGCGACCGAGCGTTGGATACCGCTTCGCCCGTTCAAGGCGGTGTGGGTATCGATTGTTGCTTCCGCACCCTCAAGGAACTGGCGTGATGCGATTGTCATCGTTGCTCTCCTCCTTCAGCGAAAGCGGAACCTCGATGCTCCGCTTGGTTGCATTTTGGCGGCCCCTCAGCCCGTGAGAACTATCGGAACCGGAAAAGTTGAGAGGAGCATAAGCATCGCTATTGATCAATCTCCAGAGGTCAAAGCTCCCCAGTTGTGGGGCAATTTGAACCCTTTCGAGGTTGGGGCCGGGCGCACGATTTCGGCATATCGACCGCGACGTGGCTTGGATCTTGTCGGATGAGATCCGTCACTTGTCCGGGATCTCGCCATCTGGCGCAAGCGGAACACGGTTGCGTCCCCATGCTCACCCGCGTTGCGAGGAAGACAGGCGACGGCTCCGGGTGCGAATACTCGGGCTGTGTCGCTGTCGACAACGGGAAAGGGTCCCCGCGCTTACCCTAGTCCGCGGGGACCCTACTCGGCCGGGGCACTTACCCTGCACATCCCAACACCCGAATTGCTCTCAGGGTACGCTCAACAACAGCTTTGTCTATGCCCCCAATGAGGTCACACACCAGTACAACGTTGCCATGCTGCGTTCGTCGACGAGGAACTCGGTCGTGCAGGATCCCAGCCCTGACGTCGGACCGGGACCCTCATCACAGCCTGGGTGCTGCCACCGGAACACCGGCCTGACGAGCATACGGACGCTGCTATGAGCAGACAAGGACTTGACACCGCCCGCCACGACTGCGCTCGACCAGATGAGGGTCTGTCAGGATTTTTGTGTAATTGGTTCGGCGTGACCTGCCGCAGCGGGAGCTGCGGTGTGGAGATGATCACGTATGGACAAGGAAATTCAGAAACATGTCCGGGTCGACCCGAACACGGGTGAGCTGTTGTATGCGGAGAACGATTTCGCGGCAATGGCGGAGGAGCTCGTGGCTGCGGCCCGCGGGCAAGGGATCGAGCTCACGGGTCCGAACGGGTTGCTGACCGGTCTGACCCGCCAGGTGTTGCAGACCGCGTTGGAGGTCGAGATGGCGGACCATCTCGGCTATGACAAACATGATCCGGTCGGCCGGAATGGGATGAACTCGAGGAATGGGTCGACCCCGAAAACGGTGCGCACCGAGGTGGGCGAGGTCACCGTTCAAATTCCGAGGGACCGGGCTGGAACGTTCTCGCCGGCCGTGGTGCCCAAATATGCCAGACGGCTGGCGGGGTTCGACGAGGCTGTCATCTCGCTCTATGCGAAAGGCATGACGACCGGGGACATCGTCAACCATCTCGCCGATGTTTACGGGGATGAGGTGTCTCGGGACCTGGTCTCCAAGGTCACCGATCAGATCCTCACCGACATGGTCGACTGGCAGTCCCGGCCGCTGGACCCTGTCTATCCGGTGATCTTGATCGACGCGATCGTGCTCAAGGTGCGCTCGGGCCAGGTCGGTAACCGGCCCGTCTATGTTGCAATGGGAATCACTGTCGAAGGTCACCGCGACGTGCTGGGCATGTGGGTCGGGCCCACCGGCGGCGAGGGGGCGAAGCAGTGGATGAACATGCTCACCGAGTTGAAGAACCGGGGTGTGCGGGACGTCATCATCGTCTGCTGCGACGGGTTGAAGGGACTCCCAGAGTCGATCACCGCGACGTGGCCGCTGGCGACGGTGCAAACCTGTGTCGTGCACTTGGTCCGCAACAGCCTGCGGTTCGCGTCAAAGAAGTACTGGAAAGACATCACCGGGGGCCTGAGAGAGATCTACCAAGCCAAAACGGTTGCTGAGGCCCAGACCCGGTTCGACGAATTCGCCGAACGGTGGGAGCCCGTCTATCCGGCGATGATCCAGTCGTGGCGCAACAGCTGGGTCGAGTTCGTACCGTTCCTCGATTTCCCGGTCGAGATCCGAAGGTTGATTTACACGACCAACGGAATCGAGTCGTTGAACGCGAGGTTCCGGGCCGCGACCAGACGCCGCGGCCATTTCCCCAACGAACAGTCCGCGCTGAAAGTGCTCTACCTCGCCGTCCTCGAAAGACGCCACAACCGGGCCAACCCGACCGGTGAGATCGCCGGCTGGAAAGCTATCCTGAACACACTCGCAATGACCTATGGCGACCGCCTAGGACTCAACTAGCCGAACCCATTTACACAAGAAAACCGACAGACCCGCCTATGACAAAGGGTCTTGGGTTTTCTGTTTCAGTCTCTCGTAGGGTGTGGACCCGGCGAGGGCTCCGTGGGGTCGATCGTAGTTGTAGTAGTCCTCCCATTCCTGCAGCTTGTCGTTGAAGAGGTTGACGTCGTCGATGACCTGGCCTTCGAGGAGCCGGTAGAACTCTTCAGAGTCGATCCGGTGGGAGCGTTCGACCTTGCCGTTCAGCCGGGGTGTGGCCGGTTTGATATAGACGTGACCGATGCCTTTGTCGAGCAGGTGCCAGTGGAATGACTGCCCGAACTCGGACCCGTTATCGGTTTGCACCTTCTCGACCTTGAACGGAAGTTTCGAGAGGACGTGGTCGATGAATCGGATCGCGGTCTTCTGGTCGTGGGTCGGATAGGCCCGCAGGACGCGCAGGCGGGTGCAGTCATCGATGGCGGTGTATTGGTAGTAACGCTTCTTCTTCCCGGTCTGGCCGAGGGGTTCGATGAATTTCACGTCGACCTGGAGGGCGTGGCCTGGGCGTTGTTTCTCGTATCGCTTCCACTTGGTGTCTTTGCGTTTGTATCGTTGCGACGCTGGCAGCCGGCTGAGCCCGAGCTTGTGCAGGATCCGCCAAACCCCGGACGGAGCTGATCGTGAGATCGTGGTAGCGCTTCAAATACATGGTGATCTTCTGCGGGCCGAAATGGTATTGCTGGCGCAGCCAGAGGATCTTCTCGACCACCTCGGCGCTGGTCGCGGTCGGGCGAGTGAGTGCGGGGCGCTCGAGCGGTCCTTCAGGCCCTCGACGCCTTCGGCTTCGTAGCGTTTGAGCCAGCTGTAGTAGGCCTGCCGGCTGATGCCGTAGTACCGGCAGGTGGCCGCGACGTTGCCGCTGACTTCGTCGACGTGGCGCAGGACGGCGAGCTTGTGTTTAGCGCGACGCTCGAGCTCACGCTCGGCCGAGGCTGAGGTCGTTGTTGTCATGGAATCTTCCTTCCAAAAGGAAGACCCAACTGTCAAGAATGTCCGTCAGTTTTATAGAAAGCCGCAGCAACGCGCGACGCGGACTTGCCCACATTTTGCCCACAACTGAAGAGTTCGGAACGGGTTTCGATGTGATTTCCGGGCGCGGTTGTTCGCTGATATTTCACCGAAATCGAGCGAATGCTGGCTCAGATGATGCCGGAAATAGAATTCAAATCCCACCGTCTCCGCACTGGAAAAATCACCGCCCCTCCGGGCGGTTTTTTCGTTAGAGCATGGGTGATTTTCCAGGGCGGAGACGGTGTCGCTTTTCACCTTCGTGGGCCCCAGCTGAGCAGTCAGCCGCGTCGCGAACCGGGATACAGCTTCTCGCCGTAGTGGCGCGACGTGGATGCGGCTCAGTAGGGGAGTCAAATCCCACCGTCTCCGCACTGGAAAAATCACCGCCCCTCCGGGCGGTTTTTTCCGTTAACGACGGGCCTTGTGCCGGGCCGGTACCGTGTCGCTCGTCAGCTGGGTGGGCCCGAGGATTGCCTGGATGCTCGGGGCGATGTACTGCACCAGCGCGTCGCGATCCTCGCGAACGAGCGCCTCGATTTCCACGAGTTGGCGGCCGACGACGACACCGACCAGCATCGAGCAGGCGATCTCGATCCTCGTTGACATGTCCGCGCTCTCGCGCAACCGGGGGCTGAGATCGTCGATCACCCGTTTTTGGATCAGCTCCCTCAGGTGAACCGTCGCCTGCTGGCTTCCGATAGCCGCGCGGAGGAGGGCAAGCAAAGGTTCCGACACCTGCGGGTCGCCGTCCCACACCTCGAGAAACGCACGAGTGACGCGCTCGCCCAAGGTGTCGGCGGGGCCCTCGAAGGCATCGGAGACACGAGACATCGTGTTCGGGCCGAGGTCCATGACGCTCGCGAAGAGCTCGTCCTTCGATCCGAAATACTGCATCACGAGGGAGGCGTCGACACCTGCGTCTGCAGCGATTTTTCGAATTGTCGCGTTTGAGAAGCCGTCCGCTGCGAACCGCGCCCGGGCGGCATCCAGGATGACGCGTCGAGTAGCGGTCGGCCCGACTGCCCGTGCGGGCACGGCCGTCGTCCGTGCGGAATCCGATGCCATAGCGCGAGTGTAATGACAATTTCCTCAACAAGTGTTGAGGAACGCGCAAACCCGTCGTATGCTGAGCCGAAACGTGCACAACCGTTTGGCGGGATGGCACCCACTGAGTCGAGGGAGACCCATTGCTGACCAGCACCCGCACCTCACGGCAGAACGACTTCGGTACACGAGCATGAAGACTCTCGAAGAGCTGAGTGCTCGCGCAGAGATCCACGATGTGTTGCTTCGCTACTGCCGCGGTCTCGATCGCGTCGACATGGGCCTGGTGCGCGGCGCGTTCTGGCCGGATGCGTGGGTGCAGTTTCCGGAAAGCCTTCACCAGGGATCCGTCGACGGATTCGTCGAGTTTCTGACCGGCGAGATGCCGCGCTTCGTGCGAACAATGCATCTTCTCGGCAACAGTCTGGTGGAGTTCGACGGCCCCGATGTCGCCCACGTCGAGACCTACCTGAACGCCGACCACCAGGGCACCGAGGTGCACCAGTGGGCGAACGAGAACGTGAAGCTGTGGGCGCGATATCTCGACCGGTTCGAGCAGCGAGACGGAGTGTGGCTGATCGCCCGCCGTGCGCTTGCAACCGGCTGGATGTACCGGTATCCCAAGGAGGGCTGGTTTGACGATCATCCCGACGCCTCGGCAAGCGGCAGGGACGGCAACGACCCCGTCCTGGAGCCCGTCGCGGGCTTCGAGGGAACCCCCGTTTCGCGAAAGGAATGGCCGTGATCACAAAAACCGAGGTGCCGCAGGCCGCAGAGATCATTGCTCGCATCGTCGAACTCCAGCCATGGCTGCGTGAGCAGCAGGCGGTCGCCGAACAGGAACGTCGCATTCCACAGGAAACTATCGAGCGCCTTGACGAGGCGGGCGTCTTCACCCTCACGAAGCCGAAGCGCTACGGCGGGGCGGACTTCAGTACCCTCGAGCTGCTCGAAATCTATCGAACCCTCGCCTCCGGATGCGGCGCAACGGCCTGGGTCGTGTGGGCCACGGCTGGCGGAAACTTGTGGAGTAACGCCTTCGCCGAGGATGTCGTTGCTCCCGTCTATGAGTCGCCGTGGGCGGGCAACCGCACCTTTGCTGTCGGCGGCACGAGCCGGCACATGTCGGGCACTGCCACGAAGGTCGACGGCGGGTGGATGGTGAAGGGCGTGTGGCCATTCGCAACGGGCAGCGTGCACGCATCCCACGGGTACCTCGCCGTCTTCTACGACGACACCGACGATTCCAAAGTCGGAATGGTGCTGATCCCCAAAGACCAGTTGGTCAGCCGAAATGACTGGGACGCCATGGGCCTCGCGGCCACCGGCAGCCAAACCATGGCCACTGACGGTGAGCTGTTTGTTCCGGACGAGAGGTTCGGATTTCCTGCGCAATTGGCAAAACGAACCGCGGAACTCATCGCGCAGGGAATCGGACCGAGACGCGGGGGATTGCCGCGCTCAATCCTCACGAGCACAGGGGTCGCGCTCGGAATGGCCGACCAGGCCATCGAGGTGTTCCTCGCCTCGATCGGGCGACGCAGCGTGCCGTATTCGCCCTACACGCGGCAGCTGGACTCGCCGGTGGCCCACCACATCGTTGGCCACGCCGCCATGCAGATACGCGCGGCCGGCCGTCTGGCCGATGCTGCTGCCGCGGAGTTCGACCGCCTTGACGAGGAAGGCGTGGACCCCACCGACCGGGAGATCGTGCAATTCCATGCGGATGCCGCCTACATCTGGAACGAGTGCGCGACGGCGATCGAGACGCTCTTCCGTGCATCCGGGGCGTCTGCAATCAGCAAACGGATGCCGCTGCAGCTGATCGCGCGCAACGCTCGCGCGGGCAGCCTGCACGCAGCCAACAACGTCGACACCTGGATGGAGAACCTCGGCCGTTCGATGGTCGGGGCCGAAGCAGGCCCCTCGTCGATGAGCGTGCTCGAGCGACGCAGCTAACACGGCAACGGACATCACCAGTCAACGAAGACGAGGAGAAACCACATGGCACTCACAGGCGTTCTGGCCGGACCGATCGCGGGCCTGAAGTTCAAGACCCCGACCCACCACGGATTCACCAGCGAGCGAGGTGAATTCGAATACGAGGAGGGTGAGCGGATGACGTTCCTGCTCGGAGGTAACGCTCTCGGCTACGTGACCGCTGCGCCGCGCATCCATCTTGCCCAGATCGTGGCGCGCGTCGACGGCAATATCGACAAGCTGAAGGATTCGGGCCTCACCAACATCGCGCGACTGGTTTTCACTCTCGGTCGAAGCCAGTCCCGTGACGACGGCACCGACATCCCTCCTGAGGTCCACGACATCATCGGCGATCGCCGCATCAATTTTCGGCACGACGCCGACTACTCCGCGACCGGACCGACAGACAAGATCGCACAGTTCACCGACGATCCGGATGTGGCGCAGCTGCTCGAGGATCTTGCCACGGCCGGGGTCTTCGGGGAATCCGTTGCGCGAACGCTGTGCACGCCGGCGAATGCTCGCAACGAGCTGCGTCGGAACGCCCTCGGAATCCTGCGCTTCCGCGACGTGAAGATCCCGCTGCAGAACGGTTCGTACGTGCTCGCCGATGTGTTCCGTCCCGCAGAGTCCGGGGAGTATCCGGCCATCGTCAACTGCGGACCCTACGGCAAGGCGTTCAACCACCACTCGATCGCCGACGCGGACGACCTGGAGCACCACGAGCTCGAAGAGGAGCAGTACTTCTTCGGCAACGCCGGCGACCTGCAGTTCGAGAACCACGAATCCGTCAGCACCGCCGTCTGGGTGCCCGACGGGTACGCCGTTGTGCGCGTCGACATGCCGGGAGCGGGTGCCAGCCCGGGCACGCTCGCCCCGTGGGGCATAGCGGGCGCCGAGGCATTCCGCGATGCGATCGAGTGGGCGGGCACACAGCCCTGGTCCAACGGGTCGGTCGGCACGTGGGGCATGTCGTATCTGGCGATCAGCCAGCACGCGGCGGCGAGCCTGCACCCCGAACACCTGAAGGCCATGATCGCGATCGGCACAGACGTCGACCTGTATGAGGATGTCGCCTACAACGGTGGTGTGCTCAACGAGCAGTTCTGGCCGATCTGGAGAGTGTCGGGGCTGATCCCACCGATCGTCGGCACGCCGGAGCTCGTCGACTTCGTGAAGATCATGAAGGACAGCCCCTTCCGCGACTCGAATCCCGAGGCGATCTTCGGCCCGCGCGCCGAGGTCTTCATGAGTCCCGACCTCCGCGACGTCACCGTGCCGCTCTGGGCTGTCGCGTCGACGACCCACATCTCCAACATCCACCAGCTCGGCGGAAACGCCGCCTATTTGAATACGCCTACGCGGCACAAGAAACTCGACTTCTGGGAGGACTGGTTCCAGCGGGCGTACTCGGCGGAATCCGTCGCCCAGCACAAGGCCTTCTTCGACTATTGGCTGAAGGGGATCGAGAACGGGATTATGGACACCCCGCCGATCCGGCTCGAGGTGCGCACCGGCGACGGCTCCTCCTACCTTCAGGAGGAGAACGAGTGGCCGATCGCACGAACGGAGTATCCCCGGTGGTACTTCGATGCGCGCGGCTCCGACTGGGTCGGCGACGGCGTGCGCTCCGACTTTCTTCGCCTGTCAACGTCCGAGCCGGCCAACGACGCTGAGGCGAGTTATTCGGCGCAGATCCAGTTGGCACCATGGGCACCCGTCGGCAGCCCACGGGTCGACCCGGCGTCGGCCGAGTCCGACCCGCATGTCACGGGGGTGTCGTTCGTCAGCGAACCGCTCGCCGAGGATGCCGTGATCGCCGGCTTCGGAAAGGTGCATCTCTGGGTCGCGTCGACGAGTGAGGACATCGACCTCTTCGTGTCCGTGCGGGTAATTGGCGAGGACGACCAGGAGGTTGACTTCACCGGGTTCACGACGTCGGGCTTCCCCTGGCGGATCGCGCCGCTCACCAAGGGCTGGCTCAAGGTTTCGCACCGCAAACTGGATGAGGAGCGGTCAACGCCATACCAGCCGAAGCACACCCATCTGAAGGCCGACTACGCGCCACTTCAGAACGGCGAGGTCGTCGAGGTCGACGTCGCCCTCGTTCCCAACGTCGGAAAGATCTTCAAGGGGCAGCGCATCCGGATCGATGTGCAACCCCACGATGGCGTTGCACACGGACTGACCCACGAGTACAACCCGAGCTATCACGATGGTGCGACCAATCGCATCTACACGGGCCCTGGGCATCCGAGCTACGTGCAGCTTCCCGTGGTTCCGCAGTAGCCCCGGGCAAAACTGAACGACAGCCAGATTGGTGAGGTAATGACGCCAGAACAGCAGCTCGACCTCGTGAAGAGGCACTACGCACTCAATACCGCCGGCGATTTCGATGGTGCAGCCGAGCTCGTGACCGACGATTTCGTCATCACCATCCCTCCGTACATGCCGTTCGCCGGTGCCTATCGGGGCAAAACGGCGATGCGAACGCTCATCCCGATCGTCGTCTCGTCGGTATCGGTATCCACCGTGAAGTACGTCGCAACGACGGTCGGTGACGGTTATGTCGCCGAACTCGTCGAGTTCACGCTCGCCGGTCATGACGGGCCGCCGATGCAGGCGGTCGAGGTCAACACATTCCGCGGCGAGCAGATTTGTGAGATCAAGCCGTACTACTTCGATGCGACCTCGATGGTCGATGCGGCACAAGCGAAGAGGGCTGGAGCTTGACCGTGGTCGACACCACTGGGCGAGCTGTCTGCCGGGTGTGATGAGAGAATCCGATCATGTCGGTGATCGTCACCTTTGATGTGTTCAGTGCGCTGACCGATTCGCGTACCGGTGGTTCGGCTTTTCTGCAGGACATCGCCGACAGGTACGGGTGGCCGGTTGACGGGTCCGCGATCTATGACCGCTGGGACGCGACCAACAAGGAGAGCCATCGTGCTGTGCAGGTTTGGGTTCCGTTCGCCGAGCTGAGCGCAGTCGCCATGAACAGCGCTCTGTCCTCGCTCGGGCTGCCCGATGAGTCTGCCGCTTGGATCTCGGCAGAGCTGCTGGGCAGTATGGTCGACTGGCCGCTCTGGCCCGACGTCACCGCCCGGGCATTTCAGCGCATCGGTGCAGCGGGGCTGGGGCTCCTCTCCAACATCGACGACGGCCTCCTGGCGGATACGGCCGCGATGCGACTGGGCGTTTTCGATCCTGCGCTGGTAGTGACCTCGGAACGTGCGCGCGCCTATAAGCCAGCCGCCGCGCTGTATGCCAAGGCGACCGAACTACTCGGACCCTTTGTGCACGTTGCGTCCTCCGCGCGAGACGTGCGTGGTGCTGTGAGCGCAGGCATCCGGTGCATCAGACTGCAGAGGGCGGGTCATTCACTGGATGCGGCGGGCCCAACGCCGCGCTGGACAGTGGACTCGATAACTGCCCTGGGTGATGCGCTGGCCGCGGCCGAGGAGAGCGACGGCTAAACCGGGCGAGCCTGGCGAGGGTGGGAGGGTTCCCATTCAAAACGCGGTTGCGTGCGTGCCAGAAACGCCTCGATGCCGATCGCCATATCGGGGCTCTCGGTCATCGAGATCCAGGCTTCTGCCCACAGGTCGTCGATTTCGTCGTCGGTCGCCCCGTGTGTGTCGATGAGTCGCTTCAGGGTGTGGATTGAGAACGAGGAGCGGACGAGCAGCGTGCGCACCAGCTCGTCGGCGCGATCCTCGAACAGGTCATCTGCAACCGTCTCCGTGACGAGCCCCAGTTGCACGGCGTGCTGCGCATCGCAGGTCTCCCCGCTGAACAGGATGAACTTCGCGTTCGCCGCACCGACCTGCCGCACGAGTCGCTCGATCCCCGCTCGCGGGTAGATCACGCCGATCTTGGCGGGGGTGATCGCGAACACCGAGCGCCGACTGGCGAGGATGAAATCGCATGCCGACGCAAGCTGCCATCCGCCGCCCATACAGGCGCCGTCGACCAGCGCGATCGTCGGCTTTCGGACTGCGGAGATGGCGGCATCCGCGAGGCTCAGGTGATCGATCGTGCTGCCGTCATCCTGTGGATCGAGAAGAACTGAGGCCAGGTCGTCGATCGCGGCCCCAGCCGAAAACGTGTGCCCGGCACCACGAAGTGTGACGATCCTCACGTCAGGGTCGCGGTCCAGCTTCGGTAGCAGAGCAGTCAGTTCCTGGCACATCGCCTTAGTGAGGGCGTTCCTGCGATCGGGATTGTCGATCCGCACCACGGCCACACCGGCAGACACCTGAACTGTGATTCGACCCATCGCTGGCGCACTGGTCCCGGTTGTGCTCACGTCGGTTCCGCGTTCGTCACCAGGACACCGTCACTCTCGAGGCGATCGATGTCATCGTCAGTGAATCCGATCTCTGCGAGGATCTCCGCGGTGTGCTCGCCCAGCAGCGGTGGCCGAGCCATGATGTCACTCGGTTCGCCGTCGACACTCAGCGGTCCGCGGAGAAGCGGAAGCGGTGTGCCGTCTCGCCGGGTGGTTTGACGGATTAGCCCCAGTGCGTCAACCTGCGGCGTTGCGAAGGCCTGCGAGTAACGGTAAATCGGTCCGCAGGGAATACTCGCATGGCTGATGATCGGCACCCATTCGTCGGCAGGGCGGGCACCGAGTGCAGTTTCGATGAGGGCCTTCAGTGCGTCACGATTCGCGGATCGGTGGGCTCCCGTGTCAAAGCGCGGATCATCGAGCGCATCCGGAATTCCGACGAGGCCGCAGAAGGCGGCCCACTGCTTCTGGTTGCCAATGGCGATGTTCAGCGGCTCCGTCGCGGTGGTGAACGTTCCGTAGGGAGCGATGGTCGGGTGATCGTTGCCCTGGGGCACAGGGTCTTCGCCCAGGCTCAGCGCACGCTGGCCCTGGAACACGGAGAGGCCGAGAGCGGTCTCCAACAACGACGTCGTGATCCGGTGTGCCGAGTGACCTCTGTGCTGGCCGAGCAGGGCAGCGACGATGCCGAACGCACAGACCATCCCCGACGTGATGTCGACGATCGGCACGCCGACCCGGTAGGCGTCGTCGCCGCTCGAGCCGGTGACCGACATGAGCCCGGACATTCCCTGCACCACCTGGTCGAGGCCAGCGTCGTCCTTGAGAGGGCCGGTATACCCGAATCCGTTGACGGATCCGACGACGAGTCGCGGGTTGAGCTGGTCGAGGTGTTCGGGCGTCAGCCCCATCTTGTCGAGAGTTCCGAGCTTGAAGTTCTCGACGAGCACGTCTGCTCCGGCGATGAGGCGATCCAGTATCTCGCGTCCCTCGGCAGAGTAGAAATCGACGCAGATCGAGCGCTTGTTGCGGTTCACGGATTCGAAGTACAGGCTGTGCTCACCCTCGAACGGCGGCCAGCCACGTGCGGTGTCGCCCCCGTTCAGGCTCTCGACCTTGATGATCTCGGCTCCGAGGTCGCCCAGCAGAGCAGTGCAGTACGGCCCCGCGAGCGCTCTGCTCAGGTCGATGACCGTGATGCCGTCGAGTGGTTTGATCATTGCTGCGTTCCGGCCCCAGCTTCGACTTTGGAGGCGACTAGTTTCAGAGCGGCAATCCACGTCTCGACCTGCTGCGTGCTGGCTGCCGGCGGCAGGCCGGTGATTCGCAGGGCCATCGGGGGCAGGCCTTCGCCGGTTGCGACGAGCACGACCACGTTGGCGAGGTCGTAGTGTTCTCCGGCAACCAGGTCGGTGAAGAAGAAGTCTGCCAACTCCGACGTGACCGCCAGCACCTCGCGCTCCCGTCGAGGAAGACGGTCAGACAGTTCGAACTCCGACAGGATCGCCTGGTGGCGTTGGAGTACCTCTGGTCCGGCTGCGAGCAGTGAGTAGCCATGCGCTCGCACGCTGTCCAGCTGGGCGTGATTGAGGTCGCGACGCTCCTCGCGCTGGTCAGGCGCGCGCTGGAGCCACTCGTCGACATCCGACACTGCCGCGTCAGCCATGAAGACGGCCCCGAACGGCGGGATGAGTGGCTGCCGGTGACCAAGCGGAAACGGCTCGTCGACCGGCGACTGGTTTGCCGCGAGCACCTGCACGGCGTCCCACCGGATCTTGGCGAGCACACTGCAGTTGACCTTGAATTGTTCGGCGAGCTGTTCGACGTCCGAGCGCATCGATTCGGCGAGTTGCGCCGCCTGGATGAGTTCGGGATCCGGCGTCGCGACGAAGGATCCCGGGGAGAATCGCCCGTAGCCGCCCTGAAAGAACAACAGGGGGAGCGTCGACCGCTCGACTGCGAGGTCTCGCACCCGTCCGAGCACGATGAAGTGGTCGCCCGCCTCACGCACATCCTCGAAGGTGCACTCGACCCACGAGACCGTGCCGTCGAGAATTGGAGAACCGAGGGGAGCCGCCCGCCATGCGACGCCGTCGAATTTGTTCTCTCCGGCAGTTGCGAACCTGCGACAGAATGCCTCCTGGTCTGAGGCGAGCACGTTGATGCAGAACGCCGTCGCCTCACGCAGCTGCGCGAAGCTGCGCGAGTTGCTCATCGGGTAGAACGCGATGAGTGGAGGATCCATCGACACGGAAGAGAACGTTCCGACGACCATCCCGACGGGGTTGCCGTCGGGCGCGATTGCCGTGACGACGGCGACCCCGGTCGGGTAGTGCCCGAGCGTCTCGCGGAACAGACCAGGGTCGATGTCCATGGTCACGCAACCTCCAAGGGCTCGGTGGGCGGCCGCTCTGGCACCCACCGTTCGAATCGAATCAAGCCAACGTCTGAATCCAACCAAGTCCGCCAAAAGATGTCAACGGTTATGATGGAATAGCTCGCCGCTCAGCCGCACTTCCTTGACAGGTGCCTGTGCGGATAGCACAATCGAACCACCCTAAAGGTTGTGATGTTTAGTTTTTGGCACTCACTCGACGATGAGGAACGGCGCATGCTCGAGGCTCGCGGATGACCGCGCTGGCGGCCGACGTCTCACCGCCGTCGGCAGACTTTGTCGTGGTGGGCGCAGGCCCGGTGGGCCTGCTGACCGCGATCCTGCTCGGTCGAAAAGGGTGGCGCGTGACCGTGGTCGAGCGCTGGCCATCGCGCTACCCCATGCCACGCGCGTGCACCATCGACCATGAGGCCCTTCGAATCCTGCAATCCGCGGGCGTCATGGCTGAACACTCAGACCTTTTTGAGCCGTCGCGCGGCGAGCGTGGCGGCTACCAGATTCGCAACCGTGACGGGGTGCTGCTCCGGGCGATCAACTGGAATCGCACAGCCGAGTCGGGGTGGGCCAATACGAACGGCTTCTACCAGCCCGACCTGGAGCGCGTTCTGGAATCGATGGCGCGAGACATCCCCTCGGTGTCGATCCGCCGCGGATGGTCCGCCGAGGCCATCCGCCAGGATGAGGAATCCGTCATGCTCACTGTCGCCGATTCGGATTCCGGTGCACGTGAACCGGTCACCGGGCGGTGGCTGGTTGCCGCGGACGGTGCGAACAGCGTCGTGCGAGAACTCGTCGGCATCGAAACCGAGGACGCCGGCTTTGCTGCGGACTGGCTCGTGGTCGACTACGTGCCCCTGGATGGCCGGGAGTGGAGCGCGTTCGTCACCCAGTACTGCGACCCCGAACAGCCCGCGACCGCCGTCAATAGCGGGCCGGGACGGCGGCGCTTCGAGTTCATGCGCCGCGACGACATAACAGCTGAAGAGCTGGGGCGGCCCGAAACGGCCTGGCGTCTCATGGCTCCCTGGGGCGTCACCGCCGAGAATGCTCGTCTCGAGCGTCACGCCGTCTACACCTTCCGCGGACAGTGGGCGCGGGACTGGCGGCGAGGACGCGTGCTGATCGCCGGCGACGCAGCGCACCTCATGCCACCGTTCCTCGGACAGGGGCTGTGCTCTGGCCTGCGCGACGCCGCGGCGCTCGCCTGGCGCCTCGACCTGGTGGAGGCGGGCCTCGCCAGCGATCGCATCCTCGACTCGTATGGAACGGAGCGGAGCACTCATGTGCGCGAGATCATCGACGAAGCGATTGCCATCGGCAGGGTCATCTGCGAACTCGATCCCAAACGGGCGGCCGAGCGAGACACCGCAATGCTCGCCGAACTGGCGGACCCGGCGGCACTCACGGTGGAGCCGCCGCATCCACGCCTCGGATTTCCTTCTATCACGCTCAACGGCGACAGTAACGCGGGGCGGCTCTCGGTGCAGGGACGAGTGACCGCAGACGGATCACTCGGCCTGTTCGACGACCGTGTCGGCGGCGCGTGGCAACTCATCGCGCTGGGCGCCGACCCTCTCGCGAGCGTGCCGCGCGAGCTCGCGGACTGGTTTGTCCGCATCGGTGGCACAGCCACCGGGATCGCAGGGGACGGCATGACCGGCGGCGGTTCGGTGCTCGACATCGACGGGACCTATGCCGCCTGGTTCGCTGAGCACGGCTGCACCGCCGTGCTGTCCCGGCCTGACTTCTACGTCTTCGGAACCGGCTCCGCGGGCGACGTCGTCCCACTGCTCAGCGAACTGCAAGAACAGCTTCTCGGTCGTCCGCACTCGTCAGACCGGAACATCACAAGCAACGCACTCGAAGGAGCATCATCATGACCATGCGGGTAACCAGGATCGCCGATGCCGAGCCGTTCGCTCCGGTCGGCCACGACGGAGTCGGCCCGGTTCGACTGCAGGGTGGCTCGACGTCACCGACCGAGAAGTTCACGGTGGCGCTGTCGCACTACCTTCCGGGCGCGATGGCCAGCCTCGCGCCGCAGGAGGCGGAGACGGTCTACGTAGTGCTGTCCGGCGAGTTGGTCATGGCGGCCGACGGTGTCGAGGAGACGCTCGGAGCGAACGACTCCGTGCACTTCACGGAAGGTACCCTTCGCGCGGTCGAAAATCGCACCAATCTTCCTGCAAGCATGCTCGTGATCCGGGCCGTCAAGTGAGTGACGGAGTACGTATCGTCGGGATTCGCGACGATGACGGCGAGGTTATGGTCGGCGCCCTGAGCGCTGACGGCAGCGCGGTGACGGTGATTGCGGACCTCGCGGGCTTTTGGGCGTCGCCGTCCGACTACCTGGCTGCGCCGCCGCACGGCAGCACCGTTCCGGTGACAGCGGCCGAGCTCGTTCCGCCGGTGCTGCCCGGTGCGCGAGTGATCTGCGTCGGGCTCAACTACCACGACCACGTCAGCGAGGGATCGTTCAAAGACGAGGATCTTCCCGAGTTTCCGACGCTCTTTGCACGCTGGTCGGCCTCACTCAGCAGCGATGGCGCGCAAATCCCGATCCCGTCCGGCGAGGACGGCCTCGACTGGGAAGGTGAGGTCGTCGCCTGGGTGGGCGCACCCATCGTCGACGCGACGCCCGAGGACGCACTTGCCGCCGTCGTCGGATACTCGACCTTCAACGACGTCACGTCGCGACGAGCACAGAAGCAGACCTCGCAGTGGATCATCGGTAAGAACGGCGATCGCTCGGGACCGATCGGGCCTCTCATTCCGGCGAGCGAGGTGGGCGATCTCCGGGATGGACTCCAGATCGAGACACGCGTGAACGGCGAAGTCGTGCAGCACGGCAGCACCAGCCAGATGATCTACGGTGTGGGCGACACCCTCGCCTACATCTCCCGCACGCTCACGCTGAATCCCGGTGACCTGCTCGCGACCGGCACACCCTCCGGCGTCGGGTACGCGCGTACCCCACCGTGGTTGCTTCAGCCGGGCGACGTCGTCGAGGTCGAGATCGAACGCCTCGGCGTGCTGACCAACCACATCGTCGACAACTCGCACCGACGCCCACACTGAAACACGACACAAGGAGAACGACGATGTCACAACGAAGTGCACATTTCAGTCGGCCCGACGGGCCGCCCGAGGGAGGGCTGCCCGGCGGCGGGCTGCCCTGCGACCACGGCGAAGGCGCAGAACCGACGTTCGCGATTTCGATCATGGGATTCGGCGGAGTGCCGGTCGTCCGAGGCGGACACCCGGCGCAGTGATCCTGGTCACAGCTGCAAACGGTAACCAGGGCCAGCGGCTGGTTCCCGACCTGCTTCGCGCCGGACATCAGGTTCGCGCGAGCGTTCGGTCGGAGGCATCCGCGATCGTGCTTCGCGCCGCCGGAGTCACCGACGTAGTCGTCGGAGACCTGGCAGAACCAGAAGTGCTGGCGCGGGCGGTGAACGGCGTCGAAAAGGTCTACTTCGTCGCCGCAGCGCTCTCGCCGTCGGAGCGCGTGGTCGGTTTCGCCATGGTCGACGCTGCCCGTGCCGCAGGGGTGCAGCACTTCGTAATGAGCTCGGTGCTGCACGCGATAACGTCGGACCTCATCCAGCACCAGGTCAAGCGGGATGTCGAGGAGTACCTGCTGTCATCCGGGCTGGAGTTCACGATTCTCCAGCCGGCCAACTACATGCTCGCCCACCGTCTGAGGCCAGCATTCGATGGCGGCGTCTTCGAGTTGTCGTGGTCGCTCGACCGACTGCAGTCGCTGGTGCACGTCGGCGATGTCGCCGAGGTCGCGGCTCTGGTCCTGGGCGACTCCGACCGGCACGTCGGCGCGACGTACGAGCTGGCATCCCCGGGCCGTTTCACCGCGTACGACATCGCGGCGATCATCTCGAGAGTCGTCGACGCGCCCATTGATGTGCGACAGATCGACGCCGACACCTTCGCGAAGCGGGTGCTCGCGGGTGCCGACCCGGCCGGCCTGACCTACGAACTTCGAGCGATGCGCGCGATTAGTGATCGTTACAGCACCCACGACTTCGTCGGCAATCCGA
Source organism: uncultured Actinomycetota bacterium (assembly GCA_963738535.1). Lineage (GTDB taxonomy): Bacteria > Actinomycetota > Actinomycetes > Actinomycetales > Microbacteriaceae > Galbitalea. The sequence continues at coordinate 21,498 of CAVTXB010000013.1, forward strand.
ACGTGCTGACCTGGCTGCTCGGTCGCACCCCAACGACTGTCGAGCAGTGGGTGCGGAACGAGTACGACGCCCATGGTCGCCGCGAGCGCTAATTGGTGTCGAGCAGGCCGGCGTGCTTAGCCACGGCCTTCTTCGTGCCAGCGACGTCCCCGGCGATGATCGCCTCGACCAGTTGCCTGTGTGTCGCAATGCGTATCTCGAGCCATTCCGTCGCAGTCTCCGGTGACTCGTCGTGAGTTGCCGCGACAGCGTGCTCGCGCACGAACCGCGTCATCGACAGATACAGGGCGGACGCCGTTTGGTTGGGGGAGATCGTGGCGATCCGCTCGTGCAGGTCCCAATTGGCGAGCAGGAAGGCGGTCGTGCCTTTCGAGGCGGCGGCCGTGAGTCGGGCGAGCCCTCGCTTGATGTCCGCGATGTCCGAGGCGGTGCGATGCTCAGCGGCGTCGACGTCGATGAGCACCTCGAGCGCCTCGCGAACAGCCACGGCTTCCGCAACGGAGGCCGGGGCATCCGTCACCGCGAGGAGGGTGTGGCGGATGCGCACCATCGGGCCGGCGGCCGTCGCGAACAAGCCGCCGCCTCGTCCCGGGCGGATCTCGGCGAGCCCGCGATCCGCGAGCAGGCGGATGGCCTCAGCGACCGTTGATCGGGCGAATCCTGACCGTTCACGCAGCGAATCGATGGTGCCGATGAGCTCACCGGGCTGGAACTCGCGCTCCAGGATCTGATGTTCGATTTCGCTCGCCAGCACGTTCGCGCGCGTCTGGCCCACGAACGAATTCATGCGGCCAGCCTACCAACAACGATCACAACGATTACTGAGGTTCCGGGCGGCTCACGCGGTCACCACGCCCAGTCGTTAGTTGAGATTTCGGTGCCTTCGCTCGACGTCGTGCGCGTGTCGAGGTGCGACCCGAGCTGCTCGATGTGGGCCTGGTACCGGGCCAGTGACGCGTGGGCGAAATCGTTGTCGAAGTCCCGGATCACCGAGTGGATGTGGTTGCCGCTATCGACCGCGTTCACCATTTCGAGCAGCAGCTGGCGAGTGTGCACCCGGAAGTAGTGGGGCGTGCCCCGATCGGTGCCTCCGGCCCAGGCGAAGTGAACGGACGACGCGCCGTCCGCGTCGACCTGCTGCCGGTATGCACGTGCCGCCACGGCCGGGAGTCGAGCAAGATAGGTGTCGATGAGCCGGTTCAGGATGCTTGCCTGATCGTCGTTCAGCGCGTCAAGGGCGATGCCGGACGGTTGCGCTCGAACGAGGGCGAGGGCTTTGCGATCGTCTGTCGAGATCTGGTACTGCGGCATTCCGAGGTCGTAGTGGTCGGGGTATTCGAGGGCACCGATGAGCGGGACCTGTCGTGAGACGAAGTCCGCCGGCGAGACATCGTGGAAGATCGCGACCGCTCGCTGCGCATCGTCGAGGCTTGCGAGCAGGTCGAAACCGAGCCCCTCGTCGTCGGCCATCGGATTCAGCACCCCGGCACCGACGACGGGCTGCTGCCCGAGCGCGCTGGGCGTGGTCGAAATCCAGCGCTGATTGACCACTGTCACATTGATGCAGACGTGGTGGCCGAGGAATCGCATCGACCAGGTGTCTTCGAAGCCGGGGCGGCCGAAGATGCTCAGGAAGTAGGAGTCCGGCGTGCGCCAGAGCGGGGCGGCGAAACCCAGAAACCCGGCCTCGCGTTCGCGGAGCACCTGCTCGAGCTGGGTGATCGCGAGGATTTTTGTGAATACCTCGTGGGAGACGGCGAGGCGCACGAGTTCGAAGACCACGACCTTCTGGTGGCGATCGAGGTTGTGGAGTGAGACCCCGATGCGGTCCGGCTTCGGGATGATGTCCCAATCCAGTCGACGAGGATCGTCGAACGCGAACAGAGCGGCGTCGCGCTGGTCTGCCGAGAAAGTGTCGAGAAGCCCGATCAGGCCGACCAGCAGCTTCTGGATGGTCTCGGCATCTTCGTACCCCGGCTCGTCGGTCGCGCTGTCGGATGTCATCGTGGGATCCTCCTTGATCAGAAAAGACTATAACGGTAGGGATGATTTAGAGGCAACGACCGCGCGCCGATCGGCGGATCGCCCGGCGTCCTTGACACCGCTCATCGAGGGTGCCCATAATCGACAAAACATCCCAACCATCATGATGTTAAGCGAGGGAGCTGACGTGCAGGTTCGCGCGGCGATCGTCGATGCTCCCGGCGCCGAACCCCGGGTGGGAATTGTGGATGTGTCGCCAGCCGTCACGGGCACAACTCTGCTCGAGGTCGCAGCGGCACCGCTGAATCCCCTCGACCTGCTCATCGCTTCCGGCAATTTCCACTCCGCGCGATTCGACACCGCATACGTTCCCGGCAGCGAATGCGTCGGTACGGTGCTGCAGTCCGACCGCTTCGCGCCCGGCACGCTCGTCTACGCGGAATGCCGGGCCTCGCCGACGACACCGGGAGCCATGGCACAACGGGTGCGTGCAAACGACGACGACATCGTGCCGGTTCCGGGCTCCATCGACCCGGCAGCGGCTGCCGCTATCGGCAACTCGGGCGTGGCGGCCTACCTGCCCCTCGTGGAGGTCGCCCGACTGCAGCCGGGCGAGACCGTGCTGGTGCTCGGCGCCACGGGAGCCGTCGGGCAACTCGCCATTCAAATCGCCCACCGGAAGGGTGCCGGCCGGGTGATCGGGGTCGCGCGCGACCATGATGCGCTCCACGGGCTCCTGACCCTCGGCGCCGACGCGGTCGTGGAGCTCGACGAGGGCGAAAGCGTCGACGAGCTCGCCGAGCGGATTCGTGCGGCGGCAGGACCGGTCGACGTCGTCCTCGATTGCCTGTACGGGCGCCCGCTCGAGGCCGCGCTGCAGGTTTGCGCGCAGCACGCCAGGGTCGTCAACGTCGGGCACTCCGCTTCACCGGTCGCCCTGATTCCCGCCGGCCTGCTGCGCGGTCGCCAACTTACGATGACCGGTTTCGCCGGCATCCACATCCCGTTCCGCGAGAAGCTCGCCGCACTGGCCTGGCTCTGGGGCGCACTCGCCGCTGGCGAGGTCACCATCGCGGTCACCACGATTCGCCTCGACGAGCTCCCGACCGCCTGGCGCGAACAGGCGCAGTCACCGCACGCGAAATACGTCGTGGTGCCCTTGCGTACCCGCACCGATCGATAAGCATCCCCCATTGACAAATAACAAGGAGCGCACAATGAGCGACGACAAAAGAATGTACCTCCCGTCCACACCGCTGCCGGAGGCTCGCACCGGACTTCTCACCGGCTTCGATCCGGGCACGAAGACGCTGGAAGCCGGGTATCAGGTCGCCCCGCCATTCAGGTCGCTTCCCGTCGACATCGTCTTCGAGAAGGATGTGGCCGTCACGCTCCGAGACGGTGTCACCGTTTACGTCGACATCTTTCGCCCGACCGGATCAGAAAAAGTTCCCGTCGTCGTTGCCTACAGCCCTTATGGCAAGGGCCAGGGCACATCTCCGAGCGTGATGGGGATCTTCGGCCTCGTCGGCCTGGGCAATGACACCGTGTCCGGACTCGAAAAGTTCGAGGGACCCGACCCCGCCTTCTGGTGTGCACAGGGCTACGCGATCTGCAATCCCGACATCCGCGGTGTCGTCGATTCGGGCGGCGACAGCGTGCTGTGGGACCGCCAGGATGGCCGGGATGCGTACGACATCATCGAGTGGCTGGCCGACCAGGACTGGTGTAACGGCAAGGTCGGCATGAGCGGCACGTCGTACCTCGCGGCAACCCAGTGGTTCACGGCCGCTGAGCAGCCGCCGCACCTCACAGCCATCAATCCGTGGGAGGGCGTGAGTGACGTGTACCGCGACCTCGTCATGCGTGGCGGAATGCCCGACGTCGGGTTCGCTCGCCAACTGCAAAACGGGAGCTTCTTCGGCAAGGGCCGCAAGGAGGACATCATTGGCGAGGCCGAGAAGTATCCGCTTATGAACGACCTCTGGGAGAACAAGATCCCCGAGTTCGACAGGATCACGGTGCCGGCGTATGTCGTCGCGAGCTACTCGAACACCCTCCACGCGATCGGCACGTTCCGGGCGTGGCGCCGGATGGCATCCACCGAGAAGTGGCTGCGGGTGCACAACTCGCAGGAATGGCCCGACTACTACGAGCAGGCCAATCAGGACGACCTGCTGCGCTTCTTCGACCATTTCCTCAAGGGTGAGCACAACGGATGGGAGAAGACTCCCGCGGTTCGCTACTCACTCCTCGATCTCGAGGGCGGCGACAGGGTCGCCATCGAAGCCGACAGCTTTCCCCCGGCGGGGGTCACATCGACGAAGTACTACCTGAACGGACGCTCGCGGGCGTTGACTGCGCATGCCCCGGACGACGACGTGCCTGTTGCCTACTCGGTCGGGTCAAACCCCGCCGGAGCATCGTTCATCGTGCGATTCGATGAGGAGACGGTCCTCGTCGGCTATCCGAAGGCGCACCTCGTCGTGGAGGCTCGGGGTTCAGACGACATGGACCTGTTCGTGCTCATCCAGAAGCTCGACAGGTTCGGAACCCCGCTTCAGGCTTTCACCGTACCCAACCAGTCCCCGATGGCGCACGACCTGACCGACCACGGCGCGACGGTGCTGCGCTACAAGGGATCAGACGGCCGTCTGCGCGTTTCCACCCGGCACCTCGACGACGCCCTGACGACCGACGACGTGCCCGCCCACACGTTTGATCGGGTGGAGAAGCTCGCGGAGCACGACGTCGTCGAGGTCGACATCGAACTGGTGCCCCTTGGCCTGGTCTTCCACGCGGGCGAGCAGCTCCGGTTCATTGTGAGCTCGACGAACCTCCTGGGCACCCTGATGCCGGCGATCGACGAATACGTCGGCGCGAACAGCGGGCAGCATGTCATCCATACGGGCGGCAAGCACGCGTCGTACCTGCAGATCCCACTCTTGCGCTAGGCGGGGTCCGCGGGTCTACAATGGCAAACGCGAATGTATATTCACATTCCGGTATTCCCATCCGACCCGCTATCACAAGGACGTGATATGACCAGCAACGAACCGTCGCCCCGCGCCGCACAACCCCTGACCGGCGTATTCGCCGGTCCCGTCCAGGGGCTGAAGTACGAGACGCCGACAACGAACGGCATCACAAACGAGCGCGGCGAATTCCACTATGTCGACGGCGAGACTGTGTCATTCCAAGTCGGACGCTGGGTTCTGGGCGCAGCCGTCGGCGCACCGCGACTCACCCTCGCAGACCTCGCAAACCGGGTCGCGGGGCAGCTCGACAAACTTCACGACGCCTCCGTCACGAACAGCGCTCGACTGCTGCAGACCCTGGACGACGACGGAAACCTCGAGAACGGTCTGACGATCGCGCCCGCGGCTCATGACCTCTTCACCTTTGGCACGCTGAATTTCGACCAGATGTTCAGTAAGGCTCCCGCGGAGGAGGCGTTCGCCAGCGACCCGATGATCGTCGGTCTGCTCGAGCAGCTCAACGCACAGCACGGTGTCTTCGCGGCCAAGGCGCCGCGCACCCTGCGCACCGCCGCAGCCGCGCGCAACGAGCTGCGCCGAAACATCCGCGGCATCCTCAAAATGAGCGACGTCAGGATCCCGGTGCGGGATGGATCATTTGTCTACGCCGACATCTTCCGCCCCGCGGATGATGAGAAGCACCCCGCGATCATGAACCTGGGCGAATACGGCAAGAGCTTCGACCACGGCAGCATCGCCACGCCCGAGGACGCCGAGGCGAAGGAGCAGGCGGAGGACCGGTTCTTCTCGGGAAACCCCGACAGCCTTCAATACGAAAACCACGAGACGGTCAACACGTCTGTCTGGGTGCCCCAGGGTTACGTCGTCATCCGCATCGATGCCCGCGGAGTCGGCAACACCCCCGGCGTGCAGGCGCCACTCGGTCGACAGGAGGCCGAGGACTACTACGACGCGATCGAATGGGCGGCAGCGCAGCCGTGGTCGAACGGCAAGGTCGGGCTGTGGGGAATGTCGTACTACGCGATGTCCCAGCACAACGTCGCGAGCCTCCAGCCTCCACACCTGGCGGCGATGATCGCCCAGGGCACGGACTCCGACTCCTACAACGAGTATCTCTATGGCGGCGGGCTGTTCTCCGAGGGGTTCTGGAATTGGTGGTTGAAGATACTGACCCACGGCAACTCCGTCGGAGAGCGTCGGATGGTCGACTGGATGGGGTCGGCACTTGCCAACCCCTTCAACGATCCGGAGGTTTACGGGCCGAACGCCGTCACATTCATGACGCCCGAGGCCGACAAGATCACGACGCCTGTCTGGATCGTCGGTCCGCAGAGCGGGGTAGTACTGCACCAGCTGGGCAGTACCGAGACCTACGTGCGCTCCAGCGCGGCTCGGGCGCGAAAGTTCGACTTCGTGGACGCCTGGTTTCCGCGTTCCTACGCACCGTCGACGGTTGCCGATCACATGCGGTTCTTCGACTACTGGCTGAAGGGCGAAGACAACGGAATCATGGATGACCCGTCGGTGCGCGTCCAGGTTCGCACGGGCAACGCCGCGGTCTACACACTTCACGAGCACGAGTGGCCGATCGCTCGAACCAGGTATGTGCGGTACTACCTCGATGCACAGCGGTCGGATTGGACCGGCGACGAGCACGGACGATCGATGTTGCGCCTTGCGCCGACAGCGCCGACCGAGGAACACGTCGCGACCTGGGACGCATTCCTCGACCTCGGTCAGGCCATTCCCGCACCCATCGGGCGAGTGGGCGGCACGCCCCGATGGACTACGGGGGTCTCGTTCGTCAGTGATCCGGTTGACGAGGACATGGTGTTGGTCGGTTATATGAAGGCCGGATTGTGGGTGTCATCGTCGAGCAGCGATATGGACGTACACCTCTCGCTTCGGGTCATCGATGAGGACAACCGCGAGATCCGGTATGAGGCGATCGTGCTTCCGATGGACCCCAACTTCATTCATCCGGTCGGCGTGGGCACGCTCAAGGTGTCGCACCGCAAGCTCCACGCGCAACGTACTACCGACTACCTGCCGGTTCACACTCATACCCGCGAGGACTATGCCCCGCTCACGGACGGCGAGATCGTCGAGATCGAGGTAGGCCTGGCTCCGAGCACCGCGCTGATCCGCAAGGGCTGCCGCATCCAGTTCGACATCCAGCCGAGCTCACCGGCCGGAATCCCGTCGCGAGCCTATGACGAGAGCTATCACGAGGGTGCGACCAACAGCGTGTATTCCGGCCCCGACCATGTCAGCTTTGTGCAGCTTCCGCTGCTGCCGGCCTGACCCCGTTACGACCTGACCTACGCCGACTACTGGAGAAGAATCATGCCGCAAGCAATTACGGACTCCGCCGAAATGACGGCGACCGTCGTACGCAAAATCCGCGAACTCGGCCCGCGGCTTCGCGACCGCGCCGTCGAGGCGGAGCGCAACGCCAGAGTGTCCGACGAGACGATCGCCGACCTCGATGCCACCGGGGCATTCACCATCGGGGTACCGGCGGAGTTCGGCGGGCTGGAGCTCTCCGTGACCCAGCAGCTCGATGTGATCGAGGAGGTTTCGAAGTGGGACGGCTCCTGCGGCTGGGTGGTCTGGGCGGGCACTTCGACGCACTGGATCCCCGCCGGCATGGGCCCGCGAGTTCTCGACGAGGTCTACGGCCAGCCCTGGGTCGGGCCACGGGTATCCGGGTCGAGCCATTTTCCCGCATCACGGGGACGCGCGAAACGGGCTCCGGGCGGATGGACGATCTCAGGCGGCCCCTGGACGTTCGCGACCGACTCCCTCTGGACGCCGTTCACCAACCTCGGGTGTATTGCTGACGAAGGCGACGGCCCGTTCCTGGTCGCCGTGCAGGTGCCCCGCGAGCAGCTCGAGTTCCTTGACGACTGGCATGTCGCCGGGATGCGCGGAACCGGCAGCGTCTCGGTGAAACTCACTGACGACGAGGTGTTCGTGCCCGACTACCGTGGCGTTGTTTTCGCCGACATCCTGTCCGGCGCGATCGCAAATGAGCTGGCCGGGTCACTGTGGAAATCACCGACGCTGGGCTGGTCGTTCGCACTGATGGCGGGTATGTCGATCGGAATCGCACAGGGCGCACTGGATCGCTTCATCGAGCGATCGAACGGGCGGCCCGTTCGCGGAACCGCGTACAAGAACCAGCTCGAAGCGCCACTGACCCACCTCATGCTCTCCGAGGTGCACTCGAAGCTGCGGTCCGCCGAGCTGATGACGAGGGCGAATGCAGAGGAGACCGACCGGATCGGCATCCTGCTGCACGCCGGCGAAGAGGTCGACCCCGACTACCTGCAGTACTTCAGCGCTCGCGTTCTGGTCGAGACGGCGTACGCGACCAAGTGGTGTGCCGAGGCGATCGAGTTGCTGCAGCGCAACTCCGGCTCGACCGCAATCATGGACTTCGAGCCGATCCAGCGGTCGTGGAGGGATGCGCGGATCATCACCCTGCACGGCGCCCTCAACCTCGAGGCCCTCGCCGAGAACCATGGTCGGCTGATGGCGGGCCTGCGTCCGCAGCAATTCGACGGCATCACCTCCCTCGACCGCTTCGCGCCCTCGCCCGCGAAGTAGGTCTTCGCCCGCCCTCCCTACCGCGACCATCAGAAGGAAAAACTCAGCGATGCCAAACAACGACACCGAAACCGACAAGGCCGAGATCATCGGGATCATCAACCTCTATGGCTTCGCGCTCGACGCGCACCAGTGGAATCTCTTCGACGACATCTTCACGTCGGATGTCGTGGCCGAGTTCGGACCCGCCGGCTCCGAGTGGATCGGGCTTCCGACGCTCGTTGCAGCATTCAAGGACTTTCACGAGCAGCTCGACAACCATTCGCACACCATGTTCGGCACTGTCGTGCACGTCGATGGCGACACGGCCAACGCCTTCACCTACGGCAACTGGCTGCTGGTTCGCAACGACGCGGGCGAGGACCCGAGCTGGCTGGGCTCCGGGTGGTACGACGACGAGCTCGTGCGCACCGAGCACGGCTGGCGCATCTCGCACCGCATCTGTCGGCTGGTGTCGTGGACGGGCAATCCCGTCGTGTCGTCGCCGGCACGGCCGCACAATCCGGACATGCGCACCAACGTGCTGCGCGAACACGCGTCCGCCGGCAAGGTGATGTACCTCAATGCGCTGGGCGCGAAGTAGCGGCCATGCGCCTCGCGATCACCCGTCGGTAGGCTGATCGAGATGAATTCGAACGCGGTGGGCTATCGGCCTCCCCAACAGGACCGCAGTCGCCGAGCACTTCAGAAGGTTCTCGGCGCTGCCGAGAGCGTGCTCGTGGCGAAGGGTTTCGACGACTTCACGATGACCGCCGTCGCGGAACAGGCTGACGTCTCGGTCGGGGCGATCTATCGCCGATTCGAGGGCAAGGACCAGTTGCTGGACGCGGTGTGGGACTCGCTTCTCGCGAAGATGGAGTCCGACCTGGCCGCCGCGCTCGACAACTCGCAGCCGAGCCTTTCCGGAGTCGTCAACGCACTGGTGCGCGCATCCGTCGCCGACCTTTCCAATAACAAGCTGTTCCCTTACCTCTATGCGCCGTCGATGGCGTTGACGACTCGGGTGCACGATGCGATTTCAACCCGGCGCAAGCTCTTCCTTGCGGCGGTCGCTCCGCACCTCGATGAGGTTCGGCGGGCCGACCGCCAGGTCGCCGTCGTCATGGTGCAGGCGATGGTGACCGGCGCGTGTGTGCATCGCGCATCCCAGGGCACAGGAGTCGAAGACGGTCTGACCTGGGACCAGTTCGCCGAGCACCTCGAGGAGCTCGCAATGTCGTACCTGCTCGAGTCGAAGTAGTCGGCGTCGCCACTTTCGGGTTCTGCGTCGGGCCTCAGTGGCAAGGGCCGGGCGACCGAACGCTGCGAGCGTGATCGGAGCTGCGGGGCCTGGCCCAACCTGTCGCGAAAGATGGGTCGCGCGTAATCTTTGGCGGGAGAGGGGAACCTGAGCAATGGCTGACGAGGTGCAGAACTATCTCGCGACGCTGGCCGAACCCGACCGGTCGCGTATAGCCGAAATCTATTCCTTCGCCCGACGAGTGGTGCCGGCCGCCGTCGAGGGAACGAGCTACGGGATGCCCGCGCTGACCTACAACGGCAAAGGACTCATCGCCGTCATGAGCACCCGGCATCACATCGGTGTCTACCCGTTCGGTGCGCTTGCCGAGCTTGCGGATGCTGCGGCGAACGCGGGGCTCGACGTCACCAAAGGCTCACTCCATCTGGCAGAGGCACAGGTGGTGCCCGACGAGCTGCTCGAAGCGCTCCTCACGCGACGAGTGGATCGCATCGATCGGGCGTAGCCGCGCTCAGTCGAGGTCCGACAGGTCGAGAACGAACCGGCAGCGCGCGTCGAGCCGCCGAGGTGGTCGCGTGCTCCCCGGGGGTGACCACAGTGGATCGTCTGGCTAGAGTTTTGGCATGGCAGCTCGGCTGGATCCGCCCGTACCGCTCGACTTCGAGTTCTCCGCACCCATCGGCGTTGACGTGAAAGGCGACACCTGGTCGGCCATCGAGGTTCCCGGCAGCGCCGAGTTGTTCGGAAGCCTGCGATCTGTGCGGGTGGATGCGACGGTCGACGACGTGCGCGTCGACGACCTGGGACTCATGCCGACCGGCGCCGGAGAGCTGATGCTGTCCGTCAGCGCGGCGCTGCGCAAGAAGCTCGGCAAGGATGTCGGCGACGAAGTTCGCGTCGTTCTTCTCCGCAGGCTCACCTGATGGTGAGAGGCGATGTCTAAGTCGCGCCTCGAGGCCTTCAGCGACGGCGTGATGGCCGTCGCGATCACGCTGCTGGTGCTCGACCTGCACGTCGACCCCGGCTCGAAGACCAGTCTCGCGGCACAGCTGGCGCAATCGTGGCCTTCGTTCGCTGCCTACGGCGTGAGTTTTCTCGTTATCGGCGTGATCTGGGTCAACCATCACGCCGTGCTCAACCTGGTGGGCACCGTCGACCGGGTGCTGCTGTTCTTCAACCTGCTGCTGCTCGCCTTCGTCACGAGCGTTCCGTTCGCCACCTCGACCCTGGCGGGCTATCTCGCCGACGGCAGGTCGGCGGATGTTCGCGTCGCGGTGCTGGTGTACGGAGTGTCGATGACCGGGATGGCGGTCTCGTACACGTTGCTGTTCGCGCGGGCGAGCTCGTCGCTCTCGACGCCGGGTCATCGGTGGCCGCCCTCGCGGCGCTCGGGTCTCATCCGGTTCGGGATCGGCACGGTGCTGTACCCCGCGGTCGCGTTGATCGGTCTGGTGGATGCGCCGCTGATGCTGGTCGTCTACGGCGCGTTGAGCCTCTACTACATGTTCGATCAGACCCGTTCTCGCGGCAGCGACCTGGCCTGAGTGACTGCCGTCGGTCTACCTCTGCGCGTCGACGCTGTCGACGCTGTCGACGAAGTGCAGTAGTGCTGCCGACAACCGGTCGGGTGCCTCGAGCGCGGCGTAGTGCCCGACCCCGTCGAGACGAACGGACCGCACATTGCCCGTGACCGCCCGCGACATGGTCGCGCTGGTGAAGTCGCCCCCGCCGGCTCCGACGGCCAGTACCGGCGCACGCAGCGGCGCGGTTTCGGAGAGGGCGCGCAGTTCGGCGCCTTCCGCGAGCAGCGACTGGTAGAGGCCGGTTGCGCCGCGGAATCCGTGCGGTACTGAGTAGGCGCGCACGAACTCATCGATGTCGGCGTCGGTGATCGACCCCTGCACGGCGGTCAGTGCGGGCAACGAGATTCCGCCGATGTAGTCGCGCTCACGCCCGGTAAACAGCAGCTCCGCGATACCGGGAGCCGCGATCGCGCCGATGTGCCAGGCCCCGCCGTGGGTGACGTCGGCGAGCGCCTCCCAGCCGAATCCGGGCAGCCCGGTCTCGATCGCGGTGAAGCTGAGGATGTCGTCGGGGTGGGTGGATGCGAGACGAAACACGGTCGCGCCCGAGACGTCCTGAGCGGTGATGTGCACCGCCCCGAGGCGCAGGTGCCCGATGAGCGCGTGCAGGGTCTGCGCCACGGTCGCGCTGTGATAGTCGCCCTCGGCATGCGTCGAGTCGCCGAACCCCGGCAGGTCGACGGCGATCACGCGGTGGGTTCGGGCGAGCAGGGGGATGAGCTTGTGGAACGTCCACCAGGTCTCGGGAAAGCCGTGCACCAGCAGGATGGGCGACCCGCTCGTTCCGGCCGTGACGTAGTGCAGTTCGATTCCGCCGACCGTGACGAGGTGATGCGTGGCGTCGGGGATCGTGGCGCCGAGCGCGGTGGTAATGGTCATGGGAACTCCTCAACTAGACAACCATGTTGTCTATTTACAATAGACAATCGGGTTGTCGATAGCAAGCCCGCGCGTAGAATCGGCACATGTCCAGGTCCGGCGCCGATCTCGCCCTGCTGCTGCTCGGCGGCTACCGTTCGATGGTCGACACGGCAACCACCGAACTGGCCGCGCGCGGATTCGAGGACTTCAAGCCCGTTCACGAGTTCGCACTGCGCGCCATCGTCGCTGGCGCCGACAGCGCCTCGGATCTCGGCAGGCGCACCGCCGTATCGAAGCAGGCCGCCGCCAAGACCATCGCCGCGCTGGTCGAGCGCGGATACGTCGTCAGCTCGCCCGACCCCGCCGACGCCCGTCGTAAGCAACTGCGGGTGACGCCGCTCGGCTTCGATGTCATGGCCCAGGGCGAGGCCATCCTCGAGACGGCGCGTGCGAGGTGGGAAGAGCAGATCGGGGTCGCCCAGGTCGCCGCCCTCGAGTCGCACCTCACGGCACTCGTGGGGGATGCGGCCATCCGCATCGACGCACCCGGCTGGGCTGCCGAGGAGCAGGGCTAGCGGCCCCGATGCACCGCCCAAGCCGCTGGCCCGAACCAGAGAGTCATGGCGTCGGCGAGCCCGGTCACGGTGCCCTGCCCGACCCAGGCAACATGCCCGTCGGGGCGCACGAGCACCGCTGACGGCGCGGCGACCTCACCGAGAACCGGCAGTCGCCAGTCGCCGACGACCCGAGCCTCGACGAGGGTGACCCGCTCTGACCAGGCAGCGATGTCGATCTGCGGTGAAGTGCCGAAATCGAGCAGCAGCGGCCCGGCGCCGCGCAGGAGATCGAATACGCGAGTCGGGCCGGCAGCCGTCTCGAGGTCGAGGTCAGGCATGCGGCGGCCGAGCAACGCATGACCCGAACCGAAGTCGTAGGCGACATCCAGTCCGTGGATGAGGGCCGCGACCGTGGTGCGCGGCTCGTCCATTGCCATGAGCGCGTCGACGGTTTCGGTGAGAGCACGGCTGCGAACATCGTGGCGCTGCAGCACCGTCTGAGCCATCGAATGCCTGAGCGCCCGTGCCGCCGCCGGGTGACGCTCGGCATGGTAGCTGTCGAGCAGCGAGTCCGGCGAGACGCCCTGCACCACCTGTGCGAGCTTCCACCCCAGGTTGACGGCATCCTGCACCCCGAGCCCGATGCCCTGCCCGCCGGCGGGATAGTGGATGTGCGCGGCATCCCCCGCGAGCAGGATACGACGGTCGCGGTAGGTCGCGGCCTGCCGGGTGGCGTCGGTGAAACGGGAGATCCAGGTCGGGTCGTGCGCACCGAAATCGGTACCGTAGACGGCCGTGAGCGCGGCGCTGAGATCGGCAAGGGTGGCGTCGGCGTCCCGCACGAGACGCTGTTCGGTGGTCACGATCCGGTAGGTGTGCTCGCCGGAAATCAGGCTCAGCCCGTGCACTCCGCGCTCGTCCTGCCGCATCCCGGCGGGTGGCACATCGGTGAGGTCGACCTCGGCAACGAGGTTGCTGCGGGTGGCATCCCAGCCCGGAAACTCGATGCCGGCGGCCTTGCGCACGGTGCTGCGGCCACCATCGGCCCCGACGACGAACTGTGCGCGCATGCTCTCGCCCCCGGCGATGTCGAGCTCGACGCCGTCGTCGTGCTGCCGAACGCCCACGACCTCGCAGCCCCGATGAACGGCAACGCCGAGCTCGTCGACCCACCCGCCCAGGATCGGTTCGAACCGGTTCTGCCACAACGCCAGACCATACGGATGCCGGGTCGGAAAATCGCTGATGTCGAGGGTCGTGGTGCCGAATCTCGCCGTCTGCGCGACCTGCCCGGCCGCCAGGAACCGGTCGGCGATGCCGCGCTGATCGAAGATCTCGATCGTGCGCGAGTGGAACCCCCCGGCGCGCGACCCCAGCAGGTCGGGAGTCGCCCGCCGCTCGACCAGCGCCACGTCTACTCCGGCGATCGCCAACTCCCCGGCCAGCATCATTCCGGTCGGGCCGGTGCCGACCACGATCACCTCCGGCATATCGAACCCCTCCCAGCGCTGCCCGCGGTGGACGCGCGGGAGCAGCGTAGGCCACAGGGTGGGTCTTGCGGCAAGACCCCCTGCGCTCTATAGAGTGAAGGTGAGGGAACGGTTGCGCGAGGCCGATGCCCGACGCCGCGCCAGCATCGCCGCCCCGGCGATGATCGCGGCACAGCCCAGCGCGAGCAGCCACCACGGGAACAGCAGGCCGGTCGGGGCGAGCGTGGCAGTGAAGGTGAACGCCGCGGGCATCGTTCGACTGGTGGCAACGCCCGTGGTCGACCCGCCGTTGATCGAGCCAGCTACCACGATGGACGTCACCCCCGCTGCGTGAGCAGGCGTCACAACGGTGGTGACGCCGGGCGGGTCGACGAGGCCGGTACCGGCAACACCCCCGAATGTCACAGACGTGATGACGGCGTTCGCTCCCAGAACCGGGCTTGTGCGCTGGGCCGTCGACCCGTCGCCGAGGTCGCCCCCGGTGTTGTCGCCCCAGCCGTACGTGCGGCCGTCGCTGCCGAGGGCTGTGGCGCTGTGGTAGCCGGCAGTGACGCCGGTGAGTTCGACGTCGGCGGCGACACCACCCGCGGTGACGAGTACGGGGGTGTTGCTGTCGCTGCCGGCACCGTTGCCCAGTTCCCCGTTGCCGCCGATACCCCAGTCGTAGACGTGCCCGTCGGCGCCGACTGCGTACCCACTCGCGCTGCCCGCAGCGATCGCCACGATCGTCAGGCCGGCCGGGATCTCGCCGGCACTGACCGCGACCGGAACGTTCTGGTCGGTGTTGTGCCCGTCGCCGAGGTCGCCGAACAGGTCGGAGCCCCAGTCGTAGACGTTGCCGTCGCTGCCCAGTGCGTATCCACCCTCCTGTCCCGCGGCGACCTGACTGATCGTCACTCCCGCGGGGATCGCCCCCGCGGCGAGGGCGGTGGGGACGTTCTCGTCGCTCACAGACCCGGTGCCCAGCGCGCCTGAGACATCTCCACCCCACGAGTAGACGCGGCCGTTCGTGCCGATCCCGAACACCATGCCGTCGCCCGCGGCGACACGCGTAAAGCCGACGCCGACCGGTCTCGCTCCGGGAGCGACGACCACCGGGCTCGCATCGTCGGAGTTCGCGCCATTGCCCAGCTCACCGTCGTGACCGTAGCCCCACGAATACATCGTGCCGTCGCTGGCGATGGCGTACGCATCCATTGCTCCGGCGGCGATGCTGGTGAACGTGACGCCGGCGGCGACCCCGCTTACGTCGAGTGCGACGGGGGCGTTTCGCGGAGTCGTGGTTCCGTCGCCGAGCTGGCCGCTGGAGTTATCGCCCCACGAGTAGATCCTGCCGTTGCTACCCAGCGCATACCCGCTCTGCCACCCCGCAGCGATCTGGGTGATGGTGACTCCCGTGGGGATCGTGCCCTGCGCGACCGCGACCGGCGTGCTGCTGCCCGCAGTGCCCCCGTCGCCGAGTTCGTCGCTGCCGTTGTCGCCCCAGGCGTAGATGCGACCGTCGCCGGCAAGTCCGTATCCCGTGTTCTCGCCCTCCGCGATCTGCGTGAACCCCAGGGTGGTCGCTGCAAGGGACACCGCGGTGCCACCGGTAGTGGGGCCGGACGACGGGCGTGACCAGCGTGCCGGCGACGGCAGGAGCCGCCGACGCGGTGGCGAGGGCGACCGCGCCGCCGATCACCGCGATCAAACTGAGAGCATGGCGGACGGGACGGCGCGATCGCGGCACAGAAAACCTCTCGGAACTGCTGCTGGGGTTGAGTCGAAGCCTATCCCGCCCGTGGACCGCCCGTTCTACGCCACAGGCTGGGCGACAACCGACTCCCTCCGGCTGGCGACCAATAGTGTGGCTGCATGATCGCGCGCATCGGTGGCTGGTTTCGGCGACTGCTCAAACACCGGGCGCAGGATGTCGCTGTCGGCAGCTCCGATGACCGCGAATCGGCCCAGCTGCTCTGCCAGCTCGGTGTCGCGATGCTTCAGGCCGGGCAGGCGACGAGCGATGTGGAACGAATCCTGACGAACGTCGCCGCCGCGTACCGCCTGGACCCGGTGCGTCTCGTGGTGCTGCCGACCGTCATGATCGTGCAGCTCCGCAACGCGGAGCGGATCATCGAGCTCGATCTCGTGCGGCCGGGCTCCGTGCGCCTCGACCAGGCGGCCGAGATCGACAACCTCGTGGCGGATTCCGCGCTCGCACGACTGGAGCCGTCCGTGGCTCTTGCCCGACTCGAGACGATCCGCACCTCGCCGTCGCGGTTCGGCAGCTGGCCGACCTACCTGGGGCAGGTGCTGCTCGTACTCGGGTTCGGACTGGTACTCGACCCGGTCGTGCAGGCGATACCGGCCTACCTGCTTCTGGGGGCGATCGTCGGCGGCCTGGTCATGCTGGGGCGGCGGCTGCCCCACTTCGAAGCGGTGCTGCCCGTCATCATCGCGTTCGTCGCGACCGTGCTCACGGTGCTGTTCCTTTCGGGCTGGTCCGGCGAGATCCCGCTGAGGATCATCGCACCCGCCCTGGTCAGCTTTCTGCCCGGAAGCGCGCTGACCGTCGGCGCGATCGAGCTGACCAGCAACCAGGTGATCGCCGGCGCTTCCCGCGTCGTCTACGGGATCGCTCAGTTGCTGCTGCTCGCTTTCGGCGTGGTCGCCGGCGCGTCGGTGACCGGGGGCTTCCGCACCACGGTGGAGCGGGGAGCGGAGCTCGGCTGGTGGGCGCCGCTGGTGGGACTGCTGCTGCTCGCCGTCGGCAACGTGTTGTTTCTCTCGGCGCCGCGGGGCTCCTTCGCGTGGCTGCTGATGAGCCTCGTCGTCACCTACGGTGCCCTCACGCTCGGCACTGTCGTGCTGGGCGCCGAGCTCTCGCCGTTTGCCGGAGCACTCGTCGTCATTCCGTTCGCCCGGCTGATCGCGCCAGTGCGCACAGCGCCTCCGCCCGCGGTCACAACGCTGGCATCGTTCTGGCTGCTCGTGCCCGGCGCGCTCGGATTCCTCGGGGTGAGCCAGGCGGTGACCGGCGGCGCCGGGGGCGTCAACCAGGTGTTGACCGCGGGCGTCTCGGTGTTCGCCATCGCCGTGGGCATTCTCGTGAGCTCCGCGCTCACGAATGCGCTCGCGACCATCCGTTTTCGTCGTCCCTGACGGGACGCCGGCTGCTCCGGTGGAGCACTATTGGGGTATGACGCGCCTCGGAAGCTGGCTGGGTCGGCATGACCCCGGGTACGGTGCCGTGCGCCGCGCCGGACGAACCGCCATCGTCATGCCCGCACTGTTCGCGGTCGGCGTCGGGGTCATCCGAAACGGGGATGTCGCGACCTTTGCCGCCTTCGGCTCGTTCTCGATGCTGATGTTCGTCGACTTCAACGGAACGATGCGCGAACGCATCCAGTCCCAGCTGGCGCTCGCATGCGCCGGTGCAGTACTCGTCGCCCTGGGAAGCCTCGCATCGCATCCGGTGTGGCTGGCGGTGGTCGCCATGGTGCTCGTCGGGTTCGCGGTGCTGTTCGTCGGTTCGGTGAGCTCGGTGCTGGCGTCGACGAGCACCTCGCTCTTGCTCGCGTTCATCCTGCCCGTGACGCTTCCCGGCACCCCGGCATCCCTGGGCCCCCGCCTGCTCGGCTGGGGGCTGGCCGCCGCAGTCAGCCTTGTGGCGATCGCCGTGCTCTGGCCGGCACCGCGACGGGAGCCGCTGCGGGAGGCCGCGGTCCGAGCGTGCCGCGCGCTCGCCGACCGGCTTCGCGCGGATGTCGCGGTGATGCTCGACGGCGGCGACCCCTCGGTGGTCGCTGACTACGAGCGGGCGGTCGCGGAAGCCGACGACGCCGTGACGGTGCTGCACACCGGGTTTCTGGCCACCGTCTATCGCCCCACGAACCTGTCGACCCCGGCGCGCACGATCGTTCGGCTGGTCGATGAGCTGAACTGGCTCCAGGCGGTGGTGTCGCAGTCCGTGGTGCACGAGAAGGCGCCGTCTGCGGCCTTGCGCCAGGCGCACCGGGCCGCCTGTGCGGTCAAGACTGCTGCGGCCGGAGTGCTCGACACGGGCGCGAGCCTGCTCGACCGCGCGGGGAACGACTCGACCGCGCTCGACGACGCCCGTGCGCGACTCACCGAATCGCGGCGACTGGTCGAGGAGGGGGCGTCGGCCGCGCTGCCGCGGTCTCGGCGCGGCATCCCGTCGGCGGCCGGCACCCCGGGCACCGTCGACGAACTGGTCACGGCGCTCGATCCGGCGTTCCGCGCGCAGGAGCTGAGTTACGCCGTCGCGCAGGTGGCCGACAATATCGCCCTCACGGCCGCCGCCGAGCGGCGCACCTGGTGGGAACGGCTTCTCGGTCGCCAGCCGGGCAACCTGGCCAGCACCCTGCGGGCGGCGGCCGAGCGTGCCGGGGCGCAAGCCGAACGGCACTCGGTCTGGCTCCACAACAGCGTCCGCGGTGCCGCAGCACTGGGCGTCGCGGTGCTGGTCGCCGACCTGACCGGTGTCGAGCACTCATTCTGGGTCGTGCTGGGCACACTGTCGGTGCTGCGTTCGAGCGCGCTCAACACGGGGGCGAACGCGCTGCGCGGCGTGATCGGCACGGTGGTCGGGGTCGCCATCGGTGCCGGGCTGCTGTACGTCATCGGAACGAACCTGACCGTGCTTTGGATTTTGCTGCCCATCGCGATCCTCGTCGCCGGTACAGCGCCGACGGCGATCTCGTTCGCGGCCGGCCAGGCGGGCTTCACCGTCACCCTGGTGCTGCTCTTCAACATCATCGCCGCCACGGGATGGAGTGTCGGCCTCTACCGCATCGAAGACATCGCGCTCGGCTGTGCGGTGAGCCTGGTCGTGGGGTTGCTGTTCTGGCCGCGAGGGGCGGCGGCCGCTCTTCGGCAGGCGCTCGCCGAGGCCTACGCCGACAGCGCGGACTATCTCGAGGCGAGCGTCGCCTTCGGCCTTGGCCGCTGCGACCGAAGTGCCGTCTCGCAGCCCGAGCCCCGCGCGCAGTCGCTTCGGGCGGCGGCCGCGTCGCGCAGGCTCGACGACACTTTCCGCACCTATCTCGTCGAGCGCGGGGCGAAGCGCCTCACGATATCGCGGGTGACGGCCTCGGTGACCGGGGTGGCGGGCGTGCGGCTCGCCGGCGACGCCATCCTCGACCTGTGGAAGGACCACACCATGCCGGCCGACGGTGATCGGTCCGCGGCGCGCGAGGAGCTGTCGCGGTCGACCCGCGTGCTCACCGAGTGGTACCACGACCTGGGGAGCAGGCTCATCGGCCAGCACCCACTGCCCGAGCCGCTTCCGAGTGACGCCCTCGCCGACGGCCAGCTGGTGGAAGCCGTGCGACGCGACCTCAGCGACGCGGAGGGAAAGGCCACGCCGACGGCCGTGCGCATGATCTGGACCGGCGACTACCTCGACTCGGTACGCCGCCTTCAACCGCAGATCGTCGGGCCGGTGAGCGTGCTGCGTGACGACGTCGCGAGCCGACGCCGATCGTGATGCCCGGGCAGCGGATGGGCGCGGATGGGTCGCTTCGCGAACTTCGACTCGACGGGGTCACCCTGGTCGTGACCACGGCCCCCGGCGGATCGTCGTCGCAGCTGATCGCGGAGGCGGTCTCGCGGGTACTGGGGATCGACGTCGACGAGGTGCTCGTGAGCCATCACTGCGACCACTGCGGCGCATCCGACCACGGCCGCCCCGCCGTCTCGCTGCGACACGGCGACCCCTCCGTGTCGGTGAGTTTCAGCCGAACGGGCGGCTACCGGGTGGCGGCCGCGCGTGTGGGCGCTCCCATCGGCGTCGACATCGAGTCGGTGGCGGCGGTGGCGCGCCATCCCGTCGACGATGTGCTGCTGCATCCCGCGGAGCGGCAGGCACTCCGCGGGGTGGATGCCGGCGAGGCCGATCGCTTCCGTGCCCGGCTCTGGGTCGCCAAGGAGGCCGTGCTCAAACGGTCGGGAACGGGGTTGCGCGCCGACCTCCGCGACCTCCGGATCGAGCTGGGCGTGCGGCCCGGTCTCACAGTGTTCGACCTCGACGCCGACGTGGTGGGTGCGCTTGCGACGTCGTGACGGTCAGCGGCGTTTCGGCAGCGGAGGCAGCGCGGTCTCGAACAGCCAGGCGTCGAGGATGCCGCGGATGCCCGCGCTCGTATAGCCCTCGACGTGACGGATGAACTGCTCCGTCGATACTGACCCGTGGCGGTGAGCCGCCGTCCAGTCGCGCAGCATCGTGAAGAATGCGTCGTCGCCCAGGGTGAGGCGCACGGCGTGCAGGGCCAGCGCGCCGCGCTTGTAGAGCCGGTCGTCGAACATCAGGTCGGGTCCGGGGTCGCCGATCAGCAGGTCCTGGTCGAGCACGCTCAATCGGTTCCACTGCAGGGCGGCGATGCGCTGCACCTTCGGACCACCCGATGCCTCCGACCACAACCATTCGGCGTAACAGGCGAACCCCTCGTGCAGCCAGATGTGCTGCCACGACGACGCCGTGAGGCTGTTGCCGAACCAGGAATGCGCGAGCTCGTGCGCGATGAGCCGGCTCGAGCCGCCTTCGCCGTCGACGTGGTTTCGACCGAAGATCGAGAGGCCCTGCGCCTCGAGCGGGATCTCGAGGTCGTCGTCGGCGACCACGACCGTGTATTGCACGAACGGATACGGACCGAACAGTTGCTCGAAGGTGTCGATCATGGCGGGCTGGCGACCGAAGTCGAGGTCGAACTCCTCAATCAGGTCGGCGGGCACGAAGGCGAACTGGGGTACGCCGTGCGCGATGCTGACCGGTCGTGACCGGTAGGCGCCGATCTGCATGGTCGCGAGGTAGGTGGCCATCGGCTCGATCGATTCGTAGACCCACTGGGTTCGGCTCGACTTTGCCGTCGCCGACACCATGCGACCGTTTGCGATGGCCCGATACGACGACGCAACCGTGATGGCGATGCGGTAGGTGGCTTTGCTGCTCGGATGGTCGTTGCAGGGAAACCAGGTGGGGGCCCCGCTGGGCTGGCCCGCCACCAGCACCCCGTCGGAGAGCTCTTCCCACCCCTCGTCACCCCAGGGGCTCGATCGCGGCGATGGGTACCCGTTGTACCTCACGGTGACGGTGAAGTCGGTGCCGGCGGCGATGGGTTTCGCGGGGGTGATGACGAGCTTGCCGGACGGATGGGTGTAGCGCAGGGCACGCGAGCCGTCGACGAGCACGTTGGTGACGGTGAGGCCGGCCAGGTCGAGGCTGAACCGGGTGAGGCGCTGGGTCGAGCGCATCGAGATCGCGGCCGCTGCGGCCAGCCGGTTGGTGTTGATGCGGTAGTCGAGCACCAGGTCGTAGTGCGACACCGTGTAACCGCCGTTGCCGCTGCGCGGGTCGTACGGGTCGCCGGCGGTATCGGCGCCGACATCACTCTGCGAAGAGATCCTGACGGTGGCCACATTCGAGTCTTGCATGGCCGCGGGGCTCACGTGGGCGGATTCCACGGCCCGATGGGGTTGCCGGCCCAGACGCCGCCCGCCGGCACAGTCTCGCCGCGGAGCACCAGTGAGGCGGGACCGACCGTGGCGTTCGGCCCGATGGTGGCAGCCGGCAGGATGACGCTGTGGGGTCCGAGCGTTCCGCCCTCGTCGAGTTTCACTCCGTCGAGCACCATGACCCGGTCGTGGAAGAGGTGTGTCTGCACGACACATCCGCGGTTCACCGTCGCACCGTCGCCCAGCTGCACCAGGTCGGCCTCGGGCAGCCAGTAGGTCTCGCACCACACGCCGCGCCCGATGCGGGTGCCGAGCGATCGCAGCCAGACCACGAGCGCCGGCGTGCCCGCGGCGGCAACGGCGAACCACGGCGCGGCCACCATCTCGACGAAGGTGTCCGCTACCTCGTTGCGCCACACGAACGATGACCAGAGCGGATGCTCGCGCACCGAGATGCGACCGACCAGCAACCACTTCGCGGCCGTCGTGATCCCGGCAGCCACTCCGCCCGCGACGAGCAGGATGACGCCCGACGCCAGGATGGTCCAGCCCAGCCCCCACGCGACCAGCAGCAGGTCGAGCGCGGCGAGAACGCCGACTCCGATCGCGACCGACAGCACCACAGGCACGAACCGGCAGAGCTCCCAGAGCAGTCGCCCGATTCTCAGCCGCACCAGCGGCGTGAAGGTTCGCGATTCGTCGAATTCGGAGACCGCGCGCCGCAGGCGCACGGGCGGGTTGCCGAGCCAGGAGGAGCCGTTCTTCGCCTTGCGCGGAGTGGCCGACAGCACCGCGATGAGCCCGTTCTTGGGCACCGTGCGACCGGGCGCGGTCATGCCCGAGTTGCCCAGGAAGGCGCGTCGGCCGATGCGCGCAACATCGATGCGCATCCAGCCGTGGCCGAGTTCGTACGAGCCCACCATCGTGTCGTCGGCAAGGAAGGCGTGGTCGTCGATCGTGGTCAGCCGGGGCAGCAGCAGCACTGTCGAAGCCTCGACGTTACGCCCGACCCGGGCACCGAGGAGTCGCAGCCAGAGCGGCGTGAACAGGCTCGCATAGAGCGGGAAGAGCAGCGTGCGGGCCGAGTCGAGCAGCCGTTCCGTCATCCAGACCTGCCAGCCGATCCTGCTTCGCACCGGGTACTCGCCGGGTCGCACACCAACGCTCAGCAGTCGAACGATGATGATCGTGAGCAGCACATTGAGCAGGCCACCGGCGGCGACAGCGAGCGGCAGCAGCGCAAGCGTTCGGCCAACTCCGGCGGCGAGAGTCGGAGCGCTGGCGGCGGACCCGCCCACGATGACCACACCGAGGGCGACGCTGAGCACGGGCAGCAGCGAGAGACCGATCGAACCGGCGCCGTACCCGACGAGCCAGCGACGAGCCACTGGCGGTCGCTGGCTGGGCCAGCTGTTCTTCGCCTTGCCGACACGCACGGCGGGCGAGCCCGGCCCAGAGCTGGCCGGCCGGGATGTGCCCCTGTACCGCAGAGCCGGCCGCGATTTCGGCATCCTTGCCGATGCGCGTGCCCGGAAGCAGCGTGCTGCGCGATCCGACGGACGACTCGGCGCCGATGGCGATCTCGCCGATGCGCAGCAGGTCGCCGTCGACCCAGTACCCGCGCAGGTCGACCTCCGGCTCGATGGATGCGCCCGCGCCGATCTTGAGCATTCCCGTGATCGGGGGCAGCGTGTGAAGGTCGACGCCCCGCGCAATGCGTGCGCCGAGCGCTCGTGCGTAGTAGCTGATCCACGGAGCGCCTGCCAGGTTGGTCGCCCCCGAGAGGTTCGCCACCTGTTCCGCCAGCCACAGCCGCAGGTGCACGCTTCCGCCGCGCGGATAATTACCCGGCTTCACGCCCCGCAGAAGTGACCGGGCGGCGATCACCGAGATGAGCATCCGGCCGACGGGCGTAATGAACACGACGAAGCCGATGACCGGCACCCACCACGACACGGCAGGGGCCCAGTGCGCGCCCGCTGCAGACAGCAGGTTGTCGGCGACCAGCAGGTAGATCACCCAGCGGATGCCCGCGAGGATGTGCAGCGGGATGCCGAGGAGGGTCTGCAGCACCTGGGTGGTGCGCGGGGTGGGCACGATGGTTCGTCTGGCGCGTGCCACGACGGGTGCGCGGCCGTCGAGTTCCGCGGCGAGCGCCCCGATGCGCGGACGGTCATAGATGTCGGCGACGCGGGCCTCCGGAAACCGGAGGCGGATGGCCGAGATCAGCTGCGCCGCCGTCAGCGAGCCTCCGCCGTGCGCAAAGAAGTCGTCATCCGGCCCGCTCACCGTGGTGCCCAGGATGGTGACCCACAGCTCGGCGAGCCAGGATGCGGTGGGGCTGAGGTCTTCCGCAGCGCCCTCGGCCAGGGGCAGGGGCCACGGCAGTGCCGCGCGGTCGACCTTGCCCGACGTGCGCGTGGGCATATCGTCGATCACAGCGAGCAGCGGCACCAGGGCCGCCGGCAGTTCTTCGCGAAGCCGGCTCAGGGCGGCCGGAACATCGAACGCGGAGTCGCCCTGCGACGGCACCAGGTAGCCGACGAGCACCTTGTTGCCCGCCGGAGTCGTCTGCACGACGGTTGCCGCCGCGGCCACACCGGCGAGCGCGCCCAGCGCCGCATCGATCTCGCCGAGCTCGATGCGGCGTCCGCCGAGCTTGACCTGGTCGTCCGCCCGCCCCTGGAAGACCAGGCCGGCCTGGTCGAAGCGCACCAGGTCACCAGAACGGTACGCGCGATCCCAGCCGAGCGTCGGCATGGAGCCGAACTTCTCCGCATCCTTCACCGGGTCCAGGTAGCGAGCCAGACCCACTCCGCCGAGAATCAGCTCGCCCGACTCGCCCTCGCCCACGGGCTGGTCGTTCTCGTCCACCACCGCGATCGCCCAGCCGTCGAGCGGCAGTCCGATGCGCACCGGTTCGCCCGGTGCGAGCAGCGCGGCGGTCGAGACGACGGTCGCCTCGGTGGGCCCGTAGGTGTTCCAGACCTCGCGACCGTCGACCGCGAGGCGCTCCACGAGTTCGGGCGGGCAGGCCTCGCCGCCGAAGATCAGCAGTCGCACGAGCTCGAGTGACTCGACCGGCCAGAGGGCCGCCAGAGCGGGAACCGTCGAGACGATGGTGATGCCGTGAGCGATCAGCCAGGGGCCGAGGTCGACGCCCGAGCGAACCAGGGACCGCGGGGCGGGAACCAGGCAGGCTCCGTTTCGCCAGGCCAGCCACATCTCCTCGCACGACGCGTCGAACGCGACCGAAAGTCCGGCCAGCACGTTGTCGCCCGGGCCGATCGGTTCATCCTGCAGGAAGAGTCGGGCCTCCGCATCGACGAGCGCCGCGGCAGACCGGTGCGTCACGGCGACACCCTTCGGCCTGCCCGTCGAGCCGGAGGTGAAGATGACCCAGGCGTCGTCGGACGGCAGCACCGGGTCGATGGGCGAGATGCTGCCGGTGGGGGTTCCGAGCGTCGGCGTGTCCTCCGGCTCGTCACGGGAGGCGAGAGCGTCACCCCGGGCGACCAGCAGTCCGTCGGCGCCCACGACGCCGACCACATCGGCCTCGCCGAAGACCATTTCGGCGCGCTCCTCGGGGTCGTCGGCGTCCACGGGCACGTAGCTCGCTCCGGCGAGCATCACCGCGAGGATGGAGATATAGAGGATGCGCCCGCCCGACGGGATCCGGATGCCCACCCGGTCCCCGCGGCGGACACCGGCCACCACGAGTCGTGCTGCACTGGTGTTCACTGCTCGAAGCAGCTCACGGTAGCTCAGCGAACCGTCGGCATCGGTGAGTGCCGACGACTGCGGATTCTCCTCCGCCGTCGCACGCAGCACATCGAGCAGGGTGCGCGGAGCCGATGCCCGGTCGGCGCGCGATACCAGGGCGCGTGGGCTCTCGCTTTGCATGGCAGTGTGCCTTCCGTACGCCGATGACGCTGACCCGCGATCGCCACGAGAATACGGACGGCGGATGTACACGCGGTGAACGAACGACGCGGGTCAACGTTAGCGAACCGCCGGTCGAGCGTGCGGACCGCACCCGTGGGCCGACAATATGTTGACAGCGGCGGCAAAAGGGGCGCAGGCTGTGCGGATGAGCGACCCCGATGAGACGAAATCGATCGACACGGTAATTGCCGCACTTGAGCAGCGCTTTCCGCAGCTCCCCCGCCCCGAGATCGAAGAGATCGTCGGGCAGAGATACCACCAGTTCGATGGCGCGCCGGTGCGGGACTACATCCCCGTGCTCGTGCAGCGCAGCGCGAAGGAACGACTGCTGGAGTTGAGCGGCGCGGAGCAGGCTCACTTCTAGCCGTTCGCGCGGGCTATCCCTGCGGCACGATGGTCGGTTGCGGCCGGCCGACGGTCGCGAAGGTAGACGGAAAATCGTCGAGGTACGCCCAGCGGCCCACCGGCCAGGTGATGACGACTGCACGACCGACCACGGCGGTGATCGGCACGAAGTAGTTGGCTAGGTGCCCGTGATAGCGGTACTCGGAGTCAGCCGAGTCGTACCTGTTGTCGCCCATCACCCACAGGGACCCCTTTGGCACGGTCACGCTGAACGCATAGCGTGCGGCACTCGTCTTGCCCGGGGGGATCACCACGTAGGGCTCGGCGATGGGCGTGCCATTCACGGTGACTTCGCCTGAGGCGCTGCAACAGGCGACCGTGTCGCCGGGCATCCCGATGATCCGCTTGACCAGGTGGGTGTTGTCGTTCGGGGCGGCCAGGCCGAGGAACGCCAGCACGCTCCCGAGGTCGAACGAGCCCGTCGCCGGGGCCGGGGGTTCGAGCCATCCGCCCGGATCCTCGAACACGACGACGTCACCGCGTTTCAGCGGAGTGACCTCGGGCGTGAGCATGCTGACCAGAACGCGGTCCCCGGCCTGAAGCGTGTTGTTCATCGACGCCGACGGGATCGAGAACGGCCGCACGACGAACGTCTTCAGAACGAACGAGATGACGAGGGCGACCACCACGATGAGCACGATGTCGCGCACGATCGCGCCCGGTCGCGCGCGCGTCTCGCGCGGTCGGGACTCCGGTTGGGTGACGGGCGTATCGGCCTGCACTTCGTGCCTTTCGCCGGTCGTGTTGCCAGGGGAGGTCAGGGAACGGTACAGCCGCAAACCGACGCGCGGATGAACGGCGCGGGAAGAGATCGCTGAGGTGGCAAGGCTAATCATCGGCTAGCACAGACTTTCCAAGAATCGACCGCGAATTTCTATGAAAACCCCGTGTGTTAACCTCCCGTCTTGTTGGCGTGAAAGTGGCGGTCCGCACGGGTTCACAGCCTCTCCGTAGCTTCACTGTCGAAGACCGCAGCGCACCCCCAAAATGGCGCGGCTTGTCTCAATCCCCCGACAGAGAGTGCGCCACGATGGCTGTGCAACCGCGCGTGATTTTCACGCGATTTTCCAGTGTGGAGAGCCTGGAATTTCGTCCGTGGATCGATCACCTGCGCCGAGTGCTGGGAAAGCGGGCACCGTCGACGGTCGCGGTCGGCGACCCCACCGTCTGGCAGCTGGTTTCGGCGAACAACCGCGAACTCGCTCGGAGCGTCGAACTGTTCGACGGCTTCACATCGGCCCATGCGGGGGCGAAGGCGAGCGTCGCGTCGTTGCCGGGAGCGACCGTGAGGCCCGTGGTCGAGGAGCACCAGGGACTGCATGGCTGGTATCTCGCCGTCGACCAGGCGCCCACCGTTGCGTGCGCGCGCTGGTACCTCGCCGATCGCGAACGGATGCAGGCCGCCGGCCTCGCCGTCGCCGCCCTGGCCGAGGCGACATTCGCCGAAGGCTCGCGCCTGGTGCTCGAGCGGTCGCAGAACGGGCAGGGCGAACGTGTCCGTTGACCTCATGCCCGCCGAACCGCGCACCGCGATTCTGGGAGCCCTCACCCCCGCGACCGACCGGCCGCGCTCCCTGCGTTCGAAGTCGCGCAAGGCCGACAGTGTCTTTCGCGGTGGTGCTTACGCCGCGGGTGGCATCGTGCTGGCGATCATGTTGCTCGTCGGCACATTCCTCCTCATCAAGGGATACCCGGCGCTCAAGGCCGCCGGGTTCGGCTTCTTCACAACCCAGGCATGGGACCCCAACTCGGGCGTATTCGGTGTCGCCGCAGTGCTCAGCGGCACGATCTTCATCGCTCTCACCGCGATCGTCGTGGCGGTGCCGCTCGCGGCCGGCACCGCGCTCTACATCAGCGAGTACGCGCCCCGCGCCATCAAGCCCGCACTCGTCACCCTCGTCGACCTGATGGCGGCGATCCCCAGCATCGTCTACGGGCTGTGGGGTGTCTACCTGCTGCAGCCCGCCATCCTGCCGGTCTCCAAGTGGCTGGCGACCTACCTGGGCTGGACGGGCGTGTTCTCGGTGACGGGCTTCGACCCCAACGATCCGCTCGCCAGCGTCACACAGTTCACGGCGTCGACGCTCATCGCGGGACTCGTCGTTGCCATGATGGTCTCGCCCATCACCTGTTCGATCATGCGAGAGGTCTTCACGCAGGCACCGCTCGGCGAGCGCGAGGGGGCGCTCGCCCTGGGCGCGACCCGGTGGGGGATGATTCGCAGCGTCGTTCTGCCGTTCGGTCGGGCCGGCATCATCGGCGGCACCATGCTGGGCCTCGGGCGCGCGCTGGGCGAGACGATCGCGGTCTACCTGATCATCAGCCCCGTGTTCGTGATCCAGCCGCACATCGTGCAGAAGGGCGCGAACTCGATCTCGGCGCTGATCGCGCTGCGGTACAGCGAGGCATCCCCGTTCGAAATTTCCGGCCTGATGTCTGCCGGTCTCGTGCTGTTCGTGCTGACGCTGCTCGTGAACTTCGGTGCGTCGTTCGTGATCTCGCGTTCACGCTCGGGAGCGTCGAGCGACGGATGACTCTCACACTCGAACCCTCGGCCTCCACCGAACAGGATGCGACGCCGCCATCGGACTCCTCAGCGACCCCGCCCACGACCGTGGTGCGCCGCGACGCGCCCGACGCCATTGAACCGCGCCGGTCGACCGGCACGCTGCGCCGCACTGATGTCTTCGCGTCACTCGGTGCCGCGGTCGCCAGCATCTCGCTGACCGCGTGGCTCTTCACGCAGGTGCAGGTCTTCCAGGGTGTGGTCGGCTTCATCCTGGTCGCGTTCATCCTCTTCCTGCTGCTTCTATGCAGCGGTGCTGCGCTTCGACGCCAGTGATATGGCGGTCAGAGACAAGCTCGTGAGCGTCGTCATCCACGGCATAGCGACGCTCCTGATCTTCGTGCTGGTCGTGGTCGTCGTCTACACCTTCAGCGGCGGACCGGGCAACAAGGGGTTCGGGGCGCTGTTCCACCTGAATTTCTTCACGCAGGACATGAGCCGCACCGGGCCGCTCGACCCGCTCAGCTCCGGCGGCATTCTTCACGCCATCGCCGGAACGCTCATCATGATCGCCCTGGCACTCGCCATCAGCATTCCGCTGGGGGTGACCACGGCCGTGTTCCTCAGCGAGTTCCCCGGCCGCTTCGCCCGGCTCGTGCGCACAGTCGTCGAGGCGATGACCGCGCTGCCCTCCATCGTCGCCGGCCTCTTCATCTACGCGACCGTGATTCTGACCCTGGGTTTCAACCGGTCCGGGTTCGCCGCCTCGCTCGCCATGACGGTCATGATGCTGCCCATCATCATTCGGTCGGCCGACGTGGTGCTGCGGCTCGTGCCCGGCAACCTGAAAGAGGCATCCCTCGCGCTCGGCTCAACCAAGTGGCGCACCGTCTGGGGCGTCACACTGCCGACCGCGCGCTCCGGGCTCACCACGGCGATCATCCTCGGAACCGCGCGCGGGATCGGGGAGACCTCGCCCGTGCTGCTGACCGCCGGCGTAACCACCTATCTCAACCTCAACCCGTTCGCGGGGCCGATGATCTCGCTGCCGCTCGCCACCTTTACCTTTGTTCGATCGCCCGAGCCGAACCTCATTGCGCGCGGGTTCGCCGCGGCAGCGGTTCTGATGCTGCTCGTGCTGGTCTTGTTCCTTATCGCGCGGCTCATCGGCGGCCGCGGGCCGGGCGTGCTCTCGACCCGCCAGCAGTCCCGGCGGGCCGCGCGCTCGCGAAGCGACCTCTACCGGTTCACGGCCAGGGAGCTGGGCATGCCAGCCCCGACGGCGAGCCGCCTCTTCACCCGCACCCGAACGAAAGACCCGGAATCGTGATGCGCACCCGCTTCGCCACCGCCCGCAGGATCGCGTTCGCCGCCACCGTGCTGGTCGCCGTGCTCGCCACGACCCAGTCGGTCGGCGCGCAGTCGTCGTCGGCAGACACCGGCACCACCTACTACCCGATCACGGGCTACGGCTCCACCTGGTCTGCCATCGCACTCCAGCAGTGGGCACGAAACGTGTACAACAACTACCGCTGGCAGATCAACTACAACGACGACGGTTCGTCCGCGGGTCGCCAGATCTTCGCCGCTCCCGGCGGCGGCGCGGACTTCGCCGTGTCGGAGATCCCGTACGCACTCACCAACAGCGACTCCGCAGACCCGCGGCCGACCCGTCACTTCGCCTACATGCCGATCGTCGCGGGCGGAACATCCTTCATGTACAACCTCGTCATCGCGGGAAAGCGCGTCACCAACCTGCGCCTCGACGGCGCCACCCTGGCGAAGATCTTCACGGGCGTCATCACGAAGTGGAACGACCCCGCCATCGCTGCCGACAACCCCGACCTGTCGCTTCCGGCACTTTCCATAATCCCGGTCGTGCGATCCGACGGCTCGGGCACGTCCGCCCAGTTCAGCGCATGGATGCGCACCCAGTACCCCGCGATCTGGAGCGCCTACTGCGTCAGCGTCGGGCGCGGCGCCAACTGCGGGATCACGTCGAACTACCCGACAAAGGCGGGCTCGGCGTTCGTCGCCCAATCCGGTTCAGACGGCGTCGCCGGATACGTCACGCAGTCCCAGTACGTGGGCGCGATCGGGTACGACGAGTACGCGTACGCGCTCAATGCCCAGTTTCCCGTCGTGAAACTACTCAATGCAGGCGGCTATTACACGGAGCCGACGGCGGGCAATGTCGCTGTCGCGCTGCTTGCCGCGCAGATCAACAACGATCCAACCTCGCCCGACTACCTGACCCAGCAGCTCGGAAGCGTCTACACGAACCCCGACCCGCGCACCTATCCGCTCTCGTCGTACTCGTACATGATCATCCCGACGGCTCTCGAAGACGGCTTCACAAACAATAAGGGCCTCACGCTCGCGGCGTTCGCGAACTACTTCCTGTGCCAGGGCCAGCAGCAGGCGGCCGTCCTCGGCTATTCGCCCCTGCCGATCAACCTGGCCGAAGCCGGCCTTGCCCAGGTGCTGAAGATTCCTGGCGGTGACGACACCAACGTGAACATCAAGAGCTGCAACAATCCGACGTTCGCCGCCGACGGCAGCAACAAGCTGGCCGACACCGCCGCACAACCGCAGGCCTGCGACAAGGCGGGGCTCGCCCATCAATGCCTAACGGGGACCGGTGGCGCCAAGGCCAGCACGGTTGCGTCCGGGGGAACGGCGTCGGTCGGCGGTGGTGCTACCACGACCGGCGCCGCCCAGACCGCGGGAAGTCCGATCGCGCAGACCGGCTCGAAGCCCGGTACCAGCCCTGGCGGTGGTCGCCGGCAGCGGCAGCCCTGTGCTCGCGGGTGTCCCGACGACGATTTCGGCCGACCGGACCGTTGCCTGGTATGAAATGCCGGGCGTGCTGGCGATCGCCATCGTGGTGCTTGCGGTGATCTTCGCGCCGGTCGCCGTGGCTCGGCGTCGTGTTCGAGCCCGGGGGCAGCCGCGGGCATCGACACCACGGCGCGTGATGCCAAGAGTTCACCTGCCCGCATGGGCCAGAACACGTGCTGCTGGTTCGACCGTTCTGGAGGAAAAGTAGCGTGCGCGATATGGATGATGCGGTGAGAGCAGCACGCCGTGCGAGCGTCGGTTCGCGCGTGGTTCGCCTCCTCTGCGCGCTGGTTGTGGTGGCGTCGAGCGTCGGCCTGTTCCTGACCACTCCCGGCACTGCCGGTGCCGCCTCCGCCTCCGGCGCGCCGCTCACAGTGACCTGGGCGAACGACACGAGTGCCGCCAGCTCCTACCAGCCCGCACGATCGGCATCCAGCGTGCACTACTCGTCGCTCAAGAACATCAGTGTGACGGTCGACCAGACCTCGGGCGTCGGCGACCAGGCGGTCGGCGTGCAGGTGACCGGGTTCGCCGCAACACGTTCCGCCACCGACTACACCGGGACGCCCTACACCGACGCGATGAACTTCATGCAGGCCATGGAGTGCTGGGGTGACCCCGCATCGGCCACCTTCAACCAGACGTGCATGTGGGGCGGACGTTACGGGCCCAATAACGGGCTGGGCACCAGTGTCTACCCCGACAACCTGCCGCGGGTGCCGACCGAAGACATGGCACCGTCCGACACCCGTCCCGATCCCGACCCGCTCGATGTCCCGTTCCTGCCCTATGGCACGACGCAACCAGTGACAGGACACCAGGTCGCTGGCGCGACCGCGGACGCAGCGCCCTCCTACCCGCTCTTCGACCTCTTCGGCGTTTCGACGACGAACGAGGTGCAGAGCGCCCGCATGGACTCCACGGGTGCCGGCGCCTTCGACTTCGAGACCCAGAACTCCGACAACGCACCCGAAATGGGATGCGGCCTCGCGGGGCACACCCGGTGCTGGCTCGTGCTCGTTCCGCGCGACGCCATCTACGGCGGACACGACGCCACCTGCAGCGGAATTCTGGACACCAGTTTCGAGCCATACACGTACGGTCGGGCCAACTCGATCCAGGCCGGGAGCCCGGTCAACCCGAACTGCGACTACTGGTCGAATCGCATGGTCATTCCGCTGGACTTCACACCGACCGGCAGCAACTGCGCAGCCAGCAACAACGAGCGAGCGATCGTCGGGTCCGAAATGATGGTCGGCGCGATGGCGTCGTGGCAGCCAGAGCTCTGCGCCGACCTGAAAACCACGTACAGCTTCGCATCCAACCCCGACACCGTTGCGCGCTCGCAGCTGGTGGAGGGCCAGGGCGCGGCGGGGATGGCGTTCGGATCTGCGCCGGTGACCAGCGGCGAGCTGACGAGCGATGACCAGGCGACGCTCTCGCAAACACAGTTGAGTTACGCACCGGTCGCCGTCACGTCAGCGGTGTTCGGATTTCTTGCCGAAGGCACGAACGGGCGCATCACGACTCTGGTGCTCTCCCCTCGGCTCGTCGCCAAACTGCTGACCCAGTCGTACGAGTTCACCGTTCCCTCCAACAGCGCAGATCCGCAGGCGAACTTCGCCCACCTTCCCGCTGTGAATCGCAAGTACGTGCTGTGGAGCCAGGACCCGGACTTCCAGGCCCTCAATCCCGACTGGCAGCAGTTCACGACCAACCCCGCCATCATCCTGCCCGGGCCGCAGAGCGCCGACGTGATCAAGCAGCTGTGGACCTGGATCGACGACGATCCCGACGCCGCCAAGTGGCTGGCCGGAGCGCCCGACCCGTGGGGCATGACGGTCAATCCCTACTACCTGCCCAAGGGCAACGCGGCCGCCGAGGTGCCCACCTTCAACGCCGACGGAACGCCGGCCGTCGACTCGGCGGGCAACCCGGTCATGCAGGCTGTCGGTCTCGCGAACATCGACGGAACTCCCATGAAGATCGGGGTCGTCCCGCAGAACAGCTTCATCAAGGCGGACGCGAGTCTTGTGCCGCTCGACCTCAACCCGCCGAACCAGGTGCCCGTGCGCTATCCCTTCGGCTCGAACCAGTTCGCACCGTACGCCGCCACGTTCGCCCTGGGCGCGCGCAGCGCATTTCGGGCCGACCCCGGCTCGCTGACGGTGTGGGACCCGAACCAGGTCGACCCCGCGGGCGACATCGGCGCATGGATCAGCGGCGGCCCGCAGATTCCGGGCCAGCGCTTCGCGATCGCGTTCACCGACGCAGCGTCCGCTCAGCGCTACGACCTCAGCGACGCGTCGCTGACCGTGGACGGGTCGCCGACGACCGGCGTAGCGCCGACGGATGCCGCCGTGAGCCTCGCACTCTCGACAGCACTCTCGACCTCGAGCAATGCGGCCGTGCAGCAAATCGATCCCAGCAAGGCCGGCGCCGGAGCGTATCCCCTGACCACCGTCGTGTACGCCACAGTGAACCTGACGGCGTCCGACCCGCAGTCCCGCACGGACTTCTCGAACTTCATCAACGAAGTGACGACGAAGGGCCAGACGCCCGGTGTTCAGGTCGGACAGTTGCCACCGGGCTACGTGCCGCTGACCTCGACACTCGCGGGGCAGGCCGCCTCGGCGGCGACCGCGATCGCCTCGTTCGTGCCCTCCGCAGGCTCGTCGGACTCGGGCTCAGGCGGCACGACGTCGTTCGGGTCCACCGGGGGCGGCGGGGGCAGCTCGGCGATCGCCAACACCGGGACGGCAGGCGCCGGCATCATCTCGTCGACGGATGCCGCAGCCCACGGCACAACGCCGGCGTCGCCCGCGCCAGGGGGCCAAAGCGCCCTCCTGGTCTGCCTCGGCAGCGGTCTGGCCGGCGCGCTCTTCGCTCCACTGCTCTTCAGGAGGCGTCGCCTCCCCTAACCCCACAGGTTTCTCTCGTCGGACTTGCCCACGACGAAAGAGGCCCCCCTGGCTCAACGTCACGCAGAACCAGAGGGGCTTGTCCATAAGGACGGAATTACAAGGGCAGATTAGCAAAGAAGGCTGAAAAGAATGCTCAGAAAGAACAAGGTTCGCCTTGGCGCCATTGTGGCAGTGGTGGCTTCGGCGACTCTGCTCGGTGCCATCACGGCCAACGCAGACCCGGCCGCGAACAGCTACCCGGCGCTGGCGGGTGTCGGTTCCGACACCATCCAGGACGTCATGAACGGAATGTCGTCTGTCATTCCGGCCATCGGCTCATACGACGCGACGGCTCCTGTCGGCTCGACCAACACCACGACGATCACGACCCGCTCCGGCGGAGTCGCGTTCACGCGTCCGAACGGATCCGGCGCAGGCCAGAACGCTCTCAGCGCGTCGATCGATGGTTCGGCCTACAACGGTGTCGTCATCACCGGTGACGTCGACTTCGCCCGGTCGTCGTCGGGTCCGTCCTCGTCCTTCCCCGGCACGCAGCTCACGTTCATCCCGTTCGCGCGGGACGCCGTGAGCTACGCCGTCAACGAGGCGAGTGACTTCCCGCGCGACATTCCCGAGGGCAGTGCAGCAGCTGCTGCCACCAACCCGACGGCTCTCACGCTCTGGAACATCTACCACTGCACCGCGACCACGTACACGGACTCGAACACCAACCCGGTGACGATCATCCCGTTGCTTCCGCAGTCCGGATCGGGCACGCGCAAATTCTGGGACTCCACCTTCGGTCTCACCGAGGGATCGCTTCCGGCGTGCGTGACCGACCTCAACGGAACCGTTGAGGAGCACAACGGGTCGGCGCTGACGGGACCCGGCGACATCATGCCGTTCTCGATCTCGCAGTACATCGCGCAGGGCAACTGGCAGGGCCTCCCCTCGACCGTGCAGGAGCGTCGTCACGCGGCAGCGCTCGGCTCGATCGACGGCATCACCCCGTACCAGATCACGGGCGGCACTGTTGTGCAGAACCCGAACTTCGAAATCAACCGCCTCGTGTACAACGTGGTCGCCACATCGCGACTGACCGACCCCACCATCAAGGCAACGTTCGTCGGCTCAACCTCGGCGGTCTGCTCGGCGACAAACATCATCAAGGAGTACGGCTTCTCGACGATCGGAACGCTCTGCGGCACCACCAACCTCACCCAGGGCCTGACCCAGTAATTCGCTCGAAACCCTTTTCACATACCCCCGAAAGGCAATAAGACAATGAAACTCTCCATCCCCAAGGCTGCCGCGATCGCGGTCGTCGCCGCGATCGCGATCGGAGCCGTCGCCGGCACCGCGTCGTCGGCAAGTGCTGCGCCGATCACAACCGGTTCGCCGACGATCACGCTCTACGGCCCGTCGACAAGCGCGAGCACCGAGGGCGCACCGATCACCTCCGGGTCGTCGACCTCGACCAAGATGTTCTACGGCATCTCGGTGTCGCAGGGCTGCCCCGCCGGTTTCCAGCAGCGCAGTGACACCGTGGCATACCAGAACGGCGTGAAGATGGGCGCGCTCGCGACAGCGCGCGCGACCAGCACCACGCTCTACGGCGCCACGGGACTCGACGGAAACCCCATCAACATGAGCGACCTGTCGACCTACCCGAACGCGAACGTCTACGCGAACAACACGGCCCTGGCCAACCTGTTCACGCCGCTCGTTGCCGGAAACTGGGACCTGCGCGTGTACTGCTCGGCCTCGTACCCGAGCCCGAACTACGCGACGGATCCGTACTTCGACCTTCCGATGACGCTCAGCGCTGACCTCTCCACCTGGTCGGTCGCGCCGGCGGCTGTCGTGAAGACGACACCGTCCGTGTCGCTGGTCGCCGCCAAGAACACCGACACGACCGTCACCCTGACGGCCACGGTCAAGAAGGCCGACGGAGTGACGACGGCGACCGACGCCATCGGTTCCGTCGCGTTCTTCAGCCCGGCCGGAACGCAGATCGGAACCGGAACGGTTGCGAACGGCGTAGCCACCTTCACGACCGGCGTGAACGCAGTAGGAACCTACTCGTACACGGCGCAGTTCACCGGAAACAACGACCCGAACTACAACAACTCCGCTGTTTCGGGCGCTTCCTCGGTGACGTTCAGTGGACCCAACTCGGGCCAGACCACGCTGACCGTGACGATTCCCTCCGGAATCGGTGCGCTCACGCTGTCTGGTGTTCCGACCGCTGTCAACCTCGGAACGGCTGTGCTCAACGGCAGCCTGCTGACCGCGTCCGCGCCACTCGGCACGATCACGGTCACCGACACCCGCCAGCAGGGTTCGCCCACGTGGAACCTCACGGGCCAGGACACCAACTTCGCAACGGCTGACAACTCGAAGTCGTTCGATGGTGGCTACCTCGGCTGGGTGCCGGCGCTCGTCGGAACCACCAACGCTGGAACCGCCGGTGGTGCAGTCGCCGTCGGTCCTGGCGGCCCCGGCCTGAAGGGTAACCCGCAGCTGCTTGCGACGGGCGGCGTCGTCGTCGGCACCCCGGTCACCACCGTTGGCGCCCAGCTCAACCTCGCTGTGCCTGCACAGACGGCGGCTGGCGTCTACACCTCGACACTCACGATCACGCTTGCGTAGTTCGTAGCGTCAACCTGCGTGTGCCGGGGAATCGGTCCCCGGCACACGCTTGACCCGTTGTCCCCCACCCCAAAACGAAGTGAAATCATGAACGTTCTGACCCGCGCTCTCGGCGCCTCGCTCCTTCTCTCGATCGCGCTCGTGCCGCTCGTTGCTGCGCCAGCTCAGGCATCCGATTCGCCGGTCGTCGTCACCTGGGGCGTTCGGCCAACCTCCGCCTCGGGGGACAACAGCCGTGCTGCGTTCGCGTACTCGACGAAGCCCGGGGTCGAGATCCAGGACTACGTCGGCATCTCGAACCAGGGCACCGAGCCCACCACGTTCAACACCTACGCCACCAACGCGATCGATGACCCCAAGACCGGTGCGTTCTCGCTCTACGGCGCCGGCCAGGCACCCACCGACCTCGGCAGCTGGATCAGGCTTCCCGAAAAGACCATCACGATCGCGCCGGGCAAGGAAGCCCGCATCCCGGTCGACATCCTGGTTCCCTCGGATGCGACCCCCGGCGACCACACCGCCGGAATCGTCGCCTCCATCGTGCGCAAGAGCACGTCGGCGCAGGGTAAGCAGATCCGTGTCGAGGAGCGAGTCGCCGCCCGCGTCTACCTGCACATCGCGGGACCGGTTGCGGCACGAGTAGCGGCGGCCGGCATCACCTCCGGGTTCACGCCGTCGCTCAACCCGTTCGGCAGCGGCACGTCGACGGTGAACTACGCGGTGAAGAACACGGGCAACCTGCGGGTGGACGTGCACCAGAAGGTCACCATCACCGGCCCGTTCGGAATCCGGCTCGGAACCATTTCCGGGCCGACCGTGCTCAACGTGCTCCCCGGCCAGTCGGTGCAGCAGCAGCTCCACCTCGGGGGGATCGCACCGTTGCTGTTCCTCACGTCCTCCGTCGCGCTGACGACCACCGCGCCCACCGACACCATCGTGACCGGTACGGTGCTGACCGACTCGGGCGCGGTCGCGGCACCCATCGCGCGGCCGGCGTACCCGACCTACTCGAGCTCGAGCATCAGCGGCGCCATTCCGTGGACACTGCTCGCGCTGCTGCTCATCGTCGCGCTCGGCATCTGGCTTCTCGTGCGATACCTGGGCGCGAGCCGCGACCGAGTGTTCCTGGCTATCGACGCCGCGGCGGCCGAGGCTCGTGACAAGGCGCTCGCCGAGCAGACCAGCAAAGCCCCCGAGGCGGCCACAATGACCGAGGAGACCCGAGCGAAAGAACCCGTCGCGTGAGGCGACTGATGCTGGTGTTCGCCCTCATGGCACTCGTCGGCGCTCCCATCGCCGATGCGACCCCGACCCCCACCGCAACGCCCTCGGCGGCCAGCGGATCCGCATCCATCGGTGTCACCATCGGCAGCTCGGGCAGCGGCGGTGGTTCGGGTACCCCGATCGCGAATACCGGCGGATCGGGTCATCGTGGCGCCGGAGGATCGACGACCGCCGCGCCCGGGTCACCCGGCACGGCCACGAAGCCCGCAGTACCCGGCTCGCCCACGGCGACCACGAACCGGCTCGTGCTGAATGCGACCGAGTTTCGACCGGGGCAGACCCTGGTCGCAAAAGGCAGCGGTTTCACCCCGGGAGAGAAGGTGCAGTTCGTGCTGTATCCCGGCGCGACCGCGGTGAAGAGCTTCGTGGCCGACGCGTCCGGTGACGTGACGGCGACATTCCGCCTGTCTGAGCGCACAGCAATCGGCTCGTACACGGTCGAGGCGACCGGATGGCAGTCCGCGCGCGTCGCTTCGGCCGACTACTCGGTGCTCAGCCCGGCACTCGCCGGGGCGGGCAACGTGCCGTGGCTGATCTGGGTGGTCGGCGGATTCGCCGTGCTGTTGGCGGTACTGCTCGGCTGCGGTATCGCGTTCGGGTGGCTCCCGTTTCGCCGGGCCGCCATGGTGCCGACCGGACAACTGCCATGACGACCTACGAAGCGGACGTGCCCTCGGCGACGCCGGGGCCTCCGACGACGCAGCGGGTGGAGCTGCCGCTCTGGCTTCGAAAGAGCCCGCGCAAAGCCGTGCAGCGCCAGGCGCTCGGCCCGCGCGATGCCCGGTGGTGGTTCGGCGTTCTCGCCCTCACCGTGGCGATCCTGTCGCTCAGTTTCGTCGGCCACGTCACGATCTTCGGTGCATTCCAGGAGAGCCAGACGCAGGCGCAGCTCTACCAGACACTTCGCGGGACCCTCGCCAATGCGACGACACCGCTCGGTCAGCTCGACCTCAACAGCAAGATCGTCGCTCAGGGCACACCCATCGCCCTGATCACGATCGACCGCCTCGGGCTCTCTCAGGTGATCGTGCAGGGAACGTCGTCCGCGGTGCTGCGCGACGGCCCGGGGCATCGTCGCGACTCGGTCTACCCGGGGCAGCTCGGAACCAGCATCGTCTACGGGCGCCAGTCGACCTACGGCGGGCCCTTCGGAGGGCTGTCCACTCTCGTGCCAGGCGACGTCATCTCGGTGACGACCGGGCAGGGCACCAGCAAATACACCGTGTTCGGACTGCGACGCCCGGGAGACCCGCTGCCGGTGCCGCCGACCGCCAAAGAGGGGCGCCTCGAGCTCGTCACGGCGACCGGCCTCATCCTCGACCCGACCGGCACGCTCTACGTGGATGCCCGGCTGGACGGCACGGCAAAG
This sequence comes from uncultured Actinomycetota bacterium, assembly GCA_963738535.1. GTDB lineage: Bacteria > Actinomycetota > Actinomycetes > Actinomycetales > Microbacteriaceae > Galbitalea. The sequence goes on from CAVTXB010000013.1 coordinate 61,180, forward strand.
GCGGCACCCTCGCCCGTCTTCACCGCGGCGGCCCTCGATGACGGCGAGCTTCCCATGCAGACCGACCCCAACGCGCTGCTGCCGTTCCTGTTCGCTCTGCAGTGGCTCATCATCGCGACCGGCCTCGTGCTGTGGCTCGTGCGCAGGTGGGGCCGCTGGCAGACCTGGATCGTGGGCATCCCCGTGCTTCTCGTGCTCGGGGCGACGACCGCGGACGCCGCCATCGCACTCCTGCCCAACCTGCTCTGACACGACGCATCTTCTTCAGCACCAGACGAAAGGACACCAATGCCCGACCAGGTTCTCGAACAGGGTTCCGCCGGCCCCGACGCAGCACTGCGCACGATGCCACCGCCCGAGCCCGGCACCATGGCCTACCCGGTGGTGTCATCGCAGGCCGCCGCCGAACCGTCTGCCGCTCCGAAACCCACGTGGGCCCCCGCCGGCCCCGCGCCGCTCGCCATGCTCGAGGCGCGCTCCATCTCCGCCTGGTTCGGCGAGCGCAAAGTGCTCGACCGGGTCTCGCTCACCATGCAGCCCGGCAAGGTGACCGCGCTCATCGGGCCATCCGGCTGCGGCAAGTCGACGTTCCTGCGCATCCTGAACCGCATGCACGAGCTCGTGCCGAGCGCGAGCCTTGCGGGCGAGGTCATCCTCGACGGCCACGACATCTACGACCAGCGCCGGCCACTCACCGACGCGCGTCGCGACATCGGGATGGTGTTCCAGAAGCCGAACCCCTTCCCGGCGATGTCGATCTACGACAACGTCGTCGCGGGCCTCAAGCTCACCGGCCAGCGGGCCTCACGAAGTGACAAGGACGCGATCGTCGAGCGGTCGCTCATCCGGTCGGGTCTCTGGAAAGAGGTGCGCGATCGCCTGCGCCAGCCGGGCGGCGGTCTCTCGGGTGGCCAGCAGCAGCGCCTCTGCATCGCGCGATCGCTCGCCGTGCAGCCTCGCGTGCTGCTCATGGACGAGCCGTGCTCAGCACTCGACCCGACCTCGACACGGGTGATCGAAGAGACCATGCTCGAGCTCGCCCACGAGGTCACGATCGTCATCGTCACGCACAACATGCAGCAGGCGCAGCGGGTGTCGAGCAGTTGCGCATTCTTCCTCGCGTCGCAGGGCACGCCCGGAGCCATCATCGAGCACGGGGCGACCGACGCGATGTTCTCGAACCCGATCGACCAGCGCACCGCCGACTACGTCAACGGGCGATTCGGATAGTCGGTGCCGTCAGGAGTGGAAGAGCGGGATGACGAGGTAGATCCCGTACAGCACTCCCGCGATTCCGACGGCGATGCACAGCACGGCCCCGATCGTCGCGCCCAGGGGACGTGACCGGGCGACCGTCGCTGCCGGGCTGGAACCGTCGGCGTCATCCGGCGATCCGACTGCCAACAGTCGCAGGCCGAGCGAATAGAAGGCCACGATGACGACTGTCGCGATCAGCGTCGTGATACTCACCAGGGCGATCGATCCCCAGTCGACCCCGAGGAATTGGCCGGCGCCCGGCGTCGCTGCTTCGAACATTGCCTCCTACTTTCCGCTCGCGGTCGAGGTCGCGAACTCGGGCGACTCGTTGTCGGCATCCGGCCTGTCATCGTTGACGTTGCCACGGTTGATCGGTCGCCGCCTGGCCAGCAGCACGAAACCGATTCCGGCCGCCAGCGCGAGCACGACGACGATGACCAGTCCAACCGGCCCCGACCCGGCGGCCCAGGCGGCCAGGCCGCCCACGATCGCTGCCGCCGGAAGAGTGACGATCCAGGCGATCGCGATGCGGCCCACCATTCCCCAGTGCACTGACGCGAGCCGCTTTCCGAGCCCGGCGCCGACGACCGAACCGGACGTGACCTGCGTCGTCGAGAGCGGAAAGCCGAGATTCGACGAGATCAGGATGGTCGCCGCCGAACTCGTCTCCGCCGCGAATCCCTGCGGCGACTCGACGTTGGTGATGCGCTTGCCGACCGTGCGCATGATGCGCCAGCCGCCCGTGTAGGTGCCGGTTCCGATGGCGAGTCCGCAGATCAGGATCACCCAGATCTGGGGGCCGGTGTTGGCCGCCTGGTAGCCCGCGACGATCAGGGTCAGAGTGATGACCCCCATTGTCTTCTGCGCGTCATTGGTGCCGTGGGCGAGCGAGACGAGAGACGCGGACACCGTCTGCGCGTGCCGGAATCCGCGCTCGGATCCGTGCGCCTTCGCCAGCCGCGTGATCCGGTAGGCGAGGAACGTCGCAATGAGAGCAACCACCCCGGCGATGAAGGGAGACAGCAGCGCGGGAAGCACGATCTTGGAGACGACGCCGCTGAAGTTGACCGCGCTGAACCCCGTGCCGATGATCGCGGCGCCGATCAGTCCGCCGAAGAGCGCGTGGGTCGAGCTCGACGGCAGGCCCAGCCACCACGTACCCAGGTTCCACAGAACCGCGCCGACCAGGCCGGCGAAGATCATGATCGTGGTGATGTGCGGGATGCCCTTCGAGTTTTCGTTGAGGATTCCCGTGGACACCGTTTTCGCAACCTGCGTCGACAGGAACGCACCCACGAGGTTGAGAACGGCCGAAATGAGCACCGCCGTTCGCGGCTTCAGCGCCCCCGTCGCGACCGACGTCGCCATGGCGTTCGCGGTGTCGTGGAACCCGTTCGTGAAGTCGAACACCAGGGCGATCAGTATCACCAGGATCACGACTGCCAGCACACCCATACCCGTTGCTCCTTGAGGTCCGCGCCCCGCCATCGCACAGGCGCCTCTCTTCCACCCTCCGACATTCCCTCGTGATCGCGGGTGAACAGTGGGTGAATTGGTCGCGGCCCGATCGACCTCGCGCTGGCGGTCAGGAGTGCTCTACGCTGCTGCCATGACGAACGACGAGGAGGCCAGGTCGATCGACCGGGTCACTGAGGAACTGGGCCAGCGATTCCCGGGCGTGCCGCGATCGGTCGTCGAACAACTCGTCGCGGAGCGCTTCCGCCAGTTCGACGGTGCGCCCATTCGGGAGTACATCCCGGTCATGGTCAAGCGCAGCGCCAAGGAGTCGCTCACGGTCATGGTGAGCCAGTCGCGCGACCGCTTCGGCCGCCACTTCTAGGCGGCAGCGAAGCTGTAACGACTAAGCGTCCGTGCGCTCGACCACACCCCGGATGAACGCCGCCTGCCCGGCGTGCTGCAGGTCGTCGCTGACAACGCTCACGAGCCGGGACGCCAGGGTCACGGCGGGTGTCCACCGGGTGTCGACGATCCGGTCGAAGTCGGCGTCGGTAAGGGTGCCGAGGTATTCGATGGTGCGATCGCACACCGCCTCGATGTAGTCGACGAGAAGTTCGGCGCTCACGCCGCGCACCTGCGCGACCTCCTCGACGCTGTGGGCGTAGCCCGTCTCGGAGGCGGCGAACGGAAGCGCGAAGCGGTGCATCCATCCGTCGCTCGTCCAGAGCTGCTCGACTCCGGCGACGTCGGAGACCTGGGCATCCTGCACCCGGCCGATGTGCCAGAGCAGCCAGCCGATGGTGTTGGCCTCGGGGTCGACGCGCGCCTCGAGCAGTGCGGCAGACAGGCCTTTGGCCGCCCGCGCGGAGGTCTGCTTCACGCGCGTGATCGAATCCACCAGGATGTCCGCACCAGATGTCATGTCGCTCCCAACTCACCCGCCCGCCGTAACGGTTGTGCAGGAGTCTCGACGCCGAAGGCTCGTCCTGCCAAGAGAAATGGTACGGACAGGGCCGGACTCCTGCACAACCGTTACCGGATGCGGGGGATGAGCGCGCGACCCGACTAGCTCGAGCTTTCGCTGACGGCGCCGAAGGCCGCGCGGAACATGACTTTCGTGCGCGTTCTCACATCCGCCTGCTCATCCCGCTCGGCTTTGGAGAGCGTGAACGCGAGCATGGAGACCGCGAGCATCACGTCGGCGGTCTCGACCGACGCGGCGATCAGGCCCGCGGCCTGGTCCCGGCGCAGCAGCGTCTCGGCGAGAGCGGTCACCCGCACGGCGAGGTGCTCGGCTCCGGGGTCGTGCCGGTGTGACGCAATGAGGTCGATCATGGCCGTCGAGGCGACCGCCTGGTCGGCAACGGCGTCGAAAAGGTCATCGAGTCGGGCGTCCGGTCGTGCCGCGAGCTGCTCGAGGTCACCGATGTTGTCGTCGAACACGGCCACCGCGAGCGCGATCCGGTCGGGGAAGTGCCGGTAGAGGCTGCCCTGCCCGACGCCCGCGCGACGGGCGACGGAGTTGAGCGGCGCGTTCAGCCCGGCCTCGGCGAAAACTTCGCGCGCCGCAGCCAGCAGGGCCCGCCGATTGTCGGGGCCGGCGCTCGGTCCACGATTCGCTTTGGGTTCCCCGGTCACTGGTGTAGCGTACTACCGGACAACGGTGTCCGGTATAGCGAGAGGAACTCAGCAATGGCAAAAAACACTGCACAACTGACGGGCGATTCGTCCGTGGGCACGTGGCTGGATGACCCGATCGGCGGTCCCATCATGAAAGACCTGCTGGCCCAGGGCGGCCAGGACACGGGCGTGCTGCGGCCCGTTCGCCGGCTTGCGCTCAAGCGCCTCATCAAGCTGAGCAACGGCATGTTCACCGCCGGGATGATCGACGATCTCGTCGCCCGCGCGGCCGCGGGAGACGCTCCCGTGGGCGACCCGGGCGACCCGGGTGAGAGCGGAGGTTCCGACGCAGCCGAACCGGCCGGGGATGTCGCGGAACGACCCGACTGGGTCGAGAAGACCACTGCAGGTCGCTTTACCGGCAAGACCGTCATCGTGACCGGCGCCGGCTCCGGTATCGGGCGCGCCACCGCATCCCGGGTTGCACGGGAGGGTGGCCGCGTCATCGCCGTCGATATCTCGCAGCAACGCCTCGACGAGTTCGCGGGCGACCATCGGGACTCCGACGTGACCGTCGTCTCGGGCGACATCACCGACGACGCCGCGATTGCCGCGATCGTTGCCGCCGCCGGCCCGACCATCGACGCGCTCGCCAACGTCGCCGGCATCATGGACGACATGACGCCCGTGCACGAGGTCAGCGATGCCGTCTGGGATCGTGTCTTCCGCATCAACGTGACGGGCACCATGAAGCTCATGCGCGCCGTCGTCCCGTCGATGCTCGAGCACGCGAGCGGGTCGATCGTGAACATCGCGTCGGAAGCCGCCCTCCGCGGGTCCGCCGCCGGTGTCGCCTACACGGCGTCGAAGCACGCTGTGGTCGGCCTCACCAAGAGCAGCGCCTTCATGTACGGACCGAGCGGTATCCGGGTCAACGCGGTCGCGCCGGGGCCGACGATTACGAACATCCAGGCGACGTTCGCATCGAAGCTCGGGGCGGAACGGGTGGAGACGGGCATGGCGGTCATGACCGACGCGGTCGAGGCCGAGGCGCTCGCCGCATCCATCACTTTTCTGCTGAGCGATGACGCCGTCAACCTGAACGGCGTCATCCTGCCCTCCGACGGCGGCTGGTCGGTCGCGTAGCCGGAAAACTCAGGCGAAACCGACTCGCCGCTCCTGATCTGCGGCCGCACCGCCGGTTTCACCTGAGTTTTCATGGGGTGGGGTGGGTTAGGCGGCGAGCTCGGCCGGCTCCGCGCCATCCACCAGGTATCGGCTGTAGGCCGAGATCGTGAGGAAGGTGGGGAAGTCCTCGCGCAGCGTGACCTCGCGGAAGATGGCGGCCGCGTCGTCGAAACGGTTGCCTTCTTCGCGGGGAACACTCGCCAGCAGCGCGTCGAGCAGCGACTGCACGTAGTGGTGCGTGACGCGGCTGCCCTCCTCGGTCTTCACGTCGCGGTGGATCCACTGCCAGAGCTGCGAGCGACTGATCTCCGCGGTCGCGGCATCCTCCATGAGGTTGTCGATCGCGGCAGCGCCGACGCCGCGCAGCCAGCTCTCGAGGTAGCGCACCGCAATCGACACGTTCGCGGCGACGCCGGCGTCGGTCACCGACCCGTCGATGCGCAGGTCGAGCAGCTCGGACGCCGTGACCTGCACGTCGTCCCGCAGCCGCCCGACCTGGTTCGGGCGATCGCCCAGCACCGCGTCGAACTCTTCGCGCGCCGTCTCGACGAGGTCGGGATGCGCCACCCAGGTTCCGTCGAACCCGTCGCCGGCCTCGCGCTTCTTGTCGGCATGCACCTGCCTCCAGTGCGCGCGCCGTCACCTCGGGGTCGCGCCGGTTCGGGATGAACGCGCTCATGCCGCCGATGGCGTGCGCGCCGCGCTTGTGGCAGGTCGCGACCAGCAGCTCGGTGTAGGCGCGCATGAACGGAACCGTCATCGTGATCTTCGCGCGGTCGGGCAGAACGAACGTTGCGCCGCGGCTGCGGAAGTTCTTGATGATCGCTGAAGATGTAGTCCCAGCGCCCCGCGTTGAGGCCCGGCGCAGTGGTCGCGCAGCTCGAACAGGATCTCCTCCATCTCGAACGCGGCCGGGATCGTCTCGATCAGCACCGTCGCGCGGATGGTGCCGTGCTCGATGCCGAGGGCGTTCTCGGAGAACGTGAAGACGTCGTCCCACAGCCGCGCCTCGAGGTGGTTCTCGAGCTTCGGCAGGTAGAAGTAGGGCCCCACGCCGCGCGCGATGAGCTCCTTCGCGTTGTGGAAGAAGTACAGCCCGAAGTCGACGAGCGAGCCGGATGCCGGCGACGCGATGCCCGGCGGAGTCGGTGTAGCGCAGGTGCTTCTCGACCAGGTGCCAGCCGCGCGGGCCGCATCACGATCGTCGGGGTGGTCTCGCCGACGCGGTACTGCTTGCCTCGACGCATCCGTGAAGTCGATCTGACGACGGATCGCGTCGAACAGCGTCAGCTGTCCGCCGATGACGTTGCGCCAGGTCGGGCTCGTCGCGTCCTCCTGGTCGGCGAGCCAGACCTTCGCGCCCGAGTTGAGCGCGTTGATCGTCATCTTGCGGTCGGTCGGGCCGGTGATCTCGACGCGGCGGTCGTCGAGGCCGGGGCCGGCGCCCGCGACGCGCCAGGTCGGCTCCTCGCGGATGTGCGCGGTCTCGTCCGAGGAACGGAGGTCGCGGCCGTTGTCGATGGCCGTGGCGCTGGCTGCATCCGGGCGGCCAGCCGGTCGTGGCGGCGGCCGGCGAAGCGTGTCGTGCAGCGCGCGTGAGGAAGTGCGAGTGCCTCGGGCGTGAGGATCTCGTCGAAGCGGTCGTCCAGGTCGGCCCGGTGATTTCGATTCGGCTCTGTCGTGCGGTCATGGTCGTGTCCTTGTCTGTCGTGGTTGGTCTAGTGGAACTGCGCTGATTCGGTGGAGCCGACGAGCGCGAGCGTCGCGCTCTCGGGGTTGAGCACGGTGGAGATGCGGTCGAAGAATCCGGTGCCGACCTCGCGCTGGTGCTTGGTGGCGGTGTACCCGTTCTTCTCGGAGGCGAACTCCGCCTCCTGCAGCTCGACGTACGCGCTCATGTGGCGCTCGCTGTAGTCCTTCGCGAGGGTGTACATCGAGTGGTTGAGCGCGTGGAAGCCGGCCAGCGTGATGAACTGGAACGCGTAGCCCATGGCGGCGAGCTCGCGCTGGAAGCGGCGCGATCTCGATGTCGTCGAGGTGGCTCTTCCAGTTGAACGACGGCGAGCAGTTGTAGGCCAGCTTCTTGCCGGGGAACTCGCGGTGGATGCTCTCGGCGAACGTGCGCGCCAGCTCGATGTCGGGCTCCGACGACTCCACCCAGAGCAGGTCGGCGTAGGGGGCGTAGGCGTGACCGCGAGCGAGCACCGTCTCGATGCCGGGCGTCGTCTCGTAGAAGCCCTCGGCCGTGCGGCTGCCCGTGAGGAACGGCTTGTCGCGGTCATCCACGTCGCTCGTGACCAGGTTGGCGGCGAGCGAGTCGGTGCGGCCGATGACGATGGTCGACACGCCCGCGACGTCGGCGGCGAGGCGGGCCGCGTTCAGCGTGCGGATGTGCTGGCCGGTGGGCACGAGCACCTTGCCGCCCATGTGGCCGCACTTCTTCTCGGAGGCGAGCTGGTCTTCCCAGTGCACGCCGGCCGCGCCCGCCGCGATCATCGAGCTCATGAGCTCGTAGGCGTTGAGCGGTCCGCCGAAGCCGGCCTCGGCATCCGCGACGATCGGCGCCAGCCAGTCGACGGTGGTCGCTGACCCGGTCGCAGCGCCCTCGGTCGTCTCGATCTGGTCGGCCCGCAGCAGCGCGTTGTTGATGCGGCGCACAACGGACGGCACCGAGTTGGCCGGGTACAGGCTCTGGTCGGGGTAGGTCTGGCCGCTCAGGTTGGCGTCGGCGGCGACCTGCCAGCCCGAGAGGTAGATGGCCTTGAGTCCGGCGCGCACCTGCTGCACGGCCTGGTTGCCGGTGAGCGCGCCGAGCGCGGGAACCCACTCCTCCGAGTGGATGAGGCTCCACAGGTTCTCGGCGCCGCGCCGGGCCAGCGTGTGCTCCTCGGCGACGCTGCCGCGCAGGGCGATGACGTCCTCCGCCGTGTAGTCGCGCTGCACGCCGTTCCAGCGGGCGGAGGTCTTCCACTCGGTCTCGAGCTCGGCTGCGGTCTGCGTCTGGTCGCCGGGGCGGGGGTTCGTGGCTGGGTTGGTCATGATCTGGCTCTCCTCTGGATGTTCCTTTCTTCGACTCTGTGCCCGCTACACCACTTCTTCACCACCTTTTTGGGTAGAAAAAGATTGGTTCTTCTATTTGCCGAAACTCCGTGAGATGCCAGAGTTGGTTTATGGGTATAGATGCCTTCGCGGTCGATCAGGATTCAGGCATGCTCGATTCACTGACGATCGGCCGTCGCATCCGTCAACTGCGCACCGACCGGGGGATGACCCTCGACGAACTCGCGGTCGCACTCGATCGTGCGCCGTCGCAGCTCTCCGTCATCGAGAACGGCAAACGCGAACTCAAACTGAGCGAGCTGCAGAAGCTGTCGCGGGCGCTGCGGGTCACGGTGGACCAGCTGCTGGCGACCGAGGCGCCGTCGCAGCGCGCCGCCCTCGAGATCGCGCTCGAGCGGGCCCAGCGCGGGCCGCTGTACGCCTCGCTCGACCTTCCGGCTCTGCCGGTGCGCAAGTCGCTGAGCGACGACGCGATCCGCACCATCCTGCAGTTGCACGACGAACTGCAGCGCCTGCACAGCCAGCGCGCGGCGACCCCGGAGGAGGCGCGGCGCGCGAACACCGCGCTGCGCCGGGCGATGCGCGCTCGCAACAACTACTTCCCCGAACTCGAGGAGACGGCCCGCGAGCCTGCTGCAGGCGGTCGGGCACGCCGGTGGTCCGCTCTCGCAGCGCGTCGCGTCCGACCTCGCCAGCCACCTGGGCTTCACGCTGCACTACGTGCCCGACCTGCCGGCATCCACTCGCAGCGTGACCGACCTCGAGAACGGCCGAATCTACCTGCCGGTCACCGAGGTCGCGGGCGCCGACCAGCGCTCGACCCTGCTGCAGGCGCTCGCCACCCAGGTGCTCGGGATCACCGAGCCGAAGGACTACGAGGACTTCCTGCGGCAGCGGGTCGAGACCAATTACCTCGCCGGCGCGCTGATGGTGCCGGAGACCAGCGCGGTCGAGTTTCTGCGGGCGGCCAAGGAGCGGCGCGAGCTGTCGGTCGAAGACCTTCGCGACGCGTTCGCTGTCACCTACGAGACGGCCGCGCACCGGTTCACCAACCTCGCGACCCAGCACCTCGGGGTTCCGGTGCACTTTCTGAAGGTGCACGAGAGCGGGTCGATTTCGAAGGCCTACGAGAACGACAACGTGCAGTTCCCGACGGATGCGCTGGGCGCGGTCGAGGGGCAGATCGTCTGCCGGTACTGGAGCGCGCGCCAGGTCTTCGATGTGGCAGACCGGTTCAGCCCGTACCACCAGTACACGGACAAGCCCGTGGGCACCTACTGGTGCACGTCGCGCATCCAGTCCACGTCGCGCGGTGCGTTCTCGATCAGCGTGGGCACGCCGTTCGCCCACGTCAAGTGGTTTCGCGGTCGGGACACCACGAACCGGTTCACGTCGAACTGCCCGGATGAGTCGTGCTGCCGTCGCGCGCCGGCGTCGCTCGCTGCCCGCTGGGAGGGCCACTCCATTCCCGAGCGCGCGCCTCAACAGTTCGCTGCTCGCGGCCATGCCGACGGGGGCGTTTCCCGGCGTCGACAACACCGACGTGTACCAGTTTCTGGAAAGCCACGCGCCGAGCGCGGGCTAGCTGGGAACTACAGCTAGCCCCTAGTTCTCGGTCTCGAGCTTCGAGCGCAGTGTGGCCAGCTGGTTGTACAGCTCCTGCGGAACCTTGTCGCCGAACGTGCCGAAGAACTGCTCGGTGTCGTCTGCTTCGGCGAGCCAGGCGTCGCGGTCGATGGCGAACAGCTGCTCGAAGTCGACGGGCTCGAGCCCCTCGCGGTTGATGCCGCCCTCGTTCGGAACGTAGCCGAGCGGTGTCTCGGTGGCGCCGATCTGGCCGTCCACCCTCTGCTGGATCCACTCGAGAACGCGGGCGTTCTCGCCGAACCCGGGCCACAGGAACGAGCCGTCTTCGGCAGTGCGGAACCAGTTCACCTGGAACACGCGAGGCACGGTGGCGCTTCCGCGCAGCGACCGGCCCACGTTCAGCCAGTGCTGCCAGTGGTCGGCCATGTTGTAGCCACAGAAGGGGAGCATCGCGAACGGGTCGCGTCGCAGTTCGCCCGACTGTGCCTTCGGCGGCCGCCGTTTGCTCCGAAGAGATCGTGGCGCCCAGGAAGACACCGTGATCCCAATCGCGCGCCTCTACCACCAAGGGCACGTTGGAGGCACGACGGCCGCCGAAGATTATCGCGTCGATGACGACGCCGTCCGGGTGCTCCCAGTCGTCCGAGATGGACGGGCACTGGGCCGCAGCCACGGTGAAACGGGAATTCGGATGCGCGGCGGGGCTGCCCGAGGTCGGGGTTCCACGGTTCGCCGCGCCAGTCGGTGAGTCCGGGCGGGGGCGTCTTGGAGAGGCCCTCCCACCACACGTCGCCGTCTTCGCGAAGCGCGACGTTGGTGAAGATGGTGTTGCCCCAGAGCATGTCGATCGCGTTGGGGTTGGTCTTGGGGCCGGTGCCGGGTGCGACGCCGAAGAAGCCGGCCTCAGGGTTGATGGCGCGCAGGCGGCCGTCCGGTCCCTGGCGCATCCAGGCGATGTCGTCGCCGATGGTCTCGACCGTCCAGCCGGGGATGGTCGGGCGTCAGCATGGCGAAGTTGGTCTTGCCGCAGGCGCTCGGGAACGCGGCCGCCACGTGCATGACGCGCCCCGCCGGGTTGGTGACGCGCAGCACGAGCATGTGCTCGGCGAGCCAGCCCTCGTCGTGCGCCATGACCGAGGCGATGCGCAGCGCGAACGACTTCTTGGCCAGGATGGCGTTGCCGCCGTAGGCGGATCCGAACGACCAGATCTCGCGCGTCTCCGGGAAGTGGCTGATGTACTTGGTCGTGTTGCACGGCCACGGCGACATCCTGCTGGCCTCGGCTGCAGCGGAGCGCCGACGCTGTGCACGGCGGGCACCCACTGCACCGTGCCGCGGATGCGCGCGAGGGCATCGGTGCCCATGCGGGTCATGATGCGCAGGTTCGCGACGACGTAGGGTGAGTCGGTGACCTGCACGCCGAGCTTGGCGAACGGGGACCCGAGCGGGCCCATCGAGAACGGGACGACGTACATCGTGCGGCCGCGCATGCTGCCCGCGAAGAGGTCGTCAAGCGTGACGCGCATTTCGGCCGGCGCGATCCAGTTGTTGGTCGGGCCCGCGTCTTCTTCACGCTCGCTGCAGATGAACGTGCGGTCTTCGACGCGGGCGACGTCGTTCGGGTCGCTGCGGGCGAGAAAGCTGAACGGGCGGTGCTCGGGGTTGAGTCGCAGCAGCGTGCCCTGTTCGACGAGCAGTCGGGTGATGCGGTCGAACTCGGCGGCCGTGCCGTCGCACCACACCACCTCGTCGGGCAGGGTGAGTGCCGCGATGCGGTCGACCCAGTCGATGACGCGCACGTCGGTGCCCTCGGGCGACTCGAAGTAGACGGCGGAGCGCGGAGCCGGCGGGCGGGATGCCGCCGGAGCTTTTCGAGGGTTCAGCGTCGGGGGGTTCAGCGTTGTCGTCATTAGCCGTCTTTCGATCGTTTCTTATAGCCTGCGCTTCGAAATGCGGCCTGAATCCGGAATTGAATTGGTAAAAACGCGAATACTTTCGATATGGTTCAAGAATGAGCGACCTCACGACCCTCGGGCAGCGCATCCGTCACTTTCGCACGGTGCGCGGGATGACCCTCGACGACCTCGGCACGGCGGTGGGGGTTGCCGGAAGCCAGCTGTCACTGATGGAGAACGGCAAGCGCGAGCCACGCCTGTCGTTGCTGACCAAAATCGCCGACACGCTCGAGATCCAGGTCGCCGACCTGCTCTCCGAGGAGCCGCCCACGGCGCGGGCCGGGCTCGAGATCCGGCTCGACCAGCTGCAGCAGGGCGCGCTCTACTCGTCACTGGGACTGCCCGTACTGCGCGCATCCCGAAGCATGACCGACGACACCCTGCGCGTCATCGTCGGCCTGCACGCGGAGATCGCTCGCCGGGCCCGGGAAGCCATAGCCACTCCGGAGGAGGCCCGTCGCGCGAACACCGAGCTGCGCCAGCTCATGCGCACGAAGAACAACTACCTGCCCGAGATCGACGCACTCGCGCAGGAGCTGGTGACGAAGGTGGGCTACTCCCGCGGGGCGCTGACCCACCGCGCGGTCTCGCGGATGGCCGAGCAGCTGGGGTTCGCGCTGGTGCACGTGCCCGACCTGCCGCACTCGGCCCGGTCGGTGACCGACCTCGAGAACGGTCGCATCTACCTGCCGCCGGCCTCCATCCCCGGCGGCCACGGCATCCGGTCGATGGCGCTGCAGGCGATGGCCCACCGCCTGCTCGACCACCACGAGCCCAGGACTTACGCCGAGTTTCTGCAGCAGCGCCTCGAGATCAACTACTTCGCGACCGCGTGCCTGATGCCGCTCGAGCAGTCGATCGAGTTTCTCGGCGCGGCGAAAGCCGATCGAAATATCGCCGTGGAGGACTATCGCGACGCGTTCGGGGTCACCCACGAGGCTGCCGCCCTGCGCTTCACGAACCTGGCGACGTCGCATCTCGACATGAACGTGCACTTTCTTCGGGTCGGCGACGACGGCGCCGTGGCGAAGGCCTACGAGAACGACGGGCTGCGCCTGCCGGTGGATGTCACGGGCTCGACCGAGGGCCAGCTGGTCTGCCACTACTGGGCGGGGCGCCAGGCGTTCGACCGCACGAACCGCACGACGGAGTTCTACCAGTACACCGACACCCCGGAGGGAACCTTCTGGGAGTCCTGCCAGACCGGGACCGGACCGGACGACGAGTTCTCGATCACGATCGGTGTGCCGTTCGCGCACGCGAAATGGTTCCGCGGCCGAGAGACGCCGAACCGCACCCAGTCGCGCTGCCCCGACCTGTCCTGCTGCAAGTCCCCGTCGAACGAGCTCGCGCAGCGCTGGGCCGGCAAAGCGTGGACGAGCGCCAAGCTGCACGCGCACATCCTGTCGCCGCTGCCGAGCGGCACGTTTCCCGGCGTCGACGACCAGGAGCTCTATGCCTTCCTGGAGTCGCACGCCGAGTAGGGCTGTCGTTCAGCCGGTGACGTCGAGCACTGCGCTCACGATGCTGTCGGCGTCGATGCCGTGGTAGCGGTACACCGATGGGAGGTCGCCGGCCTGGCCGAAGTGGCTGACCCCGAGGTGGCGGCTTGTGACGTGATTGATGCCGGCGAGAAACGACATCGTGTGCGGGTGCCCGTCGAGCACGGTGACCATGGGCACCGCACGCGACGCAGGGAATACCTGGTCGAGAATCCAGTCGGCAGCGTCGCCCTGGCCATGCCGGGATTGCAGTGCCTCGAACAGGAGTCCCGGACTCGTCACGCAGACGACCTCGGCCGCGACGCCCTGCTCGGCGAGTCGATCTGCTGCGGCGATCGCCTCGGGCACCACTGCTCCCATCGCCACGATCGAGGCGCGAGGATGCTCGCATCCCCGCAGCAGGTAGGCGCCGGCCACGACCTGACGCCGACGGCGCTCGCGGGCCGCGGGGTCGTCGGGGATTGCCGCGAGCTTCTGGTCGAGCGGCCTGGTCGACAGCCTCAGGTAGGCGGACTTGCCGTCCGCACGACCGAGCTGCCCCATCGCGGCGAGCAGGGTCCACTCCACGTCGACGACGAAGGCCGGCTCCCAGGCTGTGCAGTCGGGCTGTTCGAGTCCGATCGATGGGGTCTTGATGGACTGGTGTGCTCCGCCCTCGGGAGCGAGCGTGACGCCCGAGGGCGTGCCCACGAGGATCGACTGCCCGCCCGCGTACATGCCGAACGACCACGGCTCGAGCGCGCGCTCGACGAAGGGGTCGTAGATGGTGCCGATCGGAAACAGCGTCTCGCCCCAGCGGCTCCAGGTGGAGCCGAGCTCTGAGATCAGGCTCACGAGGTTGACCTCGGCGATTCCCAGTTCGATGTGCTGCCCGGTCGGTCGTTCGCGCCAGTGCATCATGGTTTCGGAGTCGTCGTCGAACCAGTCACGGCGCTCCTCGGTCGACCAGACCCCTACCTTGTTGATCCAGCCGGCGAGGTTAGTGCTCGACGAGACATCCGGACTCACGGTGACGACCCTGCGGGCCGCGTCGGGCGCGGCCCGTGTGAGGTCGAGCAGGGCGCGGCCGAGCGCGGCCTGGGTGGTGCCCATGCCGGTGGGAGTGTGGCCGAGGTCTGTGGGAACCGCGGGCGGCGCTGCAGGGCTCACGAGCTCGCGGGCGAGCCGTGCAGCGGCCGCGGTGCACAGCCGGCCCTCGTCGGAGTCCGGCGCGAAGCGCTGCCACGGTGACTCGACGCTCTCACCGAGCAGTGCGGCGAGCTGCTGGTACTGCTCGATCGTCAGCAATGAGGAGTGGTTTTGCGGATGCCCTTCGATGGGCAGCCCGTAGCCCTTCACCGTGTAGGCGAGGATCACGGTCGGCCGCGAGTCGTCGATGCGCGCGAAGACCTCGCGGAGCGCCGGGATGTCGTGCCCTCCCAGGTTGCGGATGGCGGCGAGGAGCGTCTCGTCGTCGATACCGGCCACGAGTGCGGCGATCTCCATCGAGCCGGCACCCTCTCCCGGCAATCTCCTGCGAAGCTCGTCGGCGTCGCACCGAAGCAGGCGTTGGTACTCCGGGTTCGACATCTCGACGATGCGCGCGCGAAGCGCCGCTCCGCCGGGGCGATTCATCAGGTGCTCGAGCAGGCGCCCGAATTTGACCGTTAGTACCTGCCAGCCGGCCGCGTCGAACAGTTTCTCGATCTTTCCGGCGGCGATGTTGGGGACCACCCGGTCGAGAGACTGGCGGTTGAGGTCGACGATCCAGACGATCTCGCCCAGGTCGCCAACTGCGGAATCCAGCACGGCCTCCCAGATCGCCCCTTCGTCGAGCTCTGCGTCGCCCAGAAGCGAATACTGGCGCCCGCGGTTCGGGATTCCGGTCAGGGTTTCGGTGTAGCGCCGCGACAGCGCGCCCCAGATCGGAGCGGTGGCGCCGATGCCCACCGAGCCCGTGGAGTAGTCGGCCGGGTCGGGATCCTTCGATCGGCTCGGGTAGCTCTGCAGGCCTCCGAACTCGCGAAGCGTCGTCAGGTATTTCTCGTCGAGCGTGCCGAGCAGGTAGTTCAGTGCGTGCAGTACCGGGGAGGCGTGCGGCTTGACCGAGACCCGGTCCTCGGACCGCAGCTGCTCGAACCAGAGTTCGGTCATGATCGTCACCAGTGACGCGCTTGAGGCCTGGTGTCCCCCCACTTTCACGCCGCTCGAGTTGGGTCTCACCCGGTTGGCGTGGTGGATGATCGACGTCGCAAGCCAGAGCACCCGTTTCTCGAGTTCGCGCATCACCAGTTCGTCGGTGTGCGGCGCGCGTTCGATGGCGGGGAGCGTGGTCATCGGTGTCTCCTTAGGATGGTCCGGCCTGGCGGGGCGAGCTACGATATACACTTCCTCCCGGCTACTATGGCCAGCACGGACGTTTCTGCGCAACACATGGCAGCCCGGGTGCGCATAATGCGCACCCGGACCCCGCAACCGTCGATTGGGTGTGATCACAATGGAGCATTCGCGAACCGCCGACGAGATCGACCTGGCCCTGTTGAGCGCCATGGTGCGGCATCCGGATGCGACGAATCTGGCCCTGTCCGACGAAACCGGGCTCGCCCGCAACACGGTGCGTGCGCGCCGTGCACGTTACGCAGCAGAGAGCTCGCTTCGGTCGTTCGACCGACGCATCGATCCGGCGTTCCTGGGTTACCCATTGACGGCCTTCCTGATCACGACCGTGACCCAGCGCAAACTCGCCGCGGTCGCGTCGAGCCTCGCCGAGGTGCCAGAGGTGCTGCAGGTTCATGGGCTGTCGGGAGTAACCGACCTGCTCGTGCAGGTGGTCGCCCGCGACACCGAGGATCTCTATCGGGTGGCCGGGCAGATCCTCGCGATCGACGGCGTCAAACGAACGAACACCGGGCTCGTGATGGGCGAACTGGTGGAGTACCGGATCGCGCAGCTGCTCAGCCGCCGGTAGCGACGTTTCACCGGCGGGCGCATTGACCGGATGACCAGGGTCTGACACAATTACTTTCCGAACGACCGGTAATAAAATGCTCTGGTAACAGTGCCCAACGAAGGGTTGTCGCGGCATGGGTGAGGCCTTTCTGATCGGGGGCGTGCGCACGCCCGTCGGCCGATACGGCGGAGTGCTCGCCGGCGTGCGACCCGACGACCTCGCCGCTCTCGTCGTGGCCGAGGCCGTGTCCCGCGCGGGCATCGATCCCGAACTCATCGACGAGGTCATCCTCGGCGGAGCCAACCAGGCGGGCGAAGACAACCGCAACGTCGCACGGATGTCGGTGCTGCTCGCCGGACTCCCCGACTCCGTGCCGGGCATCACCGTCAACCGGCTCTGCGCGTCGGGGCTTTCCGCGATCACCATGGCCGCACAGGCGATCCGCGCGGGCGACGCCGACATCATCGTGGCCGGCGGAGTCGAGTCGATGACCCGCGCGCCCTGGGTACAGGCGAAGCCCGAGAAGGCATTCGCGAAGCCCGGAGACCAGTACGACACCTCGATCGGATGGCGCTTCCCAAATCCCCGACTGCTCGCCCGGGACAAGGCGACCTACTCGATGCCCGAGACTGGCGAGGAGGTTGCCCGCGTCTACGGCATTACTCGCGAAGACGCCGACGCCTTCGCCTACGCGAGCCACCAGAAAGCGATCGCGGCCGTCGACGCCGGTCGCTTCGACGCCGAAATCGTCGGCGTCGACCGCTGCGAGCGGCACGATTCTGCTCGACGAGGGTCCGCGCCGCGACACCAGCCTCGAGGTACTCGCCGGGCTGCGCCCGGTCGTGCGGGGCGGGTCAGTCGTCACTGCCGGCAACTCGAGCGCGCTGAACGACGGCGCATCGGCGATCGTCGTAGCCAGTGGCGACGCCGTGGAGCGATACGGTCTCGTGCCGCGCGCGCGAGTGGTGGTCGGGGCGAGCGCGGGAGTCGCACCCGAGGTCATGGGCATCGGTCCGGTGCCGGCAACGCAGAAGGCCCTCGCGCGCGCCGGGCTCACGGTCGCCGACCTCGGCTCGGTCGAGCTCAACGAGGCGTTCGCGACACAGTCGCTCGCGGTCATCCGGGAACTCGGCACTCGACCCGGCTCGGGTGAACGTCGACGGCGGAGCAATCGCACTCGGGCATCCGCTCGGCTCGAGCGGATCGACGACTCGTCGTCACGCTGCTCGGCCGGATGGAACGCGAGCGACTCTCGTTACGGCCTCGCGACCATGTGCGTCGGGGTGGGCCAGGGCAGCGCTCTGATCATCGAGAGGGTGTCGTGATCGTGCCCGCGCCGCTCGGCGAGACCGAGATCCGCTCAACGATCCTCGTCACGAGGCACGACGACCGCGTCGTCGTGCAACTCAACCGACCGATCGGTGCGCAACGCGATCAACCAGGCAATGGTGGATGAGCTGCACGCCGTGTGCGCGGAGCTCGAGGTCTCCCCGCGCATCCTCATCCTGGTGGGCGGCGACGGGGTTTTCGCCTCCGGCGCTGACATCGCGGAGCTGCGCGAGCGCACCGCCGCCGATGCGCTGCAGGGCATCAACACCGGGCTCTTCATCCGCATCGCCGACCTGCCGATGCCCGTCATCGCGGCTCTCGACGGCTGGGCGCTGGGCGGCGGAGCCGAGCTCGCGTTCGCGGCCGACTTCCGCATCGGCACGACGCGGCTGAAGATCGGCAACCCGGAGACGGGCCTCGGAATCGTGGCCCCGGCGGGTGCGCTCTGGCGGCTGCGCGAACTCGTCGGCGAACCGCTGGCGAAGGAGATCCTGCTCGCCGGGCGCATCCTCAGCGCGGACGAGGCGCTCGCGGCGCACCTCGTCACGCGGCTGGTCGAACCAGCCGACCTGCTCGCGGCGGCGAACGCCCTCGCCGACGAGATCGCGTCGAAGGATCCGCTGGCCACCCGCTACACCAAGTCGATCATGAGCACTGCCACGAGGCGACCATCCTCGCGTCGATCTCGAGGCGCAGGCTGTGCTGTTCGAGTCGCCCGAAAAGCATCGGCGCATGACCGAGTTTCTCGAGCGGAGGCAGAAGTGAGCGACATCCCGCGCCATCGTCGGAGTTCTCGGCGGGGGGCGGATGGGCGCGGGAATTGCGCACGCGTTCGTGGTCGCCGGATCGACTGTTCGAGTGGTCGAGCGCGACGACGAACAGGCGGCCGCCGCGCTCGATCGAGTGGCATCCGCGCTCGCGGCGAGCGTGAAGCGCGGCACGGTCGGCGAAGCCCTCGACGAGTTGCTCGCGCGGGTCGAGACGGGTACCGACGACGCGCTGTTCGACGAGTGCGAGCTCGTGATCGAGGCCGTGCCCGAGGACCCGGCGCTCAAGCGCGAGTCGCTCGCGCGCATCGAGCACCGGGTGGGCGCGGAGACGCCGATCGCCAGCAACACGTCCTCGCTGTCGATCGACGCGCTCGCCGCATCCCTGCGCCATCCGACTCGCTTTCTCGGTCTGCACTTCTTCAATCCCGTGCCGGCGTCCGAGCTCGTGGAGATCGTTGTCGGCGCGGCCACCGAGCCTTCGCTCGTCGCGGACGCGCAGCACTGGGTGGCGGCGCTCGGCAAGACGCCCGTGACCGTGCGGGATTCGCCGGGCTTCGCCTCGTCGCGGCTCGGAGTCGTGATCGGTCTCGAGGCGATCCGGATGCTCGAGGAGGGCGTTGCGTCGGCCGACGACATCGACGCGGCGATGGTGCTCGGCTACAAGTTCCCGGTCGGCCCGCTGCGGCTCACCGACATCGTCGGGCTGGATGTGCGCCTCGGCATCGCCGAGTACCTCCACTCCCAGCTCGGCGAGCGATTCGCACCGCCGCAGCTGTTGCGCGACAAGGTCGCGGCCGGGCACCTCGGTCGCAAGACCGGCGAGGGATTTTTCACCTGGAATGACGACGGAGGTACCCCATGAACGCGGCTGCACTGAGCACTGTTCTGCCCAGTTATGTGAACGGCGACTGGTGGACGCCCGGGCCGGATGCGACGGCGACGGTCGTGCGCGACGCCTCGACCGGCGAGGTGGTCACCTCCGTCAGCACCGAGGGCATCGATCTCGCCGGCGCGCTCGAGTACGCGCGCACGGTCGGCCAGGCCTCCCTCGGACGTCTCACCTTTCACCAGCGCGCGCTGGTGCTGAAGCAATTCGCGCAGGCCCTGACCGCGCGCAAAGACGAGCTGTACGCGCTCTCCAGCCGCACCGGCGCGACGCGGGGCGACTCGATGGTCGACATCGACGGCGGCATCGGCGTGCTGTTCAGCTACTCGTCGAAGGGGCGTCGCGAGCTGCCCAACTCCCGCGTCTATGTCGATGGAGCCGTCGAGTCGCTCTCGAAGGACGGCTCGTTCCTCGCCCGACATGTGTACACGCGCCTGCCCGGCGTCGCGGTGCAGATCAACGCGTTCAACTTTCCCGGTGTGGGGATCACTCGAGAAGTTCGCACCGGCATTTCTCGCCGGTGTGCCCTCGCTCGTGAAGCCCGCAACCCCGACCGGGTACCTGGCCGAAGCGTTCGTGCGCATCCTCGTCGAGTCCGGGCTGCTGCCCGACGGCTCACTGCAGCTGGTGTCGGGCAGTGTGCCCGACCTGTTCGAGAACCTGCGGATCGGCGACCTCGTGGGGTTCACCGGGTCGGCGTCCACAGCCGAGCGGCTGCGCGAGAACGAGTCCGTGCGCACGGGCGGCGTGCGGTTCACGAGCGAGACCGACTCGATCAACGCCTCGGTGCTCGGCACCGCGGCCGTCGCAGGCACGCCCGAGTTCGACGCGTTCGTGCGCGGCGTAGTGACCGAAATGACGGTCAAGGCGGGGCAGAAGTGCACGAGCATCCGCCGGGTGATCGTTCCGCGGGCATCCGTCGACGACGTGACCGCGGCCATCGCCGAGCGCATCGGGCAGCGGGTGGTGCTGGGCGACCCGCGCGCCGAGGGCGTGACGATGGGGCCGCTCGCCTCGGTCGAGCAGCGCGCCGAAGTGCTGCGACAGGTCGATCGCCTGGTCGCCGCGGGCGGACGGATCGTCGTCGGATCGACGGATGCGCCCGCTGCGGTGCACGCGGACGGCTCGACGTCGGTCGAGGAGGATGGCGGCGTTCACCTCGCCCGTGCTGCTGCGTTTTGACTCGGCGACCGGCGACGCCGTTCACGAGATCGAGGCCTTCGGGCCGGTCGCGAGCCTGCTGGCCTACGACACGACCGATGAGGCGATCGCGCTGGTCGGTCGCGGCGGCGGATCGCTGGTGACCAGCATCGCGACTCACGACCCGGATGAGGCGATCGCGCTGATGGCGGGGATCGCCGTGTGGAACGGCCGTGTGCTCGTGCTCGACCGTGATGACGCGAAGACGTCGACCGGCCACGGGTCGCCCATGCCGCAGCTGGTGCACGGCGGCCCCGGTCGCGCCGGCGGCGGCGAGGAGCTGGGTGGCATCCGCGCGGTGCTGCACCACATGCAGCGCACGGCCGTGCAGGGCAGCCCGCAGATGCTCACCGCCATCACCGGGATCTGGCACGCCGGCGCCGTCTCCCAGGCCGACGGCGTGCATCCGTTCCGCAAGACGCTCGAGCAGCTCACGCTCGGCGACAGCATCGTGTCCGCACGACGCGAGATCACCCTCGACGACATCGAGCACTTCGCCGAGTTCACCGGCGACACGTTCTACGCCCACATGAATGAGGAGGCCGCCGCTGCGAATCCCTTCTTCCCGGGGCGGGTGGCGCACGGCTACCTGATCGTGTCGTGGGCGGCCGGGCTCTTCGTCGACCCCGCGCCGGGCCCGGTGCTCGCGAATTACGGCCTCGAGAACCTGCGCTTCATCACCCCGGTGTCGCCGGGCGACAGCATTCGCGTCGTGCTGACGGCGAAGCAGATCACGCCGCGCGAGACCGACGAATACGGCGAGGTGCGCTGGGACGCCGTGCTGGTCAACCAGCGCGACGAGGTGGTCGCGACGTACGACGTGCTCACGCTGGTGGCGAAGAACAGCTACGTGGCGGCGAGCCCCTCGAGCGCCATCGCGAGCACCTCGTTGGCCAGCTGATCGGCCGACTCCGGGCCGTCGGGGCGGTACCACTCGACGATCGAATTGATCATGCCGAACAGCAGTCGCGTCACCACGCGCGGGTCGATGTCGCTGCGCACGGACCCCTCGTCGCGCGCCTCAGCGACCAGGGCGGTGACCGAGCGGTCGAACTCGCGCCGCCGACGAAGCGCCTCGCGCTCGACATCGGTGTTGCCGCGCACGCGCAGAAGCAGTGTCACGTAGGGCAGACGGCTCGCCAGAATATGCACCGCACCGCGCAGTACATAGGCGAGCCGGTCTTCGGCGCTCCCGGTGCGCGCACCCTCCTCGAGCAGCACACCCTCCAGGCCGCCGAGTGCCTCGTCGAGCGCGGCGCCCAGCATCTCGGCCTTCGCCGGGTAGTGGTGGTAGACCGCCGCCTTGCTGAGCCCCAGGCGCGTCGCAATCATGCCCATCGAGGTCGCGTCGTAACCATGGTCGATGAAGGCGGCGACCGCGGTGTCGAGCACGAAACGCCGGTCGAGGCCGGGTCGGCCCTTCTTCGGTGCGGGAGCGGCATCCGGATCTGACATCATCGTCCAGTCTGGCAGAGCGGCACGAGTGGCCCGATCAGGAGCGCAGGTCGTAAAGCCGCTTGAGCTTGCCCTCACTGCGCGGCAGCGTTCCCGGCGCGACCACGACGACGCCGACCGTCGACCCGATCTGGATCTTGATCGTGCGCACCAGCTGGGCGACAGCCGCCTCGATGTCGTCGGCACTCGCATCCTCGCGCGGCTCGATGCGGATGGTGAGTTCGTCCATTCGAGCGGGTCGCGTGAGTTCGAGCACGAAATGGGTCGACAGGGGGGCGACGCCGAGCACGATCTCCTCGATCTGCGTCGGGAACAGGTTCACCCCGCGCAGGATGATCATGTCGTCGTTGCGTCCGGTGATCTTGGCCATTCGCCGCATCGACGGCCGCGCGGTGCCCGGCAGCAGGGTGCTGAGGTCTCGCGTGCGATAGCGGATGATCGGAAACGCGCGCTTGGTCAGCGAGGTGAACACGAGCTCGCCCTCGGTGCCGTCAGCCAGCGGGGCGCCCGACTGGCTGTCGATGATTTCGGGAAGAAAGTGGTCTTCCCAGATGTGCGGGCCGTCTTTGGTTTCGATGCACTCGTTGGCGACTCCCGGCCCCATGACCTCGCTGAGCCCGTAGATGTCGAGCGCATCGATGTCGAGCCGCGTCTCGATCTCGGCTCGCATGCTGTTGGTCCAGGGCTCGGCGCCCAGCACGGCACCCCTGAGGCTCGTCGTGCGCGGATCGATGCCGTGGTCGACCATGCAGTCCGCGATGGTCATGAGGTACGACGGCGTGCACATGATGACATCCGGCTCGAAGTCGCGGATCAGCTGCACCTGCTTGGTGGTCTGGCCCCCGGACATCGGGATGACCGTCGCTCCCAGCGCCTCGATGCCCGCATGCGCGCCCAGGCCACCGGTGAACAGGCCGTAACCGTAGGCGTTGTGCACGCGCATCCCGGGTCGCACTCCCGATGCCCGCAGCGAGCGGGCAACCAGGCTCGCCCAGATCTCGAGGTCGCCCTTCGTGTAGCCGACGACGGTCGGAAGGCCTGTCGTGCCGGATGACGCGTGGATGCGCGCCACCTCGGATGTCGGCACGGCGAACATCCCGAACGGGTAGTTCTGGCGCAGGTCATCCTTGGTCGTGAAGGGCAGCCGGGTGACGTCGTCGAGTGATCGGATGTCGTCCGGATGCACGCCCGCGGCGTCGAGCTTCGAGCGGTAGTGCGGCACGTTCGCGTACGCGTGACGCACGGTCTGCTGCAGGCGCGTCAGCTGCAGCGCCTCGAGCTCGTCGCGGGACATCCGCTCGGCGGCGTCCTGCTCGTCGGTGCTGGCGGGCCGCAGTCGGGTTCTGGTCGTCGTTGACATGGTGGCTCTTCTTTCGATTCACACGGGGGCGGGACTGCTGGTGCGACGGCTGCGACCACGGAATTCGGCGACGATGGCGCCTCGTGCATCGACCACCTGCACGTCGTAGACGCCGGAGCGACCGGCCTTGGCGCGCTCGACCGCGGTGGCTGTCAGCACGTCGCCCGAGGTCGTGGACTTCAGGAATGTGATGTCGCCGCCTGCGGCGACGGTGACGAATTCGCTGTCGTTGCAGGCGATGGCGAACGCGGTGTCGGCTAGTGCGAAGACGAAACCGCCGTGGGTGATGGCGAAGCCGTTGAGCATGTCGTCGCGAACGGTCATCGTGACGACGGAGTGCCCGGGCTCGTTCACCAGCACCGTCATGCCGAGCAGTTCGGATGCACGATCGTGTCGCATCATGGTTTGCGCAACTGTCACGGGCACCTCTGCTCCTCGATGAGTATTGCCGGATTCTTCGCTCCGAACATATACTAACTGAACGACCGGTAAATAATACAGAGCGATGGAGCCAGCATGAGCGCAGCAGCTGAGACAGCTGTCACGGAGCAGTCACGCGACGAGAAAACTGCCGAGGAGCTCGAGTTCGACCGCATGATCGAGGCCGACCTGCGCATCGAACCGCGCGACTGGATGCCGGACGCCTACCGCAAGACCCTCATCCGGCAGATCTCGCAGCACGCGCACTCCGAGATCATCGGCATGCAGCCCGAAGGCAACTGGATCACCCGTGCTCCGAGCCTGAAACGAAAGGCCATCCTGATGGCCAAGGTGCAGGATGAGGCGGGGCACGGCCTCTACCTCTACTCGGCAGCGCAAACCCTCGGCATCGACCGGGAGACCATGTTCGAGCAACTCATCACGGGCGCGGCCAAATACTCGTCGATCTTCAACTACACGACCCCGACCTGGGCCGACATGGGGTCGATCGGCTGGCTCGTCGACGGCGCCGCAATCTGCAACCAGGTACCGCTGTGCCGCGCATCCTATGGGCCATACGGCCGCGCGATGACTCGCATCTGCAAGGAGGAGTCGTTCCACCAGCGCCAGGGCTTCGAGATCCTTCTCGAACTCATGCGGGGAACGGATGCCCAGAGGGCGATGGCCCAGGAGTCGGTCAACCGCTGGTACGCGCCGGCCCTCATGATGTTCGGTCCTCCCGACGAGGACTCGCCCAACTCGAAGCGCAGCATGGCCTGGAAGATCAAGCGGTTCAGCAACGACGACCTGCGCCAGCGATTCGTCGACATGCTCGTCCCGCAGGCCGAGGTGCTCGGCGTGACGCTGCCCGACCCGGCCATCGCATGGAACGAGGAGCGCGGCCACTACGACTTCGGCGAGCTCGACTGGAACGAGTTCTACGAGGTGCTCGCCGGTCGCGGCCAGGCCAACGCGGTGCGCGTCGCCCGCCGCAAGACGGCGCACGAGGACGGCGCGTGGGTTCGCGAAGCAGCCCGCGCGTACGCGGACCGCGAGGCCGCCGCCCGCGACGAATCGCAACGGATGGCGTCATGACCAGCCCGGGCGACTTCGGGCGGTCGCGAGACCTGGCCGCTCTGGGAGGTCTTCATCCGGTCATCCCGCGGCCTCTCGCACGTGCACGCGGGGTCGCTGCACGCGCCCGACGAGACCATGGCCGTGCGCAACGCGCGCGACCTCTACACACGTCGCGCCGAGGGCGTCTCGATCTGGGTCGTGCGCGCCTCCGACATCACCTCGAGCGACCCCGACGCCAAGGGCGAGTTCTTCGAGTCGCCGCAGGGCAAGGAGTACCGGCACGCCACGTACTACAAGGAGTCCGAGGCGGTGCCGCACCTGTGAACCACTCCAACCACGTCGTCTCGTCGGCGATCACAGCCGAGACCATTGCCGACTCGTCGGTCGTGGCGCCGGAGGCCGTGGCGCAGTACGCGCTCGGTCTCGGCGACGATGCGCTGGTGCTCGCGCATCGGCTGGGTGAGTGGATCGCGAACGCGCCGGAACTCGAAGAGGATGTCGCGCTCGGAAACATCGGGCTCGACCTGCTCGGTCACGCCCGCAGCCTGCTGACCTACGCCGGCACCGCGTGGGGCAAGTCCGAGGACGACCTCGCGTACTTCCGCGGGGAGTCCGCAGTTCCGGTCGCGCCAGCTGTTCGAGCAGCCCAACGGCGACTTCGCCGTCACTATCGCCCGCCAGCTGATCGCGTCGGTGTACTTCGCCGCAGCTCTACCGGGCGCTCAGCCGATCCGCCGACCCGACCCTGGCGGCGATCGCCGCCAAGGCCGTCAAAGAGGTCGACTACCACGTCGACCACAGCGTGCAGTGGCTGCGCCGGCTCGGCCTCGGCACCGAGGTGTCGCACGAGCGCATGCAGCGAGGGCTCGACCTCATGTGGCCGTTCGTCGACGAACTGTTCCGCGTCGATCCGTACGCGGCCGAGCTCGCCGGCATCGCGGTCGACCCGCAGCCCCTGCGGGCGGCCTTCGACGCACTCGTGCCGCGCCTCGTCGTGGAGGCCGGACTCACTGTTCCCACTGCGGCGGCGGCGCAGGGTGGCGGTCGCGATGGCAGGCATTCCGAGGCCCTCGGCCCGATGCTCGCCGAGATGCAGGTGCTTGCACGCGCCCATCCCGGGGCGACGTGGTGAGCGCCGCCGGGCTCGCGACCGAGGCGATCGCACGTCCGCGTCCGCAGGCCGACGACGAGCTCGCGATCTGGACTCTCGCCGCAACCGTTGTCGACCCGGAGGTGCCGGTGCTGACGATCGAAGACCTGGGCGTGCTTCGCCGGGTCGCGATCGAGGGCGCGACCGTGGTCGTCGAGATCACGCCCACCTATTCGGGATGCCCGGCGGTCGACGCCATCCGCGACGACATCGCCTCGGTGCTGGGCGCCGCCGGCTACCGCGACGTCGTCGTGCGGTCGGTGCTCGCGCCGGCCTGGACCACCGACTGGATGAGCGATGCCGGCCGCGCCAAGCTCGAGGAGTACGGCATCGCGGCGCCGGCGCCGCGCGGCAACCGGAGGCGCGGTGAGTCTCGGACTGGGCATCCGCTGCCCGCACTGCGGCTCGCTGCACACGCGCGAACTGTCCCGTTTCGGTTCGACCTCGTGCAAGGCGCTCTACGTGTGCCAGCGCTGCCAGGAGCCGTTCGACTACTTCAAGGAGCACTGATGACCGACACTGCCGCCGTGCCGGTTCGCCGCAGAGCGCGCTTTCATGCGCTCACCATCTCGCAGGTGCGCAGGCTGACGGATGACGCGATCGAGGTCTCGTTCGATGTGCCCGCCGACCTCGCCGACGACTACAGCTACGACCCGGGGCAGTACATCGCACATCCGCACCGACCTCGATGGCGAGAGTCTGAGGCGCAGCTACTCCATCTGCCAGGCCCCGATCCCGGGGCAACTGAAGGTCGCCATCAAACGCGACCTCGGCGGCCTGTTCTCCACCTGGGCGATCGAGAGCCTGCGTGCGGGGATGCAGCTCGACGTGATGAGCCCCGAGGGCCGGTTCACGTCGCAGGTCGCCCGCACGACGCCCGCCCACTTCGTCGCCGTCGCGGCGGGCTCCGGCATCACGCCGGTGCTGGCGCTCATCGAGAGCACGCTCAGCGCGTCGCCGAACAACCGGTTCTCGCTCGTCTACTCGAATCGCACCTCGATGGACACGATGTTCGTCGACGAGCTCGCCGACCTGAAAGACAAGTACCCGGTGCAGCTCGCGCTCTACCACGTGCTCACGCGCGAACGCCGCAGTTCGGAGCTGCTTGTCGGGACGGCTCGATGAGCAGAAGCTCCGTGACATCCTGAGCAACCTCATCGACCCGACGGATGTGGCGGAATGGTTTCTCTGCGGCCCGTTCGACCTCGTGCAACTCTGCCGCGATACGCTCGCCGACCTGGGCGTCGACACCGGCGCGATCCGCTACGAACTCTTCACGACCGACCGTGCGGACCGCCCGGCGGGCCAGACCGGACGCCCGGTCGAGGTGCGGGCCGGCGAGGATGTGCACACGATCACCTTCCGCCTCGACGGCACCACCGCCACCGTCACCTCGCCGGTGCACAGCAACGAGAGCATCCTCAATGCCGCTCTGCGCGTTCGCGGCGACGTACCCTTCGCGTGCGCGGGCGGAGTCTGCGGCACCTGCCGTGCGGTCGTGACGGAGGGCACGGTGCAGATGGTCGAGAACTATGCGCTCGAGCCCGAGGAGCTGGCCCGCGGCTATGTGCTCACCTGCCAGTCGATCCCCACCAGCGAGTGCGTCTCCGTCAACTACGACGCGTAGAACCACTCCCACAAGAAAGCAGGACTCGACATGGTCGTCGACCTCGTGATCACCGACGGTGTCGCCGAGATCGTGCTGAACGATCCCGCGAAGCTCAACGCGCTCGACGAGCAGGCGCTCGCCGACCTCGGTTCGGCGTTCGATCGCGCCGAAGCCCAGGGAGTGCGCGCCGTCATCCTGCGCGGCGAGGGGCGCGCCTTTTGTGCCGGGCGCGACATCTCGCACGTGACCCCCGAGACCGACGACGCGCTCGGCTACCTCGACGGCCTGGTGACTCCGCTGCTGCGCCGAATCGATGCGTTCCCGGCGCCGACGTTCGCCATCGCAACCGGCGCGTGCCTCGGGGTCGGACTGGGGCTGCTCATCGCCTGCGACGTCGTGTACGTCGCTGAGTACCGCGAAGATCGGTTCCCCGTTCGCGAACCTGGGGGCCACGCTCGACTCGGGCGGCCACGCCCTGTTCTTCGAGCGGCTGGGCGCCCATCGCACTCTCGACCTCATCTATACGGCGGAACTCATGTCGGGAACCGAGGCCGTGCAGCTCGGGTTGTTCAGCCGCGTCGTGCCCGATGCCGACGTGCTCGAGTTCACGCGGGAGCGCGCCCGTCGGGTCGCCCAGGGCGCCACGGGGGCGTTTCTCGCCAGCAAGAGGCTCGTGCACCAGTTGCGCGACGATCGAGTCGGGCTGTGGACATCCATGGCGGCCGAGAATGTCGTGCAGGGCGAGTTGTGCTCGAGTGCCGACTACGCCGAGGGCTTCGCCGCGTTCCAGCAGAAGCGGCGCCCCGTCTTTTCCCGCTGAGGGGCGTCAATCCGGCCCCTGTAACCCGGTTCGGGCACCCGATCAGCGCCCCTCAGGGGCCGACCATGTCGACCGGCAGGTCCGGGTCTCTACAACACCCACGGCGGCGGCATGATCATCGGCGACCGTTTCACCGGTATCGAGCCGTCCTGAAATTGGGTCGAGAGAGTTCGATGCTGTGCTGGTGTCAGCGTCGAGTACCGGCTCGCTCCCGAGTTCCCCGATCCGGCGCTCGTCGACGACTGCTACGCCGGGCTGGTGTGGACGGTCGAGCACGCGGACGAGCTCGGCTTCGATCCCGGACAGGCTGGTGATCGCGGGCGGAAGCGCGGGTGGTGGCCTCGCCGCGGGCGTGACGCTGATGGCCAGGGACAAGGGAGGGCCGGCGCTGATCGGCTCAGCTGCTGATGTACCCGATGCTGGATGACCGCAACGAGACCGTGTCGAGCCAGCAGTATAGTGGGCATCGGCGTATGGGACCGCGGCAGCAACTTCACCGGCTGGGACGCGCTGCTGGGCGACCGGCGCGGAACCGACGATGTCTCGATCTACGCCGCCCCGACGCGGGCCACGGACCTGTACGGGCCTGCCGCCGACGTTCATCGACGTCGGGGTTGTCAGAGGCTGCCGAGGAGGGTCAGCGGCTCCTCGACGCAGCGCGCCACGAACGTCAGGAACCCGGATGCGACGTCGCCGTCGCACACGCGGTGGTCGAACACGAACGACAGCGTGACCACCTTGCGAACCGCGAGCTGGCCATCCACCACCCAGGGCCGGTCGATGATGCGACCGATGCCGATCATGGCCACCTCGGGGTAGTTGATGATGGGCGTCGAACCGTCGACCCCGAACGCACCGTAGTTGTTGAGGGTGAAGGTTCCTCCACTGAGCTGCGCCTGCGGGTAGTCGCCCTTCTCGGAGTGGGAGACCAGTTCGGTCACCCGGTCGCGCAGCTGACGTGTGGTCAGCGTGCCGGCATCGTGGATGACCGGAACCATGAGGCCGCGCGCGGTCTGCGCCGCGATGCCGAGGCCGATCGCGCCGTGCTGAACGATCTCGCTCGCGTCGTCGTCCACCGACGAGTTCAACACCGGATACTCGGCCAGCCCGGCAACGACGAACCGCGCGATGAGCGCGGTCAGGCTGAAGCGCTCGCCGGTCGACTTCTGCAGGCGATCCCTGGCGGCGAACAGCTCGGTCGCATCGACATCGAGCCAGATGGTCGCCTCGGGAATCGTGCGCCGCGAGGTGCTGAGCCGCTGCGCGATGAGCTTGCGCATGCCCGACATCGGGATTCGCTGGTCGCCGTCGAGGGGCGTGGCGGCCGCGCGATGCGGAGCCGTCGACGCCAGGCTGGCCTCGAGCGCCGCGATCGCGACATCCACATCGGAGCGCAGCACGAGCGACCCGGGGCCGCTGCCCTGCAGTTGTGTCGCGTCGATGCCGTGCAGTTTGGCCTGCTTGCGAACGAGCGGGGAGACGACGGGCGAGTGGCGCGCGGGGTCGACGACCGAGCTGGCTGCCCTGGCTGGGGCTTCGGGCGCACGGCTGCCGAAGCGTCCGCCGGCCGGGCGCTTGAGCCGCACGGTCGACTCGCTGGTTCCATAGCCGACGAGTACCGCGCCGGATCCGGTGGCCGCGTCGTCGGGCCTGAGCGCGGTGCCGGGAACGACGTCGACAAGCTCCGGTGGCGCGGTCGACTCGACGGCAACCGTGATCAGCGGTTCGCCTTTTCGGACCACGTCACCGGGCGCACCGTGCAGCGCCTCGATCCGGCCGCCGTACGGCGACGGCAACTCCACCGTCGACTTCGCCGACTCCACCTCGACCACCGGCTGGTCGATCGCGATGATGTCGCCGGGTGCGACCAGCCACGCGACGATTTCGGCCTCGGTCAGGCCCTCGCCGAGGTCGGGCAGCAGAAACTGGCTGGACATCGGGGCTACCACTCCCAGGTGTCGAGGGCGGCCAGAACCCGCTCGGCGGTCGGCAGGTGGTGCTGCTCGAGACGCGGCGACGGAAACGGGATGTCGAACCCGGTGATGCGCAGGATGGGAGCCGCCAGGTGGAAGAAGTTGCGCTCGGTCACGCGGGCGGCGACCTCGGCGCCGTACCCGCCGAACTGCGACGCCTCGTGGATGATCGCTGCGCGCGACGTCTTGCGCACTGAGGCGCTCACCGTCTCGTCGTCGAACGGCGACAGGCTGCGCAGGTCGATCACTTCGACCGAGAGGCCCTCGACGGATCCCAGCTCGGCGGCCTGCAGAGCCGTCTTGACCGTGGGTCCGTACGACAGCAGCGTGACATCCGTGCCCTCGCGCACGACGACCGCCTTCGTCATGGGTGCCGTCGTCGTCGGCAGCTCGACCGCGTCCTTCGACCAGTAGCGGCTCTTCGGCTCCAGGAAGATGACCGGGTCGTCGCTGGCGATCGCTTCGCGCAGCATCGAGTAGGCGTCCGCCGGGTTCGACGGGGTCACCACGGTCAGGCCCGGCGTGTGGGTCCAGTACGCCTCCGACGAGTCCGAGTGATGCTCGACCCCGCCGATACCGCCCGCGTACGGGATGCGGATGACGATCGGCAGGGTCACCCGGCCCTTGGTGCGGTTGTGCATTTTGGCCAGGTGCGAGGTGACCTGCTCGAAGGCGGGATAACTGAACGCGTCGAACTGCATCTCGACGACCGGGCGCAACCCGTACATCGCCATTCCGATGGCCGTTCCGACGATGCCGGATTCGGCGAGCGGCGAATCCCAGATGCGAGTGTCGCCGAACTCCTGAGCGAGTCCGTCGGTCACCCGGAAGACACCGCCGAGCGGACCGACATCCTCGCCGAACACGACGACGCTCGGGTCCTGCGCCATGGCGTCGCGGAGCGCCGCCGTCAGGGCCCCCGCGAGTGTCACCGCCCGCGGCACCGCCGCCTGCACGCCGGGGCGATCCTCCAGAAGTGTCATGATCCGCTCCCCTGCTGTGCACCCACGGGCTCAGTCGCGGCGAGTTCCCGGGCAAGGAATTCGCGCTGTTCGAGCAGCGCCGGGCGCTGGTTGACGTACACGTGATCGAAGAGCTCGAGGGGGTCGAGCACGGGCGTCTCGTTCATGGCATCCCGTGTTGTCGTCGCCAGTGCTTCCGCCTCGGCCGTGATGTCGTCCGCGATCGCCGGGGTGAGGATGCCCGCAGTGCTCAGGTAGCTCCCGAGCCGGGCGATCGGATCGAGCGCACGCCAGCGGGTCTCTTCCGCTTTGCCGCGATACCGGGTCGGGTCATCCGAGTTGGTGTGCGCCTCGACGCGGTAGGTGAGACCCTCGATGAGGGTCGGCCCGCCGCCGCTCCGGGCCCGCTCAACGCTCGCGCTCAGCACCGCAAACATCGCCGCGGCGTCGTTGCCGTCGACGTAGTAGCCGGGCATTCCGTATCCGATGGCTTTGTCGGCGAAGGTGCGCGCGTGGGTCTGCTTCGCCACCGGCACGCTGATCGCGTACTGGTTGTTCTGGATGAGGAACACGACGGGCGCTTGCCAGACGGCCGCGAAGTTGAAGGCCTCGGAGGCGTCACCCTCGCTGGTGGAACCGTCGCCGAGGAAGGTCAGTGCGACGGTGTCGTCGCCCTTGAGTTTCGCCGCGGTGGCGAGGCCCACGGCGTGCAGCGCCTGTGTCGCCAGCGGGGTGGACTGCGGCGCGATGCGGTGCTCATTGGGGTCGAACCCGACGTGCCAGTCGCCCCGGAAGAACGACAGCACCTCGGCCGGGCTCACACCCCGCGTCAGAAGTGCGATGGTGTCACGGTAGGTCGGGAACATCCAGTCCTGCGGCGAGAGGGATGCGACGGCGGCGATTTCGCAGGCCTCCTGGCCGAGCGCCGACGGGTACGTCGCCAGCCGACCCTGGCGGGTGAGGGCGCTGACCTGCGCGTCGAAGCGGCGGGCGACGACCATCTGTCGATACAGGCCCAGCAGCGTCTCGCCGTCGGGCATTGCGAGGCCTGTGGAGCGTTTTCCCTGCACCGCCCTGCCGTGCTCGTCGATCAGTCGGATGGGCAGCAGCGTGGGACGGATGGGCTCTTCCCGACGCGCTGCACTGTCGCTCATACGGCAATCGTGCAGCAGGCGAATCCCGGGGGCGAGTGCCTGCGAAATGTTGTTGACGATCGGCGCTCAGGGCGCGGAAAAGGTGCCGTTTGTTCCGGCGCCGGGCGCTATTCGTGCCAGACGTCCCGCGCTGCTCCGGGCGCTGTGCCGTCTCGCGTGTCGAGCACGACGTGCGACCGGGTCGACACGATGCCCGGCATCTCGTGGATCTGCCGCATGATCACCTCGCTGAGCTGTTCATGGTCGGGCGCGCTCACGGTGAGCACGAAGTCGATGTCGCCGCTCACCGCCAGCACCGATTCGACGTAGGGCAGCTCGGCGAGCGCTGTCGCGACCTCCGGCCACGGCACGTTGCCGACCTTCACGATCACGATCGCCGTCACATTGAGGCCGATCGACTTGCGGTCGATCTGTGCCGCGAAGCCCGTGATCACGCCGTTCGCAACCAGGTGCTGAACGCGATTGTGGGCGGCCGTTCGCGAGATGTGTACGCGTTCGGCGATGGCGCGGATCGACAGTCGCGAGTCGCGGGCGAGCTCCGCGATGATCGCCCGGTCGATGCGGTCCACTGCCATTCGATCAGAGTACCGCCGTGCTCGATCCCGCCACGAGAGCTGCACGGAGGGGCATCCGGCTCGGTGTCTTCATAACGATTCCCAGCCTTTTTGCAGCTCGCCTGCTACCGTGGTGAGGGAGCTGGAGTCAGATCTACCCGCTGGGATGCTCCCCGGATTACTTCATGAGACCTTCTTTTATCACCCTTCGCGTGGGCGCTGCGGCGTTCGCACTGATTTCGGTGACCGCAATCGCGCCGCCGCCGCAGTTGTCGCAGGCGCAGCTTTTGACGATGTACAACGCCGCGTTCGCGCAGAAGCTGAAGGTCTCGAGCTCCGAGCCCGAGACCATCGTCGTGCACAGCGCCTACTCGGCGACCGACGGCATCGAGACACTGGCCAACAACGGCACCAACTACGACTGGGCGAAGCTCGTGCTGCTCGACGGCGGCTGGCCGCAGTCCGACAACAACGTGACGGTCATCCTCCGCTGGATGCGCCAGGAGAACGGCACCAACGACTGGTGGAACCGCAACAACCCCCTCAATAACGGGTATGGCGCTCCGGGAGCGGGTGGTACCGGCACCAACGGCACCCTGATTCTCGGCGCGTTGCACGCGGCGCAGGCACTGCAGGTGGGCGCCGGTGGCGGCTACAGCGGCATCGTCGCAGCGCTGGCGGCGAATTCCGACCCCTCGGTCACAGCGGCAGCCATCTGGGCGTCGTCGTGGTCGACGAGCCACTATGCCAATGGCACGCACTGGAGCACCGCCCCGGTGCCGGTCGTCAAGGCGCCCGCCAGCGCCTGGTAGGCGCGTCTCGACCCCTCTACGCCTAGTTGGTCGAATGCGGTAGGGGTTGCTCGGTGTTGTGCGCTCACGGAGTCTGGTTACACCGACAACGTTAGGAACACGCCATGGAACTCACCGAATTCGACCCCATCCAGAAAGCCCACGACCTGGGCATCCGCTCGAGCCACGCCTACCTGCTCGGGTTCGCCTCCATCGGGCTCTCGCTCGGCACCTGGCTGGTGTCGCGCGGCAAGAAAGACAACAAGGCTCAGTCCGACCGCTGGGGAATTTTTGTCGGGCACTGGGCCCCGACGTTCTTCGCGATCGGGCTGGCGCTGCGCAGCGACGAAGACCGTAGGCGGCCTGACACGAGCCGTCAGCTCGCGCCCGAGTTTACGGCGGTCGTAGATCGTCGTCGCGATGACGCCGATCACCACACCGAGCACGGCTGCTCCCGCACAGAACAGCAGGGAGCGGCCGAGCCCGGAGTCCGACGATGCGTCGAAGTACAGGATGGATCGCGTGCCCAGGTAGATCTGGTGCATGGGTTCGAAGCTGCCGAGCCAGCGGAACAGCGGCGGCGTCGCCTCGAGCGGGATTGTGCCGCCCGCCGACGGCAGCGAGAAGATCACGAACACGAACAGGTTCACGATCAGGCCGATGCTTCCGAAGATGGCGATGATGGTCTGGGCGACGAGCGCGACGGCGAGGATGGCGGCTGCCGAGAACAGCCACAGCAGCAGGGGGTTGCCGATGGGCATCCCGAGGGCCGCCGAGACCACCAGGTAGAGGGCGGCGACGAGCAGCGCGAGCACGGCCATGATCGCCCACTTGACTCCGAGGGTCGCGCGACGGCTGAGTCCCGAGTGGCGGGCGACCGCGTAGACGGGCCCGAACTCCGAGGGCACGAAGCCGAGCGAACCGTCGACCAGCGTGCTGACGATCATCGATCCGGTGAAGCCGGCGAGCACGAGCAGCAGGGCGTAGTAGAACGCGGACAGGCCGCCGCCGGTTCCCTCCGGGAGGGCGTGGAACGGCGTGATCGTCACGGTGATGGGCGACTGCAGCAGCGAGGTTGCAGCGCCGGTCATCGCGGTCGGGTGTCCCGCTGCGGTGAGTTCGGCGCGGGTGGAGCTGACGAGGTCCGCTCCGACGGTCGTGTTGACTTTTGCGAGCGCGGCGTTGGCGAGCGTCGTGACGATGCCGGGAATCGAGGTGCCCGCGCGCGGGTTGGTGAGCACGGTGATGGTCGGCTTGGGCGCGGCCGTCGCGTTGACCGTCGACCCGGCGAGCGAGACCAGGCCCGAACTGAAATCGCTCGGTATGACGATGGCCCCGTAGAGCGTGCCCTTGCTCATGCGCGTTTTTGCCTCGGCGAGCGTCAGTCGCGACACGGCGAACTTGTGGGAGTCGATGCCGGCGACCAGCTTGTCGGCGATCTGCTTGCCGGCATCCAGCTGGCCGGAGGCCGTCGTTGCGGGCACGTCTTGATTGACGATCGCGATCGGGAAGCCCTTGAGGCTGGTCGACGAGTTGATGGTTC
Organism: uncultured Actinomycetota bacterium; assembly: GCA_963738535.1. GTDB lineage: Bacteria > Actinomycetota > Actinomycetes > Actinomycetales > Microbacteriaceae > Galbitalea. The sequence continues at coordinate 96,789 of CAVTXB010000013.1, forward strand.
CGCCGAGGTACATCGCCGACAGGAAGCCCGCGACGATCAGCACCACAACGATGGGGAAGGCCCAGAGCCGCGGCTTCGCCAGCGGGCGTTGGATGATCGTGGAGTCGTTGGACATTGCGAAACTTCCCTTACAGTTGTCAGCTTTAGTAGTAATATACACCTGTAAGATAGATTGTCAAACGACAGGTGGTGCACACCGGAGGGAGCGAACGTGGATCCGCGACAGGCGAAGTCTCGCGAAGCGCTGATCGCCGCCGCCATCGCCCTGGTGGACGAGCGGGAGCTCGCCGACATCAGCGTGACCGACCTCGCCGGTCGCGCCGGGCTCACGCGCATGACCTTCTACCAGCACTTCGCCGACAGGGATGCCCTCCTGCAGGCCGCGGGCGCCGAACGGTTCGAGTCGGCTCTGGGTGACTTCGGAACCGGCGAGGGCCAGCGCCGCGGACTGCTCGCCGGCTCGCAGGTTCTGCTCGACCACCTGTCGACCCACCGGGTCTTCTACCAGCGGCTCGTGCTCGGTTCATCCGGCATCGAGACCTACCAGGCGATCCAGGATTTTCTGGCCGACCGGATCGCCCGCGCCGCGCTGCTCGACGGGATAGAACTGAGCGAAGCACAAAGCCTGTTCCTCGGGGGCGGCGCGATGGCGCACATCTCGCGCTGGCTCGATGACGACGCCGCGCCGCTCTTTCCCGCCGAGTCCACCGCCGAGGCGATTGCGGCCCTGATCGCGACCTACATTCGCGCCGCAGGCTCCCGCTGAGTCGCGCACTTTCCGCGCGTTAGTTGCATATGCTGGGTCCCGCCGAAGGTCGACGGGAGGCACGATGGACGGCATGCATCCCCTGTTAAGGTCCGGCCTGGGCTTGTTCCGTGAGGCGATCGCGCCTGTCTCCGAAAGCATCTGGTGGGGACCCGGCGACAGCCTGTACTGGTGCAACTCGCTCGAGGGCAGCATCCACATCAGCGCGCTGGGCACGGCCATCAACGGGCTCGACGATCGCGTCACGCGCGTGCCGCCTATCCTGGCCGCGTTCGCGCCCGCACCCGACGGATACGTGATCGCCGGGGTCAATGCCGTCGCTATCGTGAGCCCGCTCGGCGGGTTCGTGCGCACGCTCGCGCGCGTGCCACACGCGTCAGACCAGATCCGCTTCAATGAGGCCAAGTGCGACCCGTACGGCCGGCTTGTGCTCGGCACCACCGGCTTCGACGGCTTCTCCAGCGGGTCGCTCTACTCGGTCGACCCGAGCGGCGAGTGGCGCGCCATCTACAACGCGGCCGGCCTGGTCACCGGAATGCAGTGGTCGGATGACGGCAGCCGCATGTGGTTCACCGACACCCGGGTGTCGACCATCTTCACGTGCGACTACACCCCCCAGGGGGAGATGCGCAACGTGCGGCCCTTCGTAGTCGGCGTTCGCGGAGAGGGACTTGCGCGGGATGCCCACGGAGGATTCTGGACGGGCGGCGGCGGCCGCAATCGTGCGCTGGGACTCCACCGGTCGAGCAGACCCTCGAGCTCGCGATCCCCGCGCGCCGGGTCACGTCCCTCGCATTCGGGGGCGCGGAGCTGTCGACCTTGTTCATCGCCACCTCACGCGTCGGGATGTCGCAGACCGAAATCAGCGCGCTGCCACTCAGCGGTGCGATCTTCGGAATCGAGACCGCCACCCGCGGGTTCCCCACCCGACCGTTCGCTCGCGCCTGACCCGGGCGCCGGCACCCGGTTTCAGTTGGTATAGTCGTGAGGTTGGCTTTTTGCCGACCATGCGCCCGTAGCTCAGCGGATAGAGCAATTGACTACGGATCAATAGGCCGGGGGTTCAAATCCCTCCGGGCGCACCCGATCCGGTGAGGTGCCACTTTCGAGTGGCGCCTCACGTTCGCTTAACCGGCACCTCGCCGGAGCGAGTCCGGCCGGATTCGCTTTTCATCTTCATGGGCCGCCGCTGAGCAGTCCGAAAAATCGCCTGTGGAGATGCAGCTTCGGTAAGTGAGACCGCGTTTTTTCGGCGGCTCGGTAGGGGAGTCAAATCCCTCCGGGCGCACCTATGAACATGGTGATCAGAGGCATGTTTCAACCGGGATTTCTCACCGAAACCCCAACTGTACGAGATCACCCCACGACTTCTGCACAAGTCAGCCGCGCTGTCCGCCCATGGCAATTCCGCTGAAAGCTTTTGCGCCGTTCGAGCACCCGTCGTCCTGATGCGCATCGGCAGCGTCCCGTTCGGCAAGTTTGTCGAAGCCGCCGGCGACGTTGTCGCCCCCCACCGAACCCAACATCGGCTACCCGCCGGTGCCACTAGCGGACGTCAACAGGCCAGGCATGCAGACTACGGCCGGTCTCGCGTCGTCCTTACCGTCGATTGCGCCCGTCACGTCGCCCTCTTCGCCGCACTTGACGCCGCCAGGCGTTGCGAGAGGAGGAGTGCATTGCAAGAGACTCGCCCAGAACCGCGAATAGCATGAGCCAATTAGAATCTCGTGCAATCGATACCCACGGACGAGGAGCGCTCACCGATGCAGCCCGTACGAATGCCGAAGACCAGCCACGGGCGCAGCCGTCACCGGATCGCCGTGCTCGTCGTTCCCGACACCGTCGCCCTTGAGGTCGCTATCGCCCAGCAGGTGTTCGGGCAGCGAATGTACAACTTCGCCAAAATCACCGGCGACGTGGATACCCCCTATGAAGTCCTGCTTTGTGGTGAGGAGGAGCGATTTACGGTGTCCTCCGGGATTGACCTGGGTGTCCTTGCGCCGCTGAGCGAGTTGATTAGTGCGGATACTGTCCTGATTCCTGGAATTGAGGATCCGTTCGCGCAACGTAGCGACGAACTTCTCGACGCTTTGCGAGTCGCGAGCGAGGCTGGTGCACGGATGGTCTCGTTCTGCGGCGGTGCGTTCATCCTCGGTAAGGCCGGGTTACTCGACCGCCGACGTGTAACGACGCACTGGATTCTGAGCCCGGAATTCCGCGAGATGTTCCCTCTCGCGACCCTCGAGGCCGACCAGCTGTTCATCGAGGACGGCAACATCCTGACCTCGGGCGGAATATTCGCCGCGACCGATCTCGCGCTGTTTGTGATGGGCAGCGATCTGGGGTTTGCCTACTCCAACGACTTCAGCCGGCTGCTGGTGTCCGCACCGGTGAGGCCAGGAGGCCAGGCGCAGTTCATCAAGGAATCGATCCGGATCGACCGCGAACAACCCTTCCGCGAATTGACCGACTGGATCCGTGAGCACCTTGATGAGCCGCTCACCATGGGCGACCTTGCCGCTCACGAACACATGAGCGAGCGAAATTTGGCGCGACGTTTCCAGGCGCAGACCGGAATGAGCCCGTTCGAGTGGATCACCAACGAACGGGTAAACCGAGCCAAGGTGCTGGTCGAGTCGACCGACCTGCCCATCAGCCAGATCGCCACGACGGTTGGGATGGGAAGCGCGGAATCGTTGCGTCGTAATTTCTCCCGAGTTGTCGGCACGTCGGCGGCGGCGTACCGCAGGACGTTCCGCGCCGAACCGGAGCGGGTGCTCAAACTGGCGAGCTAGCGCAAGGATGGCCGAAGCCATTCCTGTCCGGATTCGTGCGCACTGTGTCCGGCATCGTGGGGTGCCCGTGTGACGCTCGCGACATTGTTGAGTCATGAGCAATTCAACGAAAACAGCGAGTTCGGAACTCGCCGGCACCACCGCACTTGTCACGGGTGCAACGTCCGGAATCGGACGGGCAACCGCCCTCGCGCTGGCCTCCGCCGGCGCACGGGTCCTCGTCCACGGCCGCGACGCCAACCGTGGCACCGCCGTACTCGAAGAGATCGAGCTGGGCGGTGGACGCGGGCGCTTCGTCGCCGCTGACCTTTCGGACGCGGCCGGCGCACACCAGCTCGCCACCGAGGCTGGGTCCGTCGACATCCTGGTCAACAATGCCGGCTTCTCCTGGTTCGGACCGAGCGAAGACCTCGACGACGACAAGCTGCTTTCCCTCTTCGCGAGCAACGTCGAATCCGCCTACATCCTCACCGCCGCGCTCGCGCCGGGGATGGTCGACCGCGGATTCGGGGCCATCGTCAATATGTCGAGTATGGCGGCGAGCGTCGGCCTCGCTGGCGGCGCAGCGTATGCAGCCACGAAGGGCGCTCTGGTCGCCATGACCAAGTCGTGGGCCGCCGAGTACTCGCCTGCTGGGGTGCGGGTCAACGCCGTCGCCCCCGGGCCGATCTACACCAGCGCGGACGCCGACCGGATCCGTGCCCTCGGCAGGACCACCATCATGGGGCGCGCCGCGCAGCCCGAGGACGTCGCCAACATGGTCGAGTTCCTCGTCTCCCCGAGGGCCCAGTACGTCACTGGAGCCGTGTTCGCCGTAGACGGCGGACGCGCCGCCATCTAAGGAAAGGGAAAACAATGACTACAGAGGCTGCGATAAGTGCAGAAACTCAATTCGTCGAGGCTGGCGACATGCGGTTCGCTTACCGTCGCTTCAATCAGGGCACCGGAATTCCGGTCGTGTTCACCAACCACTTCATGGGCAACCTCGACACGGTCGACCCCGCCGTTATCGATGGGCTCGCGGCCAGCCGCGAGGTCATCGTGTTCGACTCGGCCGGTGTCGGCCTATCCACTGGTGAACCGAAGTCGACGATCGCGGACATCGCCGCCGACGCTGCTACCTTCATCACCGCACTCGGCCTCGACCGGGTTGACGTACTCGGCCACTCGATGGGAGGACACGTCGCCCAATGGCTGACCTACACCCACCCGGAACTTGTGCGCAGGGCCATCCTCATCGGCACCGCCCCACGAGGCGGGGTACCCGGCGACCCGACGGACGGCGCTGCGGGCTTCTTCGCCGCCGGCCCCAATCACCATGACGAGGGATGGCTTCCGATCTTCTTCGGGCCAAGCGAGCGGAGCCAGGCGGCAGGCCGTCAGTACGTGGAACGCATCAGTAGCAGGGAGCAGCGGGATGTTGCGTTCTCCGATGCGGCGGTTGCGACCTATAGCGCTGCCCGTGTCGATTGGGGGACGCAAGGCGAGCGGGTTCAGGACTACCTCGCTGCCATCCACCAGCCTGTCCTGGTCGTCAACGGAAGCCACGACATCGTGATCCCAACCATCAACTCGTTCACGCTGCAGCAGAAGCTCCCGAACGCGAAGCTGGTGCTCTACCCGGATAGCGGCCACGGACCCCACTTTCAGTACCCGCTTGACTTCGTCGCCGAAGCAAGCAGGTTCCTCGACCAAGCCAACCCATTCAACAACTGACCACCAACAACAAGGAGAACATCATGTCGAACACAACCACGCCGGAATTGGCCGGTAAAACAGCGCTCGTCACCGGCGCAACCTCGGGCATCGGTCGCGCTGCCGCCCTCAAGCTTGCTGCGGAAGGAGCCAACGTTCTCGTCGCGGGCCGCAATCCGGAGCGCGGCGCCGAAGTCGTCTCCGAGATCGAAAAAGCGGGCGGACGTGCCCGGTTCGTCTCTGCAGACCTGTCGACTGAGGCGGGAGTCAATTCCCTCGCCACCGTGGCTGGGGAGGTCGACGTGCTCGTCAACAACGCAGGCATCGCCTGGTTCGGGCCGACCCAGGAGCTCACCTTCGATGGGTACGACGCCATGTTCGACGGCAATGTCCGCTCCGCTTATTTCCTGACCGCGGCGCTCATCCCCGGCATGGTGAAGCGCGGACACGGGTCGATCGTCAACATCTCGAGCATGGCCGGCAAGATCGGGATGCCCGGCGGAGCCGCATACGGTGCCACCAAAGCTGCGCTTTCATCGATGACCCAGTCGTGGGCCGCGGAGCTCGCTGGCGACGGCATCCGCGTGAACGCTGTGGCCCCCGGACCCGTGTACACCGCGGTCCAGGAGCCCTCCGTTACTGCCGCGATCGGGGACACCACCGCGCTAAAGCGGGCTGCGCAACCCGAAGAAATCGCCGAGAGCATTGCCTTCCTGGCATCCGACCGCGCAAGCTACATCACCGGCGCCATCCTCTCAGTCGACGGCGGGCGCACCGCCATCTGACCCGCCGCGGACCCGTCTTCGCGCCCCAAAGCGCTCAAGACGGGTTCGCTCCGCTTCCAGCTCGCCCACACCATCGAACGAACGATTCGAATTGAACATCACAGCGATCGGCCTGACCGAATTCGGAGCGCCGGAGGTACTTCACGCGGGCGAAATCCCGCAGCCGGCCCCCGGCCGCGGGCAGGTCCGGGTCCGCGTCGCCTACGCCGGAGTGAACCCCACCAATGCGACCTTCCGCAGCGGCGGACGAGCAGCTCAACTCGAAGGCCAGGCGCGCCCATAAATTCCCGGCATGGATTTGGCTGGAACGGGCGAGGACGTCGACGACAGTCTCCTTATCGTGTGCGAAGGTTGCAGGCTGGCGGACGGCTCACACGAAAACCCCACAACACCCCGAGATAACCTCGCTACAGTCGGGTCTCACGGGGTCCTGGAAACTAATGACTTAATTCGATACGCGCCAGTTTTGTGGACCTAGGGATGCTTCAAATCCCTCCGGGCGCCGTGCCGCTGTCCTGCGCACGGGCCGCAGGTGATCGTGTCGACGCGCTCCTGTGTTCTTGGGTCGCGGAATCCGAGATCGCGGTGTAGCTCGAGGCCCACTGGTTCACTGTCACAACACTGGGCTGTACCGTCCATTTTCCTGCTGCTGTGGGCTCGTCGAGCAATGCAGCGAGAAGTTATGAGCGTTTGCCGCGTCAGGGCGGAGCGTCTTGCCCTCCAGCGGAGGCGATGCCACCCTTGTGAACCAACAAACGGTTGCTGCGGATGCTGAGTCCGGCACCGCAGCCAGAGCCGGGAAGGTGGATTCCTTTGGGGCAGCCCGAGCACATCGGCACGGTCGTGATCGGAGCGGGCCAGGCTGGCCTTGCGGTAAGCCACGAGCTCACAATTCGCGGCGTCGACCATGTGGTTCTCGAGCGCTCCCGAGTGGCGCAGTCGTGGCGCGAGCGATGGGACAGCTTCACGTTGGTGACACCGAATTGGACCATGGATCTCCCGGGTACTCCCTACGCTGGTCCGGATCCCGAGGGGCACGTGTCGCGCGACGCGATCGTCGAATATCTCGAAGATTATGGGGCGAGGTGGGACATCTCGGTGCGGGAGGGGGTCGCGGTCGAATCTGTACGGGCTGGGACGGGTTCGCGTTTTGCGCTAATGACGTCGCTCGGTCCGATCAGCGCAGACAACGTGGTCGTCTGCACGGGTTCGTTTCAGGAGCCGTTTCGTCCACCCCCTGGACTCCTGCCAGCAGCCCTGCACGTGATCGACGCTATCGAGTATCGAAACCCCACCGACCTCCCGCCCGGGAAAGTGCTGATCATCGGCAGCGGGCAGACCGGCTGCCAGTTCGCCGAGGAACTTTCCCTCGCCGGCCGCGATGTACTCCTTGCCTGCGGTCGCGCGCCGTGGATACCCCGGCGACTCGACGATCTCGATACGGTCACCTGGCTGACGCGCGCCGGTTTCTACGACCAGCCGCTCGACTCGCTGCCGTCCCCAGCGAGCCGACTGCTCGCGAACACTCAAGCGACGGGAGCTGCAGGTGGTCACGACCTCCATTTCCGCACCCTGCAGAAACTCGGCGTCGTCTTGCTAGGCCACCTTTCCGGCGTCGACGGTTCGCGGGCGTCGTTCGCGGACGACCTGGGCGCGTCGGTGGCTTTCGGCGACGCGCGCTGGGATGACACGCGCGCCCTGCTCACCAGCGCACTCCCGGGGCTGGGGTACACCGTACCCGAATTGCCGATTCCGGCACCGTTTCGCTATGAGAGCGTGACGGAGGTCAACATCCACGACGTTGCAGCCATCATCTACGCCACGGGGTACCGACCGAACTACCGCTGGATCGAGTTGCCTGTCCTCGACGACATGGGCTTTCCGATCACCGACGCTGGAACGACCGCTTATCCCGGACTCTATTTTTGCGGCGTGCACTTCATGCGGATCCGTCGTTCGGCATTCATGTTCGGCGTCGGCCTCGACGCCGCGATCGTCGCGGAATCGCTCGCCGCATCCCCGGTCAAGGCAGGTTGATAGGGCAGGTTGACGCCGAAGCACAGGCTGGATTGGATGCATCGATTCAATCGCGTGAGTCAAGCCGCTGGAACCCCGCCAAAACCCCATAACGGCGCGAGCTGACCGCGCTTTGCTGGGCTCTCACGGAATCTCTCAGAAACCGACGATTCGCGGCGATTAGCGCGAGTCCTGTGACGTCGGGGATGATTCAAACCCCTCCGGGCGCACCCAACAAATGTTGAACAGCACGACTCATTTGGGGTTTTGGCCGAAACCCCAGGACTCTCTGAGCTGACCCGCAGAAACCCCACGCACGCGTTAGAGACGCGACGCCCGCAGCGTTAGGAAGAGCTTTGGCGGGAGTCGCGCCGTGGCGTTGGTTGTGGACGCGGGCCTCGACCTTGGTGAAGGCGGGCGCATCGCCAAACCGGCCCTGTTGGCGGTGCCCCGTTCGGGCCAGCTCAGCTCTGGCCGCGCAATTCCCGCTCGGTCTGCTCGTACACGCGCTCCTGAGCGTGAAGGTCACGGGACTTCCTGGATGACTTTTTGAGCTTCGCCGAGCTGTAATAGCCGCCCGTCGCAGTGGCGAGAGCGGAATCGGCCATCAGCCGCACGCAGCCTCGTGATCCCTTCTCCGGAGGGCCGACGAACGGGTTGGTCAGCGCCTCAATCGTTTTGAAAGCGCCGCCCGCCTTGCTGCCGAGACTGGTCTTGACTGTGCCCGGGCTGACTGCGTTGAACGTCAGCCCCTGGCCTTCATGGCGGCGAGCTTGGGCGTAGGTGTACATCAGCGCCAGCAGTTTCGCATCGGCGTAGGCCTGGATCTGCTTGTACTTACCCGGGTAGCTCCAGTCGGTGATCGGCATGCCCCGCGACTCGATCAACGCGGTCATGTTCACGACCCGCGAGGGTGCGGCCAAATCATCAGCGCCCTTGCGCAGCAGATCCAGCAGCCCATCGGTTACCGCTGCCAGCGCTACGTGGTTGATGGCAATGGTGCGCTCGTATCCATCGGGGGAGAGCGCCTTGCTCGAGAACGCGGCGCCCGCATTGTTGACCAGTCCATTCAGCCCGTTCGGCGCGGCCGTGTGAACCGACTCCACCAGTTGCCGAACACCGGCCAGGGATCCGAGGTCTCCGGCCACAGCCAGGTACGTGCCGGTGCCGTTGCCGCTCGTGACCAGCAGGTCGGCAGTGCGTCGGGCGTCGTCGATACGGCGGGCATGCACCAGCACAGTCGCCCCGCTATTACCGATTCCTTGGGCTGTCTCGCGACCGATGCCGCCCTTTGCGCCAGTGACTAATACGCTCTGGCCGTTGAGGCGGCCGGCGAATTGGGCGTCGAACGTGCTCACTCCGGGATGCCGTCGACCAGGCTGAAACGAGCATCCATGCCAACGCCACGGACTTCGATCAGCTCCTGATATTCCGGCGAGTTGTACCAGTCAAGAGCCGCTTGGCGGTCCGGGAATCGCATGATCGCCCCTTTGGAGAGCGCAGGCTCGCCAGACAGCACCTCCCAGTCACCGTTGGCGACAGGCGCCGCCCCGTACTTTTTCGCGGTCTGCCCAGCGTGGGCGCTGTACTGGTCACGATAAACATCCGGATCCTTGACCGTGAATTCGACGATTAGATATGCGCTCATTGTGATGCTCCTCAGTTGGAAATGGGTTGCGTGACTCACTCTTACAGCTTGATACTGGGTTGTCAAACTCAGAATCCTGCTAAGGTCGGTGAATGGCCAATGAGACAAACAACCGGCCGAAGCTCACCCCCAAGGGAGCGCGCACCCGGGCTCGAATACTGGACGAGGCAGCCGCCTTGATCCATGAACGCGGCGTAGCCGGCACCACCCTGGACGACGTCAAGGCCGCCGCCGACGTCAGCGGATCGCAGATGTATCACTACTTTCCCGACAAGAACGAACTCCTGCAGGCCGTCATCGACTACCAGGCTGACGCCATCGTGGATATCCACCGGAAGGCACTGAACGGCGCGAACGGGGTGAAAGCCTGGCGCGACATGGTGATCACCGAAGCGAGGCGCACCAACGCGGTCGGGGGCTGCGCACTCGGCTCACTCGGTGGTCAACTCGCCGAGACCGATCCGGAGGCCCGGGCGCTCATCGCTGCGGGGTTCGACCAGTGGTCCATCACCCTCCGCGATGGACTCAGGTCACTTCATGCCGCCGGGCTCCTCCGCGCCGATCTCAACCCGGACGACCTCGCCACGACCCTGCTCGCGACGCTCGAGGGCGGCACGCTGCTCGCCCAGGTGCAACGCGATACCCGACCGCTCGAAACCGCGGTCGACACGCTCCTTGCACTGGCAGTTATTAGGTGAGAACGAACAGAGTGTGGTTCTGCGCACAGCAGGTGAAACGTGCCCACGCACAACACCACAAATAGAAGATTGGAAGTATCGTCATGGCAGATTTCCCCGCCCCCAGCGAAGGTATCGTTCTCACCCATTTCATTGTCTCGGCCGATGTCGACCGTTCGGCGCGGTTCTACACGGAGGTCCTGGGCGGCGAGATGGTGATGAGTGGCGCACCCACGGTGGTTCAACTCGCGAACTCGTGGATCATCATCAACGAAGGCGGCGGTCCCACTGAGGACAAACCGACCGTCACACTTCAGGTGCCGGCCGACCCGGATCTTGTGAGTGCCTTCCTGAACATCCGCGTCGCTGACATCCAGAACATCTACGAAACCTGGTCAGCGCGGGGCGCACATTTCCTCACCCCGCCCATGGACCGCGGTGCCGAGATCCGTTGCTACGTGCGCGATCCCGACGGGCATCTCATCGAAGTCGGACAGGCAGTCGGCCGCTAGCGCCGTCGCCCGCCAACAGGACAGAAGCACAGGACAGAAGGAGAACTATGAGTATTCACCTGGTCAATCCCGACGGAATCGTCAAGCTCCCAGTCCACCACCAGGCGTCGGTGGCGACAGGCTCGAAAATCATTACTCTGGCAGGGCAAGTGTCGTGGGACGCAGACGCGCAGCTCATCGGCAAAGGCGACCTCACCGCTCAGTCCGAGCAGGCCTATCTCAACGTTGCCACGGCGCTGCGCGCACTGGGCGCGACCACGGATGACCTGTCCCACGTCACGGTGTACGTGGTGGGCTACACCCCAGCGACAGGAAAACAGGTGATGGAGGGACGTCGACGTGCAGCTGATCGGCTGGGCGTCGACTTTCAACACCCCGGCACCTTCGTGGGCGTGACATCTCTGTGGGATCCGGACTACCTGATCGAGGTCCAAGCCACTGCCATCGTCGACTGAGGGCGACCCCCGGTCTGCCTGAACCCCACAACATCCCGACATCATCTCGGGCGGCTGCGGTCTCACCGGGTCTCAGCCGCCTTCGCTCGTTTAGCCTGTAATGAGGTGAAAGGAGCGCCCGGTACCGTGTCTGCCAGCTCAACTGCAGCGGTGGTGTTCAACCCCGCGAAGGTCGACGTGGCGGCCCTGCGTTCAGCAGTGGCTGCGGAGGAATCTCGCGGTGACTGGGCCCCATCCCTCTGGTTTGAAACGAGTGCTGAGGATGACGGTCGTGCCGCAGCTGTTGCCGCCCGTTCCGCGTCACCCGACCTGGTACTGGTCGCTGGAGGCGATGGAACGCTGCGCGCGACTGCGGAAGCGCTGGTCGACCGCGGAATTGCGCTCGGGTTGGTCCCTGCCGGCACGGGAAACCTGTTCGCTCGCGAGCTCGGCCTGCCTCTCACCAACCTGGGCGACTCGGTCTCGATCGCCTTCACGGGGGAAGACCGGCCCGTCGACGTCGGAATTGTCGAGCTCGAACGGCCCGACGGACAACAATCCCGGCACGCGTTCCTCGTGATGGCGGGGATTGGCGTCGACGCGCACATGGCAGCTCACACCAACGAACGCCTGAAACGGCGCATCGGCTGGCTGGCGTACTCGGATCCGATCGCGCGCAGCGTGTTCGGCAACCAGCAGTTCGAGTTGACCTATCGCCTCGATGATCGTGAGGAAGTCGCCACGAGGGCGCATACGGTCATTGTTGGTAACGCCGGCAGCCTCCCTGCGGGCCTCCTACTTCTTCCCGATGCGGAGATCGATGACGGCCTGCTCGATGCTGTGCTCTTCCGGCCCGGCCGCGGTCCGGGATGGACCAACATCGGGTACCGTCTCACGTTCAACCGGGTGCTCCATCGCACCCGCTTCGGGCGGGTTGTTGCCCGCCTGACGCCCGCACCCCGCGCCATCCGATGGGCCCAGGCGACCACGATGCAGGGTCGGTTTGAGACGCCGCAGGAAATCCAGCTCGACGGCGACCCCCACGGCGCCGTTATCGCCAGCACGCTCTCTGTTCATCATCACGGCATCACGATCCGCGTACAGCACCAGCGTCCCGAGGATTCCCCTCGGCCTGGGAGGAGATCGGTGACTACGACTTCGACGAGCGCGACCTGAGCGTGCGGCGGCGAATCAGGCCAATGATCCCGGTGCCCAGGAAGAGGATGATTCCGATAATGGCGATCCATACGAGCCCTTTGATCGCGAATCCGACCACGGCGACGATGAGCCAAATGACGAGCAGCACCACAACGAGTATGACCATTCCACGAATCTAGCCTGCGCAACGCCCACTCAGGAGGGGTTGCGAACTGCCCCGGGGCCACACCGGCTGCGATTGACTGAGCCGGGCTAAAATTTCCCCGTGCCTCGAACGCTGCCGCAAGACCCAGGAACTGCTGGCGGTGAGCGTGTGCTGATCCTGTCCGCGGGCGTCGGGGCCGGGCACAACAGCGCCGCGGCAGCCGTTCGGCTGGTGTGCGAGGACCGCGCCGATATCGACGAAGTGCGAGTTCTCGACGTTCTCGAGCGAAGCAGCGTTCTCTACCGCGACCTGCTGGGCAAGGGCTATTTCGCGCTGGTCGACAGTGCTCCGTGGCTGGTGGACTGGGGCTACGACGTGAGCGACCAGCCTTTCCGGCGTCGTCTTCCGATCGATCCCTGGACGCGAGCGAATGCCGTGCCGACCATCGCTGAGATTAAGAAGTTCAGACCGACCGCGATCGTGTGCACTCACTTCCTGCCAGCGCAACTGGTCGCGTCACTGATGCTCCGCGGCATCGTCGACGCCAGGACGGCGGTCGTCACGACGGACTACGACTTCCAGGGCCTCTGGCTGACCAGCGCATTCCACGTGCTGTTCGTTGCTCGGGATGAGGGCCGCATTCAGTTGACCGCATTGGGCCTGCCACCCGACCGCGTGATCGCTACCGGAATCCCGATCTCGGCGAGGGAAGTGCAGGCACCGGGGCGTGATCCCGGCAAACCACCGATGCTGCTGATCTCCGCCGGTGCGTCGGGCGGGCCGTATGCAACAGCGGTCGTGCGGCAGACGCTGCACATGCGCACACCGGTGACCGTTACCGTGGTCTGCGGTCGTAATGCCGAACTCAAGCACCAGATCGAGCAGATCGTCGCGCCGGCAGGAGATCGATATCGCGTTCTGGGGTTCACAGCCGAGATGCCGCAGCTGCTCCGCGATGCCGACCTCTTCGTCGGGAAGCCTGGCGGTCTTTCAGCGTCCGAGTGCATGGCCGCCGGCCTTCCGATGGTGCTCGTGAACCCCATCCCGGGCCAGGAGGTGAGAAACGGTGACTACCTGATGGAGCAGGGTGCCGCCATCCGCTGCAACACCCCGCTGACGATCGGCTGGAAAATTGACCAGCTGCTCAGCGAGCCGGGACGTCTCCAGCGGATGCAGGCCGCGGCGCACCGCATCGGCCGCCCGGGCGCAGCCGAACAGGTCGTAAGCAGCCTTCTGGGCGGCCCCTCGCGTCCGCTGGTCGTGACTCGCGGGGCCCAGAAGTCCATCCTTGCTGCGAGCGAGCGCCGCCAGCTGGCGAGCGAACTGTCGGGACCATCCGCACTGGTGCGCCTTATCGATCCCGTCGACGACAGTGCCGTGGCACTCGTGCAGGCAGAGGAACTCGTCGACCTCGCGGCGCGATACGGGGAGCCCGGCGGCGAGCTGGTGCTTCGTCGTGAGGAGTCGCGGCTGCCGTTCAGGTGGGAAGCGCGCCGGCTTCTGCGGAGCGTTCTTGGTGACGACGAAACGCTCCCCGTGCGCGTGGAGGCGCTGGCCTCCGGTCATCCTGTCGGAGGATTGCCTTTGTCAACGCGTCCGTAAAGGGCGCGCGCCCTCCCAGCCGGATGGGCTGTGCGGGGCGGCGACGATGCCCCACTCGCCCTCGCGCGGTGACCAGAGTTTTGTCGCCGGATCGCGGCTCAGGGTGGGTCCGGCATCCAGGGCGACCTCTACCACGGCCGAGTCGCGAGCCGACAGGGTTATCGTGCGGAACCCCAATAGCTGGGCTATCGGACGCGCAAGCGACAGGTCCGCCGCGTAAACCTGCACCACCGTTGAGCCGTCCCGGGCACCGGTGTTCGTGACGCGCACCTTCGCGCTCCCGCCCCGCTCGTTGAACCGGTGACTCACCAGCTCATACGTGAACGTCGTGTAGCTGAGACCGAAGCCAAACGGGAAGGCCGCGGCGTGCCCGTCGGCGTCCAGCTTGCGTTGACCCCAGCGGTCGTCATAGACGACTGACTTCGCCGAGCTGTCGAAGGCAGGCAGATGGGAAGCATCCGACGGAATGACGAATGGGAGGCGTCCCGCCGGTTCTGCAGCGCCGGTCAGGATGCGTGCCAGCGCGCGACCGCCCTCCATGCCGCCATACCAGGCCATCACGAGCGCCGGCACCTGCGGTCTCCATTTCTCCGTGAGGATGGCACTGCCCCCGACAAGCACGACGATGGTGCGCGCGTTCGCGGCGGCAACCGCACGGATCAGCTCCACATCAGTCGCGCGCAGCTCGAGTGAGCTGCGATCTCCGCCCCGCACGAAGCGGCTCGCCACGTGTGCAAGACCGACCAGTGGTGCACGGAGGGGCCCCGACCGGAACGCCGGGCCCAGCACGCCCACCTCGACTCCTCCGGTGACCACCGACTCTCCCTCATCGTGCTGGTCCAGCCCGACCACCACCACCGCCGCATCCGCGCCGGCCGCCGCTCGAGCTGCAGCCTTCGCGCCCCTCCCGGAGGCGGTCGTGATGCGCGTTCCCGGGAGCGCCTCGCGCAGACCCTGAAGCGGCGACACCGAGGAGGGAGGTCGTACGCGCGACGATCCGTGATCACCGAGGTTCGCCCGAGTGGCCAACCGTCCAATCACGGCAAGCTGCCGGATACCCGGGTCGAGCGGCAGCAGTGGGGCCTCGCCAACGGGTTCGTTCTTCAACAGCACCATCGACCGCTCCGCGACCGTGCGAGCGAGTTCCCGATGGGCGGGAGACGCGATCACTGTGGCGTCGGGGCTCGCCGCCTCGCGGGTTGCCGCATGCAGGATGCTCGTTCGCAGGATGCGCTTCGCTGATCGCACCACGATTGCCCGCTGAAGGGCCCCTGTGCGCAGTGCTTTCGGCAGGGCGCGGGCACGCAGCAGGCGCAGCGGCATCTCCACATCCATCCCCGCGACCAGGCTCGCTACCGCGTCATGTGTGCCGAATACCCAGTCGCTCGTCACAAACCCCGAGAAGCCCCACTCCTCCCGAAGTACACCCGTCAGCAGTGCGCCGTTCAGGTCCATGTACTCACCCCGCACGCTGTTGTATGCGGTCATCACGGAGTCAACGCCGGCATCCACCACTGCCTTGAAGTGAGGGAGGTACACCTCGTGCAACGCGTGGTCGTCGACTTGCACGTCTACCTCGAAGCGCTCGTTCTCCAGGGAGTTGAGCGCAAAGTGCTTCACGCAGGCCATCACGTTCACGCGAACGCCGCGAGTCAGTGCGGATCCCATGGTGCCGGTGAGCACAGGGTCTTCTCCGTAGCATTCCTGCGCGCGTCCCCAACCCGGGTGACGAAGCAGGTTGACGCACACGGATGCTGAATAGTTCGCGGTCCGTGCCCTCGTCTCAAGGCCTATGGCGAGGCCGACCTGCTGCTCGAGCTCCCGGTCCCAGGTGGCAGCGCGAGCCATAGTCACGGGAAAGGCAGTTGACGCGCCGATCACGACGCCTCGAGCCCCGTCACTGAAACGGATGCCGGGAATCCCCAGGCGCGCGACCGCGCCACTGACAAACGGGCGCCGACCGAGCAGTACAGGGATAAGCGGAAGAAGTCGACGGGGCGAGTCGCCGTCGAGCAGGCCCAGAAGCTCCGAGTCCGTCAGCTGGGCGATGAGGCCGTCCGCCGCGGCGTCGGCGCCTCTCTCACCAGCCCGAACGGCTCGAACGGCTTCGCCGTAGTCGGTGCCGTCGGCGGGGCCCGACCCGTGCCACGCCTCAACCGCGGGCCGGTTGTGTGCTCGGAGAGTCCGAGGTCGCGCGGGTGTCACCATGAAATAGATTCTGTGCTCACCCCCGGTACCACCGTCAAATCGAGCCGGGTAAAGCTCCTGACCGCCGCGCGACAGGCTGCCCGTCTGCACACGATCGCCTGGAGTTCGTCGGCAGGACGCCGGTCACGCTCCCGGCCGACGAATCCTGTCGCGGGCCGTTGCGCGGCGACCAGACCGTGTCGATAAACAACGGCCTCAGACAGCTCTACGCTGCGGTCGGGCTGGGGCCCGCGAGAACCGTAGCGCGTGCCTCGGGCACCCCCAGCACGAACAGGCTCGTAATGGTTGCGGCGCGGGCGCCGACTGTGCCTCCCGAGCGATCGCTGGCTGCGATGGAGAACACGGCCGAATAGGCGATCTGGCTGAGGATGTCCGCCGGCTGGTGTCGGCCGAACACCCCGCCGTCCTGGCCGCGTTGCACGAGGTCGGCGAGGCTCTCGTCCAACGGGCCAAGAAGAGCGTGAATCTGCTCGCCGTACTCGCCCCGCCGAAGCGTCACCAGGATGCGGTAACGGTGCGCCAGTGGCCAGAGGCGGGTGATGAAATCGGCCCACGCTGCGTCGGCCGGCACCTCCGGAGAATTGACGTCGATGAGCACCCCCGTCATCTCGCCGACTGCCCGCTGGGTGAGGGTGCGAACCAGGTCGGCGCGGGTGGGGAAGTGGCCGTAGACGGTCCTTCGAACGACGCCAGCAGCGGAGGCGATCTCGCCCATGCCAGCGTCCGGGTCTTGCCCAAGGACTTCGAGCGCGACGTCGAGGATGCGATTTCGTGTGTCATTCATGGCGCGGGCCCGGCTGGATTCCGTCTGCATCTCATAATCATTGCACAATGATGTGCAATGAAGTAGATTGCACAGCAGTGTGCATTGCACACCGCTGTGCAACAGATGGGGCACCGCGAATCACCCGCTTGAGGAGAACCAGATCATGACCGCATCGTCACCACGTGTCCGCCCGTTCACCGTCGCGATCCCGGACGCTGAGATCGACGACCTGAAGCTGCGACTGGCGAGAACTCGCTGGCCAAACCAGGAGACGGTCAGCGACTGGTCTCAGGGGGTGCGCCTGGAGAACACCAAATCGCTGATCGACTACTGGGAGCACCAGTACGACTGGCGTCGATTCGAGTCGGAGCTCAACGCTTTTCCGCAGTTTCTGACGGAGATCGACGGAGTCGATGTGCATTTCATCCACGTCAAGTCCGGGAATCCAAACTCGATGCCCCTCATCCTGACGCACGGCTGGCCGGGCTCGATCGTCGAATTCCTCAAACTGATTGGCCCACTCACCGACCCGGTCGCGTTCGGCGGAAACATTGAAGATTCTTTTGACGTCGTCATCCCGTCACTGCCCGGCTTCGGATTCTCCGGGAAGCCGACCGAGACGGGCTGGAATGTCACGCGCATTGCGGCCGCATGGGTGCAACTCATGAAGCGTCTGGGCTACGAGAAGTGGGCGGCCCAGGGCGGCGACTGGGGTTCGGTCGTCACCACTGCTCTCGGAGCCATGCGGCCTGAGGGTCTGCTCGGGATTCACCTCAACAGCCCGTACGCGTTCCCCGCGGTGATCCCCGACACACTCTCACCCGATGAGCAGTACGCCGTGGACACTCTCGCCCTCTACACCGGCGACATGGGCGGAGCCAATCACCTTCACGGCACCAAGCCCGAGACCATCGGAATCGCCCTGGCGGACTCCCCGGCCGGACAGGCGGCCTGGATCTACGACAAGTTCCAGTCCAAGACCGACAACAACGGCCTCGCCGAGGATGCCCTCACGACGGATGAGATCCTCGACGCCATCTCGCTCTACTGGTTCACCAACAGTGCCGCGTCATCCGCCCGAATTTACTGGGAGAACAAAGGGGGCAGCATGGCCGGCCCCCAACTATCACTGCCCGTCGCAGTCACGGTGTTCCCGGCGGATATTCCACGCCTTCCCCGCACCTGGATCGAAGACGCCTACACCGACCTCATCCACTACGGCGAGGCTGACAAGGGCGGGCACTTCGCGGCCTTTGAGCAACCCGAAATCATGATCAACGAAATCCGCACCGGGCTGAGGGGTCTTCGCTCAGCGCACGGCGAAAAGTGACCTCAAATGGCTCAATCCATGCCCAGCGTTGAACCGACATCAGGCCAGGCGAAGGCCGGGTCGTGATCTGTTCTCAGTCGGCGGTGCCGAGGTGAACCATGGCGTCGTAGAGCTGGTCGCTCGTCATCGGCGGCTCCGGGATGGGATGCGCGCGCTCGGCGCGGTAGGCGTCGAGCATGAGGTACAGCTGGCGTCGCCACTCGTTGGGTGCGGTGGTGTTCGTGGCATCCATCATTCGGCCGTTCGACCAGATGAGGTTGACGATGTCGGCGAGCGCGATGTCGGGGCGCACCTGCCCCGCCTGCTGTGCGCGCGTGAGCACGCTCTCGATCTGACTGCACATCTGGTCGTGGATGCGCTCGGTGTCGGTGTTGCCGGGGAAACGGCGGGATAGGAAGTCGTTGAAGCCCCGGTCCCCGGCCTGCACGCGGAACAGGTTCTCGAGGTAGGAGACGAACGCGTCCCACGGATTCTCGATCGCCAGGGCGTCTCTGGCTCCGTCGAGGAACGCCTCGAGCCGTGGCTCGAACGCTGCCATCAGCAGGTCCATGCGGGTGGGGAAGTGGCGATACAGCGTTCCGATGGCCACGCCCGCGTCGCGCGCGATTGCCTCGAGCGAAGCATTCACGCCTCGAGTGGCGAACTCCCGCTGCGCCGCCGTGATGAGCCGTGCGCGGCGTTCGACGGCGTCGCGCCGCTGTGGCACTCGCACCCGCTCGACCTCACCGATCACTCGAGCAGTTTACGTCGAAGCTGAGGATAGCCTCCGCTTCGGTCATCCAGCGCCGGTCCTGGACCAAAAAAATGAACAGGGGCGTCGGCATCGGGAATAAGCGGAGGCATGCCTCAGTTTGCCTAGTAATCGGAGGGGTGCCTCATATTGCCCCTCATGCAACCTCCGGATCCCTCGACGACTAAGGAATACACATCATGACAACGATCACCATCATCGGAGCCGGCAACATGGCAACCGCGATCGGCGCCCGGGCGGCAGCCCACGGCCACAGTGTCGAAATCATGAGCCGCGATGCTGCCAAAGCTCAGTCGGCTGTCGATCAGATTGGCGCCGGTGCCAGTGTTGGCGAATACGGGGCGAAGCCCGCAGGAGACATCGTCTTCCTTGCCGTTCTCTATTCCGGCGCCGTTGACGTGGTTAAGCACTACGGCGACGCACTGGCGGGGAAAATCGTCATCGAGATCACAAATCCGTTCAACGCGGACGCGAGTGGGGTCGTCACGGCCCCGGGCAATTCGATAACCCAGCAGATCGCGGCAGCCGCCCCGGCGGGCACTCAGGTCATCAAGGCGTTCAACACGATATTCCGCGACGTGCTCGCCGCTGACCAGCCGCTGGACGTCTTCTTTGCCGGAGGCAACGCCGAAGGCAGGGCGCGCGTCGCGTTGCTTCTGGAGAGCCTGGGCATGCGACCCCTCGACGCCGGGGGCCTCGAGACGACGTACGCCCTTGAGTGGGCGGGCATCCTCATCATGGGACTCGCTCGAAACGGCAGCGGCTTCGGTATCGCACTGGGAGCGAAGTAACCGCCGCAAGCGCGATGGCGGACGCTCCGCACCTCGTCGTGCCTCTTGACCCGCCGGTCGAGTGCCGATAACCTACAACCAAATGGTTGTATCAACTCTGACTGCTGAACAGACCGATCGCGTGTTCCACGCGCTCTCGGATGCCACGCGACGAGACATCGTGGTGCGCACGATGCGTGTGCCCCACTCGGTGTCCACGCTCGCCAACTTCTATGACATGAGTTTCGCGGCGGTGCAGAAGCATGTCGCAGTGCTCGAGCGAGCAGAGCTCGTCAGCAAGCGGCGCGCGGGTCGCGAGCAGCTCGTCGGCGGTAACGCAACAACGATCAATGCGGCCGCGCGGCTGCTGGACGCGTATGAGGCGATCTGGCGGGAGCGCGCGGCAGCCATTGAGACGATCCTCGACGAGGACGGCAGAAACAACAGAAAGGGATCGCTCGGATGACCGTAATCAGCAGCACCAAAGACGTCGACGCTCTGCAACTCGTGTTCGTCGCGGAATTCGACGCCGCACCCGAGCGCGTCTGGCAGGTGTGGGAAGACCCGCGGCAGCTGGAACGCTGGTGGGGCCCTCCCGGATACCCCGCAACGTTTGTGAGGCACGAATTCAGTGTCGACGGGCAGTCGCGGTACTTCATGAGCGGTCCGGGCGGCGAGAAGTCGAACGGGTTCTGGAAGGTCATCTCACTCGACGAGCCTCACAGCCTCGAGATCGACAACGGTCTCGCGGGAGACGACGGAGAGCCAATGCCCGATGTGCCGCCCGGACGCGCACTCGTTACATTCGAGCAGGTCGATGGCAAGACGCGCATGACGGTCGTCAACCAGTTCGCCTCCGTCGAACAAATGAACATGATGCTCGGGATGGGGATGGCGGAGGGCATGCGCCTGGCACTTGACCAGATCGACGGCATCCTGACCTAGCTGCGAAATCCGATCGAAGTGGTCCCTGCGTCCCTGCGAGATTCGAGGCGAAACTAGGATCGATGGATGAGCGCAAACCCCCCGTTTCGTGCGGATATTGTCGGCAGCTTTCTTCGCTCCGCGGCAATCAGGGATGCGCGAGCGGAGCATGAAAGCGGAGAGCTCGACTCCGCGGCGCTGCGCCTCATCGAAGACACCGAGATCGACACGCTGGTCGTGAAAGAGGAGGCCGCCGGCCTGCAGGTGGCGACCGACGGTGAGTTTCGTCGAGCGTGGTGGCACTACGACTTTCTGGGTGCACTGGATGGCGTCGAACTTGTGGAACTCGACCACGGCATCCAGTTCCAGGGGGTGCAGACCAGGTCGCAGGGCCTGAAGATTCGCGGGCCGATTGGATTTCCGTCGGAGCACCGCATGCTCGACGACTTCCGCTATCTCCACGGCGTGGCACGAGTGACGCCGAAGATGACGATTCCGTCGCCGTCGGTGCTGCACTTTCGTCTCGAGAAGGATGCGGTCGACGGATCCGGCTATGTCGAGCGCGACGACATCTTCGACGACCTGGCGCGCACCTACCGCGATGCGGTGGCCGCGTTCTACGCGGCAGGATGCCGCTACCTGCAGTTCGACGACACCGCCTGGGCATACCTGTGCTCGGAGGTCGAGCTGGCAAAAGCGGCGGAGCGCGGCATCAACACCGATCGCCTCGCCGAGCGCTACGCGTCACTCATCAACGCCTGCTCTGACGGACAAGCCGGATGACATGGTCATCACCACCCACGTCTGCCGCGGCAATTTTCGATCGACGTGGATTTCGTCAGGAGGGTACGAGCCCGTCGCCGAGCAGCTGCTTGCCGTGTGCAACTACGACGGGTACTTCCTCGAATATGACAGTGAGCGGGCAGGCACGTTCGATCCGCTCCGGTTTCTGCCGGAGGGCAGCAAGACGGTGGTGCTCGGTCTTGTGACCACGAAGAGCGGCGAGCTCGAGCAGAAGGATGCCATCATCGACCGGATCGGCGAGGCGTCGCGATTCGTCGCGATCGACCAGCTGGCGCTCAGCCCGCAGTGCGGCTTTGCGTCGACGGAAGAAGGCAACATGCTCACCGAGGACGAGCAGTGGAGCAAGGTGCGCGAGGTTGTGGAGATCGCGAGCGAGGTGTGGAGTTAGCCCGATCGCCGGGTCAGCTCTCGTCGTCCCCCATCCTGACTGCTACGCGACTATCGCGAAAGGCCGAATCGTTCGCGCGCTGCCGCAGTCGTGGGAGTGAAGAAATTGATGAGGTTGCCGTCCGGGTCCCGGAACAGCAGCGAGCGATTTCCCCACGGCAGATCGGTCGGCTCGTTGACGAAGTCTGTGACGATCTCGCGGAGACTCGGCAGCAGGGCGTCGACGTCTTCGACGAGAAAGTCGAGGCTGACGCTGTGGTTCGACGCGCCTGTGGCAGCGCCGTCGCCGAGAAGACGAACCGTGCTGGTGCTGGCGATCGCGAGTGTGCCGAGAGCGGTCGCAATCTCTCCGAACAGCGGATGCAGACGGTTGGCAGCGACACCGGTGATCGCCACATAGAACTCGAGGAGCGCATCCACGTCGTCGGTAAAAATTCGAGTCGAGGCGAACTGGGTGGGTGGTGTCATTGCGGTTCCCTTGGTCGAGCGGGCCGGCCTCGTGACCGGTCCCTTGCAGCGTATGTTCCGTATAGGGCGTTTTACGCCCGGTATTTGCGACACAATTACGACCATGGCCTCCGCGACGTCACGCGCCCTCGAGTTGCTGGAATTGCTGGAATCTGCCGGCACTCGCTCGGTCTCCGAACTCGCCCAACGCGTGCACCTCGACGAACGCTCGGTGCGCCGGCACATCGAGCGACTTCGCGAGATTGGCATCCCCGTGGAAGCAGTGAGGGGCCGAGGCGGCGGGTACCGCATCGCCGCAAGCTATCGGCTCCCACCGCTCATGCTGACTGACGACGAAGCGGTCGCGGTACTCGCCGGTCTGACGGTTGCGCGCTCGACCGCGAACCAGCTTTCCACCAGCGCTGCGATGGCGACCGCCATCGCCAAGATCCGTCGCAGCCTTCCGCGAGTTCTCGCAGATCGACTGGCAGCACTTCTCGACGTTGTGGGGCCCTCAACCAGCACAGCCGACGAGGTCGACCCGTCCATCCTTCTCACCGTCGCAGACGCAATCCGATCTCGGCGACCACTCGCACTGAACTACCAGTCAGCGCAGACGGCAACCCAGCGCAGTGTGCAGCCGCACGATCTGGTCGCCTACAACGGACGGTGGTACCTCGTCGGTCTCGACTCGAAGACGCGGGAGATCCGCACCTTCCGGCTCGACCGGGTGGTGACCGCGCGCGCCCTCGACGGCACATTTCCTGCGCCTCCCGCCCACGACGCTCCAGGTGACCTCGTGCGAGGATTCGCAACAGCCGAGTATCGCTACACCGTTCACCTGCGAGTCCAGGCACTCGCGAGCGACATCGAGAAGCAGCTGCCTGCGAGCGTCGCGGAGGTGCACCGGATGCCCGGAAGCCCGGATCACGAGCCGTGGTGCCGGGTCACGGTGCGAGCCCAATCGCTTGAATGGCTGCCTCGGATACTCCTGGCGCTCGACTGCCCCGTGATTGTGGAAGAACCCGACGGAGCTGCGAGCGGTGCTGCTCGAACAGGCAGAAAGGCTGGTTCGGATTGCCACCTCTCACGCCGAGCGATGAAGGCCCGTACGTGGCCTCGCTCGCCCGACGCCTGCAGCGCAGACTCCGATAAACTGGCAGGCACGTACTGAAACCCCGGGGTTTCCCGCGAGCTGAAGGGTCATTCTCGTGACGGCAACCCCGTTCAGGGAAACCTACGGGCCGTACGCACTCGTCGTCGGGGGTTCGTACGGACTGGGCGCCGCGTTCGCGGAAGGCATCGCGCGCCGCGGAGTGAACCTGGTGCTGCTCGCCCGACAGGAGGATCGCCTGACGGCGACGGCGGCGCGCATCCGGGAGGCTTACGGCGTCGACGTTGTAGCTCTGGTCGCGGATGTCGCCGACTACGAGGGGCTGAAAAGGCGGCTCAGCGACCTCGAGCTTGAGATCGGCCTGCTCGTTTACGATGCCGCGTACGCTCCGATCGGCCTCTTCGAGGAAGTGAGCGAGGAGCAGCTGCTTCGCGCCACGGACGTCAACGTGCGAGCCCCCCTGCTGCTCGCGAAGCTTCTCTCGGCGCCGATGATCGAGCGAGGGCGAGGAGGCATCGTGCTGATGTCATCGCTTGCCGGATCGCAGGGAAGCCCGAACATCGCGGCGTACGCGGCGACGAAGTCGTTCAACGCGGTACTGGCCGAGGGGCTGTGGAAGGAACTGAAGCCGCATGGCGTCGACGTGCTCGCCTGCCTCGCCGGCGCCATCCTCACCCCCGGCTACCAGGCGGCCGAGGGCGCGAAGCGCGCCCCGGGAACGATGCAAGCGCGGGACGTCGCGGAACAGACGCTCGAGGCACTGGGAAAGGGGCCGATCGTCATCCCCGGAACTGTCAACAAGCTCGCCCGCTTCGTGCTCACTGCGGCTGCTGAGCAGGCGAGCGGCGATCGCCATCATGTCGAGCAACACCGGAGGCCTGTCGTGACGATCGTCCTGGGGCTTGTCACCCCGCTGGTCGCCTACGCGGTGATCACCCTTCTTCACGTGGTCATCCCGACGAGACGACGCCCGGGCTACGTCACGAGTGATGTCACAGGCGAGGTCGTGAAATACCGAACCAACGGACGGTTCGTGCTCGCCGCGAGCATCCTGCTGTGGTTCGTGCTCGGCTACTTCGACCTCGTTCCCTACGTCTGGCTGTACGAAACGCGCTGGCTGGGCCTGATCGGCGCGTGCGTGATCGGATTGGCCTTCTCGCTCTCCATCGTGCTGAGGTATCCGTCGACCGGCAGGTCATTCTTCGCTGACCTGTGGTTCGGCACGATCGAAAGACGTGCAGATCAGGGACGGCTTCGTGGATGCGAAGGTCTGGTTCTACCTCATCGGCGCGGTCATGCTCCAGCTGAACGTGCTCTCGTTCGCGGCCTACCATCTGCAGCATGTCGCGAGCATCAACCCCGGCTTCCTGCTCGGCCTGCGCGATGCTGACGTGGTTCTGCTTCGAGTACCTGATCTTCGAACGAGTCCACCTGTGGACCTACGACTTCATCGCTGAGCGCGTCGGCTTCAAGCTCGGCTTCGGCTGCCTGGCGTTCTACCCCTACTTCTACACCGTGGCGCTGTGGTTCACCGCGAATCTGCCGAACCCCCATCTGCCGGTGTGGCTGACAGTGCTGTTCGGCGTGCTGTTCCTCTGCGGCTGGGTGCTCACGCGCGGCGCGAACATGCAGAAGTACATCTTCAAGACGGCACCGGAACGAAGGTTTCTGTGGATCACGCCGCAGGCGCTGAGCGACGGCAATCACAGCCTGCTCGTGAATGGTTTCTGGGGCGTCAGCCGTCACATCAACTACCTCGGCGAGACCATCCAGGCCATCGCCATCGCCCTCGCCGCCGGCTACTTCGGGGTCTGGGAGGTGTGGCTGTATCCGGTCTACTACATCGCTCTCTTCGTCAGCCGCCAGGCCGATGACGACAAGGTCTGCCAGGCGAAGTACGGCGCGCTCTGGGATGACTACACGGCGAAGGTGAAGTACAAGATCATCCCGCACGTGTACTGACTGCCGGCTCCCCGAGCCGCAGGAGCTCGTCTCGCAGGTAACCCGCGTATCCGCCGGCCGTTCGGCCCTCGAGGCGAGCGGATGTCAGCACGCAGGTCGCTGCCGTCGGGCGCACCTGGGCCCCAGTCGACACCACTCGCGTCACGAGGTCGACGTCCTCGTGTTCGACCAGAGGCGCGAAGCCGCCGACCGCGAGATAGAAGTTGGCACGAACGGCGAGGTTCGCGCCGTGTACGTGGCCGCGGGCCTGGCCGTCGAGGTGGGTGCGCTCCCACGCGCGTCGCCGAGCCTCGTCGAGTTCGTCGGGTCTCGGACGCACCGTTCCCACGATGACGTCCGCGCCCTCGTTGGCAAGGTCGATTTGGTGAACCAGCCAATTCGACGGAACGACGGAATCGGCGTCGGTGCACGCGACCAGGATTCTGTGGTCGGCGAAACCGTCCAGCGTGCGGAGGGCCGCCGTGACGCCGGCCGCGCGAGCGGCACCGACTCCGGCTTGCCGTGATTCGACGAGAGCGTAGGGAGTGGACTCGATGATCTTCCCGGACCCGTCAGTGCACCGGTCCAGTGCGAACGCGACCGAGACGGTGACCTCCGGGTGCTCGTCGCGAGCGCGACACACCGCCTCGCGGATGCCACGAATGCACGCGGGCAGCGCCTGTGCCTCGTTGTTGACGGGCACTGCGATGACAACAGCGTCGATCACGATGCGGCGGTGCGCAGCTTCTCGAGCAGCGGGGATGCCGCCTCAGCGAGAAACCGGTCCTGCCCTTCGTCGCCGACCTGGACGAGCGCGATATCGGTGAAGCCCGCCTCCCAGTAGGCGCTGACCGCTTCGACGATCGCGTCGAGGTCGGGGCCGCACGGGATCGAGGATGCGACATCCTCAGGCCGCACGAACTTGCTCGCAGCGTCGAATCCCGCCGGCGTCGGCAGGTCGGCGTTGACGTTCCAGCCGCCGCCGAACCAGCGGAACTGCTCGTGCGCGCGCGCAACGGCCGCATCCTCGTCGGGGTCCCAGCAAATCGGGATCTGGCCGATCTTGCGCGACTTGCCGCTCGACGTGCGGGCTTTGTCCCAGCCGCTCACGAGCTCGGCGTCGGGCTCGACGGCGATGAGGTGGTCGCCGAGCGGGGCGAAGCGCGCGATCGACTTTTCGCCGGATACGGCGAGCCCGATGGGCACACCGCCGTCGGGAAGGTCCCAGATCTTCGCGGAATCGACGCGAAAGTAGTCGCCCTCCCACGTCGTGATCTCGCCCGAATGCAGCGCACGGATGATCGGTGACCGCCTCCTCGAGCATGTCCTGCCGCGCGTCGACCGCGGGCCAGCCCTCGCCGACGACGTGCTCGTTGAGGTTCTCTCCGGCGCCCAGGCCCAGGATGAATCGGCCATCGGCGAGCAGTTGGAGGGTTGCCGACTTCTGCGCGATCACCGCCGGGTGGTAGCGCAGGGTCGGGCACGTCACATAGGTCGCGAGTTCGACCCGCGATGTGGCCTGGGCCACGGCTCCCAGCACTGCCCACGCGTAGGGTGCGTGGCCCTGGCTCGCCAACCATGGCGAGTAGTGATCGCTCGAGACCTCGAAATCGAAGCCGGCGTCCTCGGCAGCTATCGCGTAACGAACGAGGTCCTTCGGACCGCTCTGTTCCGTCATCAGCGTGTAGCCAAAGTTCGTCATGTGGTGCGTCTCCCTTGTTGTTCCTGCTTTCGACGCTACGTCGGCAGCGAATTTACGACGAGGGCTTGCATTCCGACGTCTCGTCACGCAAGCCCTTCTCGCAGGCGGCCGCCTCGCCTTAGCTGGAGATATGGCAATTCGCGCAGCGCTTTTCGACATCGACGGCACACTTGTCGACTCCAACTACCTCCATGTCGACGCCTGGTCTCGCGCATTCGTGGACATCGGTCACCCCGTCGATGCCTGGAAAATCCATCGCAGCATCGGCATGGACGGCGAGAAGCTGCTCGACGCGCTACTGGATGACGCGGATGCGGCGACACGTGAGCGTGCAACCGAGCGCCACACGCATCATCACGAATCGAACTCCGGGCGCCTGCGCCCCTTCGACGGCGCACGCGAGCTGATCCGCGCACTCGCGGCCCGCGGGATCACCGTCGTACTCGCCACCTCGGCACCGGAGAACGAACTGAAGCGCCTGCGAACCGTGCTGTCGCTCGATGAGTTCGTCGACGCGGTCACCTCGTCGGAAGACGTCGACACGGCCAAGCCGTCGCCCGACATCGTGAAGGTCGCGCTCGAGCGTGCGCGAGTCTCGTCGGCCGAGGCCGTCATGATCGGCGACTCGACGTGGGACATGGAGGCGGCCGGGCGCGCGGGCGTTGCATCCATCGGGGTGATGAGCGGTGGAATTTCGGCCGACGAGCTGAGGGCGGCGGGAGCACGCCGTGTCTACTCGGATGTCGAAGATCTGCTCGAGCACCTGAACGAGGCCCTCGTCGGGGATGATGCCGATCTGTCGACGAATGGCAAGCCCTAGAAGCAATCAGCTCCCGGCACGCAAGCTGGAATCTATGAGTACAACCGTCAGCGACTTCGTCATTCAGCGCATCCGGGACTGGGGCGTCAGCCGGGTCTTCGGCTTTCCGGGCGACGGGATCGGGGCCTTCGACGGGGCGCTCGGCAAGGCGGAACGGGATGGGGAGGGGCTCGAATACATTCGTCCGACCCACGAAGAGATCTGCGGCCTCATGGCGACGGCTCACGCCAAGTTCACTGGCGAGGTCGGCGTGTGCATCGCGACCTCCAGCCCCGGCGCGTTCCACATGATGAACGGACTGTATGACGCGGCGATGGACAACCAGCCGGTCGTCGCCATCATCGGCCAGCAGGGTTTGAACGCCTTCGGCACCTTCACCATGCAGGAGAGCAATCTCGAACTCGCGTTCGCCGACGTCGCGGTCTACGTGCAGACAATCGTCTCGCCGCAGCAGGCGCAGGCGGTCGTGGATACGGCATTCCGAACCGCGATCACGCGCCTCGGACCGGCCGTCATCATCCTTCCCCACGACGTGCAGGCCATGACGATGGAGGCGCCGTCCCGAGAGATGTGGATGTCACGCTCGAGCCTGGTCGCGCCGTCAACAGCTCTGACTCCGCCGGCCGCCGAGATCGCCAAAGCCGCCGAGATCATCAACGCCGGCAGCAAAGTCACCTTCCTGGTCGGCCACGGCGCGAACGGCGCGACCGACGAGGTGCTCGAGGCCGCCCGGCGGGCCGGAGCGGGGATCATCACGGCTCTGCGTGGAAAGCAGGTGGTGCCGTCCGACGTCACCTACCACTCGCAGCAGCTCGGACTGCTGGGCTCCCGGCCGAGCTTCCGGCAGATGAAGGACTGCGACACCCTCGTGATGCTCGGCACGAACTACCCCTACGGGCAGTTCCTGCCCGAGACGGGGGCCGCCCGTGGCATCCAAATCGACCTCAAACCGGAGCAACTGGGACTTCGCTACCCGACCGAGCTGAACCTGTGGGGCGACGTCAGGGCGACGCTCGCCGCGCTCATCCCGCTGCTCCATCAGAAGACGGACCTCTCGTGGCAGCAGAGCGTCAGCGACGGCATGATCGAGTGGGAAAGCGAGATGGAAGCCCAGGCGACTCGCGTCGTACGACGACGGGGTCAACCCGCGCCGCGTCATCCACGAGCTCAACAAGCGCCTGCCCGACCGCGCGATCGTCACAGCAGATGCCGGCACGACGGCGGACTGGTACGGGCACCACATTCGGCTGCGGCGAGGGATGCTGGGCGACCTGTCAGGACGGCTCGCGACGATGCTGGCGGCAATGCCCTACGCGGTCGCGGCGAAATTCGCGCACCCGGATCGAACCGTGGTGTGCACCATCGGCGACGGTGCCTTCCAGATGCTCGGCATGAACGAGCTGATCACGGTCAAGAAGTATCTCGATCGCTGGGCCAACCGGCAGCTCATCATCGTCGTGCTGCACAACGACGACCTGACCCAGGTCTCGTGGGAGATGCGCACCGAAGACGGAAACCCCGTGTGGCGCACGGCGCAGGATGTCGAATCGGTCGACTTCGCGGGGTGGGCACACCTGCTCGGGTTCATCGGTGTTCAGGTCCACGCCGACGACGAGATCGAGCCAGCCCTCGACGCCGCTTTCGAGCACGACGGAGTCACCCTGATCGACGCGTACACGAGCCGTAACGTGCCGCCGCTGCCCCCGCACATCTCACGGGAATTCGCGACCATGACGGCCAGGTCGCTGCTTCGGGGCGACCCCTTCGAACTCGCCGTCATCAAAGACACGGCGCAAGCCCTCGTCACCGAGGGCGTCGCGCGAGTGAAAGGCGCCCTCGCGGGCGGACGCTCGCACGACGACCACACCAGCGCACCTCAGACGCCAGACCACACCACAACACCAACAGGAGAAGAACAATGACACCCTCGACGACCGAGACCGGACCGCGCATGACGAAGCGTGAGAACGCTGAACACGGATTCGTCGCGCCCAAATCACTGACAGACGACCTGCAGAGCGTGCTGGTCGATCTGATCGAGCTGCACCTTCAGGGCAAGCAGGCTCACTGGAATCTCGTCGGCAAGAACTTTCGCGATCTGCACCTTCAGCTCGACGAGATCATCGAGGCGGGGCGCGAGTTCAGCGACGAGGTCGCCGAGCGTATGCGCGCCCTGCACGCGAGCGTCGACGGCCGCACGGCAACGGTGGCGAAGACGACCACGCTCGAACAGTTTCCGGACGGCGAGGTGGACACCGCGTTCGTCATCGACCTGATCACCGCGCGCCTGGACGCGACGGTTGCGACCGCGCGCCGCGTTCACGACAACGTCGACGAGCAGGACCCCACCTCGGCCGACCTGCTGCACGCGATCATTGCTCGCCTCGAGCAGTTCTCGTGGATGGTCTCCGCAGAGAACCGTGTTCCCGCGACGCGGAACAAATAGCCGTGGTCGCCCGCGTGGCTCTGGCCCCCGACGATGCGCCCGCGGGCGAGCGCACAACCGTTGCCCTGCAGCTGGCACCGACCACAGTCGATGAGGCGCTGGTGGCCGCCCGACGAATCGGGGCCGTCAGCTCCGTCGAAGCAGGCGGCACCAGGGATCTCTGGGAAGCGCTGGCCACGCTCGCCTGTAACGACCTGGGTGCGGCGCGCGCGATCGAGCCACACCTCGACGCGCTCGCCATCCTCGACCAGGCAGGCTCTCTGCGGTCGATCGCCAGCCAGTCGACCTGGGGCGTCTTCGCCGCAGAGGGAGGTGACGACCCGTTGACGGCTGTGCAGTCGAAGGGCGATTGGAGTCTGAACGGAACGAAACCGTGGTGCTCCCTCGCTGGTCGACTCGACCGTGCGCTCGTGACCGCACATCTCGCCGATGGCGGCCGAGGCCTGTTCGAAGTCGATCTCACCGGGCACGGAATCCACGTTCTGCCGGGGTCGTGGCCGTCGCGCGGACTCTCCGAGATCCCGAGCGGGCCGGTGCGATTCCGCGACGTCGGCGCGGTGCCGGTGGGCGGCCGGGATTGGTATCTCACGCGGCCCGGCTTCGCCTGGGGTGGCATCGGTGTCGCGGCCTGCTGGTTCGGTGGCGCCGTTGCCATCGCGAGGACGGTCTTCGAGGCGGCGGGTGTCTCCCCCCACCCGATCCGGGCAATGCAGCTCGGTCAACTCGACGGAATGGTGCAGTCGGCACGACGGGCGCTGTACGAGGCCTCCGCCCTTGTCGAAGCGGACGCCGATGTCGATGGCCCGATACTGGCCAAGCGAGTCCGCGCATCCGTCGCTCGGGCGTGCGAAGAAATCATCGTGCTCGCCGGACACGCGCTCGGGCCGGCGCCGATGGCGATGGATGCGACCCACACCAAACGCGTCGCCGACCTGCAGCTCTACATCCGGCAGCACCACGCCGAGAAGGATGACGCCTCCCTCGGCACCGCTCTTGCGGCGACGGGTACAGCGCCGTGGTGACGTTCGACGCTGCGCTCCCGGGTACGCCGGAACCGGCGTGGGCGACGATGGAGAGGCTTGCGACCCTCCCGGCGCTCGATCTCTCCGCCATCGAAAAACTGACGGTGGTGGCGGCGCACCCCGACGATGAATCCCTGGGCGCCGGGGGACTGGTGGCCGAGTGCGCACGACTGGGCATCCCGGTTCAGATCGTCGTCGTGACGGATGGTGCCGCCTCGCACCCCAGGTCGCGAGCGGTCTCGCCCGCACAGGTCGCCATGCTTCGGCAACGCGAACTCTTCCGCGCGGTCTCTGAACTCGCCCCCGCCAGCGAGGTCGTGGCCTTTGGCTTCCCCGACGGCGAGACCTCCCAGAACCGGGACGACATCGCCGACGCACTCGCGCGTGCCGTCAGGCCGGGCAGCATCATTGTGGCGCCCTGGCGCGGTGACGGTCATCGTGACCACCGCGTGGTCGGCGAAGTATGTGCCGAGTTGGCGGAACGGATCGGGTCGCGCCTGCTCGAGTACCCGATCTGGATGTGGCACTGGGCGCTGCCCGACGACGAGCGCGTTCCCTGGGATTCTGCGCTCGCAGTGCGGCTCACGGAGCCGGCGCGTGAGGCGAAACGGCGTGCCCTCGCCAGTCACGCCTCGCAGGTTGTCGGCGTCGGCGCCTCCGACGATGATGCCCCCGTGCTCAGCCCGAGCTTCCTTTCCCACTTCGATCGAGAGCACGAGGTGTTTCTGAGCAGCGCCGACGAGACCAGCGATGGCCCGAAACCGCGCAGCTACTTCGACGAGCTCTACTCCAGGAACGAGGACCCGTGGCGGTTGGCGACCCGCTGGTACGAGCAGCGCAAACGCTCCATCACGGTCGCCTCGTTGCCGCGCGCGCGATACGTTTCCGCCCTCGAGGTCGGCTGCTCGACGGGAGAGTTGACCGCCGCGCTCGCGGGGCGGTGCGATTCGCTGCTCGCCGTCGACATCTCCGACGCGGCCGTCGCCCGAGCGTCGAAACGAACCGAAGCCCTCGACGCCGTGCGGGTCGAGCGCACGGACGCCACCGAGCAATTTCCGGCCGGCCTGTTCGACCTGGTGGTCGTCAGTGAAGTCGCCTACTACTGGGATCGCGCAACCCTGCGCCGTTTCCTCGGCGAACTGGCACTGCACCTGTCAGAAGACGCGACGGTTGTCGCCTGCCACTGGCGGCATCCCGTGTCCGACTATCCGCTTCCCGGCGACGAAGCCCACGACATCATTCGCGCGGGCCTGCCCCTGCCCCGGCTCGTGACCCACGAGGAGGACGACTTTCTTCTGGAGGTCTTCGCGACCGATGCTCGGTCGGTCGCCGCGCGCGAGGGACTCGTCGAGTAGCGGCCGACCGTCTGGAGTGCCCGACGGTCGCTCGGCGAGGCGTCGCTAGATTTCGACGTCGCTTCCCATGGTGACGGTGCGCTCGGGCGGCAGGTTGAATCGTGCGGCCGGGTCGGCGGCGTTGTGAGCGATTCCCACGAACAGCCGCTTGCGCCAGGCGACCATGTTCTTGCCCTTCTGCGTGGGCGCGGATCCCGCCGCGCGAGATGAAGTACGACGCCTTCTCCATTTCGTCGGGGTCGATCTTGAGAACCTTCGACAGGCAGGCGGCGCGCAGCGCCCGGGGAAGATCCTGGTCGTCCGAGAACCCGAACTTCACGGTGAGGTGCTCGATGCCGTCGTCCGTGTATCCGAGGTCGTCGAACGCGAACGACTTCTTGCGCGTCACGTGCGGCACGCTCGCCGTGATCACGGAGACGATGATGACGCGCCGGTGCATCACGTGGTTGTGCTCGACGTTTGCGCGAAGCGCCAGGGGGGTGGTGTCTTTGTTCGGGTGGGGGAAGATCGCGACGCCCTCGACCCGCGGAATCTTCATCGTGTTGACGCGTGTCGACGAACTCGTCGAGGGGGCCCTCGAGCTTGCGCCGGGCATCCTGCACGAGTCTGGCGACCGCGACGCCAGGTCGTCATGAGCGTGATCACGGCGAGTGCGATGAGCAGCGGCACCCAGCCGCCGTGGATGATCTTCGACAGGTTTCCCGCGAGGAACGTCAGCTCGAGGCCGCCGAAGACGACGGCGACGAGCACGATCTTCCACAGTCTCCAGTGCCAGAGCGGCCTGGCGACGAGCAGCAGGAGGATGCGTGTCGACCACCAGCGCGCCCGTCACCGACACCCCGTACGCGGTCGTCAGCGCCGCGGACGAGCGGAACGTGAGCATGATCGCCATCACGCCGATGAACAGCAGCACGTTGACGGCGGGCAGGAAGATCTGCCCGCCCTCGCTTCTTGGAGGTCTGGCGGATCGTCAGCGGTGGCAGCAGCCCGAGCTGCACCGCCTGCCGGGTGAGGGAGAACGCGCCCGAGATCACGGCCTGGCTGGCGATGACCGTCGCAACGGTCGCGAGGATGACGACGGGCAGTCGCAGCGCCGGCGGGAAACAGCAGGAAGAACGGGTCTTTGGTCGTCGACGGGTCGTCGAGCACGAGGGCGGCCTGGCCGAGGTAGTTGAGCACGAGCGCCGGGAACACGACGAAGAACCAGGCGCGTCGGATGGGCACCCGGCCGAAGTGCCCCATGTCGGCGTAGAGCGCCTCGGCGCCGGTGATGACGAGCACGACGGCTCCGATGGCGACGAACGTGGTGACCGGGTGCGCGATGAGGAACGAGATCGCCCAGGTCGGCGAGAGGCCGAGCAGCACGTCGGGGTGCTTCACGATGAGCGGGATGCCGGCGGCCGCGATCACGACGAACCAGAGCAGCATCACCGGGCCGAACAGCGCACCCGACCTTGCCCGGTTCCGAACCGCTGCACGAAGAACAGCAGGACCAGGATGACCGCGGCGATCGGCAGCGACCAGCTGCACCGACCGACGGGGCGGCCGTCTCGAGGCCCTCGACCGCCGACAGCACCGAGACCGCGGGCGTGATCAGCGAGTCGCCGTAGAACAGCGCGACGCCGACGATGCCGATGACGAGGAAGATCGCCGCACCGCCACGGCGCTTGGCGTACAGCCGTCCGGCGAGAGCCGCGAGCGCCATGACCCCGCCCTCGCCGTTGTTGTCGGCGCGCATCAGCACGAGCACGTACTTGATCGAGACCACGATCGTGATGCTCCAGAACATCATCGAGATGACGCCGTAGACGTCTTCGCGATTCGCGGTGACGGCTCCGTTGTCGATGGTGAATACGGTGCGCAGGGCGTACAGCGGACTTGTTCCGATGTCACCGAAGACCACGCCGAGGGCTCCGAGAGCGAGCACCGTGATGCCGGATCTGGCGCGCCGGGTGCGGGTGGAGACGGCGGCCGTCGCCGGGCGACTAGTGCCTGTCATGCTCGAGTGCTCCATCCCGGTCATCACAAGGACGACAATTCCCA
Organism: uncultured Actinomycetota bacterium; assembly: GCA_963738535.1. Taxonomy (GTDB): domain Bacteria; phylum Actinomycetota; class Actinomycetes; order Actinomycetales; family Microbacteriaceae; genus Galbitalea. The sequence continues at coordinate 131,852 of CAVTXB010000013.1, forward strand.
TACTCGCACCCGAAACCGAAGTCTGCGGCCCGAGCGCGAAACCGCGAGAGGCGGGGAGGTCCGTGGACGCTCCCCGCCTCGCGGTCGGTTCGATCGAAGGTCAGCCCTTCGGGATGGTCTGCAGCGCAGCCTGGATGACTGGCGCCGCCGCCTTCGGGCTGGTGAACAGGTTCGACGTGAGTGAGAACCAGTAGTCACCGGCGAAGACCTCGTAGTCGCCCGTGTAGGTTCCGCCGCCGTTGACCTCATAGACCGTGACGTTCGGGCCGTAACCGTTCACGACGGTGGACGTCTTCGCGATGGCCTGCTGGAACTGGGCGAAGTCGCCCTTGCCCACGCCGATCGTGATCACGTTGCCATCGCGGGCGATGTACTGCTCCGACTGGCCGCCGGCCCTTTCGATGTCAGCCGGGTAGGTGCCGGGTACGGCCTCGTAGCGCGCGCTCGGGTACAGCGTGTTGTCGTACGTGGCCTTCATCAGGTTGAACACGTCGCTCGGAACGACGATGACCTGGATGCGGTGCGAGGGTGTGTTGTCACCCGCCGGCTTCACCGGCACGGCGGGCGACACGGTGTGGTGCGACGCACCGTGGCTGTGGGTGTTATCGGCGAACGCGGCGGTGGCCGCGCTACCCATGCCGAGGCCCAGGACGAGTGCGCCGGCGGTAAAGAGGGCGACGATGGATTTGGTCTGCATGATGTTCCTTTTCTTTGGGATGTTGTTCGGCTGGTTCGCCGTTGACCTCTACGTTTCCAGCGGGACCGCATCCCCGGTGTCCGCCAATCGGGGGAACGGTGGGGGGAATCCGGTGTCCCCCGATCAGCCGTCGGCGTCGGCGGCGGCGATAGTGTGGTGACCGAATCGTGGGTGCGTCGGGCAGGTGAAACGTGCAGGGGCTGATCAGTGCGGTGGTCGTGGATGACCACCCGTTCTTTCGCGACGGCATCGTGCGCGGCCTCGCGCAGAGCGGTCGCATTCGGGTCGTCGGCGAGGCCGAGGGTGGCCGGCAGGGGCTGGCCCTGATCGCCGAGTTGACGCCGGATGTCGCGATCGTCGACTACCAGATGCCAGACCTGGACGGACTGGCGCTCGTCGCCGCGGCCAAACGTGACGGACTGCCGACGCGCATCCTGCTGCTCTCCGCGGCCACCGACGGTGCGATCGTGTATGCAGCGCTCGAGGCGGGCGCCTCCGGCTACATTTCCAAAGACTCTTCCCGTTCCGAGATCGTCGAGGCGGTGGCGGATGTCGCGGCCGGCCGCACCGTCGTTCCGCCCGGGTTGGCTGCCGGCCTCGCGAGCGAGATCAGGCTGAGGCGCAAATCGGATGAGCCGATCCTCAGCGCTCGCGAGCGAGAGGTGCTCTCCGGGTTCGCTCGGGGGCTCTCGATCCCGCAGATCGCCCAGGAGTTGTTCCTTGGCGCCAGCACAGTGAAGACCCACACGCAGCGCCTTTACGAGAAACTCGGTGTCTCGGACCGTGCCGCCGCTGTCGCCGAGGGCATGCGACACCACCTCCTCGAATGAGCGCGCAGCGACCCGGCGCGCCCGCGAACGACGCGACGTCGCTGCGCGAGCTCGCACGCACCCCCGAGCTTCGAGCCCTGTTGGTGGAGCACGCCGGCCGCGGCTTTCGCGTGCAGGCGATCGTGCGTGGCGTTCTGGCGATCTTCGTCGCGCTGACGGTCGTGTTCGTGCCGCCGGCGGGAGCACGGCTCGCGGCCCTGCTCATCGCGGTCGCGTACTGCGTGTGGGCTGTCGCCGTGTACGTGGCTGTGCGGGTGGACGACGAGCGCGTGCTTCGCCTCAACTGGATCGCGCTGATCGGCGACGTCGTGGCGCTGGGGCTGGTCACTCTGACGGCGGCATCCGCCGACAACGTCAGCTGGACTGGCGACCTGCTGCTGGTCGGCTTCTTCCTGGTGCCCGTGCTCGCGGCCGTGCAGTTGCGGGTCTGGGTCGCAGTGACTGCCGCCGTGCCCAACCTCGCGGTCTTCCTGGCCTGCAGCGCGATCGCGCGGCAGGCCGAGGACCAGCCGTGGTCGTATGTGCTGCTGCGTGTGCTCGCCCTGGCCGGCCTGTCGGTGGGCTGCGTGCTGCTGGTGAGGGTGCAGGGCTCTCGCGTGCTCGCCATCGGCAACACCGTGACGCACCGCGGTGCGCTGCTCGCCGAGCTGCTCGAGACCGAGACTCGCGAACGTGCCGAGCTGTCCGACGACCTGCACGACGGAGCGCTGCAATACATCCTGTCGGCCCGCCAGGAGCTCGATGACCTGCCGCCCGACACCGACCCGGCGGTGCGTGCCCGGCTTTCCGCCGCGCTCACGGAGGCGGGCGGGATGCTGCGTTCCCAGGTCTCTCGTCTCACGCCGGCGATTCTCGACCAGGCCGGCCTCGCCGCGGCCATCCGCCGACTGGTTGACGACGCCGCCGCACGCGGCCGCTTCACCGGCGAACTGGATGCGACGGGTTGGCCAGACGGACCGACCGTCGTCGACCGGCTGCTCTTCGACTGCGCCCGCGAACTGCTGGCGAACGTCGTGAAGCATGCGGGCGCTCGCAGCGTCACGGTGACGCTGGCGCGCACGGTGAGCGGTGCCACCCTCGTCGTGGCCGACGACGGGTCGGGCATCGACGCGGGCCGCCTCGACCGCCGGCTGCAGGCGGGTCACATCGGGCTGGCTACTCGTCGCATCCGCGTCGAGGCGGCCGGCGGCCACCTGGCCGTTTCGCGCACCACGGGCGGCGGCACGACCGTCAGTGTGTCAGTGCCCGTTACGGCACGTCGCGCGGAATGAGAACGGCCCGTTCGACATCATTGTCGTCGTCGAGGTGCAGGTCGCGGTCGAAGACCCGCCTCACCGAGTTGCCCGCGAGGTCTTCCAGGCGGCGGTCGATGCGGAGTTGCCCGAGGTCTGCGTCGGGGTCTGCGGCGAACACCCAGTCCTTCCCTTCTGCGTCGAGCGTCGCGTGCCCCGACACCGGACTGCCCTGCCTGTCGAGAACCCGAAGGCACCGTCGAACGAGGGCACGGTCGAGCGGCCGGTCGAACTGCACGCGCATCGGCTCGCCCGGCTCGTTCGGCCAGCGCACCAGCCAGCGTGACGGGTCGACGCGCGATCGCTCCGGGGGGCCGACGCGATAGCTGCGGCTCGCGCCCGTGAGCAGCGGCGATCCTTCGGCGTCGCGCATTCGGGCGTCCACGGCGAGGGTCACGATGTCGCCCTCGAGAAGTGGGGGACCCGCCTGCACGTTGGGCTGCAGGCCGCGCTTGATGCGGCCGGGTTCGAGCAGCACAGTGAGTCGTTGGCGATCGCGGTCCCACAGCTCGGGCGGCATCTCGAGCAGCGCCCCGGGGATGTCGGCGCCGCTCTCATCGAGCAGTCGGATGTGACCCGCCGCCGAACCTTCATCCATCTCGGCCGAGAAGGTGATCGAGAATCGCAGCAGGTTGGCCGGCACGACAGCGACACCGGGATCGATGAGCTCGACCACCGTGGTCGGCGCTCGGTCCCGCGCCGGCACCCGTACCCGGGCCAGCTCCCGCCAGGGTGTGTGTGCGTCGCTCGACTCAGCGAGAATCGCGAACTCGGTGTCGGGCATCGAGGCGAACCGCGGTGTGAAGCGCGCTTCGTCGGCCGACCTCACCCACGAGCCGGCAGTGAGCACGAGTTCGCTCTCAAGGCCGAGCGCTCCGGCCGGAACGACCGCGAGCGCACCCGGAAGCCCGGCGCCGCGCACGACGATAGCGCCGTCGCGCCACTCGGCCAGCACGACGCTTAGAGAACGGCGGCCCGAAGCGTGCGCAGGTGCACGTCGTCGCCGTCCTGTTGAACGACGACGATCGCGTCTCGATCGAGGTTCGCCATCCAGGTCACGCCCGGGTGGTCGAGCTCCTCGCGCGGGACCCCGCGGGACTGGTGCGATTCGTCGAGGGGATCGGTCAGGGCATCCTGCGCCGCGACGGAGGCAGCCGGAATCTTCAGCAGCGGGTGCCGCGTATTGGAAACCAGCAGGAACTCCTCGCCGTCACGGTCGTACGAGACGATGCTGAACGGCTGGTTCATCGGGCCGAGTTCGGCGACGGTGCGTCCGCGCACCAGGCCCTGCCCGCGCAGGTCGGAGACGGGAAACTGCACGACCGGCGTGCACGTGTAGGTCGCGAGGATGCTCGACCCGCCGTCGAACGCGGTGAGCGCACGGATGGGGGACTGCGTCTCGTACTTGCCGTGATCGACGTGAAAGATCTCCACGGACGTCTCGGTGGCGGAGCCGTCGAACGGGTAGGGGATGCTGCGAAGCCGCGACGAGAACTCCTCGTTGCTCAGGCCGGCCACGAAGAGGCTGCCGTCGACCCAGGCGAGGCCGGTAACCGTCGAGCGCTGGATCGGCACCTGTGCGATCTCGAGGGTCACTCCGTGGATTTCACGCGGCTGCGAGGTCGGCTCAGTGCCGTCGAGCCAGACATCCATGCGCTCGTCGTCGGCGGACGGCGCGTCATCGAGGGTGAACGCGGTTGAGGCGAAGTCTTCGAGGTCGACGACGCTGAGCTCGCCGTCCGTGCCGACGCGCACGACCGCCGCGCTCGCCTCGGGCCCGTGGCCGCGCGCGATCGAGAGATAGACGGCGTGCGAGACGGGATGCACGGTCATTCCCCGGATCACGGCGTCCTGCGGGTCGACTCCCAGCAGCGACGCGATCTTCGCGCCCGCCCGGTCGACGTTCACCTCGGCAGACTCGGCGGCGGGTGTTTCGGGCGCGAGCTCGAAGGCGACGATGGTGGCGCGGGCGACGTCGGCGGCGAAGAGCACGGCGGAGCCGTCGGGGGAGACAGCAGGGGCGAAGAGCACTGGCCCCGCGGAGAGCAGGGTCGAGACGGAGGTGGTTGGCATACCTTCGAGAATACGCCGGGGCGAGAGTCGGAGTCCGGGTTCTCAGCCCTCGTTCGGCTTGCTGCGATCCGCTCGCAAGCCCTGGACACACGCGTCGAGGCCGGCAGCAAGAGACCGCTGCGCGTCGGCGTCGAGACCCGAGAGCATCTGCTGCTCGACCTCGTCCACGAGTTTCTGCGCAGCGTCGAGCGTCGCGGACCCGGCGGCGGTCAGCGCAGTGGGCAACGCCCGCCCGCCGTCGGCCTGGTCGGCGCGTGTGACCAGGCCGCGGTCGAGCAGGTGCTGCAGCAGGGGCCCCATCGACTGGCGCGTCACAAAGATCGCTCGAGCCAGAGCGGCCGATGAGATTCCGGGTTGCTGCCGGAGGTGATGAAGGCACGAGTAGTGCGAGACGGTGAGGCCGAGAGGTGCCAGCGCCTGCTCCATCCGCAGTCGGAGGAGTGACTGGGCCTGCTTCAGGAGGTATCCGATCTGCGGCTGCGGGTTGCTCATGTCAGTATTCTGACATACGCTGATGTAAGAAAGCTTACAAAGGAGAACATTATGGCCGTCACCGGTCCCGACTTCATCGCCCTCCAGGTGCGCGACCTCGAAAAGGCGGCAGCGTTCTACGAGACAGTCGTGGGCCTGGCCCGCGCCCCATTCTCGCCGCCGCACGCCGTCGTGTTCGACACCCAGCCCACGTTTGCCGTGCGTGAGCCGTCCCCCGGCGTCGACCTCGAGTCCGGGCAGCCCGGGCTCGGAGTCGCACTCTGGCTGCACGACCCGGAGGCGACGACGTTGCACGCGACCGTTGCCGCGGCAGGCGCGACGATCCTCCAGCAACCGTTCGACGGTCCGTTCGGCACGACCTTCGTATTCCAGGACCTGGACGGCTACGCGGTCACGGTGCACGACCGCGCTACACGGGGCTGATTGCCTCACCGGTGATCTGGTACGCGTCCCCGGCCACCGCAGTCTCCACCGCGGGCGGGCGGGATGTGCCTCGAACCTGCAGCGCCGGCTGGTAGATCTCGTGCAGCGCCTCGGTGCGTCCCTTGAGTCGCTCGAGCAACATCTCCACGGCCCGGCCACCCATCAGCTCGCCCTGCTGGTCGATGGACGAGAGCGAGATCCCGGGATGCGCGGCGATCGGAACGTCGTCATAGCCCACCACCGAGATGTCGATGCCGAGCTCGTCGATCGCACGGAGCGCGCCGATCGCCATCTCGTCGTGGGCGGCGAAAATCGCGGTCGTTCCGTCGCCGCTGCGAATGAGCTCGATTAGTGCGTCGTAGGCGAAATCCTGCCCGTCATCCGCGTGCACTACGCGTGAGAAGACACCTCGGCCCGACTCCTGCATGGTGGTGAGGTAGGTCTGCAAGCGAATCCCGTGCGGTGTGTGCCGGTGCTGCTCGCTGGCCACGGCATCGATCGTGAGGTGAACGATCCGGTCGTGTCCCAGCCCGAACAGGTGTTCCATGACCTGGCGCGCCCCGGCCTCGTCGTCGCCCGCGACGGTGTCGTAGATCTCCGAGAGGTCGTGCCGGCCGAACATCACCACGGGGATGCGCCGCGCCACCGCCTCGAGCCAGGTGCGCGTCACCAGGGGCGAGATTGCGATGATTCCATCGACCTGCTGATCGACGAGGGCCTCGACGGCTCGATAGCCTTCGCGGTTCCCGGCCTCGGCGGGCGCGATGATCAGCTGGTAGTTGGTACCTCCGAGTGCCCGCGTTGCGCCCTGCAGCACTTTGGCGAAGAACGGGTTGCGGAAGTCGGGAATCTCGATGCCGAGCGTGTAGCTCGACCCGCGCATGGCGCGTGCTGCCACACGGGGTCGGTATTCGAGCCGCTCGATGGCCTCGTTGACCTTCTCGCGCATAGCGGGGCTGACCCCGTAGGCGTTGCGAATGACCTTTGAGACGGCGGCGCGTGAGACGCCCGCGGCACGGGCGACATCCTCGATCGTCGCTGCGCCGTCACCGGAGAGGTGTGCCATGTTCCTCACCTCTCTGTGACGCCGTCGAAAACCAATTCGTAACGAATTGGATAATACCGATTGTAGATCGCTCTACGACCGTGCATAATCATACGTACTCCAGTTTGTAGATCGCTCTACGTTTTGGAATTCGCCCCCGTCACACCATCGAAGAAGCTGAGATGACACGTTTCAACCGCCCGGCCCGCAATTGGCGCCTCCCGCGCCGCGGTGTGCGTAGGGTGGGTCGTTCCTGCGTCGCGATGGCCGACACGGCTCCCCCCATCGTTTCCGGCTGACCGGAACGGCGCGATGCAGGTTCGTCGAATCCACCGCGCGCTTCACCCCACCACTCCCCATCCGGAAGGAAATCTCAATGTTGAGACAACACCACACGACACCTCTCCGACGCCCCGCACTTCGTGCCGCCGCGTCGCTCGCGGGTGTCGCTCTGGTCGGCGCAGCGCTGGTCGGCTGCTCGTCCGGCACCGGCAGCACGGCCAGCGCAACGACTGACGCCGCCTCCATCTCGCTGCTCGCCGGCGGAAACGACCCCGCCAGCATCGCCTTCGCGAAGTCGACCGTGGCCGCGTTCAACAAGGTGTACCCGAAGATCAAGGTCTCGATCGACACCCGCCCGGCCGGCACCGACGGCGACAACCTGATCAAGACGCGCCTCTCGACAGGAACCATGGATGACGTGTTCATCTACAACTCGGGTTCGCTGTTCCAGGCGCTGAACCCCGACAAGACGCTGCAGCCGCTGACGAACCAGCCCTGGGTGAAGACACTGACCGCCGACTTCAAGAAGACGGTCAGCACGTCGGCGGGTCTCTACGGCGCACCCGAGGGCACGACCTTCGACGGCGGCGTGATGTACAACAAGAAGGTCTACGCGAAGCTCGGCCTCACAGTTCCGAACACCTGGGCCGAATTCATCAGCAACAGCCAGAAGATCAAGGCCGCGGGAATCATCCCGATCCTTCAGTCCTACGGCGACACCTGGACGAGCCAGCTGTTCGTTCTCGCCGACTTCGCCAACGTGGCCAAGGCCGACCCCAAGTGGGCGACCGAATACACCGACAACAAGGCAAAGTACGTGAACCCGCCCGCGTTCTCGGCGTTCGACCACACCGCGCAGGTTCGCACGCTCGGGCTCCTGAACGACGACTACGCGTCGCTGACCAACGTCAACGCCCTCAAAGAACTCGCCACGGGACAGGCGGCGCAGTACCCGATGATCACCACGGTGATCAGCAACGTGGTGCAGAACAACCCGACCCAGGTCAACGACATCGGGTATTTCGCCATGCCGTCCGACGCGGGCGACTCCCAGGCAACGGTCTGGGAAGCGAACGGCGTCTACATCCCGAAGAGCACGACCGGCGCAAAGCTGGCCGCCGCCGAGAAATTCGTCGCGTTCATCAACTCGCCCGCCGGCTGTGCCGCGCAGAACGCCTCGGGCGTCGCAGCCGGACCGTTCGCGACCTCCACGTGCAAGGTGCCGAGTTCGGCCCCGGCCCTCGTCGCCGACGAGTTGAAGTACCAGAAGGCGGGCAAGACGAGTCCCGCCCTCGAGTTCCTGTCGCCGGTCAAGGGGCCGAACCTCGAGAAGATCCTCATCCAGGTGGGGTCGGGAATCAGCACCGCCAAGCAGGGCGCCGCGCTGTACGACGCCGACGTCAAGACCGAAGCGCAGCAGCTGGGCCTGAAGGGCTGGTAGGAAGGCGGCGCGGAAACCAATTTCCGCACAGGCCCTCCTGCGCCGCGGGGTCGATGACAACGGTCATCGGCCCCGCGACACCCTGACAGTGAATCCACCTGGAGCTGCAATGACGAACGCCACCATCTCGAGCGCCCCCACCGCGGTGCAGACGACACAACCGGCGCGCCCACGCGCCGGACGCAACCTGCTGAAGTCGACCTATCCGTCGTGGTTCTACATCCCGGCGGTCGCCCTCTACGCGGTCTTCTTCGCCGTGCCCACCTTCGCGTCGTTCTACTTCGCCCTCACGCGATGGTCGCTGTTCGGGGTGCAGTTCGTGGGATTCGCGAACTTCGTGCAGTTCTTCCAGGATCCGCAGCTCTACAACAGCTTCATCCACACTTTCATCTACGGATTCCTGACCTCGGCCGCCAAGGTCTTGATCGGGTTCTTCCTGGCGGTGCTGCTGACCTCGCCGGTCGTCGGCCGGGGCTACCTCCGTGCCGTCATCTTCTTTCCCGTGCTGATCTCCACCATCGGCGTCGGCATCATGTTCAAGTCGCTGCTCGACCCGTTCCACGGCATCGTCAACGCCGTGCTCGGATTCTTCGGGCTGCCGCAGCCGGGTTGGTTCACCGATCCGAACCTCGCGCTGTACACGATCGCGGGGGTCGACATCTGGAAGGGTGTCGGCATCGCCACGCTGATCTTCATGGCGGGCATCGTCGCCATCCCCCAGGAGTACTACGAGGCCGCCCGAGTGGATGGGGCAAGTCCCTGGCGCATCCTGCGCACCATCACGATCCCCCTGTCGCGCACAGCGACCGGGACCGTCGTGATCCTTTCGCTGATCGGTGGCCTGAGGTCTTTCGACCTGATCTGGGCAACCACCGGCGGCGGCCCGGGTTTCACGAGCGACGTCATCGCTTCTGTCATCTATAAGCAATACCAGGCGGGGTTCTACGGGCTCTCGACCGCCGGCAATGTCGTGCTGTTCCTGGTGGTGACGGCGATCATGGTGCCGATATCGCACTTCGTCAACAGAAGGCCGGTCGAACTGTGAGGCAGCAGCGAGCCCGCGCCTGGATAGTCGGCGTTGTGGCGATTCTCGTCTCGGTCGTCGTCTTCCTGGTTCCGTTCGCCTTCGTCGTGCTTCAAACCACGAAGAATTCGACCGAAGCGTCGAACCTCACGTTCACATTGCCGACCCACTGGCAGTTCTTCCAGAATCTCGGCGCCGTGCTGTCGGCAAATGACGGCCTGATCTGGCACGCCCTGCTCAACAGTGCGGTGCTGACGATCGGCGCGGTGACCATCATGGTTGTCGTCTCGGCGATGGTCGGCTACGTATTGCAGCGCAAGGTCTCGCGGCTGAACCCGGTCGTCAACTTCTTCGTGCTCGCAGGACTGATCGTGCCCCCCGCCGTTGTTCCAACCATCTGGGTGCTGCAGGGTCTCGGGCTGTTCAAGACCATGCCCGGCATGATTCTGATCGACGCGACGTTCGGCCTCTCCTTCTCCATCCTGCTGTTCCGCGCCTTCGTCGGAACCATTCCGCGTGAACTCGACGAGGCAGCCGTCATCGACGGCGCAGGTCCGATCCGATTGTTCTTCACCGTCATCGTGCCCCTGCTGCGACCGGTGATGGTCACCGTGATCGTCGTTCAGGCCGTCGCGGTGTTCAACGACTTCAGCGGACCGCTGTACTTTCTGCCCGGCGACGCCAATGCGACGGTGCAGCTGACGCTGTACGAGTTCCAGGGGCAGAACACGAGCTTTCCCAACCTGTTCTTCATGGACATGCTGCTCATCACTATTCCGCCGCTCGTGGCCTACCTGTTCTTCAACCGGCAGATCGTCGCCGGGCTGACGAGCGGGGCGGTCAAGGGATGACGGCGCCGCGGCCGATCCGCCCTCCGACCCGGAACGGCGACACCGCCGTCCCCTCCACCCTCCGACCAAACAAGAGGACCACATGAACTGGCATGCCCGGATGATCGCTGCTGATCTCGACTTCGACGGTGCACCGCTGCTGCGCCGAGAGTTCGATCTCGAAACCGGTCACGGCGTCGTCACTGCCGCGAAGCTGACGGTGACCGCACTCGGCGTCGTCGAAGCATGGATCAATGGGCGCCGGGTGTCGGCCGACCTTCTGACGCCCGGATGGACGAGCTACGAGTGGCGCGTGCACTACAGCGAGTACGACGTCGCGCACCTGCTCGAAGCCGAAAGCGTGATCGGTCTCGCCCTGGGCAACGGGTGGTACCGCGGTCGGCTGGGCTGGGCCCGCGGCGAGGCGTACTACGGTGACACGCTCGGCGGCTTCGCCCAGCTCGAGGTGACCTTCGCGGACGGGTTCGTGCAGACCGTTGCAACCGGCGACGACTGGATGTCGGGCCCGAGTGCCGTGACCTCCAACGACCTGTATGACGGCGAGACGATCGACGCGCGCCGCGATCGCGAGGCCTGGCTGCGCAGGGGATTCTCGTCGCCCGACTGGGTCGGTGTGCATCCACTCGACTTCGACACCAGCAAACTGCTGCCGAATCCGGCGCCACCGGTTCGCGCCCAGGAAGAACTCGCGGTGGTGCGGTCGTGGACGTCGCCTGCGGGGAAGACGCTGGTGGACTTCGGGCAGAACCTCGTCGGCTGGGTTCGCGTGCGAACCCGCGGGCCGGCGGGTTCCGAGATCCTGGTGCGGCACGCCGAGGTGCTCGAACACGACGAACTGGGCACCCGGCCCCTGAGGTCGGCGCTCGCCACCGATCGATACATCCTGAGCGGAGGGGACGACGAGTTCGAGCCGACGTTCACGTTCCACGGTTTCCGGTACGCCGAGATCACCGGGTGGCCGGGGGAGTTCAGCGCCCGGGATGTCACCGCTGTCGTCGTGGGGTCAGACCTGCGCCGCATCGGACATTTCCGGTCGTCCGACGCAACTCTCAACCAGTTCCACCAGAACGTGGTCTGGGGTATGCGCGGCAACTTCCTGAGCGTGCCGACGGACTGCCCGCAGCGCGATGAGCGTTTCGGCTGGACCGGTGACATCGCGGCGTTCGCCCCGACCGCTGCCTTCCTGTTCGACGTCGACACGTTTCTCGGCGAGTGGCTGAGGGACCTCAGCGTGGAGCAGCGGCACCTGGGTGGCATCATTCCGTTCGTGGTGCCCGACGCCCTCAAGTTCTTCGAAATGCACCCGGGTGCGGGAGCCACCGAATCGACCGCCGTGTGGAGCGACGCCGGAGTCTGGGTGCCCTGGGCGCTGTACCAGGCCTACGGCGATGAGCGCGTGCTGGTTGCGCAGTTCGATTCGATGGTCGATCACGTGCGGCACGTGAGGTCGCTGCTGTCGCCGAACGGGCTCTGGGACTCGGGGTTCCAGTTCGGCGACTGGCTGGATCCTGATGCGTCACCCGATAACCCGGCTGACGCGAAGGCGGACAAGGGCGTGGTGGCGACAGTATGCGCCTACCGCTCGGCGTCGATTCTCACCCAGGTCGCCGAACTGCTCGGGAGAACGGATGAGGCGCTCGAATTCGCCGAGGTCGCCGCCCGACTCAGGGCCGCGTTCACCGAGCACTACCTGGATTCAGGACGGATTCTGAGCGACAGCACGACCGTCTACGCCCTCGCCATCGTTTTCGGCATCCTCGACCCGGCGGACGAGGCAGCGGCCGGCGACCGGCTCGCCGAGCTCGCGGCCGAGAGCGACTACCGCATCTCGACGGGCTTCGCCGGAACCCCGTTCATCTGCGACGCGCTCTCGAAGACCGGCCACACCGAGACGGCCTACCGGCTGCTCATGCAGCGCGAGGACCCGTCGTGGCTCTACGCGGTGACGATGGGAGCGACGACGGTGTGGGAGCGCTGGGATTCGATGCTTCCCGACGGCAGCATCAACCCTGGCGAGATGACGTCGTTCAACCACTACGCCTTCGGCGCGGTCGCGGACTGGATGCACCGGGTCGTTGCGGGAATTGCGCCGCTCGCTCCCGGCTACCGCGAAGTGCTCATCGCACCGCAGCCCGGAGGCGGGCTGACCGAAGTCGAGGCGTCGCTCGAGACGCCGCGAGGCCGTGTCGCGGTGCACTGGTCGATCGCCGACGGGCGGCTGCACATTGAGGCGGACGTGCCCGCCGGTGTGACCGGCATCCTGCGACTGCCCGGCCGACCCGACATCACGATTCCCGACGGGGGCCACGTGGAACACACGGGAGCGGTGCCGGTCGCCGTGCGGCAAGAATAGGAAGCGGCTGCAGTTCGGCGGCATCGAAAGGACCAGCACATGAAACTCGTTCCCCTGGGAAGCACGGGCACGATGGTGCCCAACGTCGTCGCGGGCATGATGCGCATCAGCGACAAGACCGACGATGAGGTGCGGGAGCTTGTTCGCACGGCTCGCGACGCGGGGATCGACTTCTTCGACCACGCGGATGTCTACGGCCCTCAGTTGCACGAGTGCGAGACGAGGTTCGCCCGTGCGCTGAAGCTGAGCAGTTCGGAGCGCGCCGAGATCGTGCTGCAGACCAAGGCGGGCATCGTGCCGGAGGGGCCGTACTTCGATTTCTCGTACGACCGCATCGTGAGCGAGGTCGAGGGCTCGCTGAAGGCCCTGAACACGGACTACATCGACGTCCTGCTGTTGCATCGCCCCGACGCGCTGGTCGAGCCCGAGGAGGTGGCGCGCGCCTTCGACGAACTGGAGAAGGCCGGCAAGGTACGCGCGTTCGGCGTCTCCAACCACACCCCGCGCCAGATCGACCTCCTGAAGACCGCCGTGACGCAGGAGCTGGTCGCCAACCAGATCCAGGTCTCGATCACGCACGCACCCTCGATCGCGCACGGCGTCGCATCCAACATGTCCGGACTGCAGCAGTCCATCGACCTCGACGGCGGCGGAATCGTGGACTACTGCCGCATTCACCACATCACCCTTCAGGCGTGGTCGCCGTTCCAGATCGGGTTCTTCACCGGCGTCTTCCTCGACTCCCCGGACCACGGGGAACTCAACGCAAGCCTGAATCGCATCGCCGCGGTCTACGACGTTCCGCCGATCGCGATCGCCACCGCCTGGCTCACCCGGCACCCCGCCCAGATGCAGGTGGTGCTGGGCACGACCAACCCGAAACGCGTCGCGGACGCGGCGCTCGGATCGGACATCCCCCTCACTCGCGCGGAATGGTACGAGCTCTTCCGGGCGGCCGGCCACCTGGTGCCGTAGGCGGGCTCGCTATCCGCGCGGGCCGCGGCCTGCGAATATCCCGGCCAGCAGGGCGTGCAGCAGGGGCACCACCGACACCGACATGAGCACAATCCCCAGCACGAGGCCGCGGTTGTGAGGCAGCAGCACGAGCAGTGCGCCGCCGACGAGCAGCGCGGCGAAGATGACGGATGAGATCGCCCGCCTCACCGTTCGTTCGATGCTCGTCAGACGCCGGTCGATCCGCGGGGTCTGCACCGAGATGGTGCCCTCGTCGAACCGGGTCGCGAGGCTGTCGAAGCGCTCCGGTATGCGCGCCACCAGGCCCAGGGTCGAGACAGCTCGCCGCGCGAAGTCCTGCACGACGTTGCCTCCCTCGGCGCGGATCAGCTGGGCGGAGTACGGCTCGACCGCATTCCAGATGTTGAACGCCGGGTCGAGCGAGCTGCACATTCCCGAGGTCAGCGACATCGCCCGCACGATCAGCAGGAAGTTCTCGGGCAGCTGCAGCGGAAGCGAGCGGATGGTGTCGCCGAACTCCGTCGCGAAGGCGCGGAACTCGCGCGGATCGACATTCTGAAGTTCGGCGAAGCCCATCCCGCCGAACCGCGCGAACAGTTTCGTCATCGCCCGTTCGAGGTCGGCGGTGTCGGCGGACGGCAACAGGATGCCCACATCCCGGATGCCGTTCACCATGCCCTTGCCGTCGCGTGATGCCGCGGCCACCAGGATGTTGCGCAGACCCCGGCGAAGGGTGGCGGGCACTTCGCCCATCATCCCGAAGTCGACGAACGTGAACTTCCAGGTGCGGCCGGTCGTCGGGTTCGTGCCGCCGAGCGGGGTGACGAAGATGTTGCCGGGATGCGGGTCGGCGTGGAAGAAGCCGTGCACGAACAACTGGTCGAACATCACCGCGGCGAAGTCGCCCGCGACCTCGCCGGGGTCGATGCCGGCCGCCCTCAGCGAATCCACGTCGTTGATCTTGATCGCCGTGACATCCTGCAGCGTCACCACGCGCCGGGTGGTCCGCTCCCAGACCAGCTCGGGCACGCTCACTCGGCCGTCTCCGGCGAAATTCTCGGCAAAGCGTTCGGCATTCGCCGCCTCGTGCAGGTAGTCGATCTCCTCGAGGCTGGTCAGTGCGAACTCCTCGACGAGCGTCGGCATATCCACACGGTCCGAAACGATGCGCACGTGGCTGAGCCAGCCGGCGACGCGGCGCAGCGCGCGAAGGTCGACGTCCACGATTCTGTCGATGCCCGGGCGCTGGATCTTCACCACGACGTCGAGCAGGCCGGTGTCCGCTGCATCAAGGGGCGACAGTCTCGCGCGATGCACCTGGCCGAGGGAGGCTGCAGCCAGTGGCGACGGGTCGATGAACGAGAACGCGCGTTCGAGCGGCACTCCCAGCTCGGCTTCGGCGCTCTCGCGAATCGCCTGGAAGGGCACCGCCGGCACCTCGTCCTGCAGCCCCTCGAGTTCCCTCGTGATCTCGGGCGGAAGCACGTCGAGGCGCGACGACATGAATTGGCCGACCTTGATCATCAGCCCGCCGAGGTCCACCGCGAGCGCGTGGAAGTGCTGGGCGATCCGCTGCAGGCGCACCGACCTGTTGCGAGCGGAGAGCCGTGCGAGCCCGATGCGGGGAAGGAACAGCTCGTACCACCAGGTCTGCGCCAGGTATCGGGCGGCGAACCTCAGGATCCTTCGGTAGCGGGCGCGCATGTTCCCGACGTCAGTCATCTAGCTAGTCTCCCTGACGCCGCGCTGTCGTGCGCGCAGTCAGTCTTGCGCGAGGATGGAATAGAGCTTTCGACGCGCTTCGTCGAGCACCGCGACCGCCTGGTCGACCTGTGCGGGGGTGCCGGTGCGCCCGACCTGAGCGGTCGCGTGGGCGAGCGACGACGCCCGCCTTGGGCAGCGCGGACATCCGGCCGCCGTCGCGGGCTCCCGGCGCTTCCCACGGGGCCGGCTGGTCTGCTGCTGCCGCAGCTTTCGTTGCCGTCGGGGGTGAGCGAGTAGGTCTTGCGCCCGTTCGACTCTTCGGCCGCGATCAGTCCCTCGTCGGCCAGCAGTTGAAGCGTGGGGTACACCGAGCCGGGGCTCGGCTTCCAGGCTCCGCCGCTGCGCTCCTCGATTTCGTGGATGATCTGGTAGCCGTGCATGGGCTTCTCGGCCAGGAGTGCCAGCACGGCGGCGCGCACGTCACCGCGGCCCATGCGTGCGCCGACCTTGCGCTCGAACTGCCCACGCAGTTGTTCCATCGTCTCCCAGACGTTGGCGCCGGGCCAGTTGTCGCTGCCGCCGCCGCGGCCGCCCGCGAAACCGCCACCCATAAACGATCCACTCATGTTGTCCTCCTCGGAGCCACGACCGCTGCCGGTCGACGATACCTAACGATATATCGGCCGCATCCCGCAGTTCGTCTTTCCCAGCGAGGACTCAGCGACCTCACGCCGAAGTCACGGAGCCGCCCGCGGTGCGCTCGTGCAGCGGGCGTCGGCGCAGGCTCGGCACCTCGAGCGCGGGCGGACTGTACGCCTGGTCGAGCGTGCCGACATCGGTGCCCGGGGGGACGATCGCGTCGATCCGGTCGAGGATGTCGTCGCCCAGCGTGACATCCATTCCGGCGATCAGGTCGTCGAGCTGCGACATCGTGTGCGCCCCGAGGAGAGCGCTGGTGACACCCGGATGCGCGATGGCGAAGGCCATCGCCAGGTGGGTGAGGGGCATTCCCGCTTCGTCAGCGAGTGCGACGAGTTGTTCGACCGCGTCGATCCTGCGCTCGTCGCTGAACACGGTGAAGAAGCTCATCGAGGCCCGAACGAGGTCGGTCTGCTGGCCTCGGCGCACCCGACCGGTCAGCATCCCCTGTGCCAGCGGGCCCCAGACCAGCACGCCCAGGCCGAAGCGCTGCGCGACCGGCAGCACTTCGCGTTCGATGCCGCGGTTGAGCATCGAGTATGGCGGCTGCTCGGTGCGAAACCGCTCGAGCGCGCGACGTTCGGAGACCCACTGGGCTTCGACCATGTCGGAGGCCGGGGTGTTCGACGACCCGACCGCGCGCACCTTGCCGCTGCGGATCAGGTCGGTGAGCGCCGACAGGGTCTCCTCGATGTCGGTCTCGGGGTCGAGCCGGTGCACCTGGTAGAGGTCGATGTAGTCGGTCTGCAGGCGGCGCAGCGAGTTCTCGACCGCGGTCATGATCCAGCGCCGTGAGGCGCCCCGATGACCGGGGTCGTCGCCGATGGGCCGGCCGAACTTGGTCGCGAGCACGACGCTGTCGCGGCGACCCTTGAGGGCTTTGCCGACGACGATCTCGGAGTCGCCGTAGGCATCCGCGGTGTCGACGAGGTTGATGCCGGCATCCAGCGCTTTGTGGATGATGCGTGCCGAGTCGTCGTGGTCGGGGTTGCCGATCGAGGCGCCCATCAGGAGTGTGCCGAGGGCATACGGGCTGACCTGGATGCCGGTCTTGCCGAGGGTGCGGTACTTCATGGGTGCTCCTGGTTGTCGTCTCGGGTGGACCGTCTGCCATACTCGATGGAAGTGGAAAGCTCTTCCGGTAACTATACGGAAAACCTTTCCGAAAAAGCAACGATGGAGG
This sequence comes from uncultured Actinomycetota bacterium, assembly GCA_963738535.1. GTDB lineage: Bacteria > Actinomycetota > Actinomycetes > Actinomycetales > Microbacteriaceae > Galbitalea. The sequence continues at coordinate 149,216 of CAVTXB010000013.1, forward strand.
ACACGAGTGCGCGCCGACGCCCAGCGAAACGTCGAGTCTCTGCTGCAGGCCGCCAAGACGGTCTTCGCGACAGACGGCGTTGATGCGCCAGCGAAGCAGATCACCGACCTCGCCGGCGTGGGAGTAGGCACGCTCTACCGCCACTTCCCCCTGCGCTCCGATCTGATCACGGCTGTGCTCGAGCACGAGATCGACGAGTGCATCGCGTCTGCACCCGTACTCGCGGCAGCGAACGACCCGCAGGCCGCGCTCGCGATGTGGCTGTCGAAGTACACCGAGTTCGTGGCGACCAAGCGCGGCCTCGGCGAAGCCCTGCACTCGGGCGACCCGGCGTTCGACGGGCTGCCGCTCTACTTTCTGCAGCGCCTCGGACCCGCCCTCGACTCGCTGCTCGAAGGCGCTATCGCGGTGGGTGAGATCCGGGGGGACATCACGGCCGACGAACTGTTGCGCGCGGTCGCACACCTCTGCGTGCCGGGCGCCGGCGAGGGGCTCGAGTTCAGCCAGCGCATGATCGCGCTGCTGCTCGACGGATTGCGGTACGGCGCGACGGTTTAGCTCGGGGGCGGCGGTCGCTGGTGGAATGATCGTGCTGTGGCAGAGCACCCAGACAGCGAAGAATCAGGCAGCGAGCAATCAGGCCGCGAGCAATCAGGCACAGCCGCGACACAGACCCCACCGAGGGGCGACGCTCATCCGCAAGGCGGGCGACCCGGCGCTCAGCGGGACTTCCCCGCATACTTCGCCGAACGGCAGAACCTGGCCAACCGGCTCTTCCCTGGTCCCTCCAACCTGATGACCCGCACCACGGCGGAACGCATCCAGGGGCTGCTGCAAGCGCCCGACGGGGAACGTGCCGGGAACAACCGCCGTGGCAGCAGGTCACTGAACGTGGCAACGCCAGAGGACATCGCCACGGTACGCGAGGCCCTCGAGCAGCAGAACGAACTGTTGCGTGCCATCCTCGCCAGCACCGTGGACACACAGGCGGATGCGCGATCCACCGCCCAGAACTCGCGCACGTTCGCGTGGGCCGGCACGGCAATCGCGCTGCTCACCCTGATTGCGACCGTGATCTCCGTGGTCGCCGCCGTGAGAGCAGGCTGATCAGCGACCCATGCGTCGCATCGCCGGGTCGTCGGCGTGCAATCGCTCACCGGACGTGGTCAGCGGGATGAGTCCGCGGCCGCCGTCGAGCCACACCGGTGCCATCGTCGCGATATCACCGCCCGGCAGCACGAGCAGATACTGGCACGCTCCGGAGTCGATCTCGTCGAGCGCGGTGTCGCAGTCGACGGCACCCCAGGCGCCGAATAGGAATGCGAGACGACCGTAGTCGTCGCACGTTGTTCGCAGCACGATTCTCTGCTTCACGTCTGCTCCTCCAAGCAATCGGATGCACCTCTGCAGAGAGACCGGCGGCGAGCGGGATTATGACGAAATCGCTGGCACCGAAGTTCGGGGCGGAGGTACGCGCAGGCGGGTTGCGTGCTCGAACGCGTAGGCGTACCGCAGGAGGGCGCTGTCGTGCCAGGCGGCGCCGGCGAACGTCAGCCCGACGGGCATCCGAATGTCTGCCATCAGGCCCATGGCAACCGTGACGGTGGGAATTCCGAGGTGGCGGGGCACCAGGTTGCCGTTGGCGACCCAGGTTCCGTTGCGCCACGCTTCGTCGGCCGACGCGGGGTTCACGTCCGAGTCGGCGCGACCGACGTCGGCCACGGCCGGGAACACGATCGCGTCGAGGCCGAGATCGTGCATCCACTGCTCGAAATCGAGACGTCGGGTTGCCTCGAGGCCCTCGAGCCCTTCCGCGATGAACGGGATGTCGAGCAGGTCGGCGATGCCGTCGCGCCGCGCCCTCGTCACGTAGTCGGCGAGGTCGAAGTCGAAGTCGCCGTAACGGTCGGGGAGAGCGCCCTCGGGGTGGGGAAAAATGCGCGGCCCGTCGACGTCGGCGAGGGCATGAAGCGTCGGATCGTTGTTGGCAGCAAGGAAGTCGTGCCACGCGAACATCGACAACTCCCAGAGCTCGCTCTCGGCGAACCCGTGCGGAACGAGGCCTCGCTCGACCATAGTGCGGGTGCCCGGGCGGTCCTTCTCGTAGTTCGAAACGACGGGCAGGTCGACCTCCACGACCTCGGCGCCGAGCGATTCGAGCGCGAGCCGCGCCGACTCCCACAGGTCGATGACGGATGCACGCGTCGCGATCGGCTTCGGCGCTTCGAAGTCCCGGTTGATGTACATGCGGGGAACGCCGAGGCGCCGGCCGCGCAGGGCATCCGGGTCGCGCAGCGAAAAGTAGCTCGCGGGACGCACGTCTGAGGCTTTCGGAATCGCGACCCACGGCTGCACGCGCCAGAAGTCGCCCCGCGTCTCGGCGTCGTCGGCGACGATCACATCGAGCACCGCGAGCAGGTCGTCCATCGAACGCGTGTGCGGAACGACCACGTCCATGGTCGGAACGAGGGGCCAGTTGCCGCGAACCGAGATGACGCCGCGCGAGGGCGTGTAGGCCACCAGGGCATTGTTCGAGGCCGGAGCGCGCCCCGACGACCAGGTCTCCTCGCCCAGCCCGAACGCGGCGAAGCTCGCCGCCGTCGCCGTGCCCGAGCCGTTCGACGAGCCCGATCCGAACGCCGCGGTGAGGTAGTCGGCGTTGTAGGGGCTCTCGGCCCGGCCGTAGACCCCGCGCTGCATGCCGCCGTTCGCCATGGGGGGCATGGTGGTGAGACCGATGAGCACGGCCCCCGCGGCGCGCAGGCGTGCAATGGTGAACGCGTCATCCGTCGCGACCAGGTGCTCGAAGGCGGGTGACCCGGCCGCGACAGTGAGACCGCGAACCTTGTAGCTGTCCTTCGCCGTGTACGGGATGCCGTCGAGCGGGCCGAGCGTGCGGCCGGCAGCACGGCGCGCGTCGGACGCGGCGGCCTCCGCGAGCGCGTCGGGGTTCAGTACGGGAACGGCGTTGAGTCGAATTCCGCCGTGGTCGAAGCGGGCGATTCGGTCCAGGTACTCGGTCACCAGGTCGACGCTGGTGACCGTGCCGGACTCGAGCGCCGCAGCGAGCTCGGCGATGCTCGCCTCGACGACCGTGAACGGCGAACCCTCGGGCGTCACTTCGCCGCCTGCACCGAGGGCTGCTGCTGGGTGATGCAGTGAATACCGCCGCCTCGCGCGAGGATCTCCCGCGCGTCGACGGTCACGACCCGGCGACCCGGGTAGGCGGCCGACAGGATCTCGCGGGCCGTCGCATCCGCCTTCTCCTCGCCGTAGCCGCAGGCGATGACGCCACCGTTCACGACCAGGTGGTTCACGTAGTTCCAGTCGACGAAGCCTTCGTCGTCGCGCAGCGTCTCGGGCGCGGGAAGGTCGATGATCGTCCACTCGCGGCCGGCGGCATCCCGGGTCGACGCGAGAAACTCCCGCAGCTGGCGGCACACCTCGAAGTCCGGATGCGCGGGGTCGTCCTGGCGGTGCAGCAGCAGCACGCCGGGCGACGGGATCGCGGCGACCATGTCGACGTGCCCGCGTGTTCCGAACATCTCGTAGTCGCGAGTGAGTCCGCGGGGCAGCCAGATCACGTGCGTTGCCCCGATGGTTCGTGCGAGCTCGGCCTCCACCCGCCGCTTGTCGGTGTACGGGTTGCGTCCCGGGTCGAGCTGCACCGTCTCGGTGACGAGCACGGTGCCTTCGCCGTCGACGTGGATGGCGCCGCCCTCGTTGACGAGCATCGAGGAGACCAGCTCGCGCCCCCGTGCGGCCCGCCGACGTATCGCGCGATCTCGCGGTCGTTCTCCCAGGTGGCCCACTCGTTGCGCGCCCCACGCGTTGAACGTCCAGTCGACGGCGCCGAGCGCGCCCTGGTCGTCGACGACGAACGTGGGACCGATGTCGCGCATCCAGAAGTCGTCGAGCGGCGCCTCCTCGACCTCGATGTCCGAGCGCGAGCATTCGGCGGGCTCGCGTCGACCTCGCTCGGGTCGGCGACCATCGTCACCGGCTCGAACTGCGCGACGGTGTTCGCGACGTCGGCCCAGGCGGCGTACCCGGCTTCGCGCTGCGGCGTCGGTGGCGCCGAGCGAGAGTCCGGTGCGCGGGAACGCCATCCAGATGCGGTCGTGGGGGGCGGTCTCGGCGGGCATCGTCCAGGTCATGCTGAAATCCTCCCGCGAACGGTGCGGCGTGAGCCAATCGTCATGCCGGCATAGATGAGGCCGGAGACGATCGGGCCCACGAAAACGGACAGGTCCGCGCCATCCAGCGCCGACGACAGCGGGCCGATGAACAGCGTCGTGTCGAGGAAGAGGGACGCCGCGGCCGTACCGAGCGACGAGTGCGACCAGCCCGGCAGGGTTGAACCCGCGGCGATACCAGTACTTTCCCGACGGGGTCTGGTCTTCGAGCTCGAGCCCGTCGTACGCGTTGCGGCGCAGCGCGATGTCGACCGCATAGATGGTGAGCGCGGGGCCGAGGAGCGCCACGGTGAGTTCGAGGATGCTGTTCAGCGAGTCGAAGAAGTTCGAGATGAAGAGGGCATAACAGGTGATGGCCACTGCGACGATGGCGTCGAAGATGACCGTGATCGAGCGTCGCCACGGGATGCCCACGGCGAGCAGGGCGAGGCCCGTCGAGTAGGCGGTCAGCACATTGTTGGTGATCGACCCCAGCATGATCACCACCAGGAAGACGGCGTAGAACCAGCCGGGCAGAAGGGCGCCGAGTGACTTCTGCGGATCTGTCATGTCCACGACCGTGCCGGCCATCGCGCCCAGGCTGCCCAGCAGCACCGAGGGCGCGAAGCCGCCGAGCGCGGTCCACCACATCACGCCTCGCCGGGAGGTGGCGACCGGAAGGTAACGCGCGTAGTCGGCTCCCGTACCCCACGACAGCGGCGCCGACGCAATGATGCTGAAGCCGATCGCGGCGACCGCCCACAGCGCTGGCCCGTGCACCGCATCCCTGGCCGGTGTCTCGTACCCGAACCTCGCGTGCTGAACGACGAAGATCGCCAGCACGACGAGGCAGGCGAGCAGCACCCCGGTGAACCAGCCGCTCAGTTTCACGATCGTCGCGTGCCCGTAGACGCTGATGGTGAAGGTGATCACCGCGGTCACGATCACGATCGCGATCTTGATGGGCAGCGTCGCGCGGCCGGCGACCTGCGTAACCAGCGCGAATCCCGCGAGCGCACCGACCGACAGGTTGATCGCCTCGTAGGCCACTCCGACGATCCAGCCGATGATGAGGTTGGTGATGCGATTGCCACGGATGCCGTACATGGCGCGCGTCACGACCTCGCTGGGCGTGCCGGAGACGGGGCCGCTGATGGACAGGTAGCCGACCACGATCCAGAGCAGGTTGCCGGCGACGATCACGGCGATCGACTGCCACAGGTTCAGCCCGAGCAGGATCATCGTGCCGCCGAGAACGATGTACAGGTAGGTGAGGTTGGAGGCCGCCCAGACGGCGAACAGTGAGCGGGGGCGCCCGTGACGCTCGGACTCGGGGATGTAGTCGGTGCCGTGCGATTCGATGCGGCCGACGCGATCGGTCGGGGGTTCGACGTCGGCGGGGGCGTGGTCTTTCACTGTCGCGGTGGTCATAGTGTCCGCTTTTCGAGATTATTGGTGCCTGCACTAATAGCTTATTGGTGCAAGAGTCAATACCATGGTCACTGTGATGTCAATAGCCAAGCCCGCGACCCGTCGCAAACACCCCACCGAGCGTCGGGCCGAGATCGTCGCGGCCGCGAGCCGCGTCGCCGTCGAGGAAGGCCTCGAGCGGGTGACCGCCAAACGAATCGCCGAGGAGCTCGGTGTCGTGCCCGGGCTGGTGAACCACTACTTTCCCGCGGTCGACGACCTCGTCGCGGCATCCTTTGGGTTCGCGACCCGGGCCGAGCGCGCCGAGATCTACGCGGCCGCCTTCGCGGCGGCGAGCCCGCGAGACCGGATGACGCGCCTCATGGGCGAGTTACTGCACCCCGCGCGCGATGCGGTGAGCCTGCTCTGGCTCGACGCGTGGCAGGCCTCGCGTCGTCGACCGGCCCTGCTCACCGAGGTCGTGTCGCAGATGAACGCGGACTCGGCCGAACTGTCGCGTCTCATCCAGGCGGGCATCGACGCCGGCGAATTCCACGTCGACGACCCGACATCCACGGCGACACGAATCATGTCGCTGGTGGACGGCCTGAGCATCAGGGCCGCCATCCGGTCGAAGATCGACTACGACATCGTCTCGGCGCTCGTGCTGCGCACCACCGAGAGCGAGCTCGGGCTGCGGCCCGGCGACCTGGGCGCCTAAGCCGCCAGCACCGAGCGCATCGAGCTCCAGGTCTGGCGAAACACATCGGGCAGGGAAGTCGCTCCGTGCTGGCCGACCCAGCGCCCGATCGAGATGCTGAACACCGTAACGGTGAGGTGGGCGATGAGCACGGCGTCCAGCTCGCCGACTCCGCGATCACGAAACCCCTGTTCGATCGCCTCGGTGAGAGCGCGGAGCTTTCGCAACTCGCGTTCGCGCAGGCCCTCATCGGACTCGATGACGGCCCGGCGCTGGATGAGTTTCTCGACACCGCCCGAAAACTGGGCCGCAGCGACGGTTTCGAGACCGGCCTCGATGATGTCCATCGGCCCGAGCCCCGGCGGCGCCTCGGCGATCAGCCGTGCGGCCAGCGCCGGAATGTCTCCGTCGTCGGCGAAGAGCACTTCGCGCTTGTCGGCGAAGTGTCGAAAGAAGGTGCGGGTCGTAAGACCGGCACGCGCGGTGATCTGCGGAACGGTCGTGGCCGTGAATCCCTGCTCGGTGAAGAGTTCGAGGGCAGCGCGTTCGAGGCGCTCGCGCGCGTCGGGTTGCCATCTGCTCATTCCGTCATTGTAGTGAAGACACGACGTGTCATCATGGTGTAGCGTGATGACACGAGATGTCATCACGGATCTCGCACCACTGTCGAACCGAGGGCGAACGCATGAAGAACGAAATCTGGATCCTGGGAGCAACCGGTCGCAGCGGCCGCCACGTCGCCTCGCTTCTCGCGAACCGCGGAGTCGCCCTGGTGCTGGTGGGTCGTTCGCGCGAAACCCTGGACGCGCTCGCGACCAGCCTGCCCGGCGAACACCGGATCCTCGTCGGATCGCTCGAGCAGAACCTCGCCCAGCTGTCATCGGATGCGCCGGGCGTCGTCGTGAACACGGTCGGCCCGTTTGCGACGACCGCCACGCAGGTGGCCGGCGCGCTCCCCGCGGGCACCCACTACGCGGACCTGTCCAACGAGTTCGCGGCGACCGACGACATCCTGAAACTCGACCGGCAGGCGGCCGATGCGGGCCAGACCCTGGTGTCGGGTGCGGGGTACGGCGTGCTCGGGACCGAGAGCGTCGTGCTGCGGCTGTGTGAAGGTCGTCCGAAGCCGGCGAGTGTGCGCGTCGACGCGCTGCCCGCCATCGTGCTCGAGGGCGGCACGGTCGGCGCGGCCCTGGCCGGCAGCATCGTGCAGGTCGTCCGGTTCGGCGGCCGAGAGGTGCGCGAGGGGCGGCTGGTTCGCAGCGCCACGGGCGCCCACTTCGCCCGGCTGGTGACTCCCGACGGCGATGTGCTCTCCACCGGCGGCGGTGCGAGCGGGGAGCTGCTCGCCGCGTGGAGGGCGAGCGGCGCGCCCAGTGTCGTTGCGGCATCCACCGCGGCGCCCCGCAACCCTCTGGTTCGCCGCCTCGCGATTCCCGTGCTGTCCGCGATCATCCGAATTCCGGGCGTACCGCGATTTCTCGAACGCCGAATCGCCGGCATCCCGCTCACCGCCGCGCCGATGCCGCGCGCGTCCACGTGGGCGCACGCACTGGTGCGGTGGGATTCCGGCGAGGTTCGCGAGGGCTGGCTTCGCCTCGGCAACGCGAGCGACTTCACCTCCGGGGTACTCGCCGAGGTGGCCTACCGCCTGCTGCAGGGCGACGGTCGACCCGGCGCCTTCACTCCGGGCTCACTGTTCGGCGCCGAGCTGGCCGAGCAGCTCGGAGGGGTGCTCACGACCTCATCGAGCTGGTGACGAAAACGATGGCTCTAGGGCGAGAAACAGGCCGACGAAGAAGCCGCCGCAGCGGCTGGAGTGACGTACGACTCGGCGGAGTCGTTCCTGCGAAGCCTTCCTGACTGACCCCGGGCGCCGCTGGTAGCCTCGACGCGTGGTGCACCAGCTCACGCGCGACCAGGCACGCCGCATCGTGGTGCGGGCGCAGCTGCTCGACGCGGATCGGCCTGGCGACGTGGTCGAGGTTGCAGAAGAACTCGGCGCGATCAAGATCGATCCGACCGCAACCATCGCGCCCGCCGAGCACACCATCCTGTGGTCGCGGATCGGCGGCGCCTACGACCCCGTTCAGTTGTCGAAGGCCGTGGAGCACGATCGTCTGCTCTTCGAGTTCGACGGGTCGTTTCGCCCGATCAGCCTGCTGCCGCTGATGCTGCCGGCCATGCGGCAGTGGCCCCGCCGGCAGAGCACCGTCGAGTGGCTGGCGGCGAACGACAGTTTTCGCACCGACGTGCTCGCCCGGCTGCGTGCCGACGGGCCACTCTTCGCCGAGCGACATCCCCGACACCGCCCAGGTGGCGCGACCGCCCGACGGCTGGTTCGGGTCCAACCAGACCGTGCACATGCTCGACTTTCTGCAGCGGCAGGGCGAGGTGGCGATCGTCGGCCGCGAGGGACGCCAGCGGCGCTGGGATGTCGCCGAGCGCGTGTACCCCGCCGACCTGCCCGAGTACACGGTCGAGGAGGCCGAGGTGCTGCTGGCCGAGCGCCGACTGCATTCCGCAGGAATAGCGAAACAGAAGTCGCCGTGGTCGGGCGTGGGCGAGGCCGGCGAGCCCGCGCGCGTCGAGGGAAGCAAGTGGACGTTTCGCGTCGACCCGGAAGCGCTCGCCGCGCTCGACGATGAGGCGGATGGACGCGTCGCATTCCTCAGCCCCTACGACGGCCTGCTGTTCGACCGCCCGCGGCTCAAAGAACTCTTCGACTTCGAGTACGTGCTCGAACAGTTCAAACCGAAGCCGCAGCGCCGATACGGGTTCTTCGCCCACCCGATCCTCATGGGCGACCGGTTCATCGGGCTGCTGGACGCCGAAGTCGTGCGCGAACGAGACGTGCTCAAGGTGAACGCGGTGCACGAGCTGCTGCCGTTCGACCCCGAAGAAGACGAGATGGTGCGGCTCGAGATCGCGGCGCTCGCCGAATGGCTCGGTGTCGGGCTCGAGGCGTGGTGAGTCTGCCGCGCGGTTAGGCTTGCAGGCGTGACTTCAGTGCCTGCAGTACCTCACCGTGACAGGGCCGAGGTCGACGCATCCATCGCGCGCTCGTGGCTCCTGGTCTCCGGAACCCAGACCGACCGGTTCGAGGCAGCGCAGAACTCCCGCGCCGACCAGGTCGTGTACGACATCGAAGACGCCGTCGACCCCGCGCTCAAGCCCAAAGCGCGCGACGACGTGATCTCCTGGCTGGCGACGGGAGGGCAGGGCTGGGTTCGCATCAACGACCACACGACGCCGTTCTGGTCGGATGATGTCGACGCCCTCAAGGGCCAGAGCGGCCTCTCCGGGGTCATGCTGGCGAAGACCGAGTCGGCCGAGCACGTCGCCGAGACCTTCGACCGGCTCGGCGGCCGCACCCCGGTGCTCGCGCTCATCGAGTCGGCGCTCGGAATCGAAGAGGCGCGCAGCATCGCGCAGGCTCGCGGAGTGTTCCGGCTCGCGTTCGGCAGCGGGGACTACCGCCGCGACACTGGAACGAGCATGGATGACCTCGCCATGGCCTACCCGCGCTCCCGCCTCGTCGTGGCCAGCCGGATCGGCAACCTGCCCGGACCGATCGACGGGCCGACCGTGGGCAGCAGTCATCCGATTCTGCGCGAACAGTCCGAGATGGCCGTCGCGCTCGGTCTCACGGGCAAGCTCTGCCTCGACCTCGAACAGTTGCCCGTCATCAACGAGACGATCAGCCCGACCAAATCCGACGTGACCTGGGCGCGCGACTTTCTCGCCGACTTCGAGGCGAGGGGCCGTGTGATCCGCGACGGAAGCGATCCGCCCCGACTGGGCAGGGCGCAGAAGATCGACCGCCTTGCGAAGGCGTTCGGCATCACGCCGCTCTGACCCCGGTCGCTCGCGCCGATCTACTCGCGGTGCACGCGCAGGCGCATCCAGCCGGCGAACGCCTCGATCTCGCGCGTCGACGGCGTCGCGCATCCGCTGTCGTGAACGGCGACGTCCTCGTGCACGCGGTGCACGACGAAGCGGCCGCGCGGTCGCGGTCCGACCGCGCGTCGACCTTGCCGACCAGACGGTCGTCGAACAGGATCGGCAGCGCGAACTGCCCCCAGACGCCGCGTGCTCGCGGGCTTGATACATCTCGAGTGTGTAGTCGAACTCGAACAGCCGGGCGACGCGCTGCGGGTCGGTCATCAGGCGGTCGAAGGGCGACAGGATGGCCGCGCGGCCCTCGAACGAGCGGCCCAGCTGTGCGGGGTCGACCCGCCATCGCCCCGGCACGCCCTCGATGACGGCCGGTTCGCCGACCGGCACGACACCGTGCAGTTCGGTCGGGCGAGACGGCGATGCTGTCGCGCATGATGCCGCACGCGGCCAGCAGGCGTTCACTGCGGATGCGCCGCGCCTCGTCGGCGGGCACCTCTGCGACGGGCGGGTAGACGCGCTCGGCCAGGTCCCACACGCGCAGGCGTCCCGCGCGGCCGACCACCGCAAGCTGCTCCCGTCATGTGCAGGCACTCGAGCATCTGGGTCACGTTGCGGTTGTCGTTCCAGCCCGTCGACGGCCACGGCACGAAGGATTCGTCGGGGATGTCGCGCGACGTCAACGCGCCGAGGTCGGCGATGCGATCCAGGATGCCTCGGGCGAAGTCGGCGTTCGCCTCCATCCAGCCCCGCGCGTTCGAGCGATCCGCCCACGTGCGCATTCCTGCGAGGTAGAGCCCGAGGTCGGACATCGGCCTCAGCATCCAGCCGCGCTCGAACAGCTGCCCGAGCCCGACCGCCCGGGGGATGTCGGCCGAGCGGAAGTCGGACCCGATGCGCGACCAGGCGATGTGGTCGGCCGACTCCAGCACGGTGCTGGTGAGCTCGACGCGCAGCATCGCTATCCCGCGCACCAGCTCTTCAACGGAGTCCGGGCCGGTGCACGTCGAGGTGCGCGGCCCGCACGGCGATCTGCCGTGCCTCCGGGCGCCCCAGCGCGTGCGCTTCCACGTGTTCCAGCGTATTCGCGCGCGGCGACAGCCGGCGAGCCATTGTCCGCCGCGTCCTTTCAGGTCAGGATGGCAGAAGGATTTCTCGTGAATGGAGCCGACGTGGCCGCTCGATCAATACTCTCCCTCTGGTCTCGCGACTCGATCCTGTCGGTCGGGTCGCGCGGTTCCATCCTGTCCATCGGCAGCACGGGGTCGGTGCTCTCGGTCGGCAGCGTCGGATCGTTCGCGTCGATCGGCTCGGCGGCATCGGCGCTCTCCGTGCTTTCTGCTTTCTCGTTCCTGAGCCTGCTCGCCCTCTTCTCCGCCCGCTCCCGCCGGTCGAGGTACGCGTACCGCGGCAATCGGCACCACTGATGCCCGAGCTGCCCGAAGTGACCGCGCTCGCGGCCGACCTCGGTGCGCGCCTCGACGGGCGTGTGGTGAAACGGCTCGAGATCGTCTCGTTCTCCGCGCTGAAGACATTCGAGGTGCCGGTCGATGCGCTGGCCGAACAGACCGTGACAAGCGTCACCCGGCACGGCAAGTTTCTCGACTTCCTGGTCGGCGACGTGCACCTGGTGATGCATCTCGCACGCGCCGGCTGGATCCGCTGGCGGGAGGCGGCGCCGAAGCCGTCGAAGGCACTCGGGCGCGGCCCACTCACGGCCCGACTGGTGCTCGACGACGGCTCAGGATTCGATGTCACCGAGGCGGGCACCAAGAAGAGCCTCGCGATCTACGTCGTGCGCGACCCTGGCGACGTGCCCGGCATCGCCCGGCTCGGGCCCGAGCCGCTCGATCCCGCCTTCACCGAAGAGGTTTTCGCGGGCATCCTGCAGCAGGCCGGTCGCGCGCAGATCAAGGGAGTGCTTCGCAACCAGGCGGTGATCGCGGGCATCGGAAACGCCTACTCCGACGAGATCCTGCACGTGGCGAAGATGTCTCCGTTCAAGCCGGCGGCCATGCCCGCTGCGGATGTCACGCGCCTGTACGCGGCTCTGCAGTCCACCCTTCGCGAGGCGATCGCCCGCGCCGACGGACTGGCCGCGTCCGAACTCAAGGCCGAGAAGAAATCGGGAATGCGCGTGCACGGCCGAACCGGGCTGCCCTGCCCGGTCTGCGGCGACACCGTGCGCCAGGTGATCTTCGCCGACTCGACGCTCCAGTACTGCCCGACCTGCCAGACGGGCGGCAAGCCCCTCGCGGATCGGGTGCTCTCGCGGCTCCTCAAATAGTTGCCACGTCCATAGACCTGGCCCATGCAGCTGGGTACGCCGGCACGGGCCAGGTCTGTTGCGGGGGGCTTAAGGAGTCCGGAGCGTCGTGCCAACCGGATTGACCCTGTTGCGAGGCCTGCGAGCGTGCTACCTTCTGCGTCTTCGGCGACGCGAAACACGGTCGACTTTCTGCGCGGGTAAGTTAGGCGAGTCATGAACACACACCTCTCCGTCTCTCCGGCGGTCGCCGCCGCGCTCGACGAAAATCGCCCAGTAGTCGCCCTCGAATCCACGATCATCAGCCACGGGCTGCCGCGTCCCCGCAACCACGCGGCCGCAATCGAGTTTGAACAGATCCTCACGGATGCGGGGGTGACGCCCGCGACCATCGCCGTGCTCGACGGCGTTCCCCACATCGGGCTCGACGCCGAGGGCGTGCGGCGTATTGCCGACGAAGAGCTGGCGAAGGCCAGCGTTCGCGACCTGCCCATCCTTGCCGCCCGGGGCGCGAGCGGGGCGACCACCGTGGCCGCAACCGCCCACCTGGCCGCCATGGCGGGTATCCGGGTGTTCGCGACGGGTGGCCTCGGTGGTGTGCATCGCGGGGCATCCAGCACGTTCGACGAGTCAGCCGACCTGTCCACACTCGCCGTCACGCCGATCACCGTGGTGAGTGCCGGCGTTAAGTCGGTGCTCGACATCGCGGCGACCCTCGAACGGCTCGAGTCGCTGAGCGTGCCCGTGATCGGCTTCGGCACCAAAGTGTTTCCGAGCTTCTGGCTCACCGAGTCGGCACACCTGCTCGACTGGTCGGTGGAAACCGCGGTCGAGATCGCCCGCATCATGAAATCGCAGGATGAACTCGGCCACGGGCAGGGCATCGTCGTCGCGAACGCGATCCCGCAGCGAACAGCAGTGGGACCCGGCCGAACACGATCTCGTGCTCGCGCAGGCATTCCTCGCGGCCGAGGAGGCCGGGGTGCACGGAAAGGCCGTCACGCCGTTCCTGCTCAGCTTCATCGTCACCGCGTCCGCCGGCCGCAGTCTCGAGGTCAACCTCGACCTCGCGCGCAACAACGTGCGCGTGGCGGCGCAGATCGCGACCGAATGGTGCCAGCTCCGTGGCTGACGGTGATCCGCGCTTCGTCGTCTTCGGAGACGTGATCGACGACGTCATCGCGACGCCCGGCGGCCCGATCCGGCCCGACACCGACACGCCCGCCACGATCGAGCGACCGGGGCGGGGGGTCCGCGGCGAACACCGCGACCTGGCTCGCGTCGCTCGGGGCGTCGGTGGACTTCGTCGGACGTGTCGGAGTGCTCGACCTCGAGCGGCAGACCCGGGTGCTGCGGGATGCGGGGGTTCGCGCCATGCTGGCCGGCGATCACATCCTGCCGACCGGCACGATCGTCATACTGGTCGACGGCGACAAGCGCAGCATGCTCACCGAGCGCGGGGCCAACGCAGCGCTCGATCCCGACTCGGTCTCCGACGCCATCCTCGATGGCGCATCCGCCCTGCACTTCACCGGGTACAGCCTGTTCGGCAAGGCGGAGACGACCGGCTTCACCCGGCTCATCAAGCGGGCGAAGTCACGGGGGGTGCACGTGTCAGTGGATGCCGGGTCGGCAGGATTCCTCGAAGACTTCGGGCCGAAACGGTTTCTCGCGGGCGTCGCGGGCGCCGACCTGCTCTTTCCCAGCCTCGACGAGGGCATCGCTCTCACCGGGCTCGATGATCCCGGCGAGATCGCCCGCAAGCTGGCAAAGACCTTTCCTGTTGTCGCGCTCACCCTCGGAAGCGCGGGCGTCCTCATCGCGAGCGACGGCCACCAGGAGCGCCTCGAAGTCGTGCCCATGAAGACCGTCGACCCCACCGGTGCCGGGGATGCGTTCTGCGCGGGGTTCCTGCACGAGTGGATGCGCACCCGCGACCCCAGGGCCTCCGCCGAAGCGGGGGCAGCACTCGCCGCCCGTGCTGTCGGTGTGGTGGGCGGGCGGCCTCCCGCCTGATCTGGGGGTAGCCGCGGTACGGTCGGCTGCGATGCGGTCACTACGCTTGACAGTGGAAAGCGATCATGACCACCCCTGATGCCGCATCCTCGAAAGCGCGGGATGCACTGCTGCGCGAGAGCAAAGACCTCATCGCGATCGATGTCATCGAACTCTGTCGCGACCTTCACATCCGCGCCATGCTGGGCGGTGGCCCGGTGCTGATCGCCAACGGCCTGCTCACCCCGCACGTCTCGTCGAGCGCTGCGATCCTCGTGGATCCGGCGTCGTACCGGCACCTCCGCTCGGCCCTGTTCGAGATCGGATGGCAGGAGGTGCGGCCGCCGCGCCGCTTCCGCATGCTTCCGCCCGCGCGACTCATGCTCCGGCATCCCGACGAGCCAGCGGGACTCACCGTGTATCCGGTCATCCCGGGGTTCTTCGCCGACCCCGAAGCGACCTTCGACCTCATCTGGGAGCGCCACAAAGAGGTGCCGCTGCGCGGTCATACCGTGCGCGCGCTCGGTCGGATCAACTCGGCGATCCTCGCCAGTCACGACGGCCTGGATGGCGCGTCAACCCGCTCGCGCAGCAACTTCGACTACTTCGTGCAGCAGTTCGGTCGCGTGCTCGACGAGCGCGAGCGAAAAATCACCGTCGACCTGATTCGCCGCATGGGCGGGTGCGCGGAGATGAACCGGCTCATCCTGGCGCTCGGCGAACAGCCGTGCCCGTTCAGCCTTCCGTCGGTCGCCTACGCGCAGTGGCGGCTGCAGTACGCGGAACCGACCGACCAGATGCGGCGGGCGCTGGCGCTGCTGGAGCTGGGGTCGGACGGCCGCCGGATGCTGTACCAGAGCAAGTCGGGTCGCCCGAAGAACCTGGGTGACGTCGTCCGCAGCATCCTGGCACTGCCGAAAACGGTGGTGGTGTTCGCCGGCGCTCGTCGGCGGTGGGCGCAGAGCCTGGGCTAGCTGCCGGTCTCGCGCACGCTGGCTCGGATGCGCTCGGTCAGGTCGCGCAGCGCAGACAGTTCTTCTGTTGTCAGGGCGCTGCCCAGGTGCCGCTCGATCGACTTGGCGTGCACGACGGCGACGCGGCGGTAGAGGGAGTAGCCGGAGTCGGTGAGGCAGACGAACGTGCCACGCCCGTCACCGGGGTCGCTCTCTTTGCGTACGAGGCCCTTGGCGACCAGCCTGTCGACCATCCGACTGACGGAGGGCTGGGTGAGCAGCAGGTGCCGGCTGAGGTCGCGGATGCGCAGCCGCCGACCCTCCTGGCGAGTGAGATTGAACAGCACGTCGTACTCGTTGAACGAGATGTCGCCGCTCGGGAACTCTTTTCCCAGCTGCCGCGAGCACGCTCACCTGGGCGCGAAACAGCGACTCCCATGCCGCGACCGCTGCGCTGCTCCCGTCAACCACGCCTCAACTCTATTGAGGTCGAGGGACTTTCACGTTGCCGGACCGGTCTGTGCGGCCGGGCGACCGCGCCAGCGCGCCGCGATCATGCGGCTGAACAGCCCGTGTGCAGGCTCGCGATAGAGGCCGTTAAACAGGATTGAGGGCCGGTTTCAGAGGCTAGAAACCGACCCTCTCCCTTGCACCAAGAGTGTCCTGCAATCACATTCCGCAGAAGTTGCCACAGCAAACAACTTCCGCTGAAATGAATATATAACGGTGAGGTAACGGAGCGCTAGTTATACGAAACGTTATTTTTCTGCGAGTTTCCTATGTGGCAGATCTGCGGTGCACGATGGGGAGTCACCAGCGCAGATCGGCGCGGCACCCGGCGGGCTCAAAACGTTTTGAGAGTACCTTTACCGCATGGCTGATCGACCAGTGGCGCTGGCGCCCGTGATTGATGCACCGTTCCTGAACCGGCAGCGCCTGGCCACGACCTCGGAGGCCGACTGGACCGCCTTCCTGAATCGATTCGCGGACCAATCCGGCCGCCTGCGAAGCCTGTTCGAGCACCTCTACGGGGCGACCGACGAATGCGAGCACGAGTTCGCGCAGCTCGTCGTCGATATGGCGTCGTCGTGGCAGGCGCGGCCCGCCGAGCTGAAGACCCTGGACAGGCAGCGTGACGCAACGCCCGACTGGTTCCGGTCGAACAGAATGCTCGGCGGGGTGTGTTATGTCGACCTCTATGCCGGAAGCGTGGACGGGCTTCGGTCACACATCCCCTACTTCGTGGAGCTCGGACTGACCTACCTGCACGTGATGCCGATTTTTCTCGCGCCGAAGGGCAACTCAGACGGCGGATACGCCATCTCCAGCTACCGCGACATCGATCCGAAGGTCGGCGACATCGCGGGCCTGCACCGGCTCGCAGAGGCGCTCCGCGAGGCCGGCATCTCGCTGGTGCTCGATTTCGTGTTCAACCACACGTCGAACGAGCACCTCTGGGCGCAGCGGGCCCGAGCGGGGGACGCCGAGTTCGAGAAGTATTACTGGATCTTTCGCGGCCGGGACATGCCCGACGCGTTCGAAGCCACGACGCGCGAGATCTTCCCCGAAAACCATGCCGGCAGTTTCGTACCGCTCGACGACGACCGGTGGGTGTGGGCCACATTCCACGACTTCCAGTGGGACCTGAACTACTCCAACCCGGCCGTGTTCCGCGCAATGGCGGGCGAGATGCTGTTCCTCGCCAACCAGGGTGTCGAGATACTGCGGATGGACGCGGTCGCCTTCATCTGGAAACAACTCGGCACCTCGAACGAGAACCTGCCCGAAGCGCACCTCCTGCTGCAGGCCTTCAACGCGGTGTGCCGAATCGCGGCCCCATCCCTGCTGTTCAAATCGGAAGCGATCGTGCATCCCGACGACGTGCTCAAGTACGTGCGACCCGACGAATGCCAGCTGAGTTACAACCCGCTGCAGATGGCACTGATCTGGAGCACCCTCGCCAGCCGGGACACCCGCTTGCTGTCGGATGCGCTGGAGCATCGTCACGCGTTGCCTCCGGGCACCTCGTGGGTGAACTACGTTCGCAGCCACGACGACATCGGGTGGACGTTCGACGATGGGGATGCCCGTCGGCTCGGCACCGATCCGGAGGCGCACCGGCGCTTCCTGAACGACTTCTTCATCAACCGGTTTCCCGGGAGCTTCGCCCGGGGAGAGCCGTTTCAGGAGAACCCTCACACCGGTGACGCGCGAGTGAGTGGCACCACGGCCTCGCTGGCGGGGCTGGAGGCCGGCGACCCCCTGGCCGTGCGCCGGATCCTGCTCGCGCACTCGATCATCCTGAGTACCGGTGGGATCCCGCTGCTCTACCTGGGCGACGAGGTCGGCCAGCTGAACGATCGCAGCTATGAGCTCGAACCGGATCGGGCCGGGGACAGCAGGTGGATCGGCAGGCCGCGGTTTCCCGCTCGCGAATATGAGGCTCGCGCAGACGCGACAACGCCGGCGGGGATGATCCACCGTGGGCTGCGCCGACTGATTCGAGTGCGCAAACGAACGCCCGAGTTCGCGGGAAATGAGCTGGTGATCTTCGGCACCCACAACGATCACGTGCTCGGCTACCAGCGCCCCGGCGCTGACGGCTCGACGATCCTGGTGCTCGCAAACTTCGGGGACCAGACGCAGGCGCTGCACCCCGACCGGTTCTCCGCTCTCGGCCCCGCCCGCAATATCGTCACCGGGCGTGAGGTCGACCTGACGAAGGGCCTCGTGATCAGGCCGCTCGACTTCGTCTGGCTGCGGGTCTAGCCGGAGCCGACAGCGCATCCGTTCGCTCAGGATTCGGGCGGCGCGAGGCGCTGCAGCGCGCGCTCACCGATACGGTGCATGGCCGGATTGTCGGCCGAGTTCGTCACCAGCGCAGTGGCGAGCAGCAGCGCCCAGCCGGATGCCCGAAGCCACGTCGACTCGTCGTAGTCGAGCGCGTGCCGAAAGTCGTCGCGCCCGGCCTCGTCGAAACTCAGCCATGCGGTCGCGAGGTCAGTCGCCGGGTCTCCACCACACACGTCCCCGAAGTCGAGCACCGCGGCCAGGGTGCCGTCGCGCAGCAGCACGTTCGCGGGATGCAGGTCGCCATGAAGCCACTGCGGGGGCCCAGGCCACTCGGGGGCACCGAGCGCCCGGTCCCAGCAGCCTGCCGAGCTCGGCCGCACGCGTGACCGCGCCCGACTCGAGCCGGGAGCGCAGGGCCGCGTCGCGAGAGCGCAGGGGAACGCCGCGAACCGGATTGACGGGGGCATCGGCCGGCGCGGCGGTGTGAAGCTCCCGCACGAACCGCGCCAGGTCGGTGGCGAATCCCGCGCCATCCGTCTCGCTCGCGAGGTCACCGACAAGCCACCGCGCAATCGTCCACGGGAACGGGAACTCCGGTTGCGGCGTGCCAACGCGCACCGGGGATGGAACAGCGACACTCACGCGCTCGGCGATCCCGGGCAGCCAGCGCTGCTCGTGCACGACCAGCTCGGCCGCCACCAGTCGTCGGGGCAGGCGAACGACGAGGTCGTCGCCCAGCCGGTAAAGCACGTTGTCCCAGCCGCTCGCCACCAGCACGAGCGGGAGGTCGGCGAGGTCGGGATGCTGGCTGCGGAGCAACCGGCGCACCAGTGGTTCATCGACCGCGATGTCGGCGGCAGGGGTGTCCATGCCGGGCGACCTACCGCGAATCGCCACGGTGCGCCTAGAAGAAGTCGGGGCTCGGCGTCGAGGCGTGCCGCACCGAGACATCCGCGTGGTGGTCGAAGCGGTAGCCGACGCCGCGCACCGTGCGCACGATGTCCTCGTAGGCCCCGAGCTTCGAGCGCAGCCGACGAACGTGCACGTCGATGGTGCGCTCGTTCGGGATGTCCTCGTCGTGCCCATCGGCCCACAGCGAGCTGATGAGCTCGCTGCGGTCGATCGTGCGACCCTCGCGCAGCACGAGGTACTGCAGCAGCTCGAACTCCTTGTAGGTGAGCGGCGGCCGTCTCGCCGTCGAGCACGAGGCGCTTGCGCGAGACATCGACGATGACGCCGCCGCGAGCCTTCTCGGGCGGCTCCTCGGCGTGGCGGTGCTTGGCCAGGGCGGCGGGATCCTGCAGCGCGAGACGCACGACGTCGACGTCGCGGCCGCCGGCGCCGCGCGGCGCGAGCGCGACCGCAGCGTAGGTCTCGACGGTCGGCGCGAGCTGGGCGGCGAGCTGCTTCAGCTGCTCGACGATCGTGCCGAGGTCGGTGCCGGCGTCCGCGGCCTTAGCCTCGCCGAGGCCGACGTAGAGCACGAAGCCGCGGGCCTCCGTTCCGGTCGGGACGGCGCGGAGCCGCGGGGAGGTTTCCGGGTTGCCGCCCGGCACGGTGCCGGTGGTGAGTCGGTTGGATGGGAACGTCAAGAGTTGCGAGAGACATGGGATCGAGTCCTTGCGGTGTCCGGGAGGTCGGCCATCGCGGGCAGTCCTTCCCGTGAAGAGTCGTGTCGAATGTGTGACGTGGATGCCGCGGACGAGCGGCGCGGCATCCTGGAGTCCGGGGACGAGCGGATCCGAGTCCGACGGTGTGTCACCGTTCTTCATCTCAGACTGTCCGGCCGGTCTCGGCGGTTCTGTGCCGGTGAGGCACCGGGCCGATTAGGCACACATTCGACAACACATGTCAGCGCTGCTCGGCATCGTGCCCGCGACAGCATCATGCCGGCAGTCCCACGGGCCTCAAGGGAGGTCAGGGCGTGCGCGTTGACAGTCATGGCGCAAGTATCTTGCGCGGCGCGCACGAGATGTCAACCGCTCGCCCGTGATGCGCCGCGCGTGCGGCGCGGCTCAGACGGTTCCGTAGAGGCGGTCGCCCGCGTCGCCGAGCCCGGGCACGATGTAGCCGATCTCGTTGAGCCTCTCGTCTTTCGCGCCGACGACGATGGTGACCTCGCGGCCGACCGTGGCGGCCTCGACGGCGGCGAGGCCCTCGGGCGCCGCGATCAGGCAGACGCACGTGACATCCACGGCGCCGCGGTCGAACAGGTAGTTGATGGCGGCGATGAGCGAGCCGCCCGTTGCCAGCATGGGGTCGAGCACGAAGCACTGCCGGTTCGACAGGTCGTCGGGCAGGCGCTCGGCGTAGATGTCGGGCTGCAGCGTCTCCTCGTTGCGCACCATGCCCAGGAATCCCACCTCGGCGGTCGGTACCAGCTTGACCATGCCCTCGAGCATGCCGAGGCCGGCGCGCAGGATGGGGACGACGAGCGGGTCGCGGCTCGCTCAGCGCGAGGCCCTTCGCCTCGCCGACCGGGGTCGTGACGGTGACCTCCTGCACGCGCACGTTGCGGGTCGCCTCGTAGGCGAGCAGGGTCACCAGCTCCTCGGCGAGCGCCCGGAACGTCGGCGACGGCGTGGTCTTGTCGCGCAGCACCGTCAGCTTGTGGGTGATGAGGGGGTGGTCGGCTACGTGCACTCGCATAGGCTCAATCTAGCGAACGGAGGACGACCGTGCCCACTCACGACGAATGGATGCGCGAGGCGCTCGCCGAGGCCGGACGGCGCTCGACGACCGGCGACGTGCCCGTCGCGGCGCTGCTGGTCGACTGCTTCCGGCAGCGTCTCGTTGCGGTGGGGCGCAACGAGCGCGAGAAGCACCAGGACCCGACCGCGCACGCGGAGATCGTGGCGATTCGCGCGGCCGCCGAGGCTCGCGGTGACTGGCACCTCACCGACCTCACCCTGGTCGTGACGCTCGAGCCGTGTGTCATGTGCGCCGGCGCCATCCTGAACGCGCGCATTCCGCGCGTGGTCTTCGGCGCCTGGGACGACAAGGCGGGGGCTGCGGGCAGCGTGCACGACCTGTTGCGCGACCGGCGCCTCAACCATCGCGTCGAGGTCACCGCCGGCGTCGAGGCCGAGGCCTGCGCCGCCCTGCTGCTGGCGTTCTTCGAGTCCCGCCGCTGACTTCCCATCCAGTTGCATGTTTTCGTGGCCTCGCCGCCCGGGAGACCACGAAAACGTGCAACTCGTCAGTCGGCGGCCTTGATGATGATCGCGTCGGTGAGGGTGGAGTCATCGCCCTTGGGGCGGTAGACATCCGGCTCGAGGTAGATCACCCGGGCGATCGGCACCGCCTCGCGGATGCTCGCCTCGACCGCATCGATCGAGTTCGCGACATCCACCAGCTTCTTCTTCGCGGCGAACGCGATCTTGGCGCCCACCAGCAGCTCCTCCGGCCCCAGATACAGCGTCTTGATGTGGATGAGGGCTTCGACATCGGGGTGCGCGTTGATCGCATCGCGGATTGCAACCAGATCGGCCGGTGAGGCGCCCTCGCCGACCAGCAGGCTCTTCGTCTCGATGCCGAGCACGATCGCCACAAGCACCAGCAGCACGCCGATGCAGAGCGTGCCGATGCCGTCGAACACCCCGTTGCCGCGTGATGATCGTGAGCCCGACCCCGAGGAACGCGAGCGCCAGGCCGATCAGTGCGGCGAAGTCTTCGAGCAGCACGATCGGCAGCTCGGGCGCCTTCGCATGCCGGATGAACGCCGGCAGCGATTCCCCGTCGCGGGAGTGCCGCGACTCGCGGATCGCGGTGCGGAACGAGAACGACTCCAGCACGATCGACACCAGCAGCACGATCGACCGGAATCCACGGGTTGTCGAGCGGGTGCGGGCTCGACAGCTTCTGGATGCCCTCCCAGATCGAGAACACCCCGCCGACCGAGAACAGGATGATCGAGACGACGAACGCGAACACGAATCGCTCGCGACCGTAGCCGAACGGATGCGCCTCGTCGGCCTTCTTGCGCGACCTTCGACCGCCGAGCAGCAGCAGCGCCTGGTTGCCGGTGTCGGCGAGCGAGTGCACGCTCTCGGCGAGCATCGAACTCGATCCGGAGAGCCAGGAACGCGATGAACTTGACGATGGCGATGCCGATGTTGGCGAGCAGTGCTGCGACGATCGCCCGGTTACCGCCCGATGTGCTCATTGCTCAATCCTAGGATGGGCACATGATCAGCCTTCCCAGAATCGCGATCCTCGGTACCGGCTCGATGGGCGGCGCGATCCTCGCCGGCCTGACGGCCCCGGGCGTCGAGGTCGACGGGCGCATCCGTGTCACGAACCGCACCGTCGAGAAGGCGTCTGCCGCTGCAGTCGGGCCTCGTCGATTCTTTTGCGCTCGTGACCAGACCCCGAATGCCAACCGCGCAGGCCGTTCGCGGCGCGCGGCTCGTGATCATCGGGGTCAAGCCGGCGATGGTGGCCGACCTGCTGCGCGAGATCGCGGATGACCTCGAGCCCGACGCGATCGTAATCAGTGTTGCGGCGGGCGTGCCGATCGCGACGATGGAGGGGATCGTGCCGGGCGTCGTGCTTCGCGCGATGCCCAACACTCCCGCCGTGGTGAGCCGCGCGGTGACCGGTATTGCGCGGCGGAGTCGCGTTCGTCCGCCGATGATCTGGCTCTGGCTCGCGCTCTCTTCGAGACGGTGGGCACGGTGCTCGAGATTCCGGAGGAGCAAGATCGACGCGCTGTCGACCATCAGCGGATCGGGCCCCGCCTACGTCTTCTATTTCATCGAGCAGCTCACGCGCACCGCCATCGATCTCGGCTTCACGGCCGAGGAGGCGGCGACCATGGTCAACGGCACGTTCCTCGGCGCGGCCGAGTTGCTGGCGGCAGGCGACGTGGCACCCGGCGAGTTGCGGCGCCGGGTGACGAGCCCGAAGGGAACGACGGAGCGGGCGATCGCCGTGCTGGAGTCCGCGAATCTGAAGGACCTGTTCGATCGCGCGACCGCGGCCGCGCTCGAGCGCGCCCGGGAGCTCGCAGCCAACTGACTGAGGGGCGTGAATCGGTGGTCACAGCTTCCGCTTTGACGACCGATTCACGCCCCTCAGCAATTCTTGGGAGCGGATCCCCTCACGGGGCGGTAGACGAGCACTCACTTCAGCCCCTATATTTACGATTTAGCACTCCAGTAACACTTCACTGGGGTGAATTCTGCACATCAAGGGGCGAACGCAATGGCTGATCTGTCTGGCGTGCGCTTTCTCACGGTCGCCGAGGTCGCCGAAATGATGCGCGTCTCGAACATGACCGTCTACCGCCTCGTGCACTCGGGCGAGCTGCCCGCGGTGCGGTTCGGCCGGTCGTTCCGCATCCCGGAGTCGGCGGTCGAGGCGGCCATTGAAACGCCCGACTCCCGCGTGGGGTAAAGTGCAGTGTTGGCTTAACGCCAATTTGTGTCTTCCGCGGTTCTGATCGAACCGGTGGGTTCGTATCAGCATTCAGCGAGGTGATTTATGGGTTCCGTCATCAAGAAGCGCCGCAAGCGCATGGCAAAGAAGAAGCACCGCAAGCTGCTTCGCAAGACGCGTCACCAGCGTCGCAACAAGAAGTAGGACGCTCGTCGAGACGCAGAACTGAGCGCTGGGCTATTCTGGCCCGGCGCTTCTTTCTTCGTCGGCGCTGGCGGCATCGGCTCTCGCGGCGGCGTCGCCGCGTCTGGCGGCCACCGACTGCCGCGCCTCGCGCTGCACCCGCTTGCGTGCTTCCTTGATGCTGGCGCGCTTGAGCTCGAGGATGGGCCAGCTCAGCTTGCGGGCGTGCTTGGCAAGGCGCGAGTCCGGGTTCACCACCACGCGGTGGCCGACCAGGGTCAGCAGCGGGATGTCGTTGCGCGAGTCCGAGTAGGCCCAGCAGTCGGCGAGGCTTCGCGCCGAGCCGCGTCGTCAGGGCTGCCCGCGGCGAACAGCTTTCGCCTCGCCGTGCAGCACCTCACCATCGAAGCCGCCCTCGAAGACGCCGTCTTCGCGTGACGAACTCGGTGCCGAGCGCGCCGGTGAGGCCGAGCCGCTCGGCGATGACGCTGCCGACGATGCGCGGCGTCGCGCTGATCAGCCAGACCTGGTGGCCCTTCGCGAGGTGCTCCCTGGTCAGGCCGACCGTCTCGGGCCAGAGCCGATTCTTGATGTCGCGCTCGAAGACCTCGTTGGCGAGCTCGCGCAGCTCCGACCTCGGTGTGGCCGCCGATGATCTGCACGGCGCGATCCTTGATCGATCCGAGCTGCCGCATGTTCTCGCCGACGAACAGGAACGTCGCCTGGTGCCAGCCGAACTTGATGATCTCGCGCGCCTTGATGATGTGCTCGCGCCGGGCGGCCTTGGCCATGTGGAACATGCTCGCGCCGCGCAGCAGGGTGTTGTCGACGTCGAAGAAGGCGACGATGGGAGCGTCGCTGCGCTTGCTCTGACGCGAGGACGGGCATCCAATCAGTCTAGGCAGCCCCCGGCGAGGGCCAACGCTGGCCCCGCCGCATAGGCTGGTGGGCGTGAGCGCGACCGCGACCGTAACGCTGGTGACCAAACCCGGGTGTCATCTCTGCGATGCGGCCCGGGAGATCGTCGTCGGCGGTCGTCGGCGAGACGCCGGCCGCGAGTTCGTCGAGACGTTCGATCGTGGACGACCCCGAGCTGTACGACCGGTTCGTCGAGGAGATCCCGGTCGTGCTCATCAACGGTCGGGTGCACAACATCTGGCGCGTGGACGCCGACCGGCTGCGCGGCGCCCTCCTGGAGGCAACGGCATGATTCGGCACATCGTCACATGGAAGTTCAGCGTCGCAGGATCCGGCCGAGAAGGCCGCCGCGTTCGACGCCCTGGCCACCGGTTTCGGGGCGTTGCCGCCCATCATCCCCGAGATCAAGACCCTGCACCTGGGCCGCGACCTCGACGAGACGCCGGGCAACTGGGATGTCGTGCTGATCATCGACTTCGCCACCACGAGCGACTCGACACCTACCAGGTGCACCCGGAGCACGAGAAGGTCAAGGCGCTGGTGCGATCGGTCACGGGTGACCGGGCATCCATCGACTTCGAGTTCTAGTCAGTCGTCCGTCCAGGACTGGAGGTCGGCCCACTCCGCGGTGTGGCCGAGCTTCAGCAGCGCCGGCCCGAGGTCGAGGTCGGTGAACGACGTCGTCAGCGGATCGGACACGTAGCCGGTCGTGTCTTCGTTGTAGCGTGCTTCCCAGTCATCCTCGTCGAGGGACGTCAGTGCTCGCCTCGCACGACAGGGATCGGGGCACGTGAACAGGGCGTGATCCCACTCGGCGTCGTATTCGGCGTCGTGACCCATGCGCACCTCCGACGCGGCTACTCGTGGCCAGCCGCGGCCATCCCATCGACCTACGCCTTGACCGCACGGGAGTGTCACGTGACCGTTTGGGGGCCAGTGCTACGGCAGCAGCCGCGTCGGACCGCGGAACAGGTAGGTCGTCTCGCGGATGTTCGTCAGGTGCAGCAGCAGCATGAGCACGCGAGCGAGGCCCATGCCGAATCCGCCGTGCGGCGGAACGCCGTAGCGGAAGAAGTCGAGGTAGAAGTCGAGCTCCTCGGGGTCGAGGCCCTTCTCCTTCGCCTGCGCGATCGAGCACCTCGATGCGGTGCTCGCGCTGGGCGCCGGTCGAGATCTCGACGCCGTTGAAGATGAGGTCGTAGCTCTTCGTGATCGTCTGGTCGTCGTCGTGACGCATGTGGTAGAACGGCCGGATGCTCGACGCGTAGTCGGTCAGGAAGACGAACTCGTGGTCGTAGGTCTCCTTGACGTAGGCCGCGATCTGGCGCTCGCCCTCCGGGTCCATGTCGTCGTCGGCGCGCGGAACCTCGTAGCCGCGCTTCGCGATGATCTCCTTCGCCTCGGCGAGCGGGATGCGCGGGAACGGCGTCGTCGGCACGGTGACCTCGACGCCGAACGCGGCCTCGATCTCGGCGCCGTGCTTGTCTTTGACGGCCTGGAAGCCGGCGACCAGCAGGTCCTCGTGCAGCGTCATGACATCCTCGTGGCTGTCGATCCAGCTGAACTCGGTGTCGACGCTCGTGAACTCGGTCGCGTGGCGGCTGCGTGAAGCTGGGGTCGGCGCGGAATGCGGGCCCGACCTCGAAGATCTTGCCGAATCCGGCCGGCTGCGCCATCTGCTTGAAGAACTGCGGGCTCTGCGACAGGTAGGCGACGGTGTCGAAGTACGGCGACCTGGAACAGCTCGGCGCGCGACTCCGAGGGCGACGCCATGAGCTTCGGCGTGTGCAGCTCGATGAAGTCGTGCTCGACCCAGTAGGTGCGCAGCGCGTGCTCGAACGTGGTCTGGATGCGGAAGATCAGGTTCGCTTCGGGCCGACGCAGGTCGAGGAAGCGCCAGTCCATGCGCTTGTCGATCGCCGGAGTCGTCGGCGATCGGCGTCTCGGGGATCGAGCGCCGCGACGACGTCGAGCGTCTCGATCTTGACCTCGATGCCGCCGAGCTTGACCCGCTCGTCGTGCTTGAGCTCGCCGGTGACGGTGACGAAGTGCCCTGCGCGAGAGCGGAGATCGTCGTCGAGATCGTCGTCGGCGACCTCGCGTCCGTCGTCGCCTCAGCGCGCGGGTGCACCAGCTGCAGCGGCACCCGACTCGTCGCGCAGCACGACGAACTGCACCTTCTTCTGGTCGCGCACGGTCTCGACCCAGCCCGGAAACCCGCACCGGCCCGTCGTCGAGGGCGGCAAGGTGCTTGATCGGGGTGCGTGTAGTCACAGGCCACGAGTTTACGTCAGCTAGCGACACGTAAACTTCTAGGGTGCCAGCCGACCTCATCCATCTCGTGCGCCACGGTGAGGTGTTCAACCCCGACCACGTGCTCTACGGCCGCATCCCCGGATTCGGCCTGAGCGACCTCGGCAAGCTGATGGCGAAGGAGTCCGCGGACTCGAAGATCGGGCGCCCGATCACGCGCCTCTACGCGAGCCCGCTGCAGCGCACCCAGGAGTCGGCGGCGCCGTGGTCGCGCAACTTCGGCCTCGACATCATCACCGACGAGCGCCTCATCGAGCCGTGGAACGACTTCGAGGGCACCGCCGGATTCGGCGCGAAGGCGCT
The DNA here is from genome assembly GCA_963738535.1 of uncultured Actinomycetota bacterium. Classification (GTDB taxonomy): domain Bacteria; phylum Actinomycetota; class Actinomycetes; order Actinomycetales; family Microbacteriaceae; genus Galbitalea. Next base: position 176,501 of record CAVTXB010000013.1, read on the forward strand.
GCGCAATCCGCGACTCTGGCCGAAGCTGCGCAACCCGTTCACAGCCGAGCTGGGGCGAGCCGTACGTCTCGATCGCCGCGCGGATGCTCGACGATGGTCGAGTATCGCCTGGCGCGAGACCGAGTCCGGCGAGGTCGTGCTGGTGAGCCACCAGCTGCCGATCTGGATGGTGCACCGCAAGCTCGCGGGCGAGCGCCTGTTCCACGACCCGCGCAGGCGCCGGTGCTCGCTGTCGAGCATCACGACGCTTCGCGCCGCGGATGGGCGAACACGTTCGCTCGAGGTCGACTATCAGGATCCTGCGGCAGCATTGCAGTCATCCGCCATCGATCTGGGAGCCGTGTGAAGACTCGACGAGCAGCTCGTCGCGGTTCTCGCCGCCGCTCTGCCGATCGGCGCGCTCGCCGGATGCACGGAGACGCCGTCGTTCTCGAGCGACGGCAACAACACCGGCTACGTGTCGGGTGCCGGCGTCTACACCGAGATCAAGGTGGCCGATCGCAAGCCCGCCGCGAGCTTCACCTCCGTGCTCGACACGGGCGCGAAGATCATCGAGCGCGCAGCTGCTCGGCACGGTCCACGTGCTCAACTTCTGGTACGCCGAGCTGCGGTCCGTGCCGCGTCGAGGCTCGCCCGCATGGAGAAGGCCTACACGCACTACAAGGGCGCGGTGCCCTTCTACGGCGTCGACGTCTACGACCAGGCGGCGACCGCGCGCACCTTCGAGGCGACCCACAAGGTGACCTACCCGTCGATGATCGACACCAACACCACCAACGTGCAGTACGCCTACTCGGCCTACGTCTCGCCCGATGCCGTGCCGACGACTCTCGTGATCGACAAGCACGGCCGGGTCGCCGCGCGCGTGACCGGTGAGGTCGAGAGATCCGTCCATCCTCACGGCTCTCATCGACCGCGTGATCGCCGAGGGGCAGTAGGCGTGGGCCCGATCGTCCAGACTCGTTCATCGAGCGGCAACCTGCTGCTCGCGCTCGCTATCGCTATTGCAGCGGGCGTCGTCGCGTTCGCGTCGCCGTGCGTGCTGCCGCTCGTGCCCGGCTACCTCGGCTACATCGGCGGCTTCACGTCGGAGGCGGATCGCCCGCGGCGCAGCCGGATGGTGCTCGGCGTCGCGCTGTTCGTGCTGGGCTTCACGATCGTCTTCATCGCCTACAACTGGATGCTCGGCGGCGCCGGATTCCTGCTCAAGGCGCACCTCGACCTCATCACCCGCATCGCCGGCGTGCTGGTCATCGTGATGGGACTCGTGTTCATCGGCCAGTTCACGTTCCTGCAGCGCACCATCAAGCCCAGCTGGACCGCGGCGACCGGGCTGGCGGGCGCGCCGCTGCTCGGCATCATCTTCGGCCTCGGCTGGACGCCCTGCATCGGCCCGACGCTCACCGCCGTGCTCTCCCTCTCGGCCAACAGCGCGAGCCCGTGGCGCGGCGCCATCCTCGGCCTCGCGTTCTCGCTCGGCCTCGGCATCCCGTTCCTTCTCGTCGCGCTCGGGCTCAACTGGGTCACCGGCTCGATGGCGTTCCTCAAGCGCCACATCCGCGTCGTCAACATCATCGGCGGCGCGCTCCTGGTCGCCGTCGGCATCCTGATGGTGAGCGGCGTCTGGCAGCTCTCATGTCTGAACTCGGAGCGGCGGTGAACAGTGGCTTCGGACAACCGGTCCTCTAGTTCGAACAGTGCGGATGCCTCGGAGTCCGGCGCATCGCTGCACCGACCCGCGGCGCCCCTCCGACCACTTCGATGCACCCGACACCGAGGCGGAGACCGCGATCGCGCAGCCCGCGCCTCGGGTTCGTCGGCTACCTGCGGTTCTTCTGGCGGCAGCTCACCAGCATGCGCACGGCGCTGTTCCTGCTGCTGCTCGTCGCGTTCGCCGCCGTGCCCGGCTCGCTCGTGCCGCAGCAGACCTCCGACCCGAACGGCGTCATCCAGTACAAGGCAGCGAACCCGGGATGGTCGAAGGTTCTCGACTTTCTGGGAGTCTTCAACACCTACTCGTCGGTGTGGTTCTCGGCGATCTACATCCTGCTGTTCATCTCGCTGATCGGCTGCATCATCCCGCGCACGATGCACCACATCAACGCGCTGCGCACGCCCCCACCGAAGACGCCGGCACGGCTCGACCGACTGCCCGGCTACCTCCGAACGACGGCTGCCACCGCAAGCGACGACGACGTCGCGAAGGGTGTCGCCGCCGCGCGCGAGGTCTTGCGGGCCGCCCGTTACCGGGTTCGCCTCTTCGACGGGCAATCGGCCAGCGCCGAGCGCGGGTACCTGCGCGAGACCGGCAACCTCATCTTCCACATCGCGCTCGTCGGCATCCTGATCTCCGTCGGGCTCGGCGGCGGGTTCATCTGGACCGGCCAGAAGGTCGTGCCGGTCGGCCAGTCGTTCGCCAACACGCTCAGCGACTACGACTCGATCAGCCCCGGCCGCTGGTTCAGCCCCGACTCGCTGCAGCCCTACAAGCTCACGCTCACCAAGTTCGTCGCCAAGTCTACGAGCGCAAGAACCTGAGCGCGCTACGGCGACGTCGATCGACTACACCGCCTACGTTCGCGCCAGCGAGCCCGGGCCAGAAGACCCGCAACGAGATCATCAAGGTCAACTCGCCGCTTCGACATCGGCGACACCGACGTCTACCTGCTGAGCAACGGGCTACGCGCCCGTCGTGACCGTGCGCAACCCGGCCGGCAAGGTCGTGTACACGCAGCCCGTGCCGTTCCTGCCCGAGGACGCCAACCTCACCAGCGAAGGCGTGATCAAGATTCCGGACGGCCTGGCCAAGCAGATCGGACTGCTCGGCTTCTTCTACCCGACCGAGTGCGACACCGGCAAGAACGGAAACTGTGGTGCGGCGCCCGTCTCGGTCGACCCGTCGCTCATCAACCCGGTGCTCACGCTGCAGGTGTACACGGGAGACCTCGGGCTCAACTCGGGCAAGCCGGTCAACGCCTACTCCCTCAACACCGACAAGCTGACGCAGATCGCGGGCACGGGAATCGAGCCACGCCGGGCCTCACGCTGACGCCCCGGCCAGACGGTCAGAAGCTGCCCGACGGGCTCGGCACCATCGAACTCAACAAGGTCGTGCGCTACGTGGGGCTCGACATCCACCACGACCCGACCCAGCTCTGGGTGCTGACCTTCGCCATCCTGGTCTTCCTCGGCCTCATCACCGGCCTGTTCATCCCGCGCCGACGCGTCTGGATCAAGGCCGTCCGGCGAGGCGACAAGGTGCACTACGAATACGCGGGGCTGGCGCGAGGCGAAGACCCCCGCCTCGATGAGGCGGTCGCCGAGATAGCGCGGAAGCATTCCCAGCTTCTCGGGCTTACCATGAAGCCGTGATCGAAGTGCATGAAGCCGTGACCCAGGCGACGCTCGTCACCGACAGCCTCGTGGCGATCTACTCCGCGATGTTCGTCTACGCGCTCGCCTTCATCTTCTTCACCTACGACCTGGCCAGGCGGATGTCGCAGTCGAAGCAGCTCGCCGCTGCGCCCGCCGACGCCCTCGTCGTCGAAGTCAGCCGCATCGCGGCAGGCCGGGCAAAACCGCACTGCTCGACCGGCCCGCCGGTGCCCGCCCATGGGCTTCGAGGAGACCGGCAAGGTCAAGCGCTCGCTGTCGGCACGACTCGGCATGATCTTCACCGTCATGGCGTGGCTGCTGCACGTCGGCGGAACCGTGCTGCGCGGCGTCGCCGCGGGTCGTGTGCCGTGGGCCAACATGTTCGAGTTCACGCTCACAGCGACCGCCATCATCATCGGCGTGTTCCTGGTCATCCAGTTCTGGCAGGACCTGCAGTTCCTCGGCGCCTACATCACCGGCTTCGTGCTCGTCTTCCTCGGCGTCGCCACCACCAACTTCTACGTCGACGTCGTGCCGCTGCCGCCGGCACTGCAGTCGCTACTGGCTGGTCATCCACGTCTTCGTGGCATCCCTCGGCACCGGGTTCTACGGCTTCGGGGCCGCGCTCTCGATCGTGCAACTCGTGCAGGCCCGACGCGAAGCGCGCGGGCTCCGAGCCATCCCCGCCGTGCCAACCGCCGAGCGACTCGAAGTCTCTCGCCTACCGGCTCATCGTCGTCGGTTTCGTCTTCTGGACCTTCACGCTCATCGCCGGCTCCATCTGGGCCGAACACGCCTGGGGACGCTACTGGGGCTGGGACACCAAAGAGGTGTGGACGTTCATCGTCTGGGTCATCTTCGCCGGCTACATCCACGCGCGAGCCACCCGCGGCTGGCGCGGATCCCGCTCGGCGATCCTGGCGATCGTCGGCTTCTCGGCGGTGCTCTTCAACTTCACGATCGTCAACCTGTACTTCCACGGGCTGCACACCTACTCCGGGCTGTAAGCCGGGGTCGTTCCGAGATTGCGGGGACTGCTGCGCGGTCGGGGCATTCATTTTTCAGCTCAGACATTGACGCCTCCGATGCGGCTCCTTCGTCGCGGCTTCGGAAGCTTCAAAACTCGCGAGAAAAATAAACGCCCCGATCGCGCAGCTTGCGCATCCCGTCCTCGACGACCGGTGTGGGTCGGGTGTCGGGACGTTATTTTTCTTGCGAGTTTTGGCGTCGCCGACGCCGCGACGAAGGCGCAGCATCGGGGGCGTCAATGTTTGAGCTGAAAAATGACGTCCCGACACCCGAGCGGGGCGCGTGCCCAGACGATTGCCGCTAGAGCAGGGCGTGAACGCGCGTCAGGCGGTCGATCCACCAGCTGGCGCGATCGGCGGGCGCGGCGTACTCGTCGAGCAGATTCTCGCTGACGTCGATGCGACGAACGTCGATGGCGCCGTCGGTCGGCAGGAGAGGCTGCTCGGTGACGTCGGCGGCGAGGAGTGCGGCGGTGGCCAGGCCGCAGTCGTAGAGGAGGCCACCCGGAATGGATGCGGCGAGGTAGGCACCCATGGAGAGACCGATCGAGGTGTCGAGCGCGCTGGACACCACGACGGGGAGCCCCGCCTCGGCGATGATCTCGAGGGCGCGTTCGATGCCGCCGAGCGGCTGCGCTTTGATGACCAGGATGTCGGCGGCTTTGGCGCGAGCGACGGCGATCGGGTCCTCGGCCTTGCGCACGCTCTCGTCGGCGGCGATCGGGATGCCCATGTATTTGACGCGCTTGCGGATCTGCGCGAGTTCGTCGACGGTGGGGCACGGCTGCTCGACGTACTCGAGGTCGAACTCGGCGAGGGCGTGGATGGCGTGCTCGGCTTCGTCGACGTTCCAGGCGCCGTTCGCGTCGACGCGGATGCGGCCGTCGGGGCCGAGATAGTCGCGCGCGGCGGAGACGCGGTCGACGTCGTCGGCGAGGCTCTGGCCTGCTTCCGCGACCTTGACCTTGATCGTGCGGCACCCGGGGAAGCGCTCCAGGACGGCGGGCACGGCGTCGCCCTCCACGGCGGGAAGTGTGGCGTTGACGCGGATGCGGGCGGGGGCGTTCGCGGGAAGTGCCGGCTCGCGCCATCCGAAGTCGAGGGCGGCGCGAAGCCAGGCGGCGGCCTCGTCGTCGCCGTACTCGAGGAACGGTGAGAACTCGGTCCACCCGGCCGGCCCGTGCAGCAGCAGCGCCTCGCGGGTGGTCGATGCCGCGAAAGCGGGTCGTGAGGGGAAGTGAGACAACTCGCGCCGTCGCGAGCAGTTCGAACAGCGCAACCGTCATTCAGCCAGTTTGCTCGCTTCTGCGGCAAGCTGGATACCAGCGGGCGAACGGGTTGGAGCAGGTTCATGGCGGAGTATCGCGGCGTCGAGGTGTTCGCACGCCGGCGTCGAGCGCCGCGCCGCACCGCCGCCGCGCCGGCGAGCCCGGCTCGGTCTGCTGGGACTCGGCGCGGCCCTGGTGACGCTCGCGTCGACGGTGACGGGGATCCTGCTGGCACTGGGCGGCCGGTACGAGGTGTCGATCCTGCTCGCCTACCTGGCGACCGGGGCGTCGGTGGTCGCGTTCCTCTGCGGCGTCGCAGCGGTACTGTACGGCGCGCGGGCGAGCATGGGGGGCGGTCGCGATTGTGATCGGTGTGCTGAGCTCTCCGCCTGTGCTGACCCGGCTGCTGGGATGGGCGAGCGGCCTAGGCTAGCGGTATGAGCGCTGTGGTGTCCGAGCTGTTCGACGCGGACGTCTGGGTCGACGTGCCCGGGTTTCTCGAGCTGACCGACATGACCTATCACCAGGACACGACCGGGCGAATCGCCCGCATCGCCTTCAACCGGCCCGAGGTGCGTAACGCGTTTCGACCGCACACCGTCGACGAGTTGTATCGCGCGCTCGACGATGCCCGGCAGAACCCGCGGATCGGCGTCGTGCTGCTCACCGGCAACGGCCCGAGCCCGAAGGACGGCGGCTGGGCGTTCTGCTCGGGCGGCGACCAGCGCATCCGCGGTCGTGACGGGTACACGTACCAGGACGGCACGTCGCCGGACGCGGGTGGCGCTTTCGCGGGCGCGGCGACCGGTCGGCTGCACATCCTCGAGGTGCAGCGGCTGATCCGGTTCATGCCGAAGGTCGTCATCGCGGTCATCCCGGGCTGGGCGGCCGGCGGCGGGCATTCGCTGCACGTCGTCTGCGACCTCTCGATCGCGAGCCTCGAGCACGGCCGGTTCAAGCAGACGGATGCCGATGTCGGCTCGTTCGACGGCGGCTACGGCAGCGCCTACTTCGCACGGCAGGTCGGCCAGAAGTTCGCTCGCGAGATCTTCTTCCTGGCGTGGCGAGTACTCGGCGCAGCGCGCGTTCGAGATGGGGGCGATCAACGCCGCCGTGCCGCACGCCGAACTGGAGAAGACGGCCATCCAGTGGGCGAACACGATCCTCGGCAAGTCGCCCACGTCCATCCGCATGCTGAAGTTCTCGTTCAACGCCGTCGACGACGGCCTGGTCGGCCAGCAGGTCTTCGCGGGCGAGGCCACGCGTCTCGCCTACGGGACCGACGAGGCCGTCGAGGGTCGCGACGCATTCCTGGAGAAGCGCGAGCCCGACTGGTCGCCCTACCCGTGGCAGTACTGATCCGATGACGCGGCCGCTGCGGGTGCTGCCCGCCGAGCCGGCCGCCGTGCTCGAGGGCCTGCGTGATGCTCTGGGCGGCAGTGGCCCCGCTGTGCTCGTTCTCGACGAGGCCGACCACAGGTCGGCGCACGCGGTGCCGGCGGAGGTGCCGAAGCGGGTCGCGCTGGTGGTCAGACGAGCGGGTCGACCGCGAAGCCGAAGCGCGTCGCGCTGTCAGCTCGGATGCCCTGCTGGCGAGCGCCGCGGCCTCGGCGTCTGCCGTCGGGGGTGCCGGACAGTGGCTGCTCGCTCTGCCGACGACTACATCGCCGGCCTCAACGTGCTGGTGCGTTCGATCGCGAGCGGGCACGCATCCGCTGGTTCTCGGTGAGGGATCGTTCGACCCCCTCGCCTTCGCGCGATCTCGCGGGGCGCATGGATGCCGACCTGCGATTCACGTCGCTGGTTCCGGCGCAGCTGGCCCGCCTGCTGGCGACACCGGAGGCGCTGCCGCGTGCTTCGGCGGTTCGAACGCATCCTGGTCGGCGGCCAGTCCACACCGCAGGCGCTTGTCGACGCGGGCGACGGAGCTGGGGATCCGTCTCACGCGAACGTACGGCTCGAGCGAGACGGGGGGCGGATGCGTGTACGACGGTGTGCCGATCGGGAACACGGTGGCCCGCATCACCGATGGCGAGATCGAGCTCAGCGGCGCCGTGCTGGCCGAGGGGTACCTCGACGACGAGCAGCGGACCGCGTCGGCGTTCGTCGACGACTCGGGCACGCGCTGGTACCGCACGGGCGACGCCGGGGCGATCGACGACGGCGTGCTCACCGTGTCGGGCAGGCTCGACGACGTCATCATCTCGGGTGGCGTCAAGGTGTCGCTCGCCGACGTCGAGAGAGTCGTGCGCTCGCTCGACGGGCAGCACGACGCGGTCGTGGTGCGCGCCCCGAGCGAGCGGTGGGGCGAGGTGCCTGTCGTGGTCACGACCCTCGCGATCGACCTCGACGACCTCAGGCACGCCGTGCGACGCGAACTCGGGGCGGCGGCGGCGCCGAGCCGGGTCGTCGTCGTCGACGTGATGCCGCTGCTGGCCTCCGGCAAGCCCGACCGCATCGAGCTTCAAAGGCGTCGCTCAGTAGAATCCCGGTGTGGCCTCACGTAAACAGCAGCGAATCGACCCCAACCGCGCCGAGAAGCTGCAGGTGCCGGCCCGGCTCGAAGACGATGTGCGGATTCCTCGGGAGGCCCGCGCGACCGTGCCGGCGCAGAAGGCGCGCGGCGGCAGGCCCGGAGGTCGGCCGCCGACGGCCGCGAAGATCCGCAAGGCAGGCCCGGGGGACTGGATCGCGGGCGCACGGCTGCGCACCCTGCCCCTGTCGATCGCCCCGGTCATCCTCGGCACCGCCGCAGCGCACACCGCGCTCGCGCCGTGGGCCTGGTGGCGAATTGCGCTCGCGCTGGCGGTCGCTGTGTGCCTGCAGATCGGCGTCAACTACGCCAACGACTACTCCGACGGCGTGCGCGGCACCGACAAGTTCCGCCTCGGCCCCTCTCGGCTGACCGGGTCGGGCGCGGCGCGGCCCCGCACCGTTCTCACGGTCGCGCTGGTCTTCTTCGGGCTGGCGGCCGTCGCCGGCGTCATCCTCGTCATGCACATCGGCCAGTACTGGCTGCTCGCGGTCGGCGCGGTCTGCATCATCGCGGCCTACTTCTACACGGGCGGCAAGCGTCCCTACGGCTACTACGGGCTCGGCGAACTGTTCGTCTTCGTCTTCTTCGGTCTCGTCGCCACCGCCGGCACCACCTACGTGCAGCTGGGCACTGTCAACCTCGAGAGCTGGCTCAGCGGCGTCGCTGTCGGGCTGATCGCCTGCGCGGTGCTCATGGTCAACAACATCCGGGACCTGCCGCAGGACAAGCTCGCCGGCAAGCGCACCCTCGCCGTACTGATGGGCAACGCAGCCGCCCGCGTCGTGTTCGTGATCCTGCTGCTCGCGCCGTTCGTGATCCTGGTGTACTTCGTGCTGCTCTACCCGAACGCGCCGTACACGTACTTCGTGCTCATCCTCGCCATCCCGGCGGCCCTCATCGGCCTCACCGGCAAGACCCCGCCGGAGCTCGTGATCTCGCTGCAGCTGACCAGCTTCACGGCGCTCGCCTTCGCCGTCGGGCTGGGCTGGGCGCTCGCGTTCTAGTCGAGGCGGTCGAGCGCCTCGTCTTCGGCGTCGGTGTCGACGTTCTTGATGGGCTCGGGCTTCTCGTTGCGCTTCGCGAGCTCGGCGGCGACCTCGTCGCGCAGTTTGCGGAAGAAGACATAGGCGATGACGAAGCCGGCGATGGCGGCGACGACCGTCGCAATGAACGGATTGACCTGAACGATCAGCAGAATGGTCAGCACCACCACGAAGATCGCGAGCCGAATCAGCAGGTACTTGATCCACGGGCGCACGCAGACAGTTTAGGTCGTCAGCATTCGAGGCAGCCGCGAGCTTACAATTGCTCGCATGCTGCGGTTCGACATCATCTTCTTCGTGATCGAGATCGGCCTGCTGATTTTCTGCCTCGTGGACTGCATCTCGATCTACGAGTCACGCATCAAGGTGCTCAACAAGATCGCCTGGGTGTTCATCATCATCCTGCTGCCCCTGCTCGGCCCCATCCTCTGGCTCGTCATCGGCAAGGACCGCTCGCGCGACCGTCCGGCAGAACGTGCGAGGGATGGTCGTCCTCTCGCGCCCGACGACGACCCCGAGTTTCTGAAGAGGGCCGACCACTACGAATCGCAGGAGGCTCGCATCCGTCGCCTCGAAGCGGAGCTCAAAGCCCTCGACGATGACAAGCCCGAGGACTGAGTCACCGGCTACCGCATTCGCCGTAGCCCTGTTCGACGAGTTTGCCCGGCTGGGCCTGCGCGATGTGGTGCTGAGCCCCGGATCGCGGTCGCAGGCGCTCGCGCTCGCGGCGGCGGAGTACGAGCGCGAAGGCCTGTTGCGGCTGCACGTGCGTATCGACGAGCGGGTCGGCGGATTCCTGGCGCTGGGGCTCGCAATCGAGACGGGACTTCCCGTGGTCGTCGTGATGACTTCCGGCACGGCCGTCGCCAACCTGCATCCCGCCGTGCTCGAGGCGCATCACTCCGGCGTGCCGCTGTTGGTGCTCAGTGCCGACCGCCCGGAGTCGCTGCGCGGAATCGGCTCCAACCAGACGACCGTGCAGGCCGGACATTTTCGGCCCGGCGATCTCGTTCGTGCGCGATGTGCCGGCGCCGAGCGGCACGGCCGGTGAGCCCGGAGTTGCCGCGGCGATCGCGCGGGAGGCGTGGGCGTGTCGCACGCGGCACACGACCGCAGCCCGTGCACCTCAACCTCGCGTTCACCGAGCCGCTGTCGTCGGTCACCACGTTGCCGCGAATCGGACGACGACTGGAGCGCCGAAGCCGACGAGCCGATCGAGCCGGCGCCGTTCGAGCTGGGTGCAGCGCCCGGAACGGTGGTCATCGCCGGGGCGGATGCCGGCCCGCAGCGCCGAGGAGGTGGCGCGCGCCCTCGGAGCGCCGCTGCTCGCCGAGGTCAGCGAGCGGGGCGCGCTTCGGCCCCAACCTCGTCGTCGCCTACCGGGAGCTGCTGGACACCGGCAACTTCGGCGACCGCGTTGCGCGCGCCATCGTGTTCGGCCATCCGACCCTGACGCGCGAGATTCCCGCGCTGATCCAGCGCGAGGGCGTCGAGACGATCGTGGTGCGGGGGCGCGGCGCCGACGACTACAACCCGGGCCACCGAGTCTCACGCTTCGTCGACGCTGTCACGGTCGCCGGCCCGGTCGACGAGAGCCCGGCCGCTCGATCCTGGCTCGGGCGCTGGGTCACGACGTCCCGTTCGCTGCTCGAGCCGCCCGCCGCGCCGTCGGCCGCCGAGCTCGGCAACGCCGAATTCGCGCGCCGCGAGCTCGCGGCGATCCGGCAGCCCGTCGACCGGCGGATGCTCGTCGAGGCGGTGTGGCGCGCGACCTGGCCGCACGACCGGCTCGTGCTCGGGGCATCCCGGCTCATCCGCGTGGCCGACGACTTCGTGCCCGGCAAGAAGATTGCCGTGCACGCGAACCGCGGCCTGGCCGGCATCGACGGCACCATCTCGACCGCGGTCGGAATCGCGCTCGGCAGCGAGACGGATGGCACGACCCGCGTGCTGCTCGGCGACCTCGCCGCGCTGCACGATGTCGGCGGCATGCTGTTCGGCGTGGGTGAGACCCGACCGCGCATCCAGGTCATCGTCGGCAACGACGGCGGCGGAACGATCTTCGACACCCTCGAGGTCGCGCAGACCGCTCCCCAGGATTCCCTCGATCGCGTGCTGCTCACTGCGCAGCAGGTGTCGTTCGAGGCGCTCGCCACCGCATACGGCTGGAGCTACCTGCTGGCCGACAACCGGGGCAAACTCGACCAGGCGCTCACCGCCTCCGTCGGCCCGACCCTCATCGAGGTCCCCCTGCCGCGCTAGCGGCGAGTTGCGACGTTTGCGGGGTTGCCGGCCCGACATACCCGGCATTCGCGGCAAGTCGAGGCTAGCGTGGGCCCATGGGCATCGAGAGCACGCTGCGCGCGACATCCGACCTCGAGTTGGCCAGGGTCGACCCGGCTTCCAGCCCCGGGTTCGATGGCGGTAAGCATGCGGCGGCGAAGGCGCTCGCCAGGGGGGTGCTCGAGGTCGGCAGCCACCAGGAACGCATCTACGCGGAGAGCCTGACGGGCGGAACACGCAGCGTGCTGCTCGTGCTGCAGGGCATGGACACCTCGGGAAAGGGCGGCACCGTCGCCCACGTGCTCGAGGGGGTCGACCCGCACGGCCTCAGAGTGCACGCGTTCAAGGCGCCGACGCCCGAGGAGAAGGCGCACGACTTTCTCTGGCGCGTTCGACCGCAGTTGCCGGCGGCCCGGACTGCTCGGCGTCTTCGACCGGTCGCACTACGAAGATGTGCTCATCGAGCGTGTGCACCAGATGGCGCCCGCGGACGAGATCGAGAAACGGTACGGAATCATCGTCGACTTCGAGGCGGAGTTGGCCCGGTCTGGCACGACGATCATCAAGGTCATGCTTCACATCAGCCCCGAAGAACAGAAGGCCCGGCTGCTGGCGCGTCTCGACGACCCCACGAAGCGGTGGAAGTTCAATGCCGGCGACGTGGATGAGCGCGGCTTCTGGTTCCAGTACCAGCAGGCCTACGAGATCGCCATCCAGCGAACCACGACCGATACGGCGCCCTGGTATGTCGTGCCGGCCGACCACAAGTGGTACTCACGCCTCGCTGTTCAGGACATCCTGCTCACGCACCTTCGCGCGCTGCACGCGGACTGGCCGAAGCCCGACTACGACGTGGCGACCCAGCGTGCGCGGGTCGAGGCGAGCACCCTCTAAGCGAAGGCGTCGATGACGGGACGGAACTTCATGCGGGTCTCGGCGAGCTCCTTCTCGGGGTCGGAGTCGGCCACGATTCCGGCACCGGCATAGGCGGTTACCGTGCCATCCTCGTCCACCTGCGCCGAGCGCAGGGCGATCGCCCACTCGCCGTCGCCGTCCGCGCCGACCCAGCCGACCGGCCCGGCGTAGCGTCCCCGGTCGAACGGCTCGAGCTCGGCGATGAGGGCGAGGGCCTTGTCGGTCGGCGTACCGGCGACCGCAGCGGTCGGATGCAGCGCCCGGATCAGGTCGAGCGAGGATGAGCCGTCGGTGAGGTCGCCCTCGACGTCGCTGGCCAGATGCCAGAGGTTCGGCAGTTTGAGGGTGAACGGCTGCTCGCTCGAGGTGACATTTCGCGCGTGCGGGGCGAGCGACGCGAGCAGGCTGCGCAGCGCGAACTGGTGCTCGTCGAGGTCCTTCGACGAGGTGGCGAGCGCGGCCGCGGCATCCTGGTCGGCGGCCGGGTCTGCCCCGCGGGGCGCGCTTCCGGCGAGAACGCGCGCCGTGACCGTGCCGTGGCTCGCGGTCACGAGTGTCTCGGGGCTCGAACCCGATCAGGCCGTCGACGGCGAAAGTCCAGGTGTCGGGGTAGCCGGTGGCGAGCTCGGCGAGCAGCACGCGAAGGTCGGCGCCGTCGGGCAGCTGGCCGACCATCGAACGGGCGAGCACGACCTTGCTCAGCTCTCCCGCGCGCAGGTGCACCGAGCGCGGCCTCCACCGCGGCGACGTAGCCGGGCCGGTCGAGCGGGCCGAAGTCGAAGCCGACGCTGAAGTCGGCGCCGAGGGTTGGGTTCGGGCGCTTCGGCGAAGATCGCCGGACGTCGTTGATGCGGGTGATCCAGCTCACGCCGTTGCGGCGGCCCGATGCACGACCGACGGCACGATGAGCACGCTCGTCTGGGCCGACTCGTCGGCGAAGCGAATGCGCCGAGGGCGACCAGCCCGGTGCCGGGCAGGCCGAGCGGGATCGGTGACCTCGGCGGCGGACGCGATGCCGCTTCCAGGCCGCCGCCGCATCGCCGAACCGCGACGGTCCCGTGAACTCGAGCCGCAGGGCCTCGCCGATTCCGGCGATGCCCTGGCCGCGCCGGATGAAGACGAGCGGATGGCGCGCATCCACCAGGGGCACGAGCGGCCGGATGTCGTCGATCTGCTGGGTGCTCACGGTGCAGCACGGGCACGACGCCCGCGGTATTGCTCACATCAAGAACAGTAGTCGGCTTCTCCAGTGAGGGCCGTACGGCGAACACGGGCTGCGTAGACTAGAGAACGTGAGTAAGGCGGACTTGGGCAAGCAACCGGACGAGGTTGCCGGCATGTTCGACGATGTCGCAAAGCACTACGACCGCACCAACGCCGTGCTCTCGGCGGGAAACGCGTACCTCTGGCGCATCGCCACCGTTCGCGCGGTCGCGCCGCAGCCGGGCGAACGCATCCTCGACCTCGCAGCGGGAACCGGCACCAGCTCGGTCGCGCTGTCGCACTCGGGCGCCAAGGTCATCGCGGTCGACTTCTCGCCGGGCATGATCGAGGAGGGCCGCCGCAAGCACAAGAACATCGAGTTCGTGCAGGCCGACATCGAGAAGCTGCCGTTCGGCGACGACGAGTTCGACGCGGTCACCATCAGCTTCGGCCTGCGCAACGTGAACGACCCGAAGCAGGCGCTCGCCGAGATGTACCGGGTGCTGAAGCCGGGCGGCCGCGCTCGTGATCTGCGAGTTCTCCAAACCTCCTCGCGCACTGCTCCGAATGGGTTACCAGGCGTACCTCAGGTACGTGCTGCCCGACCGTTTCGGTCGCCGTTTCGTCGAACCCGGAGGCCTACAACTACCTGGCCGACTCGATCGCGGACTGGCCAGACCAGGGACAACTCAGCCAATGGATTCGAGGAGCGGGATTCCTGCGCGTCGCCTACCGCAACCTCACCTCGGGTGTCGTCGCGCTGCACCGCGGGCGCAAGCCCGTCGACGCCGCCGTGCTCGCATCCGTCGCCAAGCGTCGGCGTTCGACCGCGCGCCGGCCCGCCGCATCCGCGTCTCCCGACGACCTCAGACTCGCTGACCGCGCGGCGTCCGAACAGAATCGAATTCTCCTCGTGACCTCGAGCGTGCCCATCGCCCGCCGCAGCAACACGCTGAGCTCGTCGCTGGGCCTGGGTGAGAAGCTGTTCGCCTCGAGTGACGAACGCAAGCTGGCGAACGCGATCGATTCGGGCCTCGAACTCGTCGAGGCGGGGCTGCTCGAGCAGATGTCGTTCACGGATGACCTCGCCGATGTCACCAGCCGCTACCTGCTGGATGCCGGCGGAAAGCGCATCCGCCCCGTGCTGACCCTGCTGACCGCACAGCTCGGCACGGGCAACAACGCCGAACGTGATCACCGCGGCGCGAGGCCATCGAGATGACCCACCTCGCCTCGCTCTATCACGACGACGTCATGGACGAGGCGCAGATGCGACGCGGTGTTCCGAGCGCGCAGACGGTGTGGGGCAACTCGGTCGCCATCCTGACCGGTGACCTGCTGTTCGCGCGCGCGAGCAAGCTGGTCGCGGGCATGGGCGAGCGAGCCATCCTGCTGCAGGCGGAGACCTTCGAGCGCCTCTGCCTCGGCCAGCTGCACGAGACGATCGGACCGCGCCCCGACGAGGACCCGATCGAGCACTACCTTCAGGTGCTCGCCGACAAGACCGGGTCGCTCATCGCCACCGCTGCCCAGGTCGGGCTCATGTTCTCGGATGCGCCGGAGGAGTACATCGAGCCGGTCGTGCAGTTCGGCGAGAAGATCGGGGTGGCGTTCCAACTCATCGACGACGTCATCGATCTCGCGCCGCGCCCCGATGAAACCGGCAAGGTGCCCGGAACCGACCTGCGCGCGGGCGTCGTCAACGCTGCCCCTGCTCTACCTGCGCAAGCTCGCGCAGACCGACGATGGCGCGGCTGCCCTGCTGCAGCGCATCGACCACGACGTCAACACGGCCTTCTACGCCGATGAGGACCCCCCCGAGCTCGCAGCGGCGATCGCCGAACTGCGCGAACACGAGGTCACGCGGATGACCCTCGCCGAGGCCCATCGCTGGGCCGACGAGGCCGTCGCTGCCCTTGCCCCCCTGCCCGACGGGCCGGTCAAGAAAGCCCTGACCCGGTTCGCTGAGACGATCGTGGAGCGTTCCAACTAGCTATGACAAAACTACGGCTTGCCATTGTCGGGGCGGGGCCGGCGGGCATCTATGCCGCCGACATCCTGCTCAAATCCGAGACGGCGTTCGACATCTCGATCGACCTGTTCGAGCAGCTTCCCGCGCCCTACGGACTCGTGCGCTACGGGGTCGCTCCCGACCATCCCCGCATCAAGGGCATCATCACCGCCCTGCGCGAGGTGCTCGACACGGGTCGCATCCGCCTGTTCGGCAACGTGCTCTACGGCCGGGACATCACGCTCGACGACCTCAAGAAGCACTACAACGCCGTGATCTTCTCCACGGGTGCCATTCGGGATGCCGACCTCGACATCCCCGGCATCGACCTCGTCGGCAGCTACGGCGCCGCCGACTTCGTCAGCTGGTACGACGGGCATCCGGATGTCTCGCGCGAGTGGCCACTCGAGGCGAAAGAGGTCGCGGTCATCGGCAACGGCAACGTCGCGCTGGATGTGGCGCGCATGCTCGCGAAGCACGCGGATGACCTGCTGCCGACCGAGATTCCCGACAACGTCTATCGGGGGCTGGCGGCGTCACCGGTGACGGATGTGCACGTCTTCGGCCGTCGCGGCCCCATGCAGGTGAAGTTCACACCCCTCGAGCTGCGCGAGCTCGGCGAACTGCGTGACGTCGACATGATCGTGCACGACGAGGACTTCGACTACGACGAGGCGTCTCGCGCGGCGATCGAGTCGAACAAGCAGGTGCTCGTGATCGACCGCGTCTTCACGCAGTGGCGGGCGCGGGAGACGGGTGCGGCGTCGCGGCGCCTGCACCTGCACTTCTTCGCGAAGCCCGCGGAGGTGCTCGACGAGGGTCGGTCGGGTGAGCGGCTTCCGCTGGGAGCGCACCGAGCCCGATGGCGAGGGCGGCGTTCGCGGCACGGGCGAGTTCCGCGAGATCCCCGTGCAGGCCGTCTACCGGGCGGTCGGATACTTCGGTTCGCCGCTCGACGGCATCCCGTTCGACGAGAAGCGCGGCGTCATCCCGAACCGCGAGGGCATGGTGCTCGACGATGACGACCAGCAGCTGCCCGGAATCTTCGCGACCGGCTGGATCAAGCGCGGCCCGGTCGGCCTCATCGGCCACACCAAGAGCGACGCGATGGAGACCATCAAGCACCTCGTTCGCGACCAGGCCAACTGGTGGTCGCCGGCGTCGCCCGACGAGGCATCGGTCGTCGAGCTGTCTCGAGTCGCGCGGCATCGAGTACACCAACCTCGACGGCTGGCACAACCTCGACGCGTTCGAGCAGTCGCTGGGTGAGCCCGCAGGGTCGCGCCCGCATCAAGGTCGTGTCCGCGCGACGAGATGGTGCGCGCATCCAATCAGCCGAGCGCCGCAGTAGCGTATCGGGGGTTGTTCGCCCATCAGGGCGATCGGCGGTGCGGTCGTGGCAGAGATTGGTCGTAGTGACGGATGCAATCGCGCCAGGCCCGACTCGACGAGCTCTGGGACTTCGACGAAGCCGCCGGCTCGGAGCTGCGCTTTCGCGATGAGATCGCGGCGGCAGCCGACCGGATCGCGTTCGTCGCAGGCGGAGCTGCAGACCCAGCTCGCGCGGTCGCTCGGCCTCCAGGAGCGATACGCCGAGGCCGACGAGCTGCTCGATTCGATCGACGACGGCGAGGGCGTCGTGCTGGCCCGCGTTCTGCTCGAGCGTGGTCGCCTGCGAAATTCGGGCGGTCACGCGGATGACGCGGTTCCGCTGTTCGAGGCAGGCGCTGGCCGCGGCATCCGCGGTCGGCGTCGACTTTCTGGCGGTCGATGCCGCCCACATGCTCGCGATCGCCGACCCGGAGCGGGCCGCGCACTGGACCGCGCGGGCACTCGAGACGGTCGATGAGACCACCGACCCGCGCACCAGGCGATGGGCGCGTCAGCCTGCACAACAACCGCGGGATGGTCGCTGTTCGATGACGGGCGACCTCGCCGGGGCGCTCGCCGAGTTCGAGCTCGCCGCGGATGCGGCGCGCGAATACGGCACCGAGCGAGCAGCGCCGGTGGGCGCAGGACGCCATCGACGAGACCCTCGAGGAGATTCGGAAGCAGTCCGCGTGAGATGATTAGTCAGCTAGCTGACTAATTTTCGGCGCTACCTAAGGAGCGAACTGGCCAGCCCATCGAATGCCCCCGCACCCCGGGTGAGTCGCGTGCCGCGATGGCTGCGGGTGGTGCTTCCCGCCATCCTGATCCTGCTCTGGCTCTCGATCGGCGGGATCGGCGGACCCTACTTCGGCAAGATCAGCCAGGTCTCGAGCAACGACGCGACCAGCTACCTGCCCGCCAGCTCGGATGCGACGAAGGTGCAGAACCTCGAGGTCACGTTCGCGGCCAAGAAGGTGCTTCCCGGCCGTCGTGCTCTACGTGCGGAACGGCGGGCTCACCGCATCCGACCGCACGTTCATCACCGAGCGCATCGCGGCGATCAAGACCGCGACGGGAATCGCGAGCGGGGTCTCGCCCGCCATCGTCTCGAAAGACGGCAAGGCCATCGAGATCGTGGTGCCGGTCAAAGACAACACCGATCCTCAGCGCGTACGGTCGCCAACCTGCGCGACGGTCATCGCGAAGGAACTCGCCGTCGGGCCTGACCGGGTACGTCACCGGGCCGGCCGGGCAGATCGCCGACCTGGGTGGCGCGTTCGCCGGCATCGACGGGGTGCTGCTGCTCGTCGCCGTGCTCGCGGTGTTCGTGATCCTGATCATCGTCTACCGCTCGCCGCTGCTGCCGATCCTGGTGCTGCTGACGTCGATCTTCGCGCTCTGCGCGGCCATCTTCGTGATCTGGCACCTGGCCAAGGGCGGAGCCGTCGCGCTCAACGGGCAGGTGCAGGGCATCCTGTTCATCCTCGTCATCGGCGCCGCGACCGACTACTCGCTGCTCTACGTCTCCCGTTATCGGGAGGCGCTGCGCGACAACGAGAAGCGCTGGGATGCGACACTCGCCGCGTTCAGGGGCGCGTTCGCGCCCATCCTCGCGTCGGCGGGCACCGTCATCCTCGGACTGCTCTGCCTGCTGCTGAGCGACCTCAACTCGAACAAGGCACTGGGCCCGGTCGGGGCGATCGGTATCGCGTTCGCTCTGCTCGCGGCGCTGACGATGCTGCCCGCGCTGCTGCTCGCCTTCGGTCGCGCCGCGTTCTGGCCGCTTCGGCCGAAGTTCGGGTCGCGCGCATCCGCAGGTCGGCGGCGCGACCGTGAAGGGACTGTGGCCGCGACTCGGCCGCGGCGTCTCGCGTCACCCGCGCTGGGTCTGGGTGGTGTGCGCGGTGGTGCTGCTCGCGGCATCCGCCGGCCTGCTGCAGCTCAAGGCGAGCGGCACGCCGCAGAGCGCGGTCGTCGAGGGCTACTCGCAGGCACGCGACGGGCAGACCGCGCTCGGCAAGCACTTCCCGCAGGGCTCGGGCAGCCCCGCCGTGATCGTCGCCGACCAGGGTTCGCTGCAGGATGTCGCGAACAAGGCACTCGACACCTCGGGCGTCTCGTCGGTGACCGTGCTCTCGTCGGCCTCGCCCTCGGGCAGCTACACGGTGACGAAGGCGGGCATCCAGCCGCTCATCCCCGGGGTGCCCGCCGGGGCGCCGACCGTCTACGAGGGCAAGGTGCTGCTGCAGGCGACGCTCTCGAAGGATCCGGATTCGGTCGCCGCGCAGAAGGTCGTCGAGAAGCTGCGAACGCAACGTCGCGAGCAATCCGGCCACGCGATCGTCGGCGGCACGACCGCCACCGCGATCGACACCAACGCGGCCGCCGTGCACGACCGCGACCTGATCATCCCGGTGGTGCTGCTGGTCATCCTGATCGTGCTGATGCTGCTGCTGCGCTCGATTGTCGCGCCGCTGCTGCTCATCGGCAGCGTGGTGCTGTCGTTCTCGGCGACGATCGGCATCTCCGCGCTGGTCTTCAACCACGTCTTCAGGTTCGTCGGGGCCGACCCGGCGGTGCCGCTGTACGGCTTCATCTTCCTGGTCGCGCTCGGAGTGGACTACAACATCTTCCTGATGACGCGGGTGCGCGAGGAGTCCGGCGCTGCACGGCACCCACGACGGTGTCATCCGGGGTCTCGTGATCACGGGCGGCGTCATCACTTCGGCCGGCATCGTGCTCGCGGCCACCTTCGCGGCGCTCGGGGTCATCCCGGTGCTGTTCCTCAGCCAGATCGCGTTCATCGTCGGCTTCGGCGTGCTGCTCGACACGATCATCGTGCGGTCGCTGCTCGTGCCCGCCCTGTCGTACGACATCGGTCGCGCGATCTGGTGGCCGTCGAAGCTGGCTCGTCCCGCCTAGCGACCGCCGTTTGTTACAGCGCGGCCTTCGGCAGGCGCTGGACAACGGCGGCGGTGAGGCGGCTACTGGACGGCGGCGGTGAGGCGCGCGATGTTGTCGAGGACCTTGCTGCGCAGGGCGCCGCATCCACTCGTCCAGCGTGAGTTCGCGGGAGCGCGCCCGGTAGCTGTCCTCGACGCGCCGCAGCGACTGCACGAACTTGCTGCCCTTGATCATCACCGAGATCTCGAGGTCGAGGCTGAACGAGCGCATGTCCATGTTGCTCGACCCGATGACGGCGACCTGGTCGTCGATCGTCATGTGCTTCGCGTGCAGGATGGTCGGTGCCCGGTAGAGCCAGATGCGCACGCCCGCCCGCAGCAGCTCCTCGTAGTAGCTGCGCTGCGCGTGATAGGTGACGGCCTGGTCGCCGATCTCGCTGACGAACAGCTGCACGTCGATGCCGCTCTGCGCCGCGGTCGTGATCGCGTAGAGCATCGACTCGTCGGGCACGAAGTACGGGCTCGTGATGATGACCCGTTGCTGCGCCGCGTAGATCAGCGAGTTGAAGAGCCGAAGGTTGTTCTCGCCGTCGAATCCGGGCCCGCTCGGCACGACCTGGGCATCCAGCAGTTCGCTGCCGTGGTCGATCGTGCATCGTGCTCGACCTCCCGCACGAGCAGCTCATCGGTCTCGCTGTACCAGTCGGTCACGAACAGCGCGTTGATTCCGGCGACGATCGGTCCCTCGAACCGCACCATGAGGTCTTTCCAGCGCAGCCCGCGCTTCGGATGTTGCCGCGCTTGTCGTAGCTGGAGTCGATGACGTTCTGCGAGCCGGTGTACCCGACCTCGCCGTCGATGATCAGGATCTTGCGGTGGTTGCGCAGGTCGGGTCGCTGGAACTTGCCCTTGAAGCGGCTGCACGGGCAGCATCAGGTGCCAGTCGGCGCCCATCTCGGTGAGCCGTCGAAGCGGTCTCGTGGTAGTTCTTCGATCGCAGGCAGGCGATGTGGTCGAGCAGCACCCGCACGGTCACGCCGCGTTTGACCGCGGCCGCGAGTTCATCGAAGAACGGCCGGGTCGTCTTGTCGAGGTTGAGGATGTAGAACTCGGCGTGGATGTAGCGCTTCGCGGTTCGCAGCGCGCTGGTCATCGCGATGAGCGACTCGTCGTAGTCGTCGTGCAGGGTGGCACTGTTTCCGCCGACGATGGGCATCGCCCCGAGGTTGCGGTTGAGCGCGACGACCGGGTCGAGCCAGGTCGGCCAGGTCGTGTCCGTGCGCACCAGGTCCATGCCTGCGGTGGTCTCGAGGATGTAGCGGTTGATCTCGTGCTGCTTCTCGCGGCGCTTCTTCGGCAGGTAGCGGCTGCCGATCAGCCAGAACAGGATGATGCCGATGTAGGGCAGGAAGAAGATGGCGAGCAGCCAGGCGGTCGCTGTCTGCGGACGCCGGTTGCGCGGAATCAGGATGACCGAGAAGACGCGCACGATGAAGTCGACGACGACGGCGAGTACGCCGATCGCCAGCGGCGAGCGCCGACCAGTCGAACATCGCGTCGACCGCGCGTCTATCGGAAGTTGACGAACTGCAGGTCGACGTCGAGATCTTTGCCCTTGAGCAGCGCCATCGTCGCCTGAAGGTCGTCGCGGCTCTTGGACTGAACGCGCAGCTCGTCGCCCTGGATCTGCGACTTCACGCTCTTCGGTCCCTCGTCGCGGATGATCTTGGACGACCTTCTTGGCGTCCTCGCGAGGAGATGCCGTTCTTGAGGCCGATCTCGATGCGGTATTCCTTGCCGCTCGGGTACGGCGTCGCCGGCGTCGAGGCTGCGCAGCGAGATGCCGCGCTTGATGAACTTCTGCTCGACGACTTCGAGTACGGCTTTCACGCGTTCCTCGGCGCTCGCCTTCAGCAGCAGCTTCTCGCCGCTCCATTCGACCGATGCGCCGACGTTCTTGAAGTCGTATCGGGTGGCGATCTCTTTCTGGGCCTGGTTGACGGCGTTGTCCGCCTCCATCTTGTCGACCTTGCTGACGATGTCGAACGTGGAATCTGCCATGACTCCACTTTTAATGGTGTTGCCGGGGGTGACGGCGGAACCCGTCGACCCGTTCGGGGGCTAGCGAGCATTTATCGCGTTACCTACCGTGGGATCGTGGGGGAGCGGATGGGGAGTCGTCGTTTCGTTGGTCTGACCGCGAGCGCGGCAGTCCTCGCTGTGGCCCTGACAGGCTGCACATCGTCGGTGTCACTGACCGGCTCGGCGAGCGTGTCGGATGCCGCAGCTGTGGCTATCGGCAGACAGGCACTCGGCAGCAAATCGCCATCGACCGGTGCCGCGACGGCCTCGCCCACGTTGGCCGGATGTCCCGCCTCGCTGATACAGGGGCTCAAGTCGGGATTGCCCGCCACCGCCACACTGACCACGCTGGACCCTGCAACAGTCGACGGCGTCCTGTCCGACCCGGAGGTTTCGGCGGGCTTTGTACCGTCGTGCGCCTTCTCGATCACCGGGAGCGGCACATCGATCGATGAGCTGTATTTCCTCGACATGTCGGCGACTGACCAGGATGCAATCACGAACCGGTTGCAGGAGGCGGGATTCGTTCCGGGCGCACCCACTGCGATCACCTTTGGTACGCAGCAGATTTACGCGAGCAGCACGGCCCGAATCGAGGTAGCGAAGGTCTCTGTCGGCGGCGTCTCCGCCCTCCTGGTCGCGGGATGATCGAGAACGCGGAGGCCGCTCGGTCCCGGCATCGCTTAGCGCTGCGCCCCGCGCGGCGCGGGGGCAGGCGGGCGTTCGCTGCCGGAGTCGTGGTGGTGGCCGCGATAGCGCTGTGCGGGTGTTCTGCTTCATCCGATTTGTCCGGGTCACCTGAACTGATCGCGCAGGCGCAGCAGATCGGCGTGGCGGCTCTCACTCTGGGTTCGCCGGAGTCGGCGGCCGGCTGGGTGTCTCCCAGGCAGTGCAGCTCGGCTATGCAAGCCGACATCCGCGCTGCGGTGCCAGCGGGCGAAACGCTGACACTGCGGGACCCCACCACTGTTTCGGGCCCGTATGGTGATCCGACCCTGACCCGGGGCGACGTTCCGACCTGTGCCTTCGTGCTCTCGTCGCCGACGAGATCTGAGGTTCAGGAGTTCTTCCTCGGAATGCCGCGGTCGTACCTGGATACTTTCTCCGAGCGGCTGGTGGCGAGCGGCTTCACTGCCGGCCCGATTACGAGCGGCACGGTGACGCCAGGAACTGAGCAGCTGTTCACGAGCGCTACCGCCCGGGTCGAACTCGTCTACGCGTCAACGCCCCCTGGCGTGGTGAGCGTATTCGGCTGATCGTGAACGCGGAGCCCTCGCGGGCCTAGTATCCTTATTCAGCGACTCCGGACAAGTGATTACACCTGGTCGGAGCGCCACGGCAAGTTACCCAAGCGGCCAAAGGGATCTGACTGTAAATCAGACGTTTTCAACTTCGGGGGTTCGAATCCCTCACTTGCCACATTGTGATGAGTCGAGACATGTGTCTCAGATGAGTCGCGAGATAGTTCACAAGGAGCCTGGCCATCGGCCGGGCTCTTTGGTTTTGTTGGCCCAGTAGTTGCGGTTGGGGTCGATGATCGTGACGGTTGTCTCCTCGGTGAGGATGAGGACTGCGCACTGTGGGCCCGTCAGTGCTTTAACCCGGGCCTACTTTTCGGCGAGGCATCCTTGCGCGACGCGCTCGACGCTTCCCAGATTTCCCGTGAAGAGAATGATGGTCACCTGGATCCCGTTGTTGAGAAGTTGAATGGCCGCGCCGTTGTCCTTCGGCGCGGACAGAGCGTAAGCCGCCTGTCCGAGTCCGTTCACCTGAGTCATCGTGACGTCGCCGCCGGCGGCCGTGCTCGCCAGATAGGCCTGAATGTCGCCGCCCGTCTCATCCTTCGCCGCTTTGATGAAGTTGATGTGCACCATGTCGTCGGTGCTGTCGGTGCCGTATTTGCAATTGAGCGTCGCGCTGTTGCGGGTGAACGTCGGGTCTTTGAGGGCAAACCCGACCTCGGACTCCACCTGTGCGGTCTTCGGGCATTCCGTCGGAACCGCGCGGAGAGTCTGTGCTGCGGACTTCGAACTGACTGTGGGTTTGGATCCCGCCTGGGCCGCACTGCCCGGCAGAGCGCCGGCCGAACATCCGGCGAGCACTCCGGTCAACGCAACCATGCACGAGATCAGCACCATCGTGGGAACGGTCTTTGTCATGTCCAGAGATTAGGGAGGGCTCCGTAACGTCTGTGTAAGCCGGTTTCGGGGGTGCGAGTGACTCGCTTGCCACCGAGTGTTCAGCGGGTCTTCTCCGCACCGGGGCGCGTGCGTGACAGCTGGATGACCCCCCACACCGACAGCAGCCCGGTCGCCGCGAAGACGACGAACGACCAGAGCGGCGCCCCGGTGGCCTCGCCGAGAACGACGAGACCGATCGTCGCGCCGACGATCGGGTCGATGACCGTGAGGCCTGCAACCACGGCTTCCGGTGACCCGAAGGTGAACGCCGACTGTTGCAGGTACTGGCCCAGGCTGCCCGCGACGATCACTCCGAGCAGGCACACGTATGTAAGGCCGCCCACGGCGAACGGCGATTGGTGCGCAGCGACGACGGTCTCGACCCGGCCGAGGATCACTTTGGCGAAGGTGGCCACAAATCCGAACAGCACACCGGACGCGATCACATAGAAGGTGCGGGTGAGCCGGCGTCGGAGTGCGAGGAACAACCCTCCCAGCACCACCACCACGGTGCCGGCGATGATCAGCACGACGATCACCTCCTGGTTGGAGATCGGGGCGATGTGGGTCGTCAGCGCTGCGACCGTGACGAAGATCACGACGGCGATCACGCAGGTGCCGATGGCTCGGACGGCAGCAGCGGTCGGGGCGTTGTGGGGCTTTCGGGCACTGATCATCGCCGTCACGACCAGCGCGAGAATCCCGATCGGTTGCACGACCGCGATCGGAGACAGCCCGAGGGCCGTCAGCTGGCAGACGATGGCGAGGATCACCATCACGGTACCGCCCAGCCAGTCGCGGTTGCGGGCGAGGCTCAGCATCTGGGCGATCGCGAGGCCGCCTTTGCCGTCGCCACGCGCGGCCTGTGCTGACACGCCCGTCTGTTGCACGGCCGAGCCGAACGACAACAGGAACGCACCGAGCATCGCAACCGGGATTCCGAGGTACTCGAGGGGTGTCACCTGGTGCTCCGGCTCGGTTGCGACATCTCTCTAGGCTTCGCGGTTTGCGGCGTCGGCGACACCTCTTGACTTCGCGGCGGGAGTCACCTAACCGTGCGCTTCGCCGTGCCCTTCGTAGACTGGCGGCAAGGAGATGCCGCGTGCCCCAAGATAGTCCCGACTTAGATGCGCCTCTACTGCTGAGCCGCTACCGACCGACGAAGGTGCTCGCGCGCGGCGGACTCGCCGTCGTCTACCTCGCCAGGGATGAACGGCTCGGCCGGAGCGTCGCCGTCAAGCTCATGAACAGCGGCACCGACATCGACACCGAACTCTACGATTCCGAGCTGCGGGCACTGGCGCGGCTCAACCATCACGGCATGGTGTCGATCGTCGACGCCGGGATCGATGACTCCGAACCGGATGACCTGCGCCCCTTCCTCGTGATGGAACTGGTCAACGGCCACACGCTCGAACGAACTCTTCGGGAGCGCACTCTTCGCGCTCGGCAGATCGGCGAGATCGCGTTCGATGTCGCCGAGACCCTCGAGTACGTTCACCGAAACGGACTGATCCACCGCGATGTGACGCCCTCCAACATCATGATCGCCAACTACGGCACCGAGTCGTCCCGCGAGCGCGCGCTGCTCACCGACTTCGGTCTTGCGGTCGAGACATCCGCGTTGCCGACGGAGGCGCGCGTCTCGGGCACCGCCGCGTACCTGAGCCCTGAGCAGGTGCACAACGAAACGCTCACTCCGGCGACCGACATCTATTCGCTGGGGCTCGTCATTCTCCAGTGCTTCACCAATCGCATCGCCTTTCCCGGCACGGTTGTGGAGTCGATGACGGCGCGGCTGACGTCGGACCCCGAGATCCCCGACACCCTTCCGGAGCCGTGGGCGAACATCGTGCGGGCTATGACACGACGCGTGCCGCACAATCGCCCGGTGGCGGAGGAGGTCGCCGCGGCCGTTCGGCAACTGATTCGGTCGGCGACGGGCAAGCACAAGGGCAGGCGGGCCACCGATCGACCCGGCTAGTCCGAATAGATCCAGTCGGCGCGCCTAGTT